>CAWCLE010000026.1:0-75735 GCA_963796255.1 uncultured delta proteobacterium | reverse complement strand
AAGTAGTTTGCCGCGGTCTTTGCGCAACAGAAAATGCCATCCCTATCTTAACCGGCGGGGAACGTTTTTTTCTGGAGTAAAAACCAAAAATAATAAAGAAAAACATTGACCGGCTATTTTGGTTGTGTTAATTTAGCCTGCTCATCGCGGCATTTACACCGCGGGGTTTGCTGTTGTCCGGCACGCCTGAACGATCCTTGAAAACTGAATAACAACAATACGCAAACGGGCCCAAGGTGTACCCCCTTTTGGGGAACACAGGGCAAACTTTGTAATGCAAAGTGAGCTCTTATATACATTAGCACTATATAAGAAACTACCTTCGGGTAGTCTAGGATATCAAACTGGAGAGTTTGATCCTGGCTCAGAACGAACGCTGGCGGCGTGCTTAACACATGCAAGTCGAACGCGAAAGAATTCTTCGGAATTTGAGTAGAGTGGCGCACGGGTGAGTAACGCGTAAGTAATCTACCCTGGTATCTGGGATAACCCACCGAAAGGTGTGCTAATACCGGATACGCTGAGAAATCAGGAAAGGTGGCCTCTTCATGAAAGCTACTGTACCAGGAGGAGCTTGCGTACCATTAGCTAGTTGGTAGGGTAATGGCCTACCAAGGCAACGATGGTTAGCGGGTCTGAGAGGATGATCCGCCACACTGGAACTGGAACACGGACCAGACTCCTACGGGAGGCAGCAGTGAGGAATATTGCGCAATGGGGGAAACCCTGACGCAGCGACGCCGCGTGGATGATGAAGGCCTTCGGGTCGTAAAATCCTGTCAGGTGGAAAGAAATGTAGTATGCCTAATACGTGTACTATTTGACGGTACCACCAAAGGAAGCACCGGCTAACTCCGTGCCAGCAGCCGCGGTAATACGGAGGGTGCAAGCGTTGTTCGGAATTACTGGGCGTAAAGCGCGCGTAGGCGGTTTTATAAGTCAGATGTGAAAGTCCACGGCTCAACCGTGGAAGTGCATTTGAAACTGTGGAACTTGAGTACTGGAGGGGGTGGTGGAATTCCCGGTGTAGAGGTGAAATTCGTAGATATCGGGAGGAATACCGGTGGCGAAGGCGACCACCTGGCCAGATACTGACGCTGAGGTGCGAAAGCGTGGGGAGCAAACAGGATTAGATACCCTGGTAGTCCACGCCGTAAACGATGTCAACTAGGTGTTGGGGCGGTTAATCGTCTCATTGCCGGAGCTAACGCATTAAGTTGACCGCCTGGGGAGTACGGTCGCAAGATTAAAACTCAAAGGAATTGACGGGGGCCCGCACAAGCGGTGGAGTATGTGGTTTAATTCGACGCAACGCGCAGAACCTTACCTGGTCTTGACATCCCGAGAATCTTTTGGAAACAAGAGAGTGCCTCTTTGAGGAGCTCGGTGACAGGTGCTGCATGGCTGTCGTCAGCTCGTGTCGTGAGATGTTGGGTTAAGTCCCGCAACGAGCGCAACCCTTGTCTTTAGTTGCCAGCATTAAGTTGGGCACTCTAAAGAGACTGCCGGTGTCAAACCGGAGGAAGGTGGGGATGACGTCAAGTCCTCATGGCCTTTATGACCAGGGCTACACACGTACTACAATGGCATAAACAGAGGGCAGCGACATCGCGAGGTGAAGCGAATCCCGAAATTATGTCTCAGTCCGGATTGGAGTCTGCAACTCGACTCCATGAAGTTGGAATCGCTAGTAATCGCGGATCAGCATGCCGCGGTGAATACGTTCCCGGGCCTTGTACACACCGCCCGTCACACCACGGGAGTTGGTTGTACCAGAAGCAGTTGAGCTAACCGTAAGGAGGCAGGCTGCCAAGGTATGATGAGTAACTGGGGTGAAGTCGTAACAAGGTAGCCCTAGGGGAACCTGGGGCTGGATCACCTCCTTTTTAAGGAAACCGCAGATTTAGGTCTGCATGGGGATTAACCCCGGTTGCGTTATCAGATGACAGAAGTCAGAGGACAGAGGTCAGAATAGTTAGATGCTCCGCATTTGATTATGAAAAACTTCTCAGCCTGATTGAAGTTTTGATGGTTGTTATTCAGTTTTGAGGGATCGTCAGATTCCGTTAGGGGTGTTTTTACTCCCCTGCCCTTACCGTACTTCGCGGCGGTAAAGGTTTTTTGATCTTTATATGTGGATGATCTAACCAGAAGGCACTTACAAGGCAGCCGGAGGCTGGAAGTTGATTCTGACTTCTGTCATCTGACCTCTGTCCTCTGAGGGGGCCTATAGCTCAGCTGGTTAGAGCGCACGCCTGATAAGCGTGAGGTCGGTGGTTCAAGTCCACCTAGGCCCACCAGTATCAGATGACAGACGCCAGATGACAGAGGACAGAATAGTCAGGCGCTGTGCGCCATTATCTGATACGGGGGTGTAGCTCAGCTGGGAGAGCGCCTGCCTTGCACGCAGGAGGCCATCGGTTCGATCCCGTTCACCTCCACATATCAGATGACAGAAGTCAGATGACAGAGGCCAGAGGGTTACGAGTTGATTGCAGTTTTTAAGTGTAATTTAAAGACTGCAATCAGGACGTAAGTCTTGGTTTTTAAGTAACACTGATCTTTGATAATTGAATAGTAGAGTAGTTTAAATCCTTTTAATCCGTGGATTTTGCTTTTTGGTACACCGGTCTGACATGGACCATCGTATCGTTTTAAATGCAGAAGCCACCCCCAGGGTTGAGAGGATTACAGTAGTTGAGTATTTATTGTTTGTGTAAGCGGACGATAGATAGAAGTTCTTAAAGTTTAATCAAGTTTTATGGATAAGCTATTAAGGGCTAACGGTGGATGCCTTGGCATCGGCAGGCGATGAAGGACGTGGTAAGCTGCGATAAGCTTCGGGGAGTCGTTAACAGGCTTTGATCCGGAGATTTCCGAATGGGGAAACCCGGCAGGGTTTATACCTTGTCATCTTGTACTGAATACATAGGTACATGAAGCGAACGCGGGGAATTGAAACATCTTAGTACCCGCAGGAAAAGAAATCAATGTAGAGATTCCGTCAGTAGCGGCGAGCGAAAGCGGATGAGCCCAAACCAGATTTATCTGGGGTTGTAGGAGCCCGATATGGGATTGAAAATGTATAGCGGAACAGTATGGAAAGGCTGATCATAGACGGTGATAATCCGGTACGCGAAATGCAGTTTCACCCTAGGGATTTCCTGAGTACCACGGGACACGTGAAACCCTGTGGGAATCCGGGAGGACCATCTTCCAAGGCTAAATACTAACCGATGACCGATAGTGAACGAGTACCGTGAGGGAAAGGTGAAAAGAACCCCGGGAGGGGAGTGAAATAGAAACTGAAACCGTTAGCTTACAAGCAGTGGAAGCACTATGTATTTATACAGTGTGACCGCGTGCCTTTTGCATAATGAGTCAACGACTTACCCTATGCAGCGAGGTTAAGCCATTGAGGCGGAGCCGCAGCGAAAGCGAGTCTTAACTGGGCGTTTAGTTGTATGGGGTAGACCCGAAGCCGGGTGATCTATCCATGGCCAGGGTGAAGTCTCGGTAACACGAGATGGAGGCCCGAACCGATATAGGTTGAAAACTGTTCGGATGAGCTGTGGATAGGAGTGAAAGGCTAATCAAACTCGGTGATAGCTGGTTTTCTCCGAAATATATTTAGGTATAGCCTCGCATGCTGACTGACGGAGGTAGAGCACTGACAAGACTAGGGGTCCCACCGGATTACCAACTCTTTTCAAACTCCGAATACCGTCAAGTTCGAGTGCGGGAGTCAGACTACGGGAGATAAGTTCCGTGGTCGAAAGGGAAAGAACCCAGACCGTCAGCTAAGGTCCCCAAATCTATGCTAAGTGGAAAAGGATGTGGAATTGTTTATACAACCAGGAGGTTGGCTTAGAAGCAGCAACCCTTTAAAGAAAGCGTAATAGCTCACTGGTCTAATGATACCGCGCCGAAAATTTACCGGGGCTAAGCATAGTACCGAAGCTACGGATTCAGAAATCAGAGTACAGAGGACAGAGGACAGATGATTACCTCATTTGAAGATTTGGAAGTTTTTCAACGAGCGTATAAGCTTTCTTTGGAGATTCACAGACTGAGTTTAGAATTTCCTAAGAGAGAACAATATGGACTTGGAGAACAGATACGGCGAGCAAGTAAATCCATTTGTGCGAACATTGCAGAGGGATTTGCTAAACAAGGTTTCTCTGTAGCTGAATTCAAGCGCTACCTTGCAATAGCCGTTGGATCAAGTGACGAGATGAGAGTCTGGATACGATACTGTCTTGATCTGGAATATATATCAGAAGATACCTGGAAGCAGTGGCGAGATGAATACAAGGAAATCTCGAAAATGCTTATGGGTTTGAACAGAAGCTGGAATAGTCAATAAGAGCGCGAAGCGCCTGACTAAACTGACTTCTGTCCTCTGTCCTCTGATTTCTGAATGGTAGGAGAACATTGTGGCCGCCTGTGAAGGTACACCGGAAGGAGTGCTGGAGGTTCCACAAGAGCTTATGTTGACACGAGTAGCGAAAATGAGGGTGAGAAACCCTCACGCCGAAAGCCTAAGGTTTCCTGCAGTCAAGTTAATCTGCTCAGGGTTAGTCGGCTCCTAAGGCGAGGCCGAGAGGCGTAGTCGATGGGAAACAGGTTAATATTCCTGTACCACTTGCATAGCGTTTGATGATAAGGGGGGACGGAGAAGGTAAGGCCATCCGGGCGTTGGTTGTCCCGGTTTAAGCGTGTAGACGGAGAACTTAGGCAAATCCGGGTTCTCATTAACGTTGAGGCGTGATGACGATGTCTTTTAGACAACAAAGTGGCTGGTTCCATGCTTCCAGGAAAATCCTCGTATCTAGTTATGAATGTGACCGTACCGTAAACCGACACAGGTAGGCAGGTAGAAGATACCAAGGCGCTTGAGAGAACTCTGGTTAAGGAACTCGGCAAAATAGCACCGTAACTTCGGGAGAAGGTGTGCCTGCAGTGTGACATAATTTACTTATTGAGCACAGTCAGGTTGCAGTGAAATGGGGGGAGCGACTGTTTACTAAAAACATAGGACTCTGCGAAGTCGAAAGACGAAGTATAGGGTCTGACGCCTGCCCGGTGCCGGAAGGTTAAGGGGACATGTCAGCCGCAAGGTAAAGCATTGAACCGAAGCCCCGGTAAACGGCGGCCGTAACTATAACGGTCCTAAGGTAGCGAAATTCCTTGTCGGGTAAGTTCCGACCTGCACGAATGGCGTAACGATTTCCCCACTGTCTCAACCAGGGACTCAGCGAAACTGTAGTACCGGTGAAGATGCCGGTTACCCGCAACTAGACAGAAAGACCCCGTGAACCTTTACTATAGCTTGGCATTGGTTTTTGAGATAACATGTGTAGGATAGGTGGGAGACTTTGAAGCGGGCACGCTAGTGTCTGTGGAGTCACCCTTGAAATACCACCCTTGTTATCTTAGGAATCTAACTGCGGTCCGTAATCCGGATCCAGGACATTGTCTGGTGGGTAGTTTGACTGGGGCGGTCGCCTCCTAAAGAGTAACGGAGGCGCGCGATGGTTCCCTCAGGCTGATTGGAAACCAGCCGTAGAGTGTAAAGGCATAAGGGAGCTTGACTGCGAGAGGGACACCTCGAGCAGATACGAAAGTAGGTCTTAGTGATCCGGCGATTCCGCATGGAAGGGTCGTCGCTCAACGGATAAAAGGTACTCCGGGGATAACAGGCTTATCTCCCCCAAGAGTCCATATCGACGGGGAGGTTTGGCACCTCGATGTCGGCTCATCACATCCTGGGGCTGAAGCAGGTCCCAAGGGTTTGGCTGTTCGCCAATTAAAGTGGTACGTGAGCTGGGTTTAAAACGTCGTGAGACAGTTTGGTCCTTATCTGTTGCGGGCGCAGGATATTTGAGAAGATCTTTCCCTAGTACGAGAGGACCGGGATGGACGAACCTATGGTGCACCAGTTGTTCCGCCAGGGGCATTGCTGGGTAGCTAAGTTCGGCAGGGATAACCGCTGAAAGCATCTAAGCGGGAAGCCCACTTCAAGATAAGATATCCCATGGTGTAAACCATCTGAAGGCTCGTTGTAGACCACAACGTCGATAGGTCGGGTGTGGAAGTGTAGCAATACATGGAGCTTACCGATACTAATCAGCCGTGAGGCTTATCCATATCAGATGACAGAGGACAGAGGACAGAAGACAGATCAGGATGCGCCCCGCGCACTTGATTATGGATTCTTCCTCTGGAACTCTGCCAGTCTTGATTGAACAACTACTGACTACCCTACTATTCGATTATCGCTGTTTTACAGCCAACAAAGGACATGACTGTTGTTGTCAACCCGCCGCAAGCGGCTGACTATTCTGTCATCTGTCCTCTGTCATCTGTCCTCTGTTTTTCGGCGGTCATAGCAAAGAGGATCCACCCGTTCCCATTCCGAACACGGAAGTTAAGCTCTTTTGCGCCGATGGTACTGCACGGGCGACTGTGTGGGAGAGTAGGTCACCGCCGTTTTTTATAAAGCAAAAGCCCCAGCAGATTCTCTGCTGGGGCTTTTGTCGTTTACAGTTCTATTATTAAATTTATTCGCCGGCAAACTCCATCAAGGCAAAAAAAGGACAATCGGGTATCTGCGCCCTGCCCTTCAGATCCGGCAGCTCGATAAGAAACGCACACTCGACGATATCTCCGCCGAGTTTTTTTACCAGCTTTACGGTTGCCCCAATGGTCCCTCCGGTAGCGATCAGATCATCGATGATCACTACTTTCTCGCCTGCTGCAATGGCATCCTGGTGAATTTCCATGGTTCCCGAGCCATATTCCAGGGTATACACTTCTTCAATGGTATCATGGGGTAATTTCCCTTTTTTGCGCACCGGAACAAAACCTATTCCGAGCTTATACGCCAATACCGCACCAAAGACAAAACCTCGGGCATCAATGCCGACGACCTTGTCGATATTTTTATCTTGATATCTTTCATAAAAAACATCACAGGTTTCTCTAAAAGCATCGGGGTCACTCATCAGCGTCGTTAAATCTCGAAAAATAACCCCTGGTATCGGCCAATCGACAATGCTCCGCACATATTTTTTCAAATCCATTTTCCCCTCTATTGACCCGTTTTTTGAAATTGTTCGATTACCTTCACCAGCAGTCGTTTGACATTATCAGCGTTTTGCTGGAATACGGTGATAATTTCTTCCCAGCTCACCGGCAGTTCATCGATTTTCCAGCAGTCATAATCAGTCGACATTGCCACAGCGGCATAAGCAATATCGGCTTCAGCCGCCAGCGTTGCCTCAGGAGCAGTTGACATATTTATCACATCCGCACCCCACAACCGAAACATCTTAGATTCAGCCACAGTGGAAAAACGCGGGCCTTCAATAGTGACCACACATCCATTGGCGTGGATAGGTATACCAAGTGTCCGACCGGTATCATATAAGACCCGCCGGAGTTCTGCATCAAAAGGTTGGGCCATGGCGGTATGATGCACACCATCACCAAAAGAATCATAAAAAGTATTTTTCCTAAATCGAGTAAAATCGATAAACTGATCAAGAATAACTAAATGCCCTCGATCAATTTCCGCCTTAAGACTACCACAGGCAGTGGTAGCTAGTATATGGCTGACACCTGCCTGTTTCAGGGCCATTATGTTGGCTCTATTATTTACCTGAGCAGGGCTGTACTGATGTTCACGTCCATGCCTGGCCAAAATTACCGTTTCCACTCCACTGATCTTGCCGGTCATCAATGAGGAAGATGGCTTGCCGTACTCAGTATCCACTTCGAGAATATGTGGTTCCAGCAAAATATCCGGATCATCAAGCCCGGATCCACCAATAATGCCAATTTTCAACATATGTTTCTCCCTGTAAAACCTCAACCGTGAACTTTTTTCGCTCATCTTGAAAACAAGCCCACTCTATCGAACTCTCGATACGGCTGCAACTTTTTTGTAATCGGTAATGGACAGACGACTGCGGTAATGATTGACAATCAACGCCTTCTACCAATAATGTAGATTTTTTAACAATCCTTTTCTTCAAGGAATTTTAATAATGTGGTTTAACCTGAAAAAAGATCGACAGAGACAGAACAGAATCGTGCTGCCGATTATTTTCCTTCTGGCAGTTATCATTATGGATCAATGGACTAAATTCCTGGCCGTGATTTTTTTGACTAAAGACAACGAGGTGTTGTTCTTCAGTAGTTTTTTCAAATTTAGTCTGGTTCAAAACCACGGCGGTTTTCTCGGGGTAATCGATAATCTCTCGGAGACCTGGCGTTTTTTTCTTCTTATCGTCTGTGTCTCAGTGCTTCTGATTATCTGCCTGTTGTATCTTTTGGGATTTAATAAAACTACACCTCGTTATGATATCCCGCTGGCTTTGGTGATTGGCGGTGGTATCGGCAATCTTGTCGATCGACTGTTGCATAATGGCGGCGTCACCGACTTTTTGAGTATTGGGATCGGCAATTTCCGAACCGGTATTTTCAACCTCGCCGATGTTTCTATCCTCATCGGATCGTTTATTCTCGGCTATGCCTTCTTTTCTTCTCCCTCGAGAAATGATCAACCGCGGGTAACTGAACCATAGTATTTTTCTCGCGCATTTCTTCAGTGTTTTAGGTATAAATATCAACGTGTCGTGTCTTTCTTTACCCTTGAGGAATCTCCCTCAAGGTTATCATACGTACAATTTCATTCACGGAGTCTGCAATGTTGAAAGTAGGTTTTATTGGTTGGAGAGGAATGGTTGGTTCTGTTCTTATGGAACGGATGCAGACCGAAAAAGATTTTCAAGGATTTGAACCAATATTTTTCACCACCTCCCAAGTGGCCCAGGCAGGCCCGGATGTCGGCTCCGGCTCAACTCCTCTTGAAGATGCCATGGATATTAACCGGCTGGCTGAAATGGATATAATCGTTTCCTGTCAGGGTGGTGGCTATACCTCGAAGATCTATGAACCGTTGCGCAAAAAATGGAATGGCTACTGGCTTGACGCCGCCTCGACCCTCAGGATGGACAACGATGCGATCATTGTTCTCGATCCGGTAAACCGATCGGTCATCGACAATGCACTGACGCAAGGAACAAAAAATTATATCGGCGGCAACTGCACGGTCTCCCTGATGATGATGGCGCTTGGCGGACTCTTTCAAAACCAGCTTATCGAATGGATCAGTACGATGACCTATCAGGCGGCAAGTGGCGCAGGAGCCCAGAATATGCGGGAGCTGATCACTCAGATGGGGGAACTGCATACCGGCGTTAAGGATCTTTTGGCGGATCCCTCTTCGGCTATTCTCGATATCGATAAAAAAATCACCGCCACCCTTAAAAACGGTTCCCTCACCACGGATAATTGGGGAGTTCCGCTGGCCGCCAGTCTTATCCCCTGGATCGATGTGCCGGTCGAAGGTGGACAATCGAAAGAGGAGTGGAAAGGAATCGCCGAAACCAACAAAATTCTCGGCAACAGCGCCGATCAAAGGATCCCGATTGATGGCCTTTGCGTGCGCATCGGTGCTATGCGCTGCCATTCCCAGGCGCTGACTATCAAGCTAAAAAAAGATATCAGCGTTGAAGAAATCAAACAAATAATCGCCGGCCACAATGAATGGGTCAAGGTGATCCCCAACGAACGGCAGCGCAGTGCAGAAGACCTCACCCCGGTAAAAGTTTCCGGGACACTCTCAGTCCCGATCGGCCGTCTGCATAAAATGAATATCGGTCCGCAATATTTGACTGCATTTACGGTGGGGGATCAACTTCTCTGGGGCGCTGCGGAACCGGTTCGGCGGATGTTAAAAATAGTCCTCGAACATTTAGCCTGATGATGGTGTTGTAAAATAAACTCGTGAAAAATCGAATTTCATGATGGCTAAGTAGATAAGCGTAGACTTCCGATAAGCGAAGACTTCGAGAAGCTTCATATTCGAGGCGCGCAAAATTTCTATCCTTTCGGCGTACTAAAGTACGTCGTAATTATAGAAATTTTGTAGCAACGAAGAAGATGCAGAGTTTTACGACGCCATCATAGAAAATTAAGCAGCAAACGCTCAACACGCAGCTCTTGCTGCTCATCTTCACTCAGATCTACCATATACCGATCATTCTCATCCAGCTCTTCACCAATCTTCGACCTGGTAATGAGAAGCTTCGGCCTGTCGATATGCTCACCGACCTCAGTTACCATGCCCACCCTTCTGTCGGTAAGCCGAACATAGGTTCCCGGGGGGTACAACCCGACCATAGCAATAAAGGCCGCCATTAATCCTGGATGAAAACCACCTTTATCGGCGAGCATAATAGTATATGCCCCTTGTGGATCCAAAGCTTCCTTGTAGGGTCGAACCGCGGTCAGTGCCTCGAAGACATCGCAGATCTGCAGCAACGACGTCACCGGATGCCGAACAGCCCATGACGGTTGTACCGGATATCCGCCGCCGTCATGGCGAATATGGTGCCCCCAGCAGGCAGCGAGATCTAAGGCGGAAATATCTTTTTGGGCTGATAAAATTTCCGCTCCGGCTCGAGGGTGATCGCGAATAATTATATATTCCTCTTCGGTCAATTTGCCTTTTTTCAGAAGAATACCATCAGGAATAGTACTTTTCCCGATATCATGCAGTAAGGCAGCCGTCCCGATTGCCAGGAGATCTTTTTGGGACCAACGCATTTTTGAGCCCACATAGACGGCCAGAGAGGCAACCCGCACCGAGTGGCCAACCGTATAGCTATCGTAGTCGGCATAATGGACATGCTGCATCACATCGGCAAAACTCGACTGGATATAGCGCAACATAAATTCACTCACCGAACGGGCTTTATCGATATCAACAGTCCGCTTCAATGCCGCATCCCCATGGGAACTGGATACCACATCATACAATTCCTGGTATAAAAAGGTCGGTGACGGCATGCCCTGGCCCACGGCCTGCCCTTCCCACGCCTTGGCGGTGTTTCGTTTTATATCACCGAATTTATCGGCAAAGGGCTCGGCAACCCTGATATTTTTGATACCGCTTTGGGTAAACAAAGAGCGGGCATCAGCAATGGTCTTGATCGGGATACTGCGATTGGCGGTAATATCAAAAAACTTTTGCAGCTCACCAATTTTGATTCCTTTCTGCAGGCCAAAACCGCCGCAATAGAGGGAATCGGCAAATTGAATTAACTGTTTTCCCGTTACCGAAGGGCCAAAGACTCGTTTTCCTTCAAAAATAAAGAATCCGTCAACAATACCGATAAAAAGCTCTTTGGCACCGGTTGATCGGAAATACTCGTTAGCCAGATCAATTATTTCCGAACCATACGAACTGACCCTCGGATGATCGGAAAAGTAGAGCTTTCTATTGGCCATCCCTTTGCAAAGCAGCATTATGATATTGTTGATATTATCGATCATAATTATTCCGCTACAACAGTTCCGACAAAGATGGCCGCTTGAGTGATTTTAGGGTTGTCTCGGCAGCAATTCGGCAATTTCTCGGCCATGTCGGCAATACCCCCATTTTTTTCTCTTTTATTATTTTGTGCAGCATCTCTTTCATCCCCTTGACATACAATCCGGCTGTCGCCGCGATAGTACTCTGAATCCACGGGAGAGCCTTTTCTGCCTCGGAAATATTTTGCAGAAAATCCAGAATTATCTGACCGGCAGCCATTTTCAATGCAAGTGGCGGCTCCTTTAAATGGGCCTGCGTAAGATACGATCGAAAGAACGAAAAATGGACAGACCTGGTCAGATCAAGAACAGGGCCGACTGCAGCAAACAGCGTATCCTGCGGTTTTTCCAGCAGAGAGGTAAAAACAATTCCAGCAACAGTATCGACAAGAGTGGTTTCGAAAAGAACAGCAAAGAGTTTATAGGAAAAGATATATGTTGGATCAAAGACTATCGCCGCCACTTTTTTCTCCTGACAGGCGTCCATTTCCTCCAGATGGAAACAAAGCTTGCCCATCCTGTCAATATGGAGTCGGGAGGCAATTTCAGTCGCTTTATGGAAGGTTTCATCACTGTCTCCCCTGCCAACTACCAGCAATTCATTGACCAAATAAGGCCAGAAGACTATCTGCATTGACGCAGGAACTCGCCCCCAGAGATCGACAATAAACTCTATCGAGCCAAG
This sequence comes from uncultured delta proteobacterium, assembly GCA_963796255.1. Classification (GTDB taxonomy): domain Bacteria; phylum Desulfobacterota; class Desulfobulbia; order Desulfobulbales; family Desulfocapsaceae; genus Desulforhopalus_A. Next base: position 63,605 of record CAWCLE010000026.1, on the reverse strand, counting down.
ATATTCGGACTCTCGCAGGCTCCTCAGCACCAGAGTAAGAAACCGGCGAAAATAGGTCTCATTCCACGCATCGGCAAGATATATGATGCCGCCCGCAAGTACCTCTTTTCCTCTTTTGTTAAGTCTTTCACACAGGATGGTTTTCAGTTTCAGTTCCAGTTTGCTACGTAACTCCTCATTGCTATCAGGCGTAAATAATTGCAGCAGAATGGACAGCTCTTCGCTGCTGTCCACGGAAGTGATTTTCTCCAGAATTTTGACAGGTATTTTGTTCTCGTATATAAATGATTTTAATTCAGAAACAGTTAATTTTTCATCGTTTTCAAGCAGGCGACGCATTATTTTCTTCGGTTTTTCCGACTCGATTTCCGCCTCAAGTTCATCGGCAACCCTGCCGGTCAAATGAGACAGCAGGAATTTAATCGTCTCCTTCGACTTTTTATCAGTAAGAGTCAATTCCAGATTTTCGAAGATAGATCCGATGACATTGATATCGTTATTGGCAACTGCATCATACTGCTCTTTATCCAGCGAATACGCGCCGGTTACTATCTTGTACAGAAGAGAACTGACATCTTCCCATGTGGCATTCGGATACCCGTTAATGTCGGTTTGTTTTTTACCTTCCTGAGGCTCAGATAATTTTTCCAGAAATGCCCGGCACTGCATTACCTGTTGCTTGTTTAATCCCCGCTCGCCAAGAGCAAGGCAGATTTCATTGAGATTTTGTTGCGAGTCATGGTTTGGACTTTCTTGGATAATTGCTCTCTCGTCAACCAAAAACTCCTGTTGTTCCAGACGAATACCATGTGGCAGATCGGCAACGTCAAAGGTAATAAAAGATTGCGTACTCTCCAACTGCATGCGCCAGGTCAATAATTTTTTAATGAAAAATAACAGTGGCTTAAGCGTTATGGATATATGCAGTGCAATGGAGCGGATGCCGAGCTTTTCCAGCAACCGATAGAGATCTTTTACCGACGTCGAGGTGTCCGGCAGGGCAATATCTTCGACCAAAAGACCGCTGCGACTCACCGAGATTTTTATCCATTCAAGAGTCGGCGATATATCACGCAGCTGCTGAATGCACTTATTGGCCGATTGATCGAGCACGGCATGACCCGTTGGATAATATATCCCAACCTTGAATACCCGGTAAAAAGCTTCAATGAAAGCGACAAGTTTTGCCTCTGCAAGACGAGGAACACTCTCTTGGGGGGATTCAGTATTATTCATCGAACAATCCGGGATAAATTAAAGTAACCATTGGGTACAATCAGATTCAATTGTAGATGAAGAGTTTTACATCACCATCAACCTGGATTATAGCACATTAAATTGTTCAATGCCGAGCAGGTGGAGCAAATAAAGTGCCAGCGTATAGGTGGCCAGCGAACAAAGAGTTGACAGCATAATGATCGCCCCGGAAAGTTCTGCATCTCCTTTGAGTTGCTGCGCCATGATATAAGCGGCTGTGGCCGTTGGTGTACCAGCCAGTAAAACGCCTATGGCCAGTTCCTGCCCCCGAACGCCGAACAAAACAAGAACCGCCCCGGTGAGCAGAGGCATGAGCACTATCTTGAAACAAGTCGACAATGCTGCAATCCCTAGATCTCCCTGTAATTTGCGAAAGGAGAAAGATGCGCCAATGGAAAGAAGAGCCAGGGGAAGGGACATTCCGGTGATTATTCCCAGCGCTCTATCGACTATCTGCGGTAATGGGAGCTCCCAAAAACTCCAGATAATCCCACAAAAAGAGGCTAGTATGAGAGGATTAGAAACGATCTGCTTTAGCCAGGAAAACATCCCCATTTGGTAACTGTCATGGCGATTAGGCAGAATTAACGCCACAACTGAGAGGAAATTGAACAAAGGCACGATAAATCCCAGCAGAACACCGGCAATGGCAAACCCTTCCTCACCGTAAGCATTATAGACAATTGCCAGACCAATATAGGCCAGGTTGCCACGAAATGCGCCCTGGCAAAATGTTCCATGAACTGACGGCGGATAGCCCCGCATACTACCATATCCATAGCTGACAACAAAGATAATCAGCACGCTTATAACCAGGCCTGCCAGCAGCGGGCCATTAAAACTCGTTATAAAATCAGCTGTACCGATTTTGTAAAAGAGCAGGGCCGGCAGCGCGATGTAATAAATCAACCGATTTAAACTCAATATAAAATCACCGTTCACTAGGCCGGTCCGCTTTAAACTAAAACCAAGCCCGATCACCAGAAAAACCGGCAAAACAATAACAAAGATATTTTCCTTCATATGCTTATACCACAATCAACATGGAGCTTTGCGGGTACCGCCGATAGAACCAGGCGAAGAAGATCATTAACTCCTTGCACAATCGCCAAAATCGTAGCACTATCCCACTTTCCCAATTGTTCACCACTTTTATTTTTTTTTACCATCGGAATTGCTATGACCCACCCAAAAACTCAAGCTCTGTTAAAAAAAATAAACTACATTGAAGTCGATGTGGAAATACAGAAACAAATTCTTTTCTCCATTCCTTCCAATCAGCAAAAAGAGATGGAGACAACTCTCTCTTTGATCGCGACGAAGAAAAAAGAGATTGAAGCTTTGCGACAGGAGCTACAGAAACACGATCCGGAAGAATTTGCCCAAATTGTCCGCTTTGAAAATGCGGTAGCCGAATTCAGAAAAATAGCCCAAAAAAAACCTTTCCAATCGATTATCAATCGAAATGTCAATGAGGAATGCTTTCTGTCCCTGCATAATGGTGCCAAAGTCGATTGCCTGATCAAGGCCTGTGATCATGAAGGCAACTGGACGATAATAACCATCAACGGAGAAATTAAACAGTTCCCCGCAGCGGCTGTCGATGAAAAACCGCCGAATAAAAAGGATATTGACATTTGACAGCTTCCTCAACTGCCGATCATTATCAATTAAAAGCAATTGAAAATCATAAAGTTTTATGGTACCAATTTGCTGTTGCTGAGTCAGTTCCAATGGTCACAGTGGTGACGATCCCAGGTAGCATCAACTTGGTCTACGGGAAAACTTATGATTCGCTCAGCATGTTGTTCTTCCTCTTATCGCACTTATAGATGATTCCGTTGTTCGTTCTTAGCAGTATATTTTTTATTGCTTCACCAAAAAGTATAGACGCCGTTTTTAAACTTGGCTCAAACTGAGCCTCAATCTAACAAAGGAGTGAATCATGGTTTTGGATCCTACTAAACATGCAGATTGGGAGATTGCACAGGACGCTGAAAAAACGATGCTAACGATCTACGAGATCGGCGAAAAGCTTGGCTTGACCAAGGAAGAATTGCTTCCCCAGGGTCATTACATTGCCAAAATTGATTTCCGCAAAGTCCTTGACCGCTTAAAGGACAAACCAGATGGTAAATACATCGATGTTACCGCAATTTCTCCGACCCCACTGGGCGAAGGCAAATCGACTTCCTCCATGGGTCTTGTTCAGGGACTCGGTAAGATCGGCAAAAGTGTTTGTGCAGCTATTCGTCAGCCATCCGGTGGCCCGACCATGAACATTAAAGGTTCTGCGGCTGGTGGTGGCCTTGCCCAGTGTATTCCACTTACTCCTTTTTCTCTGGGCTTCACCGGTGATATTAATGCCATCATGAATGCCCATAACCTCGCCATGGTTGCGCTGACTTCCCGTCTGCAGCATGAAAGAAATTACACCGACGAGCAGCTTGAAAGATTGTCCGGCATGAAACGTCTTGATATAGATCCTACCAACATTGAAATGGGTTGGATTATGGATTTCTGCTGCCAGTCCCTTCGAAACATCATCATCGGCATTGACGGTGTTAACGGCAAATCCGATGGTTTCATGATGAAATCTAAATTCGGTATTGCTGTATCTTCTGAAGTTATGGCAATTCTTTCTATCGCCAAAGATCTCAAAGATATGCGTGAAAGAATGGGCAAGATTGTTGTTGCCTATAACAAGAAAGGAAAACCAGTTACCACCGAAGACCTCCAGGTAGCCGGTGCAATGACCGCATGGATGGTCGATGCCCTTAATCCTTCTCTTATACAAACCCTTGAAGGCCAGCCGGTTATCGTTCACGCCGGACCTTTCGCCAATATCGCTATTGGACAGAGCTCCATTATTGCTGACCGAATTGGCTTAAAACTCGCTGACTACCATGTTACCGAATCTGGATTTGGTGCTGATATCGGTTTTGAGAAATTCTGGAACCTCAAGTGTCGTTACTCCGGCCTGAAGCCTGACTGTGCTGTTGTAGTTGCAACCATTAGAGCACTTAAGTGCCACGGAGGTGCACCTGTACCTGTTCCAGGTAAAGCAATGCCGGTTGAGTATAGTACAGAAAACGTTGAGTGGGTTGCCAAGGGCTGTGGCAATCTGATTCACCATATCAGAAACGTCAGAAAAGCTGGGATTGCTCCGGTCGTATGTATCAACGCCTTTTATACCGATACCGATGCAGAAATTGCCAAGGTTCGTGAACTGTGTGAGGCCGAGGGTGCCCGTGTTGCTCTGTCCAGGCATTGGGAAAAAGGTGGTGATGGCGCCATCGAGTTCGCGAATACCGTTGTTGAAGCGTGTGAAGACAAGTCCGAGTTTAAATTTCTTTATGAACTCGATATGCCAGTCAAAGAGAGAATCGAACTCATAGCCAAAGAAGTATATGGTGCTGACGGTGTAGATTATTCGGCGGCTGCCAATACAGCCCTTACCAGAATCCAAGCTGATCCCAAGCTCGCAGGGATGGGTATATGTATGGTGAAAACGCATCTTTCATTATCTGACAACCCTGCACTCAAAGGTGTACCCAAGGGCTGGCGCCTGACCATTCGTGAAGTTTTGACTTACGGTGGGGCTGGATTTATCGTGCCTGTCGCAGGTGCGATCAGCCTCATGCCTGGAACCAGCTCAAATCCTGCGTTCAAGCGGGTCGATGTTGATGTCGAAACCGGTATGGTTCAGGGCGTGTTCTAGACACCCCCTTCCTGTGAACTGCCGTTTGGGAAGATGCTGTGCGATCCTCCCAAACGCGCACTCTATCGATCTTGACAGTAGAAACTCGACATTTTCAAAAGGAGCACAAGAAAAATGACTGCTGAAATTATTAGTGGTACCGAAATACGCAAAGCAATTCTCGCCGAAATTACCACGGAAGTCGCTGACATGAAGAAAAAGCACGGCAAAGTGCCGGGCCTTGTCACCATTCTCGTCGGCAGCAGCCCGGCATCGATCAGCTATGTAACGCTGAAGGTCAAAACTGCTATCGCCTGTGGTTTTCATGAAATCCAGGATGATCAATCGGTGGATATTTCCGAAGCGGATCTTCTCGCTTTAATAGATAAATACAATAAAGATCCAAACATCCACGGTATCCTGGTTCAATTGCCTCTGCCGAAACATATCGATGACAAAAAAGTTCTCAATGCCATCGATCCGGATAAGGATGTCGATGCATTCCACCCAGTAAATGTCGGCCGTCTGATGATTGGCGGCGACGAAGTACGCTTTTTGCCATGTACTCCCGCCGGTATCCAGGAGATGATCGTCCGTTCCGGTACCGAAACATCGGGTGCTGAAGTCGTTGTCGTCGGTCGCTCCAATATCGTTGGCAAACCGATTGCCATGATGATGGCTCAGAAAGGCAAGGGTGCCAACTCCACCGTAACCATTGTTCATACCCGCACTAAAGACCTCGCTGCTCATTGCAAGCGTGCGGATATTTTGATCGTTGCCGCCGGAGTTCCGGATCTGGTAAAACCGGAGTGGATCAAGCCCGGTTCAACCGTTATCGATGTTGGCGTCAACCGTGTAGGCATGAATGAAAAAACCGGCAAAGCCATCTTAAAAGGTGATGTTGACTTTGAGAAAGCCAAGGAAATCGCCGGCAAGATTACCCCGGTTCCAGGTGGTGTCGGCCCGATGACCATTGCCATGCTGATGAAAAACACCCTCACCTCGGCGAAAAAGAGCATGGGGATGTAACTGCACGATCAAAACAACCTGATCAAAAGCAGTAAACAACGAAGCGGAGGAAACGAACATATCGTTTTCTCCGCTTTTTTTTGTGAAACCAAAATCTTCCGTCTTTTAATGGTGATGGTGGTGATGATGTCCGTCGTGGTGATGATGATCTTCTTTTTCATCCTGCTTAGCGCCACCCGCAGCATCCAGGGCCTTTGTCAACTGCGTATTGACAGTGGCCATAGTCTTCACCGCTTCGGCAATATGATCAGCTAAAGAGGTATGCCCTTCTGCAATCATGGTTTGTTGCCATTTTTCAAATTCTTCCACATGGCCTTTATTATGCTCAATCCAATGTTGCAGCATCACCCGCAACTTTTCGACATTGTCCATTATCTCTCCAATTAATAACGCTTTCAGCAGTGCTTTCTCTCTAATTAAAAACTTTCCTACTCAAGCTTATATAAAAAAACCTTCCCGCCGGTAAAATCGATGCGGCGTATGGCAACTCCCAAAAATTCCTGAGCGCCCTCAAACAGGGTCGTAATTTTCAAACCCTTCTCAAGAACCTCCAGCGAGGTCACATTCTCAAGAAGTACCTCCTCTCCACCATTTTTTTCCATCACCACGCTTGTTTGACACATTATAAGCCTCTATTTTACCAACTACGCTTGATTAGTCAATTACCGGCCTGGGGTAAAGACCGGACCGTTCAACAATCTCCGGGACTTTCTCCTCCCATTCGATAGCCATAATATGAAAACCACTTACCCCGGTACATTCTTTTAACCTCTGAATAGCCTCGACCGCAATGTTTATTCCCTCTTCCGCCTGTTTGTCTTTGGCAACACCAGATAAACGGTCAATTAATTCCTTCGGGACATCCATACCGGGGACGGCACGAGCCATATACTTCGCCATACCGACGGAGCGCATAGGGGTTATACCGGCCATGATGAATACTTTTTCATGTAGGCCCCGCTCAACAACTCCCTTCATCCAGAGTTCAAATTTATCAAGATTATACACACATTGAGTCTGAATAAATTCAGCGCCGGCGGCGATTTTCTTGGCAAGTCGTGGTACCCTTATATGAAAAGGATCGGCAAACGGGTTGGCCGCGGCGCCGACAAACAGATTCGGCGGCACTTTGATTTCGTCCCCACCCAGGAATTTACCTTCATCGCGCATATATCTGACAGTCTGGAGAAGCTGCATGGAATCGAGATCAAAGACATTCTGCGCGCTGGGATGGTCACCAAAGCTCTGATGATCCCCGGACAAACATAACATACTGTTGATACCAAAGGATGCAGCTCCGAGGATATCGCTCTGCAGGGCTATCCGGTTCCGGTCCCTGACCACCATCTGCAGAACAGGTTCCAGCCCCTCATGTTTTAAATGGATGCAGGCTGCAAGACTGCACAGCCTGGTGACTGAGGTCTGGTTATCGGTAATATTGATGCAATCGACATGATTTTTAATAAGATGCCCTTTTTTGATTATCCCGGACGGATCGCTTGATCGGGGCGGCCCACATTCACTGGAAACGGCCATATGGCCGTTTTTTAACACCTTTTCGAGTTTACTGTCGGTTTTTATTTCCACGATTAAAAGTCCTCCAAGCGAAATGATCGTGGTCCGCCGGCGCGATCTTTTGACCAATTTTTAATAGGGACTATTTTTTCATAATCATCCATCTTGCCGAGGGCCTCCAGACGATCAACGACCAACTGCCAGGCACAGTCAATATCTTTGGAAATTTCACATTTACCATTCGACGAACCACCGCAGGGACCATTAAAGAGCCGCTTGCAGCAGCGGCTGACCGGACAAATGCCCCCGGTTATGCCCAGCACGCAGTCACCACAGGCCTGGCATTTTTCGGTGAAAAATCCATCCTGCTGAACATCGCCTAAAAATGTCGTATTTAAAGCGGGATAGACTGGAGTGTTCATGTATTTTTCAACAACAAACTGCACTCCAATTCCACAGGCAAGGCTGAGTACTGCCTCCGATTGATCAAGCAGTTCCTTAGCGGATTCGAAAAACGGGTGCTCGCATTGTCTTTCGATGCCGCCATTTTTTATATCAATTTCAAGACCTTCCTGGATGGCCCGCATACGCAGGAGCGATGCCATTATCTCCGCCTCTTTATTGCCGCCTTGATGACAGACGGCAACACAAGTATTGCAGCCAAAGACAGTCAACTGCTTGTGCCCTTTGACCATCCCCCATATTTCATCAAACGGTTTCTGCTCTCCTATTATCATAGCTTCTCCACTCCTTGATCAGTAAATGGTCATTCTACTGGAAATATTGTCAGGCAACCTGTTGTTCAGCTTTCTCGGCCTGTTTTTTTTTCTGAAGTGCAAACCATAGAGGTGATGGTCCCATTGCATTGATCTTCTTGGTGAACTCAGTACAGATCTCCGCCCACCTTGGTCCCTGGGCCGCAGAGAGGTTGTAAAAAGCGACTCTCTCGGGATTTATTCCCAGCATGCTGAGCTTCGTCTTGACCTTATTGACTCTTTTTACCGCATTGAAATTTCCTTCCAGGAAATGACACTGTCCTTCGAGTCAGCCTGCAGCGAAGACCCCGTCGATGCCTCTTTCGAAGGCGCGCAGGAGATAAATCTGATCAAGTTTGCCGGTGCACGGCAGGCGCACCACTTTCACATTAGAAGGATACGACAAGCGCATTACCCCGGCCAGGTCAGCCGCCGCAAATGCACAATAATGGCAGGCAAAGGCTATGATATTGGCCCTCCAGTCAGCCGGAATTTCCTGGACTTTTTCAGGGTTTTTCGGTTCTTCAACTTTTTCTGTGTCAATCGCCATTATTTTTTTCCTTTCCTTTGGTAGTAGAACAGGAATAATTGCAAGCACCAAACGTCGATGTTCTTCTCCTCTATTTATTGCCTTGCTTCTTTTCAACTCATTTCAGTAACCGAATCGATCATGGCTAACAGTTGGTCGTCGCGGAAATAATTGACCTGATAGGCCTTCGCGGGACAGACACCGGCACAAATACCACAGCCGGTGCACTTGACTTCATTATGACTGACGCGTCCGTCCACATCGATAAAGGGCGCACCAAACGGGCATTTTTTAACGCAGGCCAGACAGGACATGCAGAGATCCCGGTTATGCTTGGAGATCACCCCGGAAACGGTCAAGCTGCTATGGGACAACAAGGCACCGACCCGCCCCGCCGCCGCAAGTGCCTGACTGATGGTTTCCTCCAGGTTTTTTGGTGCGTGCGCCAGACCAGCCAGAAAGTACCCTTCACTGGGGAAATCGACCGGGCGAAGTTTGACATGGGCTTCGAGCAGGAAGCCGTCAATATTGCAGGTAAGCTTTAATTTTTTGGCAAACTCATCACCATCCGGTTGTGGCCGCAAGCCTGTAGAAAGCACCAGATAATCGGCGTCAACAACCATCTCCTTGCCAAGAATCTTGCCTGCCAAAGTGACTTTAACCTTGTCACCGGCGAGTTCTACCTGCGGCTTTTCATCAGGAGTATAGAGAAAGAACAACACGCCGAGATCTCTAGCCCGGCGATAATAATCTTCTTTCAAGCCATAGGCCCGCATATCGCGGTAAATCACCACGACTTCAGCGTCAGGTGCTTTTTCCTTGATAGCGATGCTGTTTTTCAAGGCGTCCTGGCAGCAGATACGCGAACAATAATTGTTCGGTTCTTCCCGTGAACCAACGCATTGAATCATCACATACGATTTATCATTCTCCGGACCTTTTTCGGCCAGCACGTCTTCCAGCTCTCGTTGGGTGATAATTTTATCGGATGCTGCATAGTCATATTCAACCGGATTATATTCTGCACCACCCGTGGCAATAAGCACTGCGCCGTGCGCAACAGTCTCTTTATCGGCAAGGGTGGTCATGAAGTTGCCGACGAAACCATCGATTTTTTCAACATGCGTGCCCAGATGCACCTTGATAGCCGGATCACTTTCTACCTTTTGTACCGTATCTGCCAAAAAGGCCTGCACATCATCTCCCTCCAGATTGGCCCGAACATTCTTAATCAAGCCACCAAGAGTATCGGCTCTTTCCACCAGATGCACTCCATAGCCTTGCCCGGTCAGCGACAAAGCCGCTGTCATTCCGGCTATACCTCCGCCGATTACCAGGGCAGTATGATCGACGCCGACCGAGGCAGAGGTCACCGGTACCAGACGATTAGTCTTGGCAATGTTCATATTGACGATTTCTATCGCCTTATGGGTGGCGTTAGCATTATCGTGCATATGACACCAGGAACACTGCTCACGGATATCGGCCAGCTCAAAGAGAAATTTATTCAAACCGACTTCGCGAATAGTATCTTGAAAGAGTGGTGCATGCGTTCGTGGGGTACAAGAAGCAACCACGACTCTGTTGAGATGTTTTTCCTTGATCAGATCCCTTATTTTCTGCTGCCCATCAGGGGCACAAGCATAGATAATCGTCTCGGAATGGGCAACACCAGGTTCTTTGGCCGCCTCTTCCGCAACCTTTTTGACATCGACGGTACCGGCAATATTAGTGCCGCAATGACAGACAATGACGCCGATTCTTGGTTCTTCTCCCGAAATATCCAGTTCATCGGGTAAGATAACCTCTTTCACTTCAGTACCACGACTGTCGCCCAGCAAGGCCATAGACTCGGCTGCAGCGCCACTGGCCTGGATAACGGTTTCCGGAATATCCTTTGGTCCCTGGTAGGTACCGGCAACATATACCCCTTTGCGGGAGGTCTCCACCGGCTTCAATTTGGAGGTCTGGGCAAAACCGTATTCGTCGGTAGCAATGCCAAATATTTTAGCAAAATCAGCGGCATCGGTGCGGGGTTCAAAGCCGATGGAGAGGATGACCATATCAAACTCTTCCTTAACCAGCCGACCATCATCGCCCACTGAGTGAATAAGGAGATTTTTGGTTTGTGGGTCTTCGTTGATTTCAGCAATCATCGACCGTTTATAAATGACCCCGGCATCGTTTTTAGCCTTATCGATATATTTATCAAAATCCTTGCCGTAGGCGCGCAGTTCCATATAAAAAACAGTCGACTGCACTTCGTTATCATGCTCAAAGGCAATAATCGATTGTTTGGCGGCGTACATGCAACAAACAGAGGAACACCAGGGATTGCCGTTATGAGCGTTTCGGGAACCGACGCACTGAATCCAGGCCAGCCGTTTGGGATGTCCACCATCCGAAGGCCTGGTAACCGTACCGGCGAAGGGGCCGGACGCAGAAAGCAGCCGCTCAAATTGCAGCGACGTAACAACATTTGCCAGTTTGCCATAGCCAAGTTCCTGGCGGATTTCCGGCTGATAGGTTTTGAGACCGGGGGTAAGGATGATCGACCCGACATGAAGGTCGATGTTTTTATCCTGATCTTCAAAATTTATGGCCTGTGCCTCGCAGGCCTTTTCACACTTGCGGCAGACATTTTTGGTCAGATACAGACAATGCGCGGGATCAATTGCCCTGGTATTGGGAACAGCCTGAGGGAAGAGGGCATATATGGCTTTTCTTTTGTTCAACCCCAGGTTAAAGACATCGAAAACCTTCGACGGGCATGTCGGTTCACAGGCCCCGCAACCGGTGCAACGTTCGGGATCGACATATCGCGCCTGCTGCAGGACAGTAGCGGTAAAATCACCCGCATCACCCGTGACCCCGGTCACCGTGGCCATGGTATACATCTTTATATTGGGATGACGACTGGATTCGACCATGCGCGGAGAAATCATACACATGGCGCAGTCACCTGTAGGAAAGGTTTTATCCAGCCTGGACATCGTTCCGCCGATGGACGGTTCATCATTGACCATGTGAACCATCAGGCCGCTGTTGGCAAGGTCAAGGGCTGCCTGCATTCCGCCTATCCCTGAACCAACCACTAATACTGATCCTATCCTGTTTGTTTTCTCTTGCTGGGGGGTAATCCTGGTCACACCTAGATCCTCCAAAAGATTGGCCCGATTGGTAAACCACCAGTCCTAATGTTGCTTCCGGCAGTTTATTGCGGGTGTGCATCATATATTCGGGTTAAACTATGCATCGGTAAAGGATTCGACCTAGCGTATTATAATAAATTAATACTGATATGATAGCTTTTTTTTTTCTGCCCTCTGCGCTTTTACATATAAAAATGATATTTTCCATAAATATTTCTTGCTCATCAGTCGATTACCTTTGCAATATCCGTCAACATCTCGTTTTTGCATATTTTCTTAAAGAAATCTTCCAACCGTCGCGGGCACCAGAGAGTACATTCGGTTAATAATCAAAGAACCCGGCAATTTTTTGGTGTATGAAATAATAGAGGATATAATAGAGCGTATATGTTCAAATTTCGAGTATTGGTATTACTTATTAGAACGTAGCTAATGAAAGCCGAAAATTTTTGTCGTGGCGCGAATATCATTCCAGAGCCATGATCAACGATTGCAAGAGGAACCGTCAATGACTACCCCGTCATCCCCCCTCCACCTTCACAATCCCCGAATTCTCATCATTGATGATGAACCAAGAATTCGCGAGGCCTGTATCCTTGTTCTTTCTGATAAGGGGTTTGAGGTTGCCGCCGCCCCGGATGGCGAAATCGGACTGCAGATGATCAAAGAGAAGCACTACGATATAGTCTTGGTCGACCTGATGATGCCGACTATTTCCGGTTTCGACGTGCTCTCCGAGGTCCGTAGCCACCATCCGGACACGGTAGTGATTGTTATAACCGGTTATGCGACCCTTGAACATTCCATCGAAGCAATGAAAAAAGGAGCTTTTGATTTTATTCCTAAGCCCTTCACACCAGACCAACTGCGTGCGGTGGTGGACAAATCACTCCGTTATACCGGTGCCCTGCAGGATATCGCCGATTCCAGATCAAGGCTGGGGGTTATGGTCAACAGCCTTTCCGATGGCGTCATGACCACCGATGCCCGAAAACTCATTGTCCAGATCAATCCTGCCTTTCTACATATGATTGATTATCATGGGGAAGAAGTGGTCGGGCGGCCGGTCGACGAAATCATTGACGATGATTCCGTACTGGAATCCATCGACCAGGCCCTCAGCATGTCGCCGGAAACCTTGGTCGAGATCACCAAGGAAATTGTACGCATCGATAACAACGAAGAAAAATATTACAGTGCCAGGTGCGCCCCTTTTCGCGGCAGAATGAACGAAAACCTCGGCACCATCACCGTACTGCACGATATTACCGCCGTGAAAAGGATGGACCAGATGAAATCCGATTTCATCTCCATGGTCTCTCACGAGGTGCGAAGCCCGATGAATTCACTACTCATGCAGCTGAAAAACATCAGCGACGGATTAGCCGGAGCGGTAACCGACAAGCAGCAGGAAATTCTTCAGAGGGCGTCGGAAAAAATCCTTAATCTCAACAATCTGGTAACCGAACTGCTCGATCTTTCTCGAATAGAATCTGGCCTTATCGCCCACGAAAAGGAACCGGTCGATTTAGCCAAACTGCTCACCGAGCAAAAGTTGTTTCACAGCCCTTATGCAGAAGAAAAAAACATCGCCATCGAGTTTATATGCCCTGCCGATTTACCTTCGATCCTCGCCAATAGGCAAAACATGGAGGAAGTCTTTTCCAACCTGATCACCAACGCGATTAAATATTCTCCCGCGGGCGGGCACATTACCGTAACTGCGACCAAAGAGAACGAATACCTGAAAATTCAGGTAACTGATACCGGTTTTGGCATCGCCGGCGAGGATCTGGATAAAATATTTACTCGTTTTTACCGGGTAAAAGACGCCAACACCAGACAGATTCAGGGAACCGGGCTGGGGCTTGCCATCGTTAAAAGTATCATTGAATCACATCACGGCAAGATCAGTGCTATAAGCGAGGTCGGGTGTGGGACTACTTTTACTGTTTTGTTGCCTTTTTAGGGTTTTTCCGGATTGAGCGTATGTGCAGTGAAAAAGAGGTAGATAGAATATAAACTGAAATTCCGTTTGCCCTGTAGGGGCGGGTTCTGAACCCGCACTTTCATGTGTTTTCCCAAAATCTCCATGAAAGATCATCTCGCCAATAATATTTTTTTATAAGTTCACGTTGGGAGTTTATTCACTAAAAACCATGATGTTCAGCCAACCGGTAAAACATCTGGGTTAAACCAGCACCCAAAAAGTAAGTCGAGTCTATTCCCAGGTTGACATCGACGCTTTTATCGAAGAAAAGGTTCAGGCTGGATCCCAACCCCTCGTCCGGTTTCCAATAACAGATCATAATCGGTACCAGCGGAAAAGGATATAAGACCACCGAGACATCGGACTCAAATCGTTTGTCCACTTTTTTGCCATTGAACATATGGACAATATCTTCAAAAAAATCGGTGTACTTATCGGCAAGTTGTTTTAGGACGTCTTCTCCCCTCTTCTTGAAAAGGGCATATTTTTCTTTACCACCGGCCATCTCTCGAAAAGATATCCAGTCTCCTGTAAGCGGCACCCCCTGGCAATGCAGCACGTAATCAAGAAGTGGAATAATCACCCAGGGGCTGATATGCAGATCGGTCACAAAGCTTCCATCCTGGCGGATTCCAATATTTTTCCCCAGGACCGGGACCGTCAAAACGGGGCCATTCATTCGTCCAACAATTCGTTTCGCCACCTCTGAAAAATTGAGCTTTATGACCTTCTCGCTCAGCTCTGCTATATACTCTTCCTGTTGATCTTCCGGTCTCTTTTCAGCAACATCCGCACCCCTGAACCTTGCCATATCGGCACTAGCTAAATGAGGACACTCCTCAATCCGGCGTTTTCCGGTGTACACGGCACCGGCGAATGCCAGACAGGTTTTTTCCCCGCACTTTCGACAGTTGCTCTTATCAAGAATATTAAAAATTTCCATAGCGTTTTTGGCAATAGCCATTCGACAACCTCCATATATTGACGCCCTACCTTTCCGGCAGATTTTGCTTAACCAACACTTGACAACTTCGTAAAAACCTAAGATATACAACACCATCACACTTGACGAAGTTTGATCATGTAGAGTATCACTAGTTGTCTTTATCTTTTTTAATATTTTCGGGAATAATGTCTAGAGCTTTATTCATTTTTTCTTCCTTTTATCAGAAAAATCATCACGATCACTTATGAAAAGAAGCATTCGTACGATTGCGTCTTGTGCATGTCTGCAGGCGATTATGCTTGGTAATGCCCATTGGGCATTATCAGAAGCAAGTGTTACAGCTCAGCAAAATTTACAACAACTTACAGCCGACAGAACGTGTCGTGGATGCGATCTTGCAGGGCTTGACCTGACCAGGCTTGACCTTTCGGGCGTAGACCTAGAAGGGGCTGACCTATCACAAGCCAAACTCTCCTTAACAAATTTGTCTGGTGCGAATCTTAAAAACACCAAATTAAACGGCGCTATTTTCGGTGGTACAGACCTGTCTGGAGCTGACCTGCGCGGTGCGGAGTTGCAGGATACTTCCCTTAACAATGCGTATCTCGGCGATGCAGTCCTTGACGACAAAAATATATCCACCAAGGTAAACAATGCATCGCTTGCCGCAAATCCGGCAGAAGGTACAACTTCTGACAGCTGGTGGTCTCGTCAACCAAAATCAAAAAAACTGCTCTACACCAATCTTACCGCCGCAACAGCTATAGGAATATGGGGACTGGCGACATGGGACTACGGTTCAGCCGGTTTTAATATGGGCAATGAAGGATGGTTTGGCCAGGATACAAAATATGGTGGGGCCGATAAATGCGGCCATTTATGGTCAACGTATACCTTCGCGGATGCTCTTACCGGTCTCTATAAAGGTTGGGGCTACGCTCCCGACAAGGCGAATTTGTATGCTGCACTTTCGTCATGGACGGTCCAGTTCGCCATGGAACTAGGTGATGCGACCAGTGTAACTCAAGGTTTTTCCTGGGAGGATATGGCCATGAACACTCTCGGCGCCCTGACCAGTGTGGTAATGCAGAGATACCCGGAACTTGATCGTAAAATCGATCTCAGAGTAGAGTACGTTTTTAATGTACCCATCAACGGCATTTTTGATGATTACTCCAACCAGTTCTACTCGATTGTCCTCAAGCTTGACGGTTTTGATACCGTGCAAAACACCTTCCTCAAGTACGTTGAGTTTTCGGCAGGCTATTATACCCGGGGGTATGGTGAACCCGATGAAGAACATACCAGATCACTTTTTGCCGGCATTGGTTTCAATTTTTCCCGCCTGCTCGACCAGAACGGCTGGAAGAAGACGGGTAAAGTCCTTGAATATTTTCAACTTCCGTACACTGTGCCGAAAGTTTCCTATGACTTGGATTGATTTCTTGGTGGCAAGTTTATGCAGAGCGGATTATTCTGCATCTATCCTGATAGATTAATTGAAGCGTGTGACAGGAGTGCTAACTTCCACAAGATGTGGATAATATGAACCTAAGGAGAGAATTATGAAAGCAGTCATTACAAACGTATGCATGGGTGACAGAAACTGCAATAAATTATGCCCTGAAGTGTTCGAATATGATGAAGAAAAACTGTTGTCCATCGTCAAGTGTGACGAAATCCCCAAACACCTTGAAGCGGTGGTACGCCAGGCCGCTGCCGAATGTGGAGCCGACGCGATCATTATAGAAGAATAGGAGGGAGATAATGGCCGGTTTTCGTGACAGCAAAACAGCCAGGAACCTTCTGCTGTCCTATTCTGCCGAGGCTCAGGCTCGAACCCGCTACAATTTTTTTGCGACCCAGGCCAGAGAAGATGGTTATATCCAGATAGCCAACCTTTTCGATGAAACAGCCCACCAGGAGTACGAACACGCTCTGCGTTTCTTTAAGTTTTTCAATGGCGGCGAACTGGAGATTACCGGAAAATTTCCGGCAGGGGTCATCAAAGATACCCAGGCCAATCTCTTGAGTTCGGCAGAACTTGAGCTGTATGTGCACGATCAAATGTATGCAGTTTTTGCTAAAGAAGCTGAAGAGGAAGGCTTTGCCCGGGCAGCCGATACCTTCCATGCCATAAATATTTCTGAAAAAAATCACGAATTAATGTTTCGCGCGCTTGCCGATAACCTAGCCTCCGGCAGGGCGTTCAAACGCGACCAGCCGGTCACCTGGAAATGCCTCAGCTGCGGTTATCTACACGAGGGCACCAGTCCACCGGATAAATGCCCCGCCTGTGTCAAGCCGCCGGGGTATTTTGAGGTATTGAAAAAAAACTGGTGATTTAAAAAGCCGCCGTGATAAAACGGCGGCTTTTTTTCGTTCAGAACGAAATTATCTTTGCGGTTCAAATTTACAAGAGAGCAAGCACCTTCTCGATAGCTTTTTGCAACTGCTTGCTGTGGATTTTCCCGGCGAAATGCACTGGGCTCTTACCATAGAGAGGATCCCAGCCCGCTGGATCGGCCGAGCAGTAAAACTGCGTTTCAAGGCCAATTTTACGCACCGCATCCTCTGCGGGGTGACCAATAAGCCGCTTCGCCGCCTCCCATGAAGCCCCACATGGCGCGCCGCGCACCACTTTTACCGCAGCTATTTTACCATCCTCAATTTCAACCTCAAACTCCGGTGCGCCAAAATATTCCCCATAACTGCCAAGGCCCGGCAAACGTGGAAGGCCGCAACAGGTTGGGGGCGTAATCGCTTTTTTATCGACGATTTTTTTTGATGAGGCAATGACTGGAATATTTTTTTTTGTGCAGAGACCAGCCAGATCAGTTGATAAATCGTTGTGCTTCATAAAATCAAGCACCAGATCACAGTTGATCTCATCCGGGAGATAAGCACTGGTATCGTCCATGACCGGTGGTAATATCGCATCAATATTTATCACTTCCAGCTCAAAAAGATCCTGACCGTAGTGCCGTAAGCCATTAATTTTTGTTTCCCCGCTGCCATTCTGCTGGAAGACCATAATCTTCTGTTTCTTTTTTACAGTTTCATCTTTCACAACAAATTCCTCGCTAAAACTCTTCAAATGTCCAGACGGACCCAACGGGTACAGTATCTGTACGCAGCTTCAAGAAGTTTCTTTTTGTCATGCGGGCCATGGCTTAATACGTGAAACGAACCATTCATTGCACGATAAAGAACCATTCCGCTGTCAATTTTGCCCGATTCAGACCCGGAAATGACAATAAGAGGAGAATCTACCGCGACGATTGCCAGTTCGTCATCCTGGTATTGAAAATAAGCCATCTGCGCCAGGGCATGATATTCATGTTTGGCGCTGCCGCTGTCCTTTACGGTAAAGGTCTTAATAAAACCGGCTTCCTGCAGGGCAATCTCTGGCACGAGAATCACACTCTCGCAATCGGTTATCCGTATTTTTCCAAATTCAATAATTATCGATGTGCTCATTGATAACTTGTAAAAACCTTAAATTTGCAATAGTTAAGTAAAAAAGAAATGGGAAGTTAAGCGCAGCACAACTTAACTTCCCATGACCGGACATTAGGTCCTGCTAAATATACTCTTAATCACTATGCCTCAATTCGTACAGCACATACCTTGGCTTCCATGATCTTACAGATAGGATCCATGGCGTCACTGGTAAGCAGGTTCGCGGCTGCCTCACTGTAATGAAAAGGAATGAAAACAACGTTGGGCGGCACGATTTTACTGACCCGCGCTTTCAGCTTTATCGACCCTCTTCGTGAAGTGACCGTCAGAAACTGACCTTGGCTTACCCCAAGGACATCCGCATCGGCCGGGTTGACTTCGACAAATGCCTCCGGAGCGATTGCATTCAAGCCCGGAGACCTTCGAGTCATCGTTCCGGTATGATAGTGGAACAGTTCCCGTCCGGTTGTCAGGACATAGGGATATTCTTTATCCGGCAACTCTTCCGAAGAGACAAACGGCACCGCTGTAAAGAGGGCCTTGCCCCCTTCTCTTGAGAAGGCATCCTTAAAAAGATATCCCGTTCCGGGATGGGTCTCGGTCGGACATGGCCACTGCAGACCATCTTTTTCCAATCGCTTGTAGTTCATACCGGCGATTGCCGGCCAGAGCAGGGATACCTCGGCAAAGATTTCGGCGGGATCGGGAGTGACGGTCAGATCACCCTCCCCGGCAATACGTTTATAAATCTGATCGATTATCGCCAGATCGGATTTGGCTGTTCCAGGCGAATTTACCGCTTTTCTCACCCGCTGCACTCGCCGTTCAGAGCTGGTAAAGGTGCCCTCTTTTTCGGCAAAAGACGCTCCCGGCAAGACGACGTCGGCCAGTTGCGCCGTTTCCGTCAGGAAAATATCCTGCACCACCAGGAAGTCCAAAGCCGAAAAAGCCTTGACCGAATGGGTAGTGTTCGGGTCGGAGAGAGCCGGGTTCTCACCAAAGATATACATCCCTTTCAGTGTTCCCTCCAGCATGGCCTCGGTCATTTCAGTAGCCGGCAGCCCTGGTTTTCCTGACAGGGTTTTTCCCCATGCCTTTTCAAATTTTTCTTTGACGGCGACGGCATCAACCTTCTGATAGCCAGGATAAACATTGGGCAGACCACCCATATCGCAGGCACCCTGAACATTATTCTGGCCCCTTAAAGGATTGACTCCAGCCGCACGTTTGCCGACATTACCGGTGAGCATGGCCAGATTGCCTACGGCACAGACATTATTGGTGCCCATGACATGCTGGGTGATCCCCATCGCGTAGTAGATACCCGCATTATTGGCGGAAGCGAAGATACGCGCAGCTTTTTTAATATCCTCGGCGGGAACACCGGTAATCTCTTCGCCATATTCCGGCGTAAAAGATTCCAGAGATCTGACAAACTCGGCATATCCCTCTGCTCTCTCGGCAATAAATTTTTTATCTTCTAAGCCTTCGGCGAGGATAACAGACATGATCGAATTAAGCAGGGTGGAGTCGGTACCGGGTCGATGGCGCAGCCAGAGTGCGGCAAATTTAACCAGGGGTATCTTGCGCGGATCGGCAACAATCAACTGTGCCCCTTTAGCCACCGCTTCTTTCATTCTGAGAGCGATAATCGGATGATTTTCGGTGGTGTTGGAGCCGATGACGAAGAGTGCTTCATTATCAGCAATTTCGGCAACCGAGTTGGTCATTGCACCGGAACCGAATTTTGTGGCCAGACCGGCCACAGTCGCGCTGTGTCAGTAGCGGGCACAATGGTCGACATTGTTGGTGCCGAGTCCCGCCCGAAACATTTTTTGAAAGAGATAGTTTTCCTCGTTGGTACACCTCGCCGAACAGAGCCCGGCCACCGCATCGGGACCATTTTTGTCCCTGATATCCGTTAACTTGCCGGCAACATAATCAAGGGCTTCCTCCCATGTGGCTTTTTCAAATTGCCCCCCCTTCTGCCTTCTAATGAGGGGGTGGGTCAGACGGTCAGTGCTGTTGATAAACTCAAAACCGAATCTGCCCTTAACGCAGAGCCAGCCGCGGTTATGATTGCGGGCATCGGAATCGATACGAACAACCTCGTCTCCGCTAGAACCAATGGTAATATTACAACCGCAGCCGCAATAGGTGCAGGTTGTGTCAGTCTGTTTCAACCCGGTCAGCCGCGGTTTTCCGGCCCAAACCCGTCCGGTCAAGGCGCCGGTCGGGCAGACGGACACACACTGGCCGCAGAATTCACAATCAAGATCATGGCCAAATGGGGGAATAACTTTAGCCTCAAAACCCCTTTCCGAGTACCCAATCGCCCCAACCCCCTGGACCTCTTCACAAACCCGGACACAAAGACCGCACATAACACATTTATTCTGGTCCCTGGTCACAAAAGGGTTATGATCGACACGACTATGGTCGCGCACGGCACCGACAAAACGATTTTCACGAACCCCAAAGAGATAGGCGAGTTCCTGCAGGGTACAATCCCCGGAGCTGGTACAGACCATACAATCGTTGGGGTGATCGGAAAGCAACAGCTCGACGGTGGTTTTGCGCAGCCGGTAAAGCTTCGCACTATTGGTCGACACCTCCATGCCGTTTGTTGCCGGCGTAGTACAGGAGGTGACTGGTTTAGGCATGCCCTTTATCTCGACAATACAGAGCCTGCAGGCGCCAAACGGTTTCAGTCGTTCGTCATGGCAGAGGGTTGGTATATCAATATTCAACTGTCTTGCCGCTTCAAGGACGGTACTGCCGTCGGCGACTTCAACCTGTTTTCCATCTATAGTCAGGTTAATCATAGCTCCTACTCCTTTAATACAGCACTGAATTTACAGGCATCAAAACAGGACCCGCACTGAATACACAGATTATTGTCAACCTTATGCGGCATTTTTTTCTCACCAGTAATAGCACTAACCGGACAGGCCCGCAGACACATCCCACAGCCGACACACATATCTTCACGAATAAAAAATGTCAGCAGCTTATTGCAAACCTTGGCCGGGCATTTTTTGTTCTTGATATGGGCTTCATATTCGTGGCGGAAGTATTTGATGGTGCTGAGCACCGGGTTGGGCGCCGACATACCGAGACCGCAGAGACTGGAATCTCGAACATCTTCGGCCAAATCCTGCAACAGCTCGATATCGCCTTCTTTGCCCTCGCCTTCGGTGATTCGGGTAAGGATTTCCAGTAAACGCTTGGTGCCGATACGACAGGGCACACATTTACCGCAGGACTCGGACTGGGTAAATTCGAGGAAGAATTTGGAAATATTGACCATACAATCGGTTTCATCAAGGACCACCATACCACCAGAACCCATCATCGAGCCAACGGAGGCGAGTCCTTCATAGTCAACCGGCAGGCCGATATGCTGCTGCGGGATACAACCACCGGAAGGTCCGCCAGTCTGCACCGCCTTAAAGAGTTTATTGCCCTCAATTCCTCCGCCGACATTAAAGATTATATCTTTCAACGGCATCCCCATGGGGATCTCGATAAGACCAGTATTTCTGATTTTTCCTGTCAGGGCAATGACCTTGGTTCCTTTACTTTTCTCAGACCCTATCGAGGCATACCAGGCGGCTCCTTTATTGAGGATATGCGGCAGGTTTGCCAAGGTCTCAACGTTATTGATAATCGTCGGTTTCCCCCACAACCCCTTGTTGGCAGGAAACGGTGGCTTGGCGCGTGGCATCCCCCGCTCACCTTCGATAGAGGCAATCAGGGCGGTCTCCTCGCCGCAAACAAAGGCACCTGCACCCAATTTGACCTTTATCTTAAAATTAAAGTCGGTACCAAACAGCTTTTCGCCCAGATAGCCATGTTCTTTGGCTGCTTTGAGGGCCATGTGCAGTCTGTTCACAGCAAGCGGATATTCAGCTCGAATATAGACATAGCCGATGCTGGCACCAATTGCATAGGCACCAATGATCATCCCTTCGATAACCGCATGCGGGTTGCCTTCAACAACTGAGCGATCCATAAAGGCACCGGGATCGCCCTCATCGGCGTTACAGATAATATAGTATTGATCGGACTTGTTGGCCGTACAGAAACTCCATTTCAGCCCGGTTGGAAAACCACCGCCGCCGCGGCCGCGCAATCCTGATTCCTTGACTGTGGCAATGACTTCCGCCGGGGTCATGGTCGTCAGCGCTTTTTCGGCAGCTTTATAGCCATCGACCTGAAGATATTCATCGATTGACTCCGGATCTATCTTACCCAGATCGCCGAGGACGATCTTCGTCTGATTGTCATGAAAGGTGTGATAATCATCGCCTACCAGCCACTCTTTGACCGGCCTGGAACCAATGACATGATCCTGAACAAGTCTGCTGACCATATCCGGTTGAATATACTGATAGGTAGAGACATTGTCATCCACCTTCACATCAACAAGGACATCGCGGGCGCAGAATCCGCGGCAACCTACTTGATGGAGTTTACAGTTTGCTTGAACCTTGGCATTTTCGATGCCGGCTGCTTCAAACTGTTTGGTGAACTCCTCCATCACCAGATCACTCCCGGCTGCTATGCCGCCGGTCCCCATGCATACACTGACAACTATTTCGCCGCTCATGGTTTATCCCTTATAGTCTTTGAGGCTCTTAACTATTTTACTTGGAGTAACCTTGCCAAGCACCTTTTCATTAATCAGCACAACCGGCGCAATACTGCAGGCGCCAACACAGTTGACCCGCTCCAGGGTGAACTGCATGTCCTTGGTTGTACTCTGGTCTTCTTTTAGTTTAAGATCTTCTCGAACTTTGGCGATGACACGGGGTGCACCTTTGACATGACAAACGGTTCCACAGCAAACGGTAACAATATTTTTGCCACGGGGATTTTGATGAAACTGGGAATAAAAGGTAACTACTCCGTAAAACTTGGAAGCTGGAATGTTGGTACGTTCTGAAAACCAATTTACAGACTCTTCCTGTATATATCCGATTTTATTTTGTATTTCTTGCAATATTGTAATAATATTGTCTTCGTTGGCCATACATTTATCATATATCGCCTCCAGCGTTTCCGTCATCTGCTTTTCCATTTACCTACCCCATAAATGATGATTATCCACTCCAGGCATGTGGCAGCGCTCTTGGAGTGTGGAGAAACTTCGTTTCCCTTCGTCAAATGATCACTTCTTATCTGGTAACCGTTCACCAGCGCCCCACCTTCGTCCGATCAGGCCCCCTCACATAGCCAACTATAGCTCGGCGGCCTGCTTGGACCAACCTGGAGCATTGGATAAACGGTTACTTATCCGGGTTGTCCGGTTACCTGCTGCGTTCCGATGAACTGTTACCTTATCTGGTGCTGTATACTGGTTTTGCTGTTATTCTTCGCCCTTCGGCCGGCTATCATTACAAAACGTCCTACTATAACTCAAAACCACGATTGTTTCCAATAAGTTTAAAATTTATATCTACAAAGTAGATTTAATTGATTTTCAACCGGCGCAGAGCAGTTTGACAAGCGCGCAACTCTTCGGTATGTAACACAAGAGGTTCGGAAGTCCTTTATCTGACAGCTTCAGTTGGTTATAATCCACTATCATGCAACAAAAAACCTCAGTCTTTGAAATGTGCAGTCATTATGCTACCAGTGACTTACGAATTACTCTTTACAAAAAAGGCGAAACGGCCTACAGCAAAATGAGTTTTCCGATACACTGCGGTATATACAGCGAAATTGAAACGAGAGATTTCGTTTTTCAATGTAATCTCGAAGGCGAAATATTCCGGGCCAAGGGCAAAGGGCGAGACTGGGCGCACCCTCATGAGTGGCTCAAGCGGACAGCGGGCAATGACTGGGTTTATTATTCAACCGGAGGGTATACCGGTGTTTTTGAGGCGACCGGCGAATACTATCTGCCGAATTTTCGCTATCCGACCAACAGTATCCTGGGCGGCCATCCCTTCGCCCATGCGGAAATTGTTCGTATCCGCGACTCATGGCACCAGTTTCTTCAGGGAGTACAAGTACGGTACCGTGATTTACCTACGCATTACAGCCGGTTTCTGGACGATGTTATTGTCAATAATCCCGAGAAATTAATGTACAAAGCACAGCAGTTGCACACACTCATTGGCGGACAAATTTCAGTATTGCCGCCTGATGCCAGACATGCTGATTACAATATTATCCCTCTGACAATATCTGCGGGATGTCTCTATAAATGCGCTTTTTGCAAAGTGAAAAACGATACGGTTTTCACCGAAAAAACAGACGCCGAGATCAATACGCAGATAAGCGGGCTTAAGCAACTCTATGGCCGCGATCTGGTCAACTACAACAGCCTGTTTCTTGGTGAACACGACGCCCTGCAGACCAGTCCCGAAAAAATTCTCTCCAGTATTGACCAGGCAGTTCAAGCATTCGATTTTGACCATTCGTACATAACCGGCAGCAATATCTTTCTCTTTGGCTCGGTCACGTCACTTTTAAACGCCTCCGACCAATTTTTTCAGCAGCTGGCGGAACGTAGGGCGATGACCTATATCAATATCGGTCTAGAATCGGCAGATCAACAAACTCTGGATAGAATCGGCAAACCTCTTACCGAAAAACTGGTGCAGGAAGCCTTCCGGCGCAGCCAGGCTATTAATAATCGTTTTCCTTCTGTGGAAATAACGGCAAATTTTATCATGGACGAAAACCTGCCGGACAACCATTATAAAAAAATTCTCCACCTGATCAGGGACCAACAAGTCCATGTGAAACCCAAAGGTTCAATCTACTTTTCACCTCTGGCTTTTGATCGACCATCACGTAGCCGCCTGTTCGAATTCAACCGGCTCAAAATACAAAGCAGGCTGCCGACATATCTCTATATAATTCAACGCCTCTAATACGGAGAAATTGCCATGCTCAATTCCGCTCAGCTGAGAAAAGATATTCTGAACGCCCGCAATACATTGACCCAACAGGAAATCGAGACCAAATCACTGGCCATTCAACACCGCCTGCTCGCGTTGGAACAGCTGCAAAAGCACCAGATGATATTTGTCTATGTCAGTTTTAGAAGCGAGGTTGCGACCCTTTCGCTCATCGACAAGCTGATTGAGATGGGCAAGACCGTCATTGTCCCCATCACCAGAATAAAGGAAAAAAGACTGGATGCTGTTCATATTACCAATCGATTAACCGACCTTATCCCCGGCTACTGTAATATCCCCGAACCTACAGAAACCCTCTGTACAAGTGCGGCGGTCGGCCCGGAGAAAATCGAGACCATTCTACTGCCAGGCTCCGTCTTTGATGAAAGAGGTGGACGATTCGGCTATGGTGGCGGCTACTATGATCGCTTTCTGGCGCAAGTGCCGACAGCCGCTCGAATCGGCCTGGCTTTCGAGTTGCAGATTATTGAAAAAGCGCCACTGCAAGAGCACGACGAGCTGCTCGATCTAGTCGTCACGGAAGATCGGGTGATTCGTGGCGTAAAAAGATAAAATTAATTTGCAGTCCTCCCTTCATATCATGAAAACCGATCGGAGGTATGTCGCTTTTTTCAAGGACAAACCATTGTAACAAATGACTGGTTTAACGAAAAAAACCCCTGGAACAAGGCTGTTCCAGGGGGATCTTGATTTGTTTGCATGTAGCAGATTATTTTTTATTGAGACTTGCCAGCAAAAGATCACGTTCATCTTCAAGTGCAAGAAGATCCATCATTACCGGTGGTTTAACAGAGTGCGCGGGCAATCGCCGTTTCGTCTCGGCAATTTCTTCTTCGAGCTCATCCAATCTTTTCTTTATCTGATCAATTTCAGGCTCCATTCCTGCTCTATTCTCCCGCCAACTATTTACTCATTGGCCATTTCCAGAGTCGTCAATTCCCGTTCAATCAGTTGTAATTCAGAGGCAAGAGCAGCTCGCTTGGTTGTTTTATATAAGACGATGGAGCCAATCTTTGTCAAACGGGTAAACTGCACCACCAGATACCTGTCCATATCGGTGAGTTGATCCTCAATCCACAGCACCCTTTCGATATCCAGATCAAAATCATGGCAGATCTGTTTGGCGAATCTCTCCGGGTTGGCCGAAATTGACTGCCCTTCTCCAGTCGCTGCGAAAATACAGACAAAAGGCTTGAGATGCTCTATTTTTTCTTTGGCTAGAGCACCCTTAAAAATTCGCAGATCATAAGCGCCCGGTGACCAGGCGATCGGTTCCTGTTCGTCCTTCTTGGTTCCATCCCATCGATATCGCCCAGCAAAGATTGCCATATCAGCCTCCCTACCCAACTCCTTCTCTCGGAAAGAGCGGGAAATGAGACACTTTACGCAGTCTCATTTCCCGTTTTGTGTTGATGGTTACAATATGTACTTACGCCGTCGCGTCAAGCGATCGTCGGTCGGCCATATCGGTCAACACTCTCTCCCTAGCCTTATCTATGCCGAGTTGCTGTCGCTTTTTGTCGATATGGGCGATCATCAGTCTGGCCATCTCATGCGGATCATTGGCATACGCCCATTTACCAAAACCAAGGGTTTCAAGTTCCTCAAAAAGATGCTTCTCAAACTTGGTACCGGCAGTCATCGGAAAGGTATGGCCAAAGACGACATAAACGCCTGAGCCAACAAAATAATGGCCAATGGCAATGGCTTTTTCACTCATCCATTCCGGAGCACAACCGGCAGCAGGTAAGTCTGCAATACAATCTCCCAGCCCACCTACCTTAACCATTTCCGAAGCAGCAATAAGAATACGGCTATTGTCAACGCATGATCCCAGGCCAAGTATCGGCGGCATGCCGACAGTCTCACACACTTCAGCAAGTCCTGGGCCGGCAAGAGCCGCAGCACCTGGGCCGGTTAATCCGGCTTTGGCAAGGGCCATTTGAGAACATCCGGTCTGCAGTACCAGTACATCATTGCGGATCAGCTCCTTAACCAGCTCGACATGGGAGTAATCCTGTTTGGAGCGTGGGTTAGTACAGCCAACTACGCCGGCCACTCCACGAATTCTGCCATTGATTATATTCTCATTGAGTGGTGTGTAACTGCCTCTGAAGGAGCCACCCAGCATATAATTAATATACTCGAAGGAAAAACCATGAACTCCCTTGGTCTTGTTTCTCGGGATCTGGATCGGTTTTTTGCGGTTTTTGAATCTGGTGATTGCCTTGATGACAATCTCATCGGTACACTCGCGGGGATCGTGTTCATCAAGCTGGATATGCAATGCCCCTTCTATTTTCGCCCGATAATTGGTGGTAATGAAAGGCGTGTCATAGATACCGGCAACTCTTTGCAAATCTTGCTTAATACACTGGATATCGACGGTCATGGCATCAACGGCGCCCGTTACCAGTACAGCCTCGGTGCTCGAGAAATTTCCCGCATGCGGCAAACCTCGCCGCGACAGGGCCTCGAGGCCCGAACAGCACATTCCAACAAGATTAATGCCTTTCGCGCCACCACTTTTGGCTGCCTCGATCAATGTTGGATCAGCTACGGAAACAACCATGGACTCCAGAAGATTAGGCTCATGGCCGTGGACGATAATATTGACGTAATCTTCCTTTAAGACCCCCATATCAACTTCAACTTCGACTGGCGAGGGCGTACCGAACAGAATATCGGAAATATCCGTAGAAACCATCGATCCACCCCATCCGTCTGCCAGAGCCGTTCGGGTAATCTGCTTGGTTATATTTTCGTAATCCTGATCAACACCCATGGCCGTCCGGTGCATCATTTCCATTATTTCGCGCATCGCTCCTCGTGGAACCACGCCGGCGGCTCGCCATTGCTCAAGGGTTTTAGGCGGGACACGTTTGACCATTGGAATTTCACCGTCAACCTGCGTATAGGTCCTCTCCAGCTGGTGATAAAGATCCATCGCTATATCTTTCAGTTCCCGACCTTCGGTGACGATATCCAGAGACGCAGCAATTTCCATTAATTTAATTGGATCCTTGATGGAATAATCCTTGGTCTTGCCGCTGATGACATCACGGAATAATTCAAGCATCGCCATGCCATGATCGGTATGGGCTGCGGTCCCTCCAGCGACCATACGACCAAAGTTCCTCGCCACAATAGTATCAACGGTAGCGCCACACACGCCAACTCTGTCATAGGGGCTGTTAACATTCATCCTGCAGGGGCCCATGGAACACATTTTACAGCAGGCCGATTTCTCGCCAATGGGCAGGCTTTCATAGAATTGGCGCGATCGAAAAAGAGTTCGACACCGTCGTTTCTTGCCTTGGTAATCATTTGTGCAGTGGACTCACAGATCGTCAGATCCTTTACATTGATGAGTTCTAATGGTTTTGCCATAATGCCTCCGGTTACAATGGATATCAGGGATGTTGCGGTCACCTTGTCTTAAACACCCGATTCAAGACAGGACCATTCCTGTCGGGCGGCAATCATGGACCAAACGCACATGTTTACCGGTTACAGGTTCCTCTATTCTCACATGAGAAGTCTTCTCAATTGTCTTAATATTGCACCACTGCGTGGCATTGTCAAGAAAATTATTATATCGACCCGAGTTCATCTATCTTCCTGATGTTGGGTGAAATCAACGAAAATACAAATAAATACCAATTAACAAAGCCGAACATACCAGGTTATTCCGGCAGTACGGCGCAGTTTACTAATACGGCAAAAGAGGTATTACTTTTTCATAGCAACCAATTTTTCTACTATATCAAAAAGTTCTTTTGGGGCTTCGGTTATATTCTCAAAAGCCCTTCTGCCAGCTCGATCAGCATCGACAACCTCTTGTTGCTCAGGTACAAAACCGATAATCTCAAAATCTGCCAGAGACTGGCGAATGAGCTCTTCATCCTCCGGCCCATTAACCCGATTGCCCAGAATAAGAATCTTCTTGATACCGATATCCTGACCAAGTTTTCTGATTTTATCTGCCGCAGCTCTGCTCCGCGCCCCGGGATTGACGACCACAATAAGCGCATCAACAGACGACGAGGTCGCTCTGCCCAAGTGTTCAACCCCCGCTTCCATATCCATAATGACGATATCGTCTCTGACCAAAACGAGATGATTCATCAACGCTTTCAAAATGGTACTTTCCGGACAGATACACCCGGAGCCACCACTCTGAACGGTGCCCATAACCAGCAGTTTCACGCCATCTCTTTGCAGAGAAAAGCGGTCAGGGATATCGTCAACTTTAGGGTTCAAAGTAAAAAATCCACCCATTGTCCCCGGTTTCGCCCCTGTCCGTTCAGCGATGAGCTCAGTCAGGCCTGAGATGGGAGTGATGGGCTTCTCTTCAGAAATACCGAGCCCTGCTGCCAGATTGGCCACGGGATCAGCATCGATAGCTATAACTTTATTGTTTTTATCAGCCGCCAGACATCTGGCCAGAAGCGCGGTAATAGTCGTCTTGCCGACGCCCCCTTTACCACCTATTGCAATTTTTAAACTCACCTTGGGGTATCTCCTTTACACTAAATTACTCTTGACAGATTCGTAAAAAGCTAAGATTTACGACACACCATCACTCTTGAATAACCTTTCCGTCGCTATCAACCAAAGCAACCGTAAAACCATTTTTGGTTGCCATCTCATGCAATTCCTCGATATGTACAGCCTGGAGTTCATATTTTTTCCCTTTCTCTCGCGGCAAAGTCAAAAAACAATCATTTGCCTCATCCCTGGATTGAAATGCCGGGATAAAATTAACATCTTTTTCAGCGTTGTAGAGACCAAGAAAACTTTCATCTTTTCCTGGTTCACACACGAAAACAAACACCCAGTTCGCAGCTTCTTTACTTTCTATTGCCATAGTCTCTCTCTTTATTAAGTATAATTTTTCCAAGCTCAATACTATTTAGTAAGCACTAAATGAACAAAAAAAAAGCCCCATCCTCGAAAGGATGGAGCTGATAAGACGAAAAAAAAGGTGATCAGATATCCAGGTAGGAATCGGAAAAGAGATTTTCACCGGTAATAACTTTGACGGTTTTAACATAGTCAGCCATTTCTTTCGACAAACTGGAAAGCTCAGGGGCATTGCCATCCATTGCCTGATGCACAATTTCGACGATGTCTGGGCGCTTTCCTTTGGCAACCGCGATCAGTTCCGAATCAAGAGGATCAGCGATAACTGACTTCATGCCATAACGCTCGAGCATGATCATAAAGGTATTGTTCAATATAGGCCGGAGATGCACAGGAGGGCCATTGGAGATATTAGAGAGGCCACAGGTAGACATCGCACCGGGGGCCATGTCTTCGAGCATCATCTGGAAATTAAGCAGAGCTATCGATTGCGCCTGCTGAATGTTGACCGGGGTAACGATGCCGTCAACCCAGATTTTTTCATTGGGAATGCCGGCTTCGTTGGCAGCATAGACTAATTCGACACAGAGGGCGGCACGTTCATTCTCATCACGCGGCAGACCATCGGGGCCCCACATAAGGGCAACAATGTCGGCCTCATATTTGGCGGCGATCGGCAGCATCTCGGTATATCGCTCGGGACGAGCCATAATGGAGTTGACGATATGCGGTTTACTTGAGGGTTTAAGGACTTTCAGGCCTGCTTCAATGGCAGCTATATTAGATGTATCGAGGAGAAGAGGTATCTCGGGCACAACCTCCTGCACAACCTGGCAGACCCATGGCATCAACTCGTGACCATCTTTTTTGGCCGGTCCAAGGTTGATATCAATATAGTCCATGCCAAGTTTTTTCTGCTCAAGACACTCCGCCTGAATTGGTTTCGCATCTCGTTCCCTGTATGCTTTTCCAATTACCTTGGAAATAACATTAAGGCTTTCGCCAAAAAGAATCATATTTTTCTCCCTTTATCTAAATGGTAACAAAGTCTCTAATAAATTTGCCGGCGCTTCACAAGAGAAACAGCCGGCAAAAAATACTACCACCTCTACTTATCGACTTTTCAGAAAGCCGGCAATATGGGCAGCTTCTCTTGGACCGACTATAATGTTCCAACCGGGCAGTTCTTCTTCAACGTCACCAGCAATTGCGGCAGCATAACCAGGAATTATCAGGTTAGTATGCTTGACCTTATCCATGATACCGCTCTTTTTAACGAACGTACCGACATCATCGCCACCGAATTTACCGGCGGCCCAGGCAGTGAGAACCGATAGCCCCTCAGAGTCTTTGATAAGCAGCCAGGCAGGCACTTTACTCGCCTCGATCTCGCCGGAAACAATGAAATACGTCAAAGCAAAGTTGGTAGTGACTAGAACCGGTGAATTCTCGTCCGGGTTGCCTATCTCAAAAATTCCTTCGACAACCGTCATCGGTCGCTGCGGATCGGTATAGATGTTCAATCTTTCGAGCAGCAGCGGGAAGATCACCTCGGTGGTCAGGTTGGACAAAACCACGATGCCGCCGTACTTGGCAACGAACATAGCAGCGATGAGTCCTTCCATCTCGATGGTGGAGGCCATCTCGCCCGGAAAGCAGATAGTCGGAAAACCAAGGGCGCGGTTACCGTCTTTCAGGGCAGCGCGACGAATTGCCACCTGATCTTCCAACGCCTTCTTAACTTCTCGTGCGCCGGAATCGATAACCAGATCCTTCAAGCCCATGCCCGTCAACTTTTCGGTAAGAGCGATAATTCCATCAATAGAATCGGACTTCACCGCCAGCGGCAGGCCGCTGTCCAGAGCAATTTTACCAAACGCATCAACGTTTTCTGCCGTCGCTGCATAGATTAAAGGACGCTTAAAACCGGCAGTAGCAACAGCACCACTTATTACTTCCGATTTTTCGCTCATCAGGATGAGGTTAAATTCAGAGGTCTCGGCAATCAATTTGGCCAGGGCGGCAAAAGCAACTCCGTCCCCGTTGACATCCTTTAATGCCACCAGTTCCGGCCGCAGGTTAAGACCTACCCTTTCATACTGCAGTGCATTCCAGGCTTGAAGCTTGGCAGTGACATCTGCTTCTGCGGTATCGGAAGTTATCGTTCCTGCAAACAACGTAGGATTGAAGAAGGTTTTTTCATGCCGGTACAAAACTGTTTCGCCACCGGTTTTGGTCGCGCGGACACCTTTACCGAGAGCAACCGGACGGATCGGTGGAGCTGATGCTTCGGCAAGCTGCGCCCTGGCTTCGTCGGATACATAGGGGCAAGCATCAAGTTCGGCTTTGCTTGACGCAAGATTCATTGCAAACGCCAAGCACGTTGGAACTCCACACTCCTTGCAGTTGGTTTTAGGCAGGAGTTTGAAGATTTGAATTCCTGTTAACGCCATTTTTGTTGTCTCCTTAAGTATATTCCACAGCTGGATGTGCCCGGTTTCAACAAACGTTGAAACCGGGTACCTGCTTAAAAAATTATCCCATAATTGAAGGCATGCTCAGGGCAGGATGACCTTTTTCTTTGAGCCATGGCAAAATCTCGTCTTCAGTGATACCAACAGTCTCGTCGGCAATCATATCGGCGAAATTCTCAACACCCATTTCCGCGCCCCTGATGTTCAATCGGTCGCGGATCTCATCTTTAACGACTTTAGGCATCCAGACCATGCGCAGCAATCCACCATCACCAAGGATAAACTTTTTCTGGGTAATGTTAAATTTAGAATGGCCGACAAAACCGGGAGAAGAAGCACCACCGCCCATAACACCAGCCAGGGTGGTAAACTTCATACCGGAAGGAGTCTCACCGGTATAATCCCGACCAACAGTCATGATGCCGTTGCAACCAGGCAGCATCGCCGCAATACACTCGCAGCAACCGCAAGTGGTCATCGGTGCATGAACCATGGAATAGAAGTTATAGGTATCAACTGCACCTTTCGATGCACTTTTGATAAATTCATCAACGCCCTGGAAGCGACCAAGAACCGGATCAAGCACTTTGCCTTTGTTGATCGGCTGGTTCGGGCCGGTAGGATTGATCTCATACGAGGCTTTACAGTCCATCCAGTTATAAGCACCGCACAGTCCGGTACGCTCAGGGCTTACTGAACAGACATGGCTCGGGGCAAAGGATTGACAAAGACTGCATGAGTAGAAGAGCTCGACATCCTCGTCGGTCATTTTATCGACGCGCTCATCACGAACTTTATATTCGGCTCTGGCCTTGGTGGTCAGTTTGTCGACATCTTCTTTTTTGGTCATCAAGGTAACCTGAACCTTGTCGACAATTTTCTGGAAATCCTGATGGAACTTGGCATGCAGGACAACTCCGATATCTTTAAGGCTGAAGCCTTTCTCAACGGCAGATTTACTAACGCGTATCCAGGAGATATCGCGCTGGCCGATATGCATAATGCCCTGGATATAGTTGACCAGGTGATGAATCTGCCGCTCCATGATCGGCTCGAAATCAGTCTGAAACTCACGGCCGGCAATCTGGACAAAGATACCCAGCGGCAGCGTGTCGCCTTCTTTCATATCAGCAATGTCGGGACCAACGACGGTGACTTTACCATCTTCGATCGCACCCATATCAGCCATATTGACCAGCTCGGTGCATTGGGTCTTGCCACCGCCCATCTGACCAAAGAGATCACCGCCACGTACTCGCTCACCCTCAAAGGCAGGACCAAAAGCCAGCGGGATGTCGATTTCGGTGACATTGATCTTCAAGCCGCGAACTTCAACGGACTTCTGGCAGATCTCATCGTGCGGTACATTGGCGACGACATGCTCATAGGTACAGATACCCGTCGGCAGGATCTCGGGAATATCAGTATCGGCGAGCGTCGGGAAGCCCCAGTTAACACAACCGGCAGCAGCAACGGCCCACTCGGTTCCAACATCACCCAATGCATTGACGAAAGCAAAGATACGGTTCTTGTTATACATTAACATCTTGCGATAGTCGCCCGGCTGCACACCACCGAAGGCCATTGCCGCTCTATTGGCAAAACCGAGGGCAAAAACAGCCGAAGAAATATCCGGACCAAAAGGCACGATACGGGTATTCCAGCCGACCTGCATACCTGCCTGGAGACATTGCTCGATAACTGTCTTGCCATTATGGTTAGCGGCGCAGAAGATATAGAGATTTTTCTTCTGGTAATCTTCGACGATCATTTTGGCGATCTCAGCATTGGGAGCCGCACCAACGATGGCGGCAAAACCAGGTGCCGAGCCGTCAACGAATTCGACACCGCGTTTTCTCAAAATAATGTCACTGGCGGGACCAACCCAGATTTTTCCGGCATCAATATCCGGATCTTCAGCGTCAAGATAAAAATCAGGCTCTCGCAAGATGCGTAGGGCCTCTTTTATCTCATAGGCGAAGATTCCGGCCATACCGGCATCGAGAAGTGGTCCGAGATACGGCAGGTGGTTACTGCCTTTAATATGCGGGGGCAGCAAGCCACGAGCAAAGGCCATGGGTTTTTTGAGATCTTCCAATGTCTCGCACTTCATTCCGGTAAGGGAATAAATAACCGGAAGATAGTAAGCGGTATTGGGAAAACCGATTTTAGTGCTGGCATCATAGGTCTGAAGCGCTCTCTCAAGATCGCCCTCGACCTGGGACACGACTTTATAACCGCCCTGTATAGCTGCAAATGCTACTAATCTAGACATGTTTTACTCCTTATATTAGTAATAACGTAATCGCGAATATTATATTATTCCATGCCAAGGGCTTGTCTGTCAGCCATATCCATAAGAACCCTGTCGCGGGCTTTATCGATACCAAGTTCCTTACGTTTCTTGTCAATATGGGCGATCATCTTATGGGCGTGTTTTACCGGATCGGGCTCACAATCCCACATACCACCATACATTTTCTCCATATCTTTATAGAGATAGTCTTTGAAGACCGGCGCGCCTTCAACCGGCATATGGTAACCAAAAACAGTGTAGACACCGGAGGCGACAAAATATTGGCCGATAGAGATGGCTTTCTCACTCATCCACTCAGGTGCACTTCCGGCTGCAGGAAGATCACAGATATCATTGCCGAGACCGCCGGCTTTAACAACCTCCGTTGCCGCGAGCAGGATCCGGCTATTATCAACGCAGGAGCCAAGATGCAGAACAGGAGGTATACCCACCGTCTCACAAACCTCTTTAAGACCAGGACCACAATGGACGGCTGCCGATTCAGGAGTACACAAACCGTGCATCCCGGCAGCAATTGCGCTACAACCGGTAGTTAAGACGATGACATCGTTTTTGATCAGCTCTTTGATAATGGTGATATGCTCATCATTATGCTTGGTACGGGCGTTATTACAGCCGACAACACCAGCGATACCTCGAATACGACCGTTAATGATATTGTCATTTAAGGTGAAATAGTCACCACGGAAGCTGCCACCGAGATGGTATTTAATCGACTCCACGCTAAAACCGGCAATTTGGTTTGATTTATGGCGAGGAATCATGACCTCGGCACCACGATTCTCATAGTTATCGATGGCAATCTTCACGATGCGGATAGCATCTTCCATGGCATGATGCTCATCAAACTCGATATGCAGGACATTCGGCTGCTCCATCTTGGCGATCGGATGGGTGGTGATCAGCTTGGTATGGAAACACTTCGCGACGTTGGCCAGATTCTGGAAGATACACTGAACGTCAACGACCATTGCATCACAGGCACCGGTAATGATAGCGAGTTCCTGCTGGAGGAAGGTTCCTGCCGGTGGAACGCCATGGCGCTGCAAAACTTCATTGGCGGTACAGCAAATGCCGGCCAGCTGTATTCCTTTGGCACCCTTGCTCTTGGCGTAGTCGATCAATTCCTGGGACTGGGCGGCAGCAACGATCATTTCCGACAAAAGCGGCTCATGACCGTGAACGATAATGTTTACATGGTCTTCTTTCATAACGCCAAGATCAGCCTCGGCTTGCAACGGGGAAGGAGTTCCGAACATAACGTCCTGCAGGTCGGTTCCTATCATGGAACCACCCCAGCCATCGGCTAGAGAGGCACGAGTCCCCTGCTTCATCAGGTTTTTATAATCCTGATCAACACCCATATGGGTACGATGCATGATTTCAACTATCTCACGATCAACGTTACGGGGAATGACACCTTGTTCCGCCCATTTATCCTGCAGCGG
Organism: uncultured delta proteobacterium; assembly: GCA_963796255.1. GTDB lineage: Bacteria > Desulfobacterota > Desulfobulbia > Desulfobulbales > Desulfocapsaceae > Desulforhopalus_A. The sequence goes on along the minus strand of CAWCLE010000026.1, from coordinate 27,230 downwards.
TTGGGGGGCTCTTTTAATCATACGCAGATTGCCGGTCGGTTTACCCCATTCGCGCACTGCGACTTCACCTACGGCGATGGCGATTTCTTTAATATCACGATCTTTCACTACACCGTCGACTTCAACAGTTGTAGCGACCCCGTAATAGGGTGCGATCTGAATAAGTTTAATCGGATCTTTGATTTTGTAGTCTTCTACTTCGCCTTTTGCCGCGGCGAGGAAAGTGATCGCCACATTACGACCATGGTCAGAGTGAGCAGCAGCTCCACCGGCGATCATCCGGATAAAGTTTCGGGCGCAGATAGTGTTTGCCGTGGCACCACAAAGACCTTTACGGGTATCTTCGCCGACAATACCATCTTTAGGCAAGGGCAGGCGGCATGGACCCATCGCACAGTTTTTGCAGCAAATACCCTGCATACCGATAGCACAGGGCTTCATGGTTACCGCGCGATCAAAGACAGTTTCAACGCCGAGTTTTTGGGCTCTACGGATCATTTCCTGGGTTGACTGATCAATTGACGCTGTACTTGCATCAGCTTGTTTTACGATTTTTTCTTTTAATTCTGCCATATCAATGTTCCTCTTTATAGGAGTTTTGAGAATATCAATCATCTCAAGGGCCTTGTAGCACGTTCGAATTGATATTCTGACTTATTTTCTCTTGTGGAATCTATCCAACATATCGAGAATTTTTTCCTGGGCTGTTTTTTGTTCCGCAGCGGCAGTCAAGGTCACCTCAGCAACTTCCTGGCCGGCGGCAGCATCATCGTGGGCCTTTTTAGCCTGGGCACGCAACCGTTTTAAAGCTTTTTCTTCTTCGTCTCGTTGTTTTGCTTCGGCGAGCACAGCATCTGCTTCCGCTTTGGTTTTTGCTTCGGCGTCTGCTTTGGCTTTGGCTTCAGCATCGGCTTTGGCCTTAGTTTCGGCAGCAGCTTTAGCCTTGGCATCGGCTTCCGCTTTAGCGGCAGCTTCGGCTTGAGCATCGGCAGCAGCCTTGGCTGCGGCGGCCGGGTCTACAGCAGGTGCAGCTTTTGCTTCGGCTTTTGGCTCAGCTTTGGCAGGAGCGGCAGCTTTCGCTTCAGGGGCGGCAGCTTTTGCGGCGGGAGCGGCGGGAGCGGCGGGAGCGGCTTTTTTGGCCGGACCTGCTTTCTTTTCTTCCTCAACGATGGTTAAATCGGCGGCGGGGGCAAGCGCAGCAAAATCAATCTTCGCTTCTTCCAGAATCTTGGCAATAGCCGCTGAATCCGTCAAAGCCCCGCCGTCTGCCAGGGCATTAATAAACTCTTTGGCCAATCTTATTGCTTCAGGATGACGCATAATAAGAAGATTGGAACCACTGAGCAGATACGACACGGCACCGACCGCTTCCATCATGATTCCACGTCGTTCCTGATCTCCTAAAAGAGGTGCATCTTCAGACGACTGTTTGGCCTCTTTACACTTCCAGACTTCATTGCCCAGATTGTTGATCATCGGAAACTGCAGCTTTTCATCGCCCTGTACCATAGCGGCCATGGCAAGTCTTTCCATAACCGAATAGGTGTATTCCAAGCCGTAGCCGAGACCACCGGTGGTTGGGTCAACGAGCACTCTATCCATCGGCATGCCGAGGTTTTCCAAGAGAATGTTGACCTGCTTTGCCAGGTTGACATCAATAGGTGAAGAAGATATAAGCGCATGACCGTAGCCCATGGCCGCAGCACCAATCCCTTTGTAGTTCTTCTCTTCGACCGGGCCGAGAACCAGATTATAGTCCTGACATACCTCAGCAACGACTTTCAATACCGCTTCATCCTTTGCAGGGTTGGCACATCCCCAGACAATAACGGGAACCTTGACGGCCTCTAACACTTTTTTGACGGTTTTTGCGGCGGACTCTGGACTGGCGTCCTTGTCGTTCGGGTCAATACTTTTCAATTGAACAACGATTGCATCGGCACCAAATTTTTCGACACATTTCTTGGCCCATGCGGCGGGATCAGAGGCTACATCTTTGAAGTGCGCCAATGCCGGCGCGGCCCAGTCGTCAGGCTCTATATCCCAGATTTCCATTGCAATAATGGGTTTGTTCGGCATGCTGCCTTCAAATGTATAGAAGGGGTAGCATGTCTCACCTCCCACAGTAATAGCTGCATCACCTTTCCCAATGGAAATTGCTTTAATGCCGCCGCTATAGGATTCCTTCTTTAGTTTAAATCCCACTTTTGCCTCCTTACTGGTGAGTAATTTTTCTCCTGAAGATTGTGTCCAACTTCAACATCAACCCTCCCTTTTTAACACTAGCCAAACAACAAGAGGTACAAAATGCTTACTTAAATTAAGCTATTTATCGCTGCAACGTTCCGCCCAGGCAGACACCTGGATGAAAGACTTGTATATGCTCCTGAAAGTTTATTTTGCTCTTGCCTTCATGCGTGCCTGCAGACGAGGAAATTTATCAATTTCGGTATGCGGCAGAAACATCGCTGCGATATAATTATTCATATAGGATGGCGTTTCGGAGAGTTCGAAATTGGTCATTTTTTGGGTCACCGAAACGACATCCAGTCGTATCCTGTTGGTCAGAGAACTCATTCGCGCACCCATAAGCGAGCCATTGCCGATAAAAGTAACCCGCTCCGGATCAACTTCAGGAAGCAGCCCCAGAACCATCGCCTTTTCTAAGTCGATATAGCTGCCGAAACCGCCGGCGAGAATGATATGCTCCACTTCATCCATCGACAATCCTACTTCTTCGAGCAAAGTCATGCAACCACTATAAATGGCTCCTTTAGCACGAATAAGATTATCAAGGTCCGGTTCAGTCAGGACAATATCCCGGTCAATCTGGGTTTCGTCCTTCCAGGCTATGACATACTCCCAGACCTCATTGGTTTCTCGAACGCGGGGAGTGCCTAAATCACGATGAAACTTGCCGCGGTTATTGATCAGGCCCATTTCAAACATGACCGCAGCCATGGTAATAAGGCCGGAGCCACAGATACCTTTGGGCCGGACATCGCCGATGGTGAAAATCATCGGTTCAAACGTGACGGGATCCAGGGAGAAATCCTCGATTGCCCCCTGGGCTGCGCGCATACCAAATTCGATGCCGCCCCCTTCAAAAGCAGGCCCTGCCGAACAGGCGGTACAGGCGAGCCAGTCTTTATTACCGACCACCAGTTCAGCATTGGTACCGATATCGAGAAAAAGGGTCAAATCTTCCCTACGATACATGCCGGAACCCATGACTCCGGCGACAATATCGCCGCCAACAAAACTGGAGACCTGGGGGTAAATAAGGGCTATGGCATGCTCATTAATGGCAACGCCAACGCTTGCCGCGGTGAATGGCGGGTATAAGGTGGCCGTCGGAACATAGGGTGCTCGGCGGATATTGCGTGGATCGATTGCCAGAAACAGCTGGGTCATAGTAGTGTTGCCGGAAAACGTAACGGTCGAGATATCTTCGCGGTCAACTCCCGCCTTGCGGATAATCTTCTCCAGGACGCTGTTGATCGTTGCAACCACAACTTCCTGGAGTTTTTCCAGCCCACCATTTTTTTCGGCATACATGATGCGGGTGATAACATCTTCACCGTAGCTGATCTGGCCATTAAAATCACCTGCTTCGGCCAGGCACTCGCCGGTGGACAGATGAATCAGCTGACCATATATGGTAGTGGTGCCGATATCCATGGCCACGGCGTAACTCTCACTGGTGGTATCTCCCGGCTGGATATTGATGATAAGGTTTTTCCCATCACTTCTTACCGGACGAATGATCGTGACCGTTACCTGGAAATTCTTCTCCCGCAAAACTCCCGGCAGTTTGCGGATAACCGGCAAGGTGAGCTCCAAACGGTGTTCATTTGCTTCAAGCTTAAGATACTCAATGAGCCTGGTGACATCAGGCATATTATTCTGAGCATCAGGCGGGGTGAGGGTCAAAAAGATTTTGGCAACAGGAGGGATAAACAGCCCTTCTTCTTTCAGGCTTTCAAAATCCATCTGCCGAATGGAAGCAGTCCGACGAGGAGTAGCCTGCAGGTTCATGACGCTTTTGTCGACGGAAGATTCAATCGGGATACGAACGGTCACATCTTCTGTTACTCGCGCCAGACAGGCCAGACGATACCCTTTCTCTTGATCTTCTTTTTTTACCCTCTCGGATAGACCACCTGCAACACTTCCCTTTTCAACCAGTACACGGCACTTTCCACAGACCCCTTCTCCACCGCAAGATGCATTAATATGTACTCCGGCTTGGAGTGCAGCCCGAATGAGACGCTCTCCGGAAGAGACGGTTATGGCTCTTTCATGGGGAAGAAATGTGACGGTACATTCACTCATGCCGGTGCCTTCTCCGCTAAAAAATCAAGGGGGGATTTAATCGTTTTCTTTAATTCGCAGTGCAGTGTTACCCGCCGTCAAGAGCCATGCTTGCCTTGATGCACGAATAATTTTAGTTTCATACCGTGGCAATGTCCAATACGACACTAAGAAACGAGCCCCCCATTTCGATTGCTTATCGGGCCCAAATATATCATATATTTTTACACTTACAACGTGTAATTGGGAATTTTTCTCTTACAAGTCCATAAAACAAGGGGCCTTGGAGAATTCTCTTTCTATGGCATTTACATTGTTCGTTCTAAGCCAATGCTGAGCATATGTTCATCTCCTTAATATTAGGTGAGATTATCTGTACTCTGCAGGCTCGTAAAAAGAAGTCCTGTTTTGTGCCGACGCAGACTACCCTTTTGTACAGTTTTGCTGGACTTATATTTCAATAGTTTTTATAAAAATGCGATTAAACCCATGCGACGCTCGATAGGATTAGCCGCACATTGGTATTACCAATATTTCACAGCCCCATATCGTCCGTTCGAAAATCTATAAAATGTAATATATTCAGAAATATACAGCTTCTTATTTTTTTCTATTATTGTCCTTGACAAGGATATTGGTATCTTTTAATATTGGTCAGACCTTTAAAGCAGTATTGCTTCTCCATTTTTTTCCCTCTAAGGAGCAGAAAATGATTACAAGCCACATCGAGCAATTACAAGATATCTTTGGTGAAAAATACGTCCTTACCGAAATTGAGGACATGATAGTCTATAGCTACGACGCTTCACATGTAGAAATTCAACCGGAAGCCGTGGTCTTTGCTACCGCCACCGAACAGATCAGCCGGTTGATGAAGTTTGCTTACCGGGAAAAAATCCCGGTAACTCCTCGCGGCCAGGGCAGTGGCTTATCGGGAGGTTCGGTGCCCTTTAAAAAAGGCATTGTCTTATGTATGGATAAAATGAACCGGCTCATCGACTTTGATCCAGCCAACCGCCTCATTACCGTTGAAGCCGGCATGACGACTGCTGACATCGACCCGGTCGCGGCAACGGCTAACCTTTTTTATCCGCCCGATCCCGGCAGCGTCGCCTTTTCAACTATTGGCGGCAATGTCGCCGAAAACGCCGGTGGCCTGCGCGGCTTGAAATACGGCGTGACCAAAGACTATGTTAAAATGATGAAAGTCGTTCTTCCTCAAGGCGATATCGTCACCATGGGCAATAAATGCGTCAAGCATGTGGCCGGCTTTAATATGGAAGGGATTTTTGTCGGCAGCGAAGGCTTGCTCGGCATTATGACCGAGGTGACCCTCGCCCTGTTGCCGATCCCGGAGCACCGAGAATCGGCGCTGGCGGTATTTAACAGTCTGGGTGGTGCAGCCCGCGCAGTTTCCGCCATCATTGCCGCCGGAGTAACGCCATCCACCATGGAATTTATGGATAATGTAACGATCAATGCCATCCAGAATTTCAAAGATTGCGGCTTGCCCCGAGACGGTGCGGCAGTACTGCTGATTGAAACCGATGGTGAAAAGAACTCGGCTATCGCGGAAATGGCGAAGGTTGAAGCAGAAGTTACAAAGAACGATATTCGTGAATTTGCCAGGGCCAAAAGCAGTGAGGAGCGCGACCGGCTGTTTGAGGGTCGCCGCGTCGCCCTGAACGCTCTGGCCAGCGTCAGGCCCAATCTTATCCTTGAAGACGCGACGGTTATGCGCTCCAAACTCCCGGATATGGTGCTCGGTATCAGCAAGATAGCGGAGAAATACGGACTACAGGTGGGTATCTTCGGCCATGCGGGAGACGGCAATCTGCATCCGACTTTTCTCCTCGACATGCAGGACAAAGATGAAATGGCCAGGGCCGAAAAAGGAATTATTGAATTATTTCAATTGGCTATCGACCTTGAAGGAACCATATCCGGAGAGCACGGTATTGGCCTCGAAAAGAAACCGTTTCTGCAGAACCAGGTAGGCGCTGAGGGAATCAGACTGCTCCAGAACATCAAAAAGACCTTTGACCCACTCAATCTGCTCAATCCCGGCAAGATGTTCGATATGCCCGAGCAACAGTCGGCATAAGCGAGGGGATATAAAAAATGAATATGCACGCTGAGGTAAAACAACAGGCGGAAACCCATCTACTCGAAGCCGCCACTGAATTTCAAAAATGCATGCAGTGTGGTAAATGCCGCTCGGTCTGCCCGGTCTTCAAAGAAATGGGCAATGAGTTATACGTTGCCCGCGGCAAAAACAAACTGGCGGAAAAAATAGTCTCCGGCGATCTGCAGATCACCCAGCGAGTAAAAGATGCCATCAACGAATGCCTTAACTGCAAGACCTGTTCGGCCAACTGCCCAGCCGGTGTCAGTCCGGAACATGTTGTCCTGCGACTGCGCTGGTATATCACTACCCAGGAAGGGCTTGGGTTTTTCAAGGCGCTTCTCTTCCGGCAGCTGGTCTGGCGTAAATGGCCGATCACTTTTGGGGCTATGTTGATCGGGGTCGCCCAGAAAGCTCTTTTTGGTATTGGTCCGAAAAATCCGGTACGCTACCTCTTTCCGCTGTTCGGCTTTTCCAAGCGGCGTTATTTTCCCCAGATGGCTCTAAGAAGCGCGCAGAGTCAGTATCCGGAAGTCATTCCGCCAAAAAAAGGGCCAAGCAAAGGACGAATCGGCTATTTCACCGGCTGTGCCGGCAATCTCATCTATACCAATGTGGTAAAATCAGTGGTTGATATCCTCACTGGTTATGGCTATGAAGTCGTCATCCCCAAAAAACAGAAATGCAACGGCACGCCGGTCCTCGCCAACGGCGATTATGACGGGGCGAAGAAGTTGATGGAACATAATTTTAATCTGTTCCAAAAGTACGATCTGGATGCAATTGTCGTTGCCTGCTCATCCTGCGGCATGGCCCTGAAAAAGGAAATTAAACTTTTTCTTGACGATAGCCGGGAACTTCGCGACTTTACCGGAAAAGTATATGATATTAATGAATTTATTGAGAAAAATATCGATATTAAAGAGCAGGAATTAGGTACCCTGCCCTATACAGTCTCCTACCATGATCCCTGCCATATGGTCCGCGGCCAAGGGATCAGCGAACAACCAAGAAAATTGCTCAAGATGATCCCCGGCGTGCAGTTCAAAGAGATGAAAGATGCGGCCGTCTGTTGTGGCAGCGCGGGAAGCTATTGTATAACCCACTATGACACGGCAATAAAAATCAACAATCATAAGGTGAAAAACATCCAGGATGCACAGGTTGACTACGTTGCCACCGCCTGTCCAACATGCGTGATGCATATTCAGGACAACCTGCTGCAGCATGATTCGCCTGAAAAGGTGCGCTTTGTCGTGGAGATGCTGGCCGACTCACTGCGCGCCGGCGGGACTATCTGATCATGCCATGACCAGTAAGACCCTGCTCCCCGGCAAAGATCTGGCCTTAGAAGACACTATCGACAAGGCGACATCTTTGCTGACCAAGATGGGGATTGAAACCGAGGCGGCAAGTTGGCTGAATCCGGTCCCGGACTGTTGGTCGGTACACATTCAATCGACCGCCTGTCCCCATCTCTATACCAACGGTAAAGGGACATCACGCCTGGCAAGTCTCGCCAGTGGCCTGGGCGAGTTCTTCGAACGGTTGGCGACAAATCTCTTCTTTGCCGATTTTTATTTGGGCGAGAAGTCAGATACCAGGCTGTTCCATTTTTATCCCGATGAAGTCTGGTTTGCTCCCGGCAAGAACGACGCGGTGCCCACCCGCAATAATCAGGGAGTGGAGCTGCTCAATAGAGACCTGCGGGCTTTTTATAATCCAGATGGCGAACTGACTGCAGCCCATCTCCGAGACAATAATATAGACGCCGACGATGGTGGAATCTGCGCCCTGCCCTTCCAATCGCTTACCAACGGCCGGACAACCTATTTCCCAATTAGCCTGCTGAATAATCTCTATGTCAGCAACGGCATGGCCGCCGGCAACTCACCTGCCGAATGCTGCTCACAGGCACTTTCCGAAGTCATCGAACGTTATGTCAAGAATATCGTCATCGGGCAAGGCATCAGTCTTCCCGATGTGCCGCAGGCTCGGTTGCAGAAATATCCGCAACTGGTTGCCATCATCGATTCCCTGAAAGCAAAAAAATTATCGGTGCAAGTAAAAGATGCATCACTTGGCGGGAGATTTCCGGTGATCAGTGTCCTTGTCGCCGATCGCGGGAGCGGCGGGGTTTTTGCCGCTTTCGGTGCCAACTGCCGCTTTGCAACTGCGGTAGAGCGGACGCTCACCGAACTGTTGCAGGGGCGCAACCTCGACCAATTCAGTGGGTTTCAGCCTCCGTGTCATGATCTGCAACAGGTGGCCGATCCCTATAACCTGGAGAGCCATTTTGTCGACTCGGACGGGCTGCTTGCCTGGAATATGTTTCAGGATAAAGCCGATTTCGAATTTACTCCCTGGGACTTTGTCGGTTCAACGGAACAGGAACTGCACCAGCTGCAACGGCTTATCACCGCCGGCGGCTTCCAGATGTATTGGGCCGAATACCTGCATTGCGGGATGTACAGCTGCCGAATTCTTGTCCCGGGCATGTCGGAGATTTATCCGGTCGACGACCTGGTCTATAATAACAAAAGGACTGGGGCTGCGCTGCGTCCTTATCTCCTGAGACTGGCGCAGATGAATGAGCAAGAACTTTCGCAATTGTTGATCATGCTTGACACCCTCGACCTCAACGACGAACAACTGCTTGCCCAGACTATCGGCGTTCTTTTTGACAAACAGTCAGCCTGGGCGAGCTTACGTATCGGCGAGCTGAAGGCAATGATTCTGCTGGCTCTTGGCAGAAAAGAGGAGGCATTGGCGTGGTGCAGCTGGTGTGTCGATTATGGGGCGCTGCCGGCGGGAAGAATGCGCCTGTACCGGCTCCTACAGTCCCTGCTCAACTTTCACCGCAACGGGCAGCATATGGACAGTTTTTCCGCAGGTCTGCGCCTTTTTTATCAAGAAGACGAATTACACCAGGCGGTAAACATTATCAACGGCGCAACGACATTTTCCGGCCTTCTTTTTGCCGGAAGCTGGCCGGAAATCTCTACTGAGCATACAAAAATGCTGCATATTTACCAGAAGATGCACCATATCAAAACCTCCTTTGCCGTCTGAAGTTGCCTGTTCACCTGCCAAGCAGAGCTTTCGCCTCCCGGGCTATGGCTAATTCCTCATTGGTTGGAATGGTCCAGATCTGCACCCGGCTTTCAGCCGTGCTGAGAAGAGTGGGCTTGGTAATCCGCTGCTTATTTGCTTCAAGATCGAGAACAATACCAAAAGAATCCAAGCCACGTAGCGTCATTTCCCGCACGATCTGATCATTTTCGCCGATACCGGCGGTAAATATTATTGCATCCACCCGACCAAGGACCGCCATATACGCACCGACATATTTTTTATTGCGATAAGTCTGCACCTCAAGTGCCAGTTCAGCCCGCTTATCACCTGCGTCAATCGCCGCATGAATATCACGCATATCGTTCATTCCACACAGTCCTTTCAGCCCGGACTCCTTATTGAGCATTGTATCGATGGCGTCGATATCCATATGCAGATTTCTGGCCAGAAAAGCATGAATTGCCGGATCCACATCACCGCTGCGGGTACCCATAACCAAGCCCTCAAGCGGGGTGAGTCCAAGCGTGGTATCGACACTCAGCCCATTCTTGATCGCGGTCATAGAACAACCGTTGCCAAGATGAATAGAGATCAGGTTGAGCTGGTCAAGCGGTTTGCCCATACATTTTGCGCATTCCCCGGCGACAAATTTATGCGAGGTACCGTGAAAACCATAGCGGCGGATTCGCTGCTGTTCATATAAAATGTAAGGAATGGCGTAATGATAGGCATGCTGTGGAATTGTCTGATGAAAGGCGGTATCAAAAACAGCGACCTGGGGAACGCCGACAAATAATTCTTTTGCCACCCGTATGCCATCAAGATTCGCTGGATTATGCAACGGGGCCAGGGGAATATTTTTTTCTATGGCAGTGAGGACATCTTCACTGATAAGAGTCGGTTGATGAAAATCTTCGCCGCCATGAACCACCCGATGGCCGATTGCATCTATATCATCTGGACTATTAAGCACTCCCTGATGAGGATCGGACAGTAACTCAACGGCGAGGTGCATGCCGCTCTTATGATCGGCAACAACGGTGGTCTTTTTAACCACCAGCTCATCTTTACTTTTTGGTCGCATGGTACATTTAATCAATCCTTCGGATTCACCTATCCTCTCGATCAAGCCCGAAGCCAGGACAGACTCGTCTTCCATCTGAAGAAGTTGAAATTTTATGGACGAACTGCCTGAATTTATAACCAGTATTTTCATAATGTTTATCCCGTTTTTTTACAAAGCCGTCTTATATAATTTTTACTCGGAGCAGGTTTCATAACCTGTCATCTAAAAGACATCAACAGCTTAATTGGTCCACTTTCTGTCCCACCCTTGAAACCCTTGACAAACTGCGTGACAACCGAGTACAAAAATCACTTTTTTAACCAAACCAGGTGATTTCAGGTGACGCTATGCGATATATAATTCTCCTGTCTGCCGTCTTAATGCAGATGTGCCTTGGCGCTACCTATTCATGGAGTGTCTATGTGCTGCCGATAAAGACCCTGCTCGGCCTCGAACAAGGGCCGGTACAGATCCCTTTTACCGTCTTTTACTTCATGTTTCCCCTGACCATGATGGCTGCGGGAATGTTTTTGCCGAAATTCGGTCCAAGGGCATGCGCTATGCTCGGTGGCCTGCTGTTTGGTGGTGGCTGGCTGTTTGCCAGTCTTGGCAGCAGCAATTTTCTCTTTACTGTCCTTGGTATCGGCGTTCTCAGCGGCATCGGTGCCGGCATGGCTTATATCGTGCCGATTGCCGTCTGTATTCGCTGGTTTCCGAAAAACAAGGGGCTGGTCACCGGCATCGCGGTCGCCGGTTTTGGCGGTGGGGCTGCCCTGGTCAGCCAACTTGGCGGATGGATGATGGCGATGGGCCGAACCCCCTTTGAGACTTTTTTTACCTTTGGGCTTTGTTTTATCAGCATCATTGTCGTCGCGGGGGTGAATATGCGTTTTCCGCCACAGCAGAAGCTTGTCAAACCTGTACCCATAAAAATTTCCGAACTCCTGACTCATCCCAGTTTTCGCCTCCTCTATGCCGCCATGTTTATTGGTCTTGCTGCCGGTTTTGCCGTCAACGCCAATCTCAAAGAGCTTTTTGGAGCAGAAGGCGACGCGGTAAAAATCGGCATCACCGGGGTATCGTTATTTGCATTGGCCAACGCCACCGGACGAATTGTCTGGGGGATGATTTTCGACCGTGTCCAGTCGGCAACCGCCATTCAAACCAATTTGCTGTTCCAGGCCTTCGTTCTCCTGGCCGCCCCGCTCATGCTCCATTCAGCCACCGGTTTCTGGTTGTTTGCGATCCTCACCGGCTTTAACTACGGCGGCGTGCTGGTTATCTATGTCGCATCGGCCGCCCGCTGCTGGGGCGCTGATCGGGTAAGCCAGATCTACGGCTGGTTGTTTTCCAGCAATATCCTCGCCTCGTTTGCACCGATCATCGCCGGCCTGGTATTTGACGCCTTCAATAGCTTCACCTTTGCCCTTTTCGGCCTGGCCTTATCGCTCATTGCCATCACTGCCCTGATAAATCGTCAAGCGGGGGTCGTCAATAGAAGCAGCCCATGACCATCCGGGAAGCCCTACGGCGTATGTCTTAAAAGAAAAAGGGGGTGGTCTTGCGCAGCTCCGCCAGCGGATAATGCTGTCCCCGCCAGAAAATCCCGCCATTTTTGAGGGTAACAAAAGCCGATTTAATGATGATATAGCATGATATATAGGGCGTAATAAGACATCCAGGCAGGTACCAGCCCGGCATTCCCTGCCGCCACAAACCCTGATAAAAGGTGAGCAACCGGATGATTACAGTGACCAGACAGACAGCCTGGACATCGGCCGGCCCAAAAATCGCCCCCCATAGCGGCCAGATGCTTGGAATTATAATTGCCAGAAGCGCAAAAGGAAGAAGAACGACGCGGTAGTGCAATAAAGAGAACATGTTTTTATCCAGCCCCTTGATCATCGCCCCAACCGAATCGTACCAGGGGACAGCGACAAAATCATAGGCCAGCAGGCAATCCTGCGAGTAATTGTGTTCTTTTATGGTTCTGCCCAGCATCATATCGTCGACGGGATGCATCTTAATAGACTCATGGCCTCCCACTGCATTATATGTAGCGTGGCGCACCATATTAAAAGCACCAATACCGACAGACCAGCGGGTGCCCCTTTTGCTCGCCAGCCAGGGTTTAAAAATAACCATAAGGCCGATAGCCGAATCAAGGATAAGACTATTGAGAAGCCAGCCACGGGTCATGTTTTTGAAAACCAGGGTCAGGTGGTCCAACTGCCTGTCTATCATGTATGCAAGCGATCTGGCAATCGTCGTTGGTTGCATGACCACATCGGCATCGGTGAAAACCAGATACTCGCCGTTGGCCAAAGCTGCCCCGACAGACAAGGCATGACTCTTGCCCATCCACCCTTTGGGCAACGTGACAATTTCATGGATAATAAGCTCAGAATAACGCTTTTTTAGGTCACCAAGAACCTTGGATGTTGTATCGGTAGAACGATCGTTGACGACGATAATCTCTAAATTTGCATATTCCTGGGCAAGAAGTGACAGCACCGATCGCGATATATTTTTTTCTTCATTGCAGGCAGGGACTATTATTGATATCAAAGGACTAACATCACCAATCAGGACATCATCCAGTTTGCGCATTTTTTTCAGGCCAACCGCAAATGTCACCGATGAAATGACAATCGCCGCACAGGCCAACAGAGAGAGTAACAGCAATAGAGACATTCATTCTCCTGACGGATGTGGTGCCGGCGGAAGCTGAGCACAAAATTACCGGCAATAATCAACTGAAGTGCTAAATAACTGTAAGAGTTCACCGGAACGTAGTAGGTGACCGCATATGGGGTCTGTAACTATTCATCACAACCAACAGTAACACATGAACAAAAATATTTATCGTGAAATTCCCTATAACTTTACTTCGGCAGATGACAAACTGATAATCAACCTGCTGTTCGGCTCCGAGGTCTGGGATGATCTTGAAGAACTGCGCAGTCAAAGGATCAGCGGGCGGTCGGCAAGGCTGGTCATGCGCTTTATGGGCGATCTGTTCATTCTGCGCCGCAACCCTTTTCTCTACCAGGAACTCATTGATTCTTTGCCCCGAAGGCAAAAATTTTTCAAGATGGCAGCAGAAGATCTCGCCATCATTGAAGAGGCTGCGAGAATCGGCCGGGTCGGCTCGGAACGCAGTGCGAAAGTGCTCCGTCTGGTCGGATTATGCCATGACCGCCTGGGGCAGCTGAAAAAGGAAATTACCGAGGTCTTGGGGTTGCGCCAGATGATGCAGAAAAAGCTGGGCACAATCGTCGGCAGGGAAAATGTCCGATTTGACCCTTTCACCCTTATCAGCCACGCCACCGACGCCACCGATTGGCGGCTTTTCCTGCCGGTTGCCGTAATCAGGCCGGACAGTGAACAACAGTTGCCCGCACTTATCAAGGCCGCCGGCGAACTGGGACTGAAAATAATCCCCCGTGGCGGCGGCACCGGGTTGACCGGCGGCGCCGTTCCGGTAACCGGCAACAGTGTCATTATTAATACCGAAAAAATGACCACCATTGCCGACATCGAGTACCGTGACTTTCTCCATCTTGGAGAGGGCGTCAAGATACCCGTTCTACATGTCGAGGCAGGTGTGGTAACCGCCGATGCCATGGCCCATGCAGCAGCCCAGAAACTGGTTTTCGCGACTGATCCGACCAGCGCCTGGGCGTCGACCATCGGCGGCAATATCGCCGAAAATGCCGGCGGCAAGACCGCGGTACTCTGGGGCACGGCGATCGATAATATCCTCTCCTATACCATTGCCATGCCCGGTCGGGATCTTCTCACCGTCCAGCGGGTCAATCATCCGATGCGCAAAATTCTACCCGATGACAGGGTCAATTTCCAGGTGCTGGACCACCACCAAAAAGTGCTGCGCGAAATCACTCTCGCCGGCACCGATATCCGCAAGAAAGGCTTATGGAAGGATATCACCAATAAAGCGTTACTCGGGCTGCCCGGCTTTCAAAAAGAAGGAACCGACGGAGTTATCACCTCGGGCACCTTTGTCCTGCATCAGGAGTACGAAAAGAAAATAACCTTCTGCCTCGAATTTTTCGGCGCCGACATGGATGAAGCCAGCCGGGTTATTGTCGAGATATCCGAAGAATTTGTCAATGAAGGCCAGGAAGCGCTGATGGCCCTTGAGCACTTTGACGAGGAATATATCCGGGCCATTAAATATAAATTCAAGGCCGCACGGTCCACCCAGCCAAAAGCTGTCCTGTTGATCGACATGGTCGGCCATACCTCCGAGCAGGTTCTGCGCGGCAAAAAACGGCTGGAAAAGCTGCTGACCCCCTATAAAAACACCGAGTTATTTACCGCACAGGACGCCGATGAAGCGGCACGTTTCTGGCGCGACCGCAAGCGGCTCGGCGCCATAGCCGCTCGGACCAACGCCTTTAAACTCAATGAAGACATTGTCCTGCCGCTGCACGGCCTGGCTGAATTTGCCCGCTTTGTCGATGGGTATAATATTGCCGAAAATACCTATAATAAAGAACAGTTCATCAACGCAATCACCCACTATCTGGAGACAGCTGAACCAATAGAAGATCCGGATTGGCTCGAGGCCAAAATTCCCAAAGCCAACGAACTCTGCCGGGAAACTCTGGCCGAACTTGCTTTGCGTTCTACTGAATCACTGCGGCAGGAGACCTCGCTTAAAAAATTGCTGGCCGATCTGCTGGAGCTGTTCAGCGGCTATAAAAAAGTCAGCGGCAATATCGAGACCCTGTATCGTGACGTCCGTGCCAAAAGAATCATCATCGCCACCCATATGCACGCCGGCGACGGCAACATCCACGTCAATATCCCGGTGTTTTCCAATGACCGGGAGATGATGCGGCGGGCCGAAAAAACCGCGGAAGACGTCATGACCAAGGCAGTCGAACTCGGCGGTGTGGTCAGTGGCGAACACGGCATCGGCATCACCAAGATGAAGTTTCTGGAAAAAGGACGATTGGACGAACTGAACGCCTACCGCAAAAACGTCGATCCGAAAAATATAATGAATCCCGGCATGCTGAGCGATCCGGCAATTATCGACAAAGTATTCACCCCATCGTTCAACCTGCTTGAGCTGGAAGCGAAAATTCTTCAGTACGGTTCCCTGGCGGCCCTGTCATCGATGATCTCCAAGTGTATCCGATGCGGCAAGTGCATGCCGGTCTGCTGTGTGTATCATCCAGGGAGCAACCTTTTTTTCCATCCAAGAAATAAGAACATGGTTATCGGCTCACTGATCGAAGCCCTGCTCTATGATATGCAACGTTCGCATCTGCCGCGGTTTAACCAGTTGAAAAACCTCGAAGAGATTGCCGATCACTGCACCATGTGCCGCAAGTGCCTTACCCCCTGTCCGGTCGATATCGACACCGCTGAAGTCTCCCTGCTGGAGAGAGGGATTCTCAGTGATCTCGGTTATAAACATACTGCACCGGCAACCGGATTATCGCTGATGTACCTGCAGAGCAGAAATAAAACGGTCAACCGCATTTTCCGAAAAGGAATCTTGCAATGGGGTGGATCGTTGCAGCGTTTCGGCGTCAAAGCCTTGAAAAAAGCACCGCCTGCAATCACGGAAAAGAAATGGCGGCCGCTGTATATGCTCAAATCGCCAATGGTCCCGGCATCCCCTGCGCCCCTTTCTTCGATGCTCCCGGAATGCACGGAACACGAAGCCCTGATGATAAGTCCCAAAAGCGAAATCAGCAAAACAGTCTTCTACTTTCCCGGTTGCGGCTCGGAACGACTCTATGCCGATATCGGCATGGCGGCAATTTACCTCCTGCTGAAAACAGGTATCCGGATCATCCTGCCACCGCCCTCACTCTGTTGCGGTTTTCCGGCCAAGGTCAACGCCAGGAAAAAAATGGCTGGCCGGATATCTTTGAGAGACACCATCATTCTCAGCCAGATCAGGGAGATGCTCGGCCATCTGTCGTTTAACGCCTTTCTGATCAGCTGCGGCACCTGTCGCGAGGCGCTCACTGAAATGGGCTGCGCTGAGATATTTGACTGTGGCATTGAAGATATCTCACAATTTGTCCTGGAAAACTCGCCTTCACAATACGGCGGCAAAAACCAGCAACAGGTATTGTACCACACCCCATGCCATGACTCTTTTAACGGCGAGGGGCCAAGCCTCCTCGGCAGGCTCTATACAACGGTGCGGAGCGTTGCCGACTGCTGCTCGGAGGCAGGCACCCTTGCCGTCTCCCGGCCGGATATTGCCTATGCCATGCTCCAGCGCAAACGGGAATCGATAGTCGGTGCACAGATCGACGGTGAGGCGACAATTATCGCCACCAACTGCCCATCCTGTATTTCCGGGCTTGGCCGGAACCAGGATATGCATATCGTGCCAAAACATATGACAGTTCTCCTGGCCGAGAGGCTTGGCGGACAGGAATGGGCGAAGGAATTTGCCGGGCTGGTAAGAGAGGCGGAGAAAGTGACGTTTTGATGGGTGAGCTGGCATCACCCGGCTCCTATGGGGCCCATGGGAGTCAGGTGGTGCCAGCTGATTGCTGTCAGGTCACAATTTTTTCATAATACCTTTTCAGATCATTGTTCAAAAAATACTGAATCTTGGTCATGCCCCTGCCATAGCCGCTCCACAAATCCTTGACCTTGAGCTCCTGCAGGTTTTCTTTGAACTTCACTTCCATTTTCCGCCACAAATTTTTACGGTAATCATTTTTGAGTATGACGAGATCCGAACCGTTGATCATAGCCTTTTTACGCTGCTTTTTGAAGGCTATCTTGCTATAGCTAAAGGCACCGACAAGCAAGGCAAGGCCGGCGAGAATGCACGGTACGATCAGGTTGCCAAGGCTAAAGGTACTATTTCTGATCGAGGTAATAAGAGTACTTTCCGGATAAGCAAAGATGGAATTGAGCACCACATCGCCGAAGAAAAAGAGCAGCAAAGCAATGCCGATGGTATACTTGGCATATTTCCAGAAAACCCTGTTCGCCCGCTTGAGAAATTCGTTGACCGCTTCGGCGACAATCTGCACCTCGTTCACCTGACGGTCGATATCTTCCAGGATGTGATTAATCCGAAATCCCGGGGCTCTTTTGATCTTTTCTATGAGTTCGTCCCGCTCCTGCGGCCACCCTTCAACCACGGTGCTCGGATCGACAACCGACGGAGCATAGGTGAGATAAATATGTGGAATATCTTTTCTTCCGGTCATTTGCGACATATTCCAGCAGAGCGTGCCGTAGGAACGGGTAAAATCACTTAAATGATCGCATTCGTCGATCCTGCTCATAACAAAGACGATCCGATGCTCGCCGGATTTCTCCGGCAGGGTAGTCCGAATAGTATCGTATGATTCCTTGATGGTTCCGGTTTTATGCGAATCAAACATCAACACGATCAGATCGGCCATCTTGGCAAACTCGCCAAGTACCTTCATATAATCGTAGCCTCGATCATTCTCACTAGTGGCATCAATCATGCCGGGGCTGTCAATGATCGCCATATTCTCCAGCACCGGGCTGTCTATCTGCTTCATACAGACATGTGAGATCAGCTTTTCACCAAAGCCACGGAAATGCTGAAAAGGCAGTCGTTCATCATTAACCAGCGTTGAACCAGGAGTCTCAACATTGCTGACACCGGGATCGGAGGTGATAATGGTAAATGAGTCGTCGGTCGGTGCCTGACCGGTGCGCTGAATGTGCTGCCCGACAAGCTCATTGATAAGCGTCGATTTACCCGATGAATAGTTGCCGATAATAAGCACGATCGGCTTCCATTTCAGGGCTGCATCAATCCCGCCAAAGTCCATTTTATAGCGGGCAAACAACGGTTCGAGTTTTTTCTTTACCTTGGTCTGTAGTTGCTTCTGCAGCTCTTTTTCATTCATCGCATAACCCAGTTAAAATTTAATCGGAAGAATACAATTTTGGGCGAATCTTTGCATAGTAACCGAACTGACAAAAACTCTCGAACATTTATTGATTTTTATAACAGAAAATGATAGGCACCAGGTGACTGACCGGCAATCTTATAAATATTGCTTTATCCTGTAATTGTGTTTTGCTGTAGGGTTCAACTATTACCATAGCCACAATGATTTTATTGCTACTCTACCCAGGACCGTGCCCGAGAGTACTTTTTCATATCTATCATAATGAACAAACGCGTTGCAATTACAGGATTGTCATTTAGATTTCCAGGGACAGATTACGGTCGATACTGGCAAGACTTACTCGACGGGAAAGACATGGTAACAAAGGTTTCCGCAGACCGGTGGGCACAGGAAAGCCTGATCCATCAAGATAAAAAACATCCAGGCACAAGTTATACGTTTGCCGCAGGGTCGCTCGGCGATGTAGCGACATTCGATGCCGGCTTTTTCGGCATCTCTCCCAGGGAAGCCGCCCGGATGGACCCACAGCAGCGATTATTGCTGGAAATGAGCTGGGAAGCACTGGAAAATTCCGGCATACAACCCTCTTCTCTGCGCGGCAGCAACTGCGGAGTCTATATCGGCATTGCCAGTGCAGACTATTCCTATCGACTAGCCGACGACCTGGCCGCGGTGGATTCATCAATCACTACGGAAAATACGGCGAGCATTGCCGCTAACCGCATTTCCTATTTTTTTGATCTGCACGGTCCCAGTATGGCGATTGATACTGCCTGTTCATCTTCCCTTGTGGCTTTTCATCAGGCTTGCCGGTCAATTCTCTCCGGGGAATGTACCCAGGCATTTGCCGGGGGCATCAGTCTCCATCTTCATCCCTATGGCTTCTTGACTTTTTCCAAGGCCTCCATGTTGTCCCGCCAGGGCCGCTGCCGCGTGTTCGATGCAGCCGGCGACGGCTATGTTCGATCCGAAGGCGGAGGGGTTCTTTTTCTGAAAGATTACGATCAGGCACTAAAGGACGGCAATCCAATCCTGGCAGTTGTCGCCCACTCCAGTATCAACATGGACGGCCATAAAACCGGCCTGACAGTTCCTAACCTTAAAGCCCAAACCGCTTTATTGCAGAAGGCATACCACGATGCCGGTATCAAACCCGAAGAAATAGATTACCTGGAAGCCCATGGAACCGGGACGGCAGTCGGTGATCCCGTTGAAGCGGAGGCGATCGGCACCGCACTCGGCAAATTTCGACTATCAGCAGGCCCACTGCCAATCGGCTCAGTCAAAAGCAATATGGGGCATCTCGAAACCGCCTCCGGTGTTGCCGGGCTGGTAAAAGCACTGTATTGCATCCGGCACCGGATGGTACCTGCGACTATCGGTTTTCTCAATCCCAATCCAGCCATTAACTTTAAAGAGCTCAATATTGCGGTTGTTGCCAAAAATCGTCCTCTGAAAAAAACCGGCAAATTGATTATCGGCATCAACTCCTTTGGTTTCGGCGGGGCCAATGCCCACGTTATCCTGGAGAGTCATGAACCGGCCAAAAACAGACCGGTTCAATGGCGAGCGGACAGGCCTTTGCCGATTATGCTTTCGGCGAAAGACGAGGCCGGCCTTAAAGCAACGGCAAAGGATTTCTCCGGTTTTTTAGTTGATAAACGCCCAACCGATTTATACAGCATCGCTTACAATGCTGCTTTTGGTCGAGATAAACACAATCACCGATTACTTGTCTACGGCACCACTCCTGAAGAGATCGCCGGAGAGCTTCAAAAATTCGCTGCCGGCAATGCAGAAAACTGTCTCTTAGAAACCGCGACAGCGCTGAAAGATCCTCTTGGCCCGGTTTTTATTTATTCGGGCAATGGGTCGCAATGGGCGGGAATGGGAGAACAACTGCTGGCAGAAGATCCTCTCTTCCGTGCCACCGTTGAGGAAATTGACCGCCTCTTTCTTCGTCATGCAGATTTTTCCCTTGTCGATGAACTCGCCGGGAAAAACGGCCGGGATCGCTATGCATATACGGAAATTGCTCAACCCGCGCTTTTTGCCGTTCAGGTCGGAATGACCCAGATGCTTCGCTCTCGTGGTCTCCAGCCAATTGCCGTGGCCGGCCATAGCGTAGGCGAAGTCGCAGCCGCCTGGGCCGCGGGTGGCTTGACGCTTGGCGATGCGATCGACGTTATCTATCATCGCAGCCAACTGCAGGGCAAAACCAAAGGCAAAGGCGGGATGACCGCCGTCGGCTTAAGCCAGGAAGCTGCCCTGCATCTGCTGGCCGAACTCGATTGCGGACCGGGTCTCACCATAGCCGGAGTCAACAGTTCCCGCGGGCTCACTATTGCCGGCGAAACGGCTTTTTTGACAAAACTGGAAACGGTCCTCACCGATCGGGAAATTTTCCATAAAAGGTTGAATATTGACTACGCCTTCCATAGCCAGGCTATGGACGAAATAGAAGCCAGCGTCAAAAAAGCACTGGCGCATATTCACCCTCGACAAACCGTTCTCCCCTTCTATTCAACCACCACGGGAAAACTCATTGCCGGGAGTAACCTGAACGCTGAATACTGGTGGAATAATATCTACAAACCGGTCCTTTTCGAACAGGCGACCAAGAGTATTCTGGCCGACGGCATGAATATTTTCCTGGAGATCGGTCCCAATCCCATCTTGCGCAGCTATATCAACACCTGCCTGAAAGAAAAAGAGATGGAAGGCCGCATTTTTCCTACCGCCGCCACCGGTAAAAACTCGCCGCAGCGCGTATGGCGCGCTTGTAGCCAGGCCATCTTGAGCGGCGCGAAGTGCAACTGGCAGGATATTTTTTCCGTTCCCGGTCGATTTATGCAACTGCCGAACTGTTCCTGGCAGCGCGGGCGCTATTGATTACCGACTTCACCAGAATACAGCAAACATATGATTACGGCACTTATCACCGTATGATCTTTATTGCATCAGCCAACCAAAACGACAGTCCTTTCCCGACAGCGATGCACAAAATCGCCGCTCACCGAGCCGAGCAGGACTTCGGCAATTTTCGAGCGATCCCGACGGCCGACATAGCACATGGTCGCCCGGAATTTCCGGGCATGTTCGGTCAGCATCTTTCCAGGTTTACCAAAGAGCACGGTGGCCGTGATTTTGGATTTTGCAACGCCTTTGGTAACCAGAATATTCTCAGCCTCCTGCATAACTTTATATGCCTTGACGCTTAGCTCCTGGCTGTCAAGAACACTTTCATCATAAAAACCGGAGGGATCGAGTACCTTGATCAAGGAGACTTCTTCGATTTCTTCTGTCGCTCTACCAAGAAGAGCTGCCGCCTCACAAACTGCATCCAGACAGGTAGGAGAACCGTCAATTCCGATCATGATGCGCGATACAGGAGAGTGGTCGGGCGTAACACCTTCTTCGCCGACCAGATACAAGGCGGCGTTAACGTGTCGGTTCAAGACGCCGGTGACAACGGTCCCCGCGAAAAGACTCTCTTCCTCCCCTTTCCTGCGGCTCATGATCAGTGTCGAATAACCTTCCTTTTCGCAGATTGCGGTGATCTTTTTTACCGGATCGCCGTCCTCGATACGGACCCTGGCCTGTAGACCGACCCCACTCTTTTGCAGAAGTTCCTGCAGCTGCGCCTGCAGCGGGTCGACAAATTCCTTGAAATGTTTATCGCGAAGCCGCTGCATAAGATCGGAGGAAAGGACTCGTCCGGCACGAGAATCGATATTATTAAGATGGGTACTCATAAATGATCCGCCGACCACATGGAGCAAATCCACCTTCTCCAGCGTATCTTCCATGGTGCTTGACAGCAGCTCGACCAGCGGCAGGATGTTTTTAAAAAGCTCATAATCTTTTACCGGCAGCAGCAGACGGGTGAGAGCCGGGATATTTTTTTTCATGGCAGGACTCCTTTAATAGACAAGCAGCAACCACACATTAGCGACGGCAACACTCAGCAGCATGAACGGAAAGGCTATTTTCATAAACTGGAAAAAGCGGATCGAATAGCCGGCCGATTCGGAAATCCCCAGGGTGACCACATTAGCGCTGGCGCCGATCATCGTCCCATTGCCGCCAAAACAGGCACCAAAGGCGAGTGCCCACCATAAAACCCCGGAGTCCGCCCCCGGAATGACCTGGGTCAAGTAGGCGACAATGGGCAGCATCGTGGCGGTAAAGGGGATATTGTCGACAAAGGCACTCATAATCGCCGACACCCACAGAATAAGGCAGATCGAGACAATGAGATTGCCATGAGCCAGGTACAGTACCCCGTCGGCGATAATATCGAGCAGCCCGGTCTCCTCGACCCCGCCGACCAAGATGAATAAAAACATAAAAAACAACAGAGTCGTCCATTCAATATCTTTTTCTATCAATTCCAGCATATTGATCTTTTTGGTCAAAAGACCAAAGGTGAATAACAACGACGCACCGAACAAGGCGGCGATACTGACCTCCATATGCCAGATCCCATGAGTAAGAAAAAGGGCGACGACAATGGCCATGACCACCATACCCACGCCAAGCAGGGTCGAATCGGTGATCTTATATTCTTCGCGCAGCTGGACAATAAATTGCTGGATATCGTCTACCTTGGCCTTGTTATATTCCTTGCCAAAGATATATTTGGCAAATACAAACAGCAGGACCATTACGATAATGCAGACCGGCGCAAGATTTTCGGCAAACTGTAAAAAGGTCAGGTTGGCAAAAGAGCCGATCATGATATTGGGTGGATCGCCGATAAGGGTGGCGGTACCACCGATATTCGAGGCGAGGATCTCCGGGATAAGCAGGGCCAAGGGAGTAATTCCCAGTGAAACGGCAATCTCGATGGTCACCGGGGTGAGCAGCAGCATGGTGGTAACATTATCGAGAAAGGCCGAGGCAAACGCGGTAAAACCCATCAGGATGACGGCCAGCATATATACATTGCCGCGGGCCAGCTGATAGCACTTATACGCACACCATTGGAAAATCCCGGTATGTTTTAAGATCCCGACAATGATCATCATGCCCATCAGCAGGAAGATAACATTCATATCGATCGCTTTGATGGCGCTTTCGTATGAGAGGATATGATATTCCGGATTGAGCGTACCGAAGGTATAGGAGATGACCAGCATGATTGACGCCCCGAGCATGGCAGCCATGGTCCGGTGCAACAGCTCAAACGAGATCAGGATATAAGCCAGGATAAAAACAATGGTGGCGATCCAGAAGGCTGGCCCGGCGGTTCGAGCAATCTGGATATCGGCCTGGCCGATAAAGTTTATGCCATCCTTGGTCAGATCGTGGCCACTGATTGCATAGCTGTTTTTGGCATAGCTTGATTTGTAGGCGGTAATTTCCAACTTACTGTCGTCATTCACCAGTCCTGCCTGCAGCCAGAAGCGGGCCTGGAAACTGCCATTACTTTCGGTTGTAAGGGTGTCGCCGGACTCGCCATGGCCTTTCCCACCGGGGATTTTTAACGGGGTTCCGTCGAGTAAGACCTGGATTGTCGCATCGCCGACACCGATACTGTGCGAGTTGAGCACCTTGCCAAAGAGCTCCAGTCGGATCTGCCCTACGGGATTGGCCGGTTTTTCCGAGGCTATCGCAAGTGAGAAACATAAAAGGACCATACAAAGAATGGATGACACCATACATACAAGCGTTGTATTGCATCTGCTTAGCACTGCATTTTTTTGAACCATTCCATCCTCCAGAAAGTTCCCATGTAACACATTGGTCGCCAGCTTTCCATGCGACGCATGGGTGCATTAGGTTCCCAGCTTCATCTGCACTTCTCCATCTTTTAAGCCAACCAGCGAGCCACGGCCTCACTGACCCCACAATTATCGTTTGATGCAACACCAGGAAAAAACGCCTGCAAAGACGGTGGTCC
The DNA here is from genome assembly GCA_963796255.1 of uncultured delta proteobacterium. Classification (GTDB taxonomy): domain Bacteria; phylum Desulfobacterota; class Desulfobulbia; order Desulfobulbales; family Desulfocapsaceae; genus Desulforhopalus_A. The sequence continues at coordinate 2,838 of CAWCLE010000026.1, read as the reverse complement.
ATTAGCCACCAGAAACCCCTGCCCTGCCCAGTGCAGAAGATCGACGTCGTTATAGTCGTTGCCGACCGCACAGACAGTATTCTGAGGTACGCCAATGGTCTCAGTAAGCCAGGCGATGGCATGGCTCTTGGATACGCTCGGGGCAAAGATTTCAATCCATAGAGAGAGCCCATCAAGCGGCGAGGTGGCTTTGACTACACTGCACTGGCTGCAGACGGCGGTAATTTCATCGGCAATATCATGCCCTCTCGGGCCGGCAACGATACAGAGCAGCTGGGTGGCACCGGCAAAACATTCAAGCGCGGCAAGAGACAAAGGCGCGGCAAAATCCTGGTAGAGGGCGAGACGCCTTTGAAAGTCAGGGTTGTCTTGTCCATTCGCGCTATAGAGCAGATAACAGGTGTCGGGAATCGGCTTGTGAATCATAAAATCAAGCCCGCGCGACTGCAGGTAGTCGCTGGTAGAGCGAACCGCATCGAGGCCAAGGGTAAAACTTTTCAGCAGCTGGTTCGCCGGAAAGTCCATGATCCCTGCACCGGTGGAAAAAATGACATAATCAACGGCGAGCGGACTGGACGGCCCAAGATATCCGAGGGTTTTCATCAATTGATCAAACGAATAATTCGACCTTCCCGTGGCAATGGCCACGAGGTAATCTTGCTCGCGCAAATGCATCAGAGCTTCCAGGTCAGCTTTGGCGATCTGCTTTTGTGAATTCAGCAAGGTGCCATCGAGATCGACCACAAAGAGACCACGGTGTTTTTGGGTGCGGCATTTTTGCATTATACCCTTGCCTCAAACAAATCGGCCAGTCCGCTGCAGCGCTCTATATTGTGCGACAGGGCGTATTTAAACACCTGTTGTTCGGCGACCAGCGTCACCGATTTTTTCGCCCTGGTAACCGCAGTATAAATCAGTTCCCGGCTGAGGATCCGGCTCTCTTCTTCCGGCAGAACCACCAGCACCGCCTCAAACTCCGATCCCTGGCTCTTATGGATGGTCATGGCAAAAACCGTTTCGCAGGGGGGCAGGCGATACGGCGAGTGGTGTTTAGGGTAGCCATCGGGTCCCATAAACCAGACCTTGATCGACCCGTCAGCAGGATCAGGCAGACTGATGCCGATATCTCCATTAAACAAATCGAGGCTATAATCGTTTCTGGTTATAAGCACCGGCCTGCCGGGGTACCAGCTGTCGGCAGGACAGGGAAAGCCTTTGGCGGTAAGCGACATTTCCACCCGGCGGTTAATCCCTTCTACCCCTCGATTCCCATAATGGAGCCCGCAAAGAACCTGAAAACGGTTGAAGGCCTGAAAAAGTGCCTGTATCTCAGGCCGGGGTCGTCGATACACCTCAGCCATAAACCGGGCATAATGATGACTGATATACTCGATTATATCGGTTTGCAAAACGGATATATTTTCGGCTGTCGAGTCCATCAGCAGGGCCCAGGCTTGTCCACTGTCACCACTATTTATGTGGGCAGCCAACTCTTTAATAGTATCGTTGAAACGATAGGTTTTCTGCAACTCAACGGTATTGCCCGGCAGACTTTTAATGAGATCGCCGAGGACCGCGCCCGATTCGACCGAAGCGAGCTGGTCCTTATCGCCCAGCAGCAATAATCTTGTGCCGGGTGCCAGTGCATCGACAAGTTTACTCATCAGCGCCAGATCGACCATTGACGCCTCATCAACCACGACCACGTCAAGACCCAGCGGATTGTCCTGATTATGGCGAAACTGCGGTGAATGGCGCCGATAACCGAGCAGACGATGCAGGGTTGTTGCCTGGGTGGGCAGAGAGCCGACAATTTCTTCAGGCAGCTGCATTCCTGCAAGGCTGTTGCCGATAGATTCACTGAGGCGCATGGCCGCTTTTCCGGTCGGTGCGGCAAGCGCTATAGTAAGCTTTCGATCAGCACACTGCAGTAAAAGGGCGAGTATTTTGACCACCGTAGTGGTCTTGCCGGTTCCCGGCCCGCCACAGATAATCGTCACTGCTTTTTCCAGAGCGATTCTTGCCGCCTCCTTCTGCCAGTCGGTCGCTGATATTTCATCGGGAAAATACTTTTCAAGCAGTTCGCCAGGCACCGGCAACGAGGCATTAATCTCCACCATAGCACTGATTTGTGCGGCCAGACGCTGTTCATAATGAAAATACCGGTGCAGGTAGAGCCGCCCCTTATGCAGCACCAGCGGAGTCTGTCCACCATCCGATACTAAGGGGATACTTTTCAGGAAGATTTCGTCATCTTTAGTAACCGGCAGACAGGCATGCCCACCATCCTGGGCGGCGGTAAGCGCTCGAACCAACTGACCAAACCGATCTTTAGCACTGCCGGTCAAGTGCGATCGGGCAGCCAGGAACCTGGCAAAATGGTTATCGAGAAGGTTATACTCAATTCTTGTCTGTCATCCGCCCCTCCCAATGCCAGATCCAGGGCCAGCAGTTTTTCATAGTCAGGCAGGGTGCTGTACACCCCACTGCCGGGCACCTCCGGCGACATTCCCCGAACAAAGAGATAGTGCACCCCGCCAAAATGGTGCGCATAACGATAATCCGGCAGCAAATTTTCCAGATGGCGATGCAGAACGAGGGAATAAATCCAGTACTGCAGGCCGTAATTATGCGATTGCATGGCGGCAACCAGCTTCTCGGCGGTGTAATCGGCCATTAATTCGCCAAGAAAATTGGTCTTATAATCAAGAATATAGTATCGGCCGCCATACTCGCAGATAAGATCGACAAAGCCGGTGAGATAGCCACGCATTTGCTTATGACCAAGAGGGGTGACTGTCGGTTCCTCGGCGAGCACAACGTTGATCTGCTCGGTTG
>CAWCLE010000025.1:0-241049 GCA_963796255.1 uncultured delta proteobacterium | reverse complement strand
GACATACATAAAGGCTGAGGCAATATAATGGATAAAGCAAAGATAGGTTATATTGCTGCGCAGCAAGATGGGTTCGTTCTCGTGATTGCCCTCCTTTTTCTCTTTATACTCTCTATTATTGGTATTTCTGCATCCAAGGTCAGTCTCGATGAGGTTCAAATTTCGGGCAACGATAAACTTTATAGACAAGCATTTGCACAGTCTGATGGAGGGACTGAGGTGGGGATAATCCTGCTGGAGAAAACATATCCTGTCCAACCGGTTTTCATGGGCCCGCACCATTAAGAATAGGGCTGGCCGAGGTAACCATTGATAAATTTGTCCCGCCAGAGTCCAAGCTTAATTTCTGGATTAATGAAACAATTGTCCCAGTGTCCGATACCGATCGACATATACGGTTTCCATATAATGTCGCTAATGACGCCCTGCCGCATACCAACTTGTATTTTTCCAGTGAAAGCAGTTTATCGACTGGTAATGCGCTGCAAATGATATCCGGATATGAAGGGATTGGATTCAGTGCTGCACAAGGCGGTGGACAACTCAATGCATTTATTGATTCTCAGCATATCGGGGTGGGAAAAGCCAATCGGGAGTTCGACTTGCCTGGAGGCATGTCATTGGCCATGAGGGGACGTGTAACTACTAAACCTGATAAACAAGAAGTAAGCCAGTATTCTATATAATGCTCTCTTGAGAGGATCTTCTGTAAAATGGTTTGTAATTAACGTAGGTGGAGTGAAAGGATATGAAATTTAAAACGCAAATTTTATTCAGTGTAATGTTGTTGACTACTCTGGCAACACTATCAAACAACACTGTTGCTTATTCAGAAACAGCAGCCAGTTATAATTCGACTCCTCCATTTGCCACCAGAGGTGCGGATCCAAACGTTCTTTTAAATCTTTCTATTGAAACCCCTATGCAGGGTGCTGCTTATAATGATCAACCGCAGGATAAAAATGGCGATGGTGATAGAAATGACCCAGGAGAGTGCACAGGGCGCAGTGGCGGAATAGGTATTTGCTATTCTCCCGTTAATGAATATCTGGGGATCTTCGACCCAAAGAAAACCTATGAGTATACCGGTGGTCTTTTTGAACCTAGAGAAGCAGCCAACGCCGATCATTCGGTGACAACAACAAACCGATATAGCGGCAACTTTCTCAACTGGGGCGACGATGACTGCTATTGACGAATTTCGTTGGGCTTTAACCGGAGGAAGGCGGGTTGAAGACAACACGACGCGCACGGTTATTGAACGGGCTAACATGGGGCTGGGCGCTAATGATTCATGGTACCCGTACAAACGTATCAAGAATACAGAAAATGTCTCCCCAAGCACCGTAACACCTTTTACTGATAACACAATATATATCTATAATCATGGATATCAGATTGATATAGGGACGAATGTAGACACCACGGATCATCGCCAGAATCGTGCAGACAACCTTAATGTGAGGGTTAAGGTGTGCGATGTTACCAAGGGATTAGAGGATAACTGTGTCAGCTATGACAATGGTACTTATTATAAACCAGAGGGTTTGATTCAGAAAAATGCAGATCACATGCGGTTTGCAGTAATGTCCTATGCTCTGGACAATGATCAGTCTCGGGACGGCGGAATTCTTCGTTCAAAGATGAAATATGTCGGCCCCCTTCTTCCCGACGCAACGGTAAATAGTGCCAAAGAATTTGGCGCCGACGGTCTTTTGATAAATAATCCTGAATCGGCGAGTGAAGGGGATAGCGGAGTAATTAATTATGTAAATAAATTCGGTGCCAATGGTTACAAAAGTCATGATCCTGTCAGTGAGCTGTACTATGAATGTGTGAACTATTATAAACATCGAGGTCGGACACCGGAGTATGCCAATGGGTTATCAGATTCCGAGAAAGATGGATTTCCTGCGATAACAGTTTGGGATGATCCAATACAACACTGGTGTCAGCCCAATTTTATCGTTGGTATCAATGATGCAAATCCCTGGCAGGATAAGAGCCTTCCAGGAACATACTTTACTGCATCTGCATTTAGCGGACATACCCTCTCGGGAAGCGATTATGGGGAACCAGGAAATGCAGACCATGATTACAGCGTAACAGATCTCACCAATACAGTAGGACAACTGGAAGGACTTAATGGCACGTATCAAGACATAGGATGTACATTCGGTAACTGTAATGCCGGTACCCTGACTATTAGTTCGAAATATATACCAGGACTTGGGGAGGTAATGGGTACCAGTCCTGCTGCGCAAAAGGAAAACTCCTATTATGTAGCTGGCTTGGCCTATTACGCCCATACCAATGATTTGCGTTCTGATTTAGAAGGAAAACAGACGATTTCAACCTTTATGATAGATACCCAGGAGTATAGTGCGAATCCCCTGGTCGGGCGGATGAATATGCTCTGGCTGACCGGCAAGTATGGTGGTTTTACCGAAAAGGACGAACTCGACACCAATAACGATGGCAATACGTTTGAACCCAACGCGGCAGTAGAATGGGATGCAAATGGTGACGGTGAGCCGGACAATTATGTGCTTGCGACTGATCCGGCAAAACTTATTAATGGATTAACCAAAGTTTTCAGTGAGATATCTAAACAAAGCTCCTCGGCAACGGTGGCTGCGGTTATTTCCGGTTCTCGAGCTGGTCAGGGCGCTGTATATCAAAGTGTCTTCTTTCCGGAATACAGTGATACTGCAAGTCCAGCCAATAAAATAACCTGGGCGGGCTTGGTGTTTGCTTCTTTTGTAGATTCGGATGGGCGGATGCGCGAGGATACCAACCAAAATCATATTCTGGATGACAATGACAAAGTCCTCGTCTTCATAAGATCGGATACTGAACCTCTGGCTGTTGAAAAATATAGTATTGTTGGAGCTCTTCCTGAAATAACTGAGATTTCTCTATCATCAGCAACTTCTTTAGCCAATAAATACTTTGGGTTAGAAACAGTTGGCGAATCGTTTTATGTCTGGTTTTATGTCGATGGAGAGGGGGTTGATCCTGAACCATCAGCTTTTGATACAGGCATCGCCATACCAATACTTTCGGGTGATTCGGCTAGTGCGGTTGCATCGAAAACTGTAAATGTTTTGGATAGTTATGGGGTCTTTCATGTAACGACGATATCTGCCGATACAATAGCAGTGACAAATGCAATCCCTGGAGATGTTCCCAATGCATCATCGGGCACATCGGGTCTGTCTCTCATCGTAAGTCAACAGGGATCGGGAGAAACAGAGCATCTTGATTTTACCGGAATTGCCTCAGACATCAAGTATTTATGGGCTTCTTCTTCTTGGCTGAATGCGATTGGAGACAGCCATATTATTGAACAAAGGGATTATGATTCAGTCGATAACAAGAGATACATATTTACTTTTATCGATGAAAATAAAAATGGGGTGGCAGACGCTGATGAGCAAATTGATTTTGAGGCTCTCAATGCTCCAAGTACAGCGGATTTGAAAGATTCTTCAAAATTATTCCCCTATATACCTGTAAATGGGGACACCAAAACACTTCCAAGTTATGTCGATAGTGCTAACCTACAGGAATTCTTGAAGGTACAAACACTTCGGGTTGTAAATTATACGAGAGGCCTGGATCAGCAAGCCTTTAAGTTACCGATTAGCGGGAATATCCTTCCAGCATTCAGATCAAGAACACTGGATCTCAAAGGTGATGACGGTCTCAATGGTACTAATGGGGTGTTGGATACTACATGGAGGTTGGGGGATATAGTGGATTCTAGTCCCACTGTTGTAAGTAAACCGCAGGAAGCGCTCCACCTCCTCTATAAAGATGAATCATATGCTCGATACGCTGAAAAGTATAGTCAAAGGCGAACGGTGCTTTATACCGGTGGAAACGATGGAATGATGCACGCCTTTAATGGCGGTTTTTATGAGGATCGGTTCGACGTTTATCCAACTGATGCCTTAGATAACAAAAAAGATGTTGAATACCTATTGCAACCCAAAAACACCAGTGGGAGTATTATAACTACGGGATATTCAGCACATCCCCTTGGATCTGAACTATGGGCGTATGTTCCATATAATCTTCTTCCCCATCTCTATTGGCCGACAGAACCAAATTATGGGCATGTTTATTTTGTTGACCTTAAACCTCGAGTATTTGATGCTAAAATATTTGCACCAGACACAGATCATCCGGAAGGATGGGGCACAGTCTTGGTCGGTGGAATGCGATTTGGAGGTGGGCAGATAACTGTTGATATGGATCGAACGGATGGCAATGTCGATCGTAGTGATCGTACAATGAGTTCGGCTTTTTTCGTTCTTGATATAACCAATCCTGAAGTTGCGCCGAAAGTCCTGGGTGAAATTACTTTTCCAAACCTTGGGTATACCACCTGTTATCCCACTGTTGTTGCGATGAAGGATAAAACGAGTCCTACTCAAAATGATTGGTACTTAGTCTTTGGTTCCGGCCCTGCTGAAACCGATGGCTCTCCTGGTCCCAATGCTTTAAAAAATGCAATCAGTTATCAGAAGGCAAAACTTTATGTTGTCGACCTTGTTAAATTGGCAAAAGATAAGACATTACAGACGCTGAATACTGCTGGTAATGGCACGACTTCAGCTCCTTTTTATTATCGGAGTTTTGATGGTGATAAAAACGCCTTTATCGCTGATCCGATTACTGTCGACTTTGATCTGGATTACAAGGCAGATGCTGTATATTTCGGAACTGGAAGCTTTGGGCTTACAGGTACTGATACTGTACCGACCTGGGGAGGGAAATTACGAAGAATAGTCATAGACAATAACATCTCAACGTCAATTTGGGATGGTGACAGTGTGCTGCTCGATCTTGAGTCTGCCAGAACTTCACCACAACCTTTGGCACCAACAAATCAACCAATTTCTGCGGCACCTACTGTGGGTGCTGATCCCGATGGTAATTATTGGGTTTACTTTGGCACAGGCCGATATTACACCAGGAGTGATGGGCAAATTACTGATGAGGAAACTTTTTACGGAGTAAAAGAACCCAGATTTGCCCCCGATTCCTCGAAACCTAGTGTGCTTGTCAATCAATACTCGACGGTATCTCTTAATGACATGTACGATTCCACGGATATTGAGGTGAACTCATCTGCCGATGCGGTCAGTGGAGGTCCTTATCCGTATATTACCCCAAGTACTACTACGACTTGGAGTGATTTTGTTGGATGGACAAAAACAAAAAAAGGTGGATGGTACCATACATTGATTGATACGGGAGAAAGAAATATTGGACAAGCCGCCTTGTTTGGTGATCTGTTATCTTTCACCACATATGTCCCCTCTATTGAAGTTTGCGATTTTGAAGGGGATAGCTACCTCTATGCACTCTATTATTTGACCGGCACTGCTCCTCGCGATATTGCTGTATTTAGTCACTTTTCCAATATCCCGGACAACCATCTTAAAAGAATTGCACTAGGGAAAGGCCTGGTTCCAAAACCGAGTGTGCATGTTGGCCGTAATCCAGGATCAACAGCGTTTATTCAAACAGGTGATGGTGGTATCCTGACAATTAAGGAAGATAATCCTGGTCAAACCAAATCTGGTAAAACATCTTGGGGATACAGGTAGGAAAGACTAATAACTCAAGTGAATTACTACCGCTTTCTTTGAGCACAGGGAACCGCTTTCTCAGGGTTTCCTGTGCATTCAATAGAGAGTTATTTGTCACTTCTTGTTAAACGCCAGAATAGCCTTACATCTGATCCTGCCGTGAAAGGAGCTTTTGTTCAGGAAATGAGGCGCTTTCTGCCGGTTAATATTGTTACTGAAACTGTGGAGCATGATTCGTTCTGGGTGTTTCTGACTGATACCATTTCGGCAGAATGTGAACGGATAAGAAATATCTTGTCAGGTGCAGCGATTACCCCAGTATTTAAAATGTAGAGAGCGGTCAATAGTCGAAAATAGCTCATTTATGCAGGAAGTGGAGGTTGTTGACCACCTGTTGCTTGGAAAAATTGAACAGACGGTGCAAGGAGAGGTCGGATGAACAAAAGCCCTTCAGATTCGACCCTATAACGATAATTAAATTTGACATTATACGCAGGAAAGTAAATAATAGTTAACGTTATGAAAAAAAGACTCATTGCAATCTATCCATCTTCGGTAAAAGAGCTTGCTGCGCTTGGGCAGCGGCTCAAGGATGCCCGTCTGCGTCGCCGTTTTTCCATGGAGACGGTTTGCGCCAGGGCGGACATATCGCGCCCCACGCTCTACAAGGTAGAAAATGGCGACCCTTCTGTTGCCATGGGCAGTTATGTACAGGTTTTGCGGGTCTTGGGACTGGTAGAAGATCTGCGGATGGTCGCCAAGGAAGATGAGCTGGGCCGGCGCCTCCAAGATGAGACGTTGCCCTACCGGAAAAGGGCTCCCAAGAAGACTCAACTAATTGGCAGATCGGATGGCTAAGGCGCAAGGCGAAAAGATCTGGGTCTGGCTTGACGATCCCTTGTTCGGCCCATTGCAACAGATAGGTTCTTTATCTCGCGGTGATCGGGGAAGCGTTCGTTTTGGCTATGACCCGAACTGGCTGAAGAAGGCGCATGCTTTTCCTCTTGATCCTGAATTGGATCTGACTGCAGGGGATTTTTTTCCTGGTAATAGCAACTTCGGGGTGTTCATGGATTCCTGTCCCGACCGATGGGGGCAGGTGTTGATGCAACGGAGAGAGGCTGTCGAGGCTCGGGAGCAGGGGCACAGACCAAGAATCCTGGGAGCATGGGAGTATTTGCTGGGGGTTCAGGACTGTACCCGCATGGGGGCCATCCGGTTCAGTCGGCCGAACGAAGATGTCTTTCTTGCCGATGAAGCGCTTTCAGCGCCGCCGATTGCCCGCATTGCCGAACTTCAGGCAGTTGCTTTTGAGTTGACTAAGAAAAAACAGGATGATCTTGACAAAATGAAGGATTGGCTGAGGGTACTGGTCGCGCCCGGATCATCTCTTGGTGGGGCTCGTCCGAAAGCAAATCTAGTGGATGAAGATGGCAGTCTCTGGATTGCTAAATTCCCGTCATCTGGCGATTATTATGATGTCGCAAGTTGGGAAATGCTGCTGCAGGACCTTGCGAAGGAGTGTCGGATCACGGTTCCCGCTTCCCGCCTCATACAGATCGGGAACGGCTATCACACGTTCATGGTGAAACGGTTTGACCGGGTAGGTGCCACCAGGCGTTTTTTTGCGTCAGCCATGACTATGACCGGACATCGGGACAGCGAGGATGCCAGCTATCTGGAACTGGCAGAATTCATTGCTACCTGGGGCGAAGTCGATAATATTGCCCACGACCTCGAAGAACTGTTCACCAGGGTTGTTTTCAATGTTGCCACTGCCAACCGTGACGATCATCTGCGTAATCACGGATTCATGAGGACTCCAGCAGGTTGGCGGCTTGCCCCGGCCTTTGACATGAATCCGTCTTTCAAAAAGAATGATCATGCTCTGGCTTTGGATCTCTATACCCGGCAGCCGGAGATGGCCGTGGTACTGGAAACTTCGGAATACTATCGTCTCGGCCTTGATCAGGCAAAAGCGATTGTCAACCAGGTGAGCAAGGTGGTGAGTGGGTGGCAAGCTCGGGCTAGGAGGATCGGCTTGTCAGCTCAAGAAATTTCCGAAGCTGAGCATCTTTTTCGATTCATTTTTTAGTGTCTTACAATTGATGCGCTACGATGTGCTCAAAGAATTTATAACCGAACGAGAAGGGGAAAGTGTAGGGTGGCCGGGCAAGGTCGTGTCGTCCAGCGCGTGGGAAGCCCGTTCCGAAAGGATGGCCAGCCACCGGGTAACGGTCCTTGGAGGCTGTATGATAACATGCAGCTTTAAGCGTAGGATAGCGAGCAGATAGGCCGTAAGCCGAAAGGTTGAAGGATTATGTCCAGTTGGCCCGCTTCAAGCCCGGGATTCTGCCGAAATGTTTTTGATTGTTTGTGACCAAAGTGAGATTGTGCGTTAGAGAGATAGCGGCGATAATAAGGTCCATGTCGGCAAGGCGTAATCCTTGAATTTCCAAACTGGCCTTCAATTTTCCAACAACCTCAACGGTTTCTTGACCAGGTGATAAAATAATAAATGAGTTTTCTATGGTCTTAAGCTTGGCGAGATTTGCATCAATATTTTGTGATTTATACGCGCCATAATAGAGTTCCATCATTGTAAGAGTGCTAAGATACAAAATGGAGTTGAGGTTGAGCCTAAGGTTTGAAGCTACTCTTTCTTGCCCCTTCAAAGCGTAAATTACCGTGTCGGTATCAAGAAGAAACACTACAGACCCCCTTGCAAACGTTCGCTGTTTTCATGATGATTTCTAATTTCGGTAATAATCTCATCGGCTGTCCGTTGGTCATCCCAAGATCCGGACAGTTGCAAAAGCACCTCAGCTGGAGATGGTGAAGAAGAGGCCGTTTTTTTTACAGATAGATGCGTTTTAATCAGAAAGATTATTTCTTGGCTTATTGACCTGTTTTCATTGAGTGCCAGTTTTCTTAATTGATCATACAGATCATCGTCAATACCTTTGACTTGCAAATTTGCCATGATGTCCTCCTCTGTTTCTTTGATGCAAGCATATTTTTTAGCTTATCTCTATCAATCATTGATGAACAGAACAACTCTTTTCATGAAAAAGTATTTCTTTTTCATGATATGGTCAAGTTTTTTCAGGTTATATTTATAAAAACCAGCAAGCAAAGCGATCACTCTTTGCTAAGGCATTATCCAAGCTCTTTTCCCTTGACTTTTTCGCCAATTTTTTTATATATATGCCCTGTAAAATGAATAACCGTTCAGTATGCCATGCATAGGTTTGCGTGGCGTAAGCTTTATTAATATAAACTTTTAAAAAAGAGGATCTCTATGTCAAAATTAGTTGCACCTCATGGTGGAAAAGGTCTGGTTTGTGCTTTGCTTGAAGGTAAAGAGCGTGACGCAGAGCTCAAGAAAGCAGCCGGTCTCAAGCAGATTGAGATTTCTGCTCGGACAAAAGGCGATCTGATCATGATGGGAATTGGTGGATTTTCTCCGCTGTCCGGTTTCATGACCAAAGCTGACTGGAAAGGCGTTTGCGACAATTTCCAGCTGGCCGACGGCACCTTCTGGCCGGTACCCATCACTCTTGACGTGACCACCGCTGAAGCTGCTGAAATCAAAGAAGGTCAGGAGATTGCTCTGGTGCGTAAAGGTGAAGTATTCGCCACCATGAAGGTCACCGAAAAATATGAGATGACCGAAGCAGACAAGAAATTTGAATGCGAGAAAGTATTCCTGGGCACCGGTGAAGAGTCTGTAGATGGAAAATTCTGGGAAATCGCTCCTAAGGATCATCCTGGTGTTATCATGGTTCTGGCCCAGAAAGACGTTAACCTGGCCGGTCCTGTCAAAGTTCTCTCCGAAGGCGAATATCCTAAAGAATACCCTGGCGTATACCTTCGTCCCGCCCAGACCCGTGCCATGTTTGACGAGCGCGGATGGGCCAACGTTGCCGCTCTGCAGCTGCGTAACCCGATGCATCGCAGCCATGAGTATCTGGCCAAGATCGCTGTCGAGGTATGTGACGGCGTGTTGATCCACTCCCTTATCGGTAATCTGAAGCCCGGCGACATTCCTGCTGATGTCCGCGTTAAAGCTATCGACATCCTGATCGACAAATATTTTGTTAAAGATTTCGTCATTAACGCCGGCTACCCGCTGGATATGCGTTATGCCGGACCTCGTGAGGGACTGCTCCACGCTACCTTCCGTCAGAACTACGGCGTCAACAACATGCTGATTGGTCGTGACCATGCAGGCGTTGGTGACTTCTATGGTCTGTTCGAGGCGCAGGAAATCTTTGACCGCATCCCGACAACCGGTGATGAGGGCAAGGATCTGCAGTGCAAGCCGATGAAAATCGACTGGACCTTCTACTGCGTTAAGTGCGACGGTATGGCTTCCCTGCGTACCTGTCCGCATACCAAAGACGATCGCGTTATCCTCTCTGGTACCAAGCTGCGTAAAGCGCTTTCCGACGGTGCTGACATTGTAGACCATTTTGGTCGTGACGAAGTCCTTGATCACCTCAAGGTATACTATGGTGGTCTGAAAGAAAAAGTTGAGGTTAAGATGCAGGGTGCCGCCTCCGGCGATAAAATGTAATTTCTTACCTTAATCAGCACAAAAGGAGATACTGCGGCAACGTGGTATCTCCTTTTTTTTTGAATAATAGTTGAGGATGTTATGCGGGAATTACAGGTTGGGCTGGGCGACAGAAGTTATCCGATTATTATTGAGGGTGGCTGCCTGCAGAGAGTAGGTGAGGAGCTACGAACCAGAAATATCGCCAAGCGATATGGTATCGTGGCTGATGATATCGTCGCCGGGTTGTATGGCGATGTGGTGACAACAAGTCTTAAATCTGCCGGAATCGATGCGGAATTGTTGGTCTTTGCCCATGGGGAGGCGCATAAAACCTTGCAGACCATCGGCGATCTCGCCGGAAAACTGGCCCGCCTGGGATTTGATCGTAAGGACGCCCTTATTGGTCTTGGCGGTGGGGTCGCAGGGGATATAGCCGGCTTTCTCGCCTCTTCGTATATGCGGGGCATCCCCTTTGTGCAGCTGCCGACTACCCTGCTTGCCCAGGTTGACAGCTCCGTCGGCGGCAAGACCGGCGTTGACATCCCCGAAGGGAAGAACCTTGTTGGGGCATTTTACCAACCTAAAGCGGTCTATATCGATATCACCGTGCTGCAGACCCTGCCCCGGCAGGAGTTGCTTGGCGGTTTGGCCGAGGTGATTAAATATGGGGTGATCCGTGATGAAGAATTCTTTTATTTTCTCCGCGACAATCGTCAAGGGATACTCGATCTTGACCCGGAATTGATCAAAAAAACCGTCCATACTTGTTGTAAGATCAAATCGGCAGTGGTTTCCGAAGATGAGCGCGAGGGCGGAATACGAAGAATCCTCAATTATGGTCATACCATCGGCCATGCGGTGGAAGGGGCGTCGGATTATACGCTTATTCATGGCCTGGCTGTCTCCATCGGCATGGTCGCTGCGGCAAGGCTTGCTGTTCTTAATGACCTTCTCGTCCAGGAAGACTGTGATACAATCATCGACATCCTCAAGGCATATGATATGCCGATAGAGGTGCCGAAAACACTTGATAGAGTCCGCATTAAGAGATATCTTTTGACGGATAAAAAAACTGTCGGCGGGAAGGTGTTTTTTGTGCTGCCCACGACAATAGGTAAGACGGTTATCACGGATAAAGTTACCGAACAGCAGATTGATCAGGTTTTGGGATAGAGCTATGCCAATTTACGAATATTATTGCGATGCCTGTCATGTGATTTTTAATTTTTACTCAGCCAGAGTAAACACGACCAAGATTCCATCTTGCCCGCAATGCGGCAAAAAAGAGCTGTCGAAACAGATATCCACCTTTGCCACCATCAGCAAAGGCAAGGAAGAAAGCGAGGATCCGTTTGCCGGGCTTGATGAGTCGAAGATGGAACAGGCCTTTACCTCATTGATGCACGAGGCGGAGCATATCAACGAGGACGATCCCCGCCAGATGGCTTCGCTGATGCGTAAGTTTACCGAATCGACCGGCGTTCATCTCGGCGATTCGATGGAGGAGGCAATCTCCAGGATGGAAGCGGGTGAAGATCCGGAACAGGTGGAAAAAGATATGGGTGAGGTGCTGAACGAAGACGATTTCAGCCTTGATTCTTTAAAGAAGAAGGTCTTGCGCCAGGGCAAGGCGCCTGTGCATGACGAAAAGCTTTATGAATTGTAGGTAAACGTTTATTGACGGGCCATTGGAACCCGCCCCTACAAAAACCCCTCATATAATTTAATTTTACGCCTGTGGCGTAGGGGGTGCTGCTGAAACTGCTTGGGATTAATGTATTATTTTGGTGTCATCATCGTCAAACATCTGCAGTAATTGATGTTCCGCTTCTTTTTGTTCAATAATTCTCCGGGCCTCCTCTTCGTCGATATCGAGTGATCCAGCCAGATCGCCGATGTCGTAGCATGCCTGTCCGTCAGGGGTGTAATGGGTTGGTTTGAGGTCTGGGAAAGAACGCATCGTCGCCGTCATTGAGGCGTCGAGCAACAGCTGGCGGATTTCGAGCGGGCCATAGAGGATCAACCATTCGACGGCCTCCGACCATATTTTACTGTCGACGCTGTCGTGGGCCAGCACCTTGAGTGCAGTTTCCAGATCCCAGAGATCTTTGGCTTCCATTGTTATTTTCTCCTGCAATTATTATCGGCGTTTATGATATCATGAGTTTTTCTATCATATCATTGTTGGTTTTGTCTGCAAAAAAAATATGGGTTAGACATCTCTTGGTACCTGGTTCCCATGGGAACGAGTGGGTGCGAGCTTACCTGGTGATATGATAAGGCGGCAAAATTATTTGTGAAAAAACACAGCATTACCATGGAACCTATGGGAGCGAGGAGATATCATGAACCGGTTTGACGGCGGGTTGTTTCTGGAAAATATTGAATGGTTCGACGAATCCGGCGAGGAGATGGTCCATCGTTTGCCGGAATCGGGCTCGGGGGAGATTAAATTTGGTGCGCAGCTGACGGTCAGAGAGAGCCAGGCGGCGGTGCTGTTTTATAAAGGCAAGGCCTGCGACTGTTTTGGGCCGGGCAGATATACCCTGCGCACCGGCAATCTTCCCCTCTTAACCAAACTTTTGTCGATTCCGTGGCGGGGCGACAGTCCGTTGCGCGCTGAAGTCTATATGGTTAATTTGAAGTATTTCCCCAATCTCAAATGGGGAACCCAGAACCCGGTGGCTTTCAGGGATAACGAACTGGGACTGATCCGTCTGCGGGCCCATGGCATGTACAATATTCAGGTGGTGCAGCCGGTGTTGTTTATCAATTCTCTGGTCGGCACCATGGGCAAAATGGATACCACCACCATTGCTGACTATCTGAAGATGGTCATTGTCTCTCGATTTAACGACTATCTGGGGCAGACGCTCGATTCCATTTTCAATCTTCCCGGCAAATTTGATGAGCTCTCCGATGCATTGCAAGAGCGGCTGGCGGTAGATTTTGCCGATTTTGGTCTGCGCCTGAGTCACCTCTATATAACCTCCATTACCCCGCCGGAAGAGGTGCAGAGCGCCATCGATGATAAGAGCCGGATGGAACTGATCCACGACATGGATAAGTTTCTCCAGCTGAAAACAGCCATGGCCATGGAAAAAGCCGCCCAGTCCCAGGGCGAGGCCGGCGCCGGACTGGGGATGGGGATGGGCATGATGCTGCCGGGAATATTTGCCGCCCAGAATCTACATCCTGCCCCGGGAGGAACACCGCAGACGCCGGTCGCCCTGGTACAATGCCCGGACTGCAGCAATGATATTGCCGCAGATGCCCGCTTTTGTCCGCTTTGCGGCCACCAGCAAGTCCTTTTGGTCAAATGCGGCAATTGCGGCAAAAACCTTACCCCAAACGCCAAGTTCTGTTCACGGTGCGGCCAGGCTACCGAGCGGAAAAAGACAGCGCAGACATGTTCCGGATGCGGCCATAGCAATCTTCCCGATTCGATCTATTGCAACTCTTGTGGCGAGAAATTGGCAGCACCGCGATAAATATCAATGGATGTCACGATAGAACAAAGTTGTCCTTCATGTGGGGCAGCGATTCTTCTCAGCGAAGATGATCGACTCATTGAATGCGAGTTCTGCGCCGTGCATAACTATAAAATTGGCAACGAGCCCGGCCGATTTGTTCTGCCTGCGACCATCCCGGCAAATGTCGATGAAAACCAGGTAATTTTTGCCCCGTACTTGCGTTTTAAAGGGTCAATTTTTTATGTACGCGATAATGCGGTAAAGCATAAAATTGTCGACACCACCCGTCTTGGCCTTGATAATCAGCTGTTGCCGGTCTCGCTGGGCCTGCGCCCCCAGGCGATGCGGCTTAAACCGGTCGTTTCTTCCATGCGCGGAGCTTTTATAAAGCAGTCGCTGCCGACTAAAAATGTTTTTGCCCAGGCGGCAATGGTGGTTGATCTCTTTGATGATGCGAGTAATAAAACCTGTCATCATCGAGCATTTATCGGCGAGACGCTAAGCTGCATTTATCAACCATGCTATATAAAAGACGAACAGCTGGTCGATGCGGTGACCAGCGAGGTGATTGGGGATTGCTCTCTGCTGGGCGATGAACTGCAGGCTGGATGTCCCAGTAAAAGCTCGTGGGAACCTCGATTTATCGCCACTCTTTGTCCCACCTGCGGCGGCCTTTTGTGCGGAGAACGAGATGCCATAGTCCTGCAATGCGATAACTGCCACAGTCTATGGCAAGAGCAAAATGGTCGGTTTATTGCTGTGGACTATACCATGGTTGCCACCCAGAACCGGATTGCCCGATATCTGCCGTTTTGGCGAATAAGCTTTACGACTGCCGGTTATGAGTTACATTCTTTTGCTGATTTTCTCAGTTTTACCAATCAGCCGCTGGTTCCCATGCCGCAGTACCGGAGTCGACCGCTGGTTTTCTGGATGCCGGCCTTTAAGATACATCCCAAAGCTTTTTTGCAGCTGGCGTCGCAGTTAACCGTGGCCCAGACGCGCATCCCGGAAGGACAAAGTGGGCGAGTGACCGATGATTATCCGGTGACGCTGGATCAGCTGGAAGCCTTGCAGGCGATTAAAAGTGTTTTGGCTTATAGTACCCTTAGTAAGGAAAAAAGATTGCCGCTGTTAGCTGAAATGGGCCTGCAGGCAAAAAGTTGTCAATTGACGTATTTGCCGTTTGCGGCAAAAACCCATGATCTGGTGCAGGAGCATACTTTGGCTGCGGTGCAGACTGCGGCTTTGCGGTTTGGCCGGGCGCTTTGATGGGCTTCGGCGCCTGGGGAACTGCATTCCCATGGGGCCCATGGGAACGAGTGGTGCGACCGTACCAGGTTATGCGAGTGGATGAAGCTATGAATCTGCATGAAAAATATATGGAAATGGCTCTGGAGCAGGCTCGTCTAGCGCTTTGTCGGGGTGATTTTCCGGTTGGTTGTGTGATTGAATATCAGGGTGAAATTGTCGCTACCGGTCGACGGTGCAACAGCTTTGGCAAGGTCAACGAGATGGACCATGCGGAAATGGTTGCCCTGCGTGCATTGCTTGATCGGGAGCAGGAGGTGGATATCGCGCAGGTAACGGTTTATGCGACTATGGAACCTTGCCTGATGTGTTTTGCCACGCTCCTGGTTAACGGGGTGCGAAAAATTGTCTATAGTTATGAAGATGCCATGGGCGGGGGGACAAATATGCCCTTGCAGCTCTTGTCGCCGCTGTATAGCGATCTTAAGGTGGAGATAACCGGGGGGATTTTACGGGAGAAGGGGCTGGGGTTGTTTAAAGAATTTTTTGGTAACCCTGATCATGAGTATCTGGCTGGTAGTCTGCTGGCACGGTATACTCTTGATCAATAGGGTATAGGCTATACCAAATGGTCACAGTGAACACAAATGAACAAGACCTTAAAAACAGTCGGCTTTAAGCCGGGTGAGCGCAATATATTTTTTCATATATTAACGGCGTGCAATCTGTCCTGCCGTCACTGTTATATCAATAAGGCCCAGCATGGAACCGAGACGCTGACCAAAGAACAGCTGGAGCAGTGGATGACCCTCTTTGCCGATCCAAATAAGCGATCGAATATGATCTTCTTAGGTGGCGAACCGACACTGCATCCGGAGCTGCCCTTTGCCATTAAAAAAGCCAAAGAGCTGGGTTATTTCGTTACCGTTGATTCCAATGGCTATCTGTTTAACGATCTGCTGACCAAAACAAGTCCGGACTTACTTGATTACCTCAGTTTCAGCCTTGATGGACCGGATGCCGCGACCAACGATCCTATCCGGGGAGAAGGGGTATTCGACGTCTGTGTGGCAAATATCAAGAAAGCGGTCAGCGCCGGATTTCAGGTTAGTGTCATCTATACGGTGAGCAGGAAAAACCTTGACGCCCTGCCGCGGATGGTACCACTTCTTGAACAATTGCAAGTGGAAAAGTTTTTTATCCAGGTCATTGGTTTGCGGGGTAAATCGGCTGCCGCGGACAGTGCCGAGGTTGCTCAGGTAAGCCGGCAGCAATGGCTTGATACCGTGCCCGAGGTCGCGCGTCAAGCGGCGGCCAGGGGGATTCATGTCACCTATCCGAAGGTCTTTCTCGCACCTGATGAAAAATTTGAGTGTGCCGGGCTGGTTGCCGAAAACTTTTTTATTTTCCCCAACGGTCGGGTCTATCAATGCCCGCTCTGCGAAGATCATCCGCTCAACGCCTATGCCATTGAAAATAACCGCCTGATTAAAACCGTCGGTTTAAACGAGAGCAATTTCTTTCAACTGCATATTGCCGAGGGCTGTGTCATGAACAAGCTGCTGCAGCCCGACACTATTGAGTACGATGAAAATGGCGTGCCACTCCATCGAATCTCCTGCTGTCTCCTCAAACAAGAAATCGGTTAATTTTCTTTTACGGTTTTTTTACGATTGAACAGGGCACTGAGGAAAATACCCGCCTCATAGAGCAGAAAAAGAGGCATGGCCATAAGGCCGGTGGCGACAAAATCGCCTGCGGTCAAAAGAAAGGAAAGGACGATAATCGCCATATAAAAATAGATGCGTTTGCGCCGAAAATAGGCAGCAGTCACAAAATTGGCCTTGCCGGCCATCACCATCAGAAAGGGTATCTGAAAAGCGATGCCGAAGGCTAAAATTGTCCGGGCGACAAAGGTGAGATAGAGTCCGAGCTTGGGCAGCGGTTCCAGTCCGGTACCGGCATAACTCATAAAATAGCTCAGCATCTTGGGCAGGACCACGAAAAAGGCGAAAGCGGCGCCGCCGCTAAACAGCAAGGTGGCCCAGAAGACAATCAATACCGCCAATTTTTTCTCGTTTTTTCTGAGCCCGGGGGCGACAAATACCCACAACTGATACAGGACCACCGGCATACTGGCGATAAGGCCGACCAGAAAAGCCAGTTTAATATACGCCAGGAACGCCTCGGGCAGGTTGGTGTAGACCATTTTATACACCAGGGGACTTGCCGCAAAGAGCGGGGAGATAAAAAAGGCGGCAATCTTTTCGGCAAAAATATAGGCGATCCCGGTACAGGCTATAATCGTTAAAAATACGGTGATAAGCCTTTTACGCAGCTCGAGATGGTGCGGCCGAAAAAATTCGAGGCTCCTCTCGATAATCGGCAGGGTGCTTTGCAGAGTGTTTTTTACCATGGCGATGCTGTCTAATCTTTATCTGGTCTGGTATCCTGGTGGGTTTCCTGCTTGGTATCCGTCTGGGATGGAGGTGCGGGTTCGGGGTCAGTTTCTCCTGCTGAGTCAGGAGTGTCCGGTTCGGCTTCGGCGACAGTTACTGGAGGAACATCAGGACCCGCAGCGGTGTTACCGGTCGTCTTTATCAACTCTGCATAGGCCTTAGCCGCATTTTCCGCCGGGGGATTGACACCGCCGGTGAAGCCATCTTCAAGTTGTTTATAAGGTGGCGCATCGAGAAGATCACGCTTAAAAGATTTAGCCGCCTCTTCCAGGTCGGGTTTGATATCGTCCAGCGGGTTGCCTTCTTCGGAGAGGGATTGTTTCAGGCCTTCTGCGGTTTTTTTCAGATCCATCAAGCCTTTTGCCAGAGAGCGGGCCAAATCGGGAAGCTTATCCGGGCCGACCACTATAAGAGCGAGGGCCAGGATAAGAATCATTTCAGGCAAGCCGATGCCAAACATACTATTAACCTCAATAAATATCTTGTTAAACTACCCAGCAGAGTGCCAATGTACGGTATCCGGCGGGGAGTGTCAATGTCTGAGAGCTTGTACTCCGACGCTTCCTTGTGATACTGGAGAAGCGGATGTGGGACTTGCTTCTATGGCAATGCATCTTATCATAGAGTGCCTGAAAGGCGGCACAATGATTGATTGACAAGAACCCGCCATTTGACTATATTTGCGGGTTTGTCTTGTGCAGATGTATCGTGGTAAAGGATGCATTGACTTTTTTGCAAAAAACCTCTGAAAGGAGATGATATATGTCCAGTGTTGTCGTTGTTGGTACCCAGTGGGGAGATGAAGGGAAGGGGAAAATTGTCGATCTACTCACCAGGTACGCTGACTATGTCGTTCGCTTTCAGGGAGGCAACAACGCCGGCCATACTTTGGTGGTTGAAGGCAAGAAATTTATTTTTCATATAATACCTTCCGGCATTCTCTACGAGGAAAAAATGTGCATGATCGGCAATGGGGTAATAATCGATCCCGGGGTGCTGATCAGTGAAATGGAAGAACTTGCCCAGCAGGGCCTTACGGTCAGTCCGGATCGGCTGATGATCAGTGAACGTGCCCATCTCATTATGCCGTATCATGCAAGTCTTGATCAGGCCAAAGAAGCGGCCCTTGCCGACAGTCATAAAATCGGCACTACCGGACGGGGCATCGGTCCCTGCTATATGGATAAAGTGGGTCGGGTCGGTATCAAAGCCGGCGATCTGCTTGATGATGGCCTGTTTCGCGATAAATTGAAGGTGGCGATAGAAGAAAAAAATTTCCTGCTCACCCGGAGGTATAACGTCGCACCGGTCGATTTTGATGAAATCTACCGTCTTTTCCAGGGCTATGCCGAGAAGCTGACCCCCTTTTACGGCAATGTTTCCGTGGCACTCGACAAGGCGCGCAAAAATAATAAAAATATTCTCTTTGAAGGCGCGCAGGGAACGCAGCTCGACATTGACCACGGGACCTATCCTTTTGTCACATCGTCCAACACCATTGCCGGCAATGCCTGCAACGGCGCTGGCTTTGGTCCGGCGCACATCGATTCCGTTATCGGCATCATGAAAGCCTATACCACGCGTGTCGGTGCCGGCCCGTTCCCCACTGAGTTGTCTGATGCAACGGGGAGTCAACTGCAGGAAAAAGGTTTTGAGTTCGGCGCCACCACCGGGCGTAAACGGCGCTGCGGCTGGCTTGACGGGGTGGTGGTCAATGATGCGACCAGGCTCAATGGTCTGACCGGACTGGCTATAACCAAACTCGATGTTTTAAGCGGACAAAAAGAGCTTAAAATTGCCACATCTTATGGCCTGAACGGTACGACAGTTTCGGCAATGCCGGCAAATATCGCTGAGGCCGGAAGTGTCGTCCCGGTATATGAAAGCCTGGCGGGATGGAAGGAGGATATCACCACGGTACGGCAGTATGACGATCTGCCTAAAGAGGCAAAAGAGTATATACGGCGGGTAGAGGATTTAACCGGGATCACTGCCCAGATTGTTTCGGTCGGCCCGGACCGGGCCGAGACCCTTCTGTTGACGAATCCCTTCACGGACAGAGACTAAATAAACAGTTGCAATAACCAGTTGCCCGGCAGGTGAAGTATAATCTTTATCGCCGAGGCACTAGATACTAAAGAGGTTGGTACTATATGGCTAGAATCACATGCGAAGATTGTCTTGAAAAAGTCGGCGACCACAATCGGTTCAACCTTATCCATCTGGCGGTAAAACGTATTAAACAACATCGCCAGGGAGAACCGTATCTGGTCAGCGGCAAGAATCAAGAGATCGTTATGACCCTGCGGGAGATAGCAGCAGGGGCGGTTTCCTTTGACAATATTAAAGAACTGCCGGATCAATTGTCGGAAAACGGCGGCGAAAAGGAGCCGGTCAATGATATTCTCGCGAAAATACTTTCCTGATCCACAGCAGCCTTAAAATAAGATTATGAGTACTGATTATTACGAAATTTTATCGGTGAGCAGGAGTTCCAGCGCTGGTGAGATAAAAAAGGCCTATCGAAAACTGGCGATGAAGTTTCATCCCGATCGGAACCCTGACAATAAAGACGCCGAGGAGCAATTCAAGTCCTGTACCGAAGCGTATGAGGTCCTAAGCGACGATAAAAAGAGAAAAATATACGATACCTATGGCCATGACGGACTAAGGAACAGTGGTTATAGTGGACCAGGTAACGCAGAAGACATTTTCTCGAGCTTTGGTGATATTTTCGGCGATCTATTCGGCTTTGGTGGCGGCAACCGGGCGAGGGCCAGAAGTGATGGTCCCATTCCGGGTAATGACCTGCGCTATGATGTGGAAATTACCTTTATGGAGGCGGTGCACGGTGTTTCCAAGGAAGTGCAGCTGACCCGCAAGGATACTTGCTGGACCTGTGAGGGGACGGGCAGCAGGCCGGGCCATAAAAAGAAGACCTGCCCGACCTGCCAGGGCCAGGGCCAGGTTATCCGCTCGCAGGGGTTTTTCCAGATGAGCTCGACCTGCCCGCAGTGCCATGGCGAGGGATCCATTGTCACCAACCCCTGCAACGATTGCCACGGCACCGGACTGGTTGAAAAAACCAAGAAGGTAGCGCTAAAGATTCCCGCCGGGGTCGATACCGGGGCCCGGATGCGGCTGCGCGGTGAAGGCGAGGGCGGGCGTCGAGGCGGTGCCTCCGGAGATCTCTATGTGGTCGTCCATGTCCAGGAGCATGAATTCTTTAAACGTGAAGGCGATACCATTTTTTGCCGTTTCCCGATATCGATGGCTAAAGCGGCGCTCGGTGCCGAGGTGGAGATTCCTACCGTTCATGGCAAAAAAAACCTCGATGTCCCCGCCGGCAGTCAATCGGGACAACGTTTTACCCTGCGCCGGGAAGGAGCGCCCAGTCTGCGTGGCCACGGCCGCGGTGACATGGTGATCGAACTCCAGGTACAGACTCCGACCAATCTCTGTGAAGAACAGAAAAAGGTTATGCGTGATTTTGATACCCTTTGTGAGCAACACGGGCAGCATAAGGAAGAAGAAGGCTTCTTTAAAAAATTATTTAATGAAGTTCTCGGCAAAACTGCTAATTAGGGACTGACAATGGGCGAAGATAAAAAAGCTGCTTTTACCCATTTTGATGACCAGGGCCATGCTCATATGGTCGATGTGGGCGAAAAAAAAGAGACCGTCAGGGTCGCCGAGGCAGCAGGAAATATCCAGATGTCGGCTCCGGCCTACCATCTGGTCAAGAGTGGCTCGATGGCCAAGGGTGACGTGCTCGGCATTGCCAGGGTCGCCGGAGTCATGGCCGCAAAAAAAGTCGATCAGCTTATTCCTCTTGCCCATCCGCTGTTGATAACCAAAGCTGTTATCGATTTTGCCTGGCGTGATACGGACAACTCTATCGATATTTTTGCCACCGTGGGGATAAGCGGTAAAACCGGCGTGGAGATGGAGGCCTTGACCGCTGTTTCGATCGCTGCACTAACCATCTATGATATGTGTAAAGCTGTCGATAAATCGATGGTTATCAGAGATATCCGCTTGTTGAAAAAAACTGGTGGCAAAAGTGGCACCTATTTTCGGAAAATATGAAAAATGTTTGTAACGCATTACAATTATAGGTATTGAGGAGAGAGTGAATGGACAAAGAGAAACTTGAAATGTTTCGCCGGCAGCTTCTGGAAAAAAAAGAGGAAATCTTTAACGAAGCTGGTAAAACACTATCTGAAATGACCGATCAGACCTCGAATGTTCCAGATCCCAATGACCGGGCGACCATAGAATCAGGGAGAAGCTTTGAGCTGAGAATTCGTGATCGTGAGCGGAAGCTGGTTTCTAAGATTGAAGAGGCAATCGCCAGAATCGATGATGGCACCTATGGCATATGCGAGGATTGCGGCGAGGAAATCGGGATAAAGAGATTGGAAGCACGGCCGGTTACCATGCTGTGCATCGACTGCAAGACTGCGCAGGAGACCAAAGAAAAATCGAAAGGGCTCTAAGCAGGTATGCCGGAGCTTCGCAAAGATCCCATTCTTGGCCGATGGATTATCATTTCCAAGGAACGACGGAAACGGCCCACCGATTTTCTGGTTGAAGATGCCAAGGGAAGCGGTGGCTTCTGTCCGCTTTGCCCCGGCAATGAATCTTTCACTCCCCCTGAAGTGTACGCCTTCAGATACCGCAGTTCGACCAGTAATGCCCCAGATTGGCAGGTGCGGGTGGTGCCGAATAAATATCCGGCGCTGGTTATCGAGGGGGATCTGGCCAAAGAAGGTGTCGGTCTGTACGATCGGATGAACGGTATTGGCGCGCATGAAGTTATCATCGAGAGTCCGAATCACGACGAAAACTTCGGCGACATGGCCCCGGAAAAAATGGCTCTGGTCTTCAAGGCCTATCAGGAAAGAATCATCGATCTCTCCAAGGATGAGCGGTTTAAGTATGTAATGGTTTTTAAAAACCATGGCCGAGCGGCGGGTGCCTCTCTTGAGCATTCCCATTCGCAGCTGATTGCCCTGCCTATTTTACCGCGGATGATTGTGTCCGAACTCGATGGTGCTGATTCGTATTACAAATATAAAGAGCGCTGTATCTTCTGCGATATTATCCGCCAGGAGATGCAACAGAAAGAGCGAGTGGTCTGTCAGAACGAGCGATTTATCACCATCACTCCTTTTGCGCCGCGGACGCCTTTTGAGATGTGGATTTTGCCGAAGCATCACTCCTCGGAATACTACGCCCAGAGCGAGGCGGATATCTTGTCTCTGGCTGAATTATTTTCTGAGTCGCTGCGCCGATTATCCGCTTGCATCGCCAATGTTCCGTATAATTTTGTCCTGCATACCGAGCCGTTACGCTCGGGCGGACTGAAATACTACCACTGGCATTTTGAAATCGTTCCCAAGTTGACGTCCATTGCCGGTTTTGAATGGGGTACCGGGTTTTATATAAATCCGTTGCCGCCTGAAGAAGCGGCCAGCTACTTAAGAGAGTCGCTGGAAAACAAGTTGGAGGGTATAAACGATGAAAAAGTTACTGTTGGTTGATGACGAAGAATCCATTCAAATTGTTTATCGGGAAGAGTTCGAAGATGAGGGCTATCAGGTAATTTCCGCCCTCGATGGCACGGTAGGGCTTGCAAAATTCAAGGAAGAAGAACCGGATTTGGTTATTCTCGATATTCAGATGCCGGGCATAAACGGGGTTGAGGTCTTGCGGCAGATGAAGATGCTGCGGCCGACGGTACCGGTTGTCCTGAGCAGTGCCTATCAGGAATTCAAGCGTGATCTTGGGACCTGGGCGTCCGATGAATACGTCGTTAAATCAGGCAATCTCGACGAGCTCAAAAAAGCAGTCCGAACCCTTTTAGGCGAGGAATAGGGGAACTGTCCAGTGAAAGATATCCAGAGTCAACTCGACAGCCGAAGGATAAATATCAAAAAAGTCGGGATCAAAACCGTCTCCTATCCGATTACCGTCCGCGATAAAGCACAGAAGCAGCAGCAGACAATCGCCACGGCCAACATGTATGTCAATTTGCCCCATAAGTTTAAAGGCACGCATATGAGCAGATTCGTCGAGATTCTTAATGAATTTCATGGCGAAATCGATATTAAAAGCTTTCATGTCATTCTGGAGAAAATGAAGGTTCGCCTGGAGGCGGAAGCATCCCATCTGGAGATTCAATTTCCTTATTTTCTCAAAAAAGTGCGCAATGGTGATTCGGGCAATCTTGGTCATTATAAATGTTCCATGCTTGGCTCTCTGGAAAAAGAGCATGAATTGACGCTCAGTGTCGAGGTGCCGATCAGCCTGCCGATTACTGAAAAGAATGCCCATCGACTGCCTGGATCAATGGGCCGTTGGGGTCAGGTCGATCTGAACCTGCGGTTCCATCATTTTTTCTGGATTGAAGATATCATCTTGTTGATCGAAAAAACGGTTGAGGAAGAAATAACCGAACTGTCGCAAAAAAAGCGGAAAGTACTGTCGGTGGAAGCACTCACCAGGCGTATAGGTGCAAGCCTTGAACATATTGCGGCGATCAAATCGTATTCCGTCACGGTCCATAATTATGGTGATGAATGTTCCACCTTTGCCACTCTGGAATCCTCCTCATCTTAATAAAAATCTTAATAAACTATTATTTTTTAATTGATTCCCATGCGTGATCTACTATTTGAAATCGGCACAGAGGAGATTCCGGCAGGTTATCTTGATCCGGCGCTTGCCCAGCTTAAGACCCTGTTTTCCCGGAAGGCGGCCGAGTTGAAAATCGGTTACGGCGAGATACAGGTAATGGGGACACCGCGCAGACTTGCCCTGATCGTGCGCGATCTTGTTGAAAGACAGGATGACAGTAGAGAAGAATTGCTCGGTCCATCAAAAAAAGCCGCCTTTGATGCCGACGGAAAGATGACCAAAGCGGCGGTTGGTTTTGCCAGGTCAAAAGGCGCTGATGTCAATGCGCTGCAGGTCGTGGACACCGCCAAGGGCGACTACCTTATGCTGGTGCGAGAAGTACACGGCGAATCGACCATGCACCTGTTGCCTGAGCTGCTGCAATCGCTTATCCAGGGTTTGTCTTTTCCCAAGTCAATGCGCTGGGGCAGTAACCAGCTGACTTTTGCCCGGCCAATTCAATGGCTGGTCGCCCTGTTCGGTGAAGAGATAATCCCTGTCGTCCATGAAGATATTGTTTCGGCAAATAAGAGCCGGGGACACCGCTTTCTTGCCGGTGAACAATTTATCGTAACCAGTGCGGCAGGCTACCAGGAGCAGTTGGCCGAAAAATTCGTCATGGTCGATCCGATAGTGAGAAGGGCAGCTGTTTTAAAGGAAATTAAACAAGCAGTCGCCCATTCAACCGAGTTGGCTGGAGGCAGGGTGGCAATCGATGAAGATTTGGTTGATACCGTGAATAACCTGGTCGAGACACCCTTTGGCGTTTGTGGAATATTTGATCGAAAGTT
Source organism: uncultured delta proteobacterium (assembly GCA_963796255.1). Classification (GTDB taxonomy): domain Bacteria; phylum Desulfobacterota; class Desulfobulbia; order Desulfobulbales; family Desulfocapsaceae; genus Desulforhopalus_A. Next base: position 216,230 of record CAWCLE010000025.1, on the reverse strand, counting down.
CCTGCAGCTTCCCTCGGAGGTTCTTATTACCTCTATGCGGGTCAACCAGAAATATTTTCCCGTAATCAATGAGCAAGGCGAATTGCTGCCTGGTTTTGTTGCCGTCAATAATGTCCAGGTCAATGATGTGAATATCACCCGCAAAGGCCACCAGCGGGTTTTGCGGGCGAGGCTGGAAGATGCGTTGTTCTTTTTTAACAGTGACAGCGAGATCCGTCTTGAAAACCGGATCGATGCCTTGCAGGGGATTATTTTTCAGGCCAAATTGGGCACGATGCTCGAAAAAAACGACCGGTTGATAAAGCTCGTGCGAATTTTGGCCGAACAGGTCGATCCCACTCTGGTTGAAGATTGCTGTCGGGCTGCACTGCTGTGCAAGACCGATTTACTCTCCGATATGGTTGGTGAATTTCCCTCGCTCCAGGGGATCATGGGCCACGCTTATGCCTTGCATGATGGGGAAAAAACAAGCGTTGCGACGGCGATTAAAGAACACTATATGCCCAAGAGAGCTGGTGCACCACTGCCGGCCACGGATATCGGCGCCTTGCTTGGTCTTGCCGACCGGTTTGATACCCTTGCCGGTTGTTTCGGCATCGGCCAGGTGCCGACAGGCACCGCCGATCCCTTTGGCCTGCGCCGCATTTCTCTGGCGATCCTGCATATTATCGAGGGTAAAGGCTATACCATCTCACTTCGAGAGATTGTCCACAAAGCACTGGCTCTTTATGGCAGCAAGGTAGATGGCGGCAGCGAGACAGTTGCCGCGACAGTTAATTTTATCAAGGGGCGCTTTGCCAATGACTGCATCAGCAAAGGCTTGGCGGCAGAGGCTGTCGATGCTGCGGTATCGGTGCATTTTGATGATGTCAACGACTGTCGACAGAGGATCGAGGCGATTATTCTGATCAGTCAACAACCCGCCTTCAAGGTTCTCGCCGCTTCCTATAAACGGATCAGAAATATCATAAAAGACAATCGGCAGACAACCGTTACGGCTGATCTTTTGGAGCAGCAAGCGGAAAAAAACCTGTATAGTCTTTTTGGTAAGGTAAGCTCTGAGATGGAACAGCTGATCAATAATAAGGAATATACCAAAGCACTGGAAGTAATGTTGAAGATGAAAGAACCGGTCGATCTTTTCTTTGATGAAGTGATGGTTATGGCTGAGGATATGGCGGTCAGGCAGAACCGGCTCAATCTTTTGACCGCTCTCGGCGAGCTGATTTTGCAGATTGGTGATATCTCCAAGCTGCAGGAAAGCCAGGCTACCCAATAAAGCAGAATTATCAAGCAAAAGTAAAAAAGGGGATGTTCGCAATCGCGAACATCCCCTTTTTCCTTTATCAACTACATCCAATCACATCATGATTTCGGATGGCACGCCGCACACTTGTCGATTTTCTTTTCTTTTAAAGCGGGATCTTCGGCAGCCATTTTTTTATGGCACTCAAGGCAGTTGCCATGTCCGGCACCTTTAAGAGTGTCGAGCTTGAGCTTATCTTTCATTTTGCCGGCCAGGGTATCACCAGTGTGGCATGTTGCGCATTTTTCGATTTTCATGCCTTCGGTGTAGGGCACCTGTTTGCCGTCGGCCATGCCATGATGGCACTCGCCGCATTTAAACTTATCCTGGTGGATCTTGTGTGGGAACTGCGCCGGTTTCGGCTTGGAACTGGTGCTGTCGGTGAGCTTAATATCCGCAGGACCGGCATCGTCCGTGGCCATTGCGGAAATAACCGCACCACCCATGACAAACATCGAGATAACACTACAGACCAGAAATTTTTTCAACATAACTGCTCTCCTTTCAGTATAAGTTTTATAAGGCACTTGCATTGCTGCGGCTTACCAATAACGGTCTTTATACAGTTTTTGCTTAAACTTGTCAAATACGTTAACTCATTAGTAATGATAGCGAAAGTGCTACAATGTGGTCGTTTTCCTTTCAGCTTGATCCGTAGCTGTGTAAACCGGAAAGCAGAAAATTAACCCCATAATAGGTGAACAATACGGAGATAAAGCCAAAAATCGCTAAAAAAGCAATCCTGGTGCCGGACCAGCCACGGGTATAGCGAGCGTGAAGGATGATGGCGTAGAAAAACCAGGTGATAAGCGACCAGGTTTCCTTAGGATCCCAGCTCCAGTAGGTTCCCCATGCCGAGTTGGCCCAAATCGCTCCGGTAATAATGCCCGCGCTTAACCAGATAAAGCCGAAAATCATTGTTTTATGTGTTATATCGTCCAGTATCTCATGCGATGGGAAACGACTTGACAGACCTCGTGATTGGTCTGGATTGTCACTGGTTTTATATTTCAGCAGGTACATGATACCCAGCGCGGCAGCAACCGCAAAAGCTGCATAGCCGACAAAGCAGGTGACCACATGGGCGATTAGCCAGTTGGACTGCAGCGCCGGGATGAGGGGATTGATAGCTTTACTCAGATCGGATGAAAAGGACGCGTAGGCCATGGCCAAAAAAGCAAAGGGAACGGCAAAGGCACCGATAATTTTTGTCTTGAATTTCCATTCGATTAACAGGTAGAGCAAAATGATCGTCCAGGAAAAAAAGACCACCGATTCATACATATTGGTAAGCGGTGCATGGCCAATACCCATCTGGTAGGATTCTATCCAGCGGATGACCAGGCCGGCAGTCTGGATAAGCCAGGCCAGGACAGTAAAAATGGTGGCAATTCCACCTAGTCGCGGGGTCTTAAATACCAGTATTGCAATATACAATACTGTCGAAAACATATAGGTGAAGGTGGTAATGCCGAGTAGTTGCGAACTATCCATATTTTATACTCCGTGAAAATGCATCAGGCGGTGATTACCTTTGGACAGCATGTTCAATACTATTTTTCAGTTTTTGGAAGACCTGAGTGAACGCCACTTTATTTTTGTTGGTAGAACCGGACAGCCATAATTGCGGCATGGAAGAACCATTTTTTTTGTACAGCCAGATCCGCTGATGTGACCTGAAAAAGGCGATATACAAGCCAAATAACATCAAGCCACAGCCAATATAGACGACCCATACGCCTGGATCTTTGGCGACCTGCAGGCCGGTGGCATACATCTGTTTGACGGCAAGAGTATATTCCTGGGCGCCGCCGATGAAGACGGTTTGATCGGTGTTGGTCAACCATTCAGTGGACGCGGGGTTGTCTCCGGCTTTGAACCAGACCTTCGCCCGCACGACTCGCTGGCCGGCGGCTTCAGCATTGACGATGCCGAATTGGAGGTCTTTGCCCTCCCAGCTCATCTGCTGTTGAAAGGGCAGGGTGAAGGTCTTTGATGTGCCGGAGCTATTCTCCGTTATCTGTAATAGAAAATCCTGATATCCTTGATAACTCGACTGATAAAAAGTTATACCCTTATAGGTAAGCGGGCTGTTCACCTCTATGTCTTTCGTCAGCACTTCCTGGTCGTTTTCAACGATGGTGAGATTGCTTTTATACTCCTTGGGCATGCCATTGTCATAAAATTCAATGGTAAAGGAGTTGCACCGCACGGCAAAGCCCAGTTCTATTGAACCCCCGTCTTTTACGGCAAAGACCTTCTCGGTTGCACTCAATTCCGGGATCATGACGTTGCCCTTGAATCCCCAGAAATGGCCGATAATGGCCCCAGTAAAAATGAGCAGGATGGATAAATGGACGATATATACGCCAGTGCGGCTCCATTTCCCCCGCTGGCTGAAGAAGAGTTCATCGTCGCCAAGCTTTTTAGATTGTGCGTGCCAGCCGTTTTTTTTGAGGAGTTGGGCAAGATTGAGGTGATCAAGCTTGTCGGTCCCAAATTCCCATCGGCTGAAGTGAGCCATTTTTTCGATCCGTTCAGGAGCCATTGCCAGATTGTCTGCGCTAATTATCCGCCATACTCCCGGGAAACGATCCAGACTGCAGACAATGAGATTGGTGCTGAGGATGCCGAGCAAACCAAGAAACCACCAGGAATAGTACATATTGGGGATGTCGAGAATTTGCATGAAATGGGCGGTTTCCGGACCAAAATTGTGGACATAAAAAGCGGCTGCTTCCCCTTGCGGAATAAGGGTCCCGATGATGGAGGTAGCGGCAAGGGCGCAGAGCGTGAATATCGCCAGTTTTACGGAGGAGAAGAAAGCCCTGAGTTGGTTGAAAATAAGCATAATTTTAAAATATATTTAATGAGAATTATTATTAAGAAAAGAAGTACTACAACAGGTCGTGCAAGATTGCAATAAGAGAAGATCTCATAGTGTATAAAGAGTACATACACAAGTATTTACTAGTGTAGTGCGGGCAATTCATCGACAATGATGGTAAATGATTTTTCCATCCAGAACACCAAATCTTTGCTCGTATCTGCAAAAAAAACATGATTACATCTTTGCTTTGGGAAAAACCTTGCCTTAAATTGCAAAAGAGGTTAAAAAGTCAAATTCTTAATAATCGTTTACTCATACACGTAAAGTATGCATTTCTCCATTTTTACCGCTGGTTGGCGGGGGGATGGGATAGAAGGAGAAAACAATGGCCAAAGTATGTGAATTATGTGGGAAGGGACCGATGGTTGGGAATAATGTTTCCCATGCACATAACAAAACAAGACGGCGCTGGCTGCCGAACTTGAAGATGGTGCGCATGGTCGATGCCGGTGGCAACAAGAAAAAAACCAAAGTGTGTACTCGTTGCATTCGATCCGGAGCAGTTGTAAAAGCTGCGTAACCGTTCACCAGCACCCCCATTTTCGTCCGATCAAGCCCCTCACCTAGCCAACTATAGCTCGGAAGCCTGCTTGAACGAAACTGGAGCACTGGTTGAACAATTACTGATCCGGATTAAGCAGTCAATTAACGTTGTCAAGATGTGCAAGGCGAGAGGATTATTTCCTGCTCGCCTTTTTTTATGGAGAAATCATGAGCGAGGAAGAACTAAAATTTCTCAGCCCGGCTGAAGCGTCAAAGCTGGTTGGTGCTATTCAGGAAGAAGAAGACATTGAGCAGCCTGACCGAAGAATTCTGACGGTCTACAGCAAGGATAACCGGGAGCTCTGCTGGTTTGATTTTGTCGAGGTCATGGCCGCTGTTGGTAACGCCCCGGCTGGTGAGAGAAAAGAAGCGGTGCATAATTATATAATCCATCATATCCCTGACTGGGTCAATGAGCTGTGATAGTTTTTGCTAACTGCTCTCCTCCAGCCATTCACTAAGCGGCAAGGGAAACAAGGCGCATCGTGCTGCGACGGGACTGTTATGCCGGTTATCTATTTCCGAGCCTTGCTGGAAAATAGAAACAGGCCGATCTGAGGATACGACCACGACAATCGTCTCGGGGTGCTGTGAAGTAAAACGGAGTGCAGAGTTGTACCGCGCGCCCCGTGCCCGGTCCTCATTATTAACCCGGTGTCCGTCCAGCAGGCAGGCAAAACCATAGAGATGCAGGTCGGCCCGGATGTGCAGGGCGCCATCGACTTTTGACAGCCCTGCTGCGAGCCGGAGTTTGTTCTGTTCCCGCAGATTAACCGGTGGCGTCAGGACCTGTCCCGCGATTGCAGTAGGTTCCCCTGCGAGATCGATGACAAAGGTGCAGCCGAACATATTGTCTTCGGCATTATGCACCAGTGCGGCAATAATTTTGAACATATCGTTTCTGATCGCCGGATCGATATCGTAATCAAGCAGGGCCTCTTCTACTTCAAACAGCTTCGCCCGGTGCGTGTCCGAGCAGTAGCTGCCGTCTTGAAAACTGCAGATCAATTCATCTTTGACAAAGAGAAAGCCCAGTTTGCCCTGAAAATCGGCGCTGATATGAAACGGCCGGATGTTGCTCTCGGCGATACCGATAATATTGATGCCATCGGAGATAAGCGTTCTATCGGAATACTCCACCGCCTGGAGGAGCTTGCGCACATGTTTGAAATTATTGAGCAGGGGCTGTTCGGTGATGAGGAATCGGGCCAGAAAAAAGATGTCTTTCAAAAACCTCGGTTCAATAAAGGTTAAAGAGCCGTGCGGCCGTTTGCCCTCTTCGTTGGTTTTGGAAATACCCAGGATAGCATCAAGCATTGGGTAAATATGGATCTGCACATCGAGACCGAGGAAGAGTCCGGCTTTATCAACGATGCAGTCATGGACAGCATGCAGTGCATATTCACGGAGAAAATTTCCGGAAATGCCGGTGTAGAGATTGCAATCATTGGCTATATCATGGGAAAATCGCAAAACCGCATGTTCCAGCCAGCATTCCGTTGGGCAGAGAGAACAGATGTTCGGGTGGTGCTCGGTAAACCACATCTGGTAGTAAACTGAGCTGGAGCTCCCCCCGTTGGAAATCAGGCCGTCGAGCTGCAGATTCGACTGCGGTTCAATATGGTTGTAGGCAGAGTAAGGACCGTGCCGGTCGCTTGGTTTGCACCAGTCCCCGGCATCAATATAGAGCGCTCTCAGCTTTGGTTCGTAGCCGCGCAGAAGATTTTGCGGATCGCAGATAGAAAGGGGATCGGTCGGTTTAAGGGCGAAAATAACTGCCGCCCGGCTGGCCCCGGAAAATAAAGTTAACCCGTCGCGTAAACCCCCGAGCGTCTCGCTGATGCAACGGTTTATGAAATAATTTTCCTGCATCGTCACCTTTGATTGGCTTGGCTAAAGCTGAGTTGTCCTCTCCGCTCATTTATTCTAACACACCGGGCCCTGCTTGCCTATTTTAGAGATGAAAATATGATGGTGTCGTAAACTCTTCATTATACCCTCCGTAGGGGTGCACGCACCTACGTGTGCGCCCCTACGAAGCAATTCTGAAAATCAAGTTTTACGAAGTTGACAAAAATTAGAATCGATCTAAAACCTGTTGGCATAACCGTGTCGGGGATTGTTATTACAGACGGTTGTCACCACGCGCTTAGTCCGGTGATGGCTTTTTTGTATCGTCACGACTTTATGGCAATTGTTTCGATATGGTCGATATCCATCTCTGACGACTGGCTGGTGCCGTCCTCCCTTCCCCCGATAGCCATAATTTTCCTGGTAGACGGTGACCCGAGGCGGATGATAGGCAGGTCGGTCGTGCCTCTGTAATTCGTTGCCGATAAGCAACCCGGCAACACCACCGACCGTAGCCCCGATGATTGTTGCTTGAGCGTTGCGGCCAATCACCTGACCGACAAGAGCGCCGGTTCCACCGCCGATGATCATGCCACCAACTCTTTTGTCTGCCGCTTGAGCAGTACTCATGAGTAATGTTACCAAGCTCAGCATTGCGATTGTCATCTGTGTTCTTTTCATTAGAGTTCTCCTTTACGTGAATTGTATTGGCTCGCCGGCCGTTGGTTTATTTCTAACCGTAATTCAAATCTTGTAAAAGCGGACATCTGCCGATACTGGGTTTGATACTACCCGACATAGAGTAGATTCAGGGGGGATCACGTAAGGAATGAAAAAACTTCAGGTAATAAGGCGCATGGGCGGCTATAGTGCCCACCATCTGTTCCCCATGTTCCCCATGGGAACTGGAGTAGCGTGCCGACTCAAATTTAAAAAGAGGGAGTAAAAAGTGCAGGTATTTTTGCAGGGGATTGGGGTGGGAGCGGGATTGATTATGGCTATCGGTGCCCAGAACGTTTTTGTTTTATCTCAGGGCATACGTAAGCAATACCACTGGCTCATCGCTCTTATCTGCAGTTTGAGCGATGTGCTGCTTATCTTTATCGGTGCCGCCGGGGTGGGGACTCTGGTGGCCGGCAATCATGCTTTGCAGGCTGGGGCTGCCTGGCTGGGCGCAGGATTTTTAGGCTGGTACGGTTTGCGGGCTTTTATGGGCATCTTCAAAGACCATGCGCTCGAGCAGAAAAAGCAAGGCGATGCGAATGTACGCATCATTGTCTTGACCGCTCTGGCCTTGACTTTTTTTAATCCCCACGTCTATATCGACACGATCCTGCTTCTGGGCAGTATCGGTGGGCAATACCCCGCCGGGGACCGCTATCTTTTTGCCCTGGGTGCGTCGGTTTCGTCTATTGTCTGGTTTTTTTCTCTTTCTTTTGGCGGGGCACTGCTGGCACCGCTCTTTAAAAAGAGTCTTTCCTGGAAAATTTTGAATGTCTTTGTCTGTTTAACGATGTGGACGATTGCCGTGCAGTTGGTAATGATGGAGATTTAAGGGACAAGCTCATTCCGCCACCCTTTTTCAGGTGATGATAATTTCGTAAAAACTCAAGAATTGCGATGGTTAAGTAAAAAGATTCATGTTCGAGGCGTGTGAATTTTACTATCATTACGGCGTACTAGAGTACGTCGTAATGATAGTAAAATTCGCAACAACGAAGAAGATGAAGTTTTTTTACGACACCATCAATCGATAATTTTAATGGTGCCCTTAGCCGCGTCCCATTGATAAGACGAACCCAGCCAGATTTCTTCGATCTGATCAATATCGAGGTCAAGCTCGGTAATATCACCATAACGTTCGTAAACAGCGAGAATCTCTGTATCACTTATGACATTGTCCTTGTTGGTGTCCGCCCAGTGATAGTGACTGATGACTATGGTGTCAGGACCTGCTATGGTTGATTCGGATTCATGACTGATGGCCGCTGTGCCGATGAATTGGCCGGATTCCTGCTCTTTACCGGAGACGCTGACCAGGTAGGCAAAGAACGCCTTTTCGTCAATTTTCTTCAGCCATTTGATCTGTTTATTTGCCCGGCCGCTGGGGGTGAGCTTCGGCGAGGTTGCTTTGATAATACTGTTTGGTGGGGGAGTTTCCTTGATGATCAGTGCAGTAGGCACCGAAGTTTGTCTGGTGAGTTTGATGACCACGGGAAAGGGTTGGCCGGATATACAATGAGGGGGCAGGATACGCTCAGCGGTAAATCCGCCGGCTGATCGGGACTGATAAAAAAACCACATCAACGCCATTATAATCAGTAGCAGCGTGCCGGAGAGGAGCAGCAAAGGCCATATTTTTCTGGGTTTTGCCTGGGCTATGGCGGCAACATCTCTTGACAAGCTCTCTTGCGCGAGAGCCTGGTCGGGTGCCTCTTCTTCCGGGGCATCCGCCGGGATGTCTTCAAGAAGTTCTTCAAGCTGCACATTGAGGGCTTCAGCCAGCTTTAGGCCGTTATCCCGCTTGATGCTGGGATAGCGTCTATTTTCCCACCTGGAGATGGTATCGGTGGTTACCTCAACTGCTGTCGCCAGATAGAGTTGGGTCAGGCCCTGTTGTTCACGCAGCAGTTTGATCTTGGCCCCGTCAATCTTAATCATGCTCATGGGCCCGGCGAAGGTATTGTCCGTCATTTTTTACGACACCATCAATATTTGATCGTTTTGTTTTATTTTGATTTAAAAACTGTTTATACCAATTTAGCGGTGCCCGTTAAAGAACAAACTCTCTAATAACCGCGCTTTGATCTCCGTTTAAGGGTAGACATCGCTCGACTTGCCCCCATGTCGCCTGGTTTTATGGCCACAAATGATATACTGTAGAACCATGAATGAAAGAGTGAATGGATCATATGTTTTTAATAAAAGAGCAGGGGATGAAGGTGAGAGAGATGAAACATGGAATAATGGTTTTGAGCATCTTGACTACCATAGCTTTTGCTATGGGAAGTGCCGTTGCGGCAACGGGAAAATGCACCGTTGTTAAGGTGGATGGAACGAAGATGATTATTGAATGCAACGAGCCGACCAAAGGCTTCGTGCAGGGCAATCAGATAAAAATTAAAACTGATAAGAAGAATAAACAGGGTCAGGATTGATGGTGTTCACTTGCCACTCCATGGAATAACTACCAATCGAATCGAACGATATTGTCGAGAGGTTCAGCTTTGACAATCCGTACCTTGACGACAGTGTTGGGCTTAATGTCTCTTCCACCCGGAGAGGGAAGATCAAAATCCATGAGAATATCTAAGAGGATCATATTGATCCGTTTTGGCCCAACCTGGATGACCAGCGCGTCGACATATTGTCCCTGCCGATCGGCCAGGTATTTCAGCAGCCAATATCTTTGCCGTTGATGGCGGACATTGTTGGCAGTGGTCAGGGTGCGGCTGAGAACCGAAGTAAAATCCTTGCACATCTCTTCAGTAAAACAGGGCTCCTGCCGTCTGACGATACTGTTCAACTGGTGCTGCATGACCAAGTCGAGCAGGCGCCTTATCGGCGAAGTCACGGTGGTATAGTGCGACACTCCCAGTCCACTGTGGGCTTTGGCCATGGTCGACAACTCGCCCCGGGCCATATTTTTTCGCTGGAGCGTGTTCTGGAAAAGATCGTCGTCTTCCCCGTGGACAATTCTTTTTTGCAAGGGCGCCTGCGATCGAAAAATCCCCGGCACCATCCGATCGGCAACGTATTTTGCCGCCTCGCTGTTGGCTAGAATCATCATCTCCGAGACGATGGTCCTCGCCGAGGTGTCACTTTTGGCCAGACTGACATGAACTTTGCCGTGATGATCGATAAAGATATTAACATCAGGAAAAGGGAGCAGCAGGGCGCCGCCGGCCAGACGTCTGGCCCGCAATTTCTTGCGCAACATGTCCAGGAGCCCGATCTCCCGGTCGGTGGTCAGCATCCGGTCGACCTCTTCATAGGTGAGTCGCCGTTTTACCCGGATGATGGATGGATTGACCCTGACCCGTAAAACCTCCGCCTCGGCCGAAAGCAAAATCATAAAGCTTAAGGTGGCCCGAGTTTCGTCCTGAATGAGACTGCAGATGCCCTGGGAAAGATGACGCGGCAGCATCGGCACCTGGCCTTCGGGGAAATAGATGGAGGTGCCGCGGCGCATCGCCTCGGCGAACAGCTGGTCGCCGGGGCGAACATAATGAGCGACATCAGAAATATGGATACCGACCAGGTAGTTGCCGTCGATCTCCTCGATAGTCAGGGCGTCATCGAAATCAAGGGTCGTCGGGCCATCGATGGTCAGAGGCGCGAGATGCGTCATATCGATTCTTCCGACATCATCAAACAGTTCGTTTTGGCCGCGTTGCAGGATAAGCTCGGCCTGTTGCCTGGCGGCAAGCGAAAAATTAACCGGCAGTTCATGACGCAGCAAGGGGATGTTTTCGTTGGCATGCCACATTCCGGCTTTCACGAGTAAATGAAAGGGATCGTGGGCCTTGTGCAGACCTGCTGACTGGAGAATCTTTTTGGCTATATCACCATCCGGAGCATCCCCATCAAAAAGATATACATCACGAATAAGGCTTAGGATTTCCAATTCGATGGGACCAAAATCGGCGGGGGACAGTTCAGAGTTGATAATCCGGATGACAATACCGGCACCTTCTCGAATTAGTTCGGCCCGTTTGGCTTCTTTTTGCAGCTGCTGCTGCAGCAGCTCAACTTTATCCGGACTGTTGACATGGATCCGGCCTTCTTTATATTTGAAGAACAGTTTGTCGGCAAACACGCAGCGTAAAAAGGCGGAGACCGTATCGTCAGTGGCCTCTGAACCAAAGATAAGCTCGGCCAGAAAAACCGGGCTGAACGAATTTGATGCATCCTCTGCGGTCAGCTCCCAAACCTCCTCGAGATTGATGAGGCGCATCAGAGAGCCTCGTTTTTCGGTGGTGTCCTGGAGCAGTTTGGTGAGTGTCTCTCTATTGATTCCAGTCGGATGAGTGTCTTTTGAGCTGTGCACTACCCGTGACAACGGCAGGTTCAGTTCTCGACCATTTTGGTTGATGAGGCGTAATCGTTTTGGCTGGCTTTCGGTTACCAGGGCACAAATGAATTTACCGTTATCGAGGTATTCTATCAGTTTTCCCGTTACAATCATTTAATCACTAATTGGTCACTAATTGGTCAATAATTGTTCAATAATAGTGTAAGCTATATTTTCGCGACACATTATAATTTTATTTCTGGCTATTTGTCTATTGTTAATAGTTGAAAGTGTCCCAGTATAGTGTGGTATGCCAATTTGCCTACACTTATTATTGATGGACTCCTAAAAAACTCGATCTCCTTCGTTGTAGTGTCTGATACGGCGATTTGCGGTACTTCATGTACTAACAAATCGCCGTATCAGACACTACGCCTCGTATATCAAGCTTTTTCCAGAGTCCATCCAACAATTAAGCAGATAAGCGCAGACTTCGGATGAAGAATTTTTACGACACCATCTTAATTTAATGTCAATTTTTTGAATATACTATGGATTTATTAGACACGTCGGTTACATCGGGAATGGTAGCAATCGTTGGGCCGCCGAATGCCGGCAAATCGACCCTTATGAACCATTATCTGGGGCAGAAGATATCGATTGTCACCGCCAAACCGCAGACCACCCGCAATCGAATCGTTGGCATTGTCAATGATGCCCACTCTCAGGTGGTTTTTCTTGATACGCCTGGCCTGCACAAATCCCGCGATCCCCTGAATATGGAGATGGTCAAGGTGGCCATGGACAGCCTCAGTGAAGTCGATGTCGTTCTGTTCTTAGTCGATGTTTCCCTGCCCATGCCGGAAAAAGTTCAGAAACAAAAGGCGGCGGAGCTGATCGAGTATCTGCAGCGGATAAAGGCCCCGGCGATAATGGTCTTGAACAAGATTGATCTGATCGACAGAAAAAAAGTGCTGCCGTTGATCGATGCCTATGCCGCCCTCTTTCCCTTCAAGGCCTTGATCCCGGTTTCCGCAATGACCGGCGACGGAATGGACGGTCTTTTTCAGGAAATTCTTGCTCTGTTGCCGCTCGGGCCACGCTATTTTCCGGAGGATATCCCCACTGATGCATCAGAGAGGTTTTTATGTGCCGAGATCGTCAGGGAAAAGGTCTTTTTGCTCACCGGTCAAGAAATTCCCTACTCGACGGCGGTGCTGATTGAATCCTTCAAGGAAGATGAGCAGAAACATCTGGTGACGATTCATGCGGCCATAGTTCTCGAAAAACAATCCCAGAAAGGGATCGTTATTGGCAAAGGCGGCAAGAAACTGAAAAGCATCGGCATTGCCGCCCGTAAAGACATCGAGGCCCTTATCGGTCAAAAAGTGCTCTTGAAACTATGGGTAAAAGTGAAAAAGAATTGGTCGCAGGACGAACGTTTTTTGCGAGAACTGGGCTACTGACGTGGGCTGCACCGAATATGATCTGTCTACGACATCATTTTATTTCACCTTCTTGTTAAACTCATAGTACAGATTGAGGCTCTTGAGGATATTGTAGGCGGTGCGCAACTGGTTGTCGGTTTCCAGGCGTTGTTCCAGTTGTTGCGCGGTTTTTTCCTGATCGCTCTTTTTTTCTTGAGGTAAACCAGGCAGATGGCGGTCGAGATCAGCTTCTTTCAATTGTTTTGACGTCGTAACCGGACTTTCTGAAGGACCGCAGGCAATAAAGGGGATTTCCACATCCGGGGTGATCCCCTGGGCCTGGATGGAGCGATCATCGGGCGTATAATACTTTGCCGTGGTTATCCGCAGGCCGGCGCCGTCGGGCAGCGGGATGATGGTCTGCACCGACCCCTTGCCAAAGGTCCTGGTGCCGACGATAATGCCTCTTTTATGCGCCTGGATCGCCCCGGCCACAATCTCCGACGCACTGGCTGAGCCTTCATTGACGAGAAGCACCAGAGGGTACATCCTTTTTTCGCCATTGTCGTGGGCTACATAGACGTTGTTCTGGTCCTCCCGCCGCCCTTTAGTATAGACGATTGTCCCTTTGTCGAGAAAAATATCGGCGATGCTGATCGCCTGATTCAGCAGGCCACCGGGATTATTGCGCAGATCGAGGATCAATCCATCGACCCGGTGCTGTTTTTTTAAGCTCTGCAGTTTTTCCTTGAAATCGGCAGTGGTATGGCTCTGGAAGTTGGTAATCCTGGTATAGACCAGGCCGGGTGAGAGAAACTCAGCTTTCACTGACTGGATGGGAATAATTTCTCGTTTTAAGGTGATAACCTTGAGATTTTTCCAGCCTTCGCGATGAATCGATAAGGTAACCGTCGATCCTGCCGGGCCGCGCAGCTTGGCGATAGCCTCGTCCGGGGCCATATTTTTGGTATTCACCCCATCTATCTCAATGATTGTATCGTTGGCTTTTAATCCCGCCAGATCCGCCGGAGTATCGGCTATGGGGCTGACTACGGTAAGAAGATCGTTTTTTATGGTAACCTCGATACCGATGCCGGAAAATGACCCCCGAGTTTCTTCCTGCAGATCCTTGAAACTTTCCGGCGGCATATAGGAGGAGTGGGGATCAAGAGAGAAAAGCAGGCCACGAATGGCGCCGTTTAACACCTCTTTGGTGTCGATCTCCTCAACGTAGTTTTCCTGAAGGATGCTGAGAACATTGGAAAAGATTTCCAGTTGCTTGTAGGTGGTAATTTGGGCATCTTCGGCATTTTCGGCCAGAACGGGAGAACTGAGAAATAACAGGAGGAGAAACAAGGTCAGACCTGATCGACGCGATACACAACAAGGAGAAGACATATGCAACCTCGGTTTCGGAAATATTTTTTTATTCAGGAGAATCTTCCACCCCGGGCTCGCTGGTCGAAGATTTCGGTACTATAGTCAGTTTGTCAGTATTGAGCCAGGGTAAAGGATCCACTGACACGCTCCCTTGACGAATTTCAAAATAGAGCCCTTCATCAAATAGCGTCGCCGTGTCGCCGGTGATGCCGATGCTCTGTCCCTGGTTGATTTGTTGCCCTTTTTTCACCAGGATTTTCTCGATCCTTGATGTGACGGTGTAATACTCAAAACCATGATGGATGATAACGGTATTACCAAACCCTCGTAAATACCCGGAAAAAGTGACATCACCAGCGCTGACGGCTTTAATTGTGGTGCCATCGGCGACTTTGATAGCAATTCCGTTGGAAATGCTCGATATCCCAAGTGCATTGGTCTGCTGCTGATGAAATCGGGTGATAACCACGCCCGCAACCGGTGGCGGCAGCTTGCCTCTCGCGCTGAGAAATTTTTGTTCAACAACCCGATTTTTCGGTTTCACCGAAACAATCGAGCTGGCCAGATCGCTTGATGCCTGCTGCATTTCGATAATCGCCTGTTCATGAAGCTTCTCCTGGGTCTGGACCTGGGAGAGCAGGTCTTTTTTGGCGGTGGTGGTCGTCTGCAGTGCTTCTTTTTCCTGCACGGTCTGGGTGATAAAATCGTCCAGCACTGATTTTTCCAGATCGAGTGCTTTGGTCATCCTGACCAGTTGATCGATGCTTTGCCGATAGGCTCTGATAACATCCTGGTCGTATTTGATCAAGACATCAAAGGCGTCATGAAAAGTGAGGAGTTCCGGCAGGGACTTGGTGGAAAAGGTCACGTTTAAAAGACCAATGTTGCCCATACCATAATAAGCGCGCATCCGTTCCTGCAGATGTATTTCGACGCGCTGTTTCTCTCCACGAACTTTCCGCAGTCCATTTTCCTGCTGCTCGATCATCGCCTGTTGATCGTGTAATTTTTTTTCTAAGCCGTCGAGTTTTTCCTGCTGGGTTGCCAGTTTTTTATCAAGTATCTCCAGTTCAGCCAGGAGATTACGTTCGGTGCTCTGGGTTTGTGCCCGCTTATCTTCCTGTTGGATAATGCTTTCCTGCAACCGGCTAATGGTTCCTTTAAGCTCTGCAATGCTTTTGACGCCGGACTTGTTTGCAAGCGCCATCAGTGGGGTGGCAAAGAGGATAGCCAGGAAGATGGCGACAAGTGGCAACGCTTTACCTGGCAAAGGAACTGATCCTTTTTTCTGCCGGCTGCCACGGCAACCCCATTTTTTAACAAGAGAAGACAAGGGCTCAGATGCGTAAGAATTTCTGGATGGTTGAATAACTTCCCAGGGTGCACAGAAGGATAGACACCCCGATAATGGCCAGGCCGACAGTGGGAGAAAAAAAGGAAAATTCAAACAGATTGAGAAATCCAGGCCCGGAAAAATGGAGCTTGATCCATTGAAAGAGCAAAAACAGCGAGCCGATGCCAAGCGATGAACCAACAACCCCCTGGAACAGTCCTTCCAGCAAAAAGGGTGTGCGGATATAATTATTGGTGGCACCGACCAGTTTCAGTAATTCCAGTTCCGCCTGTCGGGCCAAAATAGTGAGGCGAATGGTATACGCCACCATAAAGATGGTAGTCAGAATGAGCAGCGTGCCACTGAGCAAAACAATTATCGACAGCAGTTTGGTGAAATAATAAAATCTTTCGACCCAGTCCTGACCGTACTGCACTTTGGTGGTGCCGGGAAGCCGGGCCAGGTAGCCTGAGAATAATTTTACCTGATTGAGGCTGCGCAAATTTTTCAAGGGAACCACTTCGATGGACGGTGGTAAAAAATCCTTGGGGATATCGGCGAGAACATCCTGGTTTTTTCCTAGCTGGGTGGCAAAACGTTCATAGGCCTGGGCTCGGGATATGAAGCGGACCTCTTCGACCTGATCGAAGGCCTCGATTTTATTCATCAGCTGCTGTTGCATCTCCGGCCCGGGTTCTTCTTCCAGGTAGACAATGAGACTGAGATCGTCGCCCAGCTTATCACCGAAGTGGAGCATGTTGGCGTAGATAAGATAGAAAAAGGCAAAAATCAGCACCGAGAGACTGACGGTCAACAGAGTCATAAGCTGCGACCCCCAGGTCATGCGGAGATTGCGGCCGACCTGGCGGATGACGGTGAGCCAGAAACTCATGCAGCGCTCCTTGCGGTTGCTGCGGGGGTGTAAAGCTGACCTTTTTGCAGTTCCATCACTCGGTGTGAGGTGTGGCGATAAAGTGATTGGTCGTGGGTGGCAATAACAATCGTTGCTCCGGCCTTGTTGCAATTGGTCAAGAGGTGCATGACTCTTTCCGTCGTTGTCGCATCAAGATTTCCTGTTGGTTCGTCAACTAAAATCATCGTCGGCGAGTTGGCAATGGCCCGGGCCAGAGTTACCCGTTGCTGCTCCCCGCGGGAGAGCTCCCCGGTGATGGTATCGTGTTTGTCGGCCAGGTCAAGTTGATCGAGCAGCATGCGCACCCTGTTGCGGATAATCTGCGGCTTTTTATAAGAGACCTCCATGGAGATAGCAATATTTTCCGCGGCGGTTCTATCGGTAAGCAGTTTAAAATCCTGGTACGCCACGCCTATCTTTTGCCGCAACCTGGCCAGTTTGGAGCCTTTGAGCAGATGTATGGGTTTGCCACCTATTTCAATCAGGCCGTTCGTCGGGATTTCCATGCTGCACAGAAGTTTGAGCAGGGTCGTCTTGCCCGCGCCGCTCATGCCGATGATAAAAAACATCTCGCCACTGTCTATCGAGACGGAAACATCTTTTAAGGCGACAACATCCGGAGGATACATCTTTGAGACTTTGATCATTTCGATCATCGTTTCGCTAGTCTTACTCATCGTATTTCTTATTTTTTCCGGGTCGAGGCATGAAGGACGGGTTTAGAACCCGCCCCTACAGCCCTTCAGCCTGTCTGAATGAATCTGGAGTATTGCTCTACGTTTGCAATTTTTGGTTATACCGGCTTTTGCTGTTCCGGTGATCCGTTACGTTGATTTTTGTAAAAATATATAATATTCCAGGTATAAACGCAATGGATCTCACTTGATTAAGGTCATTAGAGCACATTGCTCTAAAAACACCTTCCCCGAAGGTATTGCCCGGCTGGTCCGAGAGATGCCGTCAAATTACCCTTGCAAGTTCACCCGCAGTTGTTATTGTATTCCGTTTGACTCTTTTTTAGCCGGAAGGTGGCAAAGCACCAGGACTAAAAGAGTATATATCTTTAATAAACAGGCTGTTTCGGCGACGACTGTAGCCGGTAGAATAGGAAGAAGGAGAGACACATGGATTACAGGGATACCCTTAATTTACCCAATACCGGGTTCAAAATGAAGGCTAATCTCGCCCAGAAAGAACCGCTTGTTCTCAAACAATGGGAAAAAGAGCAGTTATATTTCAGGGTTCAGGAAAAGAGCAAGGATAAACCACTTTTTGTCCTCCATGACGGTCCGCCATATGCCAACGGCAATATTCATCTGGGCACTGCCTTCAATAAAATTTTAAAAGATATAATTCTTCGCTCCAAAAGAATGGCCGGTTTCAATGCTCCCTATATTCCCGGTTGGGACTGTCATGGCCTGCCGATCGAGCATAATGTTGATCTTGAGCTGGGCGAAAAGAAGAAGACCATCCCGATTTTGTCCAAGAGAAGCGCCTGCCGAAAGTACGCCAATAAATGGATCAAGATTCAAAAAGAGCAGTTCAAAAGACTGGGCGTGCTGGGTGACTGGGACAATCCTTATCTGACCATTAATTACGAATATGAGGCGACCATCGCCAGGGAGTTCAATACTTTTTTGCTCTCTGATGCGGTCATTCGCAACCGTAAACCGGTTTATTGGTGTGCAACCTGTACCACGGCACTGGCCGAGGCCGAAGTTGAATATCATCCCCATACCTCACCCTCGATCTATGTCAAATTCAAGACGGAGAGCGAGCTGAGCGATATCGATCCGGCGCTTGGTGGCGACAAGGTTTTCTTTGTTATCTGGACGACGACGCCCTGGACGCTACCGGCCAATCTGGCCGTTGCCCTGCATCCTGATTTTATCTATGCCGCCGTTGCTGTAGGCGAAGAGACCTGGATTATCGCCCGCGAGCTGGTCGAAAAAGTCATGGCCGAAATTGGCCGGGAAGACTACAGGATCAAGGCTACTTTCGGCGCCGGACAATTTGACAAGCGCACCTGCCGCCATCCGTTTATGGACCGGGAATCGCTCTTAGTGCTGGCCGATTATGTCACGGCGGATGCGGGTAGTGGCTGCGTCCATACCGCTCCGGGTCATGGCGCCGACGATTACCAGACCGGTCTTCGCTACGGCCTTGATGTTCTTTCTCCGGTCGATGCCGACGGTATGTACACCGCCGAGGCAGGTCCTTACGCCGGACAGAAAATTCCGGCGGTCAATAAGGTTATTACCAAGGACATGACCGAATCCGGTGCACTGGTCCATGAGGCGGCGGTCAATCATAGCTATCCGCACTGCTGGCGGTGCAAAAAACCGGTTATGTACCGGGCCACGCCCCAGTGGTTTATCTCGATGGAGAACAATGGGCTGCGCGAGAAAGCGCTGGCGGCGATCAAGACGGTGAAATGGACGCCTGCCTGGGGCATGCAGCGGATTTATTCGATGATTGAAGGGCGACCGGACTGGTGTCTGTCACGCCAGCGAAGCTGGGGAGTGCCGCTCACGGTCATCAGCTGCAAAGCCTGTGGCGAGGTGGTGAAGAGTTCTGCGGTGGTGGATAAAATTGACGCGCTGTTTCGCAAAGAGGGTGCCGATGCCTGGTATAGTCACGATGTCGATGATTTTTTGGTTGGAGACGATACCTGCATCAAGTGCGGCGCGAGTGAATTTGAGAAAGAAAATGATATTCTCGATGTTTGGTTTGATTCAGGTGTGAGCCATGCGGCGGTCTGCGAACAGCGCGAAGAACTCCGATCCCCCGCCGATTTGTATCTTGAAGGCAGCGATCAGCACCGTGGCTGGTTTCACAGCTCCCTCTTAACCTCGATAGGCACTCGTGACCGTGCACCTTTTAAAGGGGTGTTGACCCATGGTTATGTGGTGGACGGTCAGGGCAAAAAAATGTCTAAATCGGTGGGCAACGTGGTCCTTCCCTCGGAGGTTATTGAAAAATACGGCGCGGAAATTCTGCGTCTCTGGGTGGCCAGTGAGGATTATCAGGACGATGTCAAAGTGTCTGATGAAATTCTTCGGCAGATATCCGATTCCTACCGGAAAATCCGTAATACAATTCGTTACTTCCTGGGAAATCTTGACGATTTTGACCCCGAAACGCAAAGCGTACCCCATGGTCAGCTGCCGGAACTCGATTGTTGGGCCCTGGCCAAATTTGAGGAATTGCGAGCAAAAATTGTTGCAGGCTATGAGAATTATGAATTTCACAGTATCTATCAGCGCTTGAATTACTTCTGCGGCACTACCATGAGTTCTTTTTACCTCGATATCTTAAAAGATCGACTCTATACATCGGGGACCAATTCGCACCTGAGACGTTCGGCGCAGACAGTGCTGTATACAATCCTCGATGGCATGCTCCGGTTGATGAACCCCATTCTCTGTTTTACGGCAGCCGAGGCCTGGGAGGCATTGCATGGGTTGGCTGAAAATGGTCCGGCCGACGAGAAGAGCATCTATTTTGCTGAGTTTGCTGCTGCGCAAAAAATTGACTGCGACTCGTCGATGATGGATAAATGGGCCAAGCTTATCAAGGTGCGCTCGGAGATCACCAAGGCCTTGGAAATAGCCCGCCGGGACAAGGTGATTGGTCATCCCCTGGAGGCGGAAGTGCTGGTGCAGGCGGATGGAAAATTTGCCGAATTTTTACAGAGTGAATGGACGACGATCAAGGAGATTTCGATTATTTCCGAGCTTTCTGAGTTGACTTCAGGTACCCCGCAAAACGGGGTGCGCTTTACCAGTGAAGAAATTCCTGGTTTTATTGTCCAGGTGCAGCCAGCGCCTGGCGAGAAATGTCTGCGGTGTTGGTTGCGCTCGACGACAGTCGGCACAAATGCGACCCATCCGGAAATCTGCAGCCGGTGTGCAGATGTTCTGGCGGATATGGCCGACGCGTCTTAGTGTTTACGTTGTGGTATAATACATGGCGTATTTTATAATTGTCCTGGCAACCATAGTTGCCGATCAACTGACCAAAACGCTGGTGGTCGATTCTCTGCGCCTCTATGAGTCGAGAGAAATCATTGCCGGGTTTTTCAATTTAGTCTATGTCACCAACAGCGGGGCCGCCTTTAGTTTTCTAGCCGATATGGATTCGCCATGGCGGCACTACTTTTTTGTCGGCATCGGCTCGGTGGCCCTGGTCGGTCTCACCATTGCCTACTGGAAACTGAGAAAAATCAGTACGCTGTATTGCTGGCCGCTGGCCCTCATTGCCGGTGGGGCTGCCGGCAACCTGATCGATCGGATTCGGTTTGGCGCGGTCATCGATTTCCTTGACTTTTATGCCGGCTCCTGGCACTGGCCCGCATTCAATGTTGCCGATTCGGCCATCTGCGTTGGGGTGGGGCTTTTTTTACTTATGCCAAAAGACAAAAACGAGATATCTGAAATAGAGGAATAATTAATGAAAATTGCTGTGTTATTCCCCGGCCAGGGTTCACAATATCTGGGCATGGGGCAAGAATTTATCAACACCAATACCGCATGTGCCGCTTTAATGGCGATGGCCGAGGCTACTTGTGAAATCAACCTGGGCGCCTTGTGTACCAATGGGCCTATGGAGGAGCTGACCAAGGCGGTTAATCTGCAACCGGCAATTACCATGACCAACCTTATCTGCTGGCAGGCCTTCAAGGATGCACTGGGAAAAGAAGTGCCGATAGATTGTTTTGCCGGCCACAGCCTGGGCGAATATTCCGCTCTTTTTGCCGGCGGAGTGCTGAGTGCCGAGGATACCATGCGCCTGGTTGCCAAGAGAGGCGCGCTGATGGAGCGCGAAGGCAAGATCCATCCCGGTGGGATGCGAGCGGTGCTGGGCCTTACGATTGATGAAGTCGAGAAACTTGTTAACAATTATAAAGGACCCGGTGCGGTGACCGCCGCCAATCACAATACCCCGACCCAGATTGTCATCTCCGGATCGATGGAGGCGATGGATGAAATCAGTAAGCATGCCGAGGCGCAGGGAGCCAAGGTCATTGCCTTGAATGTGAGTGTTGCCAATCACAGTCCCCTGGTCGCTGGTGCGGTCGCCGATTTTGCTGAATTTATGGCCGATATTAGCTTCCAACCCCCGCACACCCCGGTTTATTTTAATGTTTCCGCTGCCCCGCAGACCGATACGCCCACTATAAAGAAAATGATGGCCAGCCAGATAGCGACAAAAGTCCGCTGGTTTGAAATCATTGAAGCGATGTTCGCCGAGGGGGTCGATACCTTTATTGAGGTCGGTCCGAAGACGGTGTTGAGTGGCATGATGCGCAAAATAGTCACTAAAGGGAGCAAGGTGACGACCTTGCAATTTGATACTCCGGCGTCGCTTACGCAGTGTATTGAAAAGATACGTTCGTGATCGACAAATATAAAAATAAAGTGCTGGCCGGGCACGACCTCGAGTTTGACGAAGCTCTGGAACTGGCGACAACCGCCGATCCGGCTGCATTGTATCAGGCAGCGGATCAGTTGCGCCAAAAGCTGCATAAGCACAATCTCGATCTCTGTTCCATAGTCAATGCTAAATCGGGCAAATGCTCGGAAAATTGTAAGTTTTGCGCGCAGTCGGCGCATTACGACGTCGAAGTGGTTACCTACGATACTATCGATGTGGGTCAAGCCCTTTCGCTGGCGAAAGAAAATGAGAGGCATGGGGTGCAACGCTTTTCTCTGGTCACCGCCGGTCGCTCCGTCTCGGAAAAAAATCTGCAGGAATTTCGGCGGATCTACCAGCAGCTTCAGGAACAGACCACCTTGTCCCTGTGTGCTTCAATGGGCTTTCTGAGCCCGGAAAAAGCAGTGCAACTCAAAGAGATGGGGGTCAGCCGCTACCACTGCAACCTGGAAACGTGCCGAAGTTTTTTCCCCCAGGTCTGTACCACCCACACCTGGGATGAGAAGGTGGCAACCATCAAGATCGCCCGGGATGCCGGACTGGAAATCTGTTCCGGCGGCATCATCGGCCTGGGTGAGAGCCTTGCGCAGCGTCTTGAACTGGCCTTTGAACTGCGCGAGCTTGAAGTTTTGTCCATCCCCTTAAATATCCTCACCCCCATTAAACAAACGCCCTTTGAGGATATGAAAACGCTGAGTGTTGCCGAGGTCCTTACCTGTGTGGCAATGTTCCGCTTTATTAATCCGCTGGCGGTGATCCGACTGGCCGGGGGACGGAATCTTTTGGGCGAGCAGCAGCATAAATGTTTTAGCGCTGGAGCCAACGGGGCAATTGTCGGCAATTACCTTACCACTATAGGCAACAACTTGAACGAAGATATTGCCATGTTCCGAGCGCTGGGGTTTGATGTCGTGAATCCCCTCAAATGACCATTTTCTCTCTTCCAAGGAGTCAAGCCCCGAGTGGACAAACAAATTGCCGAGCAGTTGCAGGTTGATCGGAATCATATCTGGCATCCGTATACCTCAATTGATAATCCACTGCCGGTCTTTTTCGTCGAGTCGGCGACAGGCGTCAGAATTCGACTGCAAGACGGCCGGGAGCTGATCGACGGCATGGCTTCCTGGTGGTCGGTGATTCACGGCTATAATCACCCTCGCCTGACTCAGGTCGTGCAGGATCAGGCGGCAAAACTTTCGCATGTTATGTTTGGCGGGCTGACCCACGAACCTGCCATCATGCTTGCCCAGCTGTTGATTACTCACACCCCGCCGGGCCTGGACCGGGTCTTTTTCTGCGATTCCGGATCGGTGGCGGTGGAAGTTGCCATGAAAATGGCCATCCAATATAATTATGCCAAGGGAATTGCCGGTAAAAACCGTTTTTTGACCATCAAAGGTGGCTATCACGGTGATACCTTTCATGCCATGTCGGTCTGCGATCCGGTCGGCGGCATGCATCAGCTCTATCAGGGAATTCTGCCAAAGTATTTTTTTGCCGACAGGCCCCGGTGTCGTTTTGACGATGCCTGGGATGAAACGGACATTGCCTCTTTTGAACAGCTGCTGGCAGAAAATCATTCCACTATCTGTGCGGTTATCTTAGAGCCTATTGTGCAGGGTGCTGGAGGTATGCGGTTTTATCACCCCCGGTACCTGGCCCGCGTCCGTGCGCTGTGCGATGAATACCGGGTCTTACTGATTGCCGATGAGATCGCTACCGGCTTTGGCCGGAGCGGGGAACTGTTTGCCTGCAGTCATGCCGGGGTTACCCCGGATATACTGTGTCTCGGTAAGGCCTTGACCGGAGGCTATATGACCTTGGCCGCCGTACTCGCCACTGCCGAAGTCGGTCATATGATCTCGGAGGGAGAGCCAGGTGTTTTTATGCATGGCCCCACGTTTATGGCCAACCCGCTTGCATGCAGTGTCGCCGTTGCCTCGATTGAGCTTCTGCTTGAATCCAACTGGCGTGAGAATATTGCCCGCATTGCCGGCCAACTTGAAGATGGCCTTGCACCGTGTCGACAGATAAAGGGTGTAAAAGATGTTCGGGTCCTCGGCGCCATTGGCGTGGTCGAGCTCGAGGAGGCCGTGCAGATGGGTAGAATCCAGCAGCGATTTGTCGACAACGGCGTCTGGATCCGTCCCTTTGGCCGACTGGTTTATGTCATGCCGCCGTATATTATTGATAATCGAGATCTCCATATTCTGACGGATACCATCTGCCGGGTAGTTGCGGCGGAAGGAGCAATATGAACGATTTTTACGCTCAATCATTACAAAAATTGCAGGCCGAGGGGAGACTGCGCCAGTTTAAACCACTCTCCGGGCGCAACGGCTGCCGGATACTTTATCGCGGGCAGGAGATGCTCAATCTTACCTCCAACGATTATCTGGGGTTGGCAGGCGATAAAGCGCTGCATGAAAAATTTTATCGCACTCTAAACCCCGCCAATCTATTGGACGACTTCGGCCTTGGCGCCGCTTCTTCACGTCTTTTGACCGGTGACAGTATCAGGTCGCATCTGCTGGAAAAAACGCTTTCCGACACCTATAAAAAAGAGGCATGCCTGCTGTTTAATTCAGGGTATCACGCCAACATTGGTATCCTGCCGGCTCTGCTCGGCAAAAAAGATCTTATCCTCTCCGATAAGCTGAATCACGCCTCTATTATGGACGGCATGCGACTGAGCCTGGCCCGGCATAAACGTTACCGGCACTGCGATTATGCCCATCTGGCCGAACTGCTGGGTAAATATCGCCAGGATTTTGACAAGGTTATTATTGTCAGCGAATCGGTTTTCAGCATGGATGGCGATGTTGCGGACATTAATGCGCTGGCCCGTTTAAAAACCGAATTCGATTGCCTGCTCTATCTCGATGAGGCGCATGCCCTTGGCCTCTACGGGGCGCAGGGACTGGGCATGGCCGAGGAACAGGGACAGCTTGATGCGGTCGATTTGCTGGTCGGCACCTTCGGCAAAGCGCTGGCCTCGGTCGGCGCCTTTGTCCTGTGCTCTAGCCTGCTGCGGGAATATCTGATCAACCACAGCCGATCGCTTATCTTTACCACCGCTCTGCCGCCGGTGGTCCTGCATTGGAATCATTTCATTTTCCAGCAGATGCTCGGCTATGGTAGTCAGAGAACCACCTTGAAGGCATTATCGGAGCAGTTGCGTGAGAGTTTGATGGCGAGTGGTCTGCGCACCGCCGGCACGACGAATATCGTTCCGGTGCTGCTTGGCGACGACAGCCTGGCCGTCGCTCTGGCAGAAGCAATGCAGCAGCATGGCTATCTGATCTTTCCGGTCAGACCCCCGGCAGTCCCCGAAGGGACGGCGCGGTTCCGACTGTCGCTTACCGCTGATATGCAATGGTCGGATATTGCCGAAGTGGCAGGAGACATTGCCAAGTTGTTGCCCAGCTTTACCGCCTAGATCATCCGACACCATGCAGGTATCCTGGCTCCATAAAAAAGATCACGACGATCTTATTGTCTTTTGCAACGGCTGGGGAATGGATCGATTTCCGGTAGAGTCACTCGGCAGTTCGGAGTATGATGTGCTTATGCTCTATGACTATCGCGATCTGGACGGGGCGCCTGATCTGGCCGAAAGAGCAGGACAGTATCGTCATATGGTCTTGATCGGCTGGTCAATGGGAGTCTGGGTCGGCCAGAAACTTTTTGCCGACAAGAAACATCTTCTGTACCGGACTGTCGCCATCAATGGGACCCTTTGTCCGATTGATGATGCCTATGGCATTCCGGTGAAGGTTTTTAATACCACCCTGGCCGAATTTAATGCCGCCACCAGGTTAAAGTTTTATAAAAGGATGTGCCGGGAAAAGCAAAATTTTCGCGCATTTCTGGCCAGACAGCCGCAGCGTTCCCTGGCCGATCAAGCTGCCGAGTTGGCGGCTTTACAGCAAATGGTCGATTGTCGCCCGGCGGCGCAGTCATCGTACAATGAGATCATCATTAGTGATCAGGATTTCATCGTGCCATCTGCCAACCAGCTGCAGTTCTGGCAGAACCGACAGGTGACGGTGCTTGCCGGCTTTCATTTTCTGTTCAATCTGTGGTCCAGTTGGGAACAGCTACTGGCCTGTTCCGCTCCTGTTCCGATTGTCGCACGATAAAATCACTCTTTTGGATACCACGCTTTGAAAATAACCGACACAGCACCTTCGCTGCTCCTTGATAAACAGCGTGTCGCGCAATCTTTTAAGGCAAGCGCTACGACCTATGACGAGAATGCCACGGTCCAGAGGCAGATTAGTCGGCAGCTTGTCAACCTGCTCCAGGGTGTCTCTATCGGTGGTCTCGGCCGAGTTCTTGAAATCGGCTGCTGCACCGGGATCTTGACCGAGCTGCTGGTCGATCAATGGCAAATTGATACCCTGCATCTTAACGATATAGTCGAGGAATTTTGTACCGCAACCAGCAACCGTATCGCCGGGCGAGTCAAACATCTGCAGATCCTGCCTGGCGATATTGAACAATGCTCTTTGCCGGCAGAGCTGGATATGGTTATTTCTTCAGCGACTTTGCAATGGATGACGGATCTTCCGGCTCTGCTTGCCAGGATTCATTCGGCCCTGGGCGATAGTGGATATGTAGTTTTTTCTATCTTTGGCCCCGGCACGATGGGCGAAATAGGTGCGCTGACCGGGCGTAGTCTGGCATATCATTCCCCGGACGCAATTAAGCAAATGGTGGCAGATTGTTTTCGCCTTATCTCCCTGCACAGTGAGATCACCAAGATCTATTTTCCAGGAGTGCGGGAGGTCCTTCAGCATATCCGTCAGACCGGGGTGGGGGGGCTTGGCGGCAGCACCGCGCTTTCCGGAAAGTTTAAGGAATTTAGTCGGCAGTATTACGATCGTTTTGCATCAGATAAAGGTTTCCCGGTAACCTATAATTCAACTTTCGTAATTGCCGAAAAAAAATAATATTCAGAGAAATATATGGCCATTGCCAAAGTATATTGCATCTCCGGCATCGATACCGATATCGGTAAGACGATTGCCACCGGCTTGCTGGCTCGATCTCTACAGGAAAAAGGGATCCGGGTCATCACCCAGAAAATTGTCCAGACCGGCTGTACCGGCATCAGCGATGATATCATCCGTCACCGGCAGATTATGGGGATTGAACTGCAGCCGGTTGATATAAGCGGACTCACCTGTCCCTATGTGTTCGAGGTGCCATGCTCGCCGCACCTCGCTGCAAGACTTGCCAAGAAGACAATTGACTGCGCTGCGCTGCGCCGGGCAACCGCTGCGCTGCTGGAGCAATTTGAGGTGGTCTTATTGGAAGGGGCGGGCGGTCTGTTGGTGCCGCTAAATGATGAAGAGACGTTTATCGATTATCTCGCGGCGGAACACTATCCGCTTATTCTGGTGAGCAGTTCACGGCTGGGTTCGATTAACCACACCCTTTCAGCGCTGGAGCTGGCTCGGTCCCGTAAGATTGAAGTGGCGGCAATCCTGTATAATCGCTTTACGGCAACTGATCCACGGATTGTGCAGGATTCAAAAGAAGTGTTTATAAGGTATATGCAAAGAAATGGCTTTCCCGGGCCGGTAATTGATCTTCACGCCCTGGAAAGTTATCAGAATTGTTCAGAGAAACTGGATTTTTCAGGAATTTACTCATAGGAAAAACAAGATGCAGAATAAACCGCAGATATGCTTGCGCTGTAAATATTTTCGGCTGGAAACTGTCGATAAAGGTTTATGCCGCGTAGAAAAGGATACGGATAAAAACTATCCGCTGATGCACCCCAATGATCATTGCGCCAGGTGGCGCGACTGTGGGCAGCAATATTTTATCCGCCTGGGTTGGATTAAGGCCAAGACCAGTGCAGACAACGTTTGACATCTTACACTCCCGGTTCCATAGTAACAGCAATATATTTTCATTCAGACGATGGTTGCAGACGATGCACTGCCTGCCGCCGACTCTTTTCATGTTGTTATTACCTATGGTGCACTTGTGTTTTCACTTCATAAAAAACTTCCATCTTTTAAAAAAATACCCTTCATCATCAGCCTGTGCATAAGCTTAACCGGCTTTGCCAGTGCCGCTTCTTCTTCCGCTGCTGATTCAACCTCCTGCCTGTCGACAACATGGCCGTCCGAGGTGAGCCAATTAAAGCCCGATCCCTCTTTAGTACGTGGCAAACTGGAAAACGGCTTTCGTTATGTCCTCAAGAACAACAGTGAGCCGGCGGATCGGGTCGCCTTATATCTCGCAGTGCAGGCTGGGTCTCTCAACGAAACGGATAATCAGCGGGGACTGGCCCATTTTCTCGAACATATGCTGTTTAATGGATCAACCCATTTTCCGCCCGGTAGCCTGGTAAACTATTTTCAATCGCTGGGTATGAGTTTTGGGGGCGATACCAATGCCCGGACTACTCATGATCAGACGGTTTACAATATTATTTTACCAAACGGCTCAACCAAAGAGCTCGATTCTGGTTTGCTGGTTATGGCCGATTATGCTCGAGGGGCTCTTTTACTTGATAAAGAGATTGATCGGGAAAGAGGAGTTATCCTTGCCGAGAAACGGGCTCGGGATTCTGCTGAATACCGAACCAGCGTAGCCGGAACCGACTTTTCTCTGCGCGGGACACTGTATCCTGAAAGGATGCCGATCGGTATAACCCCGGTTCTGGAAAACGCCGATCACGCGCTCCTTAAATCATATTATGACACCTGGTACAGGCCGGACAATATGGTTCTGGTCGTCGTTGGCGATATTGACCCGCAGCCGACGGTTGAGCTCATCAAGAAACATTTTGCGTCCTTAAAACCAGCGGGATTAGAGCTTGACTGTCCTGATTTTGGCAAATTACAGCAGAAAGGAATCGAAGCTTTTTACCATTACGAGCCCGAGCTGGGTAAAACCAATGTCTCTCTGCAAAGTTTTTGGGATATGGCGCCCCAAAATGATTCCCCGGAAGTCGCAAAAAAAGAACTGCTTGGCCTTATAGGATCGAGAATCATGGACTATCGCCTGGAACAGATTCAGGAAAAAGAGCAGGTTCCATTTACCCGTGCCGGCTATTATTCCGGTGATATCCTTAACCGTATCGGCTATGCAAGTCTTAGCGCCCAGGTCGATGGTGAGAATTGGCAGGAGACGGTGACCGGCCTGGAACACATTCTACGCCAGGCCCTGGAATACGGTTTTACCGAAAATGAAATCGAGCGGGCCAAAAAAGAGCTTCTGGGGCAGCTGGACGCCAGGATTCTGACTGCCGGCTCGGAAGATTCCCGAACGATTGCCAACAGGATTATCGATTCTTTAAATAATAACCGGGTCTATCAATCGGCCGCACAGGAAAAGGCTTTTTATGGACCATTGATTGGAAAAGTTACTCCGGCTGAAGTCAGTGTGGCATTTAAGGAAAAATGGAGTCACGACCGCCGACTGATCTCGGTGACGGGGGATGCATCTCTTGGAAAAACGGCAACTGAGAAGATCACTTTGCTCTACCGGCAATCGATGCAGGAGCCGGTTGTAGCCACGATAGGTGAAAATAAAAAAATATTTCCATATTTACAGCCGGCTGCGCCAGGAGCTCCACCACTAATCAGTCATTATAAGGATATTGGGGTGGAGAGGCTGAATTTTTCCGACGGCCTGGTGGTCAACCTGAAAAAAACGACCTTTGAAGAGAATAAAATTCTGGTTCGGGTTGCCTTTGGTTCCGGCAGAAAAAGTGAAGAGACCCCGGGCATGGCGATGCTTCTTGAAGATGTCGTCAATGGCTCCGGCAGTGGAAAACTCAAACAGACCGACGTTGATAGGATTCTGGCCGGAAGTCCAATCAGAATGAGCTTCAAAGTCGACGAGTCGAATTTTTCCTGGATCGGCAGTACCCTCGCCAAAGATTTTGAGCTGTTCAGTCAGGTTCTCTATCATCTCCTGTCAGATCCGGGACTGCGCGAAAATATCTTTACCAGGGTAAAGGATAATTACGCGCAGATGTATCAAAAAATGAATCAGGAAATAGAGGGGGCAATGCCGCTTGCCGTGCAGCCATTCCTGGCTGATTACCATAAGCAATTTGGGTTGCCGCCCTGGTCGGAGGTGGCGCGAGTGAACTTTGATTCCTTAAAAAAATGGGCCGATCCACTGATCAGACCGAAAGACTTAGAAATATCCGTGGTCGGTGATTTTGAACGGGACAAGATAGTTGCCGTATTGAGTAAATATTTTTCCAGTCTTACCCTGCACCCAGCTGTTGTCCCCGCTACCCCCGTTGTTCATTTCCCGGTCGGCAAAAAACTTGTCGTCAATGTCAACACCTCGGTTGATAAATCCTTGATTGTCGTGGCCTGGCCGACCGACGATTTTTGGGATATCCATCGAACGAGACGCCTGCATCTTCTCGCCGGCGTGATGGGCGATAGATTGCGGGAGACTATCCGAGAAAAGCTCGGGGCCAGCTATTCACCCAATGTGGCAAGCTTCAACAGCCGGGACTACCAGGGGTATGGGTATATTATTTCGCAAATGGTGGTGAAGCCGGGCAGCGAAACTGCCATTATTGAGGAAATACTAAAGATAAGTGATCAATTGCAAAAAAAGGGCGTAAGTGCTGATGAACTGGCCCGGGCTAAAGGGCCGCTGATGACGTCGCTACAGGAGAATATCCGTAATAATCAGTACTGGCTGAATTCGGTGCTCGCGCTGTCGGTGCGATACCCGCAACAACTGGCATGGCCGGATACGATCATCAGTGATTTTTCTGCCGTCAGTGTTGCCGAAGTCAATAGCCTGGCTGCAGAGTATCTGCGCAACGACCACGCCGCGCTGGCCAGGGTGACTCCGGAAAACAGCCAAAAGGACACAAAAGACAGTCTCAGTAAAAAATGATGGCCGCCATCTCACCAGGTTAATTGCTCAAAGCATTGGGCATAGACCCCATTCGGGTCGTTCAGCGGTAAAATATATGCCAGTTGCCGCGTGAGCGTTTTATGCAGAGTGGCAACCGCGGGCATTTGGTTGAGCTGGCTGTTGGTCAAAAATATCCGGCCGGTAGTGAGAAACTGCAGAAAATGCTCTTTTATTGACACCGGTGACCGGATATACTCCGTGGCATAATCCTGCAGCCCGGCCAGCTGGGCAGCTCCATCGATGGCGTCGGCGAGGTTACCCAGCTTATCCACCAGGCCAAGGGCCTGCGCCGTTTGCCCATCGTAAACGCGACCTTCGGCGATTTCCGCCACTTCACTCTTCTTCATATTTCTGCCGGTGGCGACAATCTGCAGAAACTGATCGTAATTGTAATCAATTG
Source organism: uncultured delta proteobacterium (assembly GCA_963796255.1). GTDB lineage: Bacteria > Desulfobacterota > Desulfobulbia > Desulfobulbales > Desulfocapsaceae > Desulforhopalus_A. Next base: position 184,821 of record CAWCLE010000025.1, on the reverse strand, counting down.
TCTGCTGAATAGCATCCTTCAAAGGTTCAGGCAGAGGCTGCGTAATATCCAGACCTGCCGCCAGCGGCGTGGTCCCCAATCCATCGCGATAGATCCCGAGTTCGGCCAGGGTTTTCTCGAAGGTGGGAATGGCGCCGAAGATCCCAATCGAGCCGGTGATTGTTGCCTCAGAGGCATATATCTCATTGGCGTCGGCGGCGATCCAATAGCCCCCGGAAGCGGCAACCGAACCCATAGATACGACAACCGGTTTGCCGCTCTTTTTCAGTGCAAGCAGCTCCTGGCGAATGATCTCGGAGGCAAAAGCCGAGCCGCCGCCTGAACTGATCCGCAGGACCAGTGCTTTTACTTGCTTGTCTTCCCGGGCGTTTTTGATCAGCAGGGCCAGCGAGTCGCCGCCGATCATGCCCGGAGGCTGTTTTCCCGGAAGAATGGTGCCTTCGGCGATGATCAATCCCACTTTTGCCTGCTGGCCACCCTCCTCCTGGTATGACGGCGTTAGAGCTGCAAGATAATCGGCAGAGGCGAGTATTTTGGCGCTCCCCGCGGCTACAGGCATCAGTGCATCGAGATACGCGGTCGCTTCCTCCCGGGTGGCAATCTGGTCAACCAAACCGGTGGCGAGAGCCAATTGCGCGGTATTGCCGCCGGTGGAACGGAGCATTTCGGCGATATTGTTAGTGTAATTGCTGATCGCCGCAGGAGTAATATTACGTTGCCTGGCTATCTCGCCGGTGTAGACCTGCCAGAGAGCGCTCAACCACACCTCGTTCTGCTGCTGATCGGCTGGCGACATGGAGTTACGTATAAACGGTTCCAGGGCGGATTTATAGGTGCCCACCCGAAAAATATTGTAATTGATCTTCAGTTTATCCAGGGCGTCTTTAAAGTAGAGGTGAAAGACGCCAAAGCCATGAATATCTACCCCGCCCATCGGATTGACCATAACTTTCGACGCATGTGCCGCTAGAAAGTACTGTGCCTGGGTATAATAATCTTCGACGGCAATCACGGTCTTACCGGCTTTTTTAAATCGGTCAAGGGCCTGGCCAATGGTTTGCAGCTGGTTGAGACCGGCCCGGGACATATCTTTTAGATTGAGCAGCATTACGGCAATTCGATCGTCTTGAGCACCGGTATCGATAACATCCAGAATATCCTGCAGGGCTGTTTGAGGTTCTGGGACATCAAAACTGAGCGATTGACTAAAGAATTTTTCAAAAGAGTTGAGAAGCTTTGTCTCCTCGACAATTTCCCCGGAAATATCCAGCCGCAGTACCGCACCAATGGGAATCTTTGTGGTCTCACGGGGGATGAAAGCGAAAACGATGGCTATAAGGACGATCAGCAGCAGCACGTTCAGCAGAAAATTTCTGATAAAGGTAAAAAATCTACCGATATATTTAAATATGTTCACAACAGCAGCAAAGATATATTTCATGGTATAGAGAAATTTTTATTAGTCGATTGTTTTTCAAATGGAGCATCAGGTGCGTACAGGATAACCATATTCCTGTTTATGCACAATCGTTTACAAGCTATCCTGGCGCATAAAAGGCAGCACCAGTTGGCGTGGTATTCTTTTATTGCCGGTCAGTTTACTGATCGACAGGCCAAGCAGGCGGACTTTTTCAGAACCGGCGTTGGTCGTGGCCAACAGTTGTGGCAGCAGGCTGAGAATGCCGGCACTGGAATAGATGGGGCTCTGAACGGTCTGTGATCTGGTAATGGTGGTAAAATCCTGATACCTGACTTTGAGAGTGAGCGTGTAGCCGCCGGTATGTCTCTTTTTCAGGGAATATTCAATCTGCTTGGCAAGATGCGATAAGATGGTGTCTATTTCTTTCTTATCATCGGTATCACAATACAGCGTTGTTTCACTGCCGATCGATTTCCTTTCCCGGGCTGGTTCGACCGGACGCTCATCAATGCCGCGAACGATGTGGTACAGAAAGGAACCTATTTTACCAAAATGGCTGATGAGTACATCCTGGTCCATCCGGCGTAGATCGTAACCGGTTTTGATGCCCAGGTGCAGCATCTTTTTTTCGGTGACTTTGCCCACCCCAAAAAATTTTCGAATCGGCAGCACGGCGAGAAAATCGGTGGCTTTCTCCGGAGGGACGGTGGTTTGACCGTTTGGCTTATGAAAGTCGGAGGCAACTTTGGCTATGAATTTATTGAAGGATACCCCTGCCGAAGCGGTCAAGCCTAGTTCCTGGAAGATCTCAGCCCGTATTCTTTGAGCAAGGATGGTGGCCGAAGGGTGATTGTGGGTATTGGTGGTGACATCAAGAAAGGCTTCATCAAGCGACAGCGGTTCGACGAGAGGGGTGTACCGCCGAAAAAGTGCCATCAGCCGGGCGGAAACCTCCCGGTACCTCTCCATTCGCGGCCTGGTAAAAATGGCCCGGGGACAGAGCCGTATCGCCTGGGAGCATGGCATGGCGGAGTGAATCCCAAAACGCCGCGCTTCATAGGAGCAGGCGGCAACGACCCCTCTCTTTTCCGGACTGCCACCGACTATCAACGGTTTACCTTGAAAGGCCGGAGTATCCTTTTGTTCGATGGACGCATAGAATGCATCCATATCGATGTGTACGATTTTTCGCTTACTGTACATTCTTGGATCGCGAGACAACACCGTAAGAAAGGTATTTGGAGTGTATTGATGATTGTCTCTATATTGTCTCTTTCGCGAAAAAATTACGATATTTTTCCTGTTTTCGAGTAATATTTAGCGAAAAAATGGGCACAAACATAGTACGACACTATCAACCCTTGGCGATAACAGCGACACGACTCTATGAATAAGAAACAAATTATTGGTTCGAGTTTTCTTTTTGAAGGCCTTCCGATCCGACAGACCGAGGCTCTTGCCGCTATTGCCGTTGAAAAAACCTTTCAACGGGGGGGGAATATTTTTTTTGAAGGTGATAAAGGCATCGGTTTTTATATGGTAGGGGAAGGGCGGGTAAAAATTTTTAAGGTCTCCTTCGCTGGAAAAGAACATATCCTGCATATCTTCGGGCCGGGAGAACCTTTTGGCGAGGTTCCGGTTTTTCATGGGCAGCCTTTTCCAGCAACAGCGGAAGCGCTGGAAAAAACCACAACCCTTTTTTTCCCTCGTGATAAGTTTGTCCTGCTGGTCGAGGCCAATCCTTCTTTGGCTTTGAATATGCTTGCCGTCCTGTCACAGCGCCTGCGCCGGTTTGCCGGTCAGATTGAAAGCCTTTCCCTTAAAGAAGTTCCCGCCCGACTCGCCGGGTACTTGCTCTACCTCAGCCAGGAACAGGGGGAGAGCGATGAGGTCGAACTGGATATTTCCAAGGGACAGCTAGCCAGCCTGCTGGGCACTATTCCTGAAACCCTGTCACGCATCTTCGGCAAAATGAGCGATGAAGGTCTTATCCAGGTAAACGGCAGAAAAATCAGCCTCCTCGATCGGGCAGGATTGACCGCAAAGGAATAATTTTTCCTGTATTGACAAAATGTTAAAGAACTAATATTAGCGATGGTTAAGTAAAAAGCTTCATATTCGAGGCGTGTGAATTTTACTCTTATTACGGCGTACAATAGTACGTCGTAATAAGAGTAAAATTCGCAACAACGAAGAAGATGAAGAGTTTTTACCTAATCATCAGCGTTTAAGGGGTACGGCTAGAATACGCTTGCCATTGGCATGCAGCTTGAAGCACCGATTTGACACAGTCTTGCCTAGTTTCATAGAGTGGTTGCCGATCCGGATGATGGTGCCGGTGAAGATAGTACCAACCACATCAATTTTAATGTCTTCAATGGCGATAGCTCCTTCGCTGCGGTAATCTGCATTCTGCAGAGCATTATCGATCTCGCCCGTATTGTCCTCATCCGGGCCGGAAACTCTTGAATATTTACCGGTTCCCGGAATCAAATTGACGCGCATTAACAGGAGTTTGGTCTCGGCGAGCTGCTCCTCCATTCGGCGGATTTTTTTCGACGTCGAGCTGCCGTGGTATCGTTGTATCCACTGAATGATGGCGTCCTGTTGCTGGACAATGGCGGCTTTGAGCTCCTGCATATGATTAAGCCGTTCTGCCACGGTGCCGGCGGCAATAAGCGAGGGCGTGCTGTTTTCCGCACCGACACTGCCAATGGTGACGTTGCCTTCGGCGATGATTTGGCCGCCCATGACCACGCTCAGATCATGGCAGCGGATATCGGCACCGGCGTAAATATTGCTATAGTAGGATTGTTTGCGAATAACGGCAATACCGCCGCACTGCAGGGATCCCTGCTCAATGAAATTGATATCGGCATCGCCCTTTACCACAAGCTTGCTGTTCTTTCCCGTGGTACCACCCCCGACAACCAGGTTGCCGGCGCACTGAATTGAGGCGGAGAGGATGTTACCGGTGATTTTGAGATCCCCGCCCGCCGTGACTGTAAAGCCCGGCTGCACCGACCCAAAAATGGTAATGGCATTCATGCTCTCGACATTGCCGGTTACATAGTCGATATCGCTCGAAATAATTTGATGGGAAAGCACTTTGATAACGCTATTATTGACGATGGACAGCACCCCATCCTTGGCGGCACGAACCTGCATTGTTTCTGCATTGAACCGGGCATCGCCCTGCACCTCAATCTTGATATCCTTGCCGGGACGTGCCGCAGTCTCTTCGCCGTAAATGTCGATCCCGGATTTTCCCTGTACAGCAGGGATTTTCGTGGCAATGCACTGGCCGGCGCAAACCCCGACCATTATCCGCCTGTCGCGAAAGTCGATGCTGCCGTCGTCGAGCAGGGTGCCGGCGATCGGTCCTACCTCCATATCATACCTGAGGTAGGCGTCGTTGCTTTCGCCGACTGCCTGGCCGGTCGCGATGACAAATTTGGTGAATTCCTTAATGTCCTGAGCGAGGAATTGCAGGGTATCGTCCAGGGCTTGCTCGTTTATCCCGAAAACGATTGCCTCTTCAGCCAGCAATTTTTTGATATCTCCTTTTTGCAGAGAGTGGCCTTTGTCCAGCGGCGGATGAATGGCGATGCTTGCCTGCATCGCATTCGGTGCTATTATAAGCAGCGGTTCCAAGGAGATGACGGTGATGGGATCAGAACACTCGGGGCGGCGAATTTTCTGTATTTTTGGGTAACCGGCAACGGTGGCAAGAATTGCTTCTTCGTCTTCGGAAAGATGCGTACAAGTCCCTGGTTCCAGTGGCTGTTTGGTAAAACCTTTAGCGGCAAAACGGGGAAAATTGGGAAAATCGGCAAGAAGTTGTCCCGCTTGCACCAGTTCGGAAACGGCTATTTTATCGGTAGTGTAATCCTCCCCGATTTTGATGAGCTGGGATGAAAAGTGGTAGGTAGGTTCTAAAATTTTTTTTGGTTCATTTTTTTCGGCAATTTTTTCATCCATGGTGTTACTTCCTGTTTCGAGGCTGTCTTTCGTTTTGCATGTCCTGGTATTGCTGGTTGATAAGGGCAATGTCTTTATGACACAGGCGGATCGTGCTTGCCTGGTGCGGATTTTTGCCTTTTTTATCCTGGTAAAATGTTCTGATCAGCGCGAAATCGGCACCGACATCTCCGGACGGGACGATTACCGGGCCAAGCCCAATGGTCCTGCTTGGATAATCGATAAAGCCCAGGCAGATATTGACCTGGGCCTGCATGGCGATCTGATAGAAACCAGCCTTCCAGCTGTCTTTTTTAGCGCGGGTACCCTCAGGAGTGATTGCCAGAACCAGTCGGTCTTGTGCGGCAAAGGCCTGCACCATTTGACTGATAAAGCCGCTTCTTACCCGGCGGTTGACCGGTATGCCACCTATCTTTTTTAACAGTCCGCTGACGGGACCGGTAAACATGGTATCTTTGCCTATCCAGGAAAAGCGCAGGCCAAGGGCGGACAGGGCGAGCAGAGACATAGGAAAATCCCAGTTGCTGGTGTGTGGTGCGCCGATGATGATAATTTTCTGGTCGGTAGGGAGCTGGGGCGAAAGACGCCAGCCAAATAGCGCAAGAAGAAATGTCGAGAGACGTTGCATGATTGGACGACATATCTCTGGCCACTGCTTATTTGACCGGCGGAAACTGGGCCAGAACCGACTCGACCATTTCATTGACATTGCGGGTGATTTCATCTGGGTTCGAGTGCTGAAATACCTCACGGGTTCCGGTTCCTCTCCAAACCAGATGGCCGCTCGCCGCCGAATGGAAATTGATAACCAGGGTTCCCTGATCGTATTGCCGGACACTACTTCCCGTGCTCATTCCTATCCCGCCATAGCGGCCATATCGGCCGAAACCAAAGCCAAAACCGGTGTCGAAGGCATCGCTTTCGAGTCTGCTGGTTACCGTATAGGTGCATGAGATAAGATAGGTCGGCTGTGCCGCCTGGATAAAACCCCGCTGCGCCAGCGTTGTCTCGATGGCCTTGGTAAACCGCTCGGCCAGCAGTTCATCGCTCTGCAGCAGATCGCCGTCTTCATAGGGAATCGTAGTATTCCAGGCATAGCTTTTATTGTTGTCAAATACGTAGCCGGTATCATAGTCTTGACTGACCTGTACGCCCGCGCAGGATGAGAGGAGAAGGCCAGTCAGTGCCACAAACAACAAAATCAGCGGAGAAATCCTGAAAAATACACCCGACTTTTTTAAAGCGTTGTGTTTTGTTTTCATTAAGGTCTCCCGATATAAAAATAATTTTCCTGCGATCGGTTATGGTTCTGATTTCAAAACCGCGAGAAAAGCTGTCTGGGGGATATCGACATTGCCGATGGTCTTCATTCGTTTTTTACCGGCCTTTTGTTTTTCGAGCAGTTTTCTTTTGCGCGAGATATCACCGCCGTAACATTTGGCGGTTACATCTTTGCGCAGTGCCGAAATGGTCGTTCGGCCGATGATGGTCCCGCCTATTGCCGCCTGTATAGCAATTTTAAACATTTGGCGGGGAATTTCCAGTTTCAGCATTTCACAGGCATGGAGTCCCCTGGCCCTGGAGTTGGCGCGATGGACCAGTTGCGACAAAGCATCGACCGGTTCGCTATTGACCAGAATATCCAGCTTGACCAGATCGCTTTTCCGGTAATCGAGCATTTCATAGTCAAACGAGCCATAGCCCTGGGTTACCGATTTTAAGCGATCATAGAAATCATAGATGACATCCGCCAGCGGCAGTTCGCACTGCAGTTCAATCCGGCCGGGGATGGGGTAATTAAAGGTGGTGTTTTCAGCCCGTCGTTCCATGCACAGATTCATTACCGTCCCCATGTATTTTTCGGGCATAAGGATAGTCGCTTTAATATAGGGCTCCTCAATTTTTTTTATATGCGCCGGATTGGGAAAATGGGTTGGGTTGTCGACATGCAGTATCGAGCCATCGGCGAGGTGGAAAATATATTGTACCGACGGCACGGTGAGGATGAGCGAGATATCGAATTCACGTTCCAGCCGCTCCTGGATGACCTCGAGGTGGAGCAGACCGAGAAAGCCGCAGCGGAACCCGAAGCCCAGAGCGGCGGATGAGTCCTTTTCAAAGGTAAGGGCAGCGTCATTAAGCTTGAGTTTTTCGAGAGCTGCGGCGAGGTCTTCGTATTCGTCGGTGTTAATCGGATAGATCGAGGAAAAGACCACCTGCTGCACCTCACGAAACCCGGGAAGTGCGGCGGCTGCGGGTCGACTGCGCAGGGTGATGGTATCACCCGGCCGAGTGTCTTCAACGGTTTTTATACCGGCCAGGATATAGCCGACCTGGCCCGCAGAGAGTTGTTTCTGCGCTTGCCTCTTTAATTTGAACAGGCCAACTTCGTCGACCTTGTATTCGATATCGTTGGCCATAAAAACCATGACATCGCCAGGTTTTATTGTGCCGTTGATAAGCCGTACCGAGATAATGGTGCCGCGAAAGGGATCATAATTGGCGTCAAAAATAAGCGCCTGCAGAGGAGCGGCAGGGTCGCCTTTCGGTGCAGGGATTTTGGCGACTATCGTTTCAAAAATCCCCTCGATGCCGATACCATTTTTGGCCGAACAGAATTGGACCAGATCGACATCGAGGCCAAGATCCTCCTCAATCTGCAGGGCGATTCGTTCCGGTTCGGCGGAGGGCAGATCAATTTTATTGATGACCGGGATGATTTCCAGATTGTTTTCCATGGCCAGATAGAGATTAGCGAGCGTCTGGGCCTCGACGCCCTGGGCGGCATCAATCAGCAGCAGCGCTCCCTCGCAGGAACTAAGCGCTCTCGATACTTCATAACTGAAATCGACATGGCCGGGGGTGTCGACCAGGTTAAGCTGATACTGCTGCCCGTCTTTTGCGGTATACGGTAGACAGATCGTCTGGCTCTTGATGGTGATCCCCCGCTCTCTCTCGATCTCCATATTGTCGAGGATCTGGTCCTTAAATTCTCTGGCAGTGACCAGTCCGCAGAATTGGATCATGCGGTCGGCCAGGGTTGACTTGCCGTGATCGATATGAGCGATTATGCTGAAGTTTCTTATGTTATTCATAGTATTATTTTGAGATGAGGCATGAAGGTACAGGTTGCCGAGACTTTTGTGAGAAGATCATTTAGCATATCGAACCAACTAATAAAATAAAATACTCTCCTGACTGCGAGCGCCTTGGAAGAAGTTCTGGAACAGGTGGGGTGTGGTTTCACCCCTTAAAAGGTACAATATGATTGCACTTTCATTCAGGTAGAGTAATATCATACTCTTTCGTAATTTTCTGGGTATATTTTTCCTAGGAGACAAATATATGAGCAAAAGCACAATAATCGATTCGGATAAAGATACAGATTCTGCAGAAGAAAACGGACTTGATTCAATCAGAAGCATCGATGAAGCCTATGAGAATCCCCTGGTTTCAGTTGCTGATGATGAAAACCTGCCTGCTCTCAGTAACCCGGCACTTCATCGATATCTCCAGGAAATCAGTCAATATGAGCTACTGACCAGAGAAGAAACTGATGAGTTGGCGGTGCGCTTTCGGGAAGATGGCGATCAGGATGCGGCATATCGACTGGTGAGTTCCAACCTGCGCCTTGTCGTAAAAGTGGCCATGGATTTCCAAAAGTACTGGATGCAGAACTTTATGGATCTCATCCAGGAGGGCAATGTCGGACTGGTCCAGGCGACGAAAAAATTCGATCCCTACCGCGGGGTCAAATTCTCATACTATGCTGCGTACTGGATCAGGGCTTATGTCCTAAAGTTTATCATGGACAACTGGCGGCTAGTGAAAATCGGTACCACTCAGGCCCAGCGCAAACTCTTTTTTAGTCTCAATAAAGAGCGCAAACTCCTTGAAGGCCAGGGATTCGCGGCGGAACCGAAATTGCTGGCGGAACGTCTTAACGTCAAGGAACGTGAAGTCGTTGAGATGGGTCAGCGGATGGATAACTGGGATGTCTCCTTGGAGAGTCCGGTTCGATCCGATTCCGAAGACGAACAGAAAAATTTCCTACCCAGTAACGGACCGGGAATCGAATCAACAGTCGCCGGCAAAGAAGTAAAAGTGAAGCTCGCCGAACTTCTGGAAGTCCTGAAGGTCAAATTAAATGATAAAGAAAGGATGATTCTCGAGAAACGACTCTTGACCGATGAACCTTTGACCCTGCAGAATATCGCCGACCGATTCGATATATCCCGTGAACGTGTGCGGCAGATTGAAGTGAATCTTCTGAAAAAAATGAAAAAATATCTGGAAGCGGAAATGCCTGATATTGTCGATTATTTTGACGGTGAGAGGATAGTTATCAGCTCATCATCTTAAGTGATTGTCCATTCTAATTCCCTAATTTTATTACGATAGCTTTTATGAAAGTACCTTTGCTGGACCTCCAGGCCCAACTGGAGTATCTCGAAGACGATCTTGTTGCCGCCGTTACCCGTGTCGTCAAATCAACCCGTTATATCATGGGCCCTGAAGTCGAGGAGTTTGAAAAAGAAATCGCCGACTACTGCGGTACAGCCTATGGAGTCGGGGTCAGCAGCGGCACCGATGCCCTGTTGATCTCTTTGATGACGCTTGGTATCGGGCCAGGCGATCAGGTGTTGACTACGCCGTATTCTTTTTTTGCGACGATGGGTGTTATCCTCCGTGTCGGGGCGACACCGGTCTTTGCCGATATCGATCCTGTGAGTTTCAATATCGATCCAGGCCGGATGGAAGAGCAGCTCGCCGCGGATACTGCGCGGAAAATAAAGGCCATTATTCCGGTGCATCTCTATGGACAATGCGCCGATATGTCGGCTATTATGGATTTAGCCGAACGTTATGAACTTCCGGTCATCGAAGATGCGGCGCAGGCGATCGGCGCCGAGTATCCCTGTGCTCCGCCGGATGCGGCAATAAAAAGCTATAAAAAAGCCGGATCGATGGGCATTGCCGGATGTTTTTCGTTCTTTCCCAGTAAAAACCTTGGTGGCATCGGCGATGCCGGGATGGTGGTTACCCAGAATAAAAACTTTGCTGAACGCCTCGTCCTGATGCGCAATCACGGTGCGCATCCCAAATATTACCATAAACTCGTTGGCGGCAACTTTCGCCTCGATCCCATTCAAGCGGTTGCTCTCAGGGTTAAATTACCTTATCTGGAAGGCTGGCATGCAGCGCGAAGAGAAAATGCGCAGCGGTATAACCGTCTTTTTGCCGGGACAGCCCTTCTTGAGGGGCAGCAGGTTACCCTCCCCAAGGAGGTATATGATCTACTGCCAGGTGCAGACGGCAGGGTGCCCTATGGGCATATTTATAACCAGTATGTACTGCGTGTTGATCGTCGTAATGAACTGGTGAGCTGGTTGCATAACAATGATATCGGCTGTGAGGTGTATTACCCTGTGCCCCTGCATAAGCAGGAATGTCTTGGTTCTCTTGCCGCAGGGAGTCATTATCCTGAGGCGGAAAAGGCGGCCGATACGACCATAGCTTTGCCTGTTTATCCCGAACTGACAGAGGCAATGCAGACCTATGTGGTTGAGAAAATAGTGCAGTTTTACAGCTAAAAGGGTACCTTGAGGGGTGATGGCGTCGTAAAAACTCTTCATCTTCATCGTTGCCACAAAATTTCTATCATTACGACGTACTCTAGTACGCCGTAATGATAGAAATTTTGCGCGCCTTGAATATGAAGCTTTTTACTTAGCCATTGTGAAATTCGAGTTTATCAGGGGTGATAATTCCCGCATACATTATGCGAGATCCAATTGCCTAACCCTTCATCTGCCAATGATCATATCCAGGCTGAAGATCGTCATTTACAGCCACTTATTTTTCCTGGTTCTTCTTCTTTCCGGGTTGTTTTCGCCACACTGCCTGGCCGGCGAAAGCATTGCGCCTAAGAAAAATATCGCCATGGTCCAGGGTGACCTGGAATCGCCCCAATGGAAAATCCTGTGGGATAAGGCGAGAGGTTTCGTTCGAAACTCAGACTATCTGTCGGCCATCAAGGCTTATGCTGAATTGTACCGGCTGAAACCGAACATTGAAGAAGCGCATTGGGAATACTGCAAAGTTCTTTTGCAAGTTGGAGACTTCACAACCGCCGGCAAAATAATCGGGGGACTGTTGGATAAGGATCCCAACAACAGTGAATATCTTCTGGCCGGTGGGGATATCGCCCTGCACTTTGAAAACTATCGTACGGCAACGGAATATTACGGCAGGGTGTTGGAAAAAGACCCAGGCGGTGCTCAGGCCGATGCTGCATTGCTTGGCCTTGCAACCAGTCTTCGCAGGCAGGGGAAAAAGGAACTCGCTTTTGGACTCTTTGAGCAGTACAGCCTGCGCCATCCGGAAAACAGTCATGTCCTGCATACTCTCGCCGTCGATGCCCACGAGCTGGGAAAAGACGACAAAGCCAGAAAACTTTATACCCGGTTATTGGAAAATCCCCGGGTGGACGACCAGGTAATCTTTCAAGCGGTAAAAGTTTTCGACGTCCCGGGGTATGAAAAAAAACGCGGCGAACTCTGGCGTGAATATCTTATCCGGCATCCCGACTATATGCCTTTTCGGCAGAATCTGGCCCAATATTATCTGGATGACGGCTCCTATGAAGCGGCCTTGTTGCAGCTGAAGTATCTCGCCGCTAACAATGAAAATAACGATGTCTTTTTACTTGCGGCAGCAAGGGTCTGCGAGGAGGATCTCCATCGGTCGGATCGGGCATTGTTCTTTTATGAAAAATATCTCGATAAACATCCGGGCGATGCGGAAATTACCCGGAAGATAGCTGAAATCCATACCATTCTTGCCGAAAATTTGCTGGCAGTGGTAAAAAAAGAAGGTGCAGAACAGCTGTGGGACAGGCTTGGCGATATCACCCCTGATAGAGCTCCCATCTTCATGGAAATGGCTGATTTGCTGGAAGAAAAGGGGAAAAATGACCAACTACTGGATGTCTTGACGACACTTTATAAAAACACCAGGCCGCAGGACGATATTGCCCTGCGTATTGCCCGGCAATATTACGACAAAGGGCAGTATAAAAAGGCTCTCGACTATCTGTCTGCGGTTACTGATCCGGACAACAAGACGAAGTCCTACTTTCTCATACAGGGAAATTCGGAACTCCATCTTGGGCTTGAGATGAAAGCTCTTGGCTCTTTTGAACGGGCGATAACGAGAGATCCGGCAGATTTAGCACTGCGGACCAAGGCTCTTGATTTGGCCGGCAAGATGGGCGACGGTGAGGCATTGCAGGCGATCTTTGCCGGAGCAAAGCAACAGAGCGGTGAAAATGGCTTGCGCGATCTCGTGTTTGTCTATCTGGATCTGCTTACTTATAATTTTCTCTTCAAGGAATATAGTGAAACTTCTGATTGGGCACATAAACGTTTTGCCGACTCGCAGGAGACAATAACCCGATTAGGTATGCACCGGGCGGTCTCTCTTCGGCGGGAAGGAAAAACGAAGCGAGCGGAACAACTGCTGCGGCAGCTGCTGCTGCAGGATATTCTTATCGAAGATATTCTTTTTCAGTTAACGCAAAATGCCGCGCTCGACAAAAATACGGCTGCCGCCAGGAGTTGGTATCAGGAACTGCAAAAAAGATCGCCGCATCCTGATAACATTTTTTCCTATGACCCACAGGGAGCCAGGCTGCTGCTTTTGCAGCTGGACATACTGCAGGCGGAAGGAAAGTATGGCCAGGGCCGGCAACTGATCGATACCTATAAAACTGCAGCCGCACAATCACCCCAACGCAGGAAATTGCTCCCTTTTCTGGTTCGCCTGGAGAAGAAGTCCTGTTGGCTGAGTTATTTAGAAGGCGAGGTGGACGAAGCATATCGACAATGTGCGACGCTGCTTGCGAGCGGTCCTTTCGATCCTGAATTAATTGCACTGCAAGAAATACTCCTCCGGACATTGAAAAAACCGCATGAAGAACAAAGAATCGACAGTAAACTTGTCGTCAACGGGATGCCGGTGGTAAGTAGGCAGCTCGCCGTTGCCGTTAAAGAAAAAGAGTATAAAGAATATGCTGCCGCCGAAAAACACACCGCTGCCGCGTTGCAAGTATATCCGAAATCTACTGTCGGCAACGTCGTCTGGGCAGAATTGATGATGAGTGCCGGAACGAGTGAAAATGCCATTGCCGCTTTGGCGAAGCTGAACCGGCAATTTCCCGAGGAGCCATATTTTCAACACAAGCGGATCGAGGTTGAAGCGCGGCGAGGCATGTATGGCCAGGGATTAGCTCTGCTGCAACAAGAACAAGAGGACGGTGAGAATCTGCAACCGGTGCAAAGACCTGCAGCCGGCGATAATACAGAAGATCTGCTTACCCAGGCGAGACTGCTGTGGGGTGATAAACAACAGGAAAAAGCACTGGAAATTTATCAGCAACTCCTGGAGCCGCCGGTACAGGATTTGCTCGGTGAGAAATTCAATCAGAAGCAGATAAATTATCGTTATCTGACCCGGGAAAATACTTTCTGGAATTCGATGATGCTTCTGTTGCGATCGGAACCCGATGTCGTCGCCGGATTAATGGCACCGCAATTTTTGCTCGACAATCGGCACAATGAAGCGGGAGAAATCGTCACCGAATTATTCGAAAAATATAGTTGGCAGAAACTGATCGCCGGTGAATATACTGCACGAAAAGCTATATTTGAGCGCAATTATTACTATGCCGAGCAAAGTTACCAAAAACTGAAAAAAGAAGCTTCTCCTGAAGCGATGAGTGATCTTGCCGCCATATATGGCAAAATCGGCAAATATCGTAAGGAAGCACAGGTGTATGAAGAGATGCAGAAGAGCGGCACCACTTCTCCCGAACTGGAAAAATCGATCGCCAGAAACACCCTGCAGATTAGCCCGCAAAGTGTTATTACTGCCGAACATGAGGAAAGAAGTGGCAGGGACGGCCATATCGATGTCGGGCGAACAACGGTGGGAACGTCGTTCTGGTTTACCCCTGCTCTTAATAAAGATATTCAACTGCTGTATGCCAATAACCAATTTGAAGCCCTTGACGGCGACGGGGCGACCGGCAGCAATTACCTCTATGCCGTGGCTACGTATGAATTTTCCAAGGCCTATGAATTGATCTTGGGGGGGGGCGGCGAGAAAATCAGTGGTAACAGCAGCCCCAGTTTTCTCTATCAGGTTCAGTTGCGGGGGCAACTGGACGATTATGTCAACGCCTATGCCCTGCTGGAAAAAAGACAGGTATACGATACAATCGAGGCTATAGAGCAGCAAATTACTTATCAGGCTTTTGAAACGGGTTTAAGTGCTGAAACTCCCATCGGTTTGTCGTTTGGTGTGGATTTGCGACAGCAATATTATAATGACGGCAATGGTGAGAGAAGGTTTCACGGGTATACTTCATACAGTATTTTCGGCGAATCCCTGCAGGCTGCATTACGTTATGATTACCAATATTTGACCAACGATGATGGAAATAAAGGCCCGGCCGACAGTGAAGAACTCTCCGATGCGCCGTATTACTGGAGTCCGTCATTTTTTACCGAACATCGTTTCAATGTCCATTTTCAACATGACTTCCTCGGCTTCCAGCAGGGGACAAAGAAGAGTATGAGTTACTATGCTATCGACACGGCCATTGGTCTTGAAGATAATGAAAATGTCTCTTTTACGACTTCTTTCAATATTTTTCTTGAAATGAGCCCGCACTTTCTATTAAAAAGCAACTTTACTTTATCTCGAAGCGATGATTTTGAGGAGAAAGGGTTGTTTATGTCGCTTCACTATCGCTGGTGAGAGCAATTTTATCGATATTTCCTGCATGGGCCTTGTGTGGTTTGACGCCTTGCAGGATTTTTTTATGGAGATCTATATGATACAAAGAATACCAATGTCTAAAAAAGGCAACCAGAAATTACGTGCAGAACTGCAACAACTGCAAAGGGTGGAACGAGGCGTGGTTGTCAAGGCCATAGAAGTTGCCAGGGAACATGGCGATTTAAAGGAGAATGCCGAATATCATGCGGCCAAAGACCGGCAGGGCCATATTGAAGGGCGTATCCTGGAACTGAAAGATAAATTGTCGCGGGCCGAGGTCATAGACTGCCTGCAGGTGAGTATTGGCAGCATTGTGTTCGGGACCGTTGTGCAATTACTCGATCTTGACACTGACGAAGAGATCACCTATCAATTGCTGGGACCGGAGGAAGCGGACGTCAAAAAAGGCTCTATTTCGGTTCTCTCGCCGCTTGGCAAAAGTATGCTCGGTAAAGAAGTCGGCGATGAAGTGCTGGCTATCACCCCCGGAGGAACGAGAGAATTTGAAGTAATGGCAATTCGCCCCTCGCAGTTTTCATAAACGTTCACCAGCACCCCATTTTCGTCCGATCATGCCCCCTCACATAGACAACTATAGCTCGGCGGCCTGCTTGAACGAAACTGGAGCACTGGCTGAACGTTTACAGATCCGGATTATACGTTCATATATTGCATTCCGGTGAACCATTACCACTGGCTGAACGTTTACTGATCCCATATGCGGAAATCTCTTGCATTTCGGTTAACTATTACCAGTTTTCAGAGAGCCTGGCATATTCCAGTTATTGCCGCAGAGGCTCTCTTTTGGCCGTTAGTGGGAGTTTTCTGCGGGGTTCTCTAGAATTCCCGCCAGAAACATGGTCAGCACCTGGTCGGTGACTTCTTCAATGGTATAGTTTGTCTCAAGGGATACGTTCCAGACTCTGGAAACTTCATCGAGGGCGCCAAAAAATATTCTTTTTGCAAGGTCCGGTTTGACATCGGACTTATATACCCCCGAGGACTGGCCTTTTTTGATTATACCGGCTATGATGCCGACATATTCGCTGAATTTATTGTTGCGGTAATCATTTATGATTTTGTGGCTCTGGCGCAGCTCAATCTGAATGACCTCGGCAAGGTTCTTGTTTTTTTTCATCGCCGTGAGATGCTGGAACGTATAAATCTCCAGCATCTTTGTGGGATCTTCCTCGTTACTGAGCAATTTGCTGGTTTTTTCGACGATTTTCCCCACTTCTTCCTCGAATACCGAGAGCAGGATGTCGTATTTGTTATTGAAATAGAGATAAATTGTTCCGTCAGCAACCTTGGCTTCTTTGGCTATATCGGATATTCTGGCAGTGAAAAATCCTTTTTTGGCAAAGACTTTGGTGGCAGCCGAAATAATTTTTGAGTGTTTATTTTCTGCTTTCATTCCCAACAGGAAAGGTTCGAAGAAGTAAAACAACGGGAGCCGACAAATTATGAATGACTATTCATTCATGTAATATTTCGCATCCCGTTTGTCAACGATCAATCCATACGAGACGGATGATTGGCCGATTTTATCAGGCGAACAAAATGGCCGACAAAGATAAATTTATAAACATACTGGAGTAGCCTATGAAGATTCTTGTTGTTGGTTCCGGTGGGCGTGAACATGCGCTTGTGTGGAAAATTAAGCAGAGTAAAAAGGTCGAAAAAATATACTGCGCCCCGGGCAACGCTGGAATAAGCCGTTTGGCGGATTGCGTTGATATTTCTGTAACCGATGTTAAAAAACTGCTCAAATTTGCCAAAAAAGAACATATCGACCTCACTGTGGTCGGTCCAGAATCTTCACTGGTGGCTGGTATTGTTGATATATTTGAAGAAAATGGGCTGCGAATTTTCGGACCGAGCAAAAAAGCGGCTGAGCTTGAAGGCAGCAAGGTATTCTCCAAGGAATTCCTCGAAAAATATAACATTCCCACTGCCTCCTTTGCGGTGTTTACCGATGGGAAGAAAGCAAAAGATTATATCGATCGCCAGGGCGCCCCGATTGTCGTTAAGGCGGACGGACTTGCCGCCGGCAAAGGCGTGATTGTTGCCCAGACCGTGGAAGAAGCAAAGCAGGCGGTCGATCTTATCATGGCTGACAAGGCTTTCGGCAGTGCCGGGGATCGGATAATAATTGAGACCTGCCTCGTCGGCGAAGAGGCTTCTTTTATTGCCTTTACCGATGGCAAAACGGTGCTTCCTCTGCCCACCTCACAGGATCATAAAGCCATATTCGACAAGGATCAGGGGCCTAACACCGGCGGAATGGGAGCCTACTCCCCAGCTCCGGTGGTGACTGATGAAATTGCCGATTTTGTTATGAACAGGGTCATGCTGCCGACGATTAAAGGCTTGGAGGCGGAAGGCAGGCCCTATAAGGGAATGCTCTATGCCGGACTGATGATTGACGGTCGATCTATTAACGTGCTGGAATTCAATTGTCGCTTTGGCGATCCGGAGGCGCAACCGCTACTGATGCGGTTGAAAAGCGATATCATCGATATTTTCGAAGCGGCAATCGACGGTAAACTGGATCGGGTTGAGATGAAAATCGATCCGCGGCCAACGGTATGTGTGGTCATGGCTTCCGGAGGATATCCCGGATACTATACTACCGGCAAGGCTATCAATGGCCTAACCAAGGCCTCGGAATGCCCGGGGGTGGAGGTTTTTCATGCCGGAACGGTGCGGAAAAAAGGACGAATTGTCACCAGCGGGGGACGGGTACTGGGTATTACTGCGGTAGGCAACACCTTAAAAGATGCTATCGCCCGAGCCTATGCCGCGGTGGAGGTGATTTCCTGGACCGATTGTTATTGTCGCAGAGATATTGGCGAAAAAGCCCTGCGGCGTAATCTGAGTGGAGCGCAGCAGCCGCTGGTTGGGATTGTCATGGGCAGCGATTCGGATTTGCCGGTGATGAAGGCCGCCGCCGATTTCCTGCGGGCTAACGACATCTGCTGTGAAATGACCGTGGCCTCGGCCCATCGTACCCCGGAAAAAGCCGTTGAATATGCCAAGACTGCGCAGCAGCGGGGATTACAGGTGATTATTGCCGGGGCGGGCATGGCGGCGCATCTCGCCGGGGTTCTCGCCTCGCACACCGATCTGCCGGTTATCGGCGTGCCGCTGGATGCCTCTTCTCTGGGAGGCCTCGATGCGCTCCTGGCAACGGTGCAGATGCCTCCCGGCATTCCCGTCGCGACAATGGGAATCGGCAAGGCAGGCGCAAAAAATGGTGCCGTGCTGGCTTTGAAGATTCTCGCTTTGAGCAATCCCGACTTAGGCAAAAAGCTGGTGAAACTGCGGCATGATATGATCCTTGAGGTGGAAGAAAAGAACAAAAAAATAAATGGCTGAAAAATTTTCCACCGAACGGGTCGGCACCTCGCTCACCCTTGCTGCAGGCCATTTACGCCGAGGAGGGATCGTTGCCTTTCCCACCGAAACATACTACGGTCTGGCGGTCGATCCCAATTGTGCGCCGGCCGTGAATAAATTATTCGCCGCGAAACAACGCGTCGAGAATAAGCCATTATTGTTGCTCATCGAAGATAAAGAGCAACTGGCCGGCATAGTCGAGGAGGTTCCCCCTCTCTATGTGCCGCTGATCAACAGGTATTGGCCGGGCCCGCTCACTCTGGTCTTCCCGGCACAAACCCATGTAAATAAGCAGATCACCGGGGATACCGGGACGGTCGGCGTCCGTATTTCGCCGCATCCGCTGGCACAACAACTGGTGAGGCGGATGGGCAAACCGATTACTGCGACCAGCGCCAATATATCTGGTTGCTCTCCGGCTTGCTCAGCTGCGGAAGTAGTCGAAATGCTCGGTGATATGGTCGATTATATAGTCGATGGCGGACCGAGTGACGGTGGATTATGTTCAACAGTGGTCGGCATAAAAAATGGCCGGCTCTGTCTGTTTCGCCGTGGCCGGATAGAGTTGTCTTCAGAACTCACTGAGGATTATACGATGAATGCACTGCAGTGGGATAAACAATTCGCCCTGGAACAGGCAGCCGACGATGCCGAATTACTGGAAGAGCTGCTGGAAATATTTAAAGATGCCTTACAGGCGGATCTCCTTCTTATTGAACAGGGGCTGGCGGAAAATTCAGCCGGCAAAATTATGGCTGCCGCTCACTCCATTAAAGGAGCGGCCGCCAGTTTGGGTATCCTCGGCATATTTGAACTTGCCCGGCAGATCGAAGAGGACAGCAGGGCAGGGGGGATAGAACTTGCCCGGGCAAAGATTGGTGCGCTGCAGGAGATGCTGCAGGAACTGAAATCGCTTTAAAAAGACGGCTTCACCGCGTCTCCCTTACAACGAAGTGGTGAAACCGTCAACGGCAGGCCGTTACGTCCTGGTCAGACTGCGGTATTTTATGCGGTGCGGCTGATCTGCGGCGGCTCCGAGACGGCTTTTGCGATCTTTTTCATAATCGGAATAGTTGCCTTCATACCAGACTACCTGGGAATTTCCTTCAAAGGCCAAGATGTGGGTGGCGATTCGATCCAGAAACCACCGGTCATGACTGATGACCACCGCACAGCCGCCAAAGTTTTCCAGTGCTTCTTCCAGGGCCCGCAGGGTATTGACATCCAGGTCATTGGTCGGCTCATCGAGCAGCAGCACATTACCGCCTTCCTTCAGGGTTTTCGCCAGGTGGACACGATTGCGCTGCCCGCCGGAGAGCAGGCCGACCTTTTTCTGCTGATCGGTCCCGGAAAAGTTAAATTTACCGACATAAGCGCGGCTGTTGATTTCTTTGGTGCCCAGCCAGACGGTGTCCTGACCGTCGGAAATTGCCTGCCAGATAGTCTGTTCCGGATCGAGCTGATCGCGACTCTGATCGACATAGGCCAGTTTCACGGTATCGCCGACGATGATTGCGCCTGCGTCGGGTTTTTCCTGACCGATAATCATTTTAAACAGGGTACTCTTGCCGGCACCGTTGGGACCGATAATGCCGACAATACCACCGGGCGGCAGACTGAACTGCATATTTTCTACGAGCAGACGATCGCCAAAACTTTTGCTGACGTTCTCCGCGGTGATGACCACCTTGCCCAGGCGTGGTCCCGGCGGAATGAAGATCTCCAGCTCCTTGGCCAGATCCTCTCTTTCTTTGGAGAGCAGTTGTTCGTAGGAGCTGATACGCGCCTTGGATTTGCTTCTCCTGCCCTTCGGGCTCATTTTTATCCACTCCAGCTCCCGGCGCAGGGTCCGCTGCCTCTCACTCTCTTTCTTTTCTTCCATGGCGAGGCGTTTTTCCTTTTGTTCCAGCCACGAGGAGTAGTTGCCTTTCCAGGGGATACCAAGGCCGCGATCGAGTTCCAGGATCCAGCCGGCCACATTATCAAGAAAATATCGATCATGGGTGACCGCAATAACGGTGCCGGGATAGGCCTGGAGATGCTGTTCCAGCCAGGCGACGGATTCGGCGTCGAGATGGTTGGTGGGCTCGTCGAGCAGCAGAATATCCGGTTGTTTGAGAAGAATTCTGCACAAAGCAACGCGCCTTTTTTCGCCGCCGGAGAGAATACCGCATTTGGTATCTGATGGCGGGCAGCGCAGGGCATCCATGGCCATTTCGAGGCGAGCGTCCAGGTCCCATGCCGAGAGATGATCTAATTTTTCCTGGACACTTCCTTGCCGGTCGATGAGGGCCTGCATCGCATCATCGTCCATGGGCTCAGCAAATTTTTCGTTGATTTCATTGAACTCCGCCAGCAGATCGACGGTTTCCTGGACCCCCTCTTCGACAATCTGTTTGACGGTTTTGTCCGGATCGAGTTGGGGTTCCTGCGACAGATAGTCAACCCGGTGACCCGGTGCCAGATGGGTTTCGCCGTTGAAATCTGTGTCGATACCGGCCAGAATTTTCAAAAGAGTACTTTTACCCGACCCGTTCAGGCCTAAGACGCCGATTTTGGCGCCATAGAAATAGGACAGGGAAATATCTTTTAATATCGGTTTGCTCTCGTAATATTTACTGACTTTTATCATCGAATAGATGATTTTCTTATCGTCTACGCTCATTGTTTAGTATATTAAATGTTAAGGTTGGTCTGATTGATCCCTCAAATGTTCCGCTCTATGATAACGTAAATAAGGATTATCCTCATTAAAATAAGTTTTCGCCGCCGCACCTAACAGTCTAATAATTTCAACTCTGCTTTCTGCGTCTATTATCGATTGATTATGACTAAAAATTTCTCTCTCCTTCGTCAATTTCGCTTTGCCGATAAACATGCAGGGCAGCGCTCTTTTTTCTTGCATTGGCTTCTCGTCCTTGCCACTCTGGTGCTCTCTTTGAGTCTGGCTGGATGCGGTGGGGTCCAGGAACACGTACAGCTACCAAAGGCTGAGACGCTGCCGCCGGCACCGGTGACAAGCTATAAAGCCCAATCGGTCTCAGGCGATTATGCCGGCTATGCCAGCCTGGAACAGTTTATTGCAGAGATGGTGGCCAAGCACGGTTTTGATCGTGACTATCTGTGCGGGCTCTTTTCGCAGGCACAGCGCAAGGACTGGACTCTCAGGTATCTTGCCAAATCAGACCAAGCGGTAAAGGGCAAAACCGTTGGCGGCGGATGGACAAGGTATCGGGCCAAGTTCCTCGATGAGCGCCATGTCGCTGATGGAGTTGCTTTTGCCCACAGCCACCAGGCCGCTCTTACGCGCGCCTACCGGCAATATGGTGTTCCCGAGGAGTATATCCTGGCCATTCTTGGCGTGGAAACCAGATATGGCGGCTTTATCGGCAATCATCGAGTTCTTGATGCCTTGACCACACTCAGCTTCGATTATCCCCGCCGTGGCGATTATTTCAAAAGTGAGCTGGAAAACTTTTTGCTCATGACCAGAAACGAAGATATCGACCCGGCCATACCACTGGGATCTTATGCCGGGGCCATGGGGCTCGGGCAGTTCATGCCCAGTAGCTTTCTCCAGCTGGCGGTGGATTCTAACGGTGATGGCCGTCAAGATCTGTGGGATCCCGAGGATGCCATCGGCAGCATTGCCAACTATTTTTCCCACCATGGCTGGAGGCCCGGACAGCCAGTGGTGACGCCCCTGACAGCTTCTAGAAAAGTTGCGCTGAAAACCGGTCTGAGCAGGTCGTATACCCTGGCCGAACTGACGCAGGCCGGTTTGCGTCCAGTGCGTCCAATTACCACTGAAGGACCCTATTATCTTCTCGTGCTGCATCACGCCGGTTACGATCAGTACCTCATCGGTCATGCCGATTTTTATACGATTACCCGCTACAACCATAGCGTCTATTATGCCATGGCCGTCTATGAATTGGCCCAGGCGATCAGACAGCGGCTATGAGATCGTCTGCAAAAAAGAGCTGAGGGCTTTCACGATTCATAAATCAGAGCAGAGCAGCATCGAGGAAAGTTGAGCTACGAGGGCATCCACTGCCACTTCGGTAATCTGCCGGCCATGGGTTGCATTGGCAAGCCATGGAGCGGAGAGCATGCGGCCATCGGGAAATGTCTCTCTAAACTTTTTAGCTGAGAGAGGCCAATGGTAACTGTGTCGCTTGACTGTTGCCGGCTCAGTGAGCTTATTGGTAAAAAATTGCGGTCTATTATGCATGGTTACCGCCACTTCACTGGCCGTCGCATGTTTTCCATCATTATCCTGATAGAGATCGGTGCACTTTTCACTCACCCCCGGCAGGGTATACCATGAGGTCAACTGGAAAATTCCCGGTAAACCCTGTTCTTTCAGCTTTACCAGTGCCACTTGGATTGGGGCGATATTGCCGCCGTGTCCGTTGATAAGAATGATTTTTCTAAAACCATGGGCCACCAACGAGCTCACCACATCACCAACTAATGCAATAAGCGTATCCGGTGACAGCGAAACGGTGCCGGGAAAAGACATATGATGTGGGCTCACACCATAGCAGAGTGTTGGTGCAACAAGGATATCCATCGCCTCCCCGGCCTGCCGGGCAATATGTTCAGCGGCGATGAAATCCGTTCCAATCAATCCATATGGACTGTGCTGTTCCACTGAACCGACCGGTACGAGGATGATGTCCTTTTCTTGTAGATACAATTCAACCTCCGGATACTTCAAATTTTCAAGCAGCATGGTTTTAGGTCCTCTGATGTTAAGATTTTCGGTGTTTCTCCTGAAATGATTATTTTTCCTGATCGATTGCATTAACCTGCTTTAACCATTCGATATTTTGCTTTGACCGAACGCAGAGCAGCGAGTTTGATGATACCAACAATGGGTAAGATCAAAATGTAATGAAAACAAGGCCAAAAAAAAGCGCGATAATCAACAGATTATCGCGCCAAAGCAGTATCTGCAGGATAAAGGAATTACTTTATCCTCGCTGCATGATACAGCAGTTTGCTCTATCGGTCGGCTTACTTTTCGCCGGTTTTTTGATCCATTATCTCTTTGGCCATAATGGCGCCGACGACACCGAGCAAGCCGAGATTCCTGACTTTTTTCATGGTCGGCTTGATCATTGAGGCGAGCATCGCCCGTCTTCGAACGTGGTCTAAATCGGCAAGTTCAGGAGTATGGCTGGCAAAGAGCAGGTCCATATCCTTCTTTTTCCCGTAATATCTGCTGTTGGGACCAAGCTCACCGCCATTTGGTTCAATTCCTCTGGCGCCTTTCTTGATATACTCGGCAACGGCAGATTGTGGATCATCCAGGTCGCCGAATATTCTTGCCCCGGTAATACAGGTCTGTACGCAGGCAGGAGCCGAACCGGCGTCCACTCGTGGTTTACAGTATGTGCATTTGTCCGCCTTGCCATCGTCGGAAACGTCGTCCACCAGTGCCGGGTTGACATATCTGGCATTATAGGGACAGGCGTCGACGCAGGCACCGCAGCCGATGCAGCGATTTTTATCGATCTGCACCGTCCCGTCAAAGGGGTCTTTCCAGGTGGCGGCAACCTCCATGGTTTTCGTTTTCCCGGTTTTGACATCGGTAAAAGTTCTTTCTTCGGGGTCTGCCGGACATTCCGGAACACAGACCGGCTCGGTGCAGTGGTTGCAGAGACCAGGGTAATAGGTTGAGGCCAGATCTTTGCCAACCATAGCGGGCCCCATCCGAAAAACCCAATTCCGATGAAATTCTACAGGGATTTCCCATTCCGCTCGGCAGGCAATGGTGCAGGCATGACAGCCCACACAACGTTCAAGGTCGATAATCATTCCATATTGCATTGTATTCTCCTGAAATAATACCCGAAGATACTATCTTAATAGCCGAACTTAGACAGTGGCCGGAAGGTCAATCACCTTGTCGTCCTTGATCAGTTTGACAAAGTTGTTACGCATTCCATGGGCGCCGGTTTCGGGGTCAACGGTAATTTTAGTTATAAGGCTGGTATCATCGACACCGGCATTCACGCCAACGCTCATAAGCGGGTTGGCCGACCCATAGCCATGGGCCATGAAAACCGAATCCATACGGATTCCCGGAGTTGTCTTTACCGTGGTGGTGGTCCGCGATTTTATTCCTTCCTGATTAATAAAACCGACCACATCCCCATCCTTGAGGCCCATTTTTGCCGCGGCCTTATCGTTTATCCACACCGGATTGTCGGGCATGGCGTGGTGCAGCCAGACGTTATTCTGGGTCCTGTTAAAGGTATGCAGCGGTACTCGGCCATAAAGAAGTCTTGCGTACCCGGCCGGGGCTTGCTCCACCGGGATATAGGTCGGTACGCCGGGAAATCCGGCATCGTCTAAATCTTCATTATAGAGATAGATTTCAAAATCATCGGGCATCACATAGGGGTCTTTGCCATCCTGCAGATGGATGCCGCCTTCTTTTTGCAACTGGGCCAGAGACAACTGGGCAACGCTGAGGTCTTTATCGACGAGTTCTTCAACGCTTTTGACGGGGATGTCTTTTTCATAGCCCATTCGCTTAGCAATTTCGTTGGTGATATAGATATGGTCTTTTCGCTCGAACATCGGGGCCACCAGCGGCATCCTGGCGGTGATATATTGTTGCTGCTTGTCGGCAAAGTTCCACTGGGTACCGGTTTTGACAAGATCGTATCGTTCCAGATAGCTTGCCTCCGGCAAAAGAATGTCGGCCCACATGGTGGCGTCGGTCGGCATGACGTCGACACACAAGACAAAATCCATCTGCTGCAGGACTTTTTTCATTTTTTCCTGACCGGGAATGGTCTGGATCGGGTTCTGGCCCCAGATGACACAACCTTTAATGGGATAGGGTTTACCGCTCAGGGCTGCATCGCGGATCAACTCGGTCGGTGTTCCGGGCGGAGAGTAGGGATAGATTGGTTCTTCTTCCGCATTCCTGTTCAGATTATGTTCCCCGTCATGCTCTTTTTTGGCCCAGCTGGTTTTTCCCACCTTGGGGTTTTTCCCCGGCACCCAGCCCCCCTTGACAAAGAAGGCACCGAGGAGGCCGGTGAGGCAAGCCAGCGAACGCTGGCGCTGAAAATCATTGCCGTACCAGGACACGTGTCGGCCGGGATGGATGGAAACATTCGGCGCATTGGCGGCCAGCATATCGGCTACTTCTTTAATCTGATTGGCCGGGATATCACATTCCTTGGCCGCTTTTTCCAGGCTCCAGTCTTTGATGCCTTCTTGAAATTCATCAAAGCCTTCGGCATATTCATCAATAAACTCGGCATCATATTTTTTGTTGGTGACGAGATAATTCATGATCGCGAGCAAAAAGGCGGTATCGGTACCCGGCTTTATTTTTACCCAGATATCGGATTTGGCGGCTGAGGCCGAGTAGCGTGGATCAACGACAATCAGCCTGGCACCGTTCTGCAGGCCCTGAATATATTGTTTGATATGGCTGACATGGATGTTTTCGCCGAAATGGCCGCCAAGCAGAAAGATAACCTTGGCATTGGGCATATCGACATATTCTCCGGGTGCTCTGCCGATAGTAGCGAGATAGGCGGTGTCGCGAATCCCCCGGCACTGGAAAAAAGAGGCCTCGCTCACGTTATGCGTGCCGATGGTCCGTTCCATGAAATGCATGGGATATTTGGCGGTTGAACCGTGGGGAAACATGCACAATCCCTGCGGACCGTATTTGTCCTGGACAGCCTTGAGCTTGCTGCCGCACTCATCCAGGGCTTCCTGCCAGCTGATCCTTTTCCATTTGGGATTGCCCCGTTCACCGACATTTTTAAGGGGGTATTTCAGGCGGTCGGGATCATACAGGAGTTGAATACCGGCATTGCCGCGGGCGCAAATCGTTGTCCCATTGTCGATCGACTTGGGATTCCCTTCTAATTTGACCAGTCGGTCGCCACGTTTTTTACCGACGAGCTGACATCGCCAGAAACACATTTCGCACACCCCGCCGACCACGGTCTCGTCCTGCAGTGAGCCTTTTGGTTCGAGGGGGGAACGGGTGATGCCGCTTTCTGATGCAATTGCACCGGAAAGGGGTAATGCGACAGCTGCCAGCGAGGCAGATTGCAAAAATTTACGCCTCGTTATGTTGAACGCCATACTCCTCTTCCTCCTGTGTGAAAAAATCAATAAAGCTTATGATGATTCGGTAAAAAGGATGCTGAGCGTCCTCTTTAACGCGTGCTGCAAAGAGCGGGTACCATGGTAAAAAAAAGCGGGCCAAAAATTCCTCCTCTGCGTCTCGGTTGTGATCTTCCGCGAGAAGAGAGAGGAATTCAAGCTGATGTATCAGGCTGTCGGGAAGATCGGCTTTTGCTGTGAGGTCGTAGCCGAGTGAGTGGTAGTAGCAGAGGATCTCTTCAGAATATTTCCCCCTGAGTGTCTTATCCAGATAGACCGAGCCATAAGGCGGTGCCGCGACATGCGGTACGCCATTGATAAACAACCGGGTATGTTCGATCTGCAGCTCTTCAAGAACGTCATCGCTCCCAGCAAATGCAGCCTGTAATATTTTTCTTTCGGTTTCTCCCCCTAAAGCATCCAGCAGTCCGTAGAGACTTGCCAGGTAGTTTTCCGAAAACCAGTGCGGATCGGGGTATTGCATGCTCTGGGCACAAAAACGATATAATGCGGCAACGTGAGTTGTCGCTGATTCAATCGGCATTTTCAGTATATTGTCGTGTGGGGCAGAATTATCAGAAGAGTCTGAACAACCTTTGGAAAATTATAAGAATAAGCTCAATGTACTACTTTGTGATCATATTGGTATCATACCTATCCGGTATAGATTTGTAAATATTAAATGAGGTAAATTGTTATTAACGAAGTGTTTTTTAGGAGGATTTGGGGGTGGGGGGATACATGAAAGGGCGGGTTTAGAACCCGCCCCTATGTGGCAAACAGAATTTTATATCAGTATTTACTTGCTTTTAATTGCACATGCGCTCAATCCGGAAGAACCACTTTTTCTTTTGGATTCTGGTTAGTGAAATATCTCGTTATTTAGAAAATAGAGGTAATAGGCATTGACCTTGCCAATGAGGTTTTCGGTCTCCTGATACGGCGCGTGGCGGCCCTCACTGAGCGCTTCGGTGTATTCTCCGGCATTCCAGGCCGAGACGACCAGATCGAGTTTGCCGTCGAACTTGTAGTTATATTTCGCTACAAGATAGCAGGTCAAAAGGATGTTGATGGCGGGATCGAAGAGATCGATTGCCGCGAGATTGTGCAGACTTTCCTTTGATACATAACGAAACTGAGTCTGCGACTGAGCGAGTTCCCGCGCTGCCTCCATGCCAGTGGTGAACAGGATCTGACTCAGTCCAAGAGCATTTTTATCGGAAACGGCCAGGTGGTCTGCCCCCGATTCAGCCAGGATAAGGGCACGAATAAAATCAGGACTGACTTTATGGTGGGGGATAAAATACGAAAAGCCGGCAAAATAGCGAATGAGGTGATCGTATTGGGCGATTTTTTCTATGGCTGCACGGCTGACCTGTTTATTTTTATATTTGCGCATCGAGTTGTACAGGCTGCCCTGGACCTGGAGAGCGTTTACCGAAATAAAAATGAACGTGAGCAGAATATGTGGAAGAAAAAATCGCCTCTGTTTCATCTGATTTTCGATAATTTTTTATGACTATCGGTATGGAGAAACCGGCTGACGGTTCTAAAAAGAAGAAAGGGATCGCTGCTGCCGGTCAGTTCACGGATAGAGTGCATGGCCAGGCTTGGCGCACCGATATCGATGGTTCGCACGCCCAGGCGGGCGGCGGTGAGGGGGCCGATGGTGCTGCCGCAGGGCAGGTCGCTGCGCATGACAAATTCTTGAGGGCTGATATCTTCGGTTCGGCAGATTTCTTTATATACTGCAGCACTGAGGCTGTTTGTCGCATAGCGTTGATTGGCATTTATTTTGATGACCGGTCCTTTATTGAGGTGAATCTCATGGTCGGGATCGATTCTATCCATGAAATTGGGATGGGCCGCATGGGCGTTATCCATGGAGATGAGGAAAGAGTTATTGAGGCTAATGTGTCTGGATTCGCCGCCGCCGGTGAGCCGATCCATCACCGAATCAATAAATGACCCTTGCGCCCCGGTGGCCGAAGTAGAACCATTTTCTTCATGATTGGCACAAAATAACAGGGTATTTTTGCGCCGGTCGGCAGTGGTAAGTGCCATAGCCCCTGCGTGGCAGCTGAGCAGATTATCGAGTCGTGCCGAGCTGATAAACTCCTGGTTCATTCCCAGATATTCAGGGCCTTGACAATCATAGCAAAACAGATCAAATGCGAGGATGTGGTCTACCCTGGTGTCGGGATGCTCAAGTTGCAGTTGATCGATAAGCAGGGCGCGTAAATCCGGCAACTCTTTGTTGACAGCCTGGGCGATTATCGGCGGCAGGTGTTTTTGCTTATCGATATTGGTGCCGGCGTTGGCATCTCTATTGAAATGAATGGCTAAACTGGGAATAGACAGCAGGGGACGCCTAAAATTGACCAGCACCACTGCCAGATCCTGATCGGCTGAGGTACAGACAACCCGGCCGGCAAGGCCGAGATCCCGATCAAACCAGGTTGCGAGCAGAGGTCCACCGTATACTTCAACCCCGAGTTGATGATAGGTCCCGGTTTTGACGTCAGGCTGCGGTTTAATCTGCAGACAGGGACTGTCGGTATGGGCGGCGAGCATTCTGAAACCTTGTTCTATCTGTTCATCACTGCCAAGAGTAAAGGCAATAGTGGCGCTTTCTTCTCTGGCTACAAAATAAGAAGATCCTCTCTCCAGCTGCCATCGGTTGTTTTCCTGCAGCTCGGTAAAGCCTTCCCCAAGAAGACGCTCTGCAAGAGTGCCGGTCGCATGATACGGTGTAGGCGAAGAACTGAGAAAAGAAAATAGACTCTGGTTATATTGTGCTTGATCCATAGCAAAACCTAAGATTTCCGATGGTTAAGTAAAAAGCTTCATATTCGAGGCGTGAGAATTTCACTATTATTTCGGCGTACTAGAGTACGTCGTAATGATAGTGAAATTTGTAACAACGAAGAAGATGAAGAGTTTCTACGACACCATTAATTATACTTTTCCTGAAGATCATAGAGCGCATCAAGATATTGCTCTTTATATTGCAAAAGCCGACCGCCGTTTTCCATTTCCTCGATAAGAGCGGGAATGGCCGGCCTGAGGTCAATACCATGGCCGCCGTTGCCGGCACTGTTGGCCCGGTCTATGGCCATGATGGCGTAAAATGTGATCACCATTCTTGTCGTGGAGTCGCGGCGGAAGAGGTAGAGCCGCCCCCCCATGGTATTGAGGAAAAAAGCGGCATAATCAGTAATGACTTTTGGTGGAATGGATAGATTATATTCCTTCTTAAGTTCTTCCGGCTGGGCGGTGAGCCGATAAAGAGCATTGACGTTTTGTTCAAGAGAATTGTTTTCCGTGGCCAAAATTTTCTTGATGATGACAATGTTCTTTTTTCCCAGAATACGATAAAAATGCGCAGTGTTGCTTAACAGCGTGAAGAGATTATCCGTTTCCCTGACCACCGTGGGTGGCTTGTCGGCAAGTTTTTGCAGGAGCTTGGAAATATACAGTTTGCTCGGTTCCTGCAGCGCAAGATCCTGGATATATGGCTGTTGATCGAGGTGGCGATAAAATGTGTTGATTGTATCAACCATCTGCCGGTTGTGATCGGCAATATTTTTATCGGCATTGTCTCCAATAATGTTTAAGCCAAGTAGTGTTGCATCCTGCGGTGATCCGGCAGGAGAATCGGCAGTTTCGCCTTGATCATCGAGTTTTTCATCTGGTGCTGAGGAAGAGAGATTTTGATGTAACGCCGTCTTATCCTGATCTTGCGAAGTGCCTTCCATTTGGTACATGCGGTCTTGTGTCGGCCAGTCTTTTTGTGGCGATAGCTGATCTTCGACGATACCGGGAGCTTTGTTAAATGTGGTCAAGGGCTTGTTTTTTATATAATAATACAGACCGCCGCATAACAAGGCGATAATTACAATGGCCATTATAATAGGGAGTCTTGATCTTTTTTTTACCCGCGGTTGAAAAGAATTCCAGTCGTTTTGTTGGACCATAGGTAATGCGCTCTTCTAAAAGGAGGGGGGTGATTTGGCTATAATTGGCCAAAGATACCTTAAAGCCTCGATAAAGTCACGGAAGAAGAGGCAAATATATAGCCAAAGACGGAAGGTGAGAAGAGCGATCGCGGTGCAGGAATGGATTGTCGACTCATTGTCGTCCGGTTATTTTTAATGCTTGACTGAAGTCGCCGAACACACTATTTTGGGGTGTCAAAATTATCATCTATAAAGAATTTAAGTAAAAAATATAATAGATTAAGGCGACACACTTTTGGTTACTATTATTAATTTAATTTGGAGGAACGTTTATGACTATTTCTGTTGTTGGACATGCAAATCCTGATACCGATTCAGTAACTTCTGCGATTGCATTTGCCGCTCTGCTTAACGCTCAAGGGATGGAAGCAAAAGCATGTATGCAGATCGATGCTGCCGATCTCAATCCTGAGTCTAAAACCGTACTCAAACGCTTTGGCCTCACCGCTCCTGAGCAGTTGATGGATGCCGCCGGCAAAAAGATCGCCCTGGTAGATTTCAGTGATCTCGCCCAGGGACCAGCCAATCTGGCTTCAGCTGAGCTATGCGCTGTCGTTGATCATCACAAAATCGGTGACGTTACCACCAATACTCCGATTCTTTTTCGCGCCGAGCCTGTTGGCTGTACCGGTACCGTCTTGAACAAAATGTTTAAAGAAGCCGGTGTAACAATTCCCAAAGATGTCGCCGGTGGAATGCTGGCAGCAATCCTGAGTGACACGGTTAACTTCAAATCCCCCACCTGCACCGAAGACGATAAGGCTGCCGTCAAGGATCTGAAAAGCGTTGCCGGAGTAACCGATACCGAAGAACTTTTTATGGAAATGCTGAAGGCCAAGTCGGCTGTTGACGGTGTTCCCGCCAAGGACTTGCTGTTCCGCGATTACAAAGACTTTGATATGAAGGGGCAAAAAGTTGGTGTTGGTCAGCTTGAACTTGCTGCTCTGGATCAGGTTGCCAATGTCCGTAAGGATCTCCTCGCTGCTATGGAAGCGGTGAAAAAAGATGGACGTCACACCGTTTTGTTGATGCTCACCGATGTGGTCAAGGAAGGAACTGACCTGGTTGTTCTCTCCGATGACCCTGCGCTGATCGAGAAAGCATTCGACGGAAAACTTGATGGCAATTCCATGTGGATTCCCGGCATGATGAGCCGCAAGAAGCAGACCGTTCCAAACCTGCAGAAAGCTTTCGGTTGTTAAGTCGGACGCATTCTTAAGACGATGTGCTTTTGGGGCTGACCCAAAAGAATAAAAAAGGGGCAGGTGCATTTTATGCACCTGCCCCTTTCTGTTGAGATCACCTGGAACACTGGTTGATTACATTTTTTTCTCTAACTCCTGCTCGATTAGGCCAATGGCATCACTCGACGTCACCGGGTGGACAACCAGGAAAAACGATCGATAGGTTTTGCCTGTCGGCGCGTTACCGCCTGATTGTGCGGTGGAAGCGGCCGTCCCGGGTGACCAGCTGCCGGCCCCATATCTGGTGATATCCAGTCTGCCGATATATTTTCCGCGATTGCCGCTTTGCAGGCGCAGGATATTTTCTCCACGTTGCGGCTGGATATTTTTTCCTTGCTTATCAGCGGTGACCAGGATGTCTACCTGCTGGAAATCTTTCTGCAGTTCGAGGTTTTCAGCCTCGCTCAGATTGGACAGCACCAGCAGCATGCTGCAGGTGTTTTCAAGCAGAGCTATCTGGTCCCGCAATGCATTGCGCCAATCTTTGATAATAAAGACCGAACTCTGGTTTGCCGCTTTTCCGGTTAAACCAATAATGCCCAGAGTCAGGGGGCCGATATTTTTTATTATATGCGGAGAAAACAGTAACTTTTCTTGTTTATCATAGACATTAGCCGCAATAAAGGGAAAGCCTTTCGCTGTCGCCTCTCGAAAAAAGTCAGCTCCCGCCAAAAGATCATCATTACTTACCGCAACGGCGTCATAAGCCATTGCTCGATAAGCCTTAACAATGCCACCGGCAGCTCTAAGTGCCGGCGCTAAATCCGCATGATCAGCCGAGTCCATTGTTCTTTTAAAAAGAAGATTACCCGCATCGACGACGACTACCGGCTGGGTATTCTTCTCGCGTATGGTCTTAAGTATTTGCGCCTTGCCGGACAGCCCGCCCAGCCGATTGGATTTTCAGCCGCAGGGGGCGTATTCGCCTAAAACATTGCTTGAGTAGAGCAGGGTAAAGGAGGTTTGCTCGCAGGGTATGGTAGTTGTCCCACCATAGGCAAGACCACCAAGCAAAAAAATGCCCACGAGGGATAAGAGGAAAATACGGTATACTTTCATGATAGTTGCTTTTTTGTGGAAGGAAGAATCGGTTTTCCGCCGATATGAATAAGAAATTCACGATTGCCGTTTGGTCCGAGCAGGGGAGAGGCAACAGCACCGTGGCTTATTAGGCCGTTCTCAAGGAGAAAGGTGTCTATCTTGTCTACAGCTTTCTGGTGCAGTGCCGGATCATTGACGACGCCTCGTGGGCCGATGTCGAGTCGAGGCAGTTCAAACTGTGGTTTTATCAGGGCGAGAATCTTTATTTCACCCTCAAAGAGCCGGGCTATCGGTGGGATTATGGTCGTCAGGGAAATAAAGGCAACATCGATTACCGCCAGTTGGATAGGATCATTGTCGATATCTTCTGCGGTGATATTGCGGGCATTGAATCGCTCCAGCACAATCACCCTTGGGTCCTGCCTTATTTTCCAGGCCAGCTGGCCGTAGGCTACATCCACCGCATATACTTTCGCCGCGCCATTTTGCAGCAGGCAGTCGGTAAAACCGCCGGTTGATGCCCCCACATCAAGGCAGGTGAGACCCGCTGCCGAGATGGCGAAATGGTGTAATGCTTTTTCCAGCTTTACTCCGCCGCGGGAAACATAGCGGCATTTTTCTTTTAAACGAATGTCACAATCAGATGGGAGCAGCAACCCGGGTTTGTCGGCCGGCCGATCGGGGAGAGAGACTTCTCCGGCATAGATAATTGCCCTCGCCATTTTCAGAGTCGGGGCTAAATTTCTGTTGACGAGCAACTGATCAAGACGTTCTTTCAGAGCCACCTTTAAAGCCCTGCTATAGCTTGCTGAGTCTTTCCTGAGCTGTGGTGGCTTCAGGAGAAGAGCCGTATTTTTTGATCAGTTTTTTATAAATAACCTTGGCGGTATCCTTGTCGGCAAGTTTTTCAAAGGCCATTCCCTGTTTCAACATTGCTTCCGGCGATTTGCCATGACCCGCGTGCTGAGAAATGATATTCTGATACTGCATGATTGCCTTATCATATTCCTTTTGATTATAGAGCGATTCTCCCATCATAAAGCGCGCGTCGACGCTGTTGCCGTCAGAAGAATTGGCCGCGATCTGTTCAAACAACGGCAATGCTTCCTTATACTTGCCGCTGTCATACAGTCTCTGGGCTTTGGCATAGTTATCCGGCGACTGTTCTGCAGCAGCGGGCTTGGTCTCAGCGACAACCGCTTCCTGCACTTTGGCGGGTGCACTTGATTGGGTCGTTGCCGCTGGTTCTTCAGGCTGGGAAGGTTTGGCTATTTTTTCGGTTGTCGGGGCTTTGATTCTTGCCGGGGTTGGAGCTTCTGCCGGGGTGCTCAGCTTGACTTTCTTCTGATTTGAGCGGATATGGCTGGTGGAACCTGAACTCTGCATATCCGCAGTGGCCGATTTGGAGCGGGTCTTGGCCAGCTGCGCGGCAATTGATGCCTCTTTAGCCCTGCGCTCGGCCTCTTTAAGACGCGCCTCCTGGATGGCTTTGACGCTTTCCTGCTGCACCCGCAGTTTTTCATTGAGAGCCTCGGTCAATTTCACCTCTTTTTCCCGTTGTGCTTCTTCGAACTGCTTCAGGGCTTCTTCCCGTTTGACAGCCTCGGTCTCGGCGACATTGGAAATTGACGTCTCGAGCTCTTGGTTTTGTTCCTTGAGTTTCTGGTTTAAGTGGTATGTTTCCTCAAGCTGGCTTTTCAACAGCAGTATATCCTGTTCAAGCTGGTCTACCTGACCCGATGCCGCCGCTTGCCGCTGCTGCAGCTGACCAACGGTGGTCGCCTTCATATCTTCGAGCTTTTTATTGACGATGCGCAGTTGATAACTTAAATCGTTCACATCAGTCTGCGAGGCACATTGCACAAGAAAGGGAGCGATTGCAAGAAGAAGGAAAAAATTGAGCACTGATTTTCTCATAATATAATGTCTTCTGGATAATTTTTCTTTGATTGTTTTATTTTGACCATTGGGGATAAGCCTGACTGCCGGGAAGAGTAAAAAGTCTTCTTTGGAATGAGCCGTTTTTCATTATACCGTATATCTGGTTCCTATTGCCATCACGTTTTGCAAATATAATCTGGCTCCCATCCGGGGACCAGGAGGGTGATTCATGATAACTAAGATCGCTGGTCAGCTGCACCGGAGTTCCGCTGTTAAAAGGATTGAGTGTAAATAACTGGTACACGCCGTTGCGTAAACTGCTGTAAACGATAAGGTCTTCAACCGGTGACCAGGAGGGTTCCGCATTTTCCGAACCTTCAAAGGTCAATCGCTGTACTTTTCTGGTGCGCATTTCCATAAGGTAGAGCTGCGGCTTGCCACTGCGGTCGGAAACAAAGACCAGATGATTGCCGTCAGGGGACCAGGTTGGAGAGACATTAATACCCGCCCGGTCGGTTAACTGTTCAATTATTTCCCCTCGGGAATCAAGCAGGTAGAGATCCGGATTGCCGCCCTTGGAAAGAGTCAGCACCATGGTACTCCCATCGGCTGACCAGGCCGGAGCCATGTTCAGGCCCTTGCGTCGAGACAGCACCTTAGTGGTTTTATCCTGGCGCAAATCGGTTATATATAAATTCTGATTGCCGGTATGGTAGGAGCTATAGGTTAAATAACTGCCGCCGGGTACAAACCTGGGCGATACCGTTAGGTGTTTATGCCGGGTAACCTGGCGAAAGTTCGTTCCAAGGATATCCGTCAAGTACACCTCTTTGACTTTGTTATTACCATTGATAAAAGCAATTCTGCTTGTGGCTATGCCGGGTTTTCCAGTCAGGGTCTCGATAACGCTGTCGCAAAATTTATAAACCATCTGTTCTTTTTGCGAAACCGAGCCGGAAAAACTTTTGCCCATGATAATTTCATTCGCTGCCACATCGAGCAAGCGCAGTTCCATGGAAATCTGTCCGGCACTGCTCTCGTATTGGGCTAAAACAGAATAATCGGCACCGAGCTTATGCCAATCTGCGTCTTGCGCGCCGGCGTATTCCGTCGCAGGAATCAGAGCGATAATACCATGGAAAACCAATGCTTTGCCAAGGATTTCGGCCAGCTCCCGACCCGGCACCTGGCTTTGCTGATTAACACCTTTGTTCTGGAACCAGGGGACGGCCATGTTGATCTTTCTGGCATCCGAAGCGGTAATATCCAGGTACACCCGGTCAGCACCAAGAGCATTATGGCATAAACAAAGAAGTATCAGGGGCCAAAGAAAATATCTCATCGTTCTCATTCGCATTATATGTTGCAACCTCTATTATTTGATGGCCATGCATGAAAGCCCAGGCTTCGCCGGAAATGTTACGAAGTTTGGTCTTTGACCGCCGCGCCATTTAAAATGATAATCGTTCACCGGAACACTATAGGTGCCCGCATAACCCGAATCAGTAACTACTGTATACTGCCCGGCTTAAAACGCAAACCAATTTCGAAGCGTTGTTTTTTTAAAGCAGGGGGTATCGGCGGCAGTGGTGCTGCCGCTTCAATAGTTTTACTGACAAACTGATCAAAAATTCGATTGCCGGATTTACTTTCAAAAAGCATATTTGCCACCGTGCCGTCAAGTGTGACGGTAATGACGACGACGGCGGTTAAATTGGGATCCTGCTGCAAATACTCAGGTGGTGTCCAGAATTGATGCAGCCGGTTGAAGACCGATGCCAGATACTGGCTCTCAAGAAGACTGGAGCTGCCGCCGGGAGCAGATGATGAAGTGGAAGTCTCGCTGCCGGATCCAGTCGATTCCGTCGCCCTGGATGTGGTCGGCAGAGTATTTTCGAGCTGCTGCGATGACTGGAGCAGCCGGCGTTCGGCATCGACAGCTTCCTGGGCCAGTTTGGCCCTTTCGGTCAGGAGTTCTTCTTCTTTGAGTGCCTGGGCCAGTATTTGTCTTTGTTGCCGTTGTTTACGTTCCAGCTCCTGTTTGCGTGCTACTTCCTGTTTTTTCTCGAGTTCCTGCTTACGTTCCAGATCCTGCTTGCGGGCCAGCTCTTCCAGTTTCTTGTCTTCCTGGATGACTTTCTTTTTTATCGGTTTTAAGGAGATCGCCTTGGGTTGCGCCTGTTCAACCGGTTTTGGAATCTCGGCGATCGGTGCTGTCTTCTGGCTTTTGACCGGTGGAGTAAGCACCGGTGGTGGCGTTGCCTCCTGGGTTTTAACCGGCGTGGGCGGGGCTTTCTTCTGGACTTTCGCCGGCGGTCGAGGCGTTGCTTTTGGGGCTTTGACCGGTGCTTGTGGGCCATTGCCGGGATCAGCTACGTTAACGATACTGACCGTGTAAACGTCGGCAAATTTCGGCTTGGTTTTAAAAATCCCGGGTAAATAGACAGCCCCCAGAAAGACCAGCAGATGAATGGCGATGGCTACATTAAATGGGAGTTTCCAATTTTTTTCCTGCATGATAGGTGTACGATACACGTGGTCCACGCGGTTACTCTTGCTCAGGTGGTTTGGTAATCATACCGATTTTATCAAATCCAACTGATTTTATGTCCGCCATAAGCATGACAACGCTGCCATACAGCACATCCTTGTCCGCTCTGACAAAGATCTGCTGGTCTTTGTTGGCGGCATATTTTTTTTGCAGCTCCTGAAGCAAGAGAGCCTGTGCAAGGGTAACATTATTAATGGAGTAATCGCCTTCTTTGGTGACGGTAACCACCACCGGGTTTTCTTCCTGACGCAGAGACTTGGCGGTCGTTTGCGGCAGCTCGACATTGACTCCCTGGGTCATCATCGGCGCGGTTATCATGAATATAATCAGCAAAACCAACATGACATCGACCAGCGGGGTCACGTTGATATCCGAAACCAGTTTTTTTCTGCCGTTACTTTTTGTCGGGCCCATTATTATACTCTGCTCAACAGGTCTCGTTCTACGAGATTTAAGAAATCAGTAGTGAAATCAGATACATTGGCATCAATTTCATCTAATTTGTTGGAGAAATAGTTATAAAAGATAACAGCTGGAATTGCCACCGCCAGACCGGCGGCTGTGGCCACCAGGGCTTCGGAAATTCCTGGCGCAACGACCGCCAGCGAGGCCGAGCCTCTCTGACCGATATCGTGAAAAGAGGCCATGATGCCCCAGACGGTTCCGAAAAGGCCGATAAAAGGGGTAGCGCTGCCGGTAGTCGCCAAAAAGGGGAGGCTGCTGCCGAGGCTGTTGATTTTCTGCGTTGCTGCTTTGCGCACTGCTCGTTTAAGATTATCCATGGTGGCCAACTGCATATCGAGGGTTTCCGCTCTCCTGGCTTCGTCTTTTCGATTACGGATCTTATTGATTTTCTCGAGCTCGCTGAACCCGGCCATGAAGACTTCGGCCTCGGGTGAGTATTCAAATTCGGCGGCAGAGGTGTAGGCCTGGCTCAGATTGGCTGAATTCCAGAATGTTTCAATAAAGTCTTCTGCATCATGACGGACTTTTTTATATAAGCGTACCTTCATAATCACGATAGTCCAGGATATGATGGAAAAAATGAGCAGAGTAAGCATTACCAGCTGGCCGATTGGACCAGCATGAAAAATCATGGCAGTGATTGATAGTTGCACGAATGGATCCTTAGTGAAGATGGTAAAAAGAGAAGAGGTCGAGATTATTGATACAGTGTTCTATGGTTTAACTTACTTATTTGAAATAAAATAATACTGCATATTAGACAGATTTTTAGAGAAGAAGTATCTTACATATTTTTAGTAAAATTTCAAGAGATGATTCTTGAGTAAAAGCTGAATTCGGCAAGACTCAGGGGGTTTTCGACCGGATAGTCGTATCAGATAATGGGCCAGCCTTTGGTGTGGGGGCAACCATCGCACAGGCAAAATCGACTTGTAACGCCGTTTTTCCATCGACCTGCAGACTCCCTTTGAAAAAACTTGCTGCAGCCAGAGTTTCCATCAGGCGCACCTTGATGCGCACGATATCGCCGGGCAGGACATTCCTCTTGAATTTGGCGTTGATAATTCGGGTCAGGACGGGAACGGATTCAGCCGGCAGGGCTTTTGGTGCCGATATCTCGTCCGCCTGGTGCATTTTACCGATGAGCATTGCGCCGCTTTGGAAAATAGCCTCACAGAGCAGGACCCCAGGCATAATCGGGTTGCCCGGATAATGGCCGGTAAATATATCCAGGTCGGTGGGGATTTTTTTTTCGGTGATGATGGTATCGCCCGCAAAAGAAATGATTTTATCGACCCATAGAAATGGTGGTCGGTGCGGGATAAGGCCGAAAATTTCGGCAGCTGCGTCCATTTTTACAGCCCACCGTCAATTGCCAGCACCGTACCGGTTATATACGCCGCTCGTGATCCTGCCAGAAACAACACCGCATCGGCCACTTCTTCGGAGGTCCCGAAGCGGCGCATCGGCACCATCTTTTTATAGGCTGCCAGCTGGTCCTGGTCGAGATCCTTGATAAAATCGGTGGCGATAAAACCTGGTGATACGCAGTTGACGGTAATCTTTTTTTTCGCCACTTCCTGGGCCAGAGTTTTGGTCAAGGCCACCTGTCCCGCTTTGGAGGCGGCATAATTAGCTTGTCCCGGGAAACCGAGATGAGCCACCGGCGAGGTGATATTGATTATTCGCCCGTATTTGTTGCGCATCATGAGCAGTACCGCTTGTTTGGCCATCAGGTAGGTGCCGGTGAGGTTGGTATCGATGACCTGCTGCCATTGTTCGGTCCGCATCATCGCCAGCATGGCGTCTTGCCGGATACCGGCGTTATTGATCAGGATATCGAGGGTCGGATAGTTCTTTTCCACCAGCGTAAAAAGGGCCGTTACTTCATCCTCTTTGGCGATGTTACACTGCCGCAGTTCGAGGTGGGTCGAATACTGCTGGTATTCTTTGGCAAAGGATGCGGCCGCGTCGGTATTGCCGGCATATATGCCGACGACATTTGCTCCTGCGGTAAGAAATTTTGCGGCAATGGCCCTGCCTATGCCTCGTGTTGCCCCGCTTATCACCGCGGTCTGACCAGCGAAATCTTCCATCTTGTCTCCTCTATCTCTCTTGTCGTCGGCCTTAAGCCCTGAGAAAAACGTCGACATCATTGGCGACAATGACGCCGTAGTTGATCGCTCCCAGCCAGCCGGACATGATGATGCCCACCGAGCCGACATGAAATAGCCCGGCAACCTCTTTGGATATGGATCGGGATATATCCAGTCCCTCAAATTTGGTGCCAAAGGAGGTGCCTTGGGTGTGCAGGGTATAGCTGTTGAAGGTTCTCGGCGTCGCTGCTTCCGACCAGTCTATTTTACTGCGGACACCCGGCAGGTATTTCTCCAGATCGGTTATGGATCTGGCGATAAGGGACTGCTTCTCCTGCTGGTAAGTCCCTTCGTCAAGGGTGGCCCAGTCTTTATACCGGCTGTTCATTGAGGCGACAATGGTGTATTTGTCGGATCCCGGTCTGGTT
Organism: uncultured delta proteobacterium; assembly: GCA_963796255.1. Taxonomy (GTDB): domain Bacteria; phylum Desulfobacterota; class Desulfobulbia; order Desulfobulbales; family Desulfocapsaceae; genus Desulforhopalus_A. The sequence goes on along the minus strand of CAWCLE010000025.1, from coordinate 144,302 downwards.
TTCGGATAGTAGATGGAGAAGGTCTTCGATTTGGTTTTCATGTCGAGGAGTTCTTCCGAGTCGAATTCCGGGGATTTAGAGGTGAACAGGAGATCGCCGACATCATCGATTTTCTCCCCATGGCGGATGCCGAGATACACCTGGCAGCTTGAGGTATTCACCCGAATCTTATCGGCTTTTTCATAAAATTCCGTCGAATAGTCCTCGCGATCGGTGAGATTTTTGATAGTATTGGTTATGCCGCTGTTGGAAACCACCGCCTTGGCGCTAATGGTTTTGCCATACACGAAAACGCCTCTGACCTTGCCTTTTTGCGTGACAATCTTGTCGACCTTGGCTCCGGCACAGATGGTCACACCGTTTTTCTCCAGTTCTTCAGTCATCATGCCGATCAGTTTATCGGTCCCTCCAGTAAAGGTAAAAACTCCTTTATTCATGAAATTGGCAAAGACGATGCCGTAGGTTATCGCCGGGTCGTCAAGAGTCGAACCATTGGCATAGGTGATAGGTTCCATGAGCAACCGGTGCACATCACTTCTTCCCGGGAAAAATTGTTCGAATAATTCTCTGGTGGTCATCGTCTTGTCATCATAAAAATTCATGGCGGTGACGGTCGCAAAGAACTGGTCTATTGTTTGACTTGGGACTTTGAAATGGGTTTTGAGCAATGCGGTGAAATCTTGTTTGTCAAAAGTCGTCTTTAAAGAAAACTGTGGGTTGTCAAAGACGATATGCGGCAGCTGGACAATTGACTGCATAATTGCCTTGTTCCAGTATTTCTTGCAGGTTTTCACCATCCCATACGGGAATCCATGCAGGGAAATATCAAATATATGCCCCCGCCGTTTAAACCAGGTGGACAAGCCACCCAGGCGATGGTGGTGTTCGAGAAGCAGGATTTTATGCCCGCAGTAGGCCAGACGGTTGGCGGTGGTAAGGCCGCCGAGGCCGGAGCCGATGACAATGACATCGTAGGTATCGTTGAGCTGCGAAAATGAAACAGGCATAAATGAATACGATAGAAAAGGGATTAAATGAGCACAGCGACGCAGATAAAAAGCGCCCTACGACGCTATTATAAGCTGGGTAGTATATGCTGATTGACGATGGAAACCCCGCTGAGCATGGAACCGATAATACCCAAAAAACCCTGATCGGTGCCGGCAAGAAAAAGATTGGCAAAGCCGATGTTGCCATCTTTGATCTTGGTTGGGCTGCCGTAGATGGCCCCTTCAATCTTTGCTGTGTAACGTTCTATGGTAACAGGAGTAAAGGAGTTTTCATAGACAATATTTGCCCTGAAGCTACCGATTACAATCTCGAGACGCTGTCCGGAAAGCTCTGCGGCCTGTCTTTTTTGGTTTTGATAGCGGGTCGGGTTCCCTGCCAGAGCCTGCCATTTGGCATAATGCGCGAGATGGGTCGAGCGGATTTCGCATCTCTCTTTTGCTTTGATGCCTTGAAAATTTCCCGGAAAACAGATGACGCCGCTGCGAAAATCAACCAATTCCTGTGGCCTTTTGTAGGCCAAGTGCTCCCCATCATTATAAAAGATTATGGTCTTATCTTTTGGAAGATGCGCCGTTGTCTGCTCTGGAACCTGGTAGATGGTCTCAAAAAAACCGAGGCGGGGCAAGTCATCGGTTGACTTCTGCCCCGAGTTCTCACCGTTATCAAGCAGACGCATTGTCTCCTTATGACCAATGGTGGAAAGGATGTAGTCGCATGCAATATACTCACCGGTGCTCAGGATAACGCCGATTGCCTTATTCTTGCGATGAAGTATCTTTTCCACCCCGCAGCTGGTTTTAACCGAGCCGCCGAGCAGGAGATAGTGGTCAACTAGCAGATCGAGAAAATCCTTAATGGTTCCCTGGGGACGAAACATGCCTTCGAGGTAGATAGCTTGAAACATTATGGCAAACTGCGCCAGGTCCATATCGTCTTCTCGGCTGGAGCCATAGTACATCAAGGGGCAGAGAATCATCTCGACGAGAAGGGGAGTCTGTAGGATTTCAAATAGAAATTTCTTGGCTGAACGAAACGGCGCGCTGGTAAAAGGGTCGAAATTTTTCAGGAAAACCAATAATTTTGTAAATTTATCAATGGCTTGAGGGAATTTGCTGGTGATTTCCGATTGAAATAGCTCAAAATCATTAGAAAATTTCAAGCAGGTTTGTCCCTGGAAAATGACTTCACTCTGACACTGGGGGCAGAAGTTGAACCTGTCTCTTGGCAGTTTTAACTGGCGTAGCAGCCGGTTGAGCGGCGCTTTCTTGTCAGTTGGTTCGGCATAGTTGGTGATCGCATGCAACCCGGTTTCATAGAGATTGCCGTGCCGATAAAAATAAGAGTTGAGCCCGCCGATTCGTAAGTGTTTTTCAAGGAGAAGGACATCGGGAGTAAAGCGTGCTGCGCGGATGGCGGCGGCCAGACCTGAAAGGCCGCCACCAATGACCAGAAAGGGGACTTTCACAGCCTCATGCGTCTTTTAGAAGCGGTTCCAGATAAGTTGCACAGCTGTTCAAAGTGGCGAGTTGTGGATAATCTTCTTCGGGGATCTGCAGTTTATGCCTTTTTCTCAGTTCCATCACGATATCGAGAAAATCCATGGAGTCGAGATCAAGTTGATCGCGCAACGGCTGATCCGCATCTAGGGCGGCAAAATCCGCCTCGTCATCTATATCTTCTATAATTTCCAGTATCAAATCTTTAATTTCATCACTTGTCATCTATATTTCTCCAGCGTCGACGTGGGGGGTGGTAATCACAATTCAAATGCTCTGATTTTTTTGAGCGTTGAGAGTATGTATTATATGATAAACTTGTAAAAAGTCCAATTTCTAGATGGCAAAACACTTCCTATAACATACCTGTGCTTTCTTGTTTAGAATTATTTTCACCAGAAATTTAAAAAAATCCACCGGAATCAAGGCGTGCGGTATTTTTTTACAATCACGGTGGAATTAATGCCGACCATGCCAAAAGAGTTATTCAGAATGGTATCGATGGAATTGGCCTGCACGGCTTCATTGATGACCAGATTGTTCATTGCACACTCCGGATCAAGGGTGTCTATATTGATAGTCGGATGAACTATTGCATCATCGAATGCCGGCAGATTGCCGGCCAGCTCCAGCACGCCGGCTGCCCCCATGGCATGGCCGATAATGGACTTGGTGTTGTTGATATACGTGTTTTGGCTGTCGGCAAAAACCTCGCGAATGGCTTTGCATTCCTCGATATCGCCCTGTTTGGTTCCGGTTGCATGACTGTTGATAATGCTGATATCCTGTGGCTGCATTCCCGCTCTTTGCAGGGCAAGGCGCATGCACTCCGCCTGTCGCTTGCCGTAGGGTAAAACAAAATCACGGGCATCGGAATTCATTGCATAACCGACAATTTCGCCGTAAATATGGGCTTTTCTGGCCAGAGCTGCCTCCAGATATTCCAGAGTGTAGACGCAGGCCCCTTCGGAGATGACAATGCCGTTTCTGTGCAGATCAAACGGTCTGGATGCCAGTCGTGGATCCCTGTTATCGGCTAAGGCTCCCTGGGCCTTAAAACTGGCAAAGATGCCAAATGAACCAACCGATTCCGAGATTCCGCCGGCGAGCGCCATATCGACTTCCCCGAGGCGCATCATTTGCACTGCCTGAATAAGTGAGGCGTTACCGGCGGCGCAGGCGGCGCCGATGACGTAGTGTGGTCCGGTTATGCCGAGGTTCATAGTAATTTCCCCGGCCGGATTATTTAAAACTGTTCGCGGATTATGATGGTGCGTCCAGTAATTGGTATTGTGGCCGTACTGGCTGATATTATAGACTTCATTCTCTGTTTCTACCGTGCCGTGCTCGGTCAGACCAATATAGACTCCTATACGCGCGGGGTCGTAGCTGGTGATATCAAGCTTGCCGTTGTTTATTGCTTCGTTAGCACAGTATACCCCGAGACAACCGGCACGGGTGCCTTTTTTGTTTTCTTTCTTTTTCCGATACAGTGTTTCCGGAAAGCTACATATGCCGGCTGGAGCCTTGCCGAAATATCTCAGCTCGATCTCCTGGATTTCGCTCACACCGTTGATTAATTTTTGTCGATACTCGTCAAGATTATTGCCATTGGGCGCGGCAAGCCCGATTCCAGTAATAACTATTCTTCTGTTTTGCATAATCGACGTGTTTAATGAAAGAGGATAATTGGCGGATTTACAGCCCAGGTCTATTTTCCGGGGAACCAAGATAAAAGGTCCAAACTCTAGAATAATTGGCCTGAAAATTCAACAATAATAGTCCCAATGACAATTGTTTGACGGATACGAAAGTACAAATGATGCTGCCGGGTATGGGATCTGCCCAGATTTTTGTGTTTTCTATGACGGCGGAAAAGTGCCAATGCCGCAATTTTCTTTCCTCGTCTATTATTATTGGTTACACTATGTACGATACTTCATTTGTAATGCATTCTGCGTTTAAAGGTCGAAGATAAAACAGATTCGGTCCTGGTGAAATATTTAGGCATTACCAAAATCCTCCCCTTCATGAGTAATACCAAATGAGAATTAAAGGTGGTCAACGCCCCGAAGTATTGGAAAATATCAAACAAAACATTGCTGTTGCGGAAAAAGAGCGGCGCGAACTTCGGTTGACATACAATTTCAATGAGTTTTTAAAAGGAAATGTACAGGTACTTAAAAATGATGAATTTTATGCCGAGCTGGAGGTGTATGTCCTTGGTCAGCCTGAAAACAGGGATAAATTAATCAAGCTTCTGATTCGGCTCGGGGAGGGGGCGGTTACCGAACCGATTGCTATTCGGGAGCGAGCCCTGGCATTATTGTCGTCTGCTACTCAGTTGTATCTTGAGCAAAATGATGCGGAAATTATTTCTGTGCTGGTTGATGCAATCTGTCAGTGGCTGCGGTTTGAGACCCAATTTTTGCCCGGCCTGTCTGTTTTAAATAAAAGATTGGAGGATGTGCTGGTCTGGTTTCTTACTAACGCTTACTGGGCGGAAGCGGAAGAAGTGTTTGTTCTGCTTTACCGGATTCAATGCGGCAGCTTGAAAAAAAGTAAGGCCATTCAAAGCCTCACCAGCAAAACCTTGCATAACTTAAAGAAAAAAGATCTTGTCGAGAGATTGACCGAAGGCTATCTCCTCGAAAATAAACAGCAGTACCTGTTTCAAAATATCCTCAATTCCATCGGCCATAAGGCAGCGATATATATCCTTAACCGGGTCATCCACAGTCATAATCGATCAGAACGGATTGTTTTACTGAATCTTCTGCCGAGTTTTGGCAGTACGGTCATTCCTATCTTGGAAGATTGCCTGAAACAATCACCCCCCTGGGCCGTTGTCCGGAACGTAATTTATATCGTTTCTGAAATTGGCAAGGATAAATATTACTGGTTGGTGGAAAAATATTTTGTTCACTCTGACGAACGGGTTCAGCATGAAATGATCCGCTGTGTTTTGAAGCTGGGTGGACAAAAGATGACTCAGAGGCTGCTCGAGGGGCTTGCCCTGGTTCAGGATCGGTTGAAGATTCACATCCTTCGCCTGCTTGTCGAACATTCGGATAATGATGAAAAAGTGAAGCTGACCCTGCTACAGCTTGCGCAACAGAGGACCACAGATTTTTCGCCTTCCAGTCAAGAGCTTTTATTTGCGGTTATCGCTGCCATAAAGGAATTTCCATGTCGGGAAAGTATTGTCCAACTCGAAAAAATGCAGGATGAATACACCAATAAAAAAGGCGCGGAACAGCTTTTGCTGCATATAAGTGAAGCCCTGAAGGTTCTGGTGCCGAAGATGCGCCATAACCTGCAGAATGTTGATAATTATCGCGAGGACGTCTCTTTTGAAAATGATCAGATAGAGCAGCAGCGCGCCGTACAGAAAATCCGCCGGACAGAGGAGGATATAAAGGCACTTTTAGCTGAGGGAGAGGCGCAGGAGGCCGGGCAGCTGGTGTACAGTCAGGCTGTTGCTGCGGCCCAGATTAAGGATTTTGCGGTAGCCACTCTGTTGCATAACCGACTTCTGGAGGTCAATCCGATGGCACTGGAGGAAGCTGTCCAGTTGGGTGAGATCATAGAAGAGCAAAAGAACAGTTCAATTGCCGGTCACCACTTGCAGATCTGGAGCGAGTTGTATGAGGAAATGACTACAGAGGAATTCAATGCCCTGTATTATTCTCTGCGTCAGGAAAATTATCACAAAGGCGATATCATTGTTCAAAAAGGGGAGACTGATACTAATTTGTATTTTCTTAACTCCGGTTATATCAGTCTCAGTGCGGTTATTAGCGACAAAGAGATTTTTCTTAAAAGGATGCAACCAAGTAGTATTCTTGGCGGAGAACAGTTCTTTTCTCCCTCCATCTGGACGGTATCGCTCAAGGCCTTAAGTGAAATACAGGTACATGTACTTGATTACTCAACATTTAAAAAGATAGGCGAACAGTTTCCTGAGATTGAAGCAAAATTGCAAAAATATTGTCGGAAGCATACCCAGGTGCCGGAATTATTGAAAATGTCCGGGGATGACCGTCGGGAATATCCCCGTTATCCGGTGCTGCTTCCTACCAGAAGCACTTTACTCGACCCTTTTGGTTATAAAGGCAAACGTGAATTTAAGGGAGAGCTTCTCGATGTTTCCAAGCAGGGTCTGGCATTTACCATAAAAATCTCCAATTGGAATAATGCCCGACTCCTTCTTGGTCGGCATATCGTCACCACGATTATTACAAAAGACGAAGAACTGTCCCAGCAAAACGGAGTTATTGTCGGGGTCAGGCTGCATGAGCCGACTATGACCGATTTTTCCATCCATATCAAACTCACGACAAAAATGGATGAAACGACCTACAAAAAAATACTTGCCTACGCCAGGCTGGATTAAATATAGGCAGATAGTCTCTTGTGTCGCCACCCCTGTTAAACAAGACCCTGCGCATTCGCGGGCAGGATATCTCGCCTCCTATCGCTCTTGCGCCAATGGTCGGCCTGTCGCATTCTGCGCTGCGCTGTCTGGTCCAGGCCGAGGGGGGAACAGGATTATTGTTCACCGAAATGCTGGCCGCCAAACGGCTGCCGCATGATAATCCCTGCTGCTCCCCGCTGCTGATCCGGCACGAATCGGAAACCCCCCTGTTTTATCAGATAATCGCCGCAGATGCACAAGAGATTGAGCCGGCGGTGGAAAAATTGCATATCCTTGGCGCCAATGGTATTGACCTCAATCTTGGCTGTCCGGCGCCCATGCAGAGAAAGCAGGGAGCAGGAGCGGTTCTTGCCGGCAATAGAGCAACACTTAAAAAGATCTTGCACCGGCTCAGAAAATGCACTGATCTGCCGGTCAGCGTCAAAATTCGTCTTGGCGATAGTTCTGCTGCGGCGGCATTACCAGCCTTTGGTCACTTTCTTGAGGCGGAAGGCGTAGACATGATTACAATTCATGCGAGGTTGCATGGGGAAAAATTTTGTCGCAAACCCAGGTGGGAGGCGATAGGGCCGGTTAAAGATGCTCTTTCGATCCCTGTTTTGGCCAATGGGGGGATCTTTTCGGTCGCGGATGCCAGGAGATGTCTTGAACTCTCTCATGCTGATGGGCTGATGATCGGCCGGGGCGCTGTGCAACGCCCCTGGTTATGCGCCGAAATTGCGACAGAAATTTATGGTGTTAAGGATGCTTTATCAAAAAGAGCGGATGCGGCTATCTACACCCATTTTATTGCTTTGCTGGAGCAGCGGTTTGCCCCGGAAAGGCGGCTGGGACGATTGAAACAGTTTACGCGTTATTTTGCTGCTTCCTATCCTTTCGGGCATCACTTCGCCGCATCCATCCAGAACAGCACTACTTTAGATGAGGCACGGCAGCGAGCGGCTGCCTTCTTTGATCAATCGACAAGTTAATTTGTTGTGAGGTTAAATTTTGAATATGAGGAGAATGAGATGATAGATCTTATTAAGAAAGCAATTCTGACCGGCGTAGGCATCGCTGCATCGACTAAAGACAAAATGGAAGATCTGGCGAAAGAACTCATTGATAAGGGGAAATTGTCCGAACAGGAGGGAGAAAAATTCGTCCAGGACATGCTCAACCGGGCGGAGGAATCGCGTGAAATATTCAAGGGTCAGACCGAAAGCCTGATAAAAAATACTATTGCCAAAATGCGTCTGGCCCGCATTGAGGATATCGAGTTGTTGAAAACAGAAATTGCCCAGTTACGAGCTGAAGTTGCTGCTCTTTCCAAGGCAGACAATAAAGAGAATCAATAGACACCAGGTGCATATTGCTATCGGCCGAAAATTTTTTGGCGCAGGATACTCACCAGGATATTCATCTCATTGAGCTTGAAAAGTTGGAGAACAACGCAGTAGAGAAGACCTCCTGCGACGATGAGTGCGCCGAGAGCGACGCTCTGGCTGATCACCGAACCATGCAGCCAGCCAGTAAATAAAGGCAGGGCAAACCAGAGTAAAGCGGTGAGGGCGGCGGTTGCCGCCAGTATCTTGGCCAGACTTTTACCAAGATAGGCCAGGGAAAAACCATGCAAGCTTTTATGCAGGATTGTCATCAGAAAAACAAAATTGATCAGCATGGTACAGGAGGTAGAAAAAGCAATCGCCAGGTGCTGAAAGTGGTCAATGGTCAATTTGATGATGATGATATTGAAAAGAATTGCCATAAAGCTGGCAATGACTGGAAAGCGGGTCTTATCGAGGGCGTAAAAAGCAGGAACCAGAACTTTATTGGCCGAATAAGCAAACAGGCCGATTGAATAGAGTGCAAGGGTCTGTGCGGTTGCCAGGGTATCGGCCGCGGTAAAGGCGCCATGTTCAAAAATCAGGCGGATAATGGGTTCGGCCAAGACAATAAGCCCGGCGGTTGCCGGGATAGTCAGGGCAAAGACCATGGTGAGCGATGACACCATGGTCTTTTTCATTTCGGCGATATCTTTTTGGGCCGCCTGTCGTGCCAGCAGCGGCAGTGTCGCAATCGACAGGGCCACGCCGAAAACGCCGATTGGCAACTGGACCAGCCGAAAGGCATAATACAGCCAGGAGACGGAGCCTTCAGCGCAGGACGAGGCAAAGTTGGTATTGATAAAAATATTGATCTGGGTGGCGGAAAGACCGATAGTAGCTGGAATCATCAACTTGAGAATCCGGTGCAGACCGGGGTCGCTGAGATCAAGAACCGGCCGGTATTTGAAGCCGGTCTTCAACAGAGCGGGGAGCTGGATACCAAGCTGCAGCAGTCCGCCGATCAGCGTGCCGATGGCCATGCCGACAATCGCCGGCTGTCCGAAATGCGGCAGGATAAAAGCCAGACTGGTACCGCCGATCAGCGAGCCGAGATTAAAAAAACTGGACGCGATGGCGGGGATAAAAAAACGGCCCTTGGTATTTAAAACCCCCATCACTACTGCAGAAAGGGAGATAACCACAAGAAAAGGGAGCATTATCCGGGTGAGCCAGGTGGTGAGGGCGGCTTTCCCGGCGATGAGGCTGAAATCCGGCGCCAGTAATGCGACCAGTGAGTCGGCGAAGACAATCCCCAGCAAAGTGATAATGCTGAGCAGAATCAGGATAAAGTTGATAAGGTTGGATGCCAGGCGCCAGGTGTCTTCCTGGCTGCGGTTGGTGTCATAGGCGGAGAAAACCGTGACGAACGCCGCCGAAAGTGCTCCTTCTCCAAAAAGATCCCGGAGCAGATTGGGTATCCGGAAGGCGACAACGAAGGCGTCGTAGGTATAGCCCGCGCCAAAGAGTCCGGCGAAGACCTGTTCTCTAACCAGGCCGAGGACGCGGCTGCACATTACCGCGATGCCGACAGTGGCCGCCGATCCGGCTATGGTGCTTTTATTGGTTGTCTGCAACGAAAATATTTAGGGAAAAATCTCACCCGGGAAAGAAAGGATACGCCGGGACTCTATTCTATTATTTTATCATGACTGGCCAGCAGGTGGGTGTCATTGACAGAGTAATTCGCGTTGGCAGGATACCCCGCCTGATAAAAATATGCCACAAAATCATAATTTTGATTTGAATCAATTGTGTCAAACTCAAAAAAAAATTTGAAACACTTTGCTCTCGCTGTTCTCTCTTGACTTTGTATTTTGAAATTGAATATATGAGTACTGCCTTTCGTATGTAATGGCTGGTGGAGAATGCTTACGATAAATCGTTGTTTGAGAGGAGATACTAATGCAGGAAACAAATATGGTCAGAAATATTGCAATAATTGGTCATGGTAATTGTGGAAAAACTTCTCTTGCAGAGGCGATGCTCTTTACGGCCGGGAAAATCAACAGACTAGGCAGGGTTGATGACGGCAATGCAACGATGGATTATGAGGATGAAGAGATTGCCAGAAAAATATCGATCAATACTAGTTTTCATAATTTCAGCTGGAAGAAACACAGTGTGTTTCTCATCGACACCCCCGGCGATGATAATTTTCTCAATGAAACGGTCTTTGCCTCTCATGTCTGCGACAGTGCCCTGTTCACCATTGGTGCGGTTCTCGGCGTGAAGGGACAGACAATTAAGTTCTCAAAAATTATTAAAGAGAGAAACCTGCCCACGATTATTGCCGTCAATAAAATGGATCGTGAACGGGCCGATTTTCAAAAGACGATAGATGAAATCAAGGAATCACTCCCTTTTAATCCGGTTATTATCCATTTGCCGATAGGGGCAGAGGATAACTTCAAAGGCTATGTCGATATCATCACCAACCAAGCATTTTTATATGATGGCGAAAAAGGAGCGATTCGACCCACCGAGATCCCTGCAGAATTGGCTGATGAAGTTGTTACCTTGCGCGAAGCTTTGATGGAAAATGTTGCCGAAACCGATGATGAGCTGATTGAAAAATTCTTAGAAGAAGGTGAACTGGGCGAAGAAGAATTATTAAATGGTCTCAAAAAAGCCATCGCGAGTGCGGCGCTGGCTCCGGTTTGTGTCTGTTCGGCCACACTCAACAAGGGAACTGCTCCGTTGCTTGATGCCATCAACGAATTGATGCCCTGTCCATCCGATCGACCAACAATTATCGCAAAGAAAAGCGGCAGTGATGAAATCGTTGAAATAGAGCCGATTGCCGATGCACCCTTTTCCGCCCTGGTCTTTAAGACCATGGCCGACCCCTATGCCGGCCGTCTGAATATTTTACGCGTCTTCAGCGGGGTGTTACAAGGCGATACTTTCTATAATTCGACCAAGAAAGAGTCCGAGAGATTCGGTCAGCTCTATGTCCTCGAAGGAAAAGATCAGAAGCCGGTTGACAGTGCCGGCCCGGGGATGATCATTGCTCTGGCCAAGCTTAAGGAAACATCGACCGGCGACACCCTGTGCGACGCTGCTAATCCGGTTATCCTGGACGCTCCCGAGCCGCTGCAACCAGTTATTTCTTTTGCTGTTAGCGCCAAGAAAGGGGAAGAAGAAAAAGTCTTTTCATCAATCACTCGGATGCTGGACGAGGATCTGACCTTACGGCTCACCCGGCAGGCGCAGACCAAGCAGGTTCTGTTATCCGGTGTCGGCAGGGTGCATCTCGATGTGGTCGGGTCAAAGATCAAGCGTAAATTCGGGGTGCAGATGGAGTTGAGTACTCCTAAAATTCCTTATATGGAGACCATCCGGTCGACGGCACGGGTGCAGGGCAAGCATAAGAAACAAAGTGGCGGCAGAGGTCAGTTTGGTGATTGCTGGATAGAAATAGCACCCTTGCCCGGCGGCGGATACGAGTTTGAAGATAAGATTGTCGGTGGGGTCATCCCGCAACAATATCGGCCGGCGGTTGATAAGGGTATACAGGAGGCCATGGAAAAAGGGGTCTTGGCCGGCTATCCGGTTATTGATGTGAAAATTTCCCTAGTGGATGGTTCTTTTCATAACGTCGACTCTTCTGAGATGGCCTTCAAGATTGCCGGCTCCCTGGCATTCAAAAAAGGGGCTCAGGAGGCGGGCCTGGTTCTGCTGGAACCATATATGAATATGGAGATAAAGGTAGGAAAAGACAGTGTCGGTGATGTGATGGGCGATCTCAATTCCCGTCGCGGCAAGGTTATGGGCATGGACTCGGCCGATGGTCTCGAGGTGATCAATGCCCAGGTGCCGCAATCGGAAATTTTATCCTATGCGACTGATCTGACGTCGATGACCGGCGGGCTTGGCAGTTTCAATATCTCGTTTGCGCATTATGAAGAGGTCCCGAGCCAGATTGCCGAGAAGATCGTTGCCGAGACAAATAAGGATAACGGGTAGGTTGCAGCGGCTATGAACGCCAAATATTCCTTTGCGGTTCTTACCATGAGCGACAAAGGCTCGCGAGGGGAAAGAGAAGACACCAGCGGTGCCTATCTCCAGGAGATTCTGAGCAAAGAAGGGTATATCCTAGAGTCGTATCAGGTTATCGCCGATGACCATCAGAAAATAGTCGACAGCCTTATCACCCTGGTCGATGACAAAAAAATATCTCTTATTGTTACAACCGGGGGAACGGGGGTTTCGCCCTCGGATATCACCCCGGAGGCGATGTCTTTAGTCATCGACAAGGAGATCCCCGGCATGGCCGAGGCAATGCGCAGTGCCAGTCTTGCCAAAACTTCTCGGGCCATGCTGTCCCGGGGCAAGGTCGGCATCCGTAAAGAGAGTCTGATAATCAACCTGCCCGGCAGTTTAAAAGCGGTTAGAGAAAATCTGCAGGTCGTTTTACCGGTTATTCCCCACGCTTTAGAAAAAATAAGGGGTGATGCAAGCGACTGCGGCGCCGTATAATCAAACAAAAAAAGGAGGGCAACGAAAAATCGTTACTCTCCTTTTTAGCTTGTCTCTGCGCTATTTTTTATGGCCGCATCTCGACCCTGGTCGTCTCGCCATCGGCCATTGGCGCAATTTCACCGATAATATAGGCATCCTCCCCGACGGCTTGAAAGTGATGTTGGATATCTTTGGCCTGTGCTTCATCGACAATAACCAAAAGTCCTATCCCCATATTGAAGGTGCGGTACATCTCCTCTTCGGGGACGGCGCCCAGTTTCTGCAGGAAGGGAAAGATCGGCGGTAGCGGCCAGGCTGAGGTATTGAGAACTGCTTTATAGCCTTTGGGCAATATGCGCGGGATATTGTCGATAAAACCGCCGCCGGTATTGTGCACCATGCCGTTTAAGGGATAATTCTTTAAAACATTGAGGACCGACTGGACATAGATTTTGGTCGGTTTCAACAACTCTTCCCCCAGTTCGCAGCCAAGTTCTTCAATATGCTGTTTGACATCAAGGTTATTATCGGCAAAACAGATCTTTCGCACCAGGCTATAGCCGTTGGAGTGCAAGCCGCTGGAAGTAAGGCCGATGATCTGGTCCCCGGCGCGAATATCCGAGCCATCAATAATGGTATCTCGATCGACAATGCCGGTGACAAATCCTGCCAGGTCGTAATCCTTGCCTTGATAGAGCCCCGGCATCTCGGCTGTTTCTCCTCCAACAAGGGAACAGTGTGCCTGACGACAACCTTCAGCGATGCCGGAAATAACTGCTTTGGCAATGGATATTTCCAGTTTGCCAACTGCGAAGTAATCGAGAAAACATAAGGGGGTGGCCCCGCCGACCACCAGATCGTTGACGCACATGGCGACAAGGTCGATACCGATGGTGTCGTGTTTGTTACACATATGGGCAACCGCCAGTTTGGTCCCCACCCCATCAGTTGAATTGACGATAACCGGCTTCTTGTATTTGTTGGTATCGATGGCTATATGCGAGGAAAATCCACCGATGCCCCCCAGGACACCGCGCTGATGAGTAGTCGCGACAATCTCCTTGATTTCCTCAATGAAGGCATTGCCTTTATCGATATCTACACCGGCTTCGCTGTACTTACTCTTTGATGACTCGCTCATATTACCAGATTGGGGGCTTGGTTGTTTTTAGGATCTGTAATTGCGTAAACAGCACCATTATAATATTAAGAGCGATATAAAAAAGCAATGCAATTACACCATATCACAATAAATCTATCACAAAAGCGTAAGCTTTGTTAAGTCCATATTGAAAAAAATCCGGGGTTTTGTTACATAACTTGTTATGAAAATACTCATACTTCTCATCGGTCTTGTTTTGGTTCTGGAAGGTTTGCCGTATGTGGCTGCGCCTGAGGCAATGCAGGACTGGCTCAAAAAATTGAGTGGCATCAGGCCTGGTCAGATGCGGTCTTTGGGGCTCTTTGCGATGGTAATCGGCACATTTATTATTTTCATTGTGCAGAGAACTACTTTTTTCCTCTAGCGAGATCTTTTCTTAGGCTGTAGCGAAAATATCCGCCCGGAATCCCCTGGTTGCTCCTACAATAAACCTCTATAATGTCCGACGGTAGAAGGTATGGAAGGCAGCAATAAGACAGGCAATAAGGCAGAACTGATCGGCAATGAGGGCATTGTCATCCTCGATATGGTCAGACGCCTGAGCAGGCGTGGGGCTACCGAGCACCTGATGAGGCTCATCCAGAAGACTCATTCTGCCGACATGGCTTGGGTCTATCGACATTTGACGGAACCGGAAAGACTGGCGGTTTTTAATATTATCGTCAAATTGGGTTCGGTTGGTGAGTTTTTAAGCGAACTCGACGACCTGCTTGTCACCGCCCTGGTCGAAAGGCTTACCCCGCAGTATATGGCGGAAGTCCTGTCCGACATGCCCTCCGATGACGCCGTCGACATTCTCGAGGTGCTTTCTGACCCCATCGCTGATGAAATCCGAGAACACATGGATCAGAAGGATCGGGATGAGGTTGAGGAACTTCTGCGCTACGATCCCGAGAGCGCCGGGGGACTGATGTCGCCCGACTTCATGTATCTCGACGAGGAAATGGAGGTTGGCGAGGCAATAAAAAGCGTCCAGAAACGCAGCGCAGAAAAAGAGATGGTCTTTTATCTCTATATCACCCATGGCGACCATAAATTGTCCGGAGTAGTCTCCTTGCGCGAATTGCTGATGCATCCCGAAAGCAGAAAACTTAAAGACATCATGAACCCCAATGTCATCTCGGTGGCTACTGACACCGATCAAGGAGAAGTTGCGCACGTTGTTGCAAAATACAATATCCTCGCGGTGCCGGTGGTGGATTCCAATTATACCCTGGTGGGTATTGTCACGGTCGATGATATCATCGATGTTATCAGGGAAGAGGCCACAGAAGATTTTCTGCAGATGGCCGGGGCTGGTAAGGATCGAGAAATCCTATTGAAATCCACCAAGGAGAGCGCTTTAATAAGAGCACCCTGGCTTCTCGCTTCCTGGATAGGCGGAGTAGCGGTTATGCTGATTATTGGTTCTTTTGAACAGGAATTGTCCAAGATGATTGCCCTTGCCTCCTTTATCCCGGTGGTTATCGGGATGGGCGGCAATATCGCCACCCAGTCGTCGACGATTGTGGTGCGAGGAATTGCCACCGGCAGAATAAATCTCGATGAATCCTATCGGGTTGTTTTGAAAGAGATGCGGGTGGGGCTTATTCTGGGGTTACTCTATGGCTTATTTCTTGGCATTGTCGCATTTTTTGGTTTCCCCGAACCGGCTCTTTTGGGGGTTGTTGTCGGACTGTCAATTTTTTGCTGCATGGCCATGTCGGCTACCCTGGGAACGCTCATCCCGCTTATACTTAAAAGATTTGATATCGATGCGGCGATTGCGACCGGTCCTTTTGTGACGACGTCTATTGATATTCTCGGTGTTTTTATGTACTTCCTGATTGCCAAACTGTTCCTGGATCTCTAAACCTTGATGGTGTCGTAAAAACCTAAGATTTCCCCGATTGATCTTTATCTTTTTGCCCGGTTTTTTTAAGGCTGAGGCGTGAAGCGATATTTCTTGATCTGGCCAGTTCGCGCATATCTTTGGCCTTGTCCGATTCGTCGATGATTTCCCGGCCAACGATTTCTTCGAGTACATCTTCCATGGAAATGACCCCGGTCATTGTCCCGTACTCGTCAACGACGACGAAAAGATGTTGCCGTCGATCGAAAAAATCGATAAGGATCCGATGCAGCGGTGCAGTCTCCGGAACGAAATGGGCGGGGCGCTTGAACCGGGATAGCTTTAACTTGTTTTTCCCTTCCGCGGCCGCCTGCAGCACATCCTTGCGCATGACGATTCCGGTGACGTTGTCGGGCTCCCGATTATAAACGGGAATACGACTGTGACTGCTCAATTCGGTCAAGGTGGCCATGGCATTGCCGACGGTTATATGTTCATTGATGGAAAAAGTTACCGTCCGTGGGGTCATTACCTGCCGCACAATCTTTTCTTTTAAATCGAGGATGTTGTTAATAACTTGCGCTTCATTTTCTTCGATATCGCCCGATTGCCGGGAAAGAGCGGCAATCGTCTGTAATTCCTGCGAGGAGATACTGTCTTCAACCCGCTGCGGCAGCAGTTTAGTCATCGACCTTGACAGCCAGACCACCGGCTTGAGCAAAAATACCATCGCTCGCAGGGGATAGGTAATGGTTGGCGCCAGCCTGAAGGCGTAGGCTACACCGATGGTTTTCGGTAATATTTCTGAAAAAATAAGAATCGACAGGGTGAATATCCCAGAGAAGAGGATAAGATTTTCATCACCAAAAAGTCTTGCCGCTGCGGCTCCGGCAACCGAAGCACCTATCGTATTGGCAATGGTATTCAGCGTCAATATTGCCGTAATCGGTTGTTCTATATCGGCGCGCAGACCCTGCAGATGTTCAGCCGCCGGATTGCCGTTTTTTCGTAACATCTCTACCTGGCTGGCAGTTACGGTATATAATACTGCCTCACAAATCGAGCAGAGGGCGGAGATAGTTATGGCAAGGGAAATGGAAATAAGTAATGTATGCAACACGCTCATAAAACCTCAATACGTTTACCTGATAAAGTTTATTTGGTCATTAAACGGCAGAACCTGTGGGAAGGGAGTGGTAAGTGAATATATCCCTATTTTCTATCGATATTTGATTTATATTGTAAATGACCGATTACTAAAGCGCGAGAAAATAAAACATTATAAAGGTGCAGAATGAAGACCGCAAAATTAGTTGTTACCCAAAAAAAAGTTGAGGACTATTCCGGCCCGCTTCTGGTGATGTTCGTTGCCCGCAATACGGATGGCGAACTCATTTGCGACAGGCTCCCTGGGCCGATGATGCAGTGGCTGCAGGATGTAAAAGAGTTTAGCGGCAAAAAAGAGCAGTCTCTGCTGCTGTATCCGGACATGGGTCGTGCAAAAAAAGCGCTGCAGTGCCAAAGGCTCTTACTGATTGGTCTGGGGGATATGGCCGAATTCTCACAGGTGGATGCGACTGCGGAGATATTGAGAATTGCCGGTGGGAGCGTTGCCACTCATTGTCGGCAGAATAAAATCGCCACTGTCGCCCTGTGCCTTGCCGATTTTGCCGGGCTTGGTGCTGATGTCATAGGCGAATTTGTCACCGAAGGAACACTTCTTGGTGCCTACCAGTTTCTAAAATATAAGAAAATGGATGAGGATACATATGCCGGGCTCAAGGAAATCGAAATATTGTCAACTGCAGCTGGAACAGGCATAAAGAAGGCGGCGGGAAGGGGACGCAGCAGCGCAGTTGCCGCCTGCGTAGCTCGGGATATGGCCAATGAGCCGGGTAATGGTTGGACCCCGACCCATTTTGCCAAATACGCACAAAAGCTCGCCAAAGAGCTGAAACTGGGTTGCACCGTTTTAGATAAAGCCGATATGGTGAGGCTTAAAATGGGGGGAATTCTGGCCGTCAATAAGGGTTCGGAGGAGCCGCCGAAGCTGGTCGTAGTTGACTATAATCCAGAGAAAGAAAGCGATACGGTGTTGCTCGTCGGCAAAGGGCTTACCTTTGATTCAGGGGGAGTTAGCATCAAGCCGGCCCAGGGAATGATGGACATGAAGTATGATATGTGCGGTGGTGCCGCAGTTCTTGCGGCCATCGAGGCCATCGCTCGGGAAAAATTGCCGGTGCGGGTGGTAGCCCTCATTCCCTCAACCGACAATATGCCTGGTGGAGCGGCAGTGAAACCCGGCGATATTATCACCCATTATGGCGGAATCACCTCGGAGATCGAAAATACCGATGCGGAAGGTCGCCTAATCCTGGCCGACGCTCTGGCCTATGGCATTGAAATGTTCCAACCCTCCTGCGTTATCGATCTGGCCACCCTTACCGGAGCCGTCATTATCGCCCTTGGTCACCATTATTCGGGACTGTTGAGCAATAACGATGTCCTGACGGATAAACTGCTTGAAGCCGGCGAGGTCTGTGGTGAACCTCTCTGGCGTCTGCCGCTGGGCAAAGCGTATGCCAAACAGTTGGAATCAAAAGTTGCCGATACTAAAAATACCGGGGGCAGGCCGGCAGGATGTATTACGGCGGCGGAATACCTCCATCAATTTGTCGATAAGGTGCCCTGGGCGCATCTGGATATCGCCGGAACTGCCTGGGATTTTACTGAAAAAACATATATTCCTAAAGGTCCTTCCGGGATCGGCGTACGGACTTTGCTGGAGATGCTCAGACGATGGGAGAACGGGCTGGTGACCAATTTGGATGCTTGATCAGATAAGCAGATCTGCCGTATCTGCCGATAGCGAGCAGGAGATCTACGAGGAAGTAGCCGATGGCGGTAGCCCGGGCGGTCAATGTTCCGTCGGTGTCGGTGATGATGTTCGATGAGCTTGCCAAATCCTTAAAAGTTGTCGCTTATCGTGGTCTGGCCGCGGGTTATGTGGAAAACCTGCAGATCAGGCCCGGGGAAAGGTATGCTGTTGCGCGGCATGGAATCCGAGGTGGGTGTGTATTCCCTGTAGGCATTGATAGACTGGTAAAAAATCTTTTACTCAGGAAACACCACGATCCATATCTGTTGATCGATGATAATCTCATCCAGGTGTTGTAGCTGCTTTCCACGTCTGGTTTCCACCAGGTTGTTGACCATGACCTCCCCGTTTTGAATCCTTATTTTTGCTTCCAATCCATCTTGCACAAGATCGGCAAGTTTGAGAAATTGACCAAGACGAATCGGCAGTTGCTTTATCTGCAGAGTATTTTTAGGGGCAGACATATTGTAAGATCTCCTATCGGCGAAGGAATTTTTTTGGAGCCGGAGGTAAAGTTAAAATTGTTCAAATATATCAAATATTATGGTATAAATTCCGGCAAATTGTTTCTTGTTGATTTATTTATTTTTTTCGTTCATGTTTGGGGGATACGGATACGCGAACGGCAGGACTTAGAGATATATACCGAAAGAACCGTTGGAAATCACGTTTAATAATTAAACAAGGGGGTAGTGATTATGCAGATGAGGCAACTGAAAGTTGTGGGCAAGAAAGTAGGCGGGGTATTGGCTCTATTGGTGTTGCTGGGAATGCTCGGCGGATGCTCTAACAGTATGATGGGAGGAAGCGCCTCGAGTACGCCTCCGGCAAGCGATGGTCTGGCTTCAGTGACCACCTTGGTAGAAAGTTATGGTGATATCGAATTGCCTCTGGAGATGACTTTATCCCCGGATAAAAGCATCGCTTTGCGGACCGATTCCTTCCAGGGCGGTATTCACAGCTACAGTGGTCGAGTGCAGATCGGTTCCCTCAAAGACTATATCCTTACTTCCATGCGCAATAATAAATGGAAGATGGTTGGCGAGGCTTCCTCTAAAGATACCATGATGGCCTTCATCAAACCGAATAAAACATGTATGGTTGTTTTATCTGAGGGTCTCGGTGGTTCATTCGGCAAAACCGAGGCCGTTTATTACGTGACCATTGATCTGACCGCAACTAATCAGAACAAAGCTTTGAGTGCACCCACCAACTAATAGCGGACAATCAAAAAACCACTTAGCGATATTTTCGCTAAGTGGTTGCATTGTGGTGATCCCAAGGAGACTCGAACCCCTGTTACCGGCGTGAGAAGTTCTTTTGTAGCGCGCTTTCCACCTGTTTTTAGCTAGTTATAGGGCAATAAAAAAACATTAAAATACATCGCAAATCACCTGGAAAATCACCTGAGATTTACTCTATTGGCAGTCCCTCGTGGACTCATCCATGTTCAGGATTGTTTGTGTCATTTTGCCATCTCAAATAGACTGAATTTTGATGCTTTTTTGTCAAAAGTTAATACAGTCTCGCAACCATGTTCTTGTGTACAACAAGCAATTAATAAATCCGAAAGATCAAAACTGTTTCCGCGTGCGGATTGTGTGAATAGTTGCAAAGCTGACTGGTGCTGAAATTTTAAAATGGGCATTAGGAGCAATTCGCTTATGGAATCAAGGATATCTTCTCTTGATACCTCGTAAGCCGATTCCAGTACCCAGATTAATTCTAAAATTACCAGTAAAGGTACGAATAGTTCGTGTTTATTGGATTCTGCCTTTCTGAAAATATTGTAAACCGTCTTTGCTTGTGGCTCATCATCACCGACAAGAAAACGAACAAGGATATTAGTATCAATTCCTTTCATTTGAATTTGTTCTTCATTCTATTTCTGACGGCACCATCCATTGCGTCTTGAGTGACGGGCTTTCTGCCTTGCTTGTGTAGTTTACAGAAAAGATCATCTACTTTTTTAGAGATAGGTCTCATTATGGCTTCTCGATTTTCTGTGACAATAATTTCGATTTTATCCCCAGTATGAAGTTTTAACGATTCTCTAATTTTTTTTGGGATAGTTACTTGCCCCTTTGTTGTGAGCGTTGCTACTGCCATGACGTTCTCCTTACTATATTATAAATCTTACTTTAGAGTAAGGTTAATGTGCTTTTTTGTCAAGAATTCGATATTAATGGGGCCAAGGTACGATTGAAGAGAGAGTGCCGCATGTATCACTGCTGCCCTTTGGCCTGAACACATACTAGCATTTGTCTCCGGCATAGGAATATCGTTTCTGGTATCAATAATATTTTCATTCGGAACGAGGGCGGGCTGGTTACTCGCTTTGAACTTAACGACAGTTTTTGCGGGAATCTTGATTGATTGACCGGTTTGTGGATTTCGTCCAGTCCTGGCTTCTCTCTTCGAGGTTGAAAAGGTTCCAGAGCCAACCAAGGATACCGTTTCGTTTTTCCTGAGTGATTGTACAATCGCCCCGAGACAAGCGTTCAAAGCTTTTTCTCATTCCTGCCAACAAGGTGCAGTTCGTGTCCACTTGCCCGTAAAAGCCTGGCGGTTGTCGAGCCGATCCCGCCTGAGCCGCCATAGATCACAATCCGTTTCACTGTGATGCACTCCTTCCTGACTGTTTGTTTTACTGTGCGAGGAGAATACTAACTCTATTGAGGGAAAAAATCCTCTGATAAAACAAAATCAATGCCTGGAAACAATTTTTTCAATGCGTATCAATGCCAGCCAGCAGAGAGGCAGGTAGGCCGCTGCCCAGAGAGTTATGCGCATCAGAGGGTTGTGGACTAGTCGTTGAAGAAGTGCGACCATAGAGCTACAAATGGTCTCAAGTTTGTGAAAGGATGCTTCTTCAAGACTGCTTGACTCCTTTGGGTAGATCGCAGCCGAATACATCATGGTCTGGTCGAGAAACGACTTGTACAGCGTATTGCCAAGGTCATAATGGGCTATAATATTTCGTTTGGATCCTTTTCGAGAATTGTGTCGGGTGACATTCACTCGTGTGGTCCGGGACTTATTGCGTTAAAGGCTCACTACCAAAGCCTGTGGTTTTGTCGGCAACGTACCGCGCAACTCGTTGGCACCAGATAAAGACGTCAGCAGGATATCGCAGGTGGGAAAAAGGTTGCAAAATCTAACACGAAAATGTAGATCTAAAGAAATGAGTTAAAGGTGTTTTGTTCAGCTAGATTATTCTCTAAGACTCCTATAGATATCGATGTCTTATAATCTCACAATCGCCACCTTTTTAGTAATCTTTGCCGGATAGAGCCAGCATGTTGTGGCAGGCAGTTATCTATTTGAGGGCGCGAGTAAGCCGAAAGAATGGAGGTGAAATGAAACCGCTCGTACGATATTTTCTCCTTGTTTTTATCTGTATGCAGGGTGCTCCATTCGTTTGTGCCGAACTGAATATTAGTGCGCAGACGGAAGAATGCCTTGGCTGTCACTCTGAACTGCACCCAGGTCTTGTCGCATCTTGGCTAAAAAGCCGTCATAGTCAGCAGACTCCGGCTTTAGGGCTGGCGAAACCAGCGCTTGAACGACGGATAACATCAGAAACTGTGCCGGAAAATCTGCTGAATGTCGCGGTGGGCTGCTACGAATGCCACTCTCTGCGTACCGACAAGCATGCCGACTCATTCGAGCATAATGGCTATCAGATTAATGTCGTCGTCAGTTCAGCAGACTGTGCAACCTGCCACACGGTGGAAGCTGCACAGTATGCAGACAACCTTATGGCGCATGCCTATGGAAATTTGGTGGATAATACCCTGTATCAGGATTTCACCAAAGCGGTGAACAGCACCTATACTTACCATGGCAGCAAACTGCAGCTCGGCTCGAGCAACCAGTTGACCGAATATGAATCATGTCTCTATTGCCATGGCACCAAAATACAAGTGAAAGGGTTGGTCACCAAAGATACGGATTATGGCGAACTTCAGTTTCCCGATTTGGAAGGCTGGCCAAACCAAGGCGTGGGGCGCATCAATCCTGATGGGAGCAAAGGTGCTTGCACGTCCTGCCATCCCAGGCATGATTTTTCTGTTGCTACGGCTCGCAAACCCTACACCTGCTCGGAATGCCATAAAGGTCCTGACGTTCCTGCCTACAAGGTCTACGAGGTCAGCAAACATGGGAATATATTCAAATCAGAAGAGAAAGAGTACGACTTTACCGCTGTCCCCTGGACAGTGGGCAAAGATTTTACCGCACCGACCTGCGCGGCCTGCCATGCCAGTCTTCTGGTGTCGCCTGACAAAACTGTTATTGCCGAACGTACCCACAAGTATAATGACCGACTCGCCTGGCGGCTATTTGGTGTCCCGTACGCTCATCCTCATCCGATAAAGGCTGATTTGCGCGGTGTCGTCAACTCCTTGGGGCTGCCGATTGCGGTTGAACTTACCGGTGAACCTGTGGCCGCATTTGTGATCAACGAAGAGGAGCAGCAAGCGCGTAATGATCGCATGAAAACAGTGTGCCTCTCCTGTCACAGCACCCAGTGGGTTGACAGTCATTTCAAGAGGCTGGAAAACACGATTGAAACAAGCAACCGACAAACCGTTGAAGCAACAAAGATCATGCTTGATATTTGGAAGGGGGATTATGAACAAGGTTTACCTCAGCATGCCAACATTTTCGATGAGGAGGGTGAGAGGATGTGGACGACGGTCTGGCTCTTTTATGCGAACTCAACCCGCTTTGCCTCAGCCATGGCGGGAGGTGGTGATTACGGAGTGTTTGCCAATGGCCGGTACCAGACAACTGAGCAGATGAATGAACTGCTGGAAAGACTAAAGTTATACAAGGCGCTGGAGAGAAAACAGTAACGGTGGTTCAGTATTAAATATGCGCGGTGTATTGCACCTCCACCATCGGTGATAGTCAGTCCCTTGCTGGTTCGGGGATAAGGGTTCCGCCAGTTGGGGGAATATCTCAATAATCGATGAAAAGGGAACACGCCTTCTCGACATTGTAGCATAACCATTTGCGCAAAATAAGATTGCCAAACAGTATCTTAGAAAGTTCTTAATAGTTCAGAATCGCAACTTGCCGTTGCTAACAGCGAACAAGAAACTGCTGTCGTCCAGAGAGCATCCTTTATCCATAGAGCGTCTTGATCCACCTGATGGTTTTGAACCATTCACCTTGCCGAGATAATTAGGTAACTGGATTTTATGTCAGCTATATACCTGCACATTCCAGAAAAACTGACCCCGATAGTCAGGTACATTTTCGTTATTTAAACTGGATCTCGAAAGATTATCGAAAGACCGAGAAATTGACCGAGGTTTTTGCATGAAGGAAGGTTGAGGCAATCAGCTGGTTACCTTAGGCAGTTTCAAACTTCCAGGTGTTATCATATGTTCAAAAACACCGGAAAAACCAAAATTTCTGGGTGCTTCGACCACTTTTGTTAGATTAGCCGGTCTAGCGGAACAGACCGTATCCTCAGACCATGTCGCACAAAATGCTTCTGTCCTGCAGAGGTTTCACGTTCGGGCGTTTTGTTTTCCCGGCCTGCCAGAGGTCACAAGCATCCTGCATGCGCAGCCAAAGTTCAGGCGTTGTGCCGAGCCATTGGGAAAGGCGTAAGGCCATATCTACAGAAACGCCTGCCTTGCCGTTCAACAACCGGGACAAGGTGACGCGAGAAATTCCGAGTTGTCGGGACGCCTCAGTCACGCTTATGCCTTCGGCTTTCAAAACATCTTCTCTAATGATCTCCCCCGGATGGGGAGGATTATACATTGCACTCATATTGTTCCTCTTAATGATAGTCCAGATAATCTACCAGCTCGACATCATCACTGACAAATCGAAAAATAACCCCCCAATTGCCGTTCACCCATACCGAGAAAAAACCTTTCTGCTTTCCCGTTAAAGGATGCAGCCTGAATCCAGGCAGGCCAACATCTGCAGCTTTTGTTGCAACATCCAACATACCAAGTATCCTTCTCAGCTTGGGTGCATGTTTAGCCTGGATAGCTGCCGTGCTGCCGGTTGTGTAGAATTTCTCAAGTCCTTTATGTTGAAAGCTTTTGATCATGTTTTATTGTAACGCGTATCTTTACAGTATACAATAAAAAAACCGCCCCCGAAGGAGACGGCTAACGTTAAGAGAAAAACCCTTTGCCGAGCTTTTATCTCAGCTTATCTATTACCTCAAGATATTGATCAATAAGCGCTGGCTTAGGGTGGGCATATTTTTAGATAAATCGTTTGTAAGGGTAGAGTTTACAGTGGCTACAGGCAGGTAGTTAATAAAAGATTTACTTAAATACCTGCCATATGTATGTAGGCCAAAAATATCTGCGCATTTTCTTTGCCGTATCGGCACACTCAAAGAGAATAAAAATTACTCTACAACAATGAGGACTTCATTCCGTTTAAGAAAAGGGATCGTCCAGGGTGGATCATACCCAGCAGAAAATGGTTCGCCAATGGGTTGCAGTCCCTTTAACTTAACAATATCCAGGAGTTCTTTTGTCTTGGTATTGTATTTTTCTTCTCGTAAGTTACCGCTATAACTGATTGCAGCAGCTTTGTACCCTGGAACCTTGACAATGCTCACATCAGGGTCGAGAGGGTCTGGAGGTTGTATCGTGTTATATTTTGATGGGAGCACAAACTCCATTATCCAACTTTTCCCTTTTTTTTGCTGGATTACGGGGCCGGTCATTGCAATTTTCTCACCCTTCTCCTGTTGTATAACAGGGCCAGTCATTGCAATTTTTTCCTGTTGCTTATTTTTTCCGGAAATGTAATTAAACAGCAATCGAAAGGCCTTGCCTGTACTTTTCTGATACTCGTCATCAATCTCTGTCCGTACTACCCAGTAATCTTCATATTGACGGATGTCGAATTTACCGTCTTTTTCCAAAACCTGATAATTGAGAATTTCAACAGTACGGATACCAAATACAGAGCAACCCTGAAGAAGAATTGTTGTTATCAGAAGAAAGATATTTCTCATATAATTACACCTCCAAATTATTACAATAAACGCAAAAAAATGATATTCAAGTATTGAGCAAGCTTTGCGTCCTCTGTATCTACCATGACTGATTTCACATCAGTATCATAGTGCCTGGGGGTCGAAGCTTGCACTGCCCGAATACTAAGAGCGCGCCAAGATCTCCAAGTTGAGGTGTAATTCCTGAACATTTATCATGTACCCATCCCTAAAATACCTGCCCGAAAAGGAGCATTCTGACACGTTTAAAATTTCAAAATTATGCCCAGAAATCTAGCCGCAAATGGAGTGCCATAAATCTCTGACTGACCGAACGGAATTTGAAAGAATTAGAACTGACTGTGCCGATCGCCTCGCGACGCTCGTCGGCGAATACGAAGAAGATGCAAGGAAACTTGGAGTCAACCAGCAGGCAGATCATCTCACTGAAGTCGTTCTTGAGGCGGTCCGTGAGATTCCGTTCCCGGAAGAGGCCGTTGTGACACAGAACGATGTGGTCGGTGGGCTTTTCAACCATTTGACCGGCGCACGGTCAGCCAAGGATCAAGTCCAAGATAGGTTTGCGAAGCTCACGACTCGATACGAGACTTGGTGGGGGAGGTATGGCCCCCCGTATCTCGGGAGTGCTGAACGAGTTCCAAGGGGCGCTGATCAACTCCTTGTAGATTGGGATCGCAGAACGACCGCCTCGACCATACCGCTGAAAGCCGCGCTCGCGCAGCTCCCAGCGTCTGGTCAGGCGTGACGTTAGAAATCGAAAATAAAGTCAATTTCATCAATAGAACTTACAATAAAAAACAAAATAACCAAAAGCAATATGACTACTAAATATCCAAAAGTGGAGCCTAATCCAAATCCTAATGATCAGGATATAAAAGCTAGAATGATAAAAATTACCGGATCAAAAAATAGACGAAAGGGATAAGAGAGTAGGGATTGACCACTTGTTAAGAACAAATTCAGTAACAAAATCGATGCAAGCTAAGAACAAAGGAGCAAATCCAGGAACTCACATTGATCACGTGTATGATATTCAATTACTAATAACCAATATACTATCAAATAAAATCTCTGTTGCAGATGCAATAATAGAATCACATAATTTGCAGGCGGTTCCAAACACAAAGAATTTATCCGGTAAAACCCCGGGCCAAAGGAACTTGAACAGATGTCTCTCATTCTTGATGCCAAACTTGAGTTCTTAGATATGGCCTTTGCCGATCTCAAAAAAGGTCGTAGAACGGACACTGGACGGGATGGGATGACCGCTGAACAAGTTTTACGTTGCGCAATTTTAAAACAACTCCGCGAACTGACGTATGACGATCTGGAGTAGATGACCTTAACAAAATTTGGTCATGGACCTCTTTATCTAAAAAATGACTGATAGTCGGTGAGCTTTACTATTAAAGAGCATGACTCGCAAATAAATGGGCAGCAAGTTGTATGCCACAGTCCTAAGTCTTTCTCGACGGGTAAAAAGACGATGTCGAAATATTTCTTTTGTCCTGTCTGGATGGACTAATCCGGTTTATCAGGACAGATTTGTCAGGCCCTTTCAGATGGTGCCCCGCTTGGTGGCGACCTTGATCAGGACAACTTACGTGGACGCTGCTCTGATTGTCACCATGAGTATCTCCACGCCTTCAGTTGTCGAGGGCGCTGGTTTTGATGTATGGGATTTGAGTCTTTTCGCCGCTTATATCCGCACCACGATCTTTCCCTTCACACCTCCTCGCTCAAGCTTTACATGTGCTTGGGCGAGATCTTCCAGAGCGACCACGGAATCAACAAGCGGGTGGATCTTTTTTCTTAGGGCCATGCGGCGCAAGGCTAGCATGGATTTGCGTTCGCGTTGCATGAACAGCAGTTCGATGGAAAGATTCTTTCGGTAGGCGCCCGACAACGTTCCACCCGGATCGAGAGGACAGACCAAAGTGCCGAACGAACTGGTCACGGGAATGCTGCGTGTTAAAAGATCCTGACCTACCGTATTGAAGACGATATCAACCCCCTCGCCTGCTGTGGCATCCATCACCACATCTGCAAACGATGCCTTCTTGTGGTCGATCGCGGCGGCCACGCCCCAGCTCTGCACTTCCTCAATCATGTAGTCGCTGCACGAAACATAGGTTTCCGCCCCGGCGGCCACCGCAATCTGTGCGGCCAGCGAACCGACGCCACCCGCCCCGTGGATCAACACACGCTCACCGGCCCGAACGCCGGCCCGGACAACGAGACCCTGCCAGGCGGTACATCCGGCCAGTGGCAATGATGCCGCTTGTTCGTGTGAAAGGTTCTCGGGCTTGAGTACCACGATGTCCTGGTCGACCACGTGATACTCCGCGTTGCAACCTTGCTCGAAAATTTCCGCGGTATAGAAAACCTCATCGCCCGGTTTGAATTCGCTCACTTCACAACCGACGCGTTCCACCACGCCAGAGGCGTCGTAGCCCAGTACCAGCGGTGCTGAGAGTCCGAACTCATCGCCCTTTTGGCGGATCTTGTAATCGACGGGATTGATCGAACTTGCTACAACCTTGACAAGCAATTGCCTTGATGTGGGCTCCGGCATTTCAATCTCGCGCATTTTCAAAACATCCGGTTCTCCAAACTTTTCTGCCACCATTGCTTTCATGCCTACCTCCTGTTTCTTAGTTGTTACTCCGGCTTCAAAAACCTACCCAGCGTCCGGAACATCCCATTCGGGAGCCCAATCGGGGTCTATGCATCGATCATTTCCCTGCAGCGCATCGATGGCTTCAATATCATCTCTCTCAAGATGGATGCTGAAGATGTCGAGGTTTTCATGCAGATGCGTTTCAGAGGAAGTCTTGGGCACCGCCGCCACACGTTCATGTTGGGTGATCCAATGCAGGGCCAGCTGGACCGGTGACAATTCATATTTCTTTGCGATATCGATGAGCACGCGATTACGCAGAATGCGTCCTTGCGCCAATGGGGAGTGTGCCACCAGCGGAATATCCAGATCGTATTGACACGCCAGGAGTTTGCGCTGATCAAGCAGCGGATGAAATTCAACCTGATTGCAAAAAATGGGCGAGTCGGTAAGCTCGGCCGCTTCCTGCAGCAATTTCGATGTAAAATTGCTCACGCCGAGATGGCGGATTTTTCCCTCTACACGCAAGTCGGACATGGCGCCAAGGGTATCGGCCAGCGGCACGGCGTCATTCGGCCAGTGGATCAGTAGCAAATCGAGATGGTCTGTGCCTAGATCCTTCAAGCTGGCTTCACAGGATGTTCGCACATCCTTTGGGGCCAGACTGTCACGAAAGACCTTGCTTGTCAGGAAGAAGTCTTCCCGAGGCAGACCGGAATCCGCAAGACCCCGACCGACCGCCTTTTCATTTTCATACATGCGAGCCGTGTCGATATGGCGGTATCCAATGTTAAGGGCCATTTCCACAATCTGGCTGCAGGATTTACCTTTAAGTTCCCAGGTGCCGAGTCCAAGTTTTGGCATCTCACCGCCATCGTAATGAATGCTGGGTATTTGGGTTGGTATATTTTTTTGAAGCATTTTTCCTCCTTCATCAAGCGTTGACGCCTAATTTTTCTCCCGCTGACACCCCAATGGTGAAATACTCTCTTCTCCCTCATCTGTTACCTGTGGGTGAGCCGGTGATTTTTGAACAATCTGCACCATGGTCGCCTGCAAACCTTCTCGCCCCGTTGCGGCAGTGAATGAAACACCGGTTCCGGGTTTCAAATCATCAAAGTTGTCTGGTTGTAGGACGCTGCCGTGAATTTTGATTTCACTGTCGTTGTATACTTTCAATTTCCATGCCATACTCCATACTCAACGGATTGGCGGCTGACGCAGGTGTCATGCCTGGTTTTCATGGCATACCAGGAACCTTTCGGCAAAAATCTTACAGGCAGTTAAGATGATATTTCAGGACAACGCACCGGCAACGGGAAAGGCGATCCGTCTTTGCTGTCTTTCCGACGTTGTTTCACTACTCAAAATCCTGTTAGAGAAGATCGTATCCTGCTGGAGCGGACATCGTTTTAAGAGGAATTGATCCATTATCCAGTCTTCCGATCAACCCGAATCACCCATCTTCACCTTCGGCCACTGGCTCTAGAGCCTATGCATCAGATTAGCATTATAGTAATAGGATCTGGTCTTTTAACTCTTTCAATGGAATATATACGCAGTTCACCAATAGAATTCACAATAAAGTTGCCCACGTTTTTCAAGGTCGTTTTAAAGCGATACTTG
The DNA here is from genome assembly GCA_963796255.1 of uncultured delta proteobacterium. Lineage (GTDB taxonomy): Bacteria > Desulfobacterota > Desulfobulbia > Desulfobulbales > Desulfocapsaceae > Desulforhopalus_A. The sequence goes on along the minus strand of CAWCLE010000025.1, from coordinate 114,406 downwards.
CAGAGCGGGATGCGCATCTACTTGAACTTTGACGCTATTATAGTGAACAATCCTGTGTAGGCTAGGCCGTGCAAATGACCGGAGGAGTGGCGTTGGAGAGGTTATATTCCAACGGCCTTTGGTAAAAGTGCTCCTGAATTCATCACTGTTGACCGGATTCCCGGTCAGCTTTGTAAAATAGAAAAAGTGAGAGAGAACTATCGCGAGTTTGTAAGAAAAGGATTGGCAGACGAATCATCACCATGGGAAAAAGCCGTCGGGCAGGTGATTTTTGGTAATGAAAAATTTATGAAGGCGATTGAAGGATCTGATGGAGAACCAAGGAATCAGGGAGATACTTCGTACCCAAAGGGTTGCAAGCCGGCCGCCATTGGCACCACTTTTTCCTGGTTGGATACAAATAAATGCAACGCTTTGAAATGAGGTGATTTGCAGAACCCATCTAACTAGGTATAGGAAGGTTTTTCTTTGTCTCCAGGTGATACAGATACCTGTCCGGACTTATCGCGGTCTAGTGCATCGTCTTCTATGTTTTCTTTGCCCGAAATCTTCATATCGCTTGAAGTTTTATTTTTTTTATAGCTACCTCCTGTTTGCATTCACGGTAGGGCTTAATCTGATTTCACCCTCCTTTGATAAAGCCGCTTCATTTTCAAATAAAGATAAAATAAAAAACGCAATTATTATGCCGAAATGGACTTACATTATTTTTAACCGATATTCATCTTTTCTCCCCACCCATAAGCCGGCAGGCGGCCGGAGCTCTCCTGTCCCTCTCGTTTGGTTTTTTGAGGGTATGTTCACAAATATTATTATCCAGGGGTTCTCTAAGCCCAAACCAGCGGAATTTGTCCAGCAGCCTTTTCCCATCTTCGGAGTGCACCATCTGGACCGAAATGTCGATACAGTGTCTGGCGAATGATTCCTAACTCCTTGCACAGACCGCTCACAACCGTGCTTTTTTGACTTCTGTCAAAGTGTAGAAAGCTAAGTCAAGCATGTTTTCTGACAAACAGCGTAACCACAAAGGTAACCTCGGAAGTCCTATGTTTCAGGATATCATCCTCTTGCGCTGGAAAAATCTCATAAGAGGGATTTGTCCAGGTAAAGTCAAGTTGCATTGATGTTTATTCTTGATAAATCGAGTTGAAAAGCACGACAGCGCGAAGACTGCCTAGGATAATCTCAGATATTGACAATAACTTTGTGTGTGCGGAGTCGAAGCCCGAGAAAAATCATCGCTACCCCGAACATTATCGCATAAACTCCAATCATCCAGATTAGTGCCATGGCACCGACTCCAGGATGCACAAACAAAACGACACTGAACAGAATGGAAATGATGCCGCTTAATCCCAGGAGCCACTCTCCCTTAATCTCATTTCTGAGAGTTACAGCGGCAATTATTTCAAGCACTCCCGTGACCATTGCCCAAAAAGCGACTATCAGAACAAGAGCCAGCACTGTGATACCCGGCCAGACAAATGTGAGAATTCCTACAATAATGCCGGCTAGTCCCTCAAGGAGCAGTGATCCCCCATGTAATCCTCTCCCTCTGCTACGAACTGAGACGAAAAAAGAAGTCAGACCGTCGATTACCAGGAAGACACCCAATAAAACAGTCATCACCTCAAGGGTGATTCCCGGAAGAAATATGGCAATAATACCAAAGACTGTTGCCAGGATTCCCCGCAACAAAAATGACCACCAATATTTGCCGTAGATACGAAACATAATTCCTCCTATCCTTATGCTTTCCATATTAAGAGCCTTTACGAAAAAACCAGACCATTTTCACTCATTTCGTTACGGCTCCTTTGACCGTTCAGAGCACCCTTGAAAATTCTGCAGTAAAAAACTGAATACTTGCTTTCTGCGCAGGCCAGTCGCGATTGCGCCCCAACCCTGAAAAATTTTGTCTATCATATCCTTGTCAAGAGCCTTGCCGTGCCAGCCGTTCTTGTCTTCAAAGGGGAGTGCGCCTTTGCCTTTGATAGTTTTGGCTATGATCATGGTGGGCTTACCGTTGGTGATGAGTGCTTTTTCATAGGCAGCTCTAGCACTTCCGGGAGATGGTGACCATCAATGACAATGGTTTCCCAGTTGAAAGCGGACAACCTTTTTTCATAGGCGTGCAGGTCGTGTCCATACATGGTCTCACCTCGCTGTCCCAAACGGTTAACGTCCAGAATTCCGATCAGATTGTTCAGTTTATAATGTGCGGCAATCTGTATCGATTCCCATTGAGAGCCCTCGGCCATCTCGCTGTCGCCGAGCAGGACGTACGTTCTGTAGGGAAGGTTGTCGAGCTTGGCGTTTTGCGCCATGCCCACGCCGATTGAAAAACCCTGGCCGAGAGCCGGTCGCCGCATCGGTGTAGCGGAAAGTAGTGGTAGGGTGACCTTCAAGGGGGCTGCCGAAATGCCTGTAGGTCATCATGTTTTTCTCTTCCAGTTTTCCGGCTGCGGCCCAGAGAGAGTAGAAAAGAGGTGAGGCGTGGCCTTTGGAAAATATCAGTCGGTCATTGTTGGGATTCTCAGGGTCGTCCACATCGAATTTAAAGGATCCGCCGAAGAGCAATCCAATCATTAAATCTGTGGCCGACAGGGAAGAGGTCGGATGACCGGAGCCGGCTTGGGTGGTCGAAACAAGGATGTAATAGCGAATCAACCTGGCGAGCTGTTCCAGTTTTTCTAGCTTTTTTTCATGTTTCATTTTTTTTCTCCTTGTGAAAGGTATTCTCTTACTAAGTCTGGCAAAACTGCTTCAGATCCTATCCTTTACCGGTTTGGTAGAATGAAGGCATACAGAAATGTTTGCATATTAAATGCCATACCGGCCATTAACAGGTAGCTAGGAATGATTAGGCAATTCGGAAATTTTCGAAACCCAGTAGTTTCGGAATGTACGGAATTTTATTCTGGGATCAATCGAAGACCAGGAGATGTCATCCTGCTTGGCTGGACAAAGTCCAGTTTTGTAAAACCCGACAACACTCATGTTCGGCGCCAGGCGAAGCTCTGGTAATCCTGGTGGTTGAAATACCACCCGCGGTAATTGCCTGTTCACCGCGAAGTCGCCGACCCGGCGTGTAGGAGTAATTCGAAGCGTCAAGCAGGGTGGAAAAGGCCGAAAGGTCAGATATGTTGCAGGCCGCAACGTGAGTGAACTCGATTCGGCCTCGTTACACGAATGACGGTGGCGACCCTCCAATCGTATGGGGAAGCCTGCCAAAGTCGCGATGAGAAAACAGGAGCGTCGCGTATTACCGTTCGGGGTGTTTGGAGGCGGCATGTTACAGAGGGAGAACCAGGGAACCTGGGAGACCCGGTGGGATGGACAGGGCAGCAAGTGGCCTGAGTCCAAACGATGGTGGGGAATACATAACTCGCCAAACGGTCCCGGCCGGGAGTCGGACTTGCCCATAGTAGCGATGAAACCTTGGAAACATGGCAGAGCCAAGGGGCAGGACTTTGATCAGCAAGTAATTGAGATTATGAGGCTCCGCAGAAATTTCCCTTTTCGAATGGACACCAATAGCTTCAAAACCTCAGTTAAGTTTCCGGTGGCACGGGAAAAATCCACTTCGGCAGAACAGATCGGTATCCTCTGTGTTGACCATGCAGCCGCCATCGACTGATGAGGCTGCATGGTGCAATCTTCTCCCCGTACACTCTTTTGTTTCAAGTAATTCTGTCTGTTCTTGATTTTTCATAATTTATTTCCTGTTGAAAGATTATTACACAGGTTTTAAAGAGTGCCTATAATCGCATGGATGTCAACAGGAGACTGCCAGGAAACCTGTCTGGGGAACGAGTGTGGCCGATGCAGGATTGATGCTGCGGCCGTTGGATATAACTTCGAGGCATGGCACGATTTGTGCGTTAATTCAAGTAAGTATATCTCCCGCCGCCTCCGCTGAAAAGAGCCGGGGGAGAAAGAGACAAACAAAGGGTTTTCTGGGGAAAACCATTATAAACGAGGAGGTCTCCCATGAGAGTTTATGCAGGCAAGAGTAACCAGCTTTTTCATATCTCGGTAATGTCGGTTTTTTTCATCGTGCTCATCTTTTCTGCCTACGCCCATGCTTCCGGCAAGGAGGTGAAACAAGAAGTGAGTGAAGCTGCATCCGCTATCGGCGACTATACGATAGAGCAGAAAGATGCCGCTGTGGCGAAGGCCAAGGAAATGATGGACCAGCTCGATCAGAAGACCAGCGAACTGGAGATTAAAATCGAGGAGAACTGGGATACTATGAAAGCAGCGACACGGGAAAATTATCAGCAATCCCTCAAAGAAATGCGAGAGAGACGTAATCAGCTCTCCGAATGGTACGGCGGGATGAAGCAGAGTTCCAAAGATGCCTGGGGAGGAGTGAAACAGGGGTTTGCCAATACCTACGATAAGGTATTGAATGCCTACAATGATACTGAAGAAAAGATGGATACCAAGAATTAGAGCATTGGCGAATGAGGTTTTTTCTATGCTGAGGATCGACAATCTCAATGAACATCAAGTAGTCACAATTACAGCCACAGGCAAGCTCACCAAGGAAAACTATTTCCGGCTGTTGCCGGAGTTGGAGCAACTTTTCGAAAAATTCGAAACCTAGCGATTTTTCATTCTTCTGAAGGATTTTTTCGGACTTGAGCTTGATGCCCTGTGGCAGGATATTAAATTTGATTATAAACATAAAAAGCAATTTGGCAAAACAGCGATTGTCGGAGATAAAAAATGGGAAGAAGTGGGTACTAAAATTTCCAGCCGCGGTCATGCAGACGTTCTCGCCGCTGGCATCCAGATGGCTGCTGGTCATTGGTCTTAGTCTGATTCCGGCGGTCCTCGGTATCTTTTTACCAGGAATACATTTCTACTCGGCCAAACGAAATGATCGATAGCATAAGAATATGAAGAACGAAGAAGCGGAGGCCAGGTTTCAGCAGTTTGGCAAGAATTCCTTGCCGGAAGAAAAGCAGGACTCCATTCTCAAGGTCTTCGTCCTGCAGTTTGGCGGTCCGCTTATCTATGTGCTGCTGGCTGCCGGTGACATTGTTGTTATCGAAGTCTATAAAATGCTTCGCGATGATCCCGGTCGTTTTTTCGGAGGAAAAGAGCATGAGTGAGTCAGCAGAGCTGAAAAAATACAGAGGAAAACGTGACTTCCGCAAAACCGCCGAACCGAAGGGCGAGGGCGGCGACAGTTCCGATGCGCCCATCTTCGTTGTTCAGAAGCATGATGCGTCGCGGCTCCATTACGATTTTCGCCTTGAGGTGGATGGTGTACTGAAAAGCTGGGCGGTGCCCAAAGGGCCGTCAACGGACCCGCGGGAGAGGCGCCTGGCGGTGCCCACCGAGGATCATCCGCTTGAATACGCTGATTTCGAAGGTGTCATACCCGAAGACAACTACGGTGGCGGTACGGTGTTGCTGTGGGATCGGGGAACATATGAGAACCTCAAAAAAGATGACGACGGAAACGAGATCAGTATGAAGAGCTGCCTGGAGAATGGCCATCTCACCGTCTGGCTTAAAGGCGAGAAAATAGAAGGGGGATATGCTCTGATCAGAACGGATGGGAGTGAGGAGGAGCGCTGGCTGCTTGTCAAAATGGATGATGATAAGGCTGACGCCCGCAGAAATCCGGTATCGACAGAGCCGCTATCGGTGGCCAGCGGGCGTGACCTTGATAAAATAGAAGGGGATGAAGATGATGACTGAGCTGCTCGCCATGATCAAACCGAAAGAGCGGGAGCTCATTCAAGCAGGCGAGGTTCCCGAATGGCTGGCCCCGATGCTGGCAACGCTCAGCAAAGAAACGTTCAGTGATCGGCAATGGATTTATGAGCGAAAACTCGACGGTGAGCGCGCCTTGGCATTCAAAGATGGACAGAGCGTCCGGCTTCTGTCGAGAAACCGTAAAGACCTCTCTGCAACATATCCCGAACTGCTCGATGCACTGGGACGACAGCCGCTGACGAACTTCGTTGTCGACGGTGAGGTGGTGGCATTCTCAAAAGGGGTTACCAGCTTTTCAAGACTGCAGGGGCGCATGCAGCTCAAGGATCCCGAAGAGGTGCGACGGAGCAGAATCGCGGTTTTTTACTATCTCTACGATATTCTCCATGTCGATTCCTACCTGACTGACAGACTGCCGCTTCGCTCGCGCAAAGGGATACTCCGCCGCTCCATTGACTTCAAGGATCCATTGCGTTTTACGCCCCACCGCAATGAGCAGGGTGAGCAGTACTATGAGGAAGCCTGCAGAAAAGGCTGGGAAGGGCTGATCGCCAAGGATGGCAGGGCGGTTTACACCCACGGCCGGTCGAAAAAATGGCTGAAGTTCAAGTGCGTGCTCCAGCAGGAGCTGGTCATAGGCGGCTACACCGATCCAGGCGGTCGGCGCAAAGGCTTCGGTGCGCTGCTGGTCGGCTATTACGATGATGATGAACTCGTCTATGCCGGCAAGGTGGGGACGGGATACGACGAGGAAACACTGGAAAGACTTCATGGGAAAATGTCTGCCATCGAGCGGGAAACGTCCCCTTTTGACCGCGGAGATGTTGGGGAGAAGCATGTCCATTTTATCACTCCCAGGCTGGTTGCGGAGGTGGGTTTTACCGAGTGGACCGAGGACGGACGTCTTCGTCATCCGCGCTATCTCGGTCTCAGGCGGGATAAGGCGGCTCGGGAGGTTGTCCGGGAAGACGTCTAGTCTGAAATAATCCGACAGACTCCTTATAGAAGCCTGTGATTTGCAGTCAAACATTAGGTGAACAAAGGGCAGAATTTTGGTGAAAGTAAAAGCGGGACGGCGCGCAATAGAAATCAGCAGTCCGGAGAAGGTGCTTTTTCCAGGCAGCTCCATTACAAAAGAGGATGTTGCGAGGTATTATGCCAGAATCGGCTCCACTCTTCTCTACCACATCGTCAGTCGTGCCCTGACCATACAGCGCTTTCCTGACGGAATAGGAGAAGACGGTTTCTTTCAGCAGGAGCGGGCCGACTATTTCGACAGGACCGTGGAAAGCCATGTGCTTCCCAGAAAGGATGGCAGCGAGTTGGAACATATCGTCTGCGACACTGACGCCTGTCCGGTATTTCTGGCCAATCTCGGTGCTATTACCTTTCATATGTGGCTGAGCCGGCTTGATCGGCCGGAGTGCCCAGACAGAATGATATTCGATCTTGATCCGCCAGGTGGAGATTTTGCTACTGTGATAGATGGGGGGCAAAAGCTCAAGAATCTTTTTGACCGGCTCGGCCTTCCTTCCTTCGTGATGACCACCGGTTCAAAAGGCGCCCACGTTATCGTTCCGCTCGATCGGAAGGCGGACTTCGATACGGTGCGTGGTTTCGCAGCCGATACGGCAAGACTCCTTGCCGCAGAGAACCCGGATACGTTGACTGATGCACAGAGAAAGGACAAGCGGGGAGGTCGGCTCTATATCGATGTCTTTCGAAACGGTTACGGCCAAACCGGCGTCGCGCCGTACACTCTCCGTGCGCTTCCTGGAGCGCCGGTGGCAACTCCGCTGGAATGGAGGGAATTTATCGACTTTGACGGTGACAGCTCGAAATACACAATCAACAATATCTTCCATCGACTTGGTCAGAGAGACGATCCCTGGCACGGCATGAAACGGTACGGCAGATCGCTGAACAAGCCCAGACGAAAACTCGACCGGCTTGTCGATGGCCTGAAAAGGACGTAAAGGAAACTGTCGCTGTCCTGCTGAGTCGGACAATGTCCACTTCTCGACTACGTATATATTTTCTCTTTTCATCCTCCGGTCTACCATTTCCCATCCAACACGGCTGACTTCGGTGATGACACTTCCGTCGGCCGCCGGTCCGTTGAGTATGGAGTATGGCATGGAAATTGAAAGTATTCAATGACAGTGAAATCAAAATTCGCTGCAACGTCCTACAACCGGATAATTTTGATGATTTGAAACCCAGAACCGGTGTTTCATTCACTGCCGAAACGGGGCGAGAAGGTTTGCAGGTGACCATGGTGCAGGTTGTTCAAAAATCACCGGCTCACCAACAGCTAACAGATGAAGGAGAAGAGAGTATCTCACCATTTGGGTATCAGCGGAAGAAAAATCAAGCGTCAGCGCTTGATGAAGGAGGGAAAATGTTTGCTTTTATTCAAAATTCTGCAGAACAGCATATGAAAACGCTTTTGGCCGATGCCGATATTCAGATTAACGGCAGCAGGCCATGGGATCTCTTCCTCCACAATGACAAGCTGTTTGACCGGGTTGCAGCTTACGGCTCACTAGGTCTCGGCGAAGCCTATATGGATGGCTGGTGGGATTGTGAGGAGATGGACACATTTTTCTTTAAACTCCTGTCAGCCAAGGTGGACCAGAAAATCAAGACCTCTCCGGTGGTGATTGCCAATGTGATCAAATCGACGCTCTTCAACCGGCAGAACAGCCGCAAGGCCTACGAGGTCGGTGAAAAGCATTATGATGCCGGCAATGACCTGTTTTCCTGCATGCTCGATTCCCGGATGACCTACAGCTGCGGTTTCTGGGAAGGTGCTGCAGATCTTGAAGAGGCTCAGGAAAAGAAGCTCGATATGATCTGCCGAAAGCTCATGCTCCAACCGGGGATGAAACTGCTCGATATCGGCTGCGGCTGGGGCAGCCTCGTCCAATATGCCGCAGAGCAGTACGGTGTTGAAGCCGTTGGCTTGACCATATCGAAGGAGCAGGCAAGCCTTGCCGGGAAGCAGTGCGAGTCTCTGCCTGTGGAAATACGGTTGCAGGACTATCGCGAGGTTGAAGGTGAATTCGACGCCGTGGTTTCCGTCGGCATGTTCGAACATGTCGGCTACAAAAACTATCAGACCTTCATGGATGTCGTACGAAGCTGCCTCAAGGAGGAGGGGCTGTTTCTTCTGCATACTATTGCTTCCAACAACTCGATGCGCAACTGCGACATCTGGTTCGACAAATACATCTTTCCCAACGGCATGCTGCCCTCAATACGCCAGCTCGGTGATGCTATGGAGGATCGATTTGTCATGGAGGACTGGCATAACATCGGTGCCGACTACGACGCTACACTCTGTGCCTGGTACAACAATTTCAAGGTATGCTGGCCCGATCTCAGCCGTAATTACAGTGAGAGATTTTATCGCATGTGGCGCTACTATCTGCTCTCGCTGGCCGGAGGATTCAGAGCCCGCAGTATGCAGGTCTGGCAGGTGGTTATGTCACCGGAAGGTATTGTCGGCGGTTACCCCAGCAACCGCTGGGCGGAAGATCACAGTACTCTGCAGCCAACCCGTATTGCCGCCTGAAAATATGATGGCATTCCGTGTTTTCTCTCCGGCTTTCAAACCAATGATAGTCGGATCATGTTTCACCGTCAGATTGAGGAGCGCGCCTCCATTCCAACTCCGTTATTCCTGTTTTTTCTGGCAGGTCGGGCAGTAACACGCACTGCGTCCGGCCACGATGATTTTTTCGATTTTGTTCTGACAGCCGGGACATTTCTTGTCTGATTCGCGATGCGCGGTAAGATAGGAATCGGGCATTTTTCCCGGTTTTCCCTGTGCCGCAACGGCCTTGTCAAGTATCTCCCGCATGGTGGTGAAGACGTTGCCGAGTCTCTTGTCATCAAGGTACCGAATGGCTGTTTTCGGATGCAGCCCTTCCTGGAAGAGTATTTCATCAGAATAGACATTGCCGATGCCGGCAATGTTCTGCTGATTCATGAGGGCCGACTTCAGCATGCCCCGGCGGCCGGAAAAGAGTTTGACGAATTGTCGTTCATCAAATTCAGGGGCAAGCGCATCGGGGCCAAGATCCGTGTCGCTGATAAAACTGTCGGCGCCTTTGCAGAGCGCTATCTCGCCTAGTTTCCGTATCGAGGTGTAGGCCAGCGTGTAGTCGTTGTCGAAGCTGATAGCCAAACAGATATGTTCGGGTCTGCTTTGTCTCACTTTGAAGTAGCGAACATCACCGGTCATGCCAAAATGCAGTACCAGTGTCCTCTTCTCATCAATGGTGAGGAAACAGTATTTGCCGTGACGAACTGCCTTTTGGATCGAGAACCCTTTGATTCTTTTGCGCAACTGCTGCGCCGAGATACCCGCTAAAATTTCTCTCACGCTAACCGAGATATCGGTGATGGTTTTCTGCAGCACAGTGTGCTGGAGGTAGGTCCTTATGTATTCAACATCCGGCAGTTCCGGCATTTTTTACCTCCCTTATACCAATAATCAGCTGGATAATCTGGCATCCATATATCGCTGCAGGCCCTTGGCATTATCGGGGGCGTAGCCGTCTGCATCATTGTTGAAGAAGGCATGGATATCAGAGCCCCTGCTGTATTGTCGTGCCAGTTGTCCGGCGACGGCAGTAAGTTTCTGGTAACTGTAGCTGCCGCCGTAATCTCGGCCATGGAACCGGTAATAGCACCAGTCCGCTACGTCCGGGCTTGGATGGTCTGCTATCAGGTCATGTATGCAAAGCGCAGCATTGTGGTTCTCCAGAATTGCGTAAACATCGTCGCAGAACCAGCTCCTGTCGCGAAACTCAACGGCAACGAGATGCCGGCGGGGAAAATATTCGAGGAACGTCTCCAGTCTTTTCGGATCGGCCTTCCAGTTGGGTGGCAGCTGGACGAGGATCGGGCCGAGTTTATCATCGAGAGGAGCTACTGCTTCAAGAAAATGATCAATGGTTTTTTGCGGATCTTTGAGCTTTTTCATATGAGTTCCGAATCTGGAGAATTTCAATGCAAACCGGAACCTCTCATCCGTCTTCCGTTTCCAGGTATTGATGGTATCAGCCGAAGGAAGTGAATAGAAGGTGGAATTGATTTCAACAATTGGAAAAACCTTGGAGTAAAAATCCAACCATTCTGTTTTCGGCAGGCCGTCAGGATAGAAGACACCCTGCCAATGGTCATAGTGGAATCCCGAGGTTCCGATGTTGATCGCCGGTGAGGTCATGATGATTGATCTGTAACGATATAGCGCGTTCAATTTTTACTCTGCGTTATGCGTTGTATTCCTGAACTGCAATAGTTGTTCCAGCCTCAGCAATGGGAATTTGCTGCTTTATAGCGGCATGGAAATTGAAAATCTCCAACAGACGTAATGGAAACGAGTACGGGGCGGATCGTACCATTTTTCGGGAAGAGGGGTATGGGACCCAGTTGCAGCGAGGGGAGCAGACATTCGGACAGTCGGATGGGTTTATGGTCAACCCCTCGGGAATGGCGGCAATACCGAGAGCGATAGCGGTCTCGATCATGAGCGCCGCCTCACGGTCGACGACTCCAGGTCATCAACGGCCCTGTCGCTGCCGAGATTATCCTGTAAATTGCGAACAACTTCCTGCTCACTTTCTGAAAAATACTCGTCGGCAATGTCCCTGGCTTTTTGATGAAGAATTTCTACTGACTTCTCACCAACATTACCGGTAATAGCACGGGGAAGGATGGTCTGACTTTTGCCATTTTTTATATTCCTCTTGCCAGAAGCAACCCTGTCCTGCATGTCAAGACTTGTACTGTCACGTCGGACAGGGTCGGAAATAATTTCAGATCTTCCGATTAAAATCGCACTTTTTGTTCTGATGTCTATTTTATTTTTTTTATTTAAATTATGGAGAATATTAATTTTTTTCTTTGATTTCAACAATTACCACATTGTGGAGGAATAATTATTGCTGGCAATTTATTAAAGATGAAAGAGCGACGGGAAGGGGCAGGGTCTTGAGGTTATTCTTCCTGTTGTATTTTTTTTCATCCACAAAGAGATGACGTTACTGCTCACTGGCATTTGCATATTTGTTTTTCAGCTGGCCCCTGCGCCCGTAGCCTATTGTTCTGAGAAACCTGCCGACATATCAACGCAATCCGACTCCTGACAACGGTGTATGAGGAAACGTTACGGGACCCGGTAGAAAAGTGGCGAAATTGTCTGATGGACTAGGAAAAGATCCGACGAAACAAAACAGACTGATTCGTCCATAAAATTCGGAGCAGGGGCATTTTTTAGACAATCTGATTTTTCGTGCAGGCGAACGACTAAGACGGCGGCGTGGCTGTCACGAGTTTCTGACAAGAATGGATCGCAAATGAATTGCCGCGTTGGGATTGCTACGTCCAGTGAAAAGATATCAACCCATCAATACCGGATATAAAAAGGAGGTCACAAATGTATAGAGTTGCCATCAATGGATTGGGAAGAATCGGCAGGGCCACAGTCAAAATCTTACTGGAAACCCCTGAGCTTGAGCTGGTGGGAATGAACGACCTGGTGCCGCCGAACAATCTCGCCTATTTACTCAAGTATGATTCAGTCTACGGCCGATATGAAAAGAAGGTGGAAGCCGGTGAAGGGAATCTTGTAATCAATGGAAAAAATTACCCCATATTCAATAAAAATGACCCGGCGCAGCTTCCTTGGGGCGAGCTCGGAGTTGATGTTGTATTTGAGTGTACGGGGATATTCAGGAAAAAAGAAGGGATGCAGAAGCATCTGCAGGCTGGGGCAAAGCGCGTGATTCTTTCGGCCCCTGAGAAAACTGGTGAAGTTGAATCGGTGGTCCACGGTGTCAACCTACCGGAAGGGAATCCGGAATTGATCTCATGTGCGAGCTGCACGACCAACTGCATTACACCGGTAGTGGAAATCATCGGTAGAAGAATCGGGATCAAAAAAGCGATCATGACCACCATCCATGCCTATACTGCCAGTCAGGCAATTGTAGACGGACCAAAAAATAAATGGCGGCGTGGCAGGGCGGCAGCTGTCAACTTTGTGCCGACCACCACCGGAGCGGCCAAAGCCACGACCAAAACGCTTCCCCAATACAGTGGAAAATTCGACGGTGTCGCAGTGCGCGGCCCGGTACCGGTTGGCTCTTTGGCCGACCTTGTGTTTTTAACCGAACGCGAAACGAACCCGGAAGAAATCAACTCCATTTTTCGCGAAGAATCTGAAAGCCAGCGCTATCGGGGGGTTCTCGGCGTAGCCGAAGATCCGATCGTTTCTTCAGATATTATTGGAGATTCGCGTGCATCAATCGTCGATCCGAGCATGACCCAGGTGGTGGACGGCGATCTGCTGAAAGTCATGACCTGGTATGACAATGAATGGGGCTACAGTGCACAAATGGTCAGAGAAGCCGTCAGAATGGCGAAATCATCATGATAACCATCAGTACGGAAATTCGAAATTAGGAGTGAAGAATGAAACAAATCATCACGCTCACGGTCAATCCGGCAATCGATAAAACCACAGATATGCAAAACGTCGTATCTGAACGGAAAAGTGGGCGCGAGCGACAGCATGGTGGCCGGGATGGTGCTTGCGCTCTCCCGTGAGGCTTCACTTGCCGATGCCGTACGCTTTGGCATAGCCGCCGGCTCTGCGGCTGTCATGAATCCCGGTAGCGAGCTTTGTCGCCAAGAAGACACCGAAAGACTTTATAATGATATAAAAACACGCGATCGTTCGCACTAAAAATTCACCGGTTTTGAAGGAATGCGTTTCGTTTACCCTTTCTACAGGAGGATCCAATGAAAACATTTGTGATGAAGTCCATCGGAGAAGTAGAATTTATGGAAAAAGAAGTTCCGGATCCAGGACCAAATGACGCCGTTATCAAAACGACCCGGGCGCTTGTCTGTACCTCCGATGTTCATACGTTAAACGGTGGGATCGGAGAGCGCAAGGACCTGACGCTGGGCCATGAAGCGGTGGGAATCGTATGCAAACTGGGAAGCGAGGTAAAGCACGTAAAGGAAGGGGACCGCGTTGCAGTAGGAGCGATTACACCCGACTATCGCTGCTTGAACTGCCAGCGCGGCTATACGTCCCAGTGTACGGAAATGCTCGGCGGTTGGAAGTTTGCCAACATCAAAGACGGCGTATTCGCGGAATATTTTCATGTAAACGACGCCGAAGCAAACCTTGCCCTCATTCCGAAAGATGTTCCGGACGAGGCTGCCGTATATACAGCCGATATGATGAGTACCGGCTTTATGGGCGCCGAACATGCCGACATCCCAATCGGTGGAATGGTGGCGATCTTCGCCCAGGGTCCTGTTGGGTTGATGGCGACAGCCGGATCCAGACTGCTCGGAGCCGGTTTAATTATCGCCGTAGAATCGGTTCCAAAGCGAATTGAACTGGCGAAACACTTCGGCGCAGATGTCGTGATCGATTTTTCCAAACAAGACGCAGTAGAGGCCATCCAGAAGATCACCGGTCAAACCGGGGTGGATGGGGCCATCGAAGCGCTTGGAAGTCAGAAGACCTTCGAGGATTGTATCAAAGTCACCCGTCCCGGGGGAACTGTTTCAAACATCGGTTATCATGGTGAAGGCGACTTTATTAAAATTCCTCGAATGTCATGGGGCGTAGGAATGAGCGACATCACCATACGATCGGGCTTGTGCCCCGGCGGCCGGGAAAGGCTCCAACGACTACTCAGGATCATTGAAAACGGCAGGGTTGATCCTACGCCGCTCACCAGCCATACCTTTCATTTCAATGAACTGGAAAGCGCCTTTCACCTGATGGAGACCAAGGAGGAAAATATCATCAAACCCCTGATCGTATTTGACTGAAGCCGATTCTTGCATTGCAGGTCGGTGCCGGATACATCTGGGCCTACACCTTGAGCACCATATTACTGGTCGATGCGGCTAAAATGCTGACTTACAAGATATTGGAGAAGACCGGCAAGTGATTAGTAGAATAACATTAACCCCGGTAAACGGGAAGAAAGCCGGGACTCAGTTGAGTACCCGTGCTTTGCGGGTATAAGTGCCTTTCGCAGAATATTTTCTGTAAGGCACTGAAAAACCTATAGGGAGGAAAAGGGCATGAAAAATGATGTAAAGTACATCTGCTGGCTCGAAGATCTCAACTCTAAAGACGTATCTCGGGTAGGCGGCAAGAACGCCTCCCTGGGAGAAATGATCGGGACATTGAAGGCGGAAGGGATTCGGGTGCCCGGGGGTTTTGCCACCACGGCTGATGCGTATCGGGAGTTTATTGAAGCTAACAACCTTAGGGAAAAGATCAAAGAGCGCATCGAAGATCTAAAGACCGGCCAAAAGACCCTTGACAAGGTGGGGAGTTCGATCCGAAGGCTCTTTCTCCGCGCCGATTTCCCCCAACAGATTGTCGCAGATATCCGCGGCGCCTACCAGGAAATGTGCGAGCGCAATGATGATGAGGAAGTGTCGGTGGCGGTGAGAAGCAGCGCCACCGCTGAGGACCTGCCCGACGCCAGTTTTGCCGGCCAGCAGGAGACCTTCCTTAATGTCAGCGGGGAGGAAGAGCTTCTGGATGCCTGCCGCAGGTGTTACGCCTCACTTTTTACCGACCGGGCCATCAGCTATCGTGCGGAAAAGGGTTTTGACGACATGAAAGTTGCCCTCTCCGTAGGAGTTCAGAAAATGGTGCGTTCCGATAAGGCTGGTTCAGGTGTTATGTTCTCCATCGACACTGAGACTGGTTTCAGAGATGCGGCGGTCATTAATGCAACCTGGGGACTGGGTGAAAATGTGGTGCAGGGGACTGTAACTCCAGATGAATATCTGGTATTCAAACCCCTGCTAAACAATAAATCCTTTAAACCGATTATTGGTAAAACCTTGGGCGAAAAAGAGAAAAAGATGGTCTATGCCAAAGGGGGCAGCAAGACTACCAAAAACATCAATACTCCCAGAGAAGAGCGGCGATCCTTTGTGCTTGAGGATGAAGAGATTCTGCAACTGGCCCGGTGGGCCTCTTTGATCGAAAAACACTACGATAGACCCATGGATATGGAATGGGCCAAAGATGGTGAAACCGGAGAGCTTTTTATCGTGCAGGCCCGTCCGGAGACGGTTCAATCCGGCAAAGAAGCTGCTACCCTGAAGTCCTATACCCTTAAAGAAAAAGGAGAGAGGCTTTTGACCGGCCTGAGTATCGGCGAGGCCATTGCCGCGGGTAAGGTCTGCCGGCTCAAAAGTGCGGATGAGATTGATCGATTTGAAGACGGCGCCATCCTGGTCACCGAGATGACCGATCCGGATTGGGTGCCTGTCATGAAACGGGCGGCGGGGATTGTAACAGAGCACGGCGGGCGTACCTGTCACGCGGCCATAGTGAGCCGCGAACTGGGAGTCGCGGCTATCGTGGGCGCCGCAGATGCCACGGATGTTCTGGAGGACGGCCAGGAGATCACCATCTCCTGCGCTGAAGGCGATCAGGGGTATGTTTATAAAGGCATCCTCGATTATGAAGAAAAGCAGGTGGATCTCAAAGACATACCCGAGACCAAAATACAGATCATGATGAATATCGCCAGCCCGGCGGCCGCCTTCCGGTGGTGGCGACTGCCCTGCCGGGGGATCGGCCTGGCGCGCATGGAGTTTATCATCAACAACATCATCCGGATCCATCCCATGGCCCTGGTCCATTATGATGACTTAGAGGACAAGGAGGCCAAAAAACAGATCCGGCAACTTACCAGCGGCTATAAGGATAAGACCGACTATTTTGTTGATCGTCTGGCCCTGGGGATCGGCAGGATTGCCGCATCCCAGTTTCCGGAGTCTGTTATTGTCCGGATGAGCGATTTCAAGACCAACGAATATGCGGATCTGATCGGCGGCAGGCAGTTTGAGCCCCGGGAAAACAATCCCATGCTGGGATTTCGCGGTGCCTCCCGTTATTACTCTGATAAATACCGGGAAGGCTTTGCCCTGGAGTGCCGGGCCATAAAAAGGGTTCGCGAAGAAACGGGGCTCGACAACGTCATCATCATGATCCCCTTCTGCAGGACCCCTGAGGAGGCGGACAATGTCCTGGAGGTCCTGGCGCAAAATGGGCTGGTACGAGGAGAAAATGGCCTGGCGGTCTATGTCATGGCCGAAATCCCCGCCAATGTGGTACTGGCCGGAGAGTTCGCCAAGCGCTTTGACGGTTTTTCCATCGGTTCCAATGATCTCACCCAACTCATCCTGGGTGTTGATCGCGATTCGACAGAAATCTCTTACCTCTTTGACGAACGAAACGAGGCAGTCAAAACAGAGATCAGCAGACTCATTCAAGTGGCTCACAAAGCAGGATGCAAGGTGGGTATCTGCGGTCAGGCACCCAGCGATTATCCGGAATTTGCTCGGTTTCTGGCAGAAGAAGGGATTGATTCCATTTCGCTGAATCCGGATTCGGTTATCGAGGCTGTTATGAAAATAGCGGAGTTTGAAAAGAAAGGAGGTCGATTTTGAAAGAAATATCCTCTAATCAAAAATAACAGCTGGATTCTTTAATATCAACTGGTTACGCATGCGCCGTGTGCCATACCTTATAATGATTTCCAGGTATCTCAACAGGAAACACCACCCGTCACCAAAATAGTTTCTGTATGTAACCACTTAAAATATGTTGACTTGCTTAAATGATTGGAAAGGTTCATGAGCATGCGGACAAAAAAATACCAAAGAGCTCTCGTCCCATCTCCTATGGATTCTCTGTTTTTGATTGTATTCTGAAGTATTTTTATTGAAAACGTTACTCTGAAGGTAGCAAAATTCTATGAGATCCCATAATGCCTTGTGAGGACGCTGGTTTTGGCGACTTTGACCGGTCTGCCTAATTGCCTATACGTCTGCTCGGCTGGCCTTGCCTACATAGGTGCTACCAAAATCAGCCCGCAAAAAGCATAGAGCAGCAGAAAGGCAATAAAAAGGCCTGTCAGGACGCAAAGATAACCGAATGTTTTAAATACCATGTCGTAGATTACGCCGCTGCTTTTATGGACTCTGTATTTTCCTATACTACCTTTCTTTTTATATCTTTCCCATTGTTTGCCACGCTCGGTGACAAAGTCTTGTTTGCTGATTTCTCGATTAAAAATGACAAAAGCCATTGGAAATATTTCCGGTCGGCCATGAGTATTGAAAAAATGGACCGTAAAGATAAACCCGGTGGCTAACAGTGCCTCTTCGGAATGAATGATGGTGGCGATATTCAGGACCCATCCTCCGAGGACGCTACCGAAGAACTCATTGAACCAGAGAAGCAGACCTGAACTACCTATGGCAAACATCCCCCAAAAGACGGCAAAAAAGTCAAATTTCTCACAGTAATTCCAACGCTCAAAACTCGACTTAGAGCCCCTGAAGAAAAACCATTTAAATATCGCTGTTAAATCTTTGACATCCTTACGATTGAACATCAGCGAATCTGGACCGAATAGACGCTGCAGCCAGTTTCCCTCGATATCCCGGCGGATGAAGAGAAAATGAATGCTCATAGCAAGGGTTACGAAAAAATAGCCGACAAGTCAGAACGATGCAAACTCTATGAATTACACTGGCCACGGAGGGGCCACCGCAAAAGCGCATCATTGAATCAGCCCATTCCATCCCGGCAAATTTAAGCGGCAGCCCTGTAAAGGAAAGGCCCAGGAAACTCACAATGACAACCATATGCAGGATTGTATGAATCCACCGGAAACGGTAATAGTGAAGATAGCCTCCGGACAGTGGCGGCCTTTTACCTGTCGCCATTTCATTTTCCAGCTTCCGTTTTTCTATTGTCCCGCGAAAAAGCCAGAGCAGCGAATGAATCCAGAAGACAGAAGAAGACAAAGACCGAAATCAGCAACCAGGTCATTGCGAAATAGGTCCAATATTCCATTGGGTAACGTTGGGGTGCACGCAGGGTGGCGTGAACATGAAAGGAAGTGAAATCCGCATCGATTCCCTTGTGGCATTGGCCACATATTTTGATAACCTGTTCTTTTTTTCCAGTCCAAGAGGAAAGAGAATGAATTCCGGTATGACAGTCGACACACTTAAACTGTTCCTGGCTGTGAACGCTTCCATAAAATTCTTTCTGATTAGGTATTAACCTAAGCCATTTTTTTTTCGAGGGGGCTCACTCTGTGATACCCCTGCTATGGTAAGCTACTTCCCAGCCTGATACAGGAGGGGGCTGGGGCTACCATGTGTAAAAACCAAATTCAATTTCAAAAAGATCTCAGTTTGCAAGCTTTCCTGTCTCAATTCGGATCGGAAGATAAATGTCGTAACGCCCTGGTTCGTTGGCGGTGGCCGCAGGGCTTTGTTTGCCCATCATGTGGACATACAAAATATTGCCAATTGAAAACCAATGCAACCGATGCAGAGCCCAGATCTCTATCACTGCCGGAACCATATTTGACTCAACAAAACTCTCGCTGACCACCTGGTTCCTTTCGATCTGTCATTTCAAGATCCGCTCGGGTGATGACGGCTGGGCCAAGCCCCAGGTGATCGAGTTTTTTGACACCGGATCGCGCTTCATGTTCGTGCTTGAAGCCTATTTTTTCGAAAGCAGTCTCAATTCGGTGGACCTGTTCGAGAAATTTTTGCTGAGCAGTCCGTTTCCGCATAAAAAAATACGCTTGAGACCGGACAATGCAAAGGGCTTTCTTAATTTGAAACGCCCCATCAACGAACTGAACATCAAGTACTCGCTTCCCAAAGGATTTTATCTGCAGCCGGATTTCTCACGTATCCAGGCTCCCAAGGACAAGGCGCATCTGGAGTCATCCCATCGCAGCATCCATCATTTTGAATGCAGATCATCAAGCACTTTGAAGACCGCATCGCCAACCTGTCCGACTACTACATCATCATCGACGAGTCCAATGACCTCGACAAAAGGGTTTGGCCCTATGAATCATGGATGCGCACGTACCCATCGTTCTCGCCGGGCTGCCCAAGGTGAGGACCTATTTGACCAGCCAGCATCCGGATATTCTCAGCCGATTGAAAACCTTGATTCTGTATCCCATCGTGGTAGAGGATTTCATCCTGGCATACAAGGATTTTGAGTCTGAAGCCATCGAACAGATTTACGTGGCCAGCCGGGGAGATATGAGAAAGTTCAAAGAGATTTGCACGGATTGCCGCGACAAGGCCAAAGAACTGGGCCACAGCTTCGTCGATTTAAACCTGGTAGTCGACTTCCTCGTCAATGTCTACCCCATACCGCTAATGCACTAATATTATGTGGTTATCTCTTAAAGGAGGCCTTGGCACGCAGCAAAGAAGCGTTACACTATTTGCATCTTAGCACTGTGGCGTCTGCAGGTGTCAATCCCAACCTATATAAAGTGCTTTTACCGGCCAGTGGCTTACCTTTATCCAACTCGGATTTTTTATCCATTCCTGTCGGATCACTTTTCCCTACTGCAATTGCCAACATTTGATCTTTTGCCAGATGATCGTGATCGTTGAGATCTTCATATCCCAGAGCCAGACCGATAACTCTCTGGGACACCAGTGACAATACACTGTGCTCAATACGCTTTTCATCATGATACTCGGTAAAGCTATCGGCAAAACGACTAAGTATTGCTGTACGATGTTCAACTTCCCGCAGTAGAAGAGCACCACCATCTGATGTAATCATCTCACCATTGAATTCAGCGACAATTTCCCTTCTCCCTAAAGCTTGAAACGTATCGTACTTTCTTGTACACTCTGTTTTCATAAGGCCACCTTTGTTGTATTAGTTATCGTCTTGGAATGACAATAATTATACAACATTTGTGGCCTTTTTCTTTTAGTTTAATGAGAAATCCGGGTTAGAGTGTTACTCTTATGTGTTACTAATTTTTTACCGCGGGCTGAGCAGCAGCACCATAGCTATTGACATTATAACGGGTGTCCAGGCCTTTTCGGTACGTCTCATCGTTGAGATCCGGCCAGTTATCTTTATCAAAGCCTTTTTCATCTTTTAGCTGCTCTTCTGAGACGTTCAGTACGAGGACGACATCATCGAAGAACATATCTTTATCGCGCTTAAAGGTGAATGCGTCTAAAGGAACGGCATACATTTCGTCGCCCATGCCCATGAACCCGCCATAAGAAACAGCCGCATACCGAACTTTTCCTTTGGAGTCGAGCACAATGTCTTCTACTTCCCCAACGTTATCACCCTTGGCATTTTGAACTTCCATACCGATGAATTTACTACCGAGGATAGAATATCCACCCTTCATGTTCACAATCTCGTTGTCTTGCGTGCTGGAAGTGGTTTTTTTAGTGTTGTCCATGGCCTGCGTATTGGTGGCAAAAAATGGTGCGGTGGATATCGTCAAGGCCATCGTCATAATCGCAATGCCGGAATACAATTTCGATTTCTTTTTCATAATTTCCTCCTGTCTTTTTGAGGTTATTTATAGTTAGTTTCCCACTCGGATACCTGTCTTTCCGCTTCTTCTTTTTCCACCCCGTAACGCTCCTGAACTTTTCCAACCAGTTCCTCGCGTTTGCCGTCGACGACATCCATATCATCATCAGTGAGTTTTCCCCATTTTTGTTGGGCTTTTCCTTTAGCTTGTTTCCATTGGCCTTTTACTTGGTCCCAGTTCATAATTGTCTCCTTTGATTATGTTTTTATTTGAATAGACTGATAGGCGTGCGGCATAGCGCAACCATCAGTACTAAACAACTTAATGGTCGTGCTTGACTCAAACAATAGGGGAATACATGTATTCGACTACAATAAACACCTGAGAAACAGGTATCGATTGATAGATTGCGTTGATTAGATTGATTATGGATGGGTTTTCTTGGATTTTTTGTGAAGCTTGCGGATGTTGCAATTGCTTTTAGAAAATGACCAAGGCATCCTTCATTTTCTAAAAACTGTTTTTGTCATACCCAGAATAAGGCCTGGAGTCCAGCGTATCTGATTATTGTAGATAAAAATGGTGAAGGATATGGCCATGAAAAAGAGCGCCGAAAGCGATTTTAGAGCATTACTGCAAACCAGATCATAGCGAAGAGAGCCAGTAAAAGAATCAAGAAAGGTAAAGTGTCGCCTATTGAAAAAATTAGGATTCCTGATTTCTCACCAGCGGTTCGCTCTTGCCATTTTTGTGGTGGTAGGTCAGAGTGATGCTATTTGGCACCTTAATGGAAAAAATGAAATCGTCGGGAACAGACTCGGCATATTCCTTGACGACAGACGGCTTGGGTAGAACCGGTTCATCGCTATTAAATAATGACCAGAACATTGGTCTATCTCAACCGTACGGTAATGCCGACTGTATTCCTGCAAGTAATTAAATTGCTTGGCGTCTGGGTAAATAATCCCCTGCCAGGAATCGTATTTCCAGGAACATGTTCCGATATGCAGTTTGGCCTCGTTCCTGGAAAACAAACTAATGCTTGCCGAGCAAGAGGCGATTCAGGTTTGTTAACTTTTTCATTTTTCTGAAAACGGTTAAAACCAAGCCTGATTGCTCAAAAGTTCAGTTTTAATTTTCAGCGGTGTGGTAATTTGTTTGGTAAATATAGTCGCTGGAAAAGCATAAAAAGGTGCATTCGCCACTGATCTAAGAATCGATTGCCTTGATAGCATGTAGAAGTATGGTGTTGTGGTTGGTCGCTTACATTCACTTTTCGCCGACTTCCAATTGGAAAATTGGTTGTAGGATACCTTCACAAAAGCGCACGGTATTCCTGGTATCATCTTCTCCGGTTACGATCTGCAGTGCCTTTGACGCTGCGATTCATCATATCCAGATTGTTTTGCAAGAGCTGTAGATAGGCGGCAAAACTATCCGCCGGCACTTCCTCCAGAAGACGCATCCCTTCGTCCCAACTAAAGATTTGACCAGTCAGCAGGTAAGGGACAAAAATCGGTGGTATATCGTGATATACCGGCCCAATAGGCTTGGGTGGCGGAAATCAGATTTCCAAAGATGGAAATCCCGTCAATAAAGGCATCCATCATTTCAATGGATGCATTGGGCGATTCTTTGACGGCCGGCATATTGTCAATCTTCTCTTACTTCCATGGTGGGTATTGGTGGGATTCACCCCACCATGGAGACGTCTAATTTGGGCTCGTTGGCTCACTTTCCGTATTAAAATATCCTTCTGCCTTGGCATAATTTTCATCGACCAGTATTTTAAAGTCATTGCAACCGGTCCGATAAGCTGCCATCCAGTCTTTAAATGCTTTCTTTGCTTCTTCATTCAATCCCGGTGCCTGAGTGAGAAAGGTCACCATCATTTTTTCGTTCTGTTCATACATCATGGTCATGGCATTATAACCGTTATCAAATGCAGTTTTGTTGAATTGAATCATTTGCTTGGCAATCTTTTTCTGGTCCATTGGTTTTCTCCATCGGGTAATAGGGTTATATTTCTGCTTCGGATATGACTCGCACACAAGACACGCGTAATAAATGTTAGGTAGTGTAAGGCCTGGAATACATCCTCCATACTCGAATCGTAATAAGTTGAGTTCCAGAGAGGACCTCATCTCTATTTGTCTGGGGATTGTAAAACTTACACACGTTGTTTTTGACATTAATTGACTCATTTTCCTAGGGGGTCAAAATAGGAATAAAATGGTGAGCCATATTACCCAGCGCTATACGCTGAATTATACTAATATTTTATAACTACTACTGGAACCCAATAGCTGCGATCAAATATAGATTGAGGTTGGAGATCAAACCTGCTCCTTCATTTTGGCATTGCTAATTTTTGATTTGATCTCGCTTGATCCCGTCGTGGCCTCGCCCAAGGTGGCGTACGCAGGTTGGGGGATTTGAAGATAAAGACCATCGCAAAGGGTGAGGAAATGTTTTTCCGCCTCCTCACTGAAGATCTACAAACCAATGTATCGTTTTTATTGTCTCCGGCCGGTTCTCCGCTGCTCCGAGAAACAATAAAGTTGATTTTTAAAATAAAGGTGGATACTATGCAATTACCACAATGTGGTATCTGTCAAATTGCAATAAATTTTCCCAGCTTTCCGTATAAAACACGCTATTAAAATAATTTATAAATGTATATTTCACCGTTATTTCCTGTAAATGATAATAAATTTCAAGTAGTTGCGGGTATTTTTTTTGATTTGAGATTGTCTGAGGACAAGCATCGATAAGCTCTTCATAAGTGAATGAGGAAGTGCACGGCACTTTAATTTAAGAGGCAAACCGAGCGAGATAGATAATGAATGAAGCATTGATTCTTGAGAAGCTGGATAAGCTCTCGGAGGAAGTCAGATCGTTGAAGTCGGACGTCCTTTTGGAGTTAAGACAAGAGATTTCTTTAATTCTCAAAAACACTCAAGCAGAGAGCATCGATCAACGGAATGATTCTAATGAGGACAACTCTGACGAGAAAGTGCTCCAGATGACCCAGACCCTGCTGACCAGTTTGGAGCAACTGAATAAGGTCATCATTGGGGTGAAATCCGAGTCAGCCATGAAAGACAGCAATGGAGCTTTAATGACCCAGAGCTATCCCGAATCAATTCAGTTTTTCACTGAGCTTGATACAGACTTCCATATCAATGAACTCATCGTGTTATTAAGAAAGGCTTTGACGAACCTGGATACTATGGGAGAGGGTCTGGATATGTTGCGGGCCACGGTGGAGTTGCGTGATGATATGGTTCCGATAATGAAACTCATCTATCCGCGCCTGCTTCGTTTTCTCAACTCTTTATATGAAGGTGAGTTTCAGGCGGAGGATCTGGGCGACCTTCTCCATACCGTGCTCATTAATATTCACACTCTGAGTGATCTTCTCAATATGATTCAGCCAATGACTGAGTTGGTGAAAGAGGTTGGCGTCGTATTGAAAGAAACCGACACTATCAACGCTGTTAACGTGTGGTTGGATGGATTACAGCAGGGAAATGGCTTAATGAAACTGACCGCAGTCATCATCACCGCTCTAAAGAGGATTGATTATACCGAAGCTCAAATCGACGAGATATGCCGAATTTTCAATAATATAGAGATGAGGACAGTAAAACCGGTAGGACCATTAGGAATAATCAAACAACTGAATGACCCAAGAATCCAGAAAACTATTGGTTTCTTGTTCATGATGCTGCAGGCTATCGGTAGCTGTTTGCAGACATTTCAGAAAAATAATCGAGAATCGGGTGCGTAACTGACTCGTTTATTACTGAAATAACATCCACAATTGCAAGAGCAATAAATATCCGAGATTGAAAAGGAGAGTATTTTCCATGAAAAAGCTAGTCATACTGGGTGCCGGAAGTGGCGGTACCATGATGGCGAACAAAATGAGAAAGGACCTCGATGATGACTGGTTGATCACCCTGATTGACAGGGATAATGTCCACTATTACCAACCGGGTTTTCTCTTTGTACCATTTGACATCAATAAACCAAACGAAATACGCAGAAGCAGAAGAGAGTTCATAAAACCGGGAATAGATTTTGTTATTTCCGACGTGACCAATGTAGATTGGGATAAACAGGAAGTCACGACAGCCAGGGAAGGAATTTTCAAATATGATATTCTCATTATGTCAACCGGCTGTGATGTCAGGCCTGAAGAAATTCCAGGTCTGCAGGAAGGCTGGGGAAAGGATATATATGGCTATTACCGTTTTGACGATTGCCAGGTACTGGGCAAGGCTTTAAAAAAATTCACCGGTGGTAAACTGGTCGTCAATATAGCGGAAATGCCTATAAAATGCCCGGTTGCACCCCTTGAGTTTGCCTTTCTTGCGGAATGGTACTTTCATAAAAGAGGTATCCGGGAAAAGGTGGATATTGAATTTGTTACCCCGCTTTCCGGAGCTTTTACCAAGCCGATGGCCACTAAGGTTTTGACGGAAGCGTGTAACGATAAAAATATCAAGATTGTTCCTAATTTTGCTCTTGGTTCTGTTGATCACACTAAAAAAACAATAGAGGCGTACGATGGCACCGAGATAGAATATGATATGCTGGTCTCCATCCCACCCAATTTTGGATCCCAGGTAATGATCGATTCTGGGATCGCCGATCCAATGGGCTATATTCCGGTCGACAAGCATACCCTGCAACCTGATGGATATGATAACGTCTGGGTACTTGGCGATGGAACAGATGTCCCTACCTCCAAAGCCGGGGCAGTTGCTCATTTTCAGGGCGATGTGCTGCATGAAAACATCATGGCCTATATAACTGGAGGAGAACAACATGCCCGTTCTGATGGCCACGCAGTTTGATTTATTGAATCAGGCTTCGGGAAAGCCTACATTATTGATTTTAACTATGATATTGAACCGATGGGCGGAAAATATCCGTTTCCTGCTGTTGGTCCTCTGAGCCTCTTAAAAGAAACCGAAATGAACCATATGGCCAAACTTATGTTCAAATGGGCATACTTTAACCTTCTGTTAAAAGGGGTATGGCTCGGACCGCCGAATCTTATGCTGGAAGGAAAGCAAAGAGTCAGATAAGGAAATCATTCCAGAAGGTTTTTGTCAGGCTCAGTCTTTATAAAAAAGCCGGGATGCTGTTTGCAGCTCCGGCTTTTTTTATCGCAACCGGGGTTTTCTCTTCGGCCCATTACCTTCTCACCCATGAATGGCGGCTTTTTCAACATTCAGCGCAGCTTCCTTAAGCACTTCGGAGAGAGTTGGATGCGCATGGAATGTGCGGACCAGGTCCTCGCTGCTGGCGCTGTATTCCATGGCCGCCACCGCTTCGGCAAGCAGATCGCCAGCCTGCGGGCCAATGATATGGACGCCCAATATTCGGTCGGTGTTGTCGTGGGCGATGACTTTTACCAGACCATCTGAATCGCCGCGGGCAAGGGTTCGACCATTTCCCTTGAAATTGAATATACCGATTTTTAGTGGCACTTCCTCCTCCCGAAGAAAATCTTCGGTTTGCCCGACGGATGCCACCTCAGGGTGAGCAGTTGGCAGAATCCGATCGAGATACTCCACTACCGTTACCTCGGCACCAAGCCGGTGCCAAACGGATCCCAGTTCCAGACCAACAGCGCCTGCCCCAACCACCACCAACTGTTTGGGCACCGCCGCAAAGGCCAGGGCTTCGGTGCTCGATACCACGTATGTTTCATCGAATGCAACTCCCGGCAGATCGGCAGCCTTACTTCCTGTGGCGATGAGTATCGCCCCAGCCGAAAGCTCCATTTCCTTCTCTCCGGTTACCCGGATCTTGCGGTCCTTGATGAGGCGGGCATTACCTGTAAACCGCTCGATCTTGTTTTTCTTAAACAGATAATCAATCCCCGAGGTGAGGGTTTTGACGATTTCATCTTTTCTGGCCATCATGGCGGCAAGATCAAAAGAAACGTCGCCCGCGATAATGCCATGGTCTTTCAAACCGGTTGTGCATTCAGTATACTTATGCGACGATTCGAGCAGAGCCTTGCTCGGAATACAACCGACGTTCAGACAGGTTCCGCCAAGAGCAGCTTCCTTTTCGATGCAGGCCACTTTCTGCCCCAGCTGCGCGGCGCGAATAGCAGCGACATATCCACCCGGGCCGGCACCGATGATCAGCAGGTCGTAGTCTGTGTTTTTTTCGGCCGACATAATCAGATCTCCAGAAGAAGTTTCTGTGGTTGTTCTATCCGCTCTTTAATGCTTTTTAGAAAACTCACCGCTTCACGACCATCGATTATCCGGTGATCGTAGGTTAAAGCCATGAACTTTATCGGCCTGATCTGCACCTGGCCTTCAATCGCTACCGGCCGATCGGTAATCGCATGTAACCCGAGGATAGCGCTTTGCGGAGGATTGACAATCGGCGTCGACAGCATGGCGCCATACACTCCGCCGTTGCTGATGGTGAAGGTGCCTCCGGTGAGATCGTCGATAGTCAGGCTGTTGTTTTTGGCTTTTTCGGCGAACTCGGCGATTTTTGTCTCTATCTCGGCAAAGCCCAACCGCTCCGCCCGCCTCAATGCCGGCACCACCAGCCCCTTGCCGTCACCGATGGCAACCCCGATATCACAACTATCATGATAGACAATATCCTTGCCGTCAATTGCTCCATTGACCAGAGGAAAATCAAGCAGGGCGGCAACTGCGGCCTTGATAAAAAACGACATGAAGCCCAGCTTTACCCCAAACTTCTCGGCGAAATCCCGACCGAAAACAGCCCGGCCACTTTTTACTTCGGACATGACTTACCGGAAGGAATAAATCGCATCTGCGACTGCCGTTGTCCGCAATTTTTGCATCAAACCCTGAAATACCTGAATCCGGCTATAATGGAAGTATTCGTCAAGAAGAGCCGAAAACCCCTTTCCCAGTTCAAGAGGAAGGGAGCGCGGCGAGGATGAATTCGCCCGCGAACTGGAAGCGCGGCCTGAAAGACTTGGCTTGACGGCGCGATTTGGTAAACCACTTCCAACAATTCTTGTGCCACCTGTATGGAAAATGGCCCGAAAAATGCAATGTATACGAGAAAGTATCTCCTGTTTTCTTATCAACTTTCTTTCATGACAGTGGCCAGATAAGCTTACCAGCGAAACCCATCAATTCCGGCTGCATAGTTTGTGACAGATAAGCTGGTCTTTAGGACATGCCGCAAACCTTTGGGAAAGGATTACAGCTATGGCGGAAAAAATTAAAACGCAGGCGAAGGATAAACTAGTTTGGATTGCCCGCATTGGCTACTGCACGCGAGGCATCGTCTATATTGTTGTCGGTGGGTTAGCCGTGCTGGCCGCTTTTGGCCAGGGGGGGAAAACTACAGGAACTAAAGGGGCTTTGCAGACAGTCATGTCTTCGCCTTTCGGTAATGTTCTGATCGCAATTATCGCGCTGGGGCTCTTCAGTTATGCCTTCTGGCGCGTAGTGCAGTCTATAAAGGACACCGACGACCATGGAAAAACCTTTAAAGGACTCACAATTCGAACTGGGCTGCTGGTGAGCGCGACCACCCATGCACTGCTCGGTGTCTATGCTGTCAAAATGCTTGTTGGCAGTGGGGAAGAAAAGGGCAACGGTTCCGCCGACATGGCCGCCAAGCTTATGCAGCAGCCGTGGGGAAGCTGGCTCGCTTACTTTGTGGCAGTATGTATCCTCGGTGTCGCCATCGCCCATGTAATCAAGGCTTTCAAAGGAAGTTACAAGAAGTATTTTGCAATGGATCACCAATTAATGGAGAAGGTTAACCCTGTTATACAATTTGGGCTTCTTGCCCGTGCCGTCGTCTTCAGCATCATCGCTTTCTTCTTTGCCTATGCTACCTGGACTTATGATCCGCAGAAGGCACGCGGCCTCGATGCCGCTCTTGAATTTCTGCAAAGCCAATCATATGGCGTGTATCTTCTTGGTGTTATAGCCCTTGGTCTCATTGCATTTGGCATCTATAGTTTTCTCGAAGGTATCTATCGTCGCATTCATCCAGATTAACCCATACCGAATATATCTGATGTAAAATAATCATTTTCCCAACCTAAAAAAGTGGTCAGAAGTATTTCGGGCGAAGGACTGAGATGTTTCTTTTCTTTGTCCGATCGACTGGGCATAGTCCTGCCCGGCAGGACAAAAACATGTGCGTCGACAGGGTTTATAAGCAAAACTCCAAATTGACCTTCAGCTCTCAATATCTTTCTCGACCTGGCCGCGTCGTTGTAGTAGAAAAGCGACCAGCCAGCAAAGCAGAGCCCACGATGAACCGGCGGTCCAGCCGGCGAGAACATCACTGGGCCAATGTACGCCGAGATACACCCGGCTGCAGCCGACCAGCAAGGTGGCGAGTATCGCCAGAAAAAGGATATAAATCTTTAGTCTTCTTTGTCTGGTATAACGGGCCAGCAGGCCGCCAAGAGTGAGAAAAACCACTGCGGACAGCATTGAGTGGCCACTTGGAAAACTGGCTGTCATAACATAGGCTTCATGCGGAACAAGATCAGGTCGTGGCCGATTGAAGCCGTGTTTCAGAAGGCTGCTAAGCACCAGGCCGCCGGAAATCGCCAGCAGCGTATATACTGCCATTCCTTTTTTATTCTGCAACAGCAGGAAACCAACGACAGCCAGACTGAGTGCAGTCAAGAATGTCATGCCGCCGAGTGCAGTTATATCTCGCATCATCTCTTCGAACCAGGCAGGTCCCAGCGGATCCGATAAATCGGCGGGATTTCGCAGTGCCAGGATAATCGTTTTGTCTATTGAGGAGGTATCTCCCTCCAGAACCTCTCCGGCCAGCGCGATAAAAGCCCATATTCCCCCGGCAACCAGCAGTGATAACAGTAGGAGTAATGGCTCGAATGAATGGAGGTGGGATAGATATCTGGTGGGCCATTTCTTGAGGTGCTTCACTGATTTTATATCCAGCATGTACAATCCCCCATATGTTAGTCGGCCTATTATTGCTCAATGGGTTGAGTTGCCGTTATTTGTCTAGTTTTGTCGAAATCCCTGACTTTTGCGCTGCTGCACCAGCTGTGTCATCGGGTAGCTTTTTCCCTTCGATCAAGATACAACACAATCAACGGTGACCGCCGTGGTGGTCGAGCTGGCGTAGTCGAGAAGCATGGTGGGTGTGACCCGGATCATCGACACAAAGGGTGGAACGTCAGTAGTCCCGCGAGAATGGACAAATTAAGCGGCAAATGGTATGCCATGGCAAAAGAGGCTGAATAATGTATTGACGTCCGATAGTTGTGGATAGTTGAGAAATATTGCTGCGTCCTGATATGATCGGCGCTTTTACCTCTTGCTTGCCGCGTAAGAGCATTCATAGCTGCCTGTTGGTCGGTGCGAAGCAATTTCATGGCTGTTTTGTATCCGGATGCTTCGCCGGATGCTTCGGAACGATTACTTCCAGACCATTTCTTATTACTCTGAATGTCGCCGGGGTCCGGGTAAGGGGTTCCCCGTCGGCATGAACCTGCATGGAGTGTGAAGTGTGAATCTCAATATGTCTTCCTGTCTTGCTGAAGATCCGTTTTTCCTGGTTGTATCTACCGCTGCGCAACAGCGGGGATAAAAAGAGCAGCTCACGCAAAGTCAGGGGTTTCAAGCAGTAGAGAGATAACTGACCATCATCGATGTAGGCATTTTCATCGATCACATTGCCTCCACCATAATAGCGGCCGTTGCCGACTGCTATCTGGATGGAGTGCATGCGGTACTCATGATCGTCGATGGTAAGGGTAGCCCGGAATTTATTAGTTCCGGCAAAAGCGGTAAAAAATGCATTTAAATAACTTAAAACACCCCACTGTTTTTTTACCTCGGCGGTTAGCTCTCGAGTAATCCGGGTACCCAGTCCAATGTTGGCGACATTAAAAAAAAAGCAGTCGTTAACCGAACCTATATCGACCTTGCGGCGGTAATTATCGACAATAGTAGCGCACGCCTCTGACAGATCCTCTGAAATGCCAAGTGTCCGGGCTAGATCATTTGCCGTACCCAGGGGAAGGATCGCCAGAGCAAGTTGATTTCTGTATAATGTATCGATAACTGCATTAATAGATCCATCACCACCGGCTACGATAACCTTGTCTATATGGTTACGGTGGGCTTCAATCGCCTGGGCAACTTTGTCCCGGCTATCAGGGGCAACTTTAATAATATGCAATCCGAATTTTTCCAGAGCGGCTGCGGCCGCAGAGAGATCACTATCATTCCCCCTCCGACTATGTCGATTTACCAAGAGTAACGCTGTATGAGCGCGACTTTTCGAGGTGTTGTTATTTTCCATTTTTTCTTGTACCTAACCTGATTTGGCGATTGATTTTTACTTGTCCAAGTCGGCTACTTTCCCGCTACATCTCCTGCTGAGTGGGACGAATCACGATCTCACTGACATCCACCTCTTCGGGTTTGCGACATATCCCGTCCTCTTGTTCGTAGTAGAATCCATGAACGGACATCTTGATCTTTGAGCTGGTTTGTCTGTTTAGGCGAAGCAAGACCTGCTCTAATTATAAGCAATAGCAAGTATCATACCACGCCATGACCTTATTTCTTGCAAATACATGGAGAGTGGCTGATCGGGCTTGTTGTCTCTAACTGGTATATGTGCAGACAAACGTCATCAGTCAGGGAAGGGACAGGACAATTCACAAGCAGCAACTTAAGTCTTTTGCTGCAGGAATTATCCTGTAAGGCCGGACATGGGCAATGTTGTTCAGTCTTACAGCGACCATCGGTGGGGGTTCTCTTCTCTTTGCATCAGCCCAAAGCATATTTATCGTTGCGCAAAATTACCGATACATTTACTTCCCAGGGATTTTTCCGCGCTGCACATCTTATTACCAGCAGGTATTAACTTATGGCAAAATAGGATTTGATTTCCTCGATCAGCCCCACAAAGACGTCGTCCTTTGAGCCCGGCAAATTCACCATGCAGAGAGCCTATTGCCTGCGCATTGAGGTTGTGTTTCAAGAACAAGACATTGTCGTGGAAAACCTTAAGAACCGGGGACATGCTCGCCTCGGCCCGATGCATGCTGATCAACATGTCCTTATACCTCTTCATGGTATTTTTCAACTTATCCGCGCTGGATCTGCGAAGTTCCGGGTTCTGGTACTCTTTCAGTTCTTTTTCCCATTCATTAAAAAGGTCCTCGGCAATCGGCTCGACCTTGTCAATGGAACCGGAGACTTCGCGGGCTGCTTCCGCACTCCTATCGTATTCTCTGCTCAGTTTGTCATAGGCAATCTTAAGATTTTATTTGCCGGTGACAAGGTCGTGCTGCCTAAACCAAAGGTGGTTCAGGAGTATGCTGATTCTGTGCCGGAGGATTTTATCTTCAGTATCAAGGTACCCAATAGCATCACCCTTACGCACCATTACAAGAAACAGAAAAGCGATTCATTGACAGTCAATCCACATTTCCTTTCAGTTGGGGCAATGAAACGTTTCTTGGAATTACTGGAGCCATTGGGTAACAGGATAGGTCCGCTCAATTTCCAGTTTGAATATCTCAACAAACAGAAGATGGGTGGGGTGGGGAAGTTTATCGAAAAGTTCGGAGAATTTGTTGCTCAACTTCCTACAGGTTTCAAATATTGTGTAGAGATCAGGAACCCCAATTATTTGACGAAAAAGTACTTCGATTTTCTGGCGGCGACCGGGTCACACCATGTTTTCCTGCATGGGTATTACATGCCTTCTATTTTTGATGTATATAAACAATTCGGCGAGAAGATTCGCTCCCTCACTGTGATTAGACTACTCGGTGGAGATCGTAAGGAAATAGAAGAGCAAACCGGTAATGATTGGAGCGAGATCGTAGCGCCCAAAGATGGGGATCTACAATCCCTGGCAAAAATGTTGGCTGATCTCAGAACCCGAAATATTGAGACGTTTCTATATGTGAAAAATCATTTTGAGGGGTCGGCACCAAGGACGATTAGCAGGATAAATGAATTGTTTAAATGAAATAGGAACTATTGCACATATCAAGAATTATAAATTTCAGTAACTAAATTTTTAAACCATGCAGGTTTTTCAAAAATAACATAGATTAACATAAGAGCAGTAATAGGTATTGGGATAATCGTGTCCACTAAAGCAATAATTGATAAGTAAAGTATTATTTGTGTCTTTGTCTTCATAATAGTTATCTAGAAATAAATTCATTCGTTCCTTTTTACATTAGAGCACAAAAGGGATTGATTCAGTGATGAATTCATATTTGTCATACTTTTCTTCAATGCCAATTTTAGTTATCGTTCGTTTGATATTGGCGAATTTTTTGAGTTATTTATCAACAAGAATTTGAAGATCATGTGACAAATATTCTGCATTAACAAAACCTGGATTATTTTTTTCATATTCAAGGGCAAGAATCCTTATATGTTCAGCAATCTGCTCTTGTGGGTATAGAGAAATATTCCAAGCGAGAACTGCCATAAAAGCACGGTTCCTAGCTTCGACTATATTATCTGCAAGCAAAATGGAGTCGTCAGCTATTTTAATAAACGTGCTTGTAACATCGGATTCTTTAGATTTTTTTCTTTTCATAGTTTCTTATTTTTCACTTGAATTGAAAACCTTATTCAAAAAGTCGCTGACCGTAAAATCTGTATTACCACGATCATGTTCGAAAGCGATAGCGGTCCGCATTCTCAAACCACTTTGAATAGTTTCCAAGCATTCTTCTTCATGACCAATATCATAGTAAACCTTCATGGTTTCAATGATATCTATCTTTTGCTTACTCTTTTCATGTTGTTCTTTGAAAACCCGGTCGCGAAAATTTTCCAGATTACCAGATTTTTTCGCCTCATCAATTAGTGCGTGCATCTCGGCATCTGGGTCTGGACGATTACTGAGTATTTTTTCAAAAAGCTTATCGTGATCTGGTATGCCATCCTTTATCCTTGAAATTTTATTGTAAAGCTGCATGTGTGTAACTTCTGCAATTTTTTGATTGATCCGGTCGCCGAAGAAACGTATTGCCGCAGGTACACGTTCGAAGGAGTTGACATCAATGTACATCAGATTTTCGTTTGGCGCATATAAGGAACCTATAACCAATGGGTGGCTTTCTTTGTGGATTTCTGACCAGTTTCGATTGAATCGAATTTTCTTTGCTTCATCTGTATAATTCCAGACCCAACGGTTTTTCTGATCATCATAATCCATGCATTTCAGACCGAGGAAAATATCCTGCAAAGCAACTTGATCATACAAATCGTAATAGATACGTGCTGGTTGGAAAAGTTCATCTGTTATTGTCATCAACAAAGTTGATGGATCGAGATCTTTAAACGATTTTGTTTTTTTGGCTCGGACTAATTTTCGGAAAAGTTTTTTGCTCATGAGTTTATATTTAAACAATGTTACAGATGAGAGATTTGGCCTGCGCTTGCTGTGGAGATCTATAGGAGCTATATGAACTCCCTCAGTCTATCGGATAGAGTTCAAATTCCACAAGATCTTCCCAAAGTTTGAACCACGTAAAATAATTCTGTGTCATTCGACTCCATTAATTGGAAACAAATATTTTTCTCCTGGTTTACCCAAGAATTCAAATAAGTAAGTCCCTCCGGGAGCATTCTGCCTTTGGAATTATATCTTTCATGAACCTTTTCAAAACACGCTTGTCGATATTTTTCGATGACCATGTATTTTTTCATGAACCAAACAATTTAACTGTAATATTTGCTAATAAGAACAGATTCTTCTTTTAGAAGGATCTATATACATCAGGAGGTGTCTTTACTCGATGAAATATCACAGTTATAATCAGCCGATGCTTGGGTTTTTAAGATCAAGATGATATCGCACCTAACACACATAACTTCAGCTCACTAGCGGCATATATGCGGTCCGATTAATATATTTGTTAACTTTGACTTACAGCAAGTTTAGCTCCGAAGTACAGAAAAAGAGCTCCAATTGAGCGATTTAACCATTTTGTAATAACTCCTGATCGGCGAAGCTGAGATGCTATGCTAGAGGAAGCCCAGGCAACAAAAAGGTTCCAAAGTGTCCCATTGAAGTTAAATAATAGACCAAGAAATAAAAGAGCAATACTTTTATTTTCTGCATTCGGAGCAATAAACTGTGGTAAAAAAGCAAGAAAGAATATAGCAACTTTAGGATTAAGGGCATTTGTGAGTAAACCTTGCCAAAATATTGTACTAAGTTTTGTTGTTGGCAATGATTGCACTTCACTTACGACTCTTCTGTTTTTTCGAAACATTGTAATACCGATATATACGAGATATGCTGCCCCGATATATTTGACTACTGTAAAGGCAGTTGCTGAAGCCATAATTATTGCAGAAATGCCAACAGTCGCAGATATTACATGGACACTGCATCCAGCACCTATGCCTAAGGCTGCGACACTACCTCCTCGAAACCCCTGAGAACTAGATCGTCCAAGAATGTAAAGGACATCCGCTCCAGGTGTGATATTAAGAATGAGACCTGATACTACAAATAATAACAAATTCTCTGTACCAAGCATTTTAACTCCTTGGACCATATTTCGTAAAATTCTTTTGGATAATTCCAATAACCTTTGGAGATAAAAGAGATTTTTGTTAAAATTTCCGCTTCTTGAATTTTGGCTCGTCTTATCATTGAATTTGGTACACTAACGGCGGGCATAAGGCACTGTTACTTTTTACCGTCGACCTTCATGCCCTGTTTATGCCATATTTATTAATGCTTCTTTTGTATTGAGAACCTGCGCGTAAGGTACCGTCAATGCGGCCATAAATGATGCATGGACATCTGATGCCTTTATTGTTTTGTCTTTAAATACTAAATTTCTTGTTGCACAGGCGTCTTCAACGACAACACAATTAAACCCATAATCAAACGCGGCACGAGTTGTCGCATCAACGCACATGTGGCTCATAGCGCCACAAATGACAACCGTATCATTTTTTGTCTCTTTCAATATCTCTAAAAGCTCTGTTTCACGAAAACTGTTTGGATAGTTTTTTTGAACTATTTTTTCATCTCTTAAAGGAGATACCATTTCATTTATCTCTACGCCCTTGGTATTTGGAAGAAAGAAAGTAGCCTCAGGTCGTATCGAAATATGTTGAATATGGATTATCGGCAAATTCTTGTTTCGAAATTGCTTTAATAGTCGTCGTGCATTTTCAGTAGCTTGTCCAATATTAACAAGCTCCATATTGCCACCAACGAAATAGTCGTTCTGAAGGTCAATCAAGATTAAGCATGCGTCCATTTATTTCTCCAATTTTTCAAAAGTATAAGCAGTAATTATGCTGCCCTGCATAACCTTCCCAACGTGGAGCTTCACAGAAAAAAATATCATTTGATACTTTTTCTGTGGTCTTCTAAAGTCAAGATCTTTCCAATAGATCATAACCGAAAGAATCGGTAACAGATAGGAGATTCTCCAGATTATCGGGGAAGAAGTTACGCTACTGTTTTGATTCGCATTTGTTTTTGCATTCCCGGCTTAGCCCCTTCTTTTGTTGCCAATTCACCTGATTCTTGCCTTACAGGTTTACCTCCTTCTTCTCTCCAGATATCTTCATCTTTCCATACTTTTCCATCCAACCATACATATCCAGATGGGAGTGCCGAATTTTTTAATTCCGCCAAAGCTTTCTCTGAAAACCTCTTAATGGAATAGTCTTGAACGATATCAATAGCCCATAGTCTTAGTTCTTTCGTATTCTCGTTGGGTTTCTCCTTGAGAATATCGATTGCCATTTCGATATATTGAAGTTTGATTTCTTTATCTTTAAGTGTGTTATTGATGAGAAATCCTGATACAGCGATTGCTAATGTTATTAAAAAGGTTCCTACGATCTGAGCTTTATCCCAATTATCTTTTCCCATATGCCCGTCTAAGTAGGTTTTTGAACTCAGTCCTATCTGCTGCGAAAAAGTTGTGTGGAGAGGAGTCAAGATATTTCCAATCTGTCTTTCCAGGTCCATATATCTGGACGTTGGAAAAATCGAACTTAACGTCACAAGGTGCACCGGCGGAGCGTAGCGGAGACCGCGTGCATGTGATTGTTCGGCACCTCCTGCTCGGTGAGATGTCCCGTCTCAACCCTTCTCGATTGCTTTTGCCTCCACTCCGGCGGTCCAGATTCGATAGCGCACCTCAACGCCTTCGGGTGCATAGACCGCGATGGGCAAACGGCTGTTGTATCGTATGAGATAGGGATCGCAGCCAAGTTTGATAAACCGGGCCACTTTCGGCGCATTTGGATCGATTGCCATAAGCGTCCCTGCCATCGGCCCAAGCTTGCTGACAATGTAACGTGGGAATCCCCACCCCTGAATAATTTTTTCCTCGATTGTCCCGCTGAAAAAGTAATTATTCTTCTCGTCAACTTGAACTGTCTTTCCGACGACCAGCTCTACTTTGAAAGCGGATTCGTCATCTTGTGCCGGAAGTTGTAAGACATATCGAACCATGCCCTGATCCGCTGGGGGAAACGCCTTCATGTTGTCCGCCGCATGAGCAGACAATATTGAAGAGAGTATCAAGACTGCAATTAGTGAACACATCTTTTTCATGTTATCTCCTCATGCCGAACAAGTTATTCAGCTGATCTACATATCTCCCCTGATTGGGATGATATATAGAAAGATGACATCATTTGGGAGACCTTTGCCGAGGTTTTTCGAAAGTCCAGATATTTCCACTAGATCTGAACCATGGCCATACACCAGATTTTTGGTGCCAACAGCT
The DNA here is from genome assembly GCA_963796255.1 of uncultured delta proteobacterium. Classification (GTDB taxonomy): domain Bacteria; phylum Desulfobacterota; class Desulfobulbia; order Desulfobulbales; family Desulfocapsaceae; genus Desulforhopalus_A. The sequence goes on along the minus strand of CAWCLE010000025.1, from coordinate 76,465 downwards.
ATAACGAAGTAACACCTGCTACGATGTGGCAATAAGATCCCGGGTGGTTACTGATAGTTACATTATTACCACCTGTTATTTGTTAATACAATTGGTTATTCACGGAAGTACAAGAGGTTGAGCCTGTCGTGTCTATTGCTGCGCTTTACCAAAGTATTGCGTTGGAAAAAGGGGAGCATTTCAACCAAAGATCACGAAAGTTGTCCGATGAGGATAAGGAGTATTCTATAACTAACCATCCAATACAGGGAACAGGTGCAGATGGATTCAAGATCGCGCTGGTTGACCTGGATAGTAATGCTGGTCAAGACGCTCAGATTGTTCATATCATTCATGACAAAATCATTGTTGAGACGAGGGAGGTGATCGCCGCCGATTCAGCTGTTATGGTCGAAGATCGAGAATACATGGGGATGAGCATTAGAGAACCTTCAAACTACTCGTTTTGAGCGATTTCAGGTAGGCGAATATCATTGGTCGGATTAGATTGAAATCACCTGTATTGCTGACATTTGATAGGTTGAGTGGTAGGAATTAGCTGTAGAAATCGAAACATAGTTTGAAGAATTTCAATGAGTGGTTACAGACAAAAAAGGAGATGAGCATGGAAAAGATGAATCTGAAAGAGGCTGCCGTTTTTATTCGTGAGGATCTTCGTCTCAAAACCTCCCCTGTCGCTGTCAAGTTCCTGCAAGACGAAGCTGTATTCCCTGAGAAGGCTCGCCGACCCACAGTTGCGATGGGCAAAAGGATCGCTATTTGTCAAGGTGTTACCATGGCCCGCAACTATGGCTGGACAATTGGACTTGCCAGAGAAGACATTATCTGTGTGCCAGCTGCAATAGCCTTTGGATTCAGTGATGCAACAGAACCTTCTTCATCGCTTATCGATCTCTTTCGTGAAGTAGGATTTTCCGGTAATGATGATCTCGCCAGGAAAGAGATATCATCTATGAGCAGATTCGAAAACGGAGAAATAAAAGGGATTGTCTTCGCACCCATGGACTCAGTGTCAAGAAATAGGTGGATGTCAGAAAACGATTTTGCATTATATGAGAGGGTAAACGAGTAAATTTATCCGCGACAGTAGGATAAACCCATTTTTCGAAAATGAGATGCTTTCTGGCGTTGATCATCATGAAATCTTGTAGAGACCTAAGAAATGAATAAAACAGGAGAACGCATGAAAATCACTATGATAATTTGTAATAAAAAAAACGAGGTTATCTGGAATGCCTTCAGATTGGCTAATATCATGCTTGAAAAAATGGACGATGTGACCATTTTTCTTAATGGACCGGCAGTGGAGTATGAGAAGGGAGATTCGGATCAGTTCCCGTTGCTGACCTTGGCAAAAACTTTCACTTTATCGGAAGGTGTTCTGCTCGCATGAGGTAAATTAATGGACCTCTACGGTGTGGAGGAAGGTTACCATTAGCGAGGAACACAAAAGGATCTCTATGATCTCATCAAGGGAAGCGACAAGATTCTTTCTTTTTAAAAGCGGGAAAAAAATGCCGAAAGGTTTGATATGCTACTGTTTTAACTATACTGAGTCAGACATTGAAGCGGATATTCTTGAAAACAGGAAATCTACCATTGAAGTACGCATTAAAGCTGAAAAAAAAGCTGGAGCCTGTGAATGTGCAACTAAAAATCCATCCGGAAAATGATGTTTAGGTGATGTTCGCCGTGTTGTGAACAGGGTTTACGAAAAAGAAGGCATTGTCCCTTCGGTTAAGATTTCTTTAATGTGAAAGTCGCAAGTTGATCTACGATTGACGCATCCAGGGAACTGCCGCTGACATTTTGAAAAAGTCGTTGGTTCTATTGTCAGAAAGGTTGATTGGCAGGGGCAAAAATTATAGATACTATACATGATGAAATCCTTGTCGAGAGTAGAAGCGAAACTGCTAGGAGCACAGCACTTGTCGTTGAGCATACAATGATCGAAGCAGGGGAATTCTATCTGAGATCAGTTCCAGTAAAAGTTGATGTTATCGTATCAGATACCGTTTTTTTTGACCATTTAAAAACCTTCAAAATGCTCGTTTTGAGCGATTTCTATCTGTCGAATATCATTGGTCAGATAAGGAGGGAGGCACCTTTTTATGTTGCTAGAAATTTTGGACATTTTCTTAATTAAACCTTTTATCAGCTAGAGATTTCATGAAAGATCAGCGCTACTAAAAACGTTATGTGGAGTAACATTGCGCTAAATGCCAGTGTAACCAGCTTTTTTATAGATTAGTAAAGTTTGTTCCCATCGGAAAAACTGCCTTCATCTTTATCCGCCTTAGATCTTTTTCTTAAAACGTCCCCAATCAAGATGAGGCAAGTCGAAGCATAGAAAGGTTTCCATACATAGTCTAACCCTGACAGATTATTTATTTTGCAAGAAAGTAATCTGCCTCTAAGTATTTTTAACTACAAAAGCAGAAAATTTTGAGGCATCTTTACTGGAACAAGCATTTTTTAATAAAAAACTCCGCAGCGGATTGACCAAAGCGCACGAGTGATGTTATGAGTTCTGGTTATAGGCCTTGTGGGGGCTGCAAGCCATAACTGTGAGTTACAGAAATACCACAGAAAAAGACTTCGAAGGATGTAGGCCATTTGACAACATCCCCCGCCTATGTCCAAACTCCTCAACCTGTCGTTTCCCCGAGCTGGGGCGAAGACGAGGATAGATGTACTAAATAAGTTTTAATGATGGCAATTGCTCCCTCCGTTACAGGCTTGATCAGAATTCATTTCCGGAAGCTTTCCTTCAATAAAAGCGGCAGCAACATCGCCCACCAAGGCATAATCATTTTTTGCGGCAAAATAGACAGTCAGGCCAAGCTCTGAACAAATTGCCAGGGGCATAGCACCCATTCCACCAACAATCATTTTCTTTACACCAGCTTCTGCTAAGGCACGAACAGGGGTCATGCAGCCACCTGAATCATGGGCAACATTTTCATGGGTACTAGTACCGATGACTTTATTGTCTTCAACTTCAAGCAAAGTAAATACATCGGAATGGCCGAAGTGGTCTGAACGACTAGCTTCCATTCCACCAGGATTATTGGAGGGTACTGCAACTTTATAGGACGACATGAATTCCACCTTTTGAAGAATGTTCATTGAAATACAGCTTTGACTTGTTTACATGCATGTGCCTATGTAGTTCCGGCTCAATACCATGTCAAGTTGAAATTTAAGCATTATGTTAATTATGGTTTGGGAATTGTTTCAACAGCCCTTGAAGTAAAAATGGTAATTCAAATTTATAAAACACCAAAGGCAAAGCATACACACTTTTAGTCGTCATATCTTTCAACTAGAAAGTGGTCCACCCGATTTCTTCCAGCTTCGTCCAAGTGCCTATACCACTGGTCCACTTTTGGGTATTTGGTCCTGATCTTCAAGTTTTGCAGCCTGCTTAATTTGCGGCCCTCCCCGGTGCTGATAAACTCATCTACATTGCAAAAATATTCTGCTGCTGCATGTTTGTAATGCTTTTCGATTGTCATTGTACTCCTCCTGTTTGATTGTTTGGAGACAATGATAACCTAGTCGGGGTATCATATAGTGACTACCCATGAATTTAATTTAATTTTTTCTGTCTAAGATATCTCACTTAAGACGTTTCTTATTGATTTTTCAGCAATTACTCAGTGCGGAGGCCAAAAGAGTGGCCTGAATCAATTTTTATTTGTTGCTGCACACCCGTAATTTGATTCCGGCAGATTGGTCCATCTAAGCTAAATTGAATAAGTAGCTCGCCTGTATGTAATTTCCTGTTGCCTGATTCTGCCCAGATTTTTTATCGACGAGCTTTAAGTCACAATAATTTTACGAAGAGCGAATACAACCTGACTAAAATTGCTGAACTGACTGGATTAGTCGATGGTAAACAAAGGAATCTTATTGCCACTGTTGAAACCAGTATTCTAGCACACTTACAGGAATATCGATACATCGACTCATTTGAGAAAGTTACCAGCAACCGTACAGAACCCAAGTATATCATCCGAAGATCTAACCCCTGAGGAATAGAAAATTGGCAGGTTTGGTAGGGTCTGTAAAGGATGTGGTAGGGTCTGTAAAAGGAAGATCTTTGTAAGATATTGAACTAAATGGGGAATCTGTATTTTTTGACAGTGACATGATATATAATGATATATAATAAAGGTCAAAGCATCCCTTCGGGCCGCTTCGCCTGGAAGACCATTTTATTTTTTTTGTTTTTACAAGAAAAAGGATAAGGATAATTTTTTAGGTTGGTCAGTATTACAAAGTAATTGAGCAATACCTATAAGCAAATCGAACAAGCAGAAGCAACTAACTGGACAATTTATTCAGGCAATTAGCAGAGGTAACATGTAGGAGTAATTAGCAAAGACTCTTTGTATAAAAAAACAAAAAAATGGTTACAGGGAGATCCCCCATCCCGGGGTTCCGGTTTTCTTATTCTTTCAGATCCTGAAAGGAGAATGTTGAGAAGGTTGCCTGTTCTTATTGGGTATTCCAGAACATTCAAAATACTCGTTTTGAGCGATTTCTATCTGTTGAATATCATTGGTTGGATATAGGTGGAAGTCGCCCTTATTGCTCGTATTTGATGGATAGAGTGGCAGGGTACACGAGTGATGGATATTGGCAATGATGGGAGAGAATATTTCTTAATAAAATGGATAGCTTAATCCAGATATAAATGCTTATTTTTGAGGAATCTCAAGTTGTGCTTCGTAGGCTAGACGCCATTCAAATACCCAATGGTGCATTGTGAGAGATCTGTTATGACATCGAATCCAGGTTTTAAGTCCGCAACACAAAAACGAACGTCAGTATAAACCTTTGCCAAAATATCTTTGCTGGGGTCACAGGACAGGGTGATATAGAGCCGGTTTTTTAATATCAATCTTTACTTTCGACAGTTGTTTGCCTGCCATTGCTCCATACCAGAAATGAGTTTTTCTTTTTAGAACATTACGCTCACACATTTTAGCAGCAATATTTAGTGAATGTCAAAAGCATCTGTACTGCAAATACTCAACAGAAATGGAGTCGGTGTCAGATAGGATGGAAAATTGGAAATGGAATGTGTCAGAGTGAGTGTGCAGTTGGCTCAATTGGCAGGATAGTCACACAATTGCGACCGTTTGTTTTGGACAGAAAGAGTCCGCGATCAGCCGTGTCAATAAGTTCCTGCTGAGTCACGCTATCATTTGGAGATAAATGGACGCCTCCACAGCTGATGGTGATGTTGATCGGACCTTTCCGAGCAGTGGTCGTTACTAAAGCGGCGCAGCGCCTCAAACGTTCGGCAAAAACTCTCAATCCTTTTTCACTCGTTTCTGGCAGTATGACGGCGAACTCCTCGCCGCCATATCTGGCGACTATGTCACTTGGGCGTATGGCTGCGGTGATGGCTTGTGCCAGATTGATAAGGACATTATCGCCTGCCGGGTGACCATATGAATTGTTGACAACTTTAAAAAAGTCGATGTCAAACATGATCAATGAAAGAGAGTGTCCATAGCGTTTGGCCCGGAGCATCTCTGTGCCGAGAATTTCCTGAAAGTAAAGATGGTTGTACAAATTAGTCAGACCGTCACGAGACGCCAGTTCTTCCAGCTTGGCATTGGCTTTTTGAAGTTCGTTAACAAACCTTACTGATTTTTCTTGTGAGTGCTTGAGTTCCAACACCACTTGTTCGTAAGACAGGTTTAATTTGCCAAGCTCGTCATTGGCTTCCTGGAGCATTTCAGAATAGGATTTCATTTGTCCGGGATCAATTTCAAAGATCTTCAACAGGTCGAGACTTTTTTCGGCAACATCGTCAATTAAGCTTCTGGTTTGATTGTCGCTTATATTGAAGAAAGTCTTCATCTTTTTTTGCAATTCGATGACATTTTTCGCAGTTTCTGTTCCGTTGTAAATTGCAGAGAGCAGGTTCGCCACATAGAGAACAGAGCATGTCTGACTATATTCTTCAGGGGCAAGGTCTGGTTCATGATGGTAACGAACTGGTTTTACAATAGATTGGGGAATTCCCCAGCTTTCAAGCAATGTTCCTCCTAGCTGTTGGTGATCAAACTGATACATCTTTTGTTCGACGCGGATCAGTTCGTTTTCATCATCCTGAGTGCAATTCTCTAATGCGATAGCGTATTCCCGACCCTTACTGAGATACATTATCAAAATCCCGATGTCTTTCAGAAGAGCTGTCACGAAAATATCTTCATCTTTTTCGTGCAGCAGGCCCATAACCAGTTCAGCTGCCACCGCCCCGGTAACGGAACGGCGCCAGAAATATTCAAAATCGAAAGGGGATTCTTTCTCACCACGCAGATTACCGGCGATAACAAAAGAGAGGGCAATGTTTTTAATAACATTGGTACCAAGGATGGACAGTGCTCTATGGACATTTCCAATCTCATAGGGCAGCGAATAAAATGCAGAGTTGGCAATACGCAGTAATTTTCCTGTAAGTGCAGGGTCTGCCGAGATTATTCTTTCCAGATCGTTTAAGGAGCTCTCCTTGTTTTGGATCGTCTTGAGGATCTGCGCGGCGATTGTAGGTGGAGAAGGCAGGTTGATTTGATCGCCAATCAGCTGGTCAATTTCAGTGCGCGAAATGTCTGTTGCCATTCTTAAATCATGAGGGTTGATTGAGAATGTATATCATTATCCTTATTGATGAGATATACTAATAATTTCAGGATGTCAAATTATTTATGACACGTGGATCAACAGACCAGTCATAGCGATTATGAGATGCTAAAAAACAATAGAGCATTCCAGAACCTTCAAAAAACTCGTTTTGAGCGATTTCTATCTGTCGAATATATGGAGTCGAACTCGTTTTAAAATAACCGTCTTGCTCGAATGTGATGGGTTTGAATAGTTGAAAGAATGGTTTGGCAAAGACAGGAGAGAATATCCTATCTGCGAAGGATCTTAATTAATCCACAGAAATCTAGGTTCAATCTTACAATTGATGTGTTTAGAATTCTGTGCCATCTTCTGTTGTAGCCAGCCATCACCCCTTCAAGTATGTGGTTAAAACAATGTCCAATCACCTTAAAGTAAGTCTGATACTCCGTAAACGGAATATGCCAGGTCTGATTTCATCATAATTTTCAAAAACACATTCGGCATTTACAAAATATTCTCAGCAAAATATTTAAGAAAAAAATTTGAGGCAGTATGATAGAAGCACTCCCCACCAATTCCTCCCTTAAATCCGTGGATTCGGTTCCTTCTCTGTAAGGCAGTATGATTCTTTTATAGGACGGCAACCGAAGACAGGGGAAAAAATTGAAATAAAACCAAAGAAGCTCCTGTTTTTTAAAATTGGAAAAGAATTGAGGGAAGCTGTGGATGCCGGTAGGAAGTGATTCACCACCAAACATTAAAACGATTTCTACCTGGGCAACATTATGCGCAATCTCTACCTTCTCATCCTTCTCCTGTTCCTCATCTTCTCAACTAACTCATTATCCACTGCAGCAACCAGCTTTACCGGAAGGACGATTGATGTGGCCTCCAAATAGGTAGAGTGCATAAAATGCACAGATTACTTGTTTGGGTGCAATATTAAGAGTGCTAACTCTAGTTTCCTCTTTTTTGATTTTCTGCAACAACCTATATTCACAAGGAAAATATATGGTGCATTTCTTGCTAATCCTTATCTAGGGCGTTAACTGATGAGCAAAATGATACCACACATAGAGTGTACGGTTGATTTGGTTGACTGTGAATCACAGTTCCAGACAATCTCAGAGATGTTCATTAACAAATTTCCGATTACAATTATAGAGTTAGATGGAGCGAAGGCAGTATGACTGAGACGGAATTGGAAGATATATTAAGAGCAATCGAGCTTTACGAACCCCATGTAATTAAAGAAATTGCATTTGAATACGTTAGCTTATGTCACGGCAAATATAGTCAAGAAGGGTTTCTAGGCTTCCTCAAAGACAAACTTGAGATTGAGGTTACTGGAAGGATATCGGGTTAGCTTAGTTGTCTGCATGACATTGTTACCCCCATCTTCATATATTAAAATTTTCAATATGTCTTTCGACACCTCTTCAGTGTTGGTTCGCGCTCGTCTCCATGCTCCACACCTGACCAAGTCTTATGTCAGGTCTTTTTCTTAATTTTGTGCTACTGATTAGAGATAAAACTACCTGACCACTAAAGAGCTATCTGACCTGTATCATGAGTTGTCTGGAGAGTATATCCCTGTCTATGTATAATTCGACCATCGCTACTGCTGGGACCACGAAAAGAATTCCGTCTTGGTGAGAAAATAGGTGTTATGTTGACTCCTTTATTTAAACCGTTTTTGCTGGGTGCTTTAAAAAAATATTGACCCGTTGAAGCTGGAAAAGTAGCTCAATTCATGGTGAAAGTTGCTAATGAGGAACCTATCGCCGGGGTTCATGTTTATGAGTCGAATCAGATAAAATAAAGTGTGAGCTCCCATATTCGAATGAATACCCAGCCACAACCACATAAAGAAGGTTGAAGAGATCAACGTCGATTAATAAAGCTGTTTTTCAATATGCACCACTCAAAGTCATTTTGGTGCGAGGCAGGCTCAATTTTTGCTGTGTCCTTACTGAAGATTATTAACCCTTTTGCAGTACAACCTAAAATGATAATTGCAAAAAACAAACGACCGTCCTTTCTGTTCCTTCTTGCAGGAATTTTTTTCGTATCTTTCTTTACCAGCATTACTCTCAATATGCTCTGGCATAACGAACAGTCTGTGAATGAACCGTTACATTCAACACTTGAAGCTTTTGGTGGAATGGCTGCATTTTCAATGGCTCTGCTTCTTCTGCGGCTAGATAAAGACAGTTGGAGAGAAAAAGGGGATTATTTTTTATTGGCCATGGGGTTTTTCATGATGGGAATTCTGGACACCTTTCATGCAGTTTCAACCTTTGGCAAAGGTTTCATTTTGCTTCGCAGTCTCGCAAGTATTTTTGGTAGCTTCTGGTTTGCTTTAGTATGGTTCCCCGGGATTAATAAGTATCTATTAAACGCAATAAAAATATCGTGGACAACCATTTTTTTCTCCATTCTGTTAGGAATTTCGGTACTAAAATTCCGGGAATTTTTTCCTTTCACGATATTGGATGGAGAGTTTACTACTTTTGCAGTAGTCATAAATCTTCTCTCCGGTGTTTTAACAATTTCTTCAGCTTTCTATTTTTTTCTGCAATTTTTACATACAAGTAAAACGGAGTCATACTTATTCACTTGCATGTTGCTATTACTAGGTTTATCGGCACTCGAACTTCCAATTTCGGTGGCCTGGAATGATGACTGGTGGTTTTGGCACATACAGCGTTGTCTAGCATATCTAGTTGTTTTTTATTACATATTAAGGTCGTTTCTACAAGTCAGTGAAGAATTAAAAAAATCAAATGAGCTTCTGGAAAATCGGATCGCTGAACGTACTGCAGAGTTGTCAAAGGAAGTTGCTGAGAGAAAATTATACGGAATCGAAAGAGATAAAGTGATTACCGAGCTTGAATATGCACATGCTCAAATAAATACATTGACGGGGCTACTTCCAACTTGTGCTTCCTGCAAAAAGATAAAAGATGCTGAGAACAATTGGGTGCAAATGGAATCTTATATTCAGAAACACTCCGACGCCACTTTTACCCATGGAATATGTCCTACATGTGCCAAAAAATTATACCCCGATATTTATGATAAGGTTTTTTTGGATCCCTTGCGCAAAAGTACCTAACGACACGATCACAGTTCTCAACCAAAACAATGAGAGCATAGAAATACGTTTAGCTGGAATAGATTGTCCTGAAGGTTCTCAAGTCCATGGTAACCAGGCGACTCAGTTTACTGTATCCAAGGTTTCCTGGAGAAGACTTGAGTATAGAGTGGAATGAATTTTCAAGAAGGCATGCTTGGTATAATGGGAACCCTAAGAAATAAAAAGACATCTAAAAATTATGAATCAAAAAAACAAGCAAACAGCCACAAAGTCCGTCATAGGAATTGTGCTTTCAATCGTACTATTCTTCTCTTCAGGGGTACAGATTCCGGGAATAGACTCAACAGCAGATTCTTATTTCAAAGAGTCTATCACTAAAGCAGGAGTCAGTTATGGGGTGTGTCGAGTAATCAACGCTACCGTGTCAGTCATCCAAGAATCCAGCGTACAATTAGAACCAGCAGGAATTGGATTATCTCTAGCTGTAGGGCAAATAGTTGATCCCATAAATGACATGGTAGAGCGGTTATCAAACGTGCTGGTCATGTCAATTGCTTCATTAGGAGTACAAGAACTAGCATATGAGATCAGCATCATGATTGTCCCACAGATCCTTGCTATTCTGTTATTATTCCTATCATTCCTTCTGTGGTTCAAAAATACAAGGGTACTGAAGCTCCAAAAAATACTGATGAGTGTAATGGTGATAGCTGCTATTGCCCGTTTTTGTCTCCCAATATCATCTGTAGCCAACGAGTTTCTTCAGGCGACATTCTTTGAAGATAAAATTGTAGCGGCTAACGAAAAACTAACCGCAAGTACCGCTGATATAGACCAATTGGATGATGTTAGTGTGCCAAAGTTAGATGGATTTTTTGGGACAATAGGGAACAGTGCCTCCTATATCAAAGAAAAATCTGTAGACTTCAAAAATACCATTCAGGTCATCATGGAAAACAAGGGTGTCATCATTGAGAATCTGTTGAGGTTAACTTTTCTCTATCTGGGGATCTTCGTTATTCAGGTATTAGTTCTTCCTTTACTGATGTTTTGGTTTCTTATGAGGGTGGTCAACTCTCTTTTTTTGGGAACCACGATGACAACTATGGGGCATTCAGACACCCCTGGAAAAACTGTAAATGCGTACGGTTTTGATATGTAAATTGCTCGTCCTGATACTGTTGCTTTTGCCCTCAATTATTTTCTCAGAAACTATCACCGGAAAAGTCATAAAAGTGGCTGACGGAGATACAATTACAATTCTAACTCCCGGCAATGAGCAGATCAAAATTCGATTATCTGTTGTTGATACTCCAGAAGGTGGTCAAGCATACGGAAAGAAAGCTAAGCAATTCACCTCAAGGATGGTCTACAAGAAGAATGTTCAGGTAGAGAAGGAAACTGTTGATCGTTATGGCAGGACAGTTGGTTTTGTGTGCATAGAAGGGGCAAATTTAAGCGAAGAGATCATCAGGAATGGTCATGGGTGGGTGTACAGAAAATATTGTACTGCTGACTATTGCCATGATTGGTTGAAACTCGAAGAAACTGCAAGAGATGCTAATGTAAGACTCTGGGCGGATAAAAATCCTCAACCTCCTTGGGAGTGGCGATCTGAACATAGAAATGGGAATGGCGCTGGGAGTGGGAATGTTTCTGTCGTTACATCTTCAGCTGCTGTTGTTACCGGTGGTGGGGGAGAGGCGATTGTTTATCATGGCAATGTCAGAAGTCATGTTTTTCATGGTCCTGGTTGTGGGGATTATAACTGTAAAAACTGTACTGTCAGGTTGGGGTCAGTTCAGGAAGCGGTAGGTAAAGGGTATCTATAAATTTTACGGGTTCGCAACTGAACAGTTCCAAACACCGCATATTGGAAGGTTAATACGTTTATGACAACTGTCAAACAATCGCTATGACTGTTTTGGGAATTTTCAGATCAATTTGCTAAAGAGGATAGCTTGTAAACTCCAGTACATGGACGATAAAAGGTGATAATGTCTTTATAAGTTATATAGAACACCCCAAAATCCATTTAAAACCATGAAATATTGCTGCCAATCGACCAACTTTTTACAATCGTATATGCGGTCTCAAAGTGAAGATTAGTACTGCCAAGACCAAAATGTTACCACCTTCCCCTGTGAAGATGTTTCCTGAGCAGTTTGCCTGTGATTATACCTAAAATATTTGCATTAAATGGAGCAGGCTATAGCCAAAGCTGCTTCCAGAGAATCAACCGAGACACTTGTTCCATTTTCGACCATCATCGGCGTTGATACTACTTTCATAGCAGTGCGGGCAGCGATTCGATAGATCTGTCGTGTTTCAGTTACTATCAACCACTATGCCTGACACTCGCCCTGAAAAGATCTGCAGAAATAATCTGGAACAATCTAGAATTTCGAATTGCTCCTTTTTCGTTACGTTTTAGAGAACTATTTTTTGATTTTACTTAGTGGCGAAATGCTCCATTACTGCCATTGTTTAGATCAAGCCCCCGATCGAGCTATCTCTGCTCACGTTAGTCATCGTGACTGAAGCCTTGTAATTTATTTTTGTATCATTATGGATCGCGGCCACATGAATTATTTTGAACCATCAACCGGATTTTGTGGCAAAGGTGGATTTGGCTTGTTCAAGAACGTATTGATCTCTCGTTGGCAATTTTACAGTTTTTCGTCTTGCTGCTGGGGATGTATCCCGTTTGTTGCCAACGGAGATGTGCTTAAGGTCGGTTTTTCCTGCAGAGCGATTCCTGCCAGGTGATCCAGTTCGGCGTCTGTTGTCATGGGAAGAAAACGTTTACGATAAAGCTCGTCGTGCAGGATAGTCACGACAGCAACCATCGGTGCAGCGATTAAAACCCCAAGAACGCCGAAAGCGGCGATGCAGAGGAGCATGGAAAAGACTACCGCCAACGGATGTAATTTCAGGCGCCGCGCCATAATGTAAGGCATGATCACATTGTTCTCGAAGGCTTGAACAGCTATATAGACAAGCACGACCCACAGCGGAGTCAGCCCGCCTTTGCCGACAGCCAGTAAAAGCGCCGGTACGGCGCTCAGTATCGGACCCAAAAAAGGAATCGCTTCCAGAACACAGGCGACCAGCCCCAGAACCAGCGCGTCCATGAAACCAAAGATTGGCCACATCAGGATAAAAACCAGCATGCCTATGGTTACCATTCCCAACAGTGTCGCGCCGGCCCACATGGGGACAAATTTCCCAATACGCTGCAGGATAGTCACCGCCTGATCGTGGTGGCGCTCAGGGAAGAGGGCAAGTATCGCCGCAAAGACCGGGCGAGGATTCATAAGCATAAAAATCACCCCGAAAAAAACCGTTACGAGAACGACCAGTATCTGTGCACCGTTAAATGCCACTACTGTGAAGCTGCCGAGTGCATCCGTGAGCATTTTGCCCAAACCGGCACGAAGCGTGTCCGCCTCTTGGGGGGAAGCCGGTGGAACTGGTTTTTTCTTTGGTGAAACGACTTTCGATTTTCTCGGTACGGAATTGTCCTCAGCAATTTCAGTGCTGACTTCCTCCTGGAGCTTCTCCTCGAAAATTACTGATTGCTGCTCAATTTTAATCAGGGGTTTCTGCAGACGTTCCCAGTATCCAGGTAAGGTCTCCGAGATGGTAACCACCGAGGCCTTCATTGGACCAAAGAAGGCCCAGCATGTCAAACCGATAACAACAATCAATCCAACCGCGAGCAGTCCCGTCGGTATTTTTCTTCCACCTTTTCTGGCCCTCATCCAGTTGATCACTGGATTGACTGCAAGAGAAATTAACAGAACCAGCAGAAGAGACAACAAAATGGGAGAGAGGAGTGAGAATGTTCGGATAAAGGCAAGAAGTGCCGCACCAAGGACTATATAGAAAGAAATCGAACATGGCTTTGGTTCTGCTGTGGGATTGTTTGGCATGACTCTTTCCATTGAAGATTTGCTCAAAGTTTGATCTTGATAGATGGGAAATTTTTCAACACCTCCCTTGTCGTAAACTATTTTCTGAATCTCACCGGTTGTTGGCCGGGTCGACACTAGCGACGATTGCCTTTGTGTTCGCGCAGAAATCCTAGCATCTGCTCGATGATGGCCAATACCAGGGTAAGATTTGAACCAGTATTGAACATACCTTTCCGGATGCCGTGGACCTCGATATGAAACAGTTGACGACGCAGGTCGCAACATATGGCCAGGCGGTTCTTGGCCTCCTGGACCTTTTTCATTTCCTGATTGAGAAACATGCCATGTCCTTTTTAAGTTCCGCTATACTCTGGTCAAAGGCCAGGGGTTTTTGACCCAGGTGTCGGCTAAGGGCAATAAAGAGGACCACTCCTGCCAGCAGGCCGGCTGCCGCCGCGGCGACAAGTCCGTATATTCTCCATTCGGGCGGTAAGGTGTACACCCCGGCCAGAATCAGCAGCATGAGGCCAACCATGGAAAAGACCACTCCCATACAGGCCAAAAGCCATGCCTGGACAAGATGTATCTTGGCTTCGCGCAACTACAAAGCCAGCAGTTCCAGGCGATCTTCGAGGATTTGACCGGCTAACCCGCTGAATCGCCCGGCAGCCCCGGTAAACCTGGAAATGATCCGCGGAAGTCTGATCATGTTATTTCCTTGACATGAACCAGCCCAGCAGCAGACCACCGAGAAATGAGCCGCCTATGGCATAGTATGGTTTTACATGAATGAACTCGTCAGCCCCCGTGACTTTACTCATAAGCTGTTTTTCAAGATCGCCGTACCCGCTTTTGCTGGAATCCAGACGTTCTTTCAGGGCCTCTCTGGCTGATTTGATCTGATCATCCAGCTCTCCGGACGTGGCATCCACGAGGGCTCGGGCATGGTCAATGATGTGCTGCATTTCTTCACTCATTTTTTGGGTATTATCTTGCGCGCTTTTCATGTTGGCTACTCTCCTTGAGGTTATTTTTTCTACTCAGTGTATTACTGAAACATGCCCATTGGCCTGCGTGGACGGATCATCGTTATGGTGGCTGAACTTTCATTCCTTATATTTGCCGACGCTATTTACCGGGTGGAGCGGGTTAGATGCGACGTCCCTGTATGACCCGAATCAGAATCATGATGACCGCAAGAACCAGAAGGATATGTATAAACCCTCCCATGGTATACGAAGAGACAAGACCAAGAAGCCAGAGGACAACGAGGATGATTGCAATTGTTCCGAGCATGTTAATTCTCCTTTCAAAATATACTGTTTTAGGCCTGTCAGGTGATTTCGCCCTGGTGGTCATATACAACCGATGGTCATATGTGACCTTTCTGTAATACATTGATCTTTCCCAGTCTCGCTGCTGGAGCAGTAAAATTGTGTTCTAACGTGAGGTTCGCCCGTAACTACCGCAAGACTGCCAACTTCATAAAATGGTTATAAGGTCTGCGGAGTACCAAGGATAGCAAGCAAACCGTGGGCAGCGTCCCGATGTGAAATACGTGGCGATTCCGGCAGGGACAGAAGGCGGTCAATTGGCTCATCCGGCAGCAGATAGAAAGTGATGTCATTTCTCCCGTAGTTTGAGGCTGGAAATAAATCATCCAGTGCGTTTTCCCATTGTTCTGCCCAATCGGTGCCATAAGGGAGAAGCGACTCTTCCATATCGCGCACGTATGGGACTGTCCTTACAGTTCGCTCAAAATCAGCGACAAGCCCTCGGTGAATGTGTATGGTGGACTTGTGGAACTTTTCAATCTCCTCAAGCACATATTTACCACTTGCCGCAATCTGCGCCGGAAAGGCAAGCTTGAGCAAAGGGACGGCGTGAGCCTTGCTGGTAGATTCATATCTGTTGAAAATCTGATCTGCACTGGCGCGTGTTGAGGCGAGCCAGACTTTTACCGGCGGTATAGGTTGGTTTTGCAGGAGGCGAAGCCAGGCATTAAAACGTTTTGTAATGTTTCCCAACCGGGAT
Organism: uncultured delta proteobacterium; assembly: GCA_963796255.1. Classification (GTDB taxonomy): domain Bacteria; phylum Desulfobacterota; class Desulfobulbia; order Desulfobulbales; family Desulfocapsaceae; genus Desulforhopalus_A. The sequence continues at coordinate 60,766 of CAWCLE010000025.1, read as the reverse complement.
TTTGCCAATAGTGCTTTGATGTTTTCCGACTCGCTGAAGAGATCTTCTTCGTTCGGTCCAGTTTCACCCTGCAGAGAACGGTACGTGGCGATTTCATCCTCGTTGAAGAAAAAAAGCTGCTCCCGCAGATCTTCTTCGTTGCTATCGAGTATCTCTGCTATGGCAAGGACCAATCGAGCCTGCCAGAGTTGCAGATCCGTCGTGGTTGTGACGTGTTCCATACCATATTCCTGAAGCAGAGAAGAAATGATTCTATGCTTGAAATCAAGTGGTTCTCTGGCCGCCTGAGCAGGGCTTGGGTCTGTGGACAGTCCGCTCAGTTGGGCAACTAGATGTTCTTTTCGCTCACTGATATCACGGATCAACCGTAAAAAGTGTTCACGATTATCTCCAAGAGGAGCAGGAACATGTGCCTGGCATAAACCACGTTTTAGGAAAAGCTCGGCTTCGGAATTGGTGACAGATCCGGTTCCATGTTCCACCACCTGTAAAAAGTGCAGGGGGGTAAAAAATAACATCAGCGGATAGGTTTTCTCATTGAAAATATCGGTTTTCGGGAAGTATAACGTTTCAAAAATGTTCATAGTTGTAACCATAAGGTTATGAAAAAAGTATTAAGGCGTGGCGGAATGGCTCTCTTCTACCATAGATATAGCAACCTTTATGCCAGGTATTTCGGGCTGGGTGTCAGACGGTCTATCATGCTGATTTGTATTGAATAATCAGGTAATTTGGATTTTTTGGCTTGTCGTTAGCAGCCAATATAAGAGGTCATATTTGCTCAATTGGTCACATATGACCTCTTTGGGGAGGGTTTTATAGGTAATGGTGGCGGATGTGAAGGATAGACTATACTTGAGATTCGGAGTTTAGTTGAAGCCTCTACTCTAATATCCAAAAGGACGGATTTGCTTGCTGCAATTCTGGCCTGCTCCTCAATGCATCCCATGGGCGGGTAGCGCTGTGATGCTACCATCGGATTCCCATCACTAATCAGCAACTATCTCCACCCGGTCCTTGCCGCTTCTCTTGACCTGATATAGGGCAGCATCTGCCGAAGCAACCAGATCTCGACAAGTTCTGTTCATTTTTCCGTACGAGGCCACGCCAATGCTGACACTCACTCGGCCGCCGCCGGGCAGGCGATCTGCCATTTTAACTCTTATTCGGTCGGCAATTACTCCGGCGAGATGGACATCGGTCGAAGGCAGGATAACTGCGAATTCCTCCCCTCCAAAACGACAGCAGATATCTGAATCTCTCGCCTCGTTCATGAGCGATTTTCCCATCGATGCCAGGACCCTGTCGCCTTCCTGATGCCCATAGATATCATTGACTGCTTTGAAGTCATCGATATCGATCAAAATCAGGGAGACGATGGTATCATATCGAGCAGCGCGCCTCACTTCCAGGTCCATTTGCTGGAAGAAATAGGTATGGTTGAACAATCCCGTTAAACCGTCACGCAAAGAAAGTCCGACTAATTCTTCGATAGCCGCCTCACCGACCAGCGTGGGGGAGTGCATATTGCCGGTTATATTTGAAAGATAATCCAGCGCGGCAACAATTGTTCTTGCATTTCTTCCCAGCACCGCCGACAGCTGATATTTATGCTGGATGATTTCATCCCAAAGGTGCTCGGCGGTTTCCGGCGGAAAATATTGATGAGTGATCGAATAGAGCAGATCGGAAAAGAACCTGAGGCCGCGGCTTATTTTGAGATTGTCAAGACGATTTTTCTCGGTTTCAGTGAGAACTCGATCACCGGCCAGAGCAGACACCAGATCCGCCGAGAGGGCCTTGGCATCAAGGATACTCTGCTGGCGATCGGCATCTGTTTCTTCAAGAACCGGAAATTGTTCGTTTGTTTCCATCATGATTCAGGTTCAGCTACAATTCCGGGTTCCTGGGCAAATTCAGGGTAAAGTTCCTTCGCATAATCCGGACAGATGCCAAGTTGGGCTCAGTGACTGCGGGCATGCGTGTGAAGAAGGCCTCAAAGGCTGCCAGTCCACCGGCTGAAGCACCGATGCCGACGATGGAAAACTGTTTCATCGGTTCAATCTTGTAAGCCCTCATTAAACTTTCCCCATCATGACGACGACCCGGTGTTTTACCAGTTCCCGTTCCAGCAGGATAACCTTACCCTCAATGCGCCTTCCATCCATCTCCACCCAGAGGACACCGCGCTGACAGCCGGAAGGATTTTCCACCTCAATCGCATAGGTCGTCTCACCATGCCGATATTTGAGGCTAAAGCTAGGCCAGCTCGCCGGGATGACCGGGTCAATTTCCATCTGATTGCCCCGCACCTTGAGTCCAAGAACCTCCTCGGTCCAGGCCCGGTACATCCATGCCGCCGCACCGGTGTACCAGGACCAGCCACCCCGGCCGATCCGCCCGGGCAGGCGATAGACATCGGCGGCGACAACATAGGGCTCTACTCCGTAGTCCCAGACCGCCTGTGCGTCGCGGGCATGTTCGATCGGGTTGAGCAGACGCAGCAGTTTCACAGCCCTCTCCCCATTGCCTTGACGGGCCAGGGCCATGGCCATCCACAGGGCGGCGTGGGTATACTGTCCGCCGTTTTCGCGTACCCCTGGTGGGTATCCTCTGATATAGCCGGGCGAAGGTTCCGCGTGATCAAAAGGTGGGGTAAAGAGCAGCGCCAGCCCTTCATCCTCATGCACGAGATGGTGCCAGGCAGACTCCATGGCCTTCTCGGCCCGCTCGGGATCGGCCATGCCTGACAGCCATGCCCAGGATTGAGGCAGGGAATCGATTTTGGCCTCAGGGTTCCTGCTTGATCCGAGCGGGCTCCCGTCATCGAAAGTGCCCCGCAGATACCATGCACCGTCCCAGGCGGATTTTTCGACTCGATCTGCGAGGATGGCTCTTTTCTCTTGATAAGTTCGGCTCAATTCCGGTTGCTGCATCAAAGTTGCCAGCTCAGCCATTCCCTGTAAACAATCGCAGAGGAACCAGGCAAGCCAGACACTCTCGCCCTTTCCTTTGGCACCGACCAGATTCAGGCCGTCGTTCCAGTCTCCCGTGCCGATCAAAGGGAGGCCATGGGGCCCGGACGTCAGACCGCGGTTTATCGCCCGCCGGCAGTGTTCGAAGAGGTTGGCATGTTCGAGGGAGATATCAGGGGTGGAGAAAAGCTCATGCTGGTCGTCTGCCAGCAAGGCACCCTGCAGGAAGGGGATCTCCGCCATCAGGATATCCGAATCCCCGGTGGTGCGGACATAATGCGCTACCACATAGGGCAGCCAGAGAAGATCGTCGGAAATACGCGAACGAATCCCGGCACCGGCCGGTACATGCCACCAGTGCTGGACATCGCCTTCCAGGAATTGCCGGCTCGCCGCCAGCAGAATCTGGTTGCGCGCAATTTCGGGCCTGGCGTAACAAAAGGCCATGACGTCCTGCAGCTGATCGCGAAAACCGAAGGCGCCACCTGACTGATAGAAAGCGGAGCGGCCCCAGAGTCGGCAGCTGAGGGACTGGTACTGCAGCCAGCGGTTGATGAGAAGGTCGGCGGCGAGGTCTGGAGTGTGTACTTCAATGGTGCCGAGTAGCTCATTCCACCAGGATTTGGTCTCCTGCAGCGCGTCCGTCACGGCATGATCTTCACGATAGCGGAGTACCAGTTCTCTGGCCTGAACAGTCGATTCAGCCTGGCCGAGCATGCAGGTGATATGCCGGCGCTCGCCCGGTGCCATGTTAAGGGTGACCTGCAGTGCCGCACAGGGATCCAGTCCGGCTCCGACTCGCCCGGAAAGTTTGGTCAGTTCCATGGCAATTGGTATGGCCGGCGAACGATTGCGGCCGATAAAGGCGGTTCGATCGCCGCTGTATGATTCGGCCTCCGGGGTGATGGCCACTAAGGCGACCCGATCGCCGTAATCGGGATGATAGCGGTTTTTGGCCAGCATCCCGCAAATCTCGTCATCCCAGTGGGTAGAGACATGCATCTGGGAGCTTTCGCGGTTTTCGCCGAGGTTCAATTCCACATAATAGGTAATCGACAGCCTACGCCTGGCCGAGGAACTGTTGATGAGCTGCAGGCGCTGGAGTTTGACCGGACTGCCGCCGTTCTCATCTACCGGAACGAACACGGTCAACTCCTGCTCGATCCCGTTGCTGTTATGCTCAAAGACTGTATAGCCGGCTCCATGCCGGGCCCTGTAGGCAGGCTCTTCCCGGATCGGTGTCGCGGTTGGCGACCAGTAGAGGCCGCTTTCCTCGTCGCGGATATAGAGGGCCTCGGTAGCCGGATCCAGTACCGGGTCATTCGACCAGCCGGTCAACCGGTTGCGCTGGCTGTTGCCATACCAGGTAAAACCGGACCCTGTCTCGCTGACCATGGTGCCGAAGGTCGGGTTGGCGATAACGTTGACCCAGGGTGCCGGGGTGTTGGTGCCGGGGCCGAGATAGATCGCATATTCCCGACCGTCCGGGGTAAAGCCGCCGAGGCTGTTGAAATAGTTCAGCTCCATGAAAGGCAGCGGGGTTGAAGGCTCCGGGCGGCCACGTTTTATTATAAGCCTTTCCAGCAGTTCCGGCACCTCCACCGGTACTCCCAGTTGCTGGGGAAGGGGGCCGCGGGCCGCCACCATCACCACGGATGCTGCGGCCTTCAGGAGTTTCTGACCTTCCTCTGGGATCTGCTTCAGACTTCTGAGAAAAATCTCCCCCGGCTGCTCCACCGTTGTCGAGAGTGTATGGCTGTGAATCAGCTGTTCCAGCCTTTCCTGAAGTGGCCGCTGATAACTTCCCGCCTCTTCGTTGAGTATTATCAGATCGAACGATAAACCATGCATCTGCAGGTAGGTATGGGCCTGGACCATCTGCCGGACCAGACTGATTTCCCGTGTTTCGCCAATGGTGATGAGGATCATCGGCCGGTCTCCCGAGATACCGTACGGCCACAACCCGGCCTGACCTTTATAATTTTCAGCAAGCCGTCTGGCGGAAGCACGCAGCAGTGAATTGGCAAAGAGCAGGTGACTTGCCAGGCGCTGGAACCGTCGGGCTTCGTCCGGCTGGATGCGCAGCATCTGTAACTGCTGCTGGGCATAGTGCCATGCTAAAGCCATTGCCCGTTCGGTGTCATGGGGATCACTGTATTTATCAAGCAGCACCAGCACCTGTTCCCGGCTTGCCCCGGCAGCGAGCAGCAGGCGGACCTGGACGCGCCCGCCCGGCGCAAGAGAGATGTTTTTTCGCAGGCTGAGAATCGGATCGAGAACAAAGCCCTGACTGCCGCCAAGATCCTGCATTGCCCCCATGGGCCGTACCAGCGTCCGCCCGCGGCCGATGAAACGAGCCCGGTCGGTCTCGAACTGCCATCCTTTTCCTTCCGGGTTCGCGCTTTCATTTTCTTGAAGCATCAGGCAATGGGCGACATAGAAGGGCGGATCGTTTTCACCCCTTGATCGCCGCCAGGCCAACAGCGCCTCATGGTTCGGGATTGCCTCGGTCTCTATGAAGAGCTTGTTGAAGGCCGGGTGCTGCAGGTCGGCGTTATGCGGCGCCATTGCCAGTTCAACATAGCTGGTAAGGTTCAGACGGCGGCCCTGAGCTGAGTGATTGACCAAGGTGATCCGTCGGATCTCCACATCGTCTTCCGGGGAGACGATGATCTCGGTTTCACTGGTAATGGAGTTGTCGGTACGCCTGAATACCGCCCGGTCGAGGGCAAAGTCGACCGAGTAGCCATCGACATTGCCGCCGACCGGATGATAAGTCGACGACCAGAGATGATCAGTATCTACCTCATGGATAAAGCAGAAACATCCCTGGGTATCGCAGGTCGGATCGGACCGCCATCGGGTCAGTTGCCGGCTGCCCCACTGACTGTAACCGCCGCCGCTGTTGGTGATCATCAGTCCATAACGGCCGTTGCCGAGCAATAGTGTTTTGGGCATGATGGTATGGGGGGTGGTAATGGTGGTGCGTGACGGAGCGACCAGGTCGACGGCCGGGAGCTTCGGTTCACTCTGCCGGATCGAGATAAGGTGAATCGGCGGCAGGGTCGGGATGCGTTCCTGGAGCAGCGCTTCAAAGGCACGGACCCTTGGATCGCTATGGAAACGACGCGGGAACGGGTTGTCATGGAGGAAATTGGTGAGGGCCAGAAAGGCCATGCCCTGGTGATGGGCCATATAGGCCTCGATAATTACCCCGTGTTTCAGGGTTTGGTTGGAAAGATCGCGCTGCGGCTGTCGGCTGAAATCCATTGCCTCGAAGTAGCCGTAATCGCCAAGCAAACCAAGGCTGTTCAACCGTTTCATATTTCCCACCACCGCACCTGGTGCCAGGTTTAATGCCAGCAGAGAGGCGTACGGGGCGACAACCGGTTGTTCCTCCATGCCGCGCTTCAGGCTGAGGGCCGGCACGCCAAACGCCTTGTATTGATAGGTTTTTTCCAGATCCAGATCGGCAAAGGCGGACTCGGAAATGCCCCAGGGCACCCCATGGGTACGGCCGTAGGTGATCTGGATTGCCACCGCATTTCCCGCCGCCTTGTCGAGAAGCGAATGGGGATAGGAGTGTTGGAAGAGCAGCGGCATCAGGTATTCGAACATGGTTCCGGTCCAACTGAGCAACACTCGCTGCCGGCCAACAGCACCATAGGGTCGGCTGAGGGTGAACCAATGTTCCAGAGGGACATCACCCCGGGCGATGGCGACGAAACTTCCGAGTCGTGACTCGCTGGCCAGGAGGTCGTAACTAGAGCCATCGAGGCGGTTGGTGGAAACGTTATAGCCGATAGTAAACAGCTTGCGTTTAGGGTCGTAGAGAAAACGCATGTCCATCCCAATTGTGAAAGCATCAATGTCTGCCATTAATCGATCAGCTAGCGCCAGGGTTTCTCCGGCCAGCCATTGCGCGGTGGCGAAGGCATCAATAACACGGTCGAGCCAGACGGTGAGGGACGGGCAGGTCTCTGGAGACTTGTGCCGAATTTTTCTTAGAAGCCCGATCGACTCGATGTTTCCCTGAGCCAGATCGATAAGCGATGGTGCCCGGGAGAGATCTTTGTCGATGGCCAATACGGCAAGCTCACCCAGCGGGGCAAGTTCTGCCGCAGATTTTTCGGCAAGGATAAGGACCCAGGCGAGATAGCGCTCGGCAATGGATTGCCATGCAGTCGCCTGGTCTGCCAGTTCTTTCGCCCATGGGGTGGTCGTCGCGGCGGTAACCAACCCCCGGACATCGATCGTTATACGTTCCTGGTGATGTAGCAACTTGTTCAGGGAGGACGGGGCAGCATTCCACTGTACCTGAAGTGCATCCAGGGTCTGGTGGCTGAAATCAACCAAACCTTTCCGGATCACCTTCAGTTTCAGTACTTCGGCAGTATCGGCCAAACCGGCAAAAGCCTTGCCGTCAATAAGCGGATCGCGAACCAGTTCGTCGAGGCCTTGTCGCAAGGCCCACAGGGCACCCAGCAGGTTGCCGCTGTCGACGGTAGAGACATAACGAGGTTCCAAAGGGGCCAGAGTCCCTATATCGTACCAGTTGAGCAGATGTCCCTGATATCGTTCCAGGCGGCCGATAGTTGCCATGGTGTTGGTCAATCGCCTCAAGACCTGGTCAATGGTCAGGTAGCCGCAATCATAAGCTCCCAGGGCGCTGGCCATCCAGAGGCCGATATTGGTCGGACTTGTCCGCATGGCCAGGCGATCCTGATGGGCAACCTGATAGTTGTCGGCCGGCAGCCACGAGGTGTTGTCGCCGACAAATGCTGAGAAAAAGCGCCAGGTCCGCCTGGCGACCTGCCTGAGCAGACGGCGGTCCGCCTCCGGCAAAGGGCGGTCGCCTTTCTGTTCGACCGGACGCAGATTTAAAAACCAGCCGATCAGTGGAGAGACAAACCACAGGCCGAGCCAGGGAGCAGCAAGCAGCAGGCTCTTTGGGGTAACAGAGAAGAGGGTCCAGGTCACAACGATGCTGAAAAAGCTGCCGAATGTGAGTCCTGCCACGAAGAGGGACTGTCTCCGTACCCCGTCTCCTCGCCCGCGCCCAGTCAAAATAGTCGCTTGAGCTGTCCACTGCAGCAGTCGGCGTTTGGAGATCAAGCGCCGGTAGCCGACCCGGACAATGGCATCCAGGGTCACTGCCGCCTGGTGCGGGAGTAAGGCGGCGTCGGTCATTGCCCGCAGGATGTCGTGGCCTAACTGGCGGATGTCAAAATGTTTTAATCCTTTTATGGTGGTGGCCATGGTGAAGGGCTGAACCAGGGGATGAAAGATCAGCTGAATGCCGATAACCAGTGCGGCACAGGCGCCCATCCGTGGCGAAATGAACCAGGATACCAGCAGTAGCAGAACACTGGCGACCGGCAGCAGGCTCCGGCGCAGGTTGTCGATAATCTTCCAGCGGTTGAGCGGCGACAGCGGATTTGGTCCCCGGCCGCCCTCCGACAGAGGCACACTGGGGAAAATCCAGCCGGCTATCTGCCAGTCACCGCGAATCCAGCGATGGGCCCGCTTGGCATAGCTTTGATACCCCTGCGGAAAGTCATCGAACAGCTCGATATCGCTGGCCAGGCCCACCCGGACATGGGCGCCTTCAATCAGGTCGTGGCTCAGAATCCAGTTTTCCGGGAATCTTCCGGACAGAATTCGGCTGAAGGTGCGAACATCGTAGATGCCTTTGCCCTGGTACGAGCCTTCGCCGCTGAGATCCTGATAGACGTCGGAGACAGCTTCGGTATAGGGATCGATCCCGACGGCATCGGCGAAAAGACGACTGAAGGTCGAGATACTCGTGCTGGTCAGGGTCGGGCTCACCCGCGGTTGGATGATGGTGTAGGAACCGGCGATAATCCGGCCTGTCCCGTCAAAGCGTGGCTGATTAAGGGGATGGGCCAGGGTCTCGACCATCCTGCGGGCGGTCGCGTGCGGCAACTGGGTGTCACTGTCCAGGGTGATGATGAAACGGACGTTCGCCAGGTGATCCGGATTACCCACAGAGACCAGGGGTGGGGAATCTTCGGGCCGTGTACCATCGATAAGGCGGTTCAGTTCCTCAAGCTTGCCCCGTTTACGTTCCCAGCCGATGAATTTCTGCTCGGAATCGCTCCAGGAACGCTCGCGATGGAACAGAAAAAAACGCCCGCTCCCGTGGCGCTGGTTGAGGGCTTCAATGTGCTCTTTTGCATCTTTTAGCAGGAGATTGTCACCCTCAAGGGAAAGTGCATCGGCATCGATATAATCAGAGGAAAGACTAAAGAGAAGATTTGTTTCTTTATTGGCCAGATAGCGGATTTCCAGCTTCTCCACCTCGGATTTGACCGTCTCCCTGTCGGCCAGCATCATCGGCACGACCACCAGGGTGCGGAAAATGTCGGGAATCCCTGAACCAGCGAAATCCATTTTGGCTAAAGGCCGGGGCGGCAGCAGGCGAGTGATAAGGTAATTTACCACCTCGATTGCCAACTGGCTGAGGGGAATCACCAGGAGTAACAGTAAGCCGAAGAGGATGGTTGGTGGGCTATCAGCCGCACCCAGGTTGGGGTGCAGGGCGAAGCCGGTGATCAGCATCAGAAACAGGATAAAGAAAAAACCAGTGGTGAGAAAATAGACAGGGGTGTGATGAGCATAGATCCAGCTCAGAAAACGGTAACGATATGCTTCGCGATAAGAGAGCAGTTGGGCGAGCTCGACCCGAGCTTCGCCGATCAGCCAGGTACCGACGTGGCTGCGATGTTCATCGCCCGCCTTTGTTCCCAAGACCTCTTTTGCCAGCTTGATAACATGAGCGGCAATCTCTTCTTCGGGCCGGCCGGCAGCAAGGGCGATTGCTTCAACTGCCCCACGGCACCGGTCGCGGGTGGCGAAATCCATGCCGGGATAGATACCGGACGGATCGAATCGCAGTATCTGTTCAACCCGGTTGAGCTTTTCGAAGATTTCCCGCCAATCCAAAAGAGCAAGGTGGCGCAGACTGGTGAAGGCATTGCCGCAGGCCAGCTGCTCCCTGGTCTGGCGGTTCAGTTCACGCTGCTGAAGATCATACAGGGGCGTTTTCAGCGTACGTTCGAGCCAGTTCTGGACCGGCGACAGGGCGGCTCCTTCATCGTAGAGCAGGCCGATCAGCTGTACGCCGAAATAAGGGCTGGGCTTGGTCTCTGCTATCGTAAGTTCGGAGAGAAGGGCAAAGAGCTGGTTGTAATCACGACGATTGGCGGCGATCAGCCGGTTCGCCCAGAAATCGGCCAACTGCCGATCGCGAAGATCGGCCAGGGCAGTGACCGCCAGGCTCTGGATACTTTCAATAAGGGCGATACGCAACATCTGTGGAATCGCCCAGAGTTCTCCGATGGTCAGTGTTCGCACCGATTGATGGGCATCGAGAAAGGCGGAAATATTTTCCCGATCCAAGTGCAAATCCAAATGGCTGACAAGATTCTTGGCCAGGCCGTAGATGCAAGGCAATCCCCGATATGGATCGGAGGCCAGGCTCGGCAACTGCTTAAAAAAGCGCGGTGGAAGGTTGAGCAGCACATCGCGGGCATTCTCCTCAAGAATGTACTCGTTGTCGAGTATCCAATCGGCCGCAAGGGTGGCTTTTTGTTCCAGACGGCTTGCCGCACCGAGATCCACGCATACCTGACGAAGCCATTTTCGTGTTTGCTTGATACGTTTGAGCAAGTCGCTGTTAGGCGAAGGGTGCTGATCCACCTCTTGCTCGCCGGCATGACGCCTGGCATGTTCCAGGATCTGGGGTTGGGAGAGTTTTTCTACCCGGCCACGGGCCTCCAGACGGCGCTCACGGCTGGCATGCAGGACAAAAAGCGCAGGAAGGGTATCACCGCTTTCACGCAATAATGCCATTGCGACCGGTAATAGATCTACCGACACGTTGAGAAGAACGACGGATTCTCCCGATACGAGCCAGCGGGCGTGGTTGCGCATAATGCTGCGCTTAACCCCAAATTTTTCGCATCGGAACAGGGCGAGAACCGCGAGCCCGCCGATTGTTGCACACCCCAGGACTACTGTCGGGAAAATGAAAACATCCCCCGCAGTGAACAACTGCAGCCAGTACAGAAAAAGACAGATAATGACGCCAATTCCCCCGCACAGTATGGCAACCAAACCTGCTCTGGTGGCACGACGCCGGAAAAACGAGTCCACTGTCTGAGTGGCTCCGTTCAAGCCTTTTTGCAGCAGGACGGCGGCCGAGAATCCTTTTTTTGTCAATTCAAGAAGGGCTTTTCGAGCTTCATCCTGTTTTGCATAATAACCTGTAATTATGGTGCGGCTCAAATTTTGTCCTTTCTAATATGTAGTTTTCTGGATTTTGAGCTTGCGCATGCGGGCCCGCAGGGTGCTGCGGTCGATGTCGAGGATTTCCGCTGCACTGTCTTGGCCGCTTACTTTCCAATTGGTTTGTTCCAGCACTTGGATAATATGTTCGCGCTCAACCGCTTCCAGGGTTTTTGGGCTGCTAGAGAGGCCCTTAAGCGGTTGCTTTAGTTCATCAGCCAGATGGAGTTTGGGGCCCGCCGAGTTGATTATCGCCCGTTCGAGCACATTTTCCAGTTCCCGGATATTTCCCGGCCAGTGGTAATCCTGCAGTTTACGCATGACTGTTTCCGGTATAATAACAACCGGCTTACCCAATCGTTTGGAGATTTTTCTGATATAAAACGCCACGAGGAGTGGAATGTCATCCCGGCGGTCCCGAAGCGGCGGCATCGTAATCGGAAAGACATTCAGTCGATACCAGAGATCCTCACGGAAATTGCCTTTCCGGACCTCCTCCTGCAAATTCCGATTGGTGGCGGCAATAATCCGGGCATCGACCTTGATGGTGTGGGAGCCGCCCAAACGTTCAAATTCGCCCTCTTGGACTACTCTCAGTAGTTTGGCCTGCAATTCCAGAGGTAATTCACCGATTTCATCGAGAAAAATGGTCGCCCCATCAGCAATCTCAAATCGCCCAAGATGTCTGGCCTGTGAATCTGTAAAAGCACCCTTTTCATGACCGAACAGTTCACTTTCAATGAGGTTCGCCGGCAGAGTGGCACAGTTTACTTTGATCAGTGCCCTTTTCTTTCGCGGGCTGAGGCTGTGAATGGCGCGAGCGGCCAGCTCTTTCCCGGTTCCGGTCTCGCCCAGAACCAGGACGGTGGTATCGCTGCCGGCGATCTGCTCAGCTTTGTAGAGTACATATTTCAGCCCGTTGCTCTGTCCAACGATGGTCTCATGATCGTAATCCAGTTTAATCTCTTCCTGCAGGTAGGCTCGTTCTGCCTCCAGCAAAACTTTTAATTTCTGTATTTCGGCGAGGGAGTTTTCTGCAGCCTGTCTGCCTCTCTCCGCAGCTTCTTTAGCGACGACAAGTTCGGCAGTTCGTCTCTTAACAAGCTCCTCAAGATATTTTTTGTGAGTTACCTGGTCAGTTACGTCCTCAATGGCCAGAAAGATCAGTTGGTTCTCTGGAGTGTCTCTCTCGATCCGGCAAGCATTCAGATGCATTATTTTTCGGCCGATGGTTGCAAAAGTATGTTCTACTTCGAAGTCATCAAATTTCGAATTGTCAGGGAGGATCTTTTCGAGCAGCTCTCTCAGTTCCGGAATATTCCATTGCCGGTTGCCAAGATCGTAAATAATGGTTCCCTCTGTCTCGTCTTGTTCGACTTGGAAGGTCTGGTAAAAGGAACGATTGGCCTTTACAACCCTGAAGTCAGCATCAAGTAGCAGGATGGGTTCGCGAATGGAATCCAGAATATCGACAAAAACTTCAATGCCTGGTTCTGTAATCTGTCTGCCCATTTCTGAACAACTACGTTGTAAATCGTGCATGGTTCAATTCTCAGATTTAATTATTGTCAATGGATGAAGCCATGGAGGCACGTGGTCATCTTGGACCTTGCATGAGCACCAGGAAACCGGATGGTTCTGTATTACAAAACCTTAGGATCAACACGAGCTGTTAATTCGGCAACACCTGGGTTGGTTTGTCCTTTTGTTGCTTTTGCAACTGATCCTTTTCTTTTTGTTCCTGCTTATTGCTGCTCTGTATCTGGTTCTTTCTTTTATCTTTTTTGCCACCTTTGTCGCCCATGATCATGCTCCTTTTCTTTTAATTTTTCAGCCGTAACTGTTCACCAGCACCCCAGGCGTGCTCCAACCCATGCGTAAGACATCGCAAGCATTATGCCAGGCGGTGCTTTCTCAAAACGATTATCCTATCACTTTGCTTTATTGTGGAAAATTGCCTGAAAGGCAGAGTATCGATAATACCTCACAGTCATCTATCTCAGGTCATATATGACCATGTGGTCATATATGACCTGAGATGAAGAGTCTGGCTGCTTTCTGGGAAGGAATATGAGGGGAGCAGCAGCGGGAGGCAGATGCCGGTTCTGTCGTGGAGAGGTGGATAGCTATTTTTTGATAGTGAGCTTGCGCATGCGAGCGCGCAAGGTGCTGCGATCAAGACCTAGAATTTCGGCTGCACTGTCCTTGCCGCTTATTTTCCATTTCGTCTGTTCCAGTATCTGGAGGATATGCTCCTTCTCCACTGTCTGCAGAGATTTTCGACTGGCTCCGAGTTCCTTGACCGGCTTCTCTAGTTTATCGGCCAGCCGCAGTTTTGGACCGGACGAGTTGATCACCGCCCGTTCGAGGACATTTTCAAGTTCCCGGATATTACCAGGCCAGTCGTAGTCCTGTAAGGCATTCATGATGCCTGTTGGAATGATTTCAATAGTCTTGCCGATCCGTTTGGCAATTTTCTTGACATAAAAATCGACCAGAAGCGGAATGTCATCCGGGCGGTCCCGGAGAGGCGGAACGGTAATCGGAAAGACATTCAAGCGGTACCAGAGATCTTCGCGGAACCTGCTGTTGCGGACCTCTTCCTCCAGGTTTCGATTGGTGGCGGCCAGAATCCGCGTGTCAACCTTGAGAGTATATGAGCTGCCGAGTCTTTCAAACTCGCCGTCCTGGATAACTCGCAACAGTTTTGCCTGCAGATCCAGGGGCAATTCTCCGATTTCATCGAGAAACAGGGTGCCGCCGTCGGCAACCTCAAATCGCCCCAGTTGTCTGGCCTGGGATCCGGTGAAAGCACCTTTCTCGTGGCCGAATAACTCGCTTTCGATGAGGTTTGCCGGCAAGGTGGCACAATTTACTTTTATCAGGGCCCTGTTTTTCCGCAGGCTCGAGCTGTGCAGGGCTCGAGCAACCAGCTCCTTGCCGGTTCCTGTCTCACCAAGAATGAGAACGGTCGTATTGCTGCGTGAAATTTGTTCTATCTTATAGAGAACAGCTTTGAGCCCGTCGCTTTGGCCGAGAATATTCTCATGGTTGTATTCCAGCTTTATTTCATCCTGCAGATAGGCTCTTTCCGCCTCCAGCAGGTCTTGCAGTTTTTTTATTTCGAGCAGGGATTTTTCTGCTATTTGTTTTCTGGTTTCCGCTTCTTCCTTTGCCTCGATGAGGTCGACCAGCCTCTTTTCGACCAGCTGCTCAAGACCTCTTCGGTTATATTCAAGCTCTGTTACATCGGCAATCGCCAAAAAAATAAACTGGGCCTGGTTGTTGTCTCTGAAGATCCAGTTGGCGTTCAAATGAAGTATCTTATGGCCCAGGGTTCCAAAATCGTGTTCCAGCTCGAAGTTGTCAAATTTTGAATTTTTAGGGAGAATGTTTTCCAGCAACTCTCTCAGCTTGGGGATGTCCCATTGCCGGTCGCCGAGATCATATATGGTTACTCCTTCGACCTCATCGGCATTGACATCGAAGGTCCGTAAGAAAGCATGGTTGGCCCGCATCACTCTAAACTCAGCATCGAGCACCAGGACTGGTTCGTGGATCGAGGTCAGAATGACATCCAGAATAGCAAAAAATGCTTGCGGTATCTGTTGGTTCTGCCCGGGCTTTATTTTTTTTCGCCACGTCCCGCAGGGGAACGACCACTCTTCATGGAAAACTCACCTTCTTCGGGTTCTGGATTAATTTTCTCGTCTGGGATACAATTTGGAGTATATACGATTGTTTGCATGCACTGTAACCGTGCGCCGGCACCCCAGTGAGTATCGAGTCCAACATGATTTTAGGGTAATAAATTCTATTGGCTGATAATTACTATAATTCATAATACGAAATTATTCTATATCCTGTTTGTGGCGTTGAATTGTTGGGATTTGCCATACTTTTACGTAGGGCAGGCAGGGAAAAACGGACATGCAAAGGTAGGGAAGCAGATTGGAGGAGGTGAGGTAGGTTTAATTTGCAAGGTTCATTTTTCGGCCCGTGATCAGCATCAACCTTCTCATAAACGTAGATAAAAAATAATAAACATATTTTATGTTGTATATACAGCAAGTTGAAAAATATCGAAGAACGAGGCTACTTGAACAGTTTATTAGTCAAGTTACTGGTGAAAAGCGATGTTTCCATCTAAGCGACTTGGTCATATATGACCATCGGGCAAATATGACCACTTTCAGGAGCTTGTCAATTACGGTCAAGCTTATATTTTTACACTCAATATGTAATAATAACATGGCAATACGTTATTGCGATCGACATTCATTAGCATGGCACAATATTTGAATAATTAAGAGTAGAGACCGCACACCATATTCCCTGTGCTGCTCCTCCAGGCCACCTTCCTGGAGGGTACATTTGGAATTTTCAGCGTACTGTTGACCGATATGGAGATGTCTCTCATAACGTACATTTACCGGAATACAAATACAGGAGTTATACAATGCAGAACAAAGATGCCTATAAAAAGAAAATATACACCGAGCTGGAAATAGTTCAGGCTAGATTCGCCGAATTCAAGGCCCAGGGACAAAATTTCGATACCGCTACTCGGGCAAACCACAACCGACATGTTGAAAAAGTTGAACACCATATCATCGCCACGAAGGCCAAATTAAAAGAGCTTGACGCTGCCCATGATGACGTGTGGGAGGAACTCGTCGATGGGGTGGAGAATACGTGGACGGTATTGCAATCGACCCTGGAGGATGCAGTTACGAGCTTTAAGGATTGAAATCGTGTGCTACAAGGAGCATTACTATGATGAATTACATAAACGGATGGATGGACGGCGGAATGATGGGCGGAAGTAATTGGATTTTCCCGGTCGTCGCCCTACTGGTGACAGCCCTGCTGGTTAACTTGACCAGCAAGGTATCACGAAAATAATGCCCAGTTCGAAGCTGTCCCATTTTACTCCTGAAGGAAAACCATGCTGATTAAATTCTCCACCGAAAAATCCATTACAGCAGTCACAGCTGCCCTGCAGCTTGCCGTCGCCGCCAATCATTTTGTGATTACCCAGATGCACGACCTCCATGAAACCATGACCCATATTGGCGAAGAGGTCGTACGGCAATGTCTGGTCTTGGAGGTCGGTCAGTCGCAGGAAGAGAAGGCTGTCGAACAGAACCCGAGCATCTTCTCCGTGTTGCCCTGTCGCATTTTCATGTACGAGGAGGACAACAGGACCGTTTTGGCTACACTGAAACCAACCACCCTCCTGGCGGAGATGTTTCATACTCAGCAACTGCCGAAGGCCGATCAGCAAGTGGAAAACACCATCATAGCCATCATGAAACAGGCGACGGGATGTTGATAGGTCGCGACGTTCCATGCGTGACTGCTGATAGATTTAAAACCTTGATCAGAGTCTGCCGGTCAGGAGTAAGACCACAAGGATAAGGACTATAAGGCCAACTCCGCCGCTGGGTCCATACCCCCATGATCGGCTGTGCGGCCAGATCGGGATGATTCCCAAGAGCGCCAGTATCAGAATTATGACTAATATTGTACCTAACATAATTGATTCTCCCTTAGCTCATGCCTATCCGATTTAATTTTTAGGTTTAGCCGATTCTTTCATTTTTTCAGCACTCTCGTCTATACTTTCGCCGACTTTTTCGGCTGGCCCCTGGCCGGTTATTTTATCGACTGCTTCGCCGGCCGCATCTTTTGTGGACTCAACCGTCTTATCAATTTTTTCACCTGCTTTTTCTGCCGGTCCCTGCGAGTCACAACCAAAGGTCAACAGTGTCAAAGCAAGAGTTGTTATAAACAACAATGTGGCTACATAATTTTTTTTCATAATGTGATCTCCTTAATCGGTTTATAGTTGTCACAGACCAATTGTCGCTGCTCTATCAGTTACGAGGCGCCAAGAAGAGAGCCTTGATCTGTTCTTTCCTTTGTGTATATAGGTGCGATTCTCTCGATGGTCATGTTATTGAACACCATCTTGACACCGGGAACGTCAATCACACGTTTGGAGACCAGGTTTTTTTCATCCCAGCTTCCGGCTTTTCCCTCCAGCTTAACCACGCCATTCTTGGTATCGACAGTGATGCCCAGGGTCCTGGTCGAACGATGATACGACAAGATGGTTTTGACCAGGGCTGTGACAGACGCATTATCAATCGATTCGTCTGTGGTGTCGGCTTCTTTTCGTGTCTTTCCTCCTGTCTTCTGAGTGGCAGGTGTCACCGTCATTTCATTTCTTATCTGTCTCTTGCATGATAATCCCCCAGCTATTAGCGCATATGAAAATTGCTTCCGCCCAGCAGTCCAATTACGCCGATTACAATCAAATATATGGCAACGATGTAGTTCAGCAGACGAGGTGCGACCAGAATGAGAATGCCGGCGATCAGTGAGACCAGCGGCGCGAGACTTATATGAAAATTATTTATGTTCATGTTTTGCTCCTTGGAGATGATGTAAGCGTGTACGGTAATGACTGGTCACCTGTACTTCCAGTCCCCAGTTCTTCAAATTCAGGGTAAAGTTCCTTCGCACAGTCTGGGCAGATGCCATGGCTGAATTCGGCTTCTGTGTGGTCCCGGACATAGACTTCCACCTGGCTCCAGAAGCCCTTGTCGTCTCGGATCTGTTTGCATTTTGCACAGATAGGGACAATGCCCCGCAAGGTGCGGATTTCATCAAAGGCTTTTTGCAGAGCATCTTCGATTCGTTTACGTTCGGTGATGTCGATAAAGCTGATGACCGCTCCTTCGATCACATTGTCGGTGGTGCGGTAGGGCTGAATGCGCATGGTGTACCACCGGCCCTCGGTCGTCTGCACATCTTTCTCCTTAGGGGCCAGGTTATCCAGCACGGCCTGAACATCAACAATCAGGTTGTCATACCCGGTCATATTGGAGACAATATGACCGATGGGCCGTCCCACATCGGTTTTGATCAGATTGATAATCCGGGTAAAGTCAGGAGTGAATCGGAGGATTCGCATTAGGTGGTCGACAAAGACCGTACCGATGCCGGTGCCGGCCACCATATTGTTCATATCGTTGTTCGCTATGGTCAGGTCCGCAACATTGCTCTGTAGTTCGGCATTAACCGTGGACAGTTCCTCGTTAGTCGACTGCAGTTCTTCCTTCGAGGTCTCCAACTCTTCATTGGTGGACTGCAGTTCCTCGTTGATCGATTGCATCTCCTCAATTGAGGATTTGAGCTCTTCGTTGGCTGTTCGCAGGAGTTGTTCCTTGGTACGCAGTTCCTGCCTGAGTGAGGCAATGTACACGCTTGCATCGAGTTCTGTTGAGGGAGTGGATCCGTCAGTGTCGATTGACTTGTCACCGTCCGCCGGCACTACTTCCTCAAGAATAACCAGATAGAGAGGCGCCTCGTTTGACGTTGTTGGGCTGGTAATCATCGGACTGATGGTCAGATTTACCGTGATGAAAGCTCCATGGCTTTTGACCCGTAAACCGGTGCGATGTGAAATTTCCCGTGATGTCGACGTCTTGTGCAAGGCTGAAGCCAATTCGTGTTGCAACCCATCGCGCGCCATCTCCAGGATATTATTGACGGCAGTCTCCCCAGGAGGTGGTTCCAGGTACATCCCGGTCCGACCATGGAGATAGAGGATATCGCCGTGACCATTGACCAGCGCTCCGGTGGGGGCTACCTGCAACAGCAGGGCCTGTTCGGTCAGCTCACGCAACGACAGTTTGCCGAGCCTTGCTTTCTTCCAGGTCGGGAGTAGCTGGGGAGAGTGCCCAGTTATGGTGGTGGAAAAAATGTGGCCCGGATGAGCGCGATAAATGGTGTTCAATCCCTGCTTGCGACGATAGAGTTTGGCTTTTTTATCAAATACAGCAAACATATCACCGAAATCCCCTGCAGTTTCCGAAGTGCCCAGGAAAAGAAACCCGCCGGGTTTGAGCGCATAGTGGAAGAGGGGGATGATTTGCTTTTGCAGGTTGGACGTCATATAAATGAGGAGGTTGCGGCAGCTGATGAGGTCGAGCTTTGAAAAAGGTGGATCTTTAATGACATCCTGCTCGGAAAAGATCACCATATCCCGGATACCTTTGTGGATGCGGTAGGTGGTGTTATCGGGTTCGATGGAAAAAAAACGAGCCAGCCGATTGGGGGTGATATCCGCGTCGATGCCGGCCGGATAGAGGCCGGCACGGGCCGTGGCGATTGCCTTGCTGTCGATATCGGTGGCGAAAATCTGCACCGTGTAGCTCTGTTTGAGTGTGTTCAAATGCTCCTGCAACAGGATGGCCAGGGAATATGCCTCCTCGCCGGTCGAGCAGCCCTGTGACCAGACCCGGACCGTGTCGCCTACGGATCGGTCGGCAAAGAGTTTGGGGATGATTTTTTTTTCAAGAACTTTGAATGATTCAGGATCGCGGAAGAAATTAGTCACACCTATGAGTAGATCTGCGAAGAGTATTTTGGCCTCGGCAGGAGTCTGCCGCAGATACTTAACATAGTCATCCATCGTTTCGATCTGGTGGATTGCCAGTCGTCTTTTAAGGCGGCGATTAATAGTACTTGACTTGTATTGGGAGAAATCGTGTCCGGTCTCTTTGTGTAGCACATTGAATATCGTTTGCCTGGTGTTCTCATTCTCTGTCGGCGCGTGAGGAGAGTGTTTGACCAACCCGGTGAAGGCGTGCGCGGCATAGGCCATGAGCTGAACGGCCATCTCAGCCGGCGGCAGCTCGTAGTCTACCAGACCGGTGGCGATGGCACTCTTTGGCATGCCGTCATATTCAGTGGTAGTGGGGGATTGCGCCATGGTCATCCCACCTTCGCCTTTGATTGCCCGAACACCCAAGGTGCCGTCACTGCCGGTACCGGAAAGGACGATGCAGATTGCCCTTTCCCGCTGATCCCTGGCTAGCGATCTGAAGAAAAAATCGATCGGCAGACGCTGACCGCGAGGGGCGGAGGGTTCGAGTAACTGCAGGCTGCCGTTGACAAAGGCCATGTCCTTACCCGGCGGGATGATATAGGCACAGTTCGGCCGCACCTCCATTCCATCCTTGACCTCGGAGACCTGCATGCGGGTATAGCGCTGGATGAGACCGGTGAGGATGCTTTTGTGGTCGGGGGCCAGGTGCTGTACCAGGACAAAGGCCATGTTGGGATCGGTGACCGCGGGCATGCCAGAAAAGAAAGCCTCAAAGGCTGCCAGTCCACCGGCGGAGGCTCCGATGCCGACGATGGGGAACTGTTCTGCAGATTTAACTTTTGAGGACGTTATTTCCTTTGCCGAGGTCGTCGCAACATCTGATTGCCTGGGCGGCAATAATTGTATCGACTTGGTGACAGACGCCGTGGGGTTTGTTTTTTTTGGTTTTTGTTTCTTAATGGCCACGAAACTCTCCCGGAATGATGGTCTCCGCTATTTGATTTTGTGACGGTGCAAACAGTCACAGTTGAGGGAGGTCACCCCTCTCTTTTTCTAAATAGGGCATATACTAATGACATGCTGCCACACCTGTACATATACGGCGCGCGACCCTGCTGCTTCAGACGGATCATAAAGTAGCTACAACCTCTTTAAGATGTATCATCAACTGCGCACCCAGGGCGGGATGTCTGAGTCCATAGGCGATAATTGCTTTCAAGTAGCCCATTTTATCTCCTGCATCAAACCTCATTCCCTCAAATTCACAGGCATACATGCCTCTTTTTTTGGTCAGGGCCAGTAAAGCATCGGTCAATTGGATCTCACCACCATGTCCTGGCGTAATGGTATCTAGAATATCAAATATTTCCGGCATTAGGATGTATCTGCCTATAATTGCCATGTCCGAGTCTGTTGTGCCCGGAGCAGGTTTTTCAACCATGCGGGTAACTTTGTAGGTTTTTTCCCGATCAGTCTTTTCTCCTTCGACAATACCGTACTGAGAGGTCTCCTCTATCGGCACTCTCTGAATGGCGACAATAGATTCACCCACCTCCTCAAAGAGATTGAGGAGTTGCTTTGCACAGGGTGTTTTGCTTAAGACCATGTCATCACCGAGAAGGACCATAAAAGGCTCATCACCAACGACATTACGGGCTGTCCAGATGGCATGACCCAAACCAAGTGGTTTTTTTTGTCTCACGGATACAATATCTATGAGATTTGAAATGTTATTGAGTTCTTCCCCTAGAATCGTTTTATGTTTTTCTTTCAAGACTGCATCAAGGTGAAAATTGTAATCGAAATGATTCTCAATCGCGGATTTCCCCTCGCTTGTAACAAAAATGATCTGATCTATTCCAGACGCCACGACTTCCTCGACTATGTATTGTATAGTAGGGCGATCAACAATAGTGAGCATTTCTTTTGGAATTGCCTTGGTGGCCGGCAGGAATCTGGTCCCGAGACCGGCAACAGGAATGACGGCTTTACGAATTTTCATATAGTCCTCAAGTGTAAAAACAAACTTAGGTTTTGATGGATTTCAGGCTGCATACCAGAGTACCGTGAAATAATGACATAAAGTGCCGGCCATAACAAAGAAATGCCAGATGAGATGACCGTATTTCAGCCGGGAATCGTTTACGAAAAAGGCGACTCCGACCGTGTAAAACAAACCCCCGGCAAGCAACAAGAGCAATCCTGCTGTTTGCATTTTGACCAAAAACGGATAGATGGCGATAACGGCAACCCATCCCATCATTAGGTAGAGAGAAGTGAAGAGTATCGGATGGGAGGCCAGATAGAATGCTTTAAGCGATATTCCGAGTAGCGCAATCCCCCAAACCACCCCGAACAGTGACCAGCCCCATGGGCCATGCAGTACCCCGAGGGTAAATGGGGTATATGTGCCGGCGATAAGCAAGAAAATGACGGAATGTTCGATGACCCTTAAAACACGTTTGGCATTACCCGGAGGTAATGCATGGTAGACTGTAGAGGTTAAATACAGCATTATCATAGTCGCGCAAAAAACACCGGCGCCGACAATGAATCGACCATTTTCGTTGCGTGCTGCGTCGACGATGAGTATCGGGGTCCCGACAATTGCGGCGATCAGCCCTATGCCGTGGCTAATGCTGTTGGCAATCTCTTCAGCCCCGGATTGCTGACGATCTTGTTTTGCATCGACGATGCGTATGTCAACTTCTTTACGCTCTGCCACCCAAGTTGAAAGCCCCTCCATAATTCACCTCAACATGTTGCTGTTACAATTTGAACCGGACACCTTAACTCCTTGGCGGCAACCGGCTCAATTCTTTATTACGCAAGCTATGTGCCATGTGTCGCTCTCTTAAAATGATTGTCCTATCACGCTGATTTCTTATGGAAAATCACCTAAAAGGCAGAGGTTCGAGAATAATTCATTGTCATCCAGCAGGTCATATATGACCAAGTGGTGAAATATGACCTGTGATGAGGAGCCTGGATGCTTTCGGGGAAGATGATGGAGGTAGGCAGATTTCCGGCGATGATAGCTGGTAGCAGTTATCGAATCCACCGTGGTGAGGGGATCTGCAATTTTCAATATTGAGCCTCCACATGCCAGCACGCAAGGTGCTGCGATCAAGATCAAGAATTTCAGCGGCATTGTCCAAGGAGGCTAAAGGCATCCTTCGTATAAATCGTTATGAGACCATCAAACGATCTTTGCTGATTTGTGCCAGGAAACGGCCTCGATCAAAGAAAAAAAAGTATATTATGCGAATAGTTATGCTGTGCATTATACTAGTTGTGAGTTGATCAACAACTTCTGGGAGAATGAACAGTAAATTCCTGATTCCTGATTCGTGATTCAGATAGTTGACTGCAACTGGTAAATTATGTCGCGAGTCTGTAGTAGTTTGGTATTTTTTCTTCCGTCTGCAAGGAGTCTTTAATCCTTAAGGGTTTGGTCACATGCGACCATTGGTTGCATGTGACCTTTTTTTTGTGGCTGGTGATGGCGGTTTTATCGACTCTATCTTTACAAATTATTTCGCAATATAAGGACGATAAGTGATTTAGGACGGTGAGATTGCCTCCTGGCATGACTATTGAATTAGGATGAGTATCGCTGGGAATGGGTTATCAGCCTGAAATTGGAAAGAAGTTAACAAGTTGTCAGATTTCTTTTCACAATATCCTGCCTTGAAGGTTCATTGATCCAACAAGAAATTCAATAACATTAAAAAGGAGTACGAAAATTAAAAAAATATCGTTTTTATTGATTGTCGCTTTAATTTTTGGCATATCGACCTTTGCTGCTGCAGCAGAGGACTATTCGAGCACCATAAATCTGTTTCGGGATTCACCCATCCCTGCACAATACTTCAAAACCGCATATGGCTATGCGGTTTTTCCAACTATCGGCAAGGCTGGTTTTGTCGTCGGGGGTTCCTACGGGGTTGGACAGGTTTATCGCGGTGGAAATGTAACCGGAAAAACATCGGTTATTGAGGGTTCAATAGGCTTCCAGGCGGGCGGAAAGGCGTTCAGTGAGATAATCTTTTTTAAGGACAAAAGTGCCTACAATGAATTCATCAGCGGTAATTTTGAATTCGACGCTACTGCTCAGGCAATCGCTGTAACGGTTGGAGCCGCAGCCCATGGAGGAACTGCGGGTGTTAGTGCCGGTGCAAGTGCCGGACCAAAGTCTGATGTCCAGGCCAATCCCAAATATCACAAAGGAACGATTACTTTCGTGCATGCTTTGGGCGGCCTGATGTATGAGATTTCCATCGGAGGGCAGAAATTCACCTTTGAAGCTCTATGATGCCTGATAAAGGTTAAACACCATTTAGTCTTACGCCTCCTGGCTTATTGCATCTAACGCGAGAGTGCAAATCTACCCAACCAAGGAATTGAGACGGTGGAAGTCAGGGGGAAAGAATATTGAGCGAGAGCGAATCGGGAATAAAACTTGAACTATAACGAAGGCACTTCTATGGCACTATTTTTTTTCAAAATCCGGGGAATTAAGACAAAGTTTAAGGTGAACCGGCTGTTTCCAAACAAGCATTCACAGTTTGTTCCATTTTTTACAGGAATGCTGCTTTTTGCGCTCTTGCTCCCCGGGTCTGCTGCCGCAACTGGTCCGACTAGCGATCAATTCATCAGCGGGTATGCTACTGCGGTTCTCCAACGGGATTTTCAAATTTCCGCCGAATTACTGCAAGTGCAGTATGGTGTCATCTATATCCAGGGCCTGGAGGCCTCCGACACAGTGAGCGACGAGATTAAAACTTCCCTGTCGGCCATTGAAGGTGTTAGAAAGGTGGTGTTTACCAAGGAAGGTGAGGTGGTCGCGAATGAAGAAAAACCGGAAATTACCACCGAGGTAAACGTTTTCCTGCCGCGTGACCTGCTTTTTAGTCCACTGATGGCTGACCCTCGTTGGCCGCACTTTTCTGTATCCTATCAGCAACATTCAACTAACGAACTGGAAAATGTAGGCTCAGCTACATTTGGTGAGACCTTCAGCATCTACCGTTTTTCTGGCCCCTGGAACTCCCAGATGGAAGTAGGCCTTCAGGCAGGTGTTTTTTCCATTTTTGATTTAGCCGCTGATTCAAAAGATCTTATCAATGCCGATTATTTGGTTACCATACCCTTATCGTTCAAGAAGAATAACTTTTCAGCGATGGCAAGAATCTTTCACCAAAGTTCACACTTAGGGGATGAATTTCTGCTCAGGGGAGACACAGGCGAGCGAATTAATTTCAGTTATGAAGGTGTTGACGCCCTCCTGTCGTATGATTTTCCGTTTGGCTTTCGTCTCTATGGCGGTGGCGGCTATTTGTTTGATCGGACTCCCGACGATTTGAAGCCTTGGATTACCCAGGGAGGGATAGAGTTTAATAGTCCCGTAGCCTGGTTAAATGGATCGATCAGACCAGTTGCCGCTGTAGACATCCAAAGCCGGGAAGCAAGCGATTGGAATATGGATGTGTCGGTTCGAGCGGGAATACAATTGGAAAACCCCGATTTTCTGAGTCGTAAGCTGAACATCATGCTTGAATATTACAAAGGCAGCTCTCCAAATGGTCAATTTTACATTCGGGATGAAGAAGAATATTTCGGGATCGGTCTGCATTTTTTCATATAATTTTCCAGTAATACCAAAAAAATACATCTATGTGACGCTGAACCTAATGTCTGCCTTACAATTATATGGAAAACTTTTCTGGTAATGTCAGGCCATCACCACGTCCGGTTCTTCTTCCTGGTTGTTGCCGGCCCAGTGCCAGATGCCTATCCCCTGTGTACAGTGAGCCACTGCGGCGCCTGGTACTTGCCGGCGACCACGGCATTGACGTATCCCGGCTCCTCAGGCAATTATCCCAGACCGGCAATAGGCAATTGGCGTCAGGCGGCAGATAAACACGCACGATGGACGCCTTTTTATTGACTCACCGCCGAGTATCTTTGCGATACTCGGTATCTCTGGGCTTTTCTTTTGCCTGCCATTGTCTCTATTTCGATAAATATGCGCTGAACATGAGGGTAATTTAGAAGGGTGCATCATGTCTTAATTCCCAGGCTTTTTTCTTCGATCAATGTATCGGACTTACGCTCCAGTTCTACAATGACCTGGGCTCCAAGCAGCAGGATCACAGCGACGACCTCAATGCTTATGAGAGCCACTACTGTTATGGCAATGGAACCGTAAATGATATTAACCATGGATACGCTCGCGTAATACCAGATCAACACTCGACGGGTGATCTCCCATAAAACCGTTGCGGTCAGTCCCCCGATGAGTGCATGACGAAACCTGACACGCACCACGGGCATCACCAGATAGATAGAGGTGAGTATCAATACTTCGCCGACTATTCCCAGGAGAGATAATGTCACTCCGGTTGTACCTCCAAGGTTTAAACTCCAACCGAGGATTATCAGATGTCTGCTTTCCAGGGTCTTAATTGTACCCACAATAAACGACACCAGCACAATACCGAGCCCCATTACAAAGATATATGCATACGGAATAATTACGGAGATGAAAAATTTACGCTGAATCATCCTGTCCTGCTGATAAAAGATCACCGACATGGCGTTCTCAAGCATGGAAAAGGCTGCAGAGCTGAAAAACAGCATGACAAGAAAGCCGATGATTCCGACCACTTTGCGGTGTTCAAGGAATGCTTGCGCCTCTTGGGTTAACGTTGCTGCATAACCGGGGACTGCCATGTTCAGGTAGGTTGACAAGGTGAGAATCAACTGCTGTTCTTCTACGAACTGAGTGAGCACTATCAGGGCAAGTATCGACAAGGGTACTATTGACAACAAGGTATAATAAGCGACTGCGCCGGCGAGCAGGAGGCCCTTGTTGGCGATAAACCCACGACCCACCCGCAGCAGGAAACTGAGGAGTCGAATTATCAATTGATAGGTGTTTTGTCGTCTGTTCATGATTGGATATACTTTTATATTTGTGGTACTCCGGTATCACCCGTATTCTTCACCAAATCCTTTCTTGCTTGTTTCGCGAGATTCTCATAATTGAATCTAATCTTATCGAGTTCCTTCTCGTCTAATTCTTCCAGATCCACGAGCGCATTATGTGCTCCTTCCATAACACGAATCAATTCGTCTAATTTTCTTGTAAGGCCATAGAGTCTCGGTTTAGCGATGGGATTCATTATCGCAAAGAACCCTATAAATACCGTCATTGCGTACAGCAGTATCTCTTCCATTTTTAGCTTTCACCCTTTCTCAGATATTGCCTATATTCTCAAGAAGAGGTCATATATGACCAATGGGTGAAATATGACCTTTCCGTGCGAGCTTCCTGGCAACTGCTTTATCAGCGTTTCTCATGTTTTCACTCATCCACTTCATTTTTGATGAATGAATGCCTGTGTTATTGACTCACTTGTTAGCATCGTCAGAAGGAGGTGTTCTTCTGGCTATTTTGTAGATCACCTCAACCTGATTTTGTGACTCGTCGTCCAGCTTCAAATATGAGGGAAGAAGCACTAGACCGACGGATATCTTCCCGCCGGTGGTAATATTTTCCAATGGAATTTTTTTCGTATAGATGGTTTGAATCTTCTTGAGAGCCAGGCTTCCGCCCGTAACCTTTGATGTTAATCCGTTATACTAAATCGTAATATATACAAGATCTTGTCGTTTTCATCAGTGACATCGACCTGCCATGGTCCTTTGTCTGCATTCCTGAGCTGCATACTGGAGAAGGACGACCAGCGGGGCGGGTTGAGTGAAAGCTGTTTTGCGGAAATCAGGTTCCCTTTGTGATACCATTTATGATAAATGACGGTTTGATTGATCACCTGGTCAAACTCCGTGAAACATGAGACTCGGCCCAGATCGATAGAAAAGACGACAGCCTGATTGACTGGTTCTAATTTCTGAATAAACTCGCACATAACCGCTTTGACAAGCGCCGGGTCTGCAGGGAGGGCAGAGGCTTCTTGGGTCCTAGCGGCATTGGGAGCATTCAGCACCAAAGCCAGGGTAACGATGAAGCGCAATTTCCGAAATGGCGTTTTCATAGACTTTTTACCAGTAACCCAACTCCAGATTGACTGAAAAAGAGAGCCGGGGTCTTCTTGAGGCCTGCATCGTAATATCATACAGGGTGTTCTCTGGTTACAATACACCCGGCACTCTCCGCTCTCTCCTGAAGGGTAATTCTTTCATCTGCAGCTTTGCTATGTCAGAAGACTACTTGCCTGCAACTTTCTTGATCTCGCCGATTTTTTCTTGAACTTTCCCTTCTAAATTTTCAACTGCTCCTTCGGATTCCAAGCTACGGTCTTTGACTACTTTCCCGACGGTCTCCTTTACCTTACCTATCACCTGGTGCATCTTGCCTTCTGCATTGTCTTGTGTGCTTGATTTCATGATGTTTCTCCTGTTGAATTTTGGTTTGAGCAACTGTTGCAGGGATCCTCTGCAGCCTATTTTTCGGGGGATACAACCTCTAGAACCTTCACTCTTTATTAGCGCAATATATATGCCATGTTTGAATTGCTCTGCGTCATGCCATCCATCGCTTTGATTTATCATGAATAGTTAATCAAAAAATGGATCTACAGGAGGCTATTACAAACTGAATATAAATGGTTGTATTTAACCTATTGGTCATATACGACCATTCGTGAAATTGGAGGAACCTTATGCTGAACAGATAAGATGAGAGTAATTGGAGTTCTTTCGACAATGTGTGGTTTTGGAGGATTATGGAACCAGCAAAAAACAATAATATCAAAAAGAAGTACGAAACTGAAAAAAATACCAGTATTACTAATTTCAGCTTTAATTTTTGGGATATCGACTTTGGCTGCTGCAGCGGCTAACTATTCGAGCACCATTAAAGTATTTCTTAGGCTGAAATATGCAGTGCTATAAAATTATCCATCGCACCTACTATAACTATTTTGGAAAAGTGTCTCTTGGACCGCATAAATTACTCCTTCGTCCGCGAGAAGACCATGAACTGCGAATCGAGTGTTTTATTCTGAATATCACTCCTTCGGCAAATCTGTTTTGACATCGAGATGCAAAAGGAGTGATGCTCAGTGGAGAGAACGTTGGACATTTTCAGTTATGTTTCCGTATTGTTACAAAGAAAAAAATTACATAATGCGGTTGCATCGATTCTTCGTATGCGGGAGTGCGCCTTCCACTACCTGTCGACTCCTTCAGCTAACCAGGATTGGAAAACTCGGCCAATTTACGCAAAATTTCGAGGTCTTCGGGAAGTTGCATAACTTTTTCCGCTCTGGCCAACGCCAGGCGAGAATGGTGTTTCGCGGTTTCCCGCATGGCGGCATCTCCGATCGATGCCAGCGAGGCAAACGCTTTCTGCAGCCGTTCCGCGACCTCAATCATACCGGCTCCGTCGCGGCCAATCGCGGTGAAAGCATCGTCAAACATATCCGGCACGGATAATTCGGGTACTTCTACCCGATCACATGAAGCGGTCCTGATTTCACCTTCAGCAGGAGGTTGGTTCCAGTGGGTCAAAAGGCGAACCAGAACTCCAGTTATATAGATCGCCGTACCTGGGTCATTAACGGCCGGTGATAATGCTCGACTGGCGATTTCAGAAAGAACGATAAGCCCAAACCGGGGATCTTCATCGAATTGCCGATCCTTACCTATCAGAAATGCTTTTGCCATCTGCCTGGTATCGAGATCGGACAAAGCACCGGAGTCTGAGGATACATAAGCAAGAACACGATTCGGAGCGGCAAAGGTACCAGGTAAGGCATCCAACCTGATTCGCACTCGATATGTTTCAGCAAATGCCTGGAGAGTATTGACATCTATGCGATGCACGTAACCAATCGTCTGTCCATAAACGGTCTGACTGCCTTTCTTATGCCCTTCCACAGGGACGCCTCGAAGGGTGGGTGCGCGTCGCCTACGTTGTAAAGCGGCAGCAGTCGCCGCCTCGACCTTCTCAATGGTTCCCCCTAGCCTGCCAAGGCGGGCGATGCGATCCACCCAACTAACGAAGGTGATAATAACCATAGCAAGAATTATTAAGGTCAATGCAAATAAAACAAAACGACCGGCTTTTTCATAATAGCCGTTCATTAAGGCGACAAGCGCGACGATGCTGTAAATGAAGGCTCCTATAAAGGTCGAAAGCGCATTCTGGGAAACGTCGTCCGCGATGACGAGAGAAAAAGAGCGTGGCGTTGCGGTATTACTGGCTGAAGCATAGGCGGAGACCATTGATCCGACAGCGAAGGTGGCGATAACCAACATGCTTGCGGCAATAATGGAAAGCAAGGTCTCTAACGATTCTTTGGTAATTGTCGGAACAAGCCGACCCATTTCTTCAGTGTCCATTGTTTTCGCAAGAAGCACCAGGGTTGTTGAAAGAACGCACATCGTAAGCGGCCTAACCCATAGCCGCTCGCTGATACGATTTAGAAGAAACTTCAAACGATCACCCATTATATCCCCTCCTGGTGGTTGGGTCTGACTGTTCTCAAGCGATCATGCAAGTAAATCAATAATCTTTTTTATCAATACCTATATCAAAGTGCGTCTCGTCCAGTTCTCCTTTCACATCAGCTTGACATTTTATTTTAGTCATTTAGGAAAAAATCATCATAAATGGCCAAAAAGACCTGTCAATATAAATTTAACCCACTATTTTTAAATGACTTTTTCAATCTCCCCTATCTTTTCCTGAATTTTTCCTTCGGTGCCGTTCTTTATTTCACCGCACCACTCAACTTGCTGCCGGCCTTGAATTTAACAACCTTTCTGGCTGGAATCTGGATGGTGTCTCCCGTCTGGGGGTTACGGCCTTCGCGAGCCGGTCGCGCGCTCACCGAAAATGTACCAAAACCGATCAGGGTGACCTTGTCCCCGGTTGTCACGGCTCCTGTGATTGCATTAAGGATGCTGTTCAACACCTGATCGCTTGCAGTCTTGCTCAAGCCACATTCTTTTGCCACTTTTTCTATCAGATCGCCTTTGTTCATAATCTTTCCTCGTTAATTTGTTGGAATGCTACGCGTTGGGAGTGCTCTTTATTGCTCAAATAGTAGGTTTGCCGGTGTTTTGCAAGATTATTTTGAAACCACTTCCTGGTCATTTTTCATGAATTCAACCATATGGACAGATGGCCGCGACGACCATAAGAATGCTACTTTTCACGGCCACCGGCAACAGGTGCGGTTTTATCTCCATAAACCCGTAATATATTTTCTCAGCCATGGACCCAAAATGGATGACCAGCTTCCAGACGTTCTCAGGTGTACTGAGTCGATAGAGCAGCAGATAAATGACGTAGATGAGAAATGCCTTGAGCAACAGGGACATGGCCCGGCCAAGAAGCAATGAGTTGATTGCCTTTCTGGTGATGTTGCCGACACAGTAACGACTGATATAGGTACACATCGCGGTATTGATAAGCAGGACCAGATAGGGGATAGAGCCGAACATCAAATGGCTGAAAGCATCGAGCTTATGAAATACGAAGGGAAAGAGATAGAAATGGAAGACCGGGAAAAGCAGTATCAGGGCAAAACCTTCGTGAAAGCCGCTTTTTATGCCGATCTTAAAAAAGTCCAGGGTTCGATCCCGGGTAAGGAATTCCGCCGGGATATTCTGGCCCTTACTTTCGATAACATAGAATTGCTGAATCTCGGAGATGGCGTTCAGAAGATTACTGGGCTTGTAGAACCTGCCGTTATCGGTGGTGATTATCTGGGCGTTGGTGTCGCTTTGCCCTTTATTTTCACAGTCTTTGACCATTATCCGTCCTGTGATTCATTGTTGTCAAGATATGGACTGACCTTCACGATATCCCGTAGCATCGTGGGTTTTGCTTGTTCCATCCCGGCGATGGACCCGAAGCGTTCAGCATGAAATGGCGTGTAATAGCCTTTGATGGACTTACCGATTTTCCGGGTGACGGTAAAATAGTCGCCGAAAAAAGAATCTGCACAACCTGTTCGGCTACGTTGAGAGAATGATCAAGTAAGGTTGTCTGGGCAAGTAACCGGTAGGTGTTTTCATCCCAGTTTCCTTCCACATCCCCATGTAAATCGACCACTGAGGGGCATTGCCCTTCCCGGTCCAGAAGCTTTAAGATCTGTTCGCACACTGCTTTCTGTTGTGGAAATTTGTCAAACCAGGGTCTCTGCAGGATATTTTCCATAAATGGGATGGCTCTGAGATTACGCAATTGAAGAAATGCATCGTCTCTCTGGACCGACTACTGGTTTCGCCAAAGAGGTGAGAGCTCTGAGATATGGATTGTCTTCGAGCCCTCTTTAATCCAGATCTTCGACAGCTCATGAAGATGAATTTCTTTTACTCTCTTTTTCTTACTAAAACTCAGGATCATAAAAACGACCACAGCCAACCCCAACGCCAGCCATAAGATGCAGCCGTCCCAATCGACCCTCTTGACCCAGTCACCAAAGGCAAACATCAACTATCAGATGCCACTTTGCCGTTATTGACTTGATTTTTCATCGACAGATCTGGGAATACCACCTGCAACTCCCCGTCACTGACAGTGGCGGTCTTACCCCTATACGTGCCGGAATAGGTACTTAGGAACAATTCTCGAGGGGCCATATTAAGTATCTCAGTATGTTTGATCCTGATCTCTTCAGTTTCCCGTATCGATAAACCGCCGCCAACAGAGATAATCGGCGAGAATCGGCGTTTTTCGCCGAGATGCCTCGACACATAACTTGCGGTTTTCTCCTATACTTTTAATAAACTCATTATTTGTCAGTTTCTTGAAATAATAGAGCCTATACTGTAATCTGATAGAGGTCTATTGAGTAAGGATTGGAGGGACGAGAAAATCATTGAATAAGCTCACGAAATCCATAATTCTGTTTTTAGTGTTTGTATTGTTGAGATACACAATTCCAACTCCAGTTCAAGCACAATTCTCTTTCTCTGTTTTAAGCGACCAGAGACAATTCTCAGGGCCAGGTCTTTATAATACACCAAACTATTTTTTAGGTGCGGTACTAGCCCTAAATAAGCAAGGGGCTGGCGCATTCATGATAAGCCCTGGAGATATTGATCCCCCCGCAGATTCCTTGTGGACGATTCAAAACGTATTAGGTATCGATTATCAGTGGTACCCGGTTGAAGGAAATCATGAACTCCCTGGTAAGGGTTATGAAATCAGCATTGGCTCTAACCTTGAATGGTTGCGTACTTATGACTATGATAACAATGATGTAGGTGCACTTCCAGACGTAGTAAACCAAGGGCCATCAGGTTGTCCTGAGACAACTTTTTCATTTGATTACGAAAACGTTCATTTTGTCGTGTTGAATGAATATTGCGATATTAATGGTGACTCTGCAACCAACGGGGATATTCCAAATCATCTTTTTGATTGGCTATTAAGTGATTTGGTACATACCCAAAAACAACACATCTTTGTTTTTGGTCATGAACCTGCATTTCCCCAACCAGATGCTGATAATGGGAGGAAACGGCATTTGACCGACAGCCTTAATGCACATCTGGTTAACCGTGATCGTTTCTGGTCACTATTAAAAGAAACTGGTGTCGTAGCATATTTTTGCGGGCACACTCATAATTTTAGTACTGTGAATATAGATGGTGTGTGGCAGATTGACTCAGGTCATGCTCGGGGACAGGCTGACTTAGGAGCACCGAGCACATTTATCAAAGTATATGTAAATGGTGGAAAAATAGAATATAGCGCCCATCGTGATATTCATGATGGCATGTATGATTATGATGACATTATTCACAGGGGAACGTTGAGGCCAAATGCCTATCACAATTAATCTTGTCGCCCATCCAAGATTTTTCCAGACATCAATGTTCCCTGAGGAATCTATTAAAGCTATGCTCTGCCGCAATTTTTGGGAAACAATCTTGTGATTTTTGTCCATAGCAGTAAAGATGGTCGCTGGGTTTATTATCATATGCGCTGGGAACAGTTTAATTACACTGGTCTTGTTCGGGGGATTGAAAAACAGCTTATCAACGATTCGGATATTGCCCCGTGATTCGAAAATGCTGACAGAGATCCTGGCTCGTGATCCGGAAGAAATTAGCCGAAAGCAGACCCTTCTTCCGCGTGATGCAGAAAACGCAAGCGATCCATTCGACCATAGAGGTCATTGTCCGTCATCATTACCACTGACTCACTGTAGTATCAACCAGCCAGCAGCTCTGCTGCCTACAACAAACAGCCAAGGTGGCAGCTTCCAGAACACCAAGGCAACCAATGCAACAAGGGCCAAACCGAAGTCTTTCGGCCCGGAAACGGCGCTTGTCCATACGGGCTGATAAAGTGCTGCAAGCAGCAATCCGACTACGGCCACATGATACCAGACAGAGCCGCTTGTTTTCGAACATTCCTGCGCAAGCTCTCCCAGAACGGCAGTACGCTCAGAACGGAACGGTCTTGTTGGTGGTAATAAGCCTTCCATGACACGAAACTTACAACATTGGAAGCTTCAAGGATTGCAACGCAACATCTCGCGCTCGGATAAAGACGGTAGCCATAGATATGTCGCCCGCTTATATCTCTACGGTTTCTGCAAATTTGCCCGAGACCGACATCGTTTTCGATCATTTCCATCTCATTTAAATTTTCAACGAAAAACTATCAGAGATTCGCCGTGATCTGCACCACGAAGCCACCCAAAAAGGCAAAAAAGTGCTCAAGGGGCTTCGTTGGTTGCTTCTTTAAAATCCGGACAATCTCAATCCACAATTTTATTAAAAAAACGGCTTGATAAGGCTTGCTTCTCAATAAATCACTTGCCACGGTCTATTATCTGAAAGAAGATCTCAGACAATTGTAGTTTGAGGAAAACAAGAAACTGGCCTCCGTCTATCCTGACGATTGGCTTGCTCGTGCCAGAATCTCCGGTATTAAAATGCTCCTGACATTTTCGAAGACAATGAAGACCCATCGCGACGGGATCCTTACCTGTTCCCATTTCCCTAAATCAACCGGCCCTCTTGGGGCACGAATAACAAAATAAAGACGCTACAAAACAGGCATATGGCTTTCGAGATATGGAGTTTTTTAAACTGAAAATACTTGGTCTTCATGAGACAAAGTACGCTTTAGTCGGATGAACCCAAAAAGATGAAGGAATCACACTCGGCCAAGAAGAATTCTCTTGCCGTTCTATATGCCGTCGGAATGCGGGTACGCCCGATAATGATGACAGCTGCGGCTATTCACGAAGACATGGGAATGATGCGTAATCATTTTGTGCGGGAACCGTGAATACCATCGAAAGATTTATGAGAAAAAACCGATTTCAATAAAAGAACCTTTCCATACAGCAACGCTCTATGAAAATTTTCCATTCAAATCTTCTCCTTCGCTTTGATTTTTCCATAGAACCGGCCTCCACACAAATAAACTACCCAACCTCTTTTTGTGAAATACATGATTTACCTTATTGGCTTATTACCCATTTATGGGATCATTAAGATGATGGTATAGGTTTTCACACCATTACCTGGGTCGATCAAAGAGAAATTAAAAAGCTGGGATCGACCACAGTTATTTTACCTCAAGGAAAGGAGCTGGCTATGACGTATTATTACAGTAAGATGGTCCGTTCAGGGTTCGATGAGGCCGTCTCCAGAATAACTCTGGCCCTGAAAGAAGAAGGTTTCGGAATTTTAACAGAAATTGATGTCAAGGATACATTGAAAAAAAAACTTGATGTTGAATTCAGAAAATACCGGATTCTCGGGGCCTGCAATCCGCCTTTTGCCTACCAGGCGCTGCAGGCGGAGGACAAAATCGGGATGATGTTGCCCTGCAATGTTATCGTTCAGGAAATGCCGGATGGTGCGGTCGAAATTGCCGCTGTCGATCCGATCGCTTCGATGAAAGCAATCGACAACCCCGGGTTACAAAAAATCGCCAAAACAATTGGCCAGAAGCTGGAAAAAGCAATCCAAAACACCTGACGGTTATTAAGCGCATTTTCGGATTCAACTCAGGAGTAGGAGGGAACTATGAAATACACGCTGACGATCATCATTACCGTGGCTGTTATAGGCGTGGGCGCGCTGTTGTTCGCCTGGTCCGGCATGTACAATATCGCCGCCACAGAACCCCACTGGCCCATGACGTCATCTTTCATCGAAATCTTGCGGGAGAACTCCATTTCAGCGCACAGTAAAGATATCAGGGTGCCGGAGGCAAATGATGCCGAACTGAGAGAAGCCGCCTTTTCACACTACCACGAGATGTGCCGGCTCTGTCATGGAGCCCCGGGCTACTCACCTAAGGAATTTGCCGGTGGTCTTTACCCAGCCCCCCCAGACATGACCGCCGGACACCTCCAGAAAGAGCTCAGCCAGGCCGAGATCTACTGGATAGCAAAACACGGGATCAAGTTAACGGGAATGCCCGCATTCGGCCCGACTCACGACGAGAAGGAACTCTGGGGCCTCGTAGCTCTTGCAACAAAAATCCCCCAAATGAGTCCGGAGGATTATCGCCGGCAGGTCCAAAAGATGGGTCAGGAAGAAGAGGGAGGACATGGGCACGGAACTAAACCTGCAGCTAACAGTAAAGCGGAAGAGGCTCACCAGTGAGAAACGAGAGCGGATGCAGAGAAGGAGGATCGCATGAGTCGTAACGGAGATATTTCCCGGCGTGATTTTATCAAGGCAACCGGTGCTGGACTCTTTCTGGCGGGTCTTCACTGCGCCCTGCCGCTGCCGTCATGGGCCTTGTCAACTAATTCCGGGATCACGGCGGCGTCCCGGCAGAGCCGTTATGACCTTGCCATAGCTTATTCGCCGATTCGTATCGATGGACGGGAGGGTATTGCGACCGGCATTAACGGTACCGTCCCGGGACCGCTGGTTCACCTGCGGGAGGGCGACGATGTGCTTCTCACGGTGACCAACCAACTGGAGGATACCAAACATTCCTCGATCCACTGGCACGGAATTCTAGTGCCGTTTCGGATGGACGGAGTCCCGGGGATAAACTTTAACGGCATTCAGCCGGGAGAGACATACGAGTACCGATACCGGGTCAAACAGGCCGGAACCTATTGGTACCATAGCCATTCCCGCTTCCAGGAACAGACCGGCACCTATGGCCCTCTGATCATCGACCCAAAAGACGGGGAACCGTTCAGTTATGATCGAGACTATCCGGTGGTGCTTTCCGACTGGTCCTTTACGGACCCGGAGATTATCTTTCGCAACATCAACCTGATGGGCCACTATTATAACTTTCAGCAGCGCACCGTGTGGGACTTTTTTGACGACGTCGGGGACCGCGGCTTTGCCAACACGGTCGCCGACCGCATGGCGTGGGGCCGAATGCGCATGAGTCCAGTCGATCTGGCCGACGTGACGGGTTATGCCTATACCTTTCTCATGAACGGTCACTCCCCGGACATGAACTGGACCGCCCTTTTCAAACCGGGCGAAACTATCCGTCTGCGCTTTATCAATGCCTCCACCACCACCAACTACGATATCCGTATCCCGGGTCTGACGATGGAGGTGGTGATGGCCGATGGGAAAGCGGTGCGACCGGTGCCAATCGACGAGTTTCGCATCGGTGTTGCGGAGACCTATGATGTGCTGGTTCGGCCCAGGCAGGACCAGGCGTTCACCCTTTTCGCCGAATCTCTTGATCGCAGCGGTTATACCAGGGGCACTCTCGCTC
The DNA here is from genome assembly GCA_963796255.1 of uncultured delta proteobacterium. Lineage (GTDB taxonomy): Bacteria > Desulfobacterota > Desulfobulbia > Desulfobulbales > Desulfocapsaceae > Desulforhopalus_A. Next base: position 23,367 of record CAWCLE010000025.1, on the reverse strand, counting down.
CCGAGATGGGTATGCAGGCTGAAGTACCCCCATTACGTCCCCGACCGGTGCGGCGCCTGGATGACATCGGCATGGGCGGCATGGATGAAAGCCTTTTTGGCATGAACCACAAGAAGATGAATATGGGGGGGAAGAAAAAACGGGCCAACTTTGCAGACACGCCAATGGATCACGACTCGCAGAAGTCCGGGGCCCAGCTGCATGATCCCCGCATCCCCGGGCCCAACGGGCCCAAACCTTTCAAACCGGACAAGTCGCGTTCGAATGTGGCCATGGTGATCATGAATCTAAAATATCGCCTGGATCAACCGGGAATCGGTCTTGGCAATGACGGCTGGCGGGTGCTGACTTACGAGGATCTTGTCTCCATCGAACCGCAACCCTATAAAGAGACGGCCGACAGGGAGATGACCATCAATATCACCGCCAATATGGAACGCTATATGTTCTCTTTTGACGGCAAAAAATTCACTGAGCACCCCGGCCCCTATCTCTTTCGCCATAACGAGCGACTGCGGCTGTTTTTAGTCAACCATACCATGATGGAGCATCCTATTCACCTGCACGGCATGTGGATGCAGCTCGAAAATGGCTCGGAAAAGCTGCCCTTCAAACATACCATTCTGACCAAGCCCGGAGAGGTGCTCTCCGTATTGATCACACCAATCGAAAAAGGAGATTGGGCGTTTCACTGTCATCTGCTCTACCACATGGAAGCGGGTATGTTTCAAGTCGTTCGGGTTGCCTGAAAAAAGGAGAGATCATGAAATATTTGCTGTTGCTCTGTGCCGTACTGCTCGCCCCCGTTACCGTATCCGCCTTGGAAAAACCCATGGCGGAGGCGCAGGAACGAGGTTTTCCCGAGGGCTACCACGAGGTTGCAACCACCCCCGAAGTTGGCGAAAAGATCAAAAAACATGCCCAGGATGGGCAGGAGGGGCCGCAGGAGAACTTCGGCATCCAGCCTATTCACGATAACGAGATCTTTGCCGTCTTCCGTGTTGACCGCTTGGAGTACCAGACGAAAGAGGGCGATGAAATCCTGCTTTGGGACATCGAGGCCTGGGTGGGTAGGGACTACAATAAAATTTACTTCAAGAGCGAGGGGACCTATCTGCTCGATGACGACAAGGCTGAGGAAATATCGACCGAGCTGCTCTACAGCCGCAACATCGCCTCGTTCTGGGATCTCCAGGCCGGTATCCGCCACGACTTCAGGCCGGAGCCGACGCGGACTTTCGCCGCTCTTGGCGTTGAGGGGCTGGCCCCCCTTTGGTTTGAGGTGGACGCGACTGCTTATGTAAGCGAAGATGGTGACGTATCGGCATCACTGGAAGTGGAATACGATCTTCTTCTCAGCCAGAGGCTGATCCTGCAGCCGCGGTTCGAAACCAGTATTGCCGTGCAGGAGGTGGAAGAATACGGGGTCGGCCAGGGCATCAACGACATTGTACTGGGCCTTCGGCTACGCTATGAAATCAGCCGGAAATTTGCCCCGTACATCGGTGTTTCCTGGACCCAAAAGATAGGTGAGACAGCGGATCTGGCCGAGGCCGAAGGTGAAGATACCAACGTCACCTCCCTGGTCATTGGCGTGCGGGGGTGGTTTTGAGACAATGTTTGTGCAGCTCTATGAGCAAATTAGAATAGAGGGGTAATATGCGCGTGTCATGACAGCCCAACTTTCAACCGTATACCGCCGCACATCATCGTAATTCGGAGAGATATGGCTGCACGATGACCACGGCGCGCTCGCTCGCGGCAAGGGCACTTGCGCCAGAGTTCGCTGGTCATAGTTTCACCTTAAGCGATTAGATTTTGCGTTTCGAAAGCGGCCGACCGGACGCCGTTGCTAATGAAACCTGCAACTGGTTAGTATTCAACGCACAAGGTGCGCTAGACTTATGCGCAGCTCTTGTTTTTTATGGGGTTCTTTAATCTCACCTCCAGGGTCTACCGGGAATAAAAGATCCACATTAGAAACCTTTACACCAAGCAACCACATCCACGTTATTACTGCCGGTGAAAATGTCAAAAATCGAGTGGACTCCTTGCCTCCTTCTTCGTCGTGCTTTTCACGGTATCCGTGTAAATCATGGTTGTTCGCATATCACTGTGACCCCAGTAATTCCTATATTGTCCTGATGTCATATTTTGCTTGCAGAAGGTGGCTTGCAAAACTGTGCCTGAAGGTATGTGCCGTGACCCGCTTCGTAGTGCAAGCCTGTTCCACCGCCCGTCGAAGAGCTTTTTGAACATGGGTTTCATGAATATGAGATCGCTTCATCTCTCCCGTATCTTTCACTCTGGAGAGCTTGTGCGCAGGAAACACCTATTGCCAGATGAATTATATTCAAATAAGGCAAGAGCGAGAGAACCCCGACAGCGCCTGATTAACTGCTCAACTCCTTCTTCATGGACTGGTATTCCTCTTTGCTTATTTCCCCGCTGGCGTAGCGTTTCTTCAATATATCTTCGGCGCTTTCCCGTCGAACATCTGTGTTTTTCCCGGCCAGTATTTTGACAAAATAAAAAATGAGGAAAAGGATGGCTGCCCAGAATATGATCATGAAGATCCATCCGCCATATCCATAGCCCATGCCGTAGCCTTGTCCGCCGAACCAGTGCATCATGATTGCCTCCGAATAGTTTACCTGCCAATGAAAAGACGCGATGAGCTGGAAGGTGCCGTCTTCCGGTCCTAAGGGTCCAGTACTTCAGTCTGAGAATGCGTAATTGCCTTGCCTCCTGTTGCGGATTGTTGCGTTTTCAACTATTGGGCCGCTTTCTCCTGTATCTGTTTGCGCAGGGAATACATTTCCTGCTGCATCTTTTTCAGGTCCGCCACGGTTGTCTGGGGGTCCCGCATCTTCTCCATGTATTCAAACTTCATGTCGTGCAGCTTTTTCCGCAGGTCCTTTGTGTCGTTGAGGAACTTTTCGAATTGCTCGGGAGAGTTAAAGCGGCCGCTATTCGGCCCCCAGCCGTATCCTCCCATCATCTGTTGCCCCATGCCATAGCCGCCCATCATACCAGGCCCCATGCCGTAGCCACCGCCCATCATGCCGTAATCATCGTTATCCTGGTCAACCTGTGCATTGCGCTGCTGTGCGCTTCCTGACTGCATCATACCCTGGCCGCTTCCTGACATCTGTCCGGCAGCATTAGAGGCTACAGCGAGTGATGCGGCAACCAGTACTGCCAAAAACTTTTTTGATTTCATATCTCCCTCCATAGGATTTTTCCACAGTTGGTTCTGAACCCTCACAACCTTTCATTTTCCGTTAAAGATAGATCACGCTGTTGCCGACGCTGTCCCATCTTTTTCCGCAGAAGACAAAGGATACAATATTATTATACAAGAAACATGCCAGTGTCGGGAACATTGTCGATGCCTTCACTGCAGGGAGACACCAGCCGCTTTTGCCGGGTTCCGGCGCAGTGGTCGACAACCGGGACAGCTGAACGGCCGATATCCTCTGTCCTGTTTTTTAGGACAGTCTGGAACGCAGAACGGGAGGAGGGGTGAGGCAGGGATGATGCAGAGCATTGATCATTCGCTGTGGATCGATATACCGGCCCAGGGTCGATCGGTTTCTGCCGAGCACGGGAAGCGCCTTGGCGGCAAGACGTGCTGCAGGGGCGGGAAAGCCAGCTTCGAGTTTGAGATAGACGCCCGCGGCCCGGATCATGGCCTGCAGCAGCAGTTTTTCTTCGCCGACGGGATCTATGGATCCTGCAAGCGTATCAATTTTACATTCTTCCTGATAGTTTGCTTGTGATCGGGCCGAAGAAACATGCCTTAAATGGAGCATTCTAAATTTTGATGTTTTCAGATTACCAACCGAGACAATTGCTCCATTTTTGACCATCTTCGGCGTTGATTCTACTTTCTTAACAGTAAGGCCAGCGATTCGACAGATCGTGTTGTGTTTCAGTTAGTATCGAGCACGCTGCCTGACACTCATTTCGTGCTCTGCAAAAATAATATTGAAACATCAACAAGTTCGAGTGCTTCATTTCCATACCGGCATTTCACCGATGCGAAGCGTGGTCAGGAAAGAATGCGCCATGATCAGGCGGTGCAGAGGGTCATCAGCGACTTTGTCGATTTCTACCTGCCGACGCAGAGCACAGCCTTCTCCTCAGTTGGAGAAATTGCGACAATAAATATAGCACTTTAACATAAATCCCTAACCGTTATGAGCCATTTTTTATTCTATTATGTTCTTCACGAGAACAAATTATCTGTTGTAAAAGCAGGATTTCTGAGCCAAATAGAAAGACGACTTATATTGGGATGAAGTGCGCCTTTTAGATCCTGCGAACTCAAAATACTCTATGACAAAAAAACCATTAACAGACCAACGAGATATTTATAAGATAGTCGGCGTCTATGCTGCGTGCGGCTTTCTCTGGATTTTGGCATCAGATACAATGGTAGGACTTTTTGTAGATGATCAAAAAATCACAATTCAAATAGCTATTTTAAAAGGCAGTGTTTTTATCATTGTCACATCACTTCTCCTTTATATCCTCATCAAGCTATTCCACGAGAAAACTATAAACTCAGAAAAGGCTGCAATCGCCGGCGAAGAGAGATTTGAATTATTATTTCAAAGAGTTGCCGATCCAATTTATATAACTGATACCAAAGGAAAGATCATAGAAGCTAACGATCAGGCTTGTCGTGAACTTGGGTACACTCTTGCAGAAATTCTGAGATTGAATATCTCTGAGGTAGATACCAACGCAGGTGAAAACGATTTCTTTGCGGCAAACCGTCCCCCGCAGGCAAACAGGGCTCTTACCTTTGAAACCACTCATCAACGCAAAGATGGCTCTATATTTCCGGTTGAACTTAACGTCTGTCTCATCGATCTTGCCGGACAACAGGCTGTAATGGAAATCGCCAGGAAAATTACTAAGCGGAAGCAAGCTGAGCAGGAGTTGAGACAGTCCTATGAGTTAATGAATTACATAATCAAATATAATACTAGCGCCCTTGCCGTCCATGATAAGGATTTAAAATACCTTTTCGTGAGTGAGCGTTATCTCAATGATTATAAGGTAAAGGAGAGGGACGTTATCGGCAAACATCACTATGATGTATTCCCTGACTTGCCACAAAAATGGAGAGATGCCCACCAACAGGCACTGGCTGGAATTACCTCAAGAGCAGAAAACGATAGATATGATAAAGCAGATGGTTCTGTAGACTGGACTACCTGGGAATGCCGTCCCTGGTATGAATCGAACGGGGCAGTCGGAGGGGTTGTTATTTATACGGAAATCGTCACTGACCGAATAATGGCCGAAGAACAAAAACAACTGCTTCAGCAACAACTTCATCAAGCTCAGAAGATGGAGGCCATAGGTACTTTGGCTGGTGGCATTGCGCATGACTTCAACAACATCCTTTGCGCAATTATTGGCTACGCCGAATTGGCCGGAGGGGACAGCGTGGCGGGATCATCTGTTAAAAATGATATCGAGCAGGTTCTCAAAGCCAGTCATAGGGCCAAGGACCTGGTCAAGCAGATTCTGGCCTTCAGTCGTCAAGTTGACACCGAACGGGTTCCCGTTCAACCTGCTGTTATTATCAATGAAGCAATAATGATGCTGCGTTCTTCCCTGCCGACGACCATAACCATCCAGCAAGACATCGACCAGGAATCAGTTTATGTCCTGGCCGATCCGACCCAGATTCATCAGATTCTGATGAATCTCTGCACCAATGCCTTTCACGCCATGGAAGAGACAGGCGGCACTCTTTCCATTTCCTTGAAGAAAAAATTCCTCTACCTGTCAGATTTCTCCTCCGAGCTTCATGTACAGCCGGGAGATTTCGTGCAGTTGTCCATAGCGGATACCGGATCAGGGATTTCACCTGATATCCAGAAAAAGATATTCGATCCATTTTTTACCACCAAAGAAGTTGGTAAAGGGACCGGGATGGGACTATCCGTTACCCATGGCATCGTGAAAAGTTATGGTGGTTTTGTAACCTTTGATAGTAAACCCGGAGAAGGAACAGTTTTTCATGTGCACCTTCCGGCCATTACAGATGCAACCCAGCATGAAACCAAATCTTCTGATCTCATTCCGGTTGGCAGCGAACATATCCTCTTTATAGATGACGAGGAAATACTGACTGAAATGGGGAAACATTTACTTGAGAAACTCGGTTACCGTGTGACTGTCAGAAAAAGCAGCATCGAGGCCCTCTCTACCTTTCAGGGCCAACCGGATCAGTTCGATCTGGTTATCACCGATCAGACAATGCCAGGAATGACAGGCTTTGATCTTGCCAGACGGCTCTTACAGATCCGGCCTGAATTGCCAATAATTCTATGTACCGGGTATAGCAGCCAGGTTTCGGAGGAGAAGGTCAGATCTTATGGGATCAAAGGCTTTATCATGAAACCGCTTGCGAAAAAGGATATTGCTCATTTAATTAGAAAGGTAGTTGATGGCGATTTAACATCGGGTGAAAAATAGTACTTTCTTAGTAGTGCGAACAGCGATTCGGCAGATCGTGTCGTGTTTCAGTTAGTATCTGGCACACTGCCTGACAAATTCATCTCCAATTTCGATAAACAACTTAAACTGAAAATATGGTCAAGCTTAGGTTAGGAGAAACAAGAAGAAGGTTAAGCCAGAGAATAGGTTGAGCAAATCAATATTTCGTTCGGCAATATTGAGCACCATGTATTTTACCGACCGATATGCTGACTGATTATCAGGCTTGAAAAGTGAAGTATCAACATCCGCACGTAGTTACCGGCTTACCTCTGACTTTGGAGACCCATCTGTTAATAATAAGAGCGGCACAGCCACACCCGTCGTCAGGGTTGACAAAAATAGCCTCGACAGGACAGTTAGTAGCACAGGCTCCACACTCCATACAGGCATTAAGGTCAACTATCTTAGCCTTTTTCTTCTGCAACTCAAAAATACGATGCGGGCAAACAGTCACGCACATGCCACAGCCAATGCAAGCCTCTACGTCCAATCTCAGAACGGCAGCGCCGTCGATATATCGAAACGCTTTCATCTCGAGTCCTTTATAGTAAAAATGGTGCTGATAGCCACAACACGATGCTCAATACAGCTCCGATACATTGAAAAGGCAATCCTTTACGCATCTCTTGTTCAACACCAGACAGAGATGTATACGGGGTGGCCCCGGTGAAATTCATCGCCAGATAAGAAGATACTGTTGCAACCCACAGCAAGATTGCAGTTCGCTCGACTATTTGTGCTTCTGTCATGAATTGAAACTGATAGACAAGGCCGATCAAGAAACCAACAAGGGCCCCCTTAAACCAGAACTGACGACCTGGGACCCAGGGCAATAGGACTGGAGTCACCAGAGCTCCGGCTAGTAGAGCAGTAATTGTAGAGCCGACCGCTATCAGTCCTCGATCCCACATGGACTCAAGAGAATATACATTTGGGTCAACGCCTGAGATAATAAATGAAGCAAACGTTATCAAGAGGACAATTTTCCAAGTAAGGACTATTTCTACCGGCGTCAAAATCAGCCGCTCGCCAAGGCTGAAGGTAACGGTGCGCATTCGCTCGTCAGCCTGTTTATTGTGCTCCAGATATTCGGCAAGATCCTGCGCCCTGACGGGACCATAGATTCCTGTAAACCCACATTTTTTCTTGAGTTTGTGTGATGCCACGCCAGCAGCCGCAAACTGAGGTAAAATAAGCTCTCGGTGGGTCACGATTTTATCGAGAGCAGTTCGTCCAACCTGCAGGGCAATTTCATTGGCAGAAAACGTTCCTTTACTGGCGGCACACCATACATTGATTCCTCTTGTGTCAACCACGAGGATCCAAGCATCTTCGCCTTGAAGATTAGCACGCAATGTATCGAAACTGAGCTTATAGTTTGCCGTTACCAATACCGATGATTTACTTGACGGAGTTCCGACACAATACAGCCCTGGATTTACCTTGTAAGTACTGCGGGCAATACCCGAGCGCACTCTTACTGTACCCAAGAAATCACCAAGATTGAGCTTGGTCTTAACCCTAGGTATGACATAGTTCCCTGTTTCCAAAAAACCATCTACATATGGTTCAGTCTGGTATCCTGGCAAATCATGGATCCCGGCCCTAGGATCAGGTTTTGGGCCTCAACAAGGGGCTGCTTGAGGATTATCAATTGGAGAAGGAGAACCGAAGGGAGAGCTGTCCTTTTGATTGATATGATTTAGGTCCGGCGTTTTCGGCTTTGTTTGCTGATCAGTTATCATAACTTAGATGCTCCACAATGTGGTACCTTTTAGTTTAAAATAAGTTACCATTGATGTCAACAAAAGTGGAGTTAACCCTCAATAAACTCACCCCAGAGTGTGAAAGATTCGGAAGAAGATTGTTCCTGAGATTATCCGATTACGATATCGCTCAAATTTTGATCACATGTCAAATAAAAAATACTCCATTTGCGTACTGCTTTGGTGCCAGATACTACTTTCATAGCATTATCTCAGTTACTATCTTGCACGATGCTTGACGCTTCTGTCAAAGTGACCAGCAAATACTTTCGGGAATTGTTTGTACGGGCAGCAAGTTAAAACATGATAGGCATTCAGCCTCCTGAGGACCAGAGACTCACTGTAAACATGTCAAGATGGCGTAAAATATACCATATTGAGAGCTGTTACTTGCCAACTTCAACTGCCAAACGCTGTACGATATGAAGAATCTTTCACCACCCCTTAATTGATAATGGAACAACTTTTTTAGGTGGGAAGGTTGGATCTGCACTGTAAAAGCCTTAATAAAACTATGCAGAAGCGAGAAAAATACCCATACAGGTAATTTAAAAATTACTAAAAACAATAAAACTGGCAGGACGCTTCATAAGCCCTGCCGGTCAACGATTGGTTGATATTGTAAAGTCTGCGATTATCCCAGTCTGGAAAATCCTCAGCCACGTCATATGATTCTGTCACCAATAAAGAGATAGATCTCCAGGCAGCCTAATGGTCTTGTAGACTTAGTCCCGTTTGACTACGGTTTATAGTTGCTCATGCCTGAGCCACTCTTATCATAAACGTTAAAAAATTCATCAACCATGATTGTGGCCACACCAGTTTCAGGCGTCTCTACGTAATCTTTGTCCAGTACCTTAATCCTAAATTTCCAGCCTGCTGGAAGTTTTTTAAAGTTGCTTTCTCCTGCGGCAAGAAATTCCTCATAGGTATGTTGTGGTTTAATACCCAACTCAAACCCTTTCATAATCCAGGTGTTGCCTTCCGGATCGTCAAGCAACAACACCTTTGTACCCTTATTCCAGCCCAAGGAGCTCTTCCGTGCGATGTGCTGAGGCGTGTAGGGCGAAATATTATTTACGTTGGTTTCCTTTCCCATGTTAAGTTGGGCACACCATGTGGCTGCAATTCCATTAAACTCCCTCGTTACTCCCTCTTCGATATCAGTCCAATCGGGAAACCAGTATTTTGGGCCGTTCAGCGATGCACCGACGACACCGTATTTTGCCTTCATCTTATCAAAGTCTAAACCTTCAACCAGCTTCTGCGGGGCGGTGTCTTTCGATACTGGTATGCCCTGAGGTGTAAACATGGTGTTGTAACAAGCGGCAACCAACTCCCCAGTATTAGGATCTGGAGCAGCAAGATATATCTCGAGGAACCGCGTCATGTGCATGTTTTCGACACGCGCCGACTTGGCGTTCGCGCCGTCGGCAAGCACATTGGGTTTCGCAGCGGAAGATTCCTGTGCGTAGGCCCCCGCGACAGTTGCCGCCATAATGACAGTCATCAGCAAAACTACTTTAATTGTCTTCACTATTAATCTCCTTTTTGTTTATCGCCTCGTGGTGGTGGTTCATGTTTTCATTTCCTTACTCATGGACTTTAGCCCTCATTCAGCTTTTCAAAACCTCAAAGTTCCACTTCGCTCTAAAACATTTTCTAACTACATCTAGTGTTATTCGATAATGATGATGAAAGGTTTTTTCAATGGAAAATTTGATGTGATGTCAAAGATTCGCACTGCCAACCCCAAGTAGTCGTCAACCAATCCCAGTAAAGATATTTCTTGTACAGGAAGCAGTTAAAATTCTGATAGGCATTTGGTCTACTGAAAACAAAAGGTACAGTGCCAACTTAGCTAAAATTTGGACGGGCAACTTGATGTCGCTGCCCATATTGCCATTAACCATTAGATTATATTAGTTATTCCGTTTAAGGGGGGGCTGTAGGAGAGTCTTATATTAATAGTAACGACAGTTCCGGAACGGTTAATGCCTTTAATGCAGATGACGCTTATTAAGGCAAGTTATAATGCTGAAGATTAATTCTTCGACCTCGAAGGGTTTGACGAGGATATCGTCCACTCCGAGACGTATGGCTTCTCTGGCAGGTTTTGAACCATCATCACCAGTGATGATGATGACGGCGGTCAGGGGTGCAATTCTTCTTGTGGCTTTCAGTATGTCAACACCATCAACTCCTTCCAGAACCAGATCGGTGATCACTAAATCATAAAATGTATCCCGCAGGGCGCTGATCGCTTCACTTCCGCTGGCTACCGCAGTTACTGAAAAATTCTCTGCCCTCAACTCATAGGACAAGACTCTCCGGATAACGAGCTCGTCGTCAACTAATAAGATTTTGGGAGGTAAATCATGTGCTTTTTCGGGATTCATAACCATCAGTTATAATTGAGTTTATACTGCTGTAGAATTTCAGGAAGACATGCATGATTCCTGATCGGCAAGTACTATGATCTGGCCTTCAGTGCAATTTAGTACTATAAAAATTGTTTTTCGCTTTCTACGAATGAATTCCGCAAAATTCATATAACCATTCCGCATGATCTCTGACCTGATCGCGCCGATTAGTCGTATCATTGGTAAATTGGTAATGTATTATCGTTCTCTTTTGAAACTGAAAATGCTGTTTGGGCTTTGATCTGTAACTACATAAATTCTGCTATATTAATAAAATTGAGCAGAGAACGTCAACAGTAGATGCTTTCTTTTGGGTGTTATGTATTTGAGAGTTTACGTGTAGAGATTAAGATGATTATTTTTCCGGACAATCTACAGCAAACAAAGAGATGGGCGAAACCAAATAATTCAATTATGACTTGATGTTGTGTGCATAGTCTTTTGCCTTTGCGGATCGGTTGGTTGGCTGTTCCTTCTCTGCTGCCAGGAGGTTTTTGACTAATTTCTTTAAGCAGTATACTTTAAATTGGAAGGCGACTCTTAGCCCTCTTTTAAAGGAGTCATCCTGCTATTTTTCTTACGCTGAGAATAATACAATTTATAAATGAATTACATCAAGTTGTGATGAATTCATGTGCAATATTTAGCTTGCTTTTATCTTATTAAAATTTTAGTTTTGCCTACTGGACATACATCATTTCCTGTCCAACTTATTGCCCCCAATATAGTACGGCGCTTTACATACCGAGCCGTAGCGCCTTTATGATTGTCTTTTTCCATTTTTTTCATAAGGAATCACATGGCCAAGACTAAGAAAAATAAATCACGACATCTGGAATATTTACAAAAATGCCCAACCGGGATTAAAGGATTGGACGAGATAACCGGTGGGGGGCTTCCTCAAGGACGTCCGACACTGGTCTGCGGTGGAACCGGCTGCGGTAAAACCATGCTCGCCATGGAATTTCTGGTGCACGGTGTCACAAAGTTTGACGAGACCGGAGTCTTCATGTCCTTTGAGGAAAAGTCCGAGGAACTGGTGACAAATTCCGCTTCCTTGGGGTTCGACCTGAATGAGCTGGCATCCCGCAATAAAATTTCTCTCGATTACGTACACATCGAACGAAGTGAAATCGAAGAAACCGGAGATTATGACCTGGAAGGACTCTTCATCCGACTCGGTTACGCCATCGACTCCATCGACGCCAAGCGCGTAGTTCTCGACACCATCGAGACTCTCTTTTCCGGATTTTCCAGCGAAGCAATTCTTCGGGCAGAATTAAGAAGGTTATTTGGCTTTCTGAAAAGTAAGGGTGTCACTGCCGTCATCACCGGTGAGCAGGGAGAGCGAACCTTAACCCGCTTCGGTTTGGAAGAATATGTTGCCGACTGTGTAATCTTCCTCAATCATACGGTGTCCGAACAGATTGCTACCCGTCGCATGCGGATTGTCAAATATCGCGGCTCGGCCCACGGCACCAATGAATACCCTTTCCTGATTGACGAACAGGGAATTTCGGTAATGCCTATTTCCTCGCTCGGCCTCGATCATGCCGCCTCAACCGAACGGGTGTCCAGCGGTATACCAAGGTTGGACTCCATGCTCGGTGACCAGGGGTTTTACCGTGGGAGTAGTATTTTGGTCACAGGTACTGCCGGCACCGGCAAATCAAGCATGTCTGCCCACTTTGTCGATGCCGCCTGCAGGCGCGGCGAACGTTGCCTTTATTTCGCTTTTGAGGAATCACGGCACCAGATCGTCCGCAACATGAGGTCCATCGGCATCGACCTGGAACCATGGGTAAACAATGGACTGCTTGAATTTCACAATTCCCGTCCGACCCTTTATGGGCTGGAGATGCACCTGGTGAACATGCATAAGGCAGTCGAAGCGTTTGCTCCAGCCATTGTCGTGATCGATCCTATTTCTAATCTGGAGGCAGCGGCTACCGAAAAGGAGGTCAAATCGATGCTTTCTCGATTGATAGATTTTTTGAAGATGAAGCAGATCACCGCCTTCTGCACCGACCTGACTACCACAGGAGGGAGTCTAGAGCGTACCGAGGTGGGGATATCCTCATTGGTCGACACGTGGTTGCTGTTAAAGGTCATGGAGGAGAGTGGTGAGCGTAACCGCGGCCTGTTCATCCTCAAGTCGAGAGGCATGGCGCATTCCAACCAGGTCCGGGAATTTTGTCTTTCTGAAAGCGGCATTCAGCTTGAAGATGTTTATGTTGGCTTCGGGGAGGTATTTACCGGTTCGGCCAGGATGGCCCAGGAAGCAGAGGATAAAGCAAGGGAGCTGGAATATAGCCAGGAGATCGAACGTCTGCGGCGCGAAATCGAGCGAAGGCAGGCGGTGATCGAGGCGCAGGTTATAGCGCTGCGAACTGGTTTTGAAGCCGAAAAGGATGAACTTGAGAGAGCAATAACTAAAGAAAAATTGCACCAGGAGACCCTTGCCGATAATATTCGTTCAATGTCCCGGATACGCAAGGCGGATCAGCCGCCACTAAGGGAAAGAAAAATTCGAAAATGAAGCGAGGCAATAATGACTGACAATCCTGAGACACAGCTGCCTGAAAAGGAAAAAAACATCGGCGAAAACAAATGGCGGCTGCGGCTATATGTCGCAGGCCAGTCACCTAAATCCCTCACTGCTTTTGCCAATCTCAAAAAGCTCTGCGAAGAACATTTGAAAGGGCAGTACAGTATCGAGGTCATCGACCTGATGGTTAACCCTCAACTGGCCAAGGGGGATCAGATCTTGGCGCTACCGACTTTGATACGGAAAATTCCCGAGCCAATGAAAAGGATCATCGGCGATCTCTCCAACAGCGAAAAAGTACTGGTGGGGCTCGATATCAAACCGCTTGAATGACCTCAACACAGGAAAAGAAAATGGCACAAAAGAAAAAAGGAAATGAACCGCCACAGCCGAAGGACGCAACCAAAGAATTTGAACAGGCTCTTCAAGCGACTGACGAAAATACTTACGTTCTGCGTCTCTACGTGAGTGGCCTGACACCTAATTCCCAACGGGCCATCGAAAACATACGCAAGATCTGCAATGAACACCTGAAAGGACGCTATGACCTGGAGATAATAGATATCTTTCAACAGCCGACTTTGGCCAAGGAGGGACAAATCATTGCCGCACCTACTCTGATCAAGAAGTTACCTCTGCCCTTACGGAAATTCATCGGCGACATGTCGAAGACAGAGCGCCTCATCGTTGGCCTCGACCTCAAAAAGAAGGAGTAAGCCTGATGCCACCTGAGGACCGGACTCTTTTAGAACTTCAGGAAGAAATAAGCACTCTTCGGCTGCGCCTGGAGGAAGCGGAAGATACCCTGCGCGCTATCGGCAGCGGCGAGGTGGACGCATTTGTGGTCTCAGGGCCGGAGGACAGCAAACAGGTCTTCATTTTGAAGGGAGCGGAGCACCCCTATCGCGTCCTGGTGGAGACGATGAACGAAGGTGCAGCCACGCTCACCGCGGACGGCACCATCCTTTACTGCAACAAAAGTCTCGCCACAATGTTGCAGGTACCACTGGAAAATATAATCGGAACGAACCTTGCCTCCCATGTGGCTCCTGCAAACCAGCTCTATCTGGCAGCTCGGCTGGATGAATTCGACCAGGAATGCAACCAGGATGAAATCTCGATGATAACGGGCAAAGGTGCTCTTCTTCCGGTTCTCATTTCCTATTGTTCCTTTGACCATCTCGATAGCCGAGGAATAAGTGTAGCCGTAACGGATCTCACTCAACAAAAGCGTAACGAAGAATTTATGGCTGCAGAAAGGCTCGCCCGCTCCATTATCGATCAGGCGGGGGAAGTCATTATTGTCTGTGACGAACAGGGAAGGATTATCCGAGCCAGCAGGCTTGCTCATGACCTTTCAGGAGATAACCCGCTTCTGAAGCAGTTTGACCAATTGTTCAAGTTGCGGGTAACAGAAACGGGACAGTTGGTCTCTATTCTGTCCTTCATGCCCGGCGAAAGGTTGAAAAATGTCGAGGTCGAGTTCATGCGCTTTGACGACACTCTCCTGTATTTCATCCTCAATATGTCGCCACTCCATGGTAGCCGGAACCAGCTCATCGGTTTCATAGCAACCCTCACCGATATTACCGAGCTAAAACAGGCAAAAGAACAGCTCCTTACTTTAAATGAGGAACTGGAACAAAGGGTTGAGCAACGCACCCTGGAGCTGCAGGAAACGCAGTTAAAGTACCTTCATTCTGAAAAGCTCTCCGCCATAGGTCAACTGTCCGCCTCGATTGCCCATGAATTCAACAATCCCCTGCAGGGTATTATGGCTATACTTAAAGGCTTAAGGAGGGCGAGATTGCAGGAGGAGCATGAAGAATTTTTGGAAATTGCTATCAGCGAGAGCGAAAGAATGAAAAATTTAGTTCGCAGCCTGCAGGATTTCAACCGGCCTTCATCCGGCAAAAAAACGGTGATAGATATTCATGCTTCCCTTGATTCCTTGCTTTTACTTTGCAAGTTTGATTTTAAACAGAAAAAGATTCGTACGCGGGTAAACTATGACGATCAATTGCCGCAGATCCTGGCGATTCCGGATCAGATCAAACAAGTCTTTCTCAATCTGTTGAACAATGCCGCGGACGCCTGCCGGGAAGGCGGGGTGATCACCATAACTACCTGGCATGAAGAAAAGAGAATCGCTGTAGCAATCAAGGATAACGGTGTAGGCATTAAGCCTGAAAACAGAGACCAGATCTTTCAGCCTTTTTTCACAACAAAAGCTGAAGTTAAAGGAACAGGTCTGGGATTGTCGGTCTGCTATGGTATTGTCAAGAATCATCAGGGAGAGATTCGCATCGACAGTCAGCCTGGTGAAGGCTCTACCTTCACTGTTTATTTGCCTGTAGTCGATGAAAAGTGAAAACTACCGGCGAGGCAACCATCCAAATCCAGTGACTACAAAACCTATGGCTTCGACCTGATGATGATTAGCGCGGTGGATTATTCACAACAATTGAGCGTAATTCCTGATCGGATTACCGTCGGGCTTGATCCAAAAATCGCCAGGAATGTAGCATTTGGCACTCAACAAAATCAGCGAATATTTTTCTGAAAATGAGCAAAAATGTAGCAGTTTTAGGTTGCCGCGTGTCGTCTAAGATAGTGTGGTCGAAGTTTGACACCTACATCCCCACCTAACCGCTTAACCATCCTGTATGCTGTTGTATAGCTGAAAGGAAATATTCTGTCATTAGCACCTATCCCTTGTTTTCGAACATAGTCATCCAATCTCCGCATCATCCTTTGCGGCAAATATACGACCTCGCCATACCGACCGCTCTTTGGTTGCTCAATTGCAATACTGCTCACATCGATATTCAAATCTCGTGGTCGCATAGTCATAACTTCACCGACCCTCATTGCAGTTCGGCCCATAAGTTCAAGCATCATCCGTTCACGACCTTGAGTTCGATAGATGATCTCGTCCACTATCTCTTTGTCCAGTAACTCTGGAGGCGTATGCCTCGGTTGCTTATAAAGTTTTTTAATTAACCCCTGCTGCACGGATTAGTAAAATCGATATTAAAGGTATCTTTCACAAAGTTAAAAAATGCACTGAGATGTCCTGCCCGGTTGCTCTTTGTGGACTGTGCCAGACCATCGGTTACCACTTCCAAGAATATGACGACATCAGCTTCGGGTACCGCTGTAATATCTGTTCCGGAAAACAGGTCAAGTAACCTACTAAGAGTGTAGGAAAAAGCCCTTATAGTATTTGGCCTGGAGTGTGCCTTGTGATAGTTCATGTACGCTTTAACTCCATTATCCACGGTTATTGTTGTATTCATTTATTTATATCCTTTATCCAGAAAAAAAACGGGGTCAGGTCTGTTTTTGGCTGTTGCTTGGACCTAAAGATCACAAAGATAAAGTAAGAGCTGAAACCTTTGGCTTTGGTAGGTTTTTTAAGGGATGAAAACCAATAGTTCCGGTGTGAGGGGGGTAAAAAACGGAAAGCCCGGTATGACAGTGGGTGTCATACCGGGCTTTTTAGAGGTTGAGGCAGATTGGCCGTCAGTTACTATCTTGCAGGTTGCCTGACACTCGCCCTAAAGTGATCTACAAACATAATCTGAATTATCAGTAATTTAAATCGATATATTTGACACCTTTTTTCAAAATATTCTTGGATTTTCGGAAGGGCCATGGTGCTCCATTTCGTTCGTGATATTTGATCCTGATCGAGTTCAACCTATTCAGGAAAAAGCTAGATTTCTGAAATTCATCCTCAACTCAGCCTTGCCAGTGGACATTTCTTACCCCTAGAGAGTTCAGGTGCCTTCCAAGATAATCAGGAAAACGGGTTTGTTGTATTATTCACCCACGCCCCAATGCTCTCATACTGTTGGAACACTTTATGCAAATCCTTTAACAGCAACAGATCAAATGGCCAACAATATTCAGTGGCCAATCCTTAAAGGAGGGACGAAGAAATGGTACTTAAGGCACTGGTGGTAGATGACGATGAAATGATACTCGATATATTGGAATATACCCTAAAGTCAGACGGTTATAACATCACCAGAGCCACTGATGGAGATGAGGCTATCAAAGCATTGAATGCTGAATTTTTTGATCTGGTCATTACCGATCTTCAAATGGGCCCAACAAGCGGACTCAACGTTATCCGGAAAACAAAAGTTATCAATTCTTCAGCGATAGTTATTATGATTACGGCTAGTTGTGACTCGATGAATGAATTAGAGGCTTTTTGTCAAGGCGCCGATGATTATTTACTCAAACCATTTTCCCCAAGTGATTTGCTTATACGTATACAATTTCAGAAATATAAACAGTTATTTACATCTGCATTAACCTTAGAGGGTGAACAGCACGCAGCAAAGGTGTCAGGATAATTTGCAAAGTGTAAAATAATTTTCCAGAAACAGAATTATTGATTCATGGAGATTGGTTCCTGAGTTCTGAATAAACAAACAATCATAAGGAGATTTAAACATGTTTGATTTATTGCCATTAAAAACGAGCAGTTCCGTACCTCATATTTTTTTCGGATATGGATAATATGGTCAAAAAATGTGGTTCGATATGGATATTGGCTGTACCCCGCGTCTCGATGTGAACGAAACGGAGGGTGATTTGGAGGTTGTGGCCGATCTGCTGGGCATGGAAAAATAGGATACCCGAAGGAAAATGTTCGTGAGATGAATGGTGGTTCGTGACTCCTGGGGGTGACGACCAGGGTGGCTTATAACGAACTTAGGGGACCGGGTGCTTATGCATCGCTGGTTATATAAGATTCGAATGATAGAAATATACTAATATCATTGCCGTTGGTATGCGGAAGGAGGCTGTTACGACAATGTCTGCTGCTCCCCAGAAAGGTAAGTCATTGCCGGATGATCAAGTTAAGGGAAAAAACCCCAGAGTAAAGAATCGTCGGCAAAAGTACAAAAGGGATACACGTATATCAGTATAGTTGGTTGAATATGCCGTCGAGAGAAAGTGCGTAGAAATCCTCGTCAATCCGAGTAAGTAAGTGTTCAATATTGCGTTAGTACGATTGTATTCGAAACCAAAGCAACTTCATTTTTGCTTGCAAAGGGGTTATCCATTAAAAGGCCCCTTAATGGGCTATTGGGGGCGGCGAAAAGATCCTTTAAGGAAAGTGTTTGTATTAAAACCCTCTACTGTGGTCAGTTTGGGGTCGGGGCGCGATAATATCATTGATATAGTGGTAGAACACTGAATCGCATATTGCGTATGTAGCTGGTATTAAAAGACCGAATAGTCGATTCTGGCCCCCAACTGGCCAATGTCGGAATCAGCTGGGAATAGCCGGCAAACCATTAAAAAGAGTTTATTAAAAAATGAATGCTGTTAAAATCCCATATGATCAATTAAGCAAAGAAGCACTGCAGGGTGTTATTGAAGAATTTGTAACCCGGGATGGTACTGATTACGGCGATGTTCAAATCCCACTTGAGACTAAAATTACCCAAGTGTTAAAACAACTTAAATCTAAAGATGCCTTTATTGTCTTTGATCAACATTCTGAAACATGTACTATTCTTCCGAAGGATGATCCGATTTTAAACTCTATTGATTCATGAAAATGGCCCAACAGAAACATTCTGCGGACACTTGAGCTCTGAGTTAACAAAGCATGGTGGCTTCGCTAAATCGAATTCGCAATTTGAAATTTTTAAAATGAAATTAGAGAAGAAGAATCTGATGAAAATTCGATATATATTCACAACCATCGCGTTGGTAGCCGCGTTCGTCGTGGCACCGTTGGTGCAGGCGAGCGATTTAACACCCACCGAAGCCCGCGCCATCGCCAAGGAAGCCTACATCTACGGTTACCCGCTGGTGGACAACTACCGTATCCAGTACGCCTACTACGTGGTCAAGAATAATTCCCAGTACATGGCGCCCTGGAACCATATCAAGAACATCCACAACGTCTATACACCGGTCGATACCGCGGTGCAGACACCCAATTCTGACACGCCCTATTCCTGGATAGGCCTGGATCTGCGCGCCGAGCCGATCGTGATTTCCTTGCCGGCGATCGAGAAGAAGCGCTACTACGACGTCCAGATGTGGGATGCCTACACGTATATCATCGGCTACGCGGGTTCGAGAACCACGGGCAATGATGCTGGCAACATCATGGTGGTCGGGCCGGGATGGAAGGGCGCGACGCCCAAGGACATCAAGAAGGTGTACGTCTCCGATACGTACTTCGGCAATGTCGTGTTTCGCACGCAGTTATTCGATCCTGCCGATATCGACAACGTCGTGAAGATCCAGAACCAGTACAAGGTGCAGCCACTGTCCGCATTCCTGGGTACAACACCACCTCCTGCTGCGCCGGTCGTGAATTTCATTAAGCCACCGACCAAGGACGAGCAGAGGACTTCTCTGGAGTTCTTCAACATCATGAACTTCGTGCTGAACTACAGCCCGACGGTGCCGAGCGAAGTGGCCCTCAGGGAAAGCTTCGCCAAGATCGGCATCGAGGGTGGCAAGACCTTCGACCCCGCCAAGTTGTCGCCTGCAATGAAGACGGCCATTGAGCAGGGTCGCGCCGACGCCTTGCAGGCTTATGCCGATGGCTTGAAGTTATTGGGCGAAGGGAAGATCACCTCCGGTGACGTTTTCGGTAGCCGCGCATTCCTGAAGGACAATTACTTTTACCGCTGGCTCGGCACACTCGGCATCTACGGCAACGCCAAAGAAGAGGCTATGTATCCAGTCTATCGCGTTGACAGCGAAGGTGAGGCACTCAGCGGCGCCAATCGCTACACGATGCACTTTGCTGCCAGCCAGTATCCACCGGTTCACGCCTTCTGGTCGCTGACGATGTATGACGTGCCGCAAAGTTTGTTGGTGGCCAATCCGATCAACCGCTATCTCATCAACTCACCGATGCTGCCGCACATGAAGAAAGATGCCGATGGCGGACTCACGATCTACATCCAGAACGAATCCCCCGGCAAAGACAAGGAATCGAATTGGTTGCCTGCGCCGAAGGGACCGTTTGCCACGTACATGCGTCTGTACTGGCCTGCCGAAGCCGCGCTGGACGGTTCGTGGACCAAGCCAAAGCTGCTCAAGGCGAAGTGAAACAGATTCGGTAATCAACGAGGCGTACCTTCTTTGTGTTGTAATGCATCTGCCGCAATTACCTATTTACACCATTATTCCTGAGTTGAGGAATGCACTCCGCGGCGGATCAGCCGTACTGGCGGCACCGCCTGGTTCCGGCAAGACCACTATTGTTCCCCTGACGCTTCTTGAGGAACCATGGCTCAAGGACAAAAAGATACTTATCCTCGAGCCAAGACGGCTGGCAACCCGGGCTGCAGCTGCGAGGATGGCGGCCCTTTTAGGAGAACCGGTCGGCCGAACCATTGGCTACCAGATCCGCTTTGACCGGCAAGTATCCCCGGCTACCCGGATTGAAGTAGTTACTGAAGGGATATTGACCAGAAGAATCCAGGAGGATAATGAGCTGCAAGACACAGGGCTTGTCATTTTTGATGAGTTCCACGAACGCTCTGTTCACGCAGACCTGGCCCTTGCCCTTTGCCTGGATCTTTGCCAACTTCGGGAAGATCTGCGGATCCTGGTCATGTCAGCCACCCTGGATACCGGACCCATTGCCGAATTATTGGGCAAGGTACCGGTGGTTACAGGAGAAGGCAGAAGCCATCCGGTCAATATTGACTATCTGCCGCAGCCGGCCACCGGAAAACCAGCCGACATAACAACTGCAGGCATACGGCGTATATGGCGAGATCAGCCAGGTGACATTCTCGCCTTTCTGCCCGGTGCAGGTGAAATTAAAGACGTCGCCAGGCAGCTAAAAAATGACCCGGCACTCGACAACGCCGTGATTGCACCGTTCTACGGCAACCTTTCCCAAAAAGAACAAGACCAGGCTATCACTCCTGATCCTTCCGGGCGCAGACGCATCATCCTCTCTACTTCCATCGCTGAAACCAGTCTTACCATTGAAGGTATTCGTTGCGTCGTTGACAGCGGCTGGTCACGACGACCTCAATTCCACCCGGGCAGCGGTCTGTCCCGGCTGACCACTGTTCGCGTTGCCAAAGCTGTGGCAGAACAACGGGCCGGCAGGGCAGGACGGCTGGGCCCTGGTCACTGCCTGCGACTCTGGACCAAAGAAGAACACTACTGTCTGGCACCCTTTCACCCGCCGGAGATAGTGGACACTGATCTCGCGCAACTGGCTCTTGAACTGGCCTTATGGGGAGTCCAGGATCCAGGCGAGTTACTCTGGCTCACCCGGCCTCGGCAGGGGGGGTACCAACAGGCCAAGCAACTCCTCCGTTCGCTGGATGCTGTAACCAACGCCGGCAGGATAACTGCAACCGGCAGACAACTGGCTGGCCTTGGTGTGCATCCCCGGCTTGGCCACATGCTGCTTAAAGGCAGAGAAAGAGGCCTTGCATCACTGGCCTGTGACCTGGCAGCACTCCTCTCTGAACGGGATATCCTGACACACGGCGCTGATGCTGCAACCGCTGATCTGCAGAACAGGCTGCACCTGCTCTCCCTGTGGCGCCAGAAAAAAACTGCTGCCGTAATGGAACAGGGAGTTGATCCGGAAGCATGCAGCCGAGTAGACAGAAACGCCCGCATCTGGCTGCAGCGCATGCACGAACAACGAAGACCCTGTGATCCGGACATGGCGGGCATCCTGCTGGCTTTTGCCTATCCTGACAGGGTTGCCCGCCGCCGTCATGGCCAGCAGGCAAATTACCTTATGGCATCCGGCCGTGGTGCGATGCTCCCTGAATTTGACCCACTATCGATAAGTGAATACATTGTCGCCTCCCATCTGGACGCCGGCAGCAAGCAGGGAAGGATCTTTCTTGCAGCGTCATTGTCGCTTCCAGAACTTCAAAAACAGCATAGCAGCCTGTTTACCAATACGACTACCGTGTACTGGGATGATGATACTGCACGAGTCATTGCCGCAGATCGCCTCTGCCTGGGTGCCATTGTCGTCGAAGAACAACCAGCACAAAAGGTATCCCCGGACCAGGTCTCCCAAGCCCTCTTGACCGGCATCAGCACCATGAGTATAAACTGCCTTCCCTGGGACCAGGAGACACGTCAACTCCAGGCCAGGATAAACTGTCTGCACTCGTGGCAGCCCAATGAATCGTGGCCTGATCTCAGCGACAGCCACCTGTCCGGTGATCTTTCCTGGCTTGCCCCTTACCTGACTGGTATCAGCAAAGCAGAGCAGCTCAAACAGCTGAACCTGCGGGAAATATTTATGACCATGCTGGGATGGGCAAAGCAGCAACAATTGGCACGCCTTGCGCCAACTACCCTTACTGTGGCCAGCGGTTCCAAAATACGGCTTTGCTACCAGCAGAATGAACCGCCCCTGCTTGCCGTTCGTATTCAGGAGATGTTTGGCACCCAGGAAACACCGGTTATCTGTGCCGGCAAGATCCCTGTCCTGCTGCACCTCCTCTCCCCCGCCCAGCGGCCCATCCAGGTGACTCATGATCTGGCCGGTTTTTGGCAGCGAACATACCCGGAAGTAAAAAAAGAACTCAAGGGAAGGTACCCCAAACATTTTTGGCCGGACGATCCCCTGACAGCCGTTGCCACCAGACGAACCAAAAAAACCATGAAACGATTGGAAAACTGATGAGAAAAATCGTATTCGGTTACTCAACCCGCTGCGAGCCTTTTAAGCCTCAATGGTACACGACCTCTTGTTGGGTAGATGTCGTTTATTTTAATTACTGCTGATTATCTTGAAGGGTGGTGAGTGACGATCTGACCATGTGGGAAAAGCAGGCATTCCCCATAGTGAATAGTCTGACCGGTAGATCATTTTTTACTCGCAGTCGCTTGATGATCTCTTTCTCTTCCATTCCTTTTTTATGAAGTTCGTGAACCTGCTGGTTAAAGCTTACAAGATAATCGAGTTTTCTTTTAATGAGGGTGCGGCCCAGGGGTGTGCACGGCCTTGAAAGTGAGATTCTCAGTTTCGATTATTTCGGGACAGGTTTCTGCTTGAACCCGTGGAGCTTTGCCAAACAGAATATGCTGATAAGGGAGGATATGGAATCCTTTTGAT
>CAWCLE010000024.1:0-249160 GCA_963796255.1 uncultured delta proteobacterium | reverse complement strand
GGACGCCATACGAAAAGGCCTTTAACGAGAAATCGTTAAAGGCCTTTTTTTGTTTTACTGAAGTTTTTCTCGTTTTTTATCAAAGGACAACCCGCCGCACAATAATATTGCCAACAGAATAGCCGGCGCCAAAAGAACAGATGACGCCAAGATCACGCTCTTGTAAGTCTTCGTGATTTTTATGAAAGCAGATAATCGAACCGGCGGATGCGGTATTGGCGTAGGTATCGAGGATGGTCGGGGTTCGATCGTCGGTGATTTCCGTGCCGAGCAGCTTTTTACAAATCAGCTGGTTCATATTGAGATTTGCCTGGTGCAGCCAGATCCTTTTTAGATCAGCCGGGACAATATCATGCTTGGCAAGATGGTCACGAATGATCTCCGTTGCAAAGGGTACCACCTCTTTAAAAACCTTTCTCCCCTCCTGAACGAACAACCGCTCTTTTTCAGCTCGCTCGCCTGGTTCGGTTCTATTGAGAAAACCAAAGCTGTTATAAATATTTGTGGAATATTTGGTTGCCAGTTTGGTGCCGATAATCTCAAAGACGTCCTTTTTATTGCAGTAAGTCTCCTGCTCGATAATCACCGCCGTGCACACATCGCCAAAAATAAAATGACTGTCACGGTCCCGAAAATTGAGATGGGCGGAGCATATTTCGGGATTGACCATGAGAATTGCCCTGGCGTTGCCCCGAAAAATTGAATCCACCGCCGTCTGAATACCAAAGGTGGCCGAGGAGCAGGCGATATTCATATCAAAGGCAAAACCGGTAATTCCCAAGGCCTGCTGCACTTCAACAGCAATAGCCGGATAGGGGCGTTCCATATTGGAGCAGGAGACAATGACCGCATCGATTTCATCGGCCTTTTTTCCGGCTTCGTCCATTGCTTCTCTCGCGGCGGCCACACTGATTTCGCATTGCAGAGAAACTTCCTGCTTTAATCGTCCGGCCAGTTGCGGACACATAATTGCCGTATTGAGCACCCCATCACGGTCCATAACGAACCGGCTTTTTATGCCGGAGGCTTTCTCTATAAATTCGGCACTGGACTCGGCCAAAGCCTGGCAGGTCCCAGCAGCGATCTCATCCCGGTGTTCGTGGTTAAAGTTTTTAACAAAGGTATTAAAGGAGAGAACAAGTTCATCATTTGCGATAGAAAATGGTGGCGTAAACACTCCAGTGCCGCTGATAACAATACGAGCCATAACTCTCCTTAGGATATGCAGGTATGCGGGTGATGCCGGTTTATAAACTGCGCAGTTTCTGTTCCAGGATATTCTGGCCGACAGCTCCGGCTATCTGATCGATAAGGCTGCCGTTTTTGAAAAACATAAAGGTTGGCACCCCCCGAATGTTAAAAAATGCAGCAATTTGCTGGTGGATACTGGTGTCGAGCTTGGCGATGATAAATTTTTTGCTATGCTCTTTCGCCATGGCGTCGACAATCGGCAGCATCGTCCGGCAGGGACCGCAGGTCGGTGAAAAGAAATCGACCATAACCGGTATGGGCGCCTGTTTAACAAAATCATGGAAATCATGATCGCCCAGTTCTACCGGCACACCTCGCCCAGCCAACTCAAGAGATGCTCCGCAATGGCCGCATTTGGGTTGCTGATGTTGTCTCCCGGCCGGAATTCTATTTTTCTTGCCGCATGACGCACAGGGTACAATCAGATTATTCATGGAATTGCCTCCTGGTTGATTTTTTAATCCACATGGCTCTTGTATAACCAAGATTATAAGCTGCCGGCGGGATCAGGGCAAGGTATGGTCTCTGCTCCTGGACCATTGTTCGATGCGGTCAAAAGCTTCGTTGATTTCTGCCGGTTCCCCGCCAAACGACAAACGCAAATGGCCCTCACCGCCTTCGCCAAAGGCACCGCCGGGAATGGTGATTACCTTTGCCTCCTGGAGCAGACGGGTTGCCACCTCCTGAGAGGAAGCGGCCGAAAACAGATCCTTCGTAAGATGTTTTATTGCAATCGGTTTGCCTGGGAATCTTCCCCAGACATTCATTGAACCTTGTCCACCCTCTAGACAAGGGTAATTCCAAATTTTCTAACATATCTGATTTTGATAATCTCGTAAAAAACAGCATGGAAAAGAGCAGCGGCTTGTTCATTTCACCGGAGTTTCAGCAAAAGAACACTCCACCATCGGGGATTGCGGGGTTACGTGCAGCTCTTTTTGGTTATGGTGAAAGCGTAAACCTGGGCCCTGCACCAGACGATAAATGGCCTGGCCGCAAAGAAGCTCAACCTCAATCAAGCTGTGGCGAATGGTCAGAGAAAAGCGAAATCGGGTGCAACGATCAGGGAGCCTGGGACTAAAGGAAATTGCCCCGCCATAATCCCGCATCCCGGCATAACCGTATACCAGCACCATCCAAGCCGCGCCGATGGACGCCATATGCACGCCCTGCCCGCTGTTGCCGCCAATATCGGCAAGGTCCATCAACACTGCATACCGGCCGTACTCCTGGGCCTTCTGATGGTTATTGATCTCCGCTGCGACAATACTCTGAATACCGACGGAAAGAGAAGAATCCCCGGTAGTCAGTCTGTCGTAATAATTGAAGTTCCGTTCTTTTTCTGGGGCAGAAAATTCATTGCCGAGCAGAAATAAGGCCAGCACCAGATCCGTCTGCTTGATGACCCGGTGGCGGTAAATAACCAGTGGATGGTAATGGAGCAAAAGAGGAAAGTTCTCCGGCGGTGTCCCCTCGATATCCCACTCTTTTTTTTCCAGAAAGTTATCGTCCTGGGGATGAATCTTCAGTTCCGCATCATAGGGAATGTACATCGCATCGGCCGCCCGCCGCCATTCTTTGACCTCGGCATAGTCAAGTCCGG
This sequence comes from uncultured delta proteobacterium, assembly GCA_963796255.1. GTDB lineage: Bacteria > Desulfobacterota > Desulfobulbia > Desulfobulbales > Desulfocapsaceae > Desulforhopalus_A. The sequence continues at coordinate 246,306 of CAWCLE010000024.1, read as the reverse complement.
TTTTATCGACAAGCCCCTGGTAGTTTTCCGCATCGTTCGCGTGCAGGAATTCAACCGTCTCGGCAGCGAACCAGAGATTTTCTCTGGCCATCAAATTGGTATAGGCATTATTGTTGACCACGGTATTGTATTCGTCGGGTCCAGTCACCCCGTGAATACAGAAACTGCCGTTGCGCCGCTCGGAGAAAAAGCCGAGATCACGCCAGAGCCGGGCGGTTTCCACCAGCATCTCCACCCCCTCCCGGTGAAGAAACTCGACATCCCCGGTGACCTCGACGTACTTTTTTAGGCCGAACATGATATCGGCATTGATATGATACTGCGCGGTACCGGCAGCATAGTACGCCGAGGCCTCATCACCGTTAATGGTGCGCCAGGGAAAAAGTGCCCCCTTCTGATTGACGTCTCGTGCCCGCTGGCGCGCCTGATCAAGCATGCTGTAGCGGAATTTCAGCAGATTTCTGGCAACGTGGGGATTGGTATAAATGAAAAAAGGCAGCACATAGATCTCAATGTCCCAAAAATAATGCCCCTCATAGCCCGTCCCGGTCAGTCCCTTGGCCGGAATCCCCGTCCCTTCGGTCCTGATCGACGCCTGGCAAAGCTGGAAGAGATTCCAGCGGATGGCCTGCTGCCATTGTTCAGTGGAACGTCGCCCTTTTTTTCGCCTCTCCGTCACCATCATCTCGACATCACTGACCTGCCAGTAGTCGTCCATAAACAGCCTTTGTGCGGTGCGAATCTGGTCAAAACCCTTTTCTTTAGCCCGCAGCAGCGTCCGTTCGACTCGCTTGCACAAATCCTCCGGGCGGGTGTTTTTTGAGGTATGAAAGCTCATCCACTTGGTAATCCTGACCGGCTCGTTCTCTTTGGCTTCAATGGTGAAAACCACCCTGTTCTCATCGTCGCCCGCTTCGTTTTGCCAACTCATGATATTAGCGGTTTCCACAAAATGATCAACGCCACAACCGAGACTCATCTTACTGTTTTGGGTCTTATAACCAAGAATGATCTGTTGTTCTTTGGCTGTTTTTACCTGCGGATTCAAAACCTTTTCCCGGAAAATCCTGGTGTCGCGCGGGTCCCCATCGGTACCACGGATAGTGCGATGGGGGGTAATCTCCGACAGGATTACCAATGAGGCATGGCTGTTGACAATATTCACTTCATAGTGAATGGCGGCTAAGTGCCAGTGTTCAAAGCTGACCAAACGGGTTGATTTGATTGAGACCAGTTTGCCCGATGGCATTTCCCACAGAACTTCCCGGGTCAAGGTTGCCTCTTGCATATCGAGGGTCCGCTGGAAATGTTTCAGGTCGGCGGTTGGTAGAAAAAAAGGCTCATCATCAACAAAGAGACGAATAATCTTCAGATCGTGCAGATTGACAATGGTCTGACCGGTTTTGGCAAAGCCATAGGCTTTCTCGCCGTAGATAATGGGCCAGCTCTCGTAAAAACCGTTAATCAGTGTTCCATGGTTGACAAAGGGTGTTCCTTCTTCAAAGGTTCCGCGCATGCCAAGATACCCATTGCTCAATGCAAAGATAGTTTCCATCTGGCCGAGCAGTTGCGGATAAAACTCTTTCTCGATTATTTTCCACTCATCGCCCGGATAAATATACACCGGTGGATTAAGTCTTTCTCGGTAAAGCATGTTCATGTCTCCATGATTTGCCGCTTTCGTAAAACAGGTAAACCAAATGGATTGAGGGACCGCCAACTAAACGATAAGCGATCGAAGATCGGTTACCACAAGATCCGCGCCACTCTCGTACAGGGCCGCTGCGTTACCCAGGTGATCAACAGCTACAACCAGTCCGAAGTTACCGCGAACCCCGGACTGCACCCCGGAAATTGCGTCTTCAACCACCACCGCTCGCTGCGGCACAACATCGAGTAATTCTGCTGCCTTCAGAAAAGGATCCGGTGCCGGTTTGCCCTGAAGCTGCAGTTGCTCCGCCGTGATGCCATCGACCCGGATATCGAATAATTGTTCAATATGGGCCATCTGTAAGACCATTTGACAATTTTTACTCGAAGATACCACGGCAGTTTTGAGGCCGGCAGTACGGACATGCCGGACTAATGCCAGCCCGTCGGCGAGGATATCAACCCCTTCTTCCTGTAAGACGAGAGTAAAAAGATCATCTTTACGACGAGCCAGGCCCTGGATGGTATGTATGCCTGGAGGATCATCTTTTTCACCTGCCGGTAAAAAAATGTGTCGCGATGCGAGAAAATCGCGAACGCCTTCCTGGCGAAGTTTTCCATCGACATACCGGGCATAATCGCTTGCGATGTCAAAGGGAACAAAAGTGTGCTCGGTTATTGCCGCATGTTGGCGCAGAAAATCATCAAAAAGTTTTTTCCAACAGGCGGCATGAACTCTTGCAGTCTGAGTTATGACGCCATCCAAATCAAACAGAACGGCGTCAAAAGAATCAAGGGTGATAGGCGAGACAGTCATGGAAATCTAACGCCATAAAGCGCCTTATAGTTGTTTTTAAAAGAAAAAGTCATCAGGCTTGGTAGCACAGACATTAAGACATTCCGAGAATCGTGCAACCGGCATCAATCGGTACCTTGATCATTGAGGATGATTTCAAATAGTGCGCCACCGTTCTCTTTTTTTCGGCAACTTATCTGCCCCCCATGTTCTTCAATTATTTCTTTGGCAATTGCCAGGCCAAGGCCGGTACCCTGGTGGTGGTGTAATACATCAGAAGAAAAGAAACTACCAAAAACATCCTCGCTGGCCAGCGATTCCTGATCCAAATTTGTATCTCCGATCTGAATGACCAGAGATGTTGTTTGCTGTCGGCAATGCACGTTAAGACTTCGTCCGGAAGATTTTTTTAAAGCATTATCAAGTAGATAGGTGATTGCTTCTTCCAGTAGTTGCCAATCAGCGACAAATTCCAGAGCACCTTCGCACTGTACTAATACATTCCTTGATGGTTTTTCGACAACCAACCTGTTGATAACATTAGAAATAATAACATAAGGGTGCTTGCGCGATAGAGAAAGAGTTATGCCGTCTTTTATGAAATAGTATCGTGAAATTTTCTCGACTAGATCCTGTATCTTCAATCCGGACTGTCGCACTAAATCCACATAGACTTTCGCTTTCTCCGAAAGATCATCCATATTTCTGAGCAAGTCACTGCCCAGAATTATGCCATTTAAAGGTGTTCGGGTTTCATGCCGTAATATGTTCAATGCTGTTGTTTTGAGTGTATCAACCTCTTCCATTCTGTTGAGTTTGGAGTACACCTCCAATTTTGCAATAAATTCTCCCTCCACATATGGTTTAGTGAGATAATCATCTGCCCCGGCTTCATAGCCCTTGAGGCGGTCGTCAATAAGCGACATACCGGAAATCATAATTATCTTTGAAAACCTATGCTCACTCTGCGTTCTTACCCGGCGACACACCTCATACCCGTCAATTCCCGACATCTTTACATCGAGCAAGATAATTTCAGGATGATAGGTTTTAAGCACAGTGAGCGCATCTTCCCCGGACATCGCTCTTCTGCAGTCATATTGCGGATAAAAGCGTAATATTTCCAGCATGAGTTCAATATTATGCAATTCATCGTCGACAATGAGAACCTTAACCTTTTTTTTCATAGCAAACCTTGGAGTAGCGTTTTTTCAACCCTGCTGGAGCAGTCTCTTTCTCGACCGGCGGATAATCAAGAATGTAATGCAGACCTATTGATTCTTTTCTTGCCAGAGATGCCTCTATGATAAGGGAGGCAACTAGAGAAATGTTGCGCAACTCGAGCATATTAGGGGTAATGTTAAATTTTTCGACAATTTGATCAATCTCTTTTCTTACCTCTGTTATTCTTTGCCTGGCGACAACTAACCGCGACTCTTTTCTGACGATACCAACATAATTCCACATAACCCTCCTGATGACGTCCCAGTTATGGTTAATGAGGATTTCTTCGTCTATTTTTTCTTTATTATTATTGTTATATTGGTACAGCTTACTGCTTGTAAGTTGAGTAAAGGACTGCCAGTTATGTTCACAGTACCTGAAAACGTTCTCTGCGTAGACAACGGCTTCAAGAAGGCTATTACTTGCCAGGCGATTTCCGCCGTGTAAACCAGTACACGACGTCTCGCCGAGGGCAAAAAGACCGTCAATATTCGTTCTTCCATGCATATCCGTTACCACCCCACCACAAAGATAATGGGCGGCAGGAACTACCGGAATCGGTTGCTTGGCAATGTCTATCCCCAAAGATAAGCATTTCTCATAAATAGTTGGAAAACGTTGTTGTAAAAACCCCACGCCTTTATGGCTTATGTCAAGATACACACAATCAGCACCGGTTCTTTTCATTTCTGAATCTATTGCCCTGGCTACCTTATCTCTCGTGGCCAACTCCATCTGCTCCGGCTCATATTTTTCCATAAATCTCTGGCCATCTATATCCAAGAGTTTAGCCCCTTCCCCGCGAACGGCCTCGGAAATAAGAAAATTTTTTGCTTGTTGATGGTAGAGACAGGTAGGATGAAACTGAATAAATTCCATATTGCTAATTTTTGCTCCTGCACGACAGGCTATAGCCACCCCATCCCCGGTGGCTATATCTGGATTGCTGGTGTACAGATACACTTTTCCTGCTCCGCCGGTGCATAAAACAATTATTTTGGCTAAAAAAACTTCGATGTGCCCGGATTCATCTATCACATACGCTCCCACACACTTTCTTACTGCTTGGTCACCACCAAGAACCTTTGTTGTTTGATCTACAATGAGATCGATACACATGTGATTTTCAAAGAGAGATATCTGGTTATTATTACCGACACTTTCAACCAAAGCCCGTTCAATTTCCCTTCCGGTCAAGTCGTAGGCATGGGCTACCCGACGTCTTGAATGTCCGCCTTCTCGCCCCAGGCTAAGATTTCCGTTCTTTTCTTTAACAAATCCCACCCCTAGATCAACCAATTCACGGACACGTTCAGGCCCGTTCTCAACGACCATCCGTACCACCTTTTCATCACACAGACCGGCGCCGGCCTTGAGAGTATCCATAATATGGTCGGCGAAACTGTCTTCATCATTTAACACAGCGGCAATACCTCCTTGCGCAAGATTTGTCGCCGTATCAACTTCTTCTTTTTTAGTGACAACATAGACAGTCCCTAAGCGGGAAGCCTTCAGGGCCAGTGACAAGCCGGCAATGCCACTACCGATAACTAAAAAGTCCGACTCCATCTCAGACAACCCCCATAGAGAAATTGTTTCACGTGAAACATAGTAGAGAACGCTAAACGCCATCAAACCTAAAAGGTTTTTTCAAGAAATTGCAAGTATTGTTTGTTGAAAACAGGAGAACAAGCAAGAGATGCAAATTTATCGAGATATTTTTATCATAACCGATTAGTTTGCCGCTATTAAACAAACTTTCTTTAAAGGAACAAAATGGTACAGCTAGCAAAGATTATCGCCGTGGCAAATCAAAAGGGTGGGGTGGGGAAAACCACTACCTCTATCAACTTTTCCGCTGCCCTTGCCCAAAAAAGAAAAAAAGTCCTACTTGTTGACTCTGACCCACAAGGCAATGCTTCCAGTGGGGTTGGCGTCAACATGAAAAAAAATAGAAGCCATCTTTATCACGCATATTCCGGGCAATATACCTGTGCTGATATCAGCATAAAGTCTGGGGTCGCCAATTTGGATATCATTCCTTCGAGCATTGATCTCGTAGCGGCAGAAATCGAAATGATATCCTTAGAGAACAGAGAGACAAAACTCCGGGTTCTCTTGGAGCCGTTATTAGAAAATTACGATTATATCATCATCGATTGTCCACCTTCGTTAGGGTTATTGACAGTAAACGCTTTAACCTCGGCCCACTCGGTACTTATCCCGATGCAATGTGAGTACTTTGCGATGGAAGGACTCGCTCAGCTGGTAAATACGATTCGGTCGGTAAAGAAATCTTATAATAAGTCGCTCTTCATTGAGGGTTTAGTCCTCACTATGTTTGATAAACGCAATAGACTCACCCATCAGGTTGCTGCAGAGATTAAAACTCATTTTAAAGATCAATTATATAAAACTGTCATCCCCCGAAATGTCAGACTCAGTGAGTGCCCAAGCCATGGACAAACCATAATGGATTACGATAAAAATTCCACCGGTGCGACTTCCTACATAGCCCTCGCCAAAGAGTTTCTGACCAAGCAGAGGAAATACAATGAGTAAAAAAACAGGATTAGGTCAAGGCGTAGGTCTCCTTTTTGGCGAAGAACAGGAAAAATATTTCGAATGTAATATCAACAAAATTGTTCCCAACAAATATCAACCACGAACCAATTTCAATTCTGACGATCTTCAGGAACTGGCTGACTCTATCCGGGAAAAAGGTGTGATACAACCGCTGATTGTAACCTCTGGAACCGGCGGCGATTTTGAGCTCATTGCCGGCGAGAGAAGACTCCGAGCATCTAAACTCGCCGGCTTATCCCATGTGCCGGTGATTCTCCTCGACATCGATAACGAAGATAGTTTACTTGAACTAGCCCTTATAGAAAATGTACAGAGAACGGACCTTAACCCCATAGAAGAAGCAGAAGCCTATAAAAAGCTTATCGAAAAATTCGGATACACCCAGGAAGAAACCGCGAAAAGAGTAGGAAAACAACGCTCTACCATAACTAACTTGCTGAGATTATTAAAACTTCCTGAAATTATACGCAGAGACATAACCGATGGTCTGCTGTCGGAAGGCCATGGCCGGGCCTTGGTTAAGTTGGCGGATGAACCTGCAAAAATTCAAGAAATCAGAAATGTTATTATTAAGAACGGCCTTTCGGTACGACAGACTGAGAAGATTATAAAAAAAGCGTCCCTGCCGCCGTCTCGCACCAAAACAAGAGTTCAACTGCCCGACGAAGAAATTCCTCAGTCTTATAAGAATTCCCTGGTAACACAACTGACCAATCGCCTCAATTCAAAGGTAGCTATTAACCAAAACGGGAGTAGGGGAAAAATAGAAATTGAATATTATTCACTTGATGATCTTGATCGAGTGACTGAATTGTTGTTGGGCGAACCTTGAACACTTGGCCCAACCCAAACATAACAAACAAATACAGTGGCTTAAACAAGAAAAGGGATATGATAAGTGTCTATCATATCCCTTTTCTTGTTTATTATGGCGGAGAGGGAGGGATTCGAACCCTCGGTGGAGTCTTACCCCCACACTCGCTTAGCAGGCGAGCACCATCGGCCTCTCGGTCACCTCTCCACCCAACAATATTTTTTGGCGGAGGAAGTAGGATTCGAACCCACGGTACTTTCGTACAACGGTTTTCAAGACCGCCGCCTTAAACCACTCGGCCATTCCTCCGTGGAGGACTTTGTACCATTTGAAAATATATATGTCAACAATATGCATTCTAAATTCCTTCCTTCATTGAAAGTCTTCACATTTTTGTAATAATCATTCGATAATTGACAGTTCATTTGTTATTATTCTGCAAAAACAAATATCCGCTTCCTCTTCAATAACTCCGATTTTCTAAATTGATATGCCTACTCATAGTGATATTTCCAGACAGTTGGAAGATCTGACCGCGCTTTACGAAATCACCAGACAACTTGCCTCCTCCCTGGAACTTCGTGATTGTCTCGAAAAGACTATGCAGATTCTTTCCGAAATGAAATTGATGGAAAATGGCACGGTTACCATAGTCAATCCCTCAACCGGAAAACTGGAGATTGAAGTAGCTCATGGCTTGACCGCGGAAGGTAGAAAGCGAGGAAAATATAAGATAGGTGAGGGTATTACTGGGCGCGTGGTGTCCACGGGACACCCAATCATCGTACCACAGATATCCGAAGAACCGCTTTTCTTAAACCGGACCAGAGCACGGGGAAATGTGTCAGAGCAAAAACGCTCCTTTCTTTGTGTGCCGATAAAAGATGGCCAGAACGTGATTGGTGCTCTCAGCATCGATCGATTTTACAAAGATGGAATAGGGGAGCAGGCAAACACCGACCTGCAATATTTGACCGTTCTTTCCAGCATTATTGCCCAGACGGTAGTGCGCATTCAGAAGGTGAACCGGGAGACCGAAGAGTTGTATACGGAAAACCTGAAACTGAAAAGGGAGTTGTCAGAGAAAAACAAAATAAACGATATTGTCGGTAATTCCAGCAAGATGCAGGATGTGTACGAAATGATCCATCGGGTGGTCGATTCCAACGCGACAGTTCTGCTACGGGGCGAATCGGGCACCGGTAAAACCCTGGTTGCTAAGGCCCTGCATTATAACGGGAAAAGAAGGGCCAAGCCTTTTGTGGTGGTCAACTGCTCGGCACTTCCGGAAACCCTTCTGGAATCAGAGCTTTTTGGCCATGAAAAAGGTGCTTTCACTGGGGCGACCGATCGAAAAATTGGCCGCTTCGAACAGGCGGAAGGCGGAACGCTGTTTCTTGATGAAATTGGTGAAATCAGCAACTCGGTGCAGGTCAAATTGCTCAACGTTGTCCAGGAAAGGACCTTTCAACGTCTTGGTTCTACCAAACAACTCACCTGTGACGTACGCCTGGTTGCCGCAACCAACAGGGATCTTGAGAGTGCGGTTGCCGAAAAAAGCTTTCGTGAGGATCTCTACTACCGACTCAATGTGTTTCCCGTATATATGCCACCCCTTCGCGAACGACGCACGGATGTGCTGTTAATAGCCGAATTTTTTCTCGAAAAATATGCCGGTGAAAATAACAAAAATATTCGCCGAATTTCGACTTCAGCCATTGATATGCTTATTCAGTATCATTGGCCCGGCAATGTCCGGGAGTTACAGAACTGCATAGAACGGGCAGTAATCATCTGCGATGGCGACACGATCAAAGGCATCCATCTGCCGCCGACCCTGCAGACATCGAAATCTTCGAAAAGAGAAAATCCTTATTCCTTATCGGTTGCTGTTGAAAATTTTGAAAAAGAACTCATAGTTGAAGGTTTGAAGCGCAATAACGGCAACCAGACCAGAACAGCCAAAGATCTTGATACGAGCCTGCGCATTATCAATTATAAGATCCATCAATACAACATTGATCCAAAAAACTATAAAATATAGAGCCGATGCGCGTTTTACTTCATGTCTGCTGTGGTCCCTGTACCATCTACCCTCTTACTGTTTTACGCGATGAGGGTGCCCTGGTTACCGGTCACTTTTTTAATCCGAATATCCACCCTTTTCAGGAATTTCGGCGCCGACTTAATACCCTGCAAGACTATGCCGCGGAAATAAAAATGCCGCTCATCGTCGACAACAAGTATGGTCTGACGCAATTTATACAAAAAGTCGTCTTTTATGAACATAAACGGTGTTCTCTCTGCTATGACATGCGCCTTGAACAAACCGCCTCGCTGGCTCGACAAGAAGGATTTGACGCTTTTACCACCACACTGCTTTACAGCAAATACCAGGGCCATTCTCAATTAATAACTCTTTGTGAGAAACTATCGGCACAATACGGCGTGTTGTTTTATTATAAGGATTTTAGAGAGGGGTGGCAGTATGGTATCGATATTTCTAAACAACGGGAGATGTATCGTCAGCCATACTGCGGTTGCATATATAGTGAGCAGGAACGCTATGATAAAAGTCTGCGCAAAAAATGATTTTACTTTGAGGTAACCTTTATGCTTTCTATTTTAGTAGTAGCGACAAGAAACAAAAACAAGCTTCGTGAGTTTCGCGAAATACTTAAGGATCAGGATATTGAAATACGCTCTCTTGATGATTTTGGACCAACCCCAGAGGCTGTCGAAGACGGGGATTCTTTCGATGAAAACGCCTATAAAAAAGCCATACACACCGCCAAGGTTCTCGGACTTCCGGCAATAGCTGATGATTCCGGCCTGGTCGTCGATGCATTAAACGGGGCACCGGGTGTGTATTCAGCAAGATATGCCGGAGAAAACGCCACCGACGATAAAAACTGCGAAAAATTACTCGAGGCTATGCAGGGCGTAGAAAATCGGCGGGCGCATTTTCAATGTGTTCTTTCTATTGCCGTACCTTCCGGGCCTGCCTTGACTTATGAAGGCAGATGCGACGGGATAATCATTGATGAGAAGAGGGGAGACAACGGTTTTGGCTATGATCCACTGTTTTATTTTGAAGAGATGGGGAAGACCTTCGCCGAATTATCTCTGGCTGAAAAGAATGCCATAAGCCACCGGGGCAAGGCCCTTGCCGAGGTCAAAGCAGAAGCGGGAATGATCAAGAAATGGCTGGAACAACGCTTACGCGAGGAAAAACCACCAAAACCGGATCATAGTCAGTTTTCGGGCAAAGACTGGTCTGATGAAATGCAGTAGATTACTCTACTTTTAATTCTCTGGCCAACAGATCTCGCACGGCCGCTGCACAGTTTTTCCCTTGGTAGAGTATATTATAGACCTGTTCACAAATAGGCATCTCTATTTGCATTTTTTCGGCTAGATGGTATGCCGATCGGGTGGTTTTTATCCCTTCGGCGACCATCTCCATTTCACTGCTAATCTGCTCCAGTGTTTTTCCCCTGCCAAGTTGTAAACCGACGCTTCTATTACGGCTGAGATCCCCAGTACAGGTGAGCAACAGATCACCAAGCCCACTTAAGCCGGCAAAGGTTGCCGCTTCGGCATGCATGGCGGCACCGAGTCGTTGTATCTCGGCAAGCCCCCTGGTGATAAGGGCAGCCCTGGTATTCAAGCCATAGCCAAGGCCGTCGCACACTCCGGCGGCGATGGCTATGATGTTTTTCAAAGCTGCACTTATCTCAAGACCTATAATATCGCAACTGGCATAGACTCGAAAATAATCCGTGCCAAAAACGTTTTGCATTTCTTTGGCAACAGCCAAATCAGAAAAACCAATAGTTACTGCTGTCGGCACTTTTGCTGCCACTTCTTTTGCAAATGAGGGCCCGGAAAGAACACCCAGTTGAATATTTTTCTCCGCCTGTTCCGGTTCAGCCAGGATCTCGGCCATAACCTGGGTCATGGTCATCAGTGTAGTATTTTCGATGCCTTTTACAGCCGAGACTATGCGGGCATTGCGGCAAAGAAAAGGTACCATTGCCAAAAAAACCAGGCGATACGCATGTGAGGGTACCGCCATGACAATGAGCGGGCAGTGTTCCACAGCCGGCTGCATCTGGTGCACCGGCTGAAGATTTTTTGGGAAAATACTGCCTGGCAGGTATTTTTTGTTTTCCCTGTCAGTCTGCAGAATGATCACATGCTCATAGTTATGCCCCCATAAAGACACGGCATATCCTTTTTGCGCGAGAAGGATTGCCAGTGCCGTTCCCCAGGAACCAGCGCCGATTACCGCAATTTTATGGTTATTACTCGTGTTCTTCATTTTGTTCTGCATCGGTGCCTGGTTCTAAATCAGCAGGCTGACCGGTCACATCCGTATCTACTATATCAATGATTTCTTCATCATCGCTGCTGGTATCTTTGGCGAGACTGTCGAGGCTGACAACCTTTTCATTTTCATCGAGATTGATCAGTTTTACTCCTTGGGTGCTTCTGCCGATAATTCGGATTGCACTCAAGTCCATACGGATCATTTTGCCGGAATCGGCAATAAGAATGACCTCTTCCTCATCGTCAACCTGCTTGGCGGCAATGACATCCCCATTGCGCACACTTCTTTTTATTCCTCGAACCCCTTTGCCGCCTCGTTTTTGCATGCGATATTCTTCTATTGGACTTCTCTTGCCAAAGCCATTTTCCGTGGCAATAAGCACCGAGTTATTGGAATTAATGACGATGGCACTAATGACGGCGTCATCCGCACCAAGTCGGATACCCCTAACCCCGGCTGCCGTCCTGCCCATGGTTCGTATATCTGATTCGGCAAAGTGAATACACATCCCTTTTCTGGTCACCAGCAGGATGGTGTCGTCGCCATGCAGCACATGGGCAGCGATTATTTCGTCCCCCTCGTTGATTGTCAAAGCCCTTTTGCCTTTGCGCAGCGGTCGGCTGAATTCCTGGAGACTGGTTTTTTTGATTCGACCTGATTTGGTGACCATCAGGATGGTTTTGGCATTTGATTCATCATCAAAGCTGCTTATCGGCAGAATTGCGGCAAGTTTTTCGTCTTCAGCCAGGTTGAGCAGGTTGACGATTGCCTTACCTCGAGCGGTTCTGCCGGCCGACGGAAGCATGTACACCTTGCGCCAGAAGACCTTGCCCTGGTTGGTAAAAAAGAGGAAAATGTCAAGAGTTGAGGCAACATACAGATCGGAGACAAAATCCTCTTCAATATTTTTGACACCCGTTACCCCTTTGCCGCCTCTATTTTGCGAGCGATAGAGTGAAACCGGATTGCGCTTGATATAACCCGAGTGGGTCACCGTTACCGCCATATCTTCCGGGACAATCATATCTTCCGGCAAAATTTCGTCGGTAGCGTCGATAATCTCGGTCCGGCGATCATCACCATATTGTTCTTTTAATTCAGTGAATTCGTCTTTAATTATCTGCAAAACCAGCTTTTCATCAGCCAGAATTTCTTTTAATTTTTTTATTTCCAGCATTATTTCTTCATAATCCCGGACAATTTTCTCTCTTTCAAGACCAGTTAATCGCTGCAGCCGCATATCGAGAATGGTTTGCGCCTGAATCTCACTCAAACTATAGCGGGCAATTAATTCTTCTTTGGCTTCCTGGGGACTATTTGAAGCCCTGATCAGGGCGACGACATCATCCAAGTTATCCAAAGCTATCTTCAAACCTTCAAGAATATGGGCTTTTTCTTCGGCTTTTCTTAATTCATAGGCGGTTCGTCGATAAATCACCACCTTTCGATGGACTATAAAATGTTCGAGAATCTGTTTAAGATTGAGCACTTCCGGTTTGTTATTGACAATTGCCAACAAAATGATGCCGAATGACTTCTGCATTTGGGTCATAGAGTTGAGCTGGTTAATAACAATATCGGTTATTTCGTCCTTTTTCAGTTCAATGACGATGCGCAGGCCATGCCGATCCGATTCATCACGAACTTCGGAAATGGCGTTAATTTTTTTATCTTTTACCAGCTCGGCAATTTTCTCTACCAGACTGGCTTTATTTACCTGGTAGGGCACTTCCGTGACGATAATAGCTTCTCTTTTGCCCTCTTTGATCTTTTCTATATGCGTCAGTGCCCGAATGATGACAACACCTCTGCCGGTTTCATAGGCTTCTCTGATCCCTGCTCTGCCGCAGATCTGGCCCCCGGTTGGAAAATCCGGACCGGTAATGATAGACATGATCTCATGCACGGTGATATTGGAATCATCCACCATGGTGATAAGTGCATCTAAAACTTCGGTGAGGTTATGAGGCGGAATATTTGTTGCCATGCCTACAGCAATACCTGAAGATCCGTTAATGAGTAAATTAGGGATTTTGCTAGGCATAACCGAGGGTTCAACTAGGGAATTATCGTAGTTAGGGACCCAATCGACGGTCTCTTTATCGAGATCATTGACTATCTCTCGGTCGATCCGGGTCATTCTCGCTTCGGTGTAACGCATAGCCGCAGGAGAATCACCATCCATGGAACCGAAGTTACCCTGGCCGTCAACAAGCGGATATCTGAGAGAAAAATTCTGGGCCATGCGGACGATAGTATCATAGGCCGCGGTATCACCATGAGGATGATATTTACCTATAACATCACCGACAATTCTGGCTGACTTTACATAAGGACGATTAAAATGTACCCCAAGTTCACGCATGGCAAAAAGAGCCCGCCTATGCACCGGCTTCAACCCGTCGCGAACGTCCGGCAGGGCGCGGCCGACGATAACGCTCATGGCGTATTCGAGATAGGATTTCTGGAGCTCTTTTTCGATGGAAATTGTTAAAAACTGCTCGCTGCTTATTTCTGTATCTTCACTCATAATAGGTAAATAATTGCCTGTTTTTTATTTTATTTAATTTTATCAGTAGGATAATTAAAAAATGACCGTGTTGAATCAAATATCCAGATCGGTTACTTCCAGGGCATGGGTTTGGATAAATTCACGTCGGGGTTCGACTTTATCTCCCATCAAGGTGGTAAAAATATCATCAGCCTGTTCGGCATCGTCGATTGTTACCTGCATGAGTGTCCTGTTTTCTGGATTCATTGTAGTATCCCAGAGTTGTTCCGGGTTCATTTCCCCAAGACCTTTATAACGTTGGAGATGACTTCCCTTGAAAGATTCATCACGGATTATTTTCAACATCTCGCTCCATGAAGGAGCAGTAATTTCTTTTTCCTGTCTAGTTGTCCCGGTGTAGATAATAGTGAAACCGGTTTGCAGATATTGATGAAGAGCTGGAAAAAGATTGAGAGCAGTACGGTATTCGTTGATCAATGGTATATGTGGACCAAGGGTCATCATTACCTGGACCTTGCCGCGTACAGCAATATCAAATTCATAACAGTCCGGCCGCCAGCGACAGGAACGGATATTACCGAGAATAAGTTTGTCTTCAGGAAGTTTTTCTTTCAGTTCTCTGACAAAAGATTCATCCTTAAACTGATCCGCCGAGCGAATACCATTATCAAGAAGAAAATAGAGCATTTCCTCCCAGATATTCATCCGGTTCATGAACAGGGTAATCCGTTGGTAAACCGACAATTTTTCCAGGAGCTCAACAAATAAGGCTCCTTCAACCATTATTTTATCCGGTCCCTGCAGCTCAAGTTTCAAGTTTTCACTGGCCTGGGTAAAAAGATGGCTGTTGAGATTATTTTCATTAAGGAAATATTGTTCTTTTTTGCCTTTTCCCAGGCGGAAGAGGGGAGGTTGGCCGATATACACAAAACCACCTTCGACTAAAGGTGCCATTTGCCGGTATAAAAATGTCAGCAGCAAGGTGCGGATGTGAGCGCCATCAACATCGGCATCGGTCATAATGATAATTTTATGATAACGAAGTCTTTCCAAAGAAAATTCATCCTTACCTATACCACAGCCAAGAGCGCCGATAAGATGCTTTATTTCTTCACTGCCAAGGATGCGATCAAACCGCGCTTTTTCTACATTAAGGATTTTCCCGCGAAGTGGCAGAATAGCCTGGTTAGACCGGTCTCTGCCCTGTTTGGCAGAGCCACCTGCCGAATCCCCTTCGACGATGAATATTTCTCGTTTTGCCGGGTCTTTTTCTTGACACTCAGCAAGCTTACCCGCCATCATCATACTCGTCGAACCTTTCTTCCGGGACAAATCTCTGGCTCTTTTAGCCGCTTCTCTGGCTCTTGCCGCATCGACGACTTTAGACAGGATCTTTTTCGCAACGCCTGGATTCTGTTCCAGAAAGAGTGTCAGTTTATCAGTACAGACTGATTCAACAATCGATTTTACCTCGCTGTTGCCCAGCTTGGTTTTTGTTTGTCCTTCAAATTGCGGGTTAGGAACCCGAACCGAAATAACGCAGGTAAGACCCTCGCGCACATCGTCGCCACCCATTTTTTCCCGCATATTTTTCGGGATCATATCGTCGTTGGCGTACTTATTGATGCACCTGGTCAGAGCTGCCCGAAACCCAGCCACATGGCTGCCGCCTTCACGAGTATTGATGTTATTGACAAAGGAATAGAGTCTTTCCGAGTAGCCGTCATAGTGCTGCAGGGATATTTCTACTTCGACATTGTCTTTAGTCGCGGCAATAAAAATAGGCGGATCAAAAACCGGTGTTCTTTTTCGGTTGAGATATTCGACGTAAGAAACAATACCGCCCGATGCATGAAATTTATCTTCTTCCCCGCTTCGTTCATCCTTTAAGTAGATGCGCAGACCCTTATTTAAAAAACTCAACTCGCGCAATCTGCTTTTTACTGTTTCATAGTTGTAGGTGGTTGTTTCAGTGAAGATACCCGAATCAGCCATAAAGGTTATTATGGTGCCGGTTTTATCACTTTCACCGACGACCTGCAGCTCTCCAGATCTTTCACCGTAGGTATATGATTGTTGATATATCTTGCCATTGCGGCGAATCTCTGCCGTAGTTTTACTCGACAAAGCGTTGACCACGGATACGCCAACTCCATGTAAGCCTCCGGAAACTTTATAACTTGAATGATCGAATTTACCACCGGCATGCAGTGTGGTCATGACCAGCTCAAGAGCTGTCATATTTTCCGTTGGATGTTTGTCCACGGGTATGCCACGACCGTCGTCTTCAACCGAAACCGAATTATCCTCGTGAATGGTAACCCTTATTCGGCTGCAATAGCCGGCCAGCGCTTCATCAATACTATTGTCAACAATCTCCCAGATAAGATGATGCAGGCCTTCTTCACCGGTATTACCGATATACATGGACGGTCGTTTACGAACAGCCTCAAGCCCGTCCAGTACCTGTATCTGTTGAGCATCGTAATTATTTGTTGTATCTGTCACACTTGGTCCTTTTAAATAATTAAATTTATAATTGCATGGGCATGATAATACTGATAAAACCCTTATCATCCTCAGATTTCATCAGGCAGGGACTGCTGTTGGAATTTATATATGCCTCGACGGCCTCACACTCCATCACCTGCAGGGTTTCGATAAAGTAACGGCAGTTAAAACCAAGCGTAAGCGGCTCTCCACTATACACTATCGTCTGTTCATCTTTGGCATTGCCCAGATCTGCGTTTTGCGACGACAGAATCATTTTGTTTAAATCTATTTTCAGCTGGATGGTGTGAAAAATATCTTCAGTGAAAAGATTTATCCTTTTCAGGGAATCGAGAAAAGGAATTCTATTAATTTTAAGACAATTAGTTAGTTGAATAGCATCTATTATGGCGGAGTATTGCGGAAATTCACCATTTTTTAAGCGAATGATCATCACCGCCTGATCATCACGCAGCACCAGCT
Source organism: uncultured delta proteobacterium (assembly GCA_963796255.1). Classification (GTDB taxonomy): domain Bacteria; phylum Desulfobacterota; class Desulfobulbia; order Desulfobulbales; family Desulfocapsaceae; genus Desulforhopalus_A. The sequence continues at coordinate 229,418 of CAWCLE010000024.1, read as the reverse complement.
GTTTGGGTTCAAAAGAGATCTCAATGGTATCTCTTCCTTCACAGAATTTTTTCCATTCCTGGATCCCTTTCTTGGGAATAAGCGTGACCTCATTAAGATGCAGCTGGTCAAGATTTGCAGCCACATCTTTTTTCATAATAGACAAACGATGGCCATCGGATGAAACCATTTTAAGGTAATTAATACCGTCAATTGTTTCTTTTTCAAAAAGAACCGAAGTAAGGGAATAGATGTTTTCTTGTTCATTGGCTATTGAAGCGATAATTTTTTCGATCAGTTCTAGAAAAATGTAACTTTCAAAGGAAATAAAGGTATCTTCTTCATACTCGGGAAACTGCGGAAACTCATCGTTGGGCATACCGGCCAGATTATAGGTACTGAGACCGGCTTTGATTATAACCCAGCTATTTGGAGTTTCTTCAATGCTGATTGATTCCGATCCCGATTCTCTGACTATTTCAAATATTTTTTTGGAAGGCAGAGTGAGAGATCCTTCATCATGAATTTCTGCCGGCACAAACAGTCGTAAACCAACTTCCAGATCCGTCCCGGTGAGGCTGAGGCCTCCATTGACGGTACTGATAAGAACGTTGGATAAAATAGCTAATGTTCCTTTTTTATTAGTTATATTCTGAAGACTATTGAGACCTTCCAGTAGATCGTTTTTGCTTACTGTACAGTTGAGTGACATTAAGGAACTCCTTTTGGCATATCCTTAGTATATGTATATATTTATTATTATTAAGCTGTCTAATATGTTTATATTATATATAAGAGACTAAAATTTATATAAATTTTTTAAACAAAGATCATGTTGTCTTTGTCTTTTTTCTGTTGATAAAAAGTTATTAACAGCAGTGTACACATCTTTTCCAACAGATGATGCACAAATGGGTGTTTAAGGGCTGTTGAAAAGTTGTTGAAAAGGATCAAAACGGCTTTTATTGAAGATCAAATTTTGACGAAATAATAAAGATTTGCTCGTCCATCCACCGGTTTGTAATCTAGTAAAAATAGCCAAAAAATTCAATAGAATAATATTTATAAACAATGGAAAAAACTCATCAAGATACAGCGCAGAAAAAAATTGTGGAACTTCTCACTAAATTTCTCGCTAATGCTCTTAAAAACAATGTTTTTTCAGCATGTTCTGTTGGTTGGTTCCAAATAGATGCTGCAGGCAGTACAAGTCATCTTGTGCATTATGGTCAGGCAGGGGAGGGGAAGGGCACGTCGGCGGTGAGTGATACAACTATTTTTGATCTTGCTTCTTTGACCAAACCTCTTTGCACGTCGCTCTGTATGATGGCCCTGGTCGAAGAAAAAAAAATTAATATGGATGATCCACTGGATACATATTTTACCATAAGCGGAGCTGAACACAAAAATATAACTATCCTTGATTTGATAAATCATAGCTCGGGTCTACCGGCCCATCAGCCCTATTACCAAAAATTGATCTGTCTTGCGGGCGATAAACGCAGAGAGAGCCACCTTGACTGGATTCTAAACGAAAAACTGGTTTATGAGCCCGGTACAGCACATCTTTATAGTGATCTCGGTTTTATGCTGCTGGGTAGAATAATAGAGAAAGTTTCCGGGACAACACTTGATGCATACTGGCGAAAAAAGATAGTCCTGCCTCTTTCTCTTGATAGAGAACTGTTTTTCTCGAATCAACAAAGAAATAAAGGTCGGATATATGCAATCACAGGGGAGTGCGGATGGTCAAAAAGAAAGCTCTATGGCGTGGTTCACGATGATAATTGTCGGGCTTTAGGTGGGGTGGCCGGCCATGCGGGAATTTTTGGTACAGCCAGGGCAGTAATAAGCCTATGTGCAAATATTGTTATGCAGTATCAAAACCAAATTTACCATCCAGCGTATGGTTTGCAGACGCTCTGCAGGGTGATCAACAATAAAAAAGGTGGATGGCGGTTTGGCTTTGATACCCCATCGGGCGCAGTTTCGAGTAGCGGTAAATATTTTTCCGAGTTGAGTATCGGTCACCTCGGCTTTACCGGAACATCATTCTGGCTTGATCTGCAACGAGGGATTGGCATTGTCCTTCTTACCAACCGGGTTGTTTATGGTGACGACTTAACCGCTATAAAAAAATTAAGACCCTTGGTGCACAATGCGATTATGCAGAGTCTCATAAAAAAGTCCGAGTGAACAGTAGATTATTCAACCGGACTTTTTAAACGGATTATGGTGTTAGATGAGGATTACCACCAGCAGATGGTTTGATCAGCGGCAAATATTTTGTCGACCAGTGCATCGTAATCCGGATTATCCGTATTCAGGTTAAAGCTTTCGGATTCCCGGTCACGGGTAACTATTTCGACCAGTTTTTTAACAGTTGCATCCGGCTCGGATCGATATACATTTAATATCTTCATTGGGAATAACTCCTGGCACTATTATTTTATACCATACGGCACTATATGGGTCATTTCGCGAAGTTTTTCACCCAGCTCTTCGATGGTCAGAGGCTCAAAACCATTGATATCGACATTTGCCGGTACCGTGGTATAAACTTCTCCTTCCATATCGCGCAGCATTTCAATGCTTTCCTGATTGAGTTCATCAAGTTTAGCTATTTCCGTATCCATGACCACGCCATAGGCGTACATATTCTCAACGGCCAGGCCGAGCGCTGAACGTATTCCGTCAACGGCATAATCCTTGTGACGGTACATCAGACAGACTTTTTTATATTCCATAGCAATATCTCCTTACAGACTCAAGTAACAGTCATAATCTTCAATTATAATGCCATGTTGTGCCTGGGTAGCCATTTTTTTTGGGGTCAGACCCGCAGGAACATCATCAACATTAAAACCCTGCTTTACATAGCTGTCAACGCAGATGGAGATATCGTCGGCTAGTTCGCACAGGCCTTTAAAAGCTGGATCTTTGGACAGGGTTGTCGCTTTCCAGGTGAAAAAAACTTTAACCTTCGAACCTTTTGCCTTGGCAGCCTTGGTCACCCCTATGGCATGCCGCAGACTGTCGGGTGAAGTTACAAATATACCTAAACTTTTTGCCATGTTAACTTCCTCCAGAAAATAATGGTGGCTCTTTCTCGTGAATTTGACTGTACAAAAAAGACTGTAGATACCAGCGAATAAAAAGCATCAAATGGTAGGTACAGTCTTCTATTTTTGTTAACGATTAATCTACGCGGAGGTGGTGAAAATTATCCTTTTTTGATAAAAAAACTAATGAACCCGGATCCTTCTCTTTCCCCCAGGTATTCATGACCGGATCTTTCACACCAGCCGGGTATATCATTTCTGGAACCCGGATCGGTTCCATCAACCTGCAAAATATCGCCGGCGGCGAGTTTACCTATTTCCTTTTTGGTACGCAGAAGAGGCATCGGACAACTTAGTCCTTTGGCATCGAGGACACTTTTGGCTTGAATATCAGCGGGGGCTGTTTTCTGATCACTCATTGTTGTTCTCCTGAATTAAAATTAGTGAGTTGATGGGCATCAAGATCATAATACATGACCTGTATATTCATACCCTCTATTTATTTACTCAATATTTATTGCAAAACTGACCTATACCGTAGCAGCGCAATTCTGTCAAGAAAGGAATATTTTGTACTTGTAACTACCTGAATAAGTAAAACAAAACAGAACACACCACCGTGTGGTGGTTGGCTTTGTTGCAGTAGTTGGTCTTGACAAAAAAATAACTGCTGTGTAAAAATTTCACCTGATATTAAAAGGGATCCTCTAGATTTTTATTTAACCGGGAGAAATAAGTCATGAGTGAAGAGTCTGTTTTTAAAAATAAACTGAAGGAAATTTATGTTCTGCTCTGCGCAAAAGAATGGAATCCTTATGTAACCGGGGTGATAGTCGCTTTTTTCTCAGTACTCATGATGGCCTGGTGGAGACCATGGGGAGCGGTCGGTGCCATTCGTAACTGGGGCGATTGGATGATGTACGGGGTGGCTAGTTTATTGGGCAGTGACGCCGGCATTCTGCAATATTATGATGAAGCACCGGGATCTATCTTTGTAAATTCCGGGTCGGTCATTGGCATTGGTTTTGTTTTGGGAGCATTTATTTCCGCCTGTCTCGGCAAAGATTTTGCCATCAGGGTCCCCCCCTATCGGGAAATGGTCAAAGCCGTTATCGCCGGCATCCTGATGGGGATCGGCGCCACCCTCGCCGGTGGGTGTAATGTTGGTGGATTCTATAATGCCATCGGCAACCTCAGCGCGAATGGATTTGCAATGATGCTCGGCCTTGTCTTTGGGGTCGTTCTTGGCTTAAAGCTCCTTTATCTGGAGATGGAGCATATCACCTGGGGGGATGGTGGATCGAAGACCTTCAGCTTTTCTTCGGCAGTTGTCTATGGACTCGGTGTTCTCGCAATAATTGCTCTGGTGTGGGCTGCATATACGTATGCAGGTAATGAAGACAGTGATTATATAGCGTCCCTCAGCGGGGTCATACTCATTGCCGCCTGTCTCGGATATTCCATGCAACGGGGACGCTGGTGCATGGTGCAGGGTTTTCGTGAGCCGCATATGACTGGTGATTGTACCCTGGCAAAATCAGTCTTGTTATCTATTTTTATAGTTGCTATCGGCGCAGCGGTGCTGAAATATGCCGTTCCCGTACGGGCAGAAGGGGAACCCGTACTGGCTGTCGCCAACTATGTCCGTGGAACCTTTGGCTGGGGTGGCGTTGTCGGTGGCTTTATTTTTGGTCTTGGGGCAATGTTTGCCGGCGGCTGTGGTTCCGGAACACTGTGGCGGGTTGGTGAAGGACAGGTTAAACTAATGATGGTTGTGCCTTTTTTCTCTCTCTCATCATCGATTATGACGGCATGGTTCAGAGATCAGGAATTCGAGGCGGACGGGGTTCTTGGCTCCTATGTATATATGCCGGAAGCTCTGGGTTACGGACCCACTCTTTTGATAATTGGTGGCGCCATGATACTCTGGTACCTGGTTGTCACCTGGAATGAAGAAACCAATAAACTGATAGTGCCCATGTAATAAGCACCTGGCAAAAAGGATACAAAACGCAATTTCATATTCATGGAATTGCGTTTTGTCTTTTTATTCCCGGCAATTTAACAGATAATCATAAAATGGCGTCGTAAAAATTCTTCATCTTCTTCGATGCTACAAAATTTCTATTCTTACGACGTACTCTAGTACGTCGAGATAATAGAAATTTTGCTCGCCTCTAATATGAGGCTTTTTACTTAGTCATCGTGAAATTGGACTCTTCACGAGTTTGTCATAAGGTGGTAGTGGTAAAAATCTAAGATTTGCAAAAAATGGCTTAGAAATGTAGATTCGGCCTGTATCCGTTGATATACGGATTGTGGAGAGAGAGTTTTGACAAAAAAATCGACAAAAATACTCATCGCTGATGATGACAGCATGGTGCGCACGACGGTATCAAACATATTGCAACTGTTTGGTCATCTTGTCGATACTGTGGCCAATGGACAACAAATGCTTGACCTGGTTGACAACAGCTACGATGTAATAATTCTCGACATCAATATGCCGGGCATGGATGGTTTTGCCACCATGAAGGCACTTAACGCATTAAAGTATGACATTCCGGTCCTTTTCTTGACTGGTGCCGGTTCCATGGATTATGCCGTAAAAGCAATTAATCTGGGCGTTTACGACTTTCTTACCAAACCCATCGAAGATCTTGATATTTTTAATGTCAAGATTAGCCGGGCTGTCGAAAAAAGAAGCTATGTTCTGCAGGAACGGCAATATAAGGTGGCTCTTGAAGATGACGTCCAGACTAAGGCAGCGCAACTGGAAGAACAGAATAAGTTATTGCTTACCTACAGCACCAGTCTGGAAAAGGCCACTGTTCAGTTGATGACCAGTCTGCAGAATGCCATGGAGGAGAAGGACTACTATACGGTCGGCCATACCACACGGGTGACAGAATATGCGCTGATGCTCGGAGTGGCTATGGAGCTTTCGGAAAACGAGCTGCTGGTGCTGAAAAGAGCAGCGCAATTTCATGATATCGGCAAACTCGTTATCGATCTGTCCTGTATTCAAAAGCCCGGCAAGCTCACCGAGGAAGAATGGGTGCTGATTCGCAAGCATCCCGGTGTCGGAGCGAATATCATCGAGCCACTGGGGTTTATGGAAAGAGAACGTTTTATAATCCGCCATCATCACGAGAGGATGGATGGCAAAGGGTATCCCGATGGGCTGGTTGGTGATCAGCTTGATGATCTGACTAAGATACTTATGGTTGTCGACAGCTATGATGCCATGACTTCCAGGAGAAATTACCGCAAAAACATGACTATGCAGGAAGCGGTAGAGGAGTTGCTCAGATGCAGTGCTACGCAGTTTGACACCAGCACGGTTAAATATTTTGCCGGTTCAATCTTTGAATATACCCCGAACAACAATGTGTTTGATCAGCATCACCTGGAAAACCTGCAAAATATCTCCACCAATAAAAAATAATCAAAAGAGAAGAGATCAGGTTCGATGAAAATAACTCGAAAAGAAGTGGAGCATGTCGCCCACCTGGCAAGACTTACCCTGAATGAGACGGAGCTTATAACAATGACCGGGCAGCTCGACAATATTTTGTCCTATGTGGCAAAGCTGGACGAACTGGATACCAGTCAGGTCGCCGCTACCTCCCATGTATTTTCCGTCAGCAATGCCTTTCGAGAAGACGAAGAAAAAGAATCGTTGTCACAGCTTGAGGCCTTAAAAAATGGTCCGCAACATGATGCGCAAATGTTCCAGGTTCCGAAAATAATCTAACATGACTGACTCTTTTTGAGGTTGTAATGAAGCCGTATGAACTGACTATAGCTCAGGCACTTACCAGGATGGAGCAGGGCGAGCTTTCTGCTTTTGAACTGACGACAAGTTGTCTTGACAGAATTGATGCTATCGACAAAGAAGTGACCGCTTTTATAACCGTTGACCGAGATGGCGCCATGGCGCAAGCGGAAAATGCCGATCGGCAGAGAAAATCGGGCTGGGCCGGCAAGCTGTGCGGTATTCCTCTTTCGGTAAAAGACCTGCTGTGCACGCAAGGCTTGCGAACGACATGTGGCTCGAAGATGCTGGAAGGTTTCATTCCGCCGTATGACGCCACGGTGGTTGAAAAGCTGAAGAGCGAAGGCGCGGTGATTGTCGGCAAGACGACTATGGACGAGTTTGCCATGGGCTCCACGTCGGAGAGTTGCGCCTTCGGCGTTCCGGAAAATCCCTGGAAAAAAGGCTATGTCGCCGGCGGATCATCAGGAGGGTCGGCGGTTTCCGTCGCCGCTCGGGAATGCCTTGGCTCTTTGGGCTCGGACACCGGGGGGTCGATTCGTCAGCCGGCCTCGCTGTGCGGCATTGTTGGCATGAAACCAACGTATGGCCGGGTTTCTCGGTATGGCTTGACTGCTTTTGCCTCTTCTTTAGACCAGGTGGGACCGCTTACCCGCAACGTAACGGACTGCGCCCTGCTGATGGACGTTATCAGTGGCTATGATCAGATGGATTCAACCTCGGTGCAGCGGGAAGTGCCGTCCTATGACTCATCTTTAACTGATGGAGTAGCCGGCTTGAGAGTTGGTGTTCCCCGGGAATATTTTACCGAAGGCCTCGATGAGCAGGTGAAAAAGATCATTTATCACAGTATTGAGGTGCTGAGGGAAAAAGGAGCGAAAATCATTGATGTTTCCCTGCCGCACACCGAATACTGCGTGGCGGTTTATTACCTGATCGCCCCATCGGAGGCAAGCTCCAACCTGGCCCGTTATGACGGCGCCCTTTATGGTTACCGGGATATGACGGCCGATACTCTGCTGGAAATGTATAAACAGACTCGTTCGATAGGTTTTGGTGCCGAGGTAAAACGGCGTATTTTGATCGGCACCTATGCTTTATCCTCCGGATATTACGATGCCTATTACAAGAAAGCCTCGCAGGTGCGAACTCTTATACAAAATGATTTTAACGCGGCTTTTACCGCTTGCGATGTTCTTATCTCTCCGGTGACGCCGACTGCCGCCTGGAAAAAAGGCGAAAATATTGAAGACCCCCTGGCCTTATATATGTCTGATATCCTAACTCTCTCGGCCAATCTCGCGGGGATTCCGGGGATGTCGGTACCAGGTGGTTTTACGAGTGATGGTCTGCCGGTCGGGGTCCAGCTGCAGGCGGCCCATTTTCAGGAAGAAACACTGTTGCAGACAGCGTTTAATCTGGAACAGGCCCTGGGCCTTGCGCAGCGACAACCGGTCCTTTAAGTCTGATGTTCTGGAGAGGCCCTCTCGCGATAAAGCTTTCAGGTGGTTTAACATTTGGTTCAACGGTGCGATATTGAAAATAAACATTCCTTCGGCTATTACGGCAATAACTCCTTATCCTCCCGGAAAACCGCTTGATGAGCTGGAACGCGAATATGGCATCAGCAATTCCATCAAGCTTGCCTCCAATGAAAATGCCTGGGGGCCCTCGCCCAAAGCGCTCCACGCCCTGCGTAGTGAACTGTTGCATCTGCACCGATACCCGGATGGTTCGTGTCATTATCTGGTTCAGGCTCTGGCCGACAAACTGGGGGTTGCCGCCGCCGAGATTGTTATGGGCAACGGCTCGAACGAGGTTATCGAGTTTTTGGTCAAGGCTTTTGTGCAGCAAGGTGACGAGGTTATCACCAGTCATCCCTCTTTTCTTATGTACCAGAAGATTGTCCAGGTGCGCGGTGGGGTGAATCATGTCCTGCCCTTAAAAGATATGCGTCACGATCTGACGGCGATTCAGCAAAAGATCACGGAAAAAACGCGACTTATTTTCCTTGATAACCCCAATAATCCGACCGGAACAGCCATTCCCCCGGTCGAACTGTACCGGTTTCTCAGTGATATTCCTGAGTCGGTCATCGTTGTTCTGGATGAAGCGTATGTCGATTTCATGGATAAAAAGCTCCAGGTCGATTGCTATTCCCTGATCAGAAATGTGGTGGATCGATGTCCGGTCGTTTTTCTCAGAACGTTCTCCAAGGCATATGGACTTGCCGGTCTGCGCGTCGGCTATGGACTGATGGCCAAAGAAGTCGCCGAATGTCTGCACAAGGTGCGGCAGCCTTTTAATATCAACCAGATGGCCCAGATTGGGGCGCTGGCAGCACTTGACGATGAAGAATATTACCAGGCCACTCTGTCGCGTACTGCCGCGGGCATCGCTTGGTTGCGCAAGGAGGTCGACAAGCTGGGCTGCCGAAGTTACCTATCACAGACCAATTTTTTTCTGATCGATGTGCGTGGCAATGCCGATAAACTTTATCAGGCGATGCTCTACAAGGGGGTGATTGTTCGCTCCATGAGCGCCTATGGTTTTGCCGACTGCATCCGGGTGACGGTGGGAACCGAAGAAGAAAACCACCGTTTTCTGATAAGTCTTACCGAATGCCTGCACGAACTCGGCTATGTCTGAGAAAAACGACAACCAAAGGCAGAATATCATCACCATCGATGGACCCTCCGGAGTGGGCAAGTCATCGGTAAGCCGAAAAATTGCTGCCGCGACCGGGTTCACCTATCTGGATACCGGCGCCATGTACCGTGGCGTCGGCTGGTACTTTCTCCACCATAATGTTTCTTTTAACGATACCTGGACCATGGCCATAAGGCTTACGGAACTGCATCTGGAGTTATTGCCGGCCGCAGATGAACTGAGTGATGTCGGCGTGCTGGTGAACGGCGAAAATATCAGTGCGGCAATCCGCACCCCGGAGATGGCCATGGTGGCCTCCAGGGTATCGGCAATTCCTGTTGTCAGGGAAATCTTAACTGACATCCAGCGCAGTTACGGAAAAAAGGGTGAAATCGTTGCCGAAGGCAGAGACACCGGTACCGTGGTTTTTCCGCACGCCGCTCATAAGTTTTTTCTTGATGCACAGCCTGCGGAGCGAGCCCAAAGAAGGTGTCGGCAATTGCAGGCACGAGGCGTGGCCGCCGACTTTAACCAGATCTTGTCGATGACTCTGGAACGGGATAAAAACGACAGTGAGAGGGATGTTGCCCCGTTATTGCAAGCAACCGATGCGCACCCAATAGATACCACCGGGATAACGGTTGACCAGGTGGTCGAGAAGATTCTGCTGATTATAGCCGGAGAAAAGCAGGTGAGATGACTTCAGAGCGTCCGCTCCGGAAATAAAGGGCGGGAACGGATCGCTCTGATGGACTGTTAGTTAACGATATCGGCCTATTGAGGCCTATTGCAGCCTATTGAGCGACAAAATCAACCCTTCTGTTCATGCCGTAGGCTTCTTCATCCTGACCTTCAAACAACGGCCTTTCTTCACCATATGACAGGGTTCGCATCCTGTCTCCGGCAATACCGAGGTTAATCAGATACTGACGGGAGTTGATGGCTCTTCTCTCGCCAAGAGCAAGGTTGTATTCGTTGGTTCCCCTTTCGTCTGAGTTGCCTTCAATAGTCACCATTGCATTTGGCACCGATTTCAGGTACTCGGCATTGGCGGCCAGTACCTCGGTCATATTGGGCCGTACGCCGGCCTGGTCGAAATCAAAGTAGATGGGAGAAAGGTTTTCGGAGCAGCGTCCGTGAATTCTCTTGTATTCATTGGACTGCTGGTCCGCATCGGACATCATGCTGGTACCATTGCCGCCCATACTGACCCCTTTTTGATCGTCGAGAGATCCTTCTTTGGGCAGATTGTCCTCTGAATAACCTCCTTCAGCCCTGGGATAGTTAACGTCCGTTGTCCCGGACATTGAAGTTCCTGCTCCATCGGGTGGAAGGACCGTCTTTTTGCTGCATCCGGTACCTAAAAGAAGAAATGATCCCACAAGAGCCGAAACAGCGGTAAGAGCAAGAGTTCTACTGAGCCTTTTCTTCATACATTCCCTCTATTGTCAATAATGATTGTTGCGACGTAGAAACTGGATAACTATCTTAAGATAACGTAAAAATAAGATCATTTAAATAGTTACTTTAGTCGTATTGCAAAAGAGGTCAAGAACAAATTGTCGGATGGCACCGATCATTAGCTGTTGCCGGTTACAGGCGATAATGGTAATCGGTGGGAGGGAGAACGTTTACTGATCCCATATGCGGATTATCCGCTGGGGTTCTGGCGAACTTTTATGGTGGGAGAGGGCTGGTTACATATCAGAATCGGCTGCAGGTGAGCAGGTATAAAAAACAGGAGACGATGAGAGAGTATAACTTGATTGCCGGTTGTGCCGGCGGGCTGGAGGGCCTGGTAGCAGACGAGGTTGTCGGGTTTGGCGGGCGAGATATCCATCCGGCAAATGGCGTCGTCACCTGGCAAGGTTCGCTGAAATCAGGATATCGCTGCTGTTTGTGGTCTCGCTATGCCTCGCGCGTTTATTTACAGCTGGCCCACTTTCCCCTCGTCGATGAAGAGACAATCTATCAGCACTGTCTCGAGTTTGCCTGGCTGGACCATCTCACCGCGGAAACCACTTTTGCGGTAAGCTGCACCCTTACCGGTCAATCGCCGATTACTAATAACCGCTATGCGGCACTGAAGGTAAAAGATGGTCTGGTCGATGCCATCAGAAACCAAAGCGGGAAACGGCCCTCGGTTCAGGCCAGCCGGCCGGAGCTACAGATTCATCTGCATGTGGATGGGACGACCGCTTCGCTAGCGCTTGATCTTTCCGGCGAGAGCCTGCATCGACGGGGCTATCGAGGGTCAGCGGTGAAGGCGCCGCTTAAGGAAACCCTGGGGGCGGCAATTGTTGCCTTAAGCGGTTGGCCGAATGATTTCGGAACACTGATCGACCCCATGTGCGGCACCGGCACCCTGCTGATTGAAGCGGCGCTGATGTTTGGCGATTCGGCGCCGGGCCTGTCGCGCAGTTACTTTGGTTTTTTCGGCTGGCTGGGTCATGACGCTGCGCTCTGGGACAGTCTGGTGACTGAGGCGCTCGCACGCGAAGAAAGGGCTCTGGCCAAATCCTGGCCGCTTCTTCTTGGTTATGATGCTGATCCGGTTGCGGTCAGTGCTGCTAGGAAAAACATCGAGAAAGCCGGTCTTGAAGATCATATCCAGATAAAACAGGCGGAGCTTGCCACTCTTGGATCCCCGTCAAAATATGGGATGCTGCTGGCAAACCTTCCCTATGGCGAACGACTGTCTGAGACGGAACAGGTGAGCCGGCTGTACCGGGCTTTTGGGCGGATAGCCAAAGAACGTTTCACCGGTTGGAAAGCTGGAGTTTTTATATCCAACCCGAACCTGACCGACAGTTTCACCCTGGGATGGGACAATAAATACAAGTTATTCAATGGTTCCATCCCGTGCCGTCTGTTGACCGGCATGGTCAGTGGGCAGGAAAACGACTTTATCTGGTCGCCGGTGGAGGCCGGCGCTGCCGATCAAGAACATGAATTTGCCAACCGACTGCGCAAAAACCTTAAAAAAATCCTCCAATGGGCCGCGCGCGAAAACATATCCTGTTTCAGGGTGTATGATCGTGATTTGCCCGATTATAATCTCAGCATCGATCTTTTTGGCAAATGGGTGCATGTCCACGAATATGCCCCGCCCAAAACTATTGATCCGCAGCTTGCTGCATCGAGAATGGCAACCGCCTTGAGATGTATTCGGGAAATTCTTGGCGTACGTTCCAACCGAATTTTTGTTAAATCTCGTGAACGGCAGAAAGGGCGGAAACAATACCAGAAAAAAGGCGACGGCGGCAAAATGTTTGAGGTTCGGGAGGGGGAGTGCTCATTCCTGGTCAATTTCACCGATTATCTTGATCCCGGCCTGTTTCTTGACCATCGACCGATTCGGCAGAAAATAATGCGTGAGGCGAAAGGAAAAAGGTTTCTCAATCTCTATGGCTATACCGGCACCGCGACGATTCATGCGGCAATGGGCGGTGCTTCCGGCACTACCACCGTTGATCTGTCAGCGACATATCTGCACTGGGCACAGATGAATTTGGCCCTAAATGGCTTGACGGAATTAAAGAACAAAATGGAAAAAGCCGATTGCCTGCAGTGGCTTGAGGAGGCCACAGCGACATTTGATCTGATTTTTATCGATCCGCCGACGTTTTCCAATACCAAAAAAGAACATCGGGTGTTTGATGTGCAGAAAGATCATCCTCGATTAATCGAACTGGCCATGGCCCGTCTGGAAAAAGATGGACTACTCATTTTTTCCACCAACTATCGTCGTTTTATACTGGAAGAGAGGCTGGTTTCGCTTTATGGAATAAAAGATATCTCTTTGGAATCGGTGCCTTATGATTTTTCCCGAAACGAAAAAATCCATCACTGCTGGGAAATAAGACGACGCGGACACATCGAACAGAGCCTAAAATGGCCCCAAACGGGACCCTGGCAGAAAAGCAGCGGGAAAGCAGCAACATAATCGTGCAATTATAAGCTTTTACCTGTACAGTAATGCACAGTAGCGCACGTCCAGGCACAGTCTTTAGTAAAGAAAAGCGCAACACCAACCGGAGGGGGAATGGTGGCTGAAACAGAACATCTGCAACAACAGCTAAAAAATCTAGAGATGCAGCTGGTAAAAGAGAAAAAGACCAACCAGCTATTGAAAAAAAGGGCTTTACGGGCAATCCTGGGCCAAAATGGGGCACAGAATCACCAGGTTCAGAGCACTGTCTGCGAGCTTGATCTGGCCCGTGCTGAGTTGTCCGGCCGGGTAAAAAGCGTCTTTTTGGAGAATGTCAGTCATGAGATCCGCTCGTCAATGAACGGTATTATCGGCATGACCGATCTGGTTCTGGATACGGCGCTCACCGACGAACAAAGGCAGTATCTGGAGATGGTCGGCGCATCGGTCGATCGTCTGATGGTTGTGGTCAATGAAATGCTTGATTTTTCCCGGATAGAAACTGGAGAACTTGAACTTCAGCCGGAAGATTTCAATCTGAAAGAGGGCCTTGATCATGACCTTTATGTCCTTAATCTTTCCGCCGTAAAGAAAAATCTAGAGCTGGTCTGCACTGTTGAACCCGATGTTCCGGCGCATATCCATGGTGATGCGGCCCGGCTGGTGCAGATTATCACCAACCTGGTTAACAACGCGACCAAGTTTACCACCACAGGTGGGGTGTATATCACCATCGAAAACAGCGGCTACGATGCCGATAATAATATCCTTCTGCGCTTTAGTGTTCGGGATACGGGATGTGGGATCACCCCTGACAACCTGAAAATGATCAACCATTATTTCCAAGAGAAGGTGCAGCGCAGCGTGGCTTTGCCTCTGGCTCTCGGGACAACCGGACTGGGGCTCACCGTCACCTCGCAGCTGGTCAAGTTGATGGGCGGTGAAATTGGTGTGGAAAGTGGATCAGGCGCGACAAGATTCTGGTTTACCCTGCCGTTTAAGGAAGTGGCCGATCTTGCCGGTATTGAAGAAAAAGCCAACGCCACCCTGGAAGGCATAGAAGAGGAAGTGGCCTATGTCTTACGGGGTGCCAAGGTGCTTCTCGCCGAGGACGAGTATATCAACAGGGTACTCATCGAGACCATCCTCAAGCAACTCGGGGTGGAGGTAACATCCGTTGCTACTGGCCGAGAGGCGGTTACCGAGGCCTGCAGCGGCGCTTATCAGCTGGTCCTTATGGACGTGCAGATGGATGATGTCGATGGCCTGGAGGCCACCAGACGGATAAGACAATACGAGAGTGGACACGGGGGACATACAGCTATTATCGCCCTTACTGCTCTGGCGATGTCCGGCGATCGGGAGAAATGTCTCCAGGCGGGGATGGATGACTATCTGCCCAAACCGGTTCAGCGCAATGCGTTAATAGCTGTTTTGGCCAAGCTTCTTACCAGACGGGTGCTGGTCGTTGATGGTGATCCTGACAGCCGACAGGTCTTTGTCCGCACCCTGGTTGAAAACGGCTGGCAGGTTACCCTTGCCGAAACCAAACGCTCGGCGATGTACGAGGTCTCTTTGTCGCATTTCGATCTGATCCTTTTTGATCTGTCCACCCCGCAACTCGACGGGATAGAGGCGGTGCAGATAATTCGGCGGCTGGAAGAGTATTCGGGCCGGCAAACCCCTCTTTTGGGTTTCGGGGAAGAACAGCTGAAAGAAAAACTGCCACAGGATATTGATGGATATATGCAGCGGCCGGTGACCAAAGAAAAAATCCTGCAGCGGCTGGCGGTTCTGGATGTTGACTGATTTTTTCATGATGGACTCGTAAAAAGCCCGATCTCCTTCGTTGTAGGTCTGATGCGAACTTTTTCCAGAGCCCATCGAGAAAAAAATCTTTAATAACAATAACAATATGTTATGGTACATTACACGCGGGTCTGTTTAGACACCTTCGGCTATGCCTTACCACCCAGGGTGCTCTCTTCTGAAGAGATTGAAAATCGCTTGTCCGCGGTCTACCAGCGCCTGCGCCTGCCGCCCGGCCGACTAGAGTTGATGAGCGGAATCCGCGAGCGGCGCCTCTGGCCCAAGGGCACAAGACCGAGTACTGCGGCTTCGCTTGCCGGGAGAAAGGTCCTGGAAACGGCGGCTATAGATCCCAGCTCCATTGAGTGTCTCATCTTCACCTCTGTTTCCCGTGATATGATGGAGCCGGCAACGGCGTCTTTTGTCCACGACCAGCTTGGTTTACCTTCTTCCGCTTTGATTTTTGATATCTCCAATGCCTGTCTGGGCTTTCTCGACGGAATGGTCATGCTGGCCAATATGATTGAGCTGGGTCAGGTTAAAAATGGCCTGATCGTCTCCGGCGAAACAGCTGAAGAGCTGCTGGAATCGACCATGGTCGGCCTGGTAAAAGATACCACGCTGAGCCGAAAAACCATCAAACCGGCCTTTGCTTCGCTGACCATCGGCTCCGGATCTGTTGCCCTGTACATGCGCAGAACCCAGGATAACGAAGATCGGCCGCGGCTGGTGCATGGGGCCTGGCAGGCCAACACGGAGCATTCCGATCTCTGCCATGGTGGGCAAAGCGGAGAAAATACCGTCTTGATGGCGACGAATTCGGAAGAGCTTTTGCACCGGGGAGTAGAAACGGCCCAGATGACGTGGGATAAATTTTCTGCAAAACCGGGTTGGCGGGCGGCGGATATTGATCGTTTTTTCTGTCATCAGGTCGGCTCGGCCCATGCCAAACTACTCTTTGAGCAACTAGGACTGGCGCCGGAAAAAAATTTTGAAACCCTGGCGATTCTCGGCAATGTCGGTTCCGTCTCCGCACCGATTACCATGGCCATGGCCCTGGAACAGGAGGTGTTTCAGCCGGGACAAAAGGGGGCATTGCTGGGTATCGGGAGTGGGATTAATTGTCTAATGCTGGGAGTTGAATGGTGATGGCGTCGTGACATGGGCAAGGAATTAACTGATAAACAAGGGCAATTGCTGCTGCAGCTGGCTCGGGAGACGCTGCGTTATAAAATGGGGGAGGGGAGTGTTCCGGCGCGTCCTGAGGATCCTGCTTTATCGGTTCAGGCGGCCACCTTTGTCACCTTAAAGAAAGCGGGGCAATTGCGCGGCTGCATCGGCAATCTCGAACCGGTTGGTCCGCTCTGGCAGGGCATTCGCGATAACGCCATCAACGCTGCCTTGAATGATTATCGTTTTTCGCCCCTGACCGCAGAAGAGCTGCCGACTGTCCATCTCGATATTTCTATTCTTTCTCAGGCCCGGCCGCTAAGCTACCAGGATCCAGAGGAGCTGCCGGCGAAGCTGCGCCCCGGCATCGATGGCGTAATCTTACGCGATGGGCACCGCAGTGCCACCTTTCTGCCCCAGGTCTGGGAACAACTGGCCTCCCCGGAAAAGTTTCTCGACCACCTCTGCTTAAAAGCCGGCTTGCCCCGGGATCGCTGGCGGCAGAAGCGCCTCGACATATTTATCTACCAGGTCCAGTGTTTTGCGGAGGAACAGGAGTGAAAGAAGTTGTCCTAAGTGCGGCGCAGGTTGAACGACTCGAAGATATCTATGATAAGTTGCAGCAGGAGTATAAACGGATGGCACAGGCGCTGGATTTTTCCTGCACTGATTGCCCGGATAACTGTTGCGACTCCTATTTTCAACATCATACGTATGCCGAATGGGCTTATCTCTGGCTAGGGTTGAGGCAGCTTGAACCTGAGCAGCAGCAAGCGCTGACAGCCAGGGCCAGGACGTATCTTAACCATTGCGAACAGGCACTGGCGGGGGGCCGGCGACCGCAGGTCATGTGTCCTTTAAACGATAAAGGCCGCTGCCTTGTCTACCACAACCGCCTGTTGGTGTGTCGCACCCATGGCGTCCCAGCGACGCTTACTCTGCCCGATGGGCGGAAGTATCCCTTTCCGGGGTGTTTTCGCTGCCAGGAAATAGTCGATAGCCGTAATGAAAACCAAGTACCGGCGCCGGTTGATCGAACCTCGCTCCTTAAAAAACTCGCGCTGCTGGAAAAGGAATTACTGAACAGCCACCATAACCTACTGCCGAAAATCAAAATAACTATCGCGGAGATGCTCGTGCATGGGCCGCCGACAATTCCCATAAAGAAAACCTCTGACCGCGAATAAAATACTTGTATCAAAGGAAATACGTACCATGCGGGTAAACATCACCAAAAAACAACCTAACTCGAAGATGTGTTTTGTGTGTGGCTTAAGCAACAGTTTTGGCTTAAAGAGCCGGTTTTACGAATTGGCGGACGGCCAACTCATGGCTGTCTTTCAACCGGCGGAGGAGCATCAGGGCTATCCTGGTCGTCTGCATGGCGGTATTGCCGCGACAATCCTCGATGAAACTATCGGCAGGGCGATAATGCTCACCCATTCCGGCAATGTCTGGGGAGTAACGATCGATTTTACCATGAAACTGAGAAAACCCGTGCCAATCGACGGAGAAATCCGGGTGCTGGCCAGAATAGTTTCGGAGGGGAAACGCTCTTTTAAAGGCGAAGGGGAAATCCTTCTTGCCGACGGGCAAGTCGCCGTTGCCGGAAGTGGCAAATATCTCAAGATGGATATTGAGAAAATAGCCGACTTTGACCATGAGGGAGAGGAGTGGTTTTTTGTCGATTCGCCGGATGACCCGGAATTTGTCGAGTTACCCGACAAGAGGTAACAACAGCCACCATGGGCAGGATAACGAGTGATCAACCACCGGAAGAGGAGACCACATGGTGAATATTGTAATGATCATAACGCATGACAGTCCAGAAGTAATATGGAATGCTTTCCGCTTGGCCAATATGATTGGCTTGAGGGGATGGAAGATGTCAGCATATTTTTAAACGGCCCCTCGGTAAACTATGAGGGAGCCGATTCTTCACAATTTCCATTGCAGGAATTAGCGAAAATCTTCACCCTTTCCGAGGGTGCCCTGTTCGCCTGAGGAAATTTAATGGACCTTCACGGGGTGAAGGAAGGATATCACAAAAGAGCAACACAGCAAGTCCTCTATGATCTGATCAAGGCAGGCGATAAAATTATCTGTTTGTAGATCATTTCTCAGTCTATAGGCCCAGCCGGGACAACTGCAAGAAAATTTTGACTTCGTCGGATATCTAGCGAGCTATCATCGCTTTCAAAGCCCAGGAGGGAATATCGCCGGAGTTCGAAGGGGCGCTATGCCAGGGGTCGGGTTGTATCGCTAAGGCTCGCCCTGAGTCGAAAGCCGCACGCATCTGGGTCGGGTCGAACGCGAGCACGTCATTGCCAATCTTTACGTCGTCCGGAATCCCAACCATCTTGTAGGAATAGCCTAGTACCTTTGCCCCGAAGTAAGACCTTATCAGAGCTGTTTGCATGGACTGTTCCATCATCACGCTGATCGTTGTCGCCGCTACGTCACCAAGGGCCCGGCGTAAGGCCTCGGGCGGCTGCGTGATCCTGCCGTTGTCAATGAGGTACAGATTCCCCGGACCATACAGCGGAGGATTGGGCTTTTGCGTTCCCCCCATCCCCGGTACCACCACATTAGAACGGGCAGCTCCGTCGACGAACAGGTGGCCATCTATTTCCACTGGTGGAAAGATGATGGGGAACGAGG
The DNA here is from genome assembly GCA_963796255.1 of uncultured delta proteobacterium. Classification (GTDB taxonomy): domain Bacteria; phylum Desulfobacterota; class Desulfobulbia; order Desulfobulbales; family Desulfocapsaceae; genus Desulforhopalus_A. Next base: position 210,379 of record CAWCLE010000024.1, on the reverse strand, counting down.
CGGAGGCCAGCAATACCTTGCGATAGAGTTCTAAATCCCCTGCTTTCGCTATCAGCGACATATTCCAGACCCAGGTCTGGCCGTAATCGATGTTGGTGGTGCCAACAAATAATAGACGATTTTCATCGTACGCCTCAGCCACACGCTTCAAAGTCTCCGCGGTGATATACTTGACAAGCAGCGCGCGCAACGGAGCGGTGTCTCTTAATGAGTCGGAACCGGACAGAAGGCTGAAGAACCCTCTATCCTCGTAGATATTGTCCTTCGTGACCTGCGTGTACATCTCTTCCAACTTGAGGTCGTCGGCCGGGGTGCCGAGAAAGGCGTGCGTAGCCAGCAAAGCGCCCGTGCTAACACCGCCGACGACATCGAACTCCGGTCGACGTCCGCTCTCGCGCCAGCCGATAAGGAAACCGGCACCGAAGGCGCCATTCTGGCCGCCGCCAGAGATGGAAAGAATGTTCAACGCATGTCCGCGCTTGCGCTCCAGGTAGCGTATGGCATTATCGCCAGGAATGGCCGTTACCGCGGCATAGATAGGCGAAGGCTGGGTCGGATCCAACGGCTCGTGTCCATTCGGTAGCGTGGCGTACGACGGTGCTTTTAAAGAGAGTTCCCGCTCAGGAGACGATGCACAGGCTGCCAGAAGAAAAAAAGGCAGGCAACATGCTAAAATCATAAGATTTTTGTGTGTCATACCCCACTCCGGTCTGCAAGAAAGCAGAAATGAGATTTTTATGCGCTGAGAAAACCAGGTGCGTTGGCGATGAATCCCGTCGGACTCATGTTTATTCTCGCTGTTGGAAAGCGATTCGTTACCATTACTTCAAAACCCTAACGTTTCGGGATAAGCTGCATAAGAGTGTGAAACATGGAAAAAGTCTATGCTATTGTCCCTTAACTGGACAAGTTTTCCATTTATTCTCGCATTAAAGCGGCCAAAGTGGAAAACCGTGCCCATTCATTATTCATCCTCTTTCATCTTTCCAGAATAACTGATATTGCAACAATGATTATGGAAAAAATAAGATGCCTCTTAGGCCGTCATTGGTAAGTAATCATATTTTTGCATAATATACTTGTGAATGAATCCAGTGGCAAGGTCAATGATGCCAGGAAAGTTTGGCCTATGGACTATTCCTGTTATGTTGCGAGTTCGTCTATTGTCGTTTCAGCCAAAAAACTACTATGATGTTGATCCATCGTAAAAAAAATAGGTGGACCCAGACTTTCTTGACGTGCAGAGTGGGTGACGTCGGTTTTATATTAGCTTAAAGAGAAAATCGGCGACTTTATCGGCCCCATTTTCTAAAAACGGGCCAGGTTTGGGTCGAGACAGCAGCTCGGCTGCAAGCGCTATCCAACTGCCGTTTTGATACATTTCCGGGGTGATCGAAATCCCAGCCAGCTGGTCGTCAAGATACTTTTGCAGGGGAGCCGACTCGGCAAAATCAGCTCTGCCAACGGAGAGTACCCTGGCTCCAGCCTGGCAGCATTCGGCAATAGTTGAATAGCCGGCTTTGCCAACCACAACATCGGCGGCATTCAGCAAATCGGGATGATAGATACCGCTGTCTTGAGCCAGCAGGGCCACGTTCTCGTCAATCTGTCTGGTCTCCTGTTGGCCGGTCAAAAGAAAATAAATATCGGGGAACTTGGCCACATCTTGGTACGCGGAGATTCTCTGAAAAACCCCGCCCATGGTAACGATGACAAGTTTTTTATTGCCGCAGCCGAGTTGTTCTTTAAGAGAGGACTTGCTTGCTCGTATTCGTCGAAAAATTGGTCCACAGTAAAGATCCCTTGGCGCCGGCCAACAAAGAGGCTCGGTCTGGATACGGTAATCTGCCTGGGCAAAAAGGTTTGCCATAAAACGGGCGTGGGGCAGGAGCCGAGGATATTTTTGCCCATACGGTTGGTAAATCCAATCCCAGGTAAAGCTTTCCACCAGCACCGACGGCAGCCCGGCATATTTGGCGACGGCAATCCCTAGTGGCGCAATATCGCAGAGGATCAGCGAACACTGGGCACACTCGGCGGCAAGATCTTTAATAAGACTATCGGCAAAGGGGAGGAGCTTGTCCAGTTGGGTGATGGTGGCAGGAATATCGGCATCCAGTGCCGAGCTTTGCACCAGACCAATATCAACCAGCACCGGATGGTAGGTGAAACCCTTCAGGGTTTGCGCAAAAAGAGACTTGGTAACGGTGGTAAAAATATGGGCGTGAATATCGGGCCGGATGCGCCGGCAGGCTTCAATTACCGCGATGGCCCGGGTGGCATGACCGTAGCCATGGGGACTGACGAAAGAGGCAATTTCCAGCACTACAGCGGATCGTGCTGATGCGGATGATCGCCGGCTATATGCAGGTGACGATGCTCATGAACGTGGTTTTCCTCGCAGCGATGGATATGACCATGATCGATCTTATATAGAATCGAGGTGGTATGGCTGAGAAAATCCCAATCGTGGGAAATGATTACCTGATACAAATCTAGCGCCTTGAGGATTTCGATCAGATGGCTGCGGGTTTTGGGATCGAGATTGTTGGTTGGTTCATCGAGCAGAAGTATTTTGGGCCGCATGGCCAGGATGGTGGCAAGGGCGACCAGTTTCTTTTCTCCGCCGGAAAGTCGGTGGGTTATGCGGTCTTCAAAGCCCTTAAGGCCAAGTTCGGCCAGCGTTTTCATGGCAATATCTCTTGCCTCTTTTGGTGAAAAGCCAAGGTTTAACGGGCCGAAGGCGACATCTTCGATGACGGTGGGCGAGAAAAGCTGATCGTCGGAACTCTGGAATAGAAAACCGACTTCTTTGCGCAGGGCGCGTAAATCTTCTTTGCTGGTAACCGGTTTGCCGTTAAAGAGCAGCTCTCCTGCATCCGGTTGCAACAAGCCGACCATAAGATGGAAAAGAGTCGTTTTGCCGCAGCCGTTGGGACCGATAATGCCGATCCGTTTATCCTCCAGCTTAAAAGAAAGGTGGTGCAGCACGGGAGCTTTCGCCTGCGCAAAAGTATAGCTGACGTCGCGAAGCTCAAGCATCTTTTTTCACACCTTGAAGCGGATATTCAAAATATCCCCGTCGCTTACGATATAGTCTTTGCCCTGCAGATACATCTTGCCGGCTTTTTTCAGCTCCGCCTCGCTGCCGTATTCCATCAGCTCCGCACATTTCATCACCTCTGCCCGGATAAAGCCGCGCTGCAGATCAGAATGGATCACCCCGGCGGCGACCGGGGCGGGGGAGTCTTTGCGCACCAGCCATTGCCTGACTTCATCTTTACCAACGGTGAAAAAAGAAACCAGCCCCAATGCTTTTAAGCAAAGCCGGGTCATGATGCCGAGTGCCGGTTCGTCAATGCCCAGATCGGCCAGAAATTCAGCCTTTTCTTCCTCGGTATCGAGCAGCACAATCTCCGACTCCACCTGGGCGCAGACGAGCATCGTTTCAATTTTGTTTTGTCGGCACTGGGCGGCGGTTTTTTCCAGCAGGGTCTTGTCGTCTAACTGGTCTTCTGCGACATTGAAGGCCAAAATCAATTCTTTGCGGGTAATAAGGGGATAGCTGCGAATAAGCAGTTCTTCGTCTTCATTGAATTCCATCAGGCGAAGCGGTTTTTCCTCCTCGAGATGGGTCAGCAGTCGGCCCATCAGCTCCAGCTCGACAGCCTGCTTGTCGTCTTTAATCTTTTTCAGGGCGGTCTCGATGCGGGCAATGCGTTTTTCAACGAAGATTTGATCATGCATGATCAATTCGCCATTGACCATCTCTGCGTCGCGCACCGGATCGACGGAGCCTTCCGCGTGATACACCGAATCGTCTTCAAAGGCGCGGATCACATGGCACAGGGCATCGACGTCGGCGATCTCTTTAAAGATGTCCCCTTTGGCGATATTTTCCTGTTCCATTTTCGGCAAAAGTACCAGTTCTATACGCGCACGTGCCTGTTTATTGGGGGTATACATGGCGACCAGCCGGTCAAACCGCGGGTCGAGTATTTCAGCGGTGCCGGGAACCGGTTTGGCCGGTCCGGCCTGTTCTCTGAGTACGCTGCCGGTCAGCGCCTGGAACAGCGTTTTTTTACCGGTCTGGGGCAGGCCGATGATTCCAACCTTCATGGGAAAATCCTTTTGTTAGAGAAGAAGAGAGTTTACTGGATTGGACAAATACCACAGGAGGGAGGCAATCGGCAAGCTAATAGAGGGGCTAATAGACGGGAAATCTGCATGAGACAAAACCAATCGTGGCTATGGCGGCAGTAATGCTTAAGCCGATGACGAGAAAAACGATATCATTTTTGCCGATAGCCTGCTGTTCGAGAGGGATCAAGCGGCCATTAAAACCACGCAGCAACATGGCCTGGTGGACACGGATGGCGCGATTCCAGCTTCTAACCAGCGTCATGCCGAACAGGTAGCCGTAGGTGCGATAGGTGTGTAGAGTGGTTGCCGGCACAAAACAGCGCATTCCGGCTGCCCTGGTTAATTTCTGGTATTCCTGGTGAATAACGAAGATATATCGATAAGAAAAGAGCAGCAGAAAGCAGAGGCGCCTGGAAACGTGCAGGCCTTCCAGGGCGTGGCCGAGGCTGGCTATGCGCGAGGTACCAAGCAGAGTAATCAGGCCAAGCACGATGCAGTTGGTTTTCAGACTGATCAGGGTGGCAAGGCGTATCCCTTCGACGCTGAGCGAGAACGGACCAAGGCGCATCAGTTCCTCCCCACCATAGGTAAGCGGCAGGGTGAGCCAGAGAAACAGCGTAAAAGTGTTGGCCGCCAGCAGACGTTTACCGACCTGCAGCGGTTCCAGCCGAGCGACAAACAGCAGTAGAAAGGCCAAGGCAAGGGCCAGAGTGACGACCGTAAAACTATTGGATATGGCGGCAACAGTTATAAATGCGGCGGCAACTAAGACCTTTACCTTGGGATCTCTTCTATGCAAGAGGGAGTTTCCTCTTGCAAAACGTTCTTCCATCATTGATTAATTTCTTGCCTCAGGCAATTCATCCAGGTATATCCACAGCACGGCGCCAAGTTCAACGCCTTTATCCTTGCCTTCGGGGTTTTTTATGGTGTAATCCGCTTCGTTCAGTGCGGCGAATCCCCACCAGCCGGCCAGAGGGCAACTGAAGTTAAAGATGCCGTTGTCATCAGCTTTTACGAGTTGGGTGACGTGGTAATCACTTTTCGGCTGCAGTGTATTGCCCTCATTATAGTATTCCACTTCTACTTCGGCTCCGGGTACTGGTTTGCCTTTGAGCAGGACCTGTCCGGAAAAGCTATTGCCGGCATAATTGCCAAAGGGTCTGAGCAGCGGAACTATCTCGGTCGGCAAACCGACGGGGGCATCCCAGCCTTCGTCGCCGCCAAAAGCGGGGATAATTGTTTTGGTATAGTGAATAATGCTTAAGTCTTCCGCCGGTTCCCAGTAAGAGGTCGGTTCCATAACAAATTGATAGACTCCCGGACGAGTAAAACTATAGGCAGCTTGCCACGCCTTATGGTCCATAAAGGTGGCCGGCTTCAGAGTTGCCAGTAGGTCGGTGCTCTTGCCGTCCATCGTAACGGTGAATTTTTTCGGCTGGATAAGATCCATGCCGACGTTTTCAAATGGATGGGAGAACGAAAGGGTCAGGGTGGTCTCTTTTTTCTCCTGGTCGATTATATGCTGCTCCGGTATAACCATTCCAAAGTGGGCCAGCGCCTGTCCGGTCGGTACTGCGAGTAGTGTTGCAAGATAACTCATTATGACTAACTTCTTCACGATCCTCCTCCTTGTTTTGTTTTACGTGCCTGCATATAGGCAGCTATTCCAGCCAGTCCCAGGATATAACCGATACCACTGAGGATATCCTGCAGGGTCGGGCCTGTTTCTGAATTTTCGGCCAGTGTTCGTTTGATCGGGGCGAGTTTTTTATCCAATGCCGTATCAATAATCCGGGTGAGTTCTAGGACCGTAACCGCCGGCAGGGTTGGTTCTTTTGTATGTTCGGATTGTGCTTGCAGCGGAGGTTGGGTGATTGCGTTGCTTACGGCAGGCGGTGAGCTGTTGCCAATAGCAGAAGAATCTTCCAAGGTATAGTTCCAGCTGTTTTTATGGCCGTCTCCTCCATCAACGATGATCTCCAACTCTTTTGCATCGGTTTTTGGTACTGCAAATTGGAAAATTCCTTCCGTATCGGTTTTCCCGGAGAGAAGGGTCTGGCCGGTTTTTATTGCAATAACCGAAACCGTGGCATTCTGCGCAACTCTTCCCCCGCTGAATTTGGATTCTGTGACGATATTGTCACCATCCTGCCAGGCAAAGATTCGCACTTTGTGTGCCATGCAGGGGCGGCATAGAGCTGGAACCAGAAGAATAACCAAGAGCAATTGGCAGAGAGCTGTCCGTTGCATTATTTTCCTATTTTAAGAAATTCGGGTTGAACTTTGGCAAGAAAAGACACCGTAAACATGGTAATAAGCCCTTCGATAATCATCAGTGGGATATGAACAGCTATCACCAGCTGTGCCGCCTGGATAAATCCTTTATCTGTTGACCAGAGAGCGAGCGCCATAATGAATGAACTCAGCAAGATAGAAAAAAAACCGGCACCAAAGGCGGCAATTTTTCTTTTATGGTCATTTTTTTCCACCCAGGGCCGAAAAATATAAAAGCAGATCAAGGCTGGCAGGGCCATGATGGTAGTGTTGACCCCCAGGACCAGCAAGCCGCCAAAGTTGAAAAAAAGACTCTGCAGCAAAAGTGCCACCAAGATGGCAGGAAAACAACCCCACCCAAGGATGATGCCCATCAATCCCCCCAGAATCAGATGGACATTGCCGGGCCCGATCGGCACGTGGATGAGCGAGGCGACAAAAAATGTGGCGGTCAGCAGGGAGACCGTCATGATGCGGTCATAATCAAGTTTTTTTAAGCCAATCGCGGTGCCGATGGTTGCAACTGCGGCACCAGCCAAAAGGACCGGGGGGCTTAAGACGCCTTCCGATATATGCATAAATGAAGGTTCTCCCTGCAGTGACAGTTGGTCTTTGGTACAATAGAGATAACACGAAGTCTTTATTTGTGTTACAAGGTACAAAAGTCGAAAAGGAGTGTCAAGATTTTAGTGACACAAAAAAATAATTAGTGTTACTGGTGGGCGGTTCAAGATACCAGGGACGTAGACGGCTGGTGAAGAAGGAGGGCGGGATGGAACGAGAGCGGGATATAGGCCCTATGGGTATTATTGGCATTATTCATTCCTGTTTCACGGAAAAGTTTGGTATTCCCCGGCAACCGGGCATGGTTTCCTCGGCTACCGCCCGTCTGGAACTTCTACCACCCTTTAATAGACAGGAGATGGTACGCGGTCTGGAGCGGTTTTCCCATATCTGGGTCCATTTTCAATTTCATGAAACGCTGGCTGAGGGATGGAAACCAACCGTTCGTCCGCCCTGGCTGGGTGGCCGAAAGAGAGTCGGTGTCTTTGCCACCAGGAGTCCGCATCGCCCCAATCATCTCGGGCTGTCGGCGGTAAAACTCGAGGCGGTTGTCTGGGACAAGGGTCGGCTTTTTCTCGAGCTTTCCGGGATTGATTTTCTCGACCAAACCCCTGTTTTTGATATTAAGCCTTATATCCCATACAGCGATTGTATCCCGTCGGCATCCTGCGGTTACGCTCTCGGGGAACAGCCGGCAGTGGAAATTGTCTTCAGTCCCGCTGCCGACACCTTCTGCAGCGATTATCAAGACCATACCGGCAGAAATATACGCCGACTGATAGAAGATCTCATCCGTCACGACCCCCGCCCGGCAAGCCAGAAAAAAACCCGCAAAAATTTCGGCATGCTGCTCTGGAATGTAAATATCCGCTGGAAAGTCGAGGGAACCAGGTTCGTGATCGAGAGTTGTGCGGAAATTGAGGCGAAATAAACTCTGTCGATTGGTTCCCCCATGTGACACATGGGAACCAAGGGAATGGCACCAAACTTCGATATGTATGGCTAAGTAAAAAGCTTCAATTGCAACAACGAAGTCAGATGAAGTCTTTTTACGACGCCAATCAAGGTTTGACAAACCCGTCAATAATACAATAAACCCGTTTGCCGATCACATAACTACCGCTGGCAATATCATAATCCAGGCTACCGCCGTCAATGCGGATATTTTTTCCTTCCAGCCGGATTTTATCGGGACACTTGACGGTGCGCTGTTCACTATCGTAAATCAGCAGGTCGGTATAGAGGAATTGCTGGTCCTGTGTCTTGTTGATGACCACATCATAGGTTAAGGTCAGGATTTTGCGGGTGGTGTTGTACTCACCGGTTTTGGCGATAATTTTGGTGATATTGTCCTGTTCATCAAAGAGGTCGGCATCGACAGCCTCCATGACCAAAACGTCTGGATCTTCGCCGGTATGGGCCTTGCCGGCGCGAATCAGGGCGGTTTTTTTGCCTTTCTGGTTTTGCAGAATCTGCACCGTGTCCATATTGAAATTATGCGTGTCCGGTTGTTGCTTGTTTGGTCCGGGATCGAAACTCCCGCGTGGGCTGAGGAATTTGCCGACCGGGACGGACCAGAGGGGAAAGGTAACGATGATAAGCAGAGGGATGAGCCAGATGGTGTTGCGATGGAATTTCATCGATTTTTATATTTTTGCAGCAGCTCTCCAGCGAGATTTTTTGCCTCGATGATCAGGTCGCAGGCATCGCGAACGGCGCCGGCACCGCCACTTCGTTCGGTGATGAAATGGGCAATTTCCTGCACTTCGACAACGCCGTTGGCGGGGGTGATTGCCAGGCCGACCTGTTGCAGCAGTACCAGATCCAGCCAGTCATCGCCCATATAGGCGATCTGAAAGGGCTTGAGACCGGATACCTGGATGATTTCTTTGAATGCCTCGTTTTTATTGTCGATACCCTGATAGATATGGCGCATATTGAGTTCTTTGGCCCGCCTGGCCACGACCTCGGACTGTCTGGCGGTGATGACGCCCACCTCAACGCCCGCTTCGCCAAGCAGGCGAAGGCCAAAGCCGTCCTGGGTGTTAAACGACTTGCTTTCTTCACCGCTGCCGGTATAGAGAAGCGTTCCATCGGTCAAAACGCCATCGACGTCGAGCAGCAGCAGCTTGATTTCCTTGGCTCTCGCCAGGGCACGGACGCGTTGTGGATCATTTTTTTGATCGTTCCGCTCCCGGACCCTGGTCCGATACCCTTCAAGAATTTCGCAGTCGGATGGATAACCGGTGGGCGATGTCGGGCAACTATTATCAGCCATAATAAATCTCGTAAAAACCTGTAATCTACGATGGCATCAGCTAACAGCGTTGCGAACTCTTATTAGCTGCACCAGCAGTTCTTCAACTTTGTCAAGCGGGATGGAATTGGGACCGTCGCAAAGCGCATGGTCCGGGTCGGGATGGATTTCCATAAACAATCCGTCAATACCGGCGGCAACAGCCGCTCTGCTGAGGGTGCTGATAAATTCACGCTGCCCGCCGGAAGAACCCCCGGCCCCGCCCGGGAGCTGCACCGAATGGGTGGCGTCAAAGATGACCGGGCAACCGAAAGAGCGCATCACCGGCAGGCTGCGCATATCAACGACCAGGTTATTGTAGCCAAAGCTGGCCCCTCGTTCAACCAGCATGATTTTCGTGCCGCCGACACCGCGCATTTTATTGACCGCATTCTGCATATCCCAGGGAGAGACAAACTGGCCTTTTTTGACATTCACCACTTTGCCGGTTTTGGCGGCAGCGGTCAGCAAATCGGTCTGGCGGCAGAGAAATGCGGGAATCTGCAGAATATCGAGCACTTCTGCGGCGGGCGCTACCTGGCTGACATCATGCACATCGGAAATGACCGAGACGCCAAGCTCGCGGCGGATCTTACCAAGCATCGCCAGACCTTCGATAAGGCCGGGACCGCGATAGGAATCGAGTGAAGTCCGGTTGGCTTTATCAAAAGAAGCCTTGAATACATAGTGGATACCCAGCCGGTCGCAGATCTCCTGCATGGTTGCCGCCACGGTGCGGGCGATTTCTTCGGATTCAAGAGCGCAGGGGCCACCGATAAGCAGCAAAGGCTGGCCGGTACCGACCAGAAGCGGCACCCCCGACGGGGTGTCGATGGCTACTGAAATATCAGTCACCGGCTTTTTCCTTGATTTTGTTGGATTGCCCTTGCTCCTTATGCGTCAGCGCCGCGCTGATAAAATCACGGAACAACGGATGTGGCTTCATCGGTTTGGATTTGAATTCGGGATGGAATTGACAGCCGAGGAACCAGGGATGGTCTTTGATCTCGACAATTTCGACCAGGTTGTTGTCCGGCGACGTTCCCGATACCACCAGGCCGTTGTCTTCGAGCTTCTGTCGATAGGCATTGTTAAATTCGAACCGGTGGCGGTGCCGTTCGGAAATTTCGGCCACACCGTAGGCTCGATGGGCATTGGTATCTTCTTTTAAGACGCAGGGGTAGGCGCCGAGGCGCAAGGTGCCGCCAAGATCCGACAACTCATCGCGTATCTGTTTCTGGTTGGTGCGATAATCAAACCATTCCTTGATCAGGTAGATGACCGGGTCCGGCGTGGCTTCGTCCAGTTCCGTGGAGTTGGCGAGAGAAAGCCCAAGCACGTCACGGGCAAATTCCACCACCGCCAGCTGCATGCCGAGACAGATGCCAAAAAACGGTATCTTGTTCTTGCGGGCATAATTAATGGCTTTAATCTTGCCTTCGACCCCGCGCTTGCCGAAGCCACCGGGGACGAGGATGCCGTCGCAGTCATCGAGCAGACTTGCCACGTTTTTCGATTCAAGGCATTCGGCGCTGATATATTCCAGGTTGACTTTAGTGCCGTTGGCCAGACCGCCATGCACCAGGGCTTCGTGGAGACTTTTATAGGACTCGGTCAGATCGACATACTTGCCGGTGATGGCGATGGTGACCTGATTTCGTGGATTCTGGATATTGTGGACCAGATCTTCCCATGGTTTGATATTCGGCTGACCGGTCCAGATATTGAGCAGCTCGAGGATTTTAGTGTCAAGACCCTCTTTGTGCAGATGCAGTGGCAGTTCGTAAATGGTATCGACATCGATAGCCGTAATAACCGCGTCCTGGGGAACGTTGCAGAAGAGAGCAATTTTCGCCTTCAGGCTGTCTTCCAGTGGGACTTCAGTGCGGCAGAGCAGGATGTCCGGCTGGATGCCGTCGGCCCGCAGTTCGCGCACCGAATGCTGGGTTGGCTTGGTTTTCACCTCTCCGGCTGATTTAATATAGGGCACCAGGGTCAAATGAATAAACAGGGTGTATTCCCGGCCCAGATCGCCGCGCAGTTGCCGAATAGCTTCGATGAACGGCAGGCCCTCAATGTCGCCGACGGTGCCGCCGATCTCGATGATCGCCACATCAACGCTGCCGTCAAGCTGACGCACCGCGGCTTTGATCTCATCGGTGATATGGGGAATAACCTGGACCGTGCCGCCCAAATATTCCCCCCGCCGCTCCTTGGTGATGACCGAATAGTAAATACGTCCGGAGGTGTAATTATTTTTCTGGGCCATGACCGCGCTGGTATAGCGCTCATAGTGACCCATATCCAGATCGGTCTCGGCCCCGTCATCGGTGACATAAACCTCGCCGTGCTGGAAAGGATTCATGGTGCCCGGATCGACGTTGATATAGGGGTCAAGCTTTTGAAAGGTGACTGTCAGCCCACGACTTTCGAGCAGTGCCCCAATGGCTGCGGAGGCCAGCCCTTTGCCTAAAGAGGAAAGGACGCCGCCGGTGACAAAAATAAACTTGGTCCGTTTGGTATTATTTGGCTTTTTCATGGTGGGCACTATAGCAATCGAACCTTCTTTTTGGAATAGAAAACTTGTCGTAAAAGGTAAAAATCAGTCGCAGGTGAAACCATTTCATAACATTTTAGTGGTGCTGCGATACATAATGCTGCGACGGTCTTGATCATGGTGGGGCCAGTGCCTATGGTGTCTGATGGCAACACATAATAATAAGGAGAAAACTATGCAATATTTGATGCCTTTGCAGTACTTACTGCTCCCGGCAGCAGTCTTTATCCTGGCAACTACCGTTTTTGCCAGCGGAGAACAACCTGTTTCCACCCAGAAAACCGCGATCTTCGGCGGTGGTTGTTTCTGGTGTATGGAACCACCCTTTGAACAACTTCAAGGAGTCACTGAGGTTACTGCCGGGTATAGCGGCGGCGATGAAAAAAATCCCAGTTATGAACAGGTTTCCAGTGGTCGCACCGGACATATCGAATCGGTTCGGGTGGTCTATGACCCGAATAAAATTTCTTTCAAGGAACTCCTCGATACCTTTTGGCGCTATGTCGATCCTACCGATCCGGGTGGCCAGTTTGCCGATCGTGGCGATCATTATAAAACGGCCATTTTTTACAGTAACGAGGACGAAAAAAAAATCGCCGAACAGTCTCGCGATGAGCTGGCGGCATCAGGCATTTTTGACCGGCCGATAGCCACGGCTATTCGCCCGGTCAAACCGTTTTATCCGGCCGAGGAATACCATCAGGATTATTATAAGAAAAACGTCGCCCATTATGAGGCCTATAAAGTCGGATCCGGTCGCGCGGGTTTTCTGGAAAGAACCTGGAAAGATCATCCGGCAGATAAAAAATTCGTTAAACCTTCTGATGAAGAACTGAAGGCCAGCTTAACGCCGCTGCAGTATGAGGTGACACAAAAGGATGGCACAGAACGACCTTTTGACAATGAATACAATGACAATAAAAAGGCCGGAATTTATGTCGATATCGTCTCCGGGGAACCATTATTCAGTTCTCTTGACAAGTTTGATTCAGGAACCGGCTGGCCAAGTTTTACCCAGCCAATGGTTGCCGATAACGTGGTCGAGAAAAAAGACGTGAAGCTCTTCATGGTGCGGACCGAGGTGCGAAGCGCCGAGGCGGACTCCCATCTCGGCCATGTCTTTGACGATGGCCCGGCCCCGACCGGCCTGCGTTATTGTCTCAACTCCGCCGCGTTGAAATTTATTCCGGTGGATGAGCTTGAAGTGCAAGGGTATGGACAGTTTTTGAAATTATTTAAGTAGCGTATATTGCCTGGTTCCCTGGTTGCCATGTGCCGCATGGCAACCAGAGCAAGGTTAATTGCCATTGAGTATATCTTCCACCCTTTTTCCTTCGACCTCGGCGTCGAAAATGCGGTGCAGAAGAGGCGATACCGCATCCATATACTCCTCGCTGATAAGAAAACCAGGGAGGGGTTGGGCGGTGAGTGTTCGCATCCGGGCCTGTATTATCTGGGTGGTGTTGAGGTACTCGGCTATCACTTTGAATTCGCTGATGTCCAGCAGGGCAGGGAGGACATCGAGCATATTGCCCCAGTATTCCTTCTGGCCAAGATGCTCGATGACCTGGTTTACCGCCGTTGCCGCTTCAAGGTAAAAATCATCAACCAGGGCAGGATGCATGGCCGAACATGTTTGCTGGGAAATAAAGAGTCGGCAACTAAAAGGGCGCACCGGATAGATGCTGCACAGGTTTTTTTCCAGAAATGGGCAGACAGTCGCACTATGCAGGGTGTCGGGGGGTACATCACGACCCTCAAGGCATGCGGCGGCGAATTGATTGGTCGTCATTGTTGGTGCCTGGTGAATTCGGGGAGAGCTCAGTTTCTCCGCCAGCCACAGGGGCATGTGCTGGGCTATAATAAAGCGCAGTATTGCCTCGCCTTCCACCGCCGTCATGGTCACATTCTGGGTGCAGCAGCTGCTGCAACCCCTTACGCAGGCCTTGTCGAGGTCTTTGTTCCACTGGTCGAATATATCGTATAGAGTAAATAAAATCTGTCGCTTCATTATCGCTTAGCCTCCTGTGCCATGTTGTGCGAGAAGAGCAAGGATAGCATATCGAAAAAATTTGCCAACAAAAACCAGAATTGAAAAGCGCAGAAAAGGTGTTCGGAAGACTCCGGCAACAAGACATAAGGGGTCGCCAATCACCGGCAGCCAGCTCAGAAGAAGTGAGTATGTGCCATATCGGGCATACATTTTTTGAGCCCGAAATAACTGAGCATCATTGATACGGAGGATGGTCCGGATTATATAACTCGCCCCGATGATGCCGAGCAGGTAAGTTGAACAGGCGCCTAAGTAATTGCCGAGTGTTGCAGTGAAAACCACATCGGCAAAGGAGAATTTTTGCACAATCATGACAATGAGCAGCCACTCGGAGCCGATCGGCAGAACGGTTGCCGCCAGAAAACTGAGGACAAAGAGAATCGGCAGGCTGGGATTGGTGATAAGAGAGGGCAGGAAATCCATGGCAAAAGGGTATTCGAAAAGAATTCTTTTGCAAAGCATAATAGTTCACCGAAACCCAGTAGGCGACCGCAAAACCTGGATGTGTAAACGTTCAACCAGTGCGCGAGGTTCGTTCAAGCAGGCCTCCGAGCTATAGTTGGCTATGTGAGGCGGCCTGATCGGACGAAGATGGGGTGCTGGTGAACGTTTACTGCAAAGCTATTAAAAGAAAGAAGTAGAGGGTGGATATGAAATTTTGGCTGAAACCGGGGTTGCTGTTTCTCGTAATGGTGATTGTGTATGGCTTGTCAGGTTTGCCTGTTCAGGCCGGCGAAGATAAAGATTTTCAACAATGGATCGCCGGATTTTACCCCGAAGCGCAGCAGCAGGGGATCAGCCGGGAAATCTGGGAAACTGCCTTTGCCGGGGTGACCGAACCGGATCCGGAAGTCCTGGCCAGGGCAAGTTATCAACCCGAATTCACCACCGAGATCTGGGACTATCTCGATGCCCGGGTAAACCCGCTCTCAATCGCCAGAGGCGAAGAAATGAAGAGCTCTTATGCCGGGACGCTGAACGATGTGGAAAAAAAATTCGGGGTCGAAAAATCGGTTCTCTTGGCCATCTGGTCAATGGAGTCGAATTACGGCGCAGTCCTGGAAAAACCCGATCGCCTATTCTATGTTCCCCTCGCTCTTGCCACTTTAGCCTACGGCGATCCGAAAAGGCAAAAATTTGCCCGCACCCAGCTGATCGCCGCACTCCAGATCCTGCAGGCCGGGGATGTTGCAAAGGAACAATTGACCGGCTCCTGGGCCGGTGCCATGGGCCACACCCAGTTCATTCCCACCAGCTATCTGGCCTATGGCGTTGATATGGACGGCAACGGCCGCCGCGATATCTGGGGCTCCATTCCCGACGCCCTGGCCACCGCCGCCAACCTGCTCCATAAAAACGGCTGGCGCACCGGCAAAACTTGGGGCTATGAGGTTATTCTTCCCCCATCAGGAGAACAGTTTGCAGAGCAGACGAAGACCCTGGCCGAGTGGCAAAAGCTTGGGTTTAAGCGGCCGGGCGGCAAAAAATATGGTGATGTTGCTGACAACGCGGTCTTGAAGTTGCTCGCCGGACCACAAGGGCCGGCCTTTCTGATGACGAAGAATTTTTATATGCTGAAACGCTACAACAACTCCGATTACTACGCCCTTGCCGTGGGGCTGCTGGCCGACCGGCTGGCAGGAGGGGGCGGTTTAGTTGGCTCCTGGCCGAGGCCTCCCGGATCGCTTGGAGTTGAAGACAAGTTCGAGCTGCAGCAAAAGCTGCAGGAAAAAGGCTACTATGAAGGCGAAATAGATGGGAATCTGGGCGGCGGTACCAAAGCTGCGATCAAGCAGTTTCAGGAGCAGGCCGGTTTGCCGGCAGATGGTATCCCGTCGCAGGATCTTCTTCAGGTCTTGCGCAAAAAATGATGGTGTCGTAAAAACTTTTCTAACAGCAAATAACTTCGCCTCAGACTTGTGCTGAGGCGAATCGCAGGGCTTTTTTCAGCAGCATGGTCCCTCCCCCCTGGGAAACGATTGTTTTCGCCTCGTCGGTGGCAACAACATATGCCCCGCTCAGCTGGGTAATTCCGGTACCGGCAAAGGCCTCAGGACAAACCGGGGTCGAAGGACCGAGCATGACCGCAGCCCGGTGTCCACTCAGCGCGGCAAGCAGGCCACCGACACTATTATTTATTATGCTGGTGGAGGTGATGATTGCCACATCGCATGCCGACAGAGCCTTCATACCTGGTCCTACGGGGATGACCCCAGGTTTTTCACCGTCGAGTTCAACAATAGTCAAGTGGCATCCGGTGGCCTTTATTCTTCCGATAAGCGGTGCGAAATACCCGACCATGACCACATGATCGCTCTCTTTTATTCGGAGCAGGGAAACCGATTCCTCCTCGAGCAGCTCGCGCTCGATTGTGCTGTTTAGGGCATTAAACGTTGCCAGACCAATTGCCCTTTCCAGATATATTTCGCTGTCCAGCCAGGCCAGTAGTTCGCCCGCCGCCATGCCGACCAGACTTCCGGCCCGGCGCAGATGGGTGCAGGACCCGGACTGTTTCTTATCCGGGGTCCAGGCTAAACCGGCACTGCCGTCATCTATCTCGACTATGGTATAGCCGAGTCCCAGGCGCACATCCGCTATAGTATATCCTTTGCTCAGTGGTGCTGCCGTCTGAATGAGGTTTTTCGCGATATTCATTTTTTTCTCTCTGATTGTTTGATCACAAACGGACGGGTTGGCTTCGGTTTATCGAAAAGTACCGCATGATATTAAAATTTAATTGAAAATACACGACTTCTCGCATTTTTTACCATCCCATACAAATAATTTTTGAGAACTCGAAGAAAGTGCTTACCTTTGAAAAAGTTCTCGCGGTACCAACGAGAACAGGGGCTCAGTTTACTGTGCACTAACTAAAAGAATGTATAACAGGAGAAAAAAAATGGCTGAAGTAGTAATCGATCAGGATGAATGTATTGGCTGTGAAGCGTGTGTTGAGGCTTGTCCAGAGGTTTTTGCCTTCGATAGCGACGAAGAAAAAGCCCATGTTATCGATGGGGCGGATGCGGACGCCGACTGTGTTGACGAGGCAATAGCCTCATGTCCTTCGGCATGTATTACCCGGGAGTAGCAACCCCCGGCTGACCAAGGGGCTGGGCTGATTCATTTACTTGCCGTTTTTAGTAAACGACCAGAAATCGGGGCAAAACATCGCCAGAAAAGGAATCAGTTCCAGCCGGCCGACCAGCATATCGACTATAAAGATCACCTTCGTGGCCGGATGCAGCAGGCCGAAGGAACCCATTGGGCCTATCTCGCCAAAGCCCGGTCCGACATTGCCTAGAGTTGCCGCTGTTCCGGCAAGGCCAACCATCGCATTCTGTTCAATCATGGTCACCAACAGCGCTGAAAAAATCATCAGTACCAGATAAAACAGCAGAAAACTGAGCATCTGCCGCTGAATATCGTCCTGCACGGTCACGCCGCCCAGTTTGATCGGCAGGATTGCCCTGGGATGGACGATCTGATCAAGTTCACGCTTGAGAAATTTGCCGGCAAAGAGAATTCTCACGACTTTTATCCCGCCGCCTGCCGATCCGGCGCAACCGCCGATAAGCATCATGGCAAAGAGTGTTGCCTGGGCCGGAACAACCCAGAGGGCGAAATCGGCGGAGGAAAAACCGGTGGTTGTCAGGATGGAGAGAATCTGAAAGATACTGTCCCGCAGACTGGTGGACAGGGTATTATTCTGCCTGCTGTAGAGAAAAAAACTGAGGAGCAGCGAGGAGAGGATGATGATGGCCAGGTAAAACCGGAATTCATCATTGGTCGTCAGAGAGCGGAATTTCCCCTTAATAAAACACTTATATTGTAGGGCAAAGTTGGCACCGGCCAGCAGCATGAACAGGCTGATAATCCAGGTGATCGTTGGGCTCTGATACCCCATTACTGATAATGGGTGGGGCGAAAATCCCCCGGCGGCCATGGTCGTAAACGAGTTACAGATGGCATCGAACACCGGCATATCGGCAAGGATCAACAGGAGTATCTGGAGAACGGTCAGCAGGACATAGATGAGCCAGAGGGCCTTGGCGGTATGGGCAATGCGCGGGGTGATTTTATCTTCGCTGGGGCCCGGTGCTTCGGCAAAAAAGATCTGCCGGCCGGCGACACCGAACTGCGGCAGGATAGCGACGAACAAAACGATGATCCCCATGCCGCCCAGCCATTGCGTCAAAGCCCGCCAGAAAAAAAACGCCCGCGGATACAGGGAGAAGTCGGTTAGGATCGTTGCCCCGGTGGTGGTAAAGCCGGAGACCGATTCAAAATAGGCATCGATTGGGTGCAGGCCGAAAAACAAGTAGGGCAGGGCGCCGATAGCTGCGGTAATTACCCAGGTTAAAGTGACGATCAGCAGCCCTTCGGTCCGCCGCAAGACATCAAAATTTCTGGCGAAACGGCCATACCATGTGCAGAGCAGACCGAGGGCGAAAGAGCAGAGCGAGGCGCCCGCAAAAGGAATGACCTCGTAATATTCGCTATCTATCCCGGCAAAAGCCGCAGGCAGAAGGAGGATGCCGCCGAAGGCGAGGAGAATAATGCCCAGGGCACTGGCGATCAAGGGGATTTTCATCGGAAAAAGAAGCGTTTGAGTTTTTCGGAATCTTCTTTCATGGTAAAAATTTTCAGTCTGTCCTTGGGCATGAGAAAGGTTTCGCCATTGGGGATGAGCACCTTATGCCCACGGATGATAACGCCGATAATGGCATTGGCAGTGAGTTTGAGATCTTTGAGTTGTACTTCCTTGAAGGTATCGGGCAGGGTCAACCGCAGCACCTCGCCTTTGCCTCCTTCTATCAGGGCCAGGATATCGACGTCGCGGATCTGTACTCGGTTCAGGACCTCGGTTAAGGCAGAAGCCTTCGGCGAGACAACCACATCGATGCCGACGTGTTCAAACAGTTCGTAGTTCTGGATATTGCCGACCCTGGTGACGATTCTTTTCGAGCCGAGTTGCTTGATTAGCAGAGAACAGAGAAGGTTTTTCTCATCATTATTTGTGGTGCAGATGCAGGCATCGGCCGCGGCAATCGACTCGCTCTCCAGTAGTTCGAGATCGGTGCCGTTGCCCTGTAGTACCAGGGTTTTCTTGAGTGAATTGGCCAGGAATTCGCATCGCTCCGGATTCTGTTCGATGATTTTAACCTTCTTGTTGGTTCGTTCAAGTTTTTCCGCGAGCATGAAACCGACGCTGCCGCCGCCGATGATCGACACGGTTTTAACTTTCTTGTCGTGTTTGAAAAAATCGGCGGCCAGGATATCCAAGGCGGTATCAAAACCAATAAAAAACACCTTGTCCTCGTACAGGATCTTCGTCGATCCCTTGGGGATGAACAATTTGCCGTCCCGAGTGATACCCGGGATCAGCACATCTTTGGGGAACTTGCAGTCCATGATCGATCTGTTGATCATGGAGGAGCCTTCCTTGATCCGATATTCAAAGAGTTTGGCCTTGCCGCCGGCCAGATATTCAACATCGAGTGCTTCCGGCACGGAGATAATACGGAAAATATCCTGGGTGAGCAGTTTTTCCGGCCAGATAATGGAGTCTATATCGTACCGCACATGATAGCGATTGTGGGTTGGTGAGGAAAAATTTTTGTAGAGCGATGCCTTGCCGATGAAACAGATCGTTTCGGTGTCGACAATTTTCTTGATGGTCCAGCAGGCGACAATATTCGCCTCATCAAGAGCCGAGCAGGCGATAAAGAGATCGGTTTTATGGGTTTCGATTTTTTCTAAGACGGCAAGATCGCCGCCGCTGCCCTCGACGATGCGGATATCCAGGTTGGCAAACTTCTCACTCAGTTCGCCCGGATCGTGGAGCAACGTAATGTTATGCTCCTCATGCAAGCGCGAGGCTACCAGATAACTCATTTCGGTAGTTCCGTAAAGCAGTATATCCATATCAATTTTTTAGAGAAGAGAGTGGTGCCGGCAGCAGTGTGGTTAGTCGTCTATTACCTGACGGATTTCGGCAAAAGTTGCTGCCGTGAGAGCGGCGAGGTCGGCCGGTCGCAGTTCTATGTCCAAGCCCCTGCGTCCAGCGCTGACAAAGATTGTCGAGAAATCTTTAGCAGAACTGTCGATTACTGTCACCAACCTTTTTTTCTGACCCAGCGGACTGACGCCGCCCAGCACGTAGCCGGTAGTTTTTTCCACCAGATCTTTATCGGCCATTGCGGCCTTTTTACTGCCCGCTGCCTTGGCGATCAGTTTCATGCTGAGCAGTGCGGCAACCGGGACTACTGCCACCGCGAGAGTACCGCTGTCGAGCTGGACGACCAGCGTCTTGAAAACTCTTTCTTCGGCAAAACCTAGTTTTTCCGCCGCCTCTTTGCCGTATGAATCGTAGCCTGGATCATGCGCATATTGATGCACCGTGTAGGCAATTTTTCTATTTTTGGCGGCGTCGATGGCTGGGGTCATGATTTCTGCTCCCCCTGCTTTTTTGGATCCGGCTCGACTTCATCAAGGACTACGCCGGTGCCGCAGCAGTCCGGGCAATCTTCCCAGGTGAGCATAAATCTGCTGGCTCCGGCAAAATAAGAGCTTTGTCCAGAGCCGCCGCAGCCGGGGCAGGGGCGGTTTTTTCTGTCGATGTCTGTGCTTTCAATCATGACCAACTGTCTAAGAGAAGTTTATTTATTTTTTCCTTCTAGACTACTATACCATGCCCCTATTTTTCCAACCAGTAGTGTCAATCGATCGAAACGATTTTTTGCAGGGAGAGAATCTTATGCTTATGTTGCTGTCAATACTTCGTTAACAATCAATAGAGGCTTTTGCCCTAACTGGAGGTACGAGACGATGTTATGGAAAACAGGTCGAAAAAGCAGTAACGTGGAAGACCGCCGAGGTGTCCGGTTGACGGGAGGAAAGATCAAGGGCGGTGGTATCGGCATTCTCTTGCTGGCTCTGGTAGGTATGTATTTTGGCATTGATCCTTCAGTGATTCTCAACTCGGGTCTGGTCGATGGCGGGGGGCAGATGCAGCAGTCGTCGGTACCGACCAGCCCGGAAGAGGATCGCCTGGCCGACTTTGTTTCGGTGGTGCTCGCTGATACGGAAGATACCTGGGATGCGATCTTTCGCGAAGCCGGCGGGGCCTACGAGAAGCCCAAACTGGTTCTCTTTACCGGGGCGGTGCAGTCGGCCTGTGGTTTTGCCCAGGCAGCTGCCGGACCATTTTACTGTCCTGCTGACCGAAAAGTCTATATTGATCTGGCTTTTTATCGTCAGTTGAAGGACAAACTGCAAGCGCCCGGTGATTTTGCCCAAGCCTATGTGGTTGCCCACGAAATAGGTCATCATGTCCAGAATTTACTGGGGATCAGCGACAAAGTGCAGGCGCAGCACGCCCGCCTTTCTCCGGCCGATTATAATAAGCTTTCGGTAAAGGTGGAGTTGCAGGCCGACTGCTTTGCCGGCGTCTGGGCCAATCATGCCAACCGGGTGCGTCATATCCTGGAACCGGGTGATGTGGAAGAGGCGCTCAACGCCGCCAGCATGATCGGCGACGACACCCTGCAGAAAAAAACCAGGGGCTATGTCGTTCCCGATTCCTTTACCCACGGAACGTCCGCGCAACGAGTGCAATGGTTCCGTACAGGGCTGAACAGTGGTGATATGGGGCAGTGCAATACATTTAATTAAACCCTTTAGCGGTCACGGTAAATTTATTCTAAGCTTCAATCTGTTGAAAAAAGTGAGTGTTTGCAGACATTTTTAAATAGTTAAAAACCAAGCGTGGTGAAAAGCAAAGTTGCCGCATTTTTTTGTGCTGTATTGCCTACGCTTTGTTTTTGAGAACACCGACAGCGAATCGCCTTAGGCGTGTCATGTTTGCCGGATCGTAACTTTTTTAAGATTGAGAATGGTTAAGATATTGAAATTCGTCGACCATATGGGGAAGTTGAGTGGCTGCCACAAGCTCACGCTGGAAGGTGTCTTCCAGGGTCAGCTCCAGATATTCAACACTGCGGCATAGCCTGTTTGCCTCTTTTCTTTTTTGCCGGTTCAATAAGGCAGCTCTGCAACCGTCTCCTGCGGCGTTGCCGACACTGCGGACGATATTTTGCGGGCAGTCTGGTATCATTCCAATTACCCGGGCGAGATGATTGTCAATATGGGAGCCAAAGGCGCCTGCTATTTTAATACTGTCCGGAGAAGTAATACCCATTTTTTTCATCATCAGTTTGCAGCCGGTGTAGATGGATGCCTTGGCCATTTGAATCTGACGAATATCTTTCTGGCTGATCACTATGTCTTTGCCTATACTGGTTTCATCTGCGTATGCCAGAATAAATTCGTTGAACCCGGATTTTGGATTTCTGTGAACGCGTTTACATTCTTGAGCTTTTGCACTGAAGGCTCCACTCTTTGCAACAATACCGGCGAGGAGTAATTCTCCCAGTGCATCCAGGATGCCTGAGCCACAAATTCCTTTTGTTTGCATTTCTTCAGGGAGTGAGTACTTTCTCCAAGCTGTTCTGCCAATCACCTTGTAGTCCACTTCCCAGGTTGCCGAGTCTATTTTTACCCGTTCAATGGCCCCTGGAGCAGCGCGCATGCCAAATTCAATTTGGGCTCCTTCCAGTGCAGGACCTGTTGCGCAGGAGGAGCATATCAGCTTTTCCCTGTTCCCTAAAACCAGCTCACCATTGGTGCCGATGTCGATGATGAGCTGCATTTCTTCTGAATCCTGAGGAGTCTGGGCAAGCATGACGCCGATGGTATCGCCACCAACGTAACCAGCAATGCTCGGTAAAAAGAAAGCTTTTGCTCCTGGGTGAACCTTCAGTCCTAAATCGCTGCATTTCAGGCTGATGCCTCGATGGATGGTAGGAGAGAAAGGAATCGATCCCAGAGGTTCAGGGTCAAGCTGAAGAAGAATATGGTGCATGGCGGTATTAGAGCAGAAGGCGAGGTCGATGATGTCTTCCGCACTCAATGCTGGTCCGATAGATGTCTGCAGCTCTGGATTTTCACGCAGGCTTCCAACAGCTTCCTCGATCAACCTGTTGACCGCACTGATGATGTCACTGCTCATCCTTGCCAGTCCGTCAGGGTTGCCCATGTGATAGGAGATTCGTGATACGACATCTTCACCGTATTTTACCTGGGGGTTCATTGCGGAAAAGGTGTCGATGACCCTACCGGTTTCAAGGTCGCAGAGATATCCGGCGATTGTTGTGGTACCGATATCGAATGCCATGCCGTAGCCCCTGGTGGTTGTGCCCGGGATTATTCTGATTATCTCCTGGTCCATCCATACGCTTACGGTTATCTCCCATTCTCCACTTCGCAGGGCTCCTGGGAGAGAGCGCAACGCATCGAGATGGATGTCAAGGCCAGAGAGGGCGTACTCTTTTTCGAGAAAGCGGCTGATCCTTTCAAAGTCGGCAGTACCGTCTTCAAGGGTAGCGGGTGATACCTTGATGTGGTAGTGCTTCACGGCAGGGTCAAGTTCAATGTCAAGATATCCTGCGGCCTTACTTACCACCTGTTTGGCCCCTCTGGAGGTCTCAGGAACGTAGATGAGCAGATCACCCTGCACCTTCGCTGCACAGCCGAGGCGGCAACCTTCCTCTCTCTCCCTGGTGTCGATGATTTCTGCCTCAGAGCTTTCTAGCGGGCTGACATGTTCCTGGCCGGATCTAATACCGAACTTTTCAAATACACCGTTTTCGATGCGAACCTGACATTTGCCGCAAACTTGATGTTCTCCGCAAGGGGCCTCAATATCTACACCGAGAAGACGGGACGCTTCCACAATGCTGATTCCCAGCGGGACGCTGCCCCGTCTGCCGGAAGGCTGAAAAATAACGGTCGCTGTCTCTTGTTTCATCCTGCTGTAACTCCTTTAATGTGCATTTCTATAAAGATGGATCCGAGTCTTTTTCGCCTACGATTCGAAAAGTATCCCTTCGACCTTCTTGACCGCATTGTTTCTAATAGCGTCAATAGCCTCCTGGGCTCCGTTAATAAGCGGTATAGGACGGTATTCTTTGAGAATTTTTGTCGCCTTTTCAACTGCTTTATCGAGCAGGGTTTTTGAACCGAAGCTGTTCCACGTGGCCAGGGGCATTCTGTTGCTGAGTTCCGGCAGCCAATGCTCCTTTCTGAAGCCTTTAAGGGTGTGGTGAGTGTTGAGGAAATCCCCCTGTGGACCAACTTTACGAATAACGTCCATACTTATATCGCTATCATCTATGCTGAAACCACGAGCCAGGCGTTTGGCATAACTGATTATTTCGGCGCAGATAACCAGAGCCGCGGGGTGGCCAATCATTCCCTGGCCCAGGTAGCCGACATCATGAATCAGATTAGCGCCATCAAGGGCAGAGGTCAGCAGTGATATTCCCCACTCCATACCCGCCTGCTGGTCAATACAGTTGGCGTCGCTGACGCCCGCTGTGCCCCACATCGGGACGCCATAGTAGTGATAGAGGTCGGCACAAGCTGATATGGCGAGCCGGTATTCCGGACAGGCGTATACACAGGCCGTTGTTTTCATGTCCAGAGTGGACATGCCAAAGCCCGAGATGATCGGTGCCCCTTTTCTGCGCAGCTGATGCATGACCAGACCAGAAAGCGCTTCGGCATTTCCCACGGTGATTGCCCCGGCAAGGGTTATCGGTGCCGTGGCGCCCGACATCATCCCAGGCGTGTAATTGACGGGGATAAGATTATCGGCACAGTAAAATAGTTTTTGTACTGCGCCAACGGTATGAGTCAAAGGTGTCAGGGGCTCCGAATAGTGGATGTGGATCGGTTTTTCTTTGAGAATGTCGGGTCCCCCAACTGCAGCTGCGGCAATATTATTGATGACGGCTAAATCGATAACGCCGGCTGCAGTAAAGAAGATTGGCTTTATCGAATTTTCAATCTGGGCCTTGAAAGAATCAATATAGCTCATATTCATCGGTGAATCATATGGCAGAGCGTAGGAACCTGTGAAATCAATTTCCTCCAAGGTATTGGCTATTTTTGCGGCATTGACCACATCCTGCAGTCGAGACTGGCGTATTTCACCTGTTTCAAGGTCGTAAGTATGTACCAGGTCTGTGCCCATACCGTAGTGTTTGCGGTTGCCTTCAAGCCTCATAGCTTCTTCGCCCAGCCGGTTATATATCGTGATCCTTGAAGGGGAGGTCCGGATGCACTCTTCGACCAGCCAGTTGGGGATCAGGACGATATTATCGGATTTCACCCTGCAGCCTGCACCGTGCAACATCTCGAGGGCTTCCTCATGAAGGACTTTTATCCCGACGGTCTCAAGAAGTTCCAGAGTGGCACAGTGAATACGTTTTATCTGAGCCTCATTCAATACGCGGTACTCTGGTACGCATTGCGATTTAAAACCAAGACTCATGGTGGTCTCTCCTCTTCTGTTTGTTGGATAACTGAATACGTGCCGACACGTTGGTCTTTGCAGATTTTCGCCGAGAACCCGACCTGGTGTACGGTTTTACTAAAAAATCGGATGCAGGCTTGAGGAAAAGAGGGGCCTGGAAGTTCCTGTATATACAGCTAAGATGCCTATTTTCTAATTGAGACCATATCCTCTGTCAAGAAATATTAGACAAGGACTTACGCCTTATTTGAAAATCATTTGCGGCTAAGTCGTTGAAGTATGCTAATGTATGGAGCCCTGAATACGCCTTATCCTTTTTTAACTGGGTTTGAGTTTGTCGTTTGAAATGCATTTCATTACTTTTATGGCAATGGTTCACCGGAACACAATAGACAACCGTATAACCCGGATCTGTAACCGTTCAACCAGTGCTCCAGTTTCATTCAAGCAGGCCTCCGAGCTATAGTTGGCTATGTGAGGGGGGCCTGATCGGACGAAAATGGGGTGCTGGTGAACGGTTACCTTTTTTGTATAGACAGGTGCCGTTATGCCCCCAATATATTCCTCTGAAGAATCATCCCCTTCTTCTCTGCCGAAATACAAGAAAATAAAGGCCTACATCCTCGAAGGGATCGCCTCAAAAAGCTTTATCGATGCATTGCCTTCGGAAAACAGGCTGGCTGGTTTTTTTTCGGTGAGCCGAATGACTGCCAGAAAGGCGATGGATGAGCTTGAGAGAGAAGGCTTTATAACCAGGATAAATGGCAAAGGATCATTTGTAAAAGGGCAGAAGCATTATTCCGGATTTTTTCGGGTGCGCCCCTTCAGACTCTGGGCGCGGGATTTAAACGCTACCCCCTCAACAAAAATACTGCAGGCAGGCGTTATTGAACCGCCGGCTGAGGAAGCCCGCCTGCTTGGCTGGCCGAAGCAGGTAATACGGTTCGTTCGACTCAGCTATTTCGACGATGTGCCGGTGCGGTACGCAATTCACTATATTTGCATTGAAAAGGCGGCTGGAATCCTCATGGAGGATCTTGAAAAGGAATCGATCCATGAACTTCTCGCCAAGAAATATAAGATTGAAATAATCAAAATAGCGCAGGACTTGATGGCAGTGAATCTTCCTGAACCGATTGCCGATGCTCTTGAGGTTGCACCCGGTTACCCGGCATTTCATTTCAAGCGGGTTGAGTACGCAGCGAGTGGGCCGGTCTGCTACGTGCACTATTTTATGCGCGGTGAACTGGCTTTCAGGGATGTGTTCTCACCAAAACTTGATAACTCACTGCTCCGAGAATAGAGAGGTAATAAAGTCATTGAAATTACATTTATGGTTTTTTGAATTATTTGTTTGTTACTAAAATGTAACATTTGTCCATTTTTTAGATCATGCTTTACTGGCTGTTTTAGCGTGAATAATCGACACTGTTTTCCGATTCAACCGGGCTTGTGCTCCAGCAGGCTGGGCGAAAATACTCTTGACAAGGTTGCCGGCTGTGGAATATATGTTTTATACCTGTATATACCGGTTGGAGTTCGTGTGTGAACTCTACAGCTTGTTGATACAGATAGAGCCTGAGAGTTATGGCGATCTGTGCCGAAAAGAGCAATCCTAATACCTAGGAGTAGTGTTATGTCATTGGAAAAATTATGTAAACTTGTAGAGGACGGAGATGCTGAAGAGGCAAAAAAAGTTGCCGAGGAATTGTTGAAAGGGGGGTGTAAACCTCTGGAGATGATTGACTCACTGACAAAAACCATGGCCCATGTCGGAGAACTTTTTGCCAAACTCGAGATCTTTCTTCCTGAGATCATGCTTTCCGGAGAAGCCCTCACCGCAGCGGTCAAAGTGCTTGAGCCCTATCTGGAGGCGACGGGTGGCCGGGAGGTAAAGGGTAAGGTCATTCTAGGCGTGGTCAAAGGTGACCTGCATGAGATAGGCAAAAATATTGTCAAGTTGATACTTGAAACCAATGGCTTCGTCGTAAAAGATCTCGGGTACAACGTTGATCCGTTGACCTTTGTCAAAGAAGCCGAGACAATGGATGCGGATTTCATTGCCTCCTCTTCACTCATGACCACAACCATGCCTCGTCAGCTGGAGATCATCGAGATCCTGAAATCAAAAGGAATCCGGGATAAATACAAGGTGGTTATCGGCGGCGCACCGACATCGCAGATGTGGGCAGATAAGATCGGCGCAGATCTCTACTGCTATGATGCAAAGTCGGCACCTGAGTTATTCTCTGCAGCCCTAGCGGGTAAATAATCCTACGACAAACAGAACTGGTTTTCTGTAATAAACAGGTCTCGCTGAAGACCGGGAGGTACATATGGCAACACCCTACCGTCATTGGGAAATCTTAGAACGATCGAGAACAGGAAAGTTTATCGACGAGGATGACTTTCTCCCCAGAGTTTTCTCTCCGACCCTGAAGAAACTCATTAAAGAATATGAAATCAAATATGACCCGAAAAACCCGTGCCCAAGTGACGAGGAAATGGCGGATAGGGTCTGGCAGGCAGCATGGGATCTCTTCAGGGAAGTAGGCTATTACAATACTGACTCGCATCGCATTATTCAGGTGAGCGACGAGGAGATAAAAGAAGCGCTTTATATGGCTCAGGGACAGTACACCGTTGGCAGCGGCAGGGAAGCCAGGGTCATGAAGCATCGCTCTGTCGAAGATACCGAGCCTCCTTTCTGCATTATGAGTCCTGATATCACCGTCGACGAGAAATACCACCAGTCGATGTGTATGGCATATCTCAAGGAACCCCTGCTTGATGGCCTGTGTGGCCCTATTTTAGAGGAGACCTTTGGTCATCTGATCGAATCTGGAGGGCCAACCGAGATTTCAGGCTGTATTCAGCATATCCAGAACCAGAAAATGGTGGCAAGACTTCTTGGCCGGCCGGGTGTATTCATGGTTGCGGTTGGAACTGCCGAGCATGATTCCGGACAGATCGCCGTCTCCAATAATGAATGGGGCGTGCAGACGACAGATGCTCGTTTAGTGGGTTCGCTGACTGAATTTAAAACGGCCGATACTCTGTTGAACAGATCCCTCCATTATGCTCAGTATGGTTCTTTCACCGGGAATCTTACCGGAGCAATTTACGGCGGCTGGTGCGGCGGCTCCGAGGGGACAGCCATTGCAACAGTAGCCTACAGCCTTATTGGTCTTGTTATACATGGAGCCATGTTCAACCAGCACTTCCCGTTTCATCTCAACTATGGCTCGAACACCACACGAGAGTTGCTCTGGTCAATCGCAATGGCCGGACAGGCCCTTAGCCGAAACAGCAAACTGCTCTACACCTCCAATGGTTTTGCCAATGCCGGTCCAATGACCGAGATGCTTTTCCGGGAGACTGCCGCGCATGCACTGGTATCAACAGTTACCAGCTGGCAGCTTTGGGAAATGGCTTCAACCAGAAATAAATACCGCAACAGGGCAACACCGCTTGAAGCTCGTTTAGGATGTGAAGTGGGGCATGCTGTTGCCAGGCAGGGTATGACTAGAGAGCAGGCCAACGAAATTGCCAACAGGCTCTTGGCGAAGTATGAGGACAATGCAGCGGATGCACCGAAGGGGAGCGAGTATCACGAATGCTATGACGCGGCTAAAGCTGTACCGACAGTTGAACATATGGATATGTTCCGCCGGATAAAGGATGAAATTGCCGGGATGGGCGTTGAATTTCTTTATTAAAAACAAAAAGCCACGAGGAAACAATGCGTATTGTTGCTTCCTCCTCTGGTTTGGTGAGAGGACAAGTGGTACATGCATCGAAGAGTAGGGCAATGATCAGCTCTCTAATACTCGATCTTGCTGCTATAAAAGAAGATGTCTCCGTGAAGGCTGTGGCCCGGTATTTTGCCGGAAGTCACTATAAAATATCGGAAAAGACCAGAGAACGAATTCTCCACGGCATTGCGGCGGCATCTGATTTCACTGCACCTCAGGCGGTATACCAGCTCTTCGCCGTCAGCAGAACAATTCCAGGGGAAGGTGTTCAACTTGAGAATGGTTTGCACTTGAAGCTTCCCTTGTGCTGCATGGATTCGCAAATCCAGTTGGCAGTAGCTGCAGTCGGTACTCTGGGGGACGGATTAGAAAAACATTGCAGTAAACTTGCCAAAAATGGTCAGATTTACGAGTCAACGCTCTTTGATGCGGTTGGCACCGCAATGTTGGATCTGCTCAGTGAAAAGATCTGTGATATGGTGGAAAGAGTTTGTGGCGTGGACGGTTTAACAATAGGAAAGAGATTTGCACCCGGGATAAACGGGTATCCCCTGGAGCAGCAATACCTGCTTTTTAAGTTGGTTGATCATAAATCAATAGGAGTTTTTTTGAATGCGTCGGCCATCATGTTGCCCGCCAAATCAATTTCATTCTTTCTCATGATAACGGAAGACGCCTGTGATGCAAAAGCTGAGCATAAATGCATGGAGTGTAAAATGTTTCATTGTCAGTTTCGTACGAACTCACTGCAACGGTCGATGACATGTTGAATATTTTTAGAAACGAATAGATTTTGCAATGAAAATTGTAATAATTGGTAACAGCGCTGCAGGTCTAAGCTGTCTTGAAGCCTTTCGAAATCACGATCAAACTTCAACTGTTACTGTTATTACTTACGAGGGAAGTAAACCCTATTCCAGGGTGATGCTCCCTTATTATCTTCGAGAGAAAGTTTCCTTTGATAACTTGTTTATTCGTGATGATCACTACTACCAAAAGCTGAATGCGGAGTGCATCACAGGAAAGGTTGTCGATCTTATGCCAACCGAGCGGCAGGTTGTCCTTGACAGCGGGCAGGTTATCCCCTACGACAAATTGCTTATTGCCACTGGTTCATCCCCGATAAAGCCACCCATCAGAGGGCTGGAAGGTGAGGGAGTCCATCATCTTTGGACATTGGATGATGCTTGCCGAATGGCACCTTCCTTCCTCTCAGGTAAGCGCGTAGCGGTTCTAGGATCAGGATTCGTTTCTCTTCAGGGTGCCTGGGCGGCACTGGTGAAAGGGCTTGATGTTGCCGTCATAGAGTTGATGGATCGCATAATGCCAAAGGCTCTTGATGAACGGGGCGCCGAAATACTAGCAGCTAAAATCAGGGGAAAGGGTGTGGATCTGCGTGTCGGGACCCTTACAACAGAAGTGACGCGGTCTCGCAAAGGCGAGTATGTGCTCCGCTTTGGTGATGGCAGTGATCTTGTCGTTGACCTGATAATTGTCGGTACAGGGGTGAGACCAAATATCGATTTCTTGAAAAATACCGGTATTACAGTGCAGCAGGGGATTGTGGTAAATGCAAGGATGGAGAGCTCTCTTCCCGGCGTCTATGCAGCCGGTGATGTTGCTATGGTTCCTTCCTATCTCGACGGCAGGCCGGTCGTTCACGCACTGTGGCCCACGGCAATAGAGACGGGAATTGTTGCCGGTAAAAGTATGGCGTCAACAGGCGAGGTGTATACGGGAAGTTTAAACATGAATGTGACCCAGATGTTTGATGTCACGGTTGCCTCTATGGGCGATTTCATGGATGGCGGGGACGGGGACAACTGGGTTGATGAGAGTCTGGCTGACAACCAGTATTTGAAAATTGTGGTAAAAGAGTGCGTGCCCGTTGGTGCAGTGGCCGTCGGAGAGTCCGAGCTTGTCGCCACGTTGGGTATGCTGCGACCTTTGATCAGGGGGAAGGTCAGGATACATGGCACACCGAAAGATTTGAAGACTATTATGGCCTGGAACATTTCCCACCATCATAAGGCTTTTTTAAGATAAAACTGGTTGATGGAAAAGGTAGATTGTATGGATGTTTATCCCATGGAGAATGATACATGCGTTTCATAACCATGGATTTAAGAAAATGTGTGGTGTGCAGGAACTGCGAGTATGCATGTGCATTCAGGCAGTCAGGAGATTTCAGGCGTGAAGATTCAAATATTCGGGTTGAATATCACAATGATGTGAAGATCTGCCTGCCGCAGACATGCATGCACTGTGACGATGCCTGGTGCCTCGAAATCTGCCCGGCGGCCGCCGTTGTCAAGGATCAGGTGACCGGGGCTATTGAAATTATCAGCGAGAAGTGCATCGGCTGCAAGATGTGCATGCTGGCATGTCCCTTTGGCAATATTCATTTTGATAAAATCAATTTGGTGAGCAGAAAATGCAATCTCTGCAAAGGAGAGCCAAACTGTGTCGCATATTGTATCTCGGGGGCGCTTCAATATACTACGGTTCAGAACTCATGTCTGAATAACCGGCTGATATTCAAGCGGTTTATTGAGACGATTTCAAGCAATAACGAAGTGCAAAGCGGCGGCTAACGAACATGGAAGATCCTGCGGGAAAAAGAGAGCACTATACGTCGTTGTGCAGAATGTGTGATAATCGTTGCGGAATCAACGTGTTTGTTGAGAATGGCACCATTGTCGAGATCACCGGCCTCAAGGAACACAAATGGAATGCCGGCCGTCTCTGTGTGAAAGGAAGGCTTGGTGTTGATTTGGTCAATGCTCCGGACCGGATACTGACCCCCCTTAAACGAACAGGCAACGGCTGGCAGGAAATTGATCTCGATCAGGCTTATGATGAAATAGCCGAGAGGATAAAGAAAATTCAGGCCCGGTGGGGCGATCGGGCGATGAGCGTCTGGAAGGGTGAGGCCCTTGGTTTTCTTACCCAGGAAGCCCTGTACCGGCGATTTATCCATGCCATCGGCTCCCCCAATTATTTCTCCAATGATTCAGGATGCTATGTCGGCAGATGGATGGGACATGCGCTGGTTACCGGAGACTGGGCGACACAGGATTTTATATATTCAAAATGTGCTGTCATCTGGGCAAGCAATCCCCCCTATTCCCAGCCAAATCTTACCCAGTCAATCTTCAAGGGAAGGGAGAATGGAGGCAAACTTATCGTCATCGACGTCAGGCTCTCAGCCATCGCCCGCCAGGCCGATCTGTTTGTGCAGATCCTCCCTGGAACTGACGGCGCTCTGGCGCTGGGGCTGGCAAGGCAGTTTATCGAGGATGATAGCATAGATCACGCTTTTATTGGCAAATACACTCTTGGCTTC
The DNA here is from genome assembly GCA_963796255.1 of uncultured delta proteobacterium. GTDB lineage: Bacteria > Desulfobacterota > Desulfobulbia > Desulfobulbales > Desulfocapsaceae > Desulforhopalus_A. The sequence goes on along the minus strand of CAWCLE010000024.1, from coordinate 178,011 downwards.
AAGGAGTATTCCCGCTATGTACAGGCGTTTACCCCGGAACGCGTAGAAAAGGAGACGGGACTGGCTGCCGAGACGGTGGTGCACCTGGCTAGAGAGATCGCCGGATGTCGGCCAAAAGTCTCTATCTATGCAGGAAATGGTCTTGAACATCATGAGAACGGTATAAACAATATTAGGGCGATTGCCTGTCTTGATGGCCTGCTCGGGAATTTTGATCACGAGGGGGGGAATTTCCTGGCAGAAAAGCCGAAGTTTAAAGAACTGACGCTGTATAGCGAAAAATCGCTGCGACATTTGGGGCCAATTGGCGCAGAAAAGTATCCGGCACTCTATGACTATCGGCAGGAGTGCCATACCATGACAGCCATGGACACTTTATTGACTGAAAAGCCCTATCCCCTTAAAGGGATGATACTTGCAGGTGCCAATCCCGTTCTGACCAACCCGAACAGTAACAAGGTGATTAAGGCACTTAAGGCCCTTGATCTGTTTGTCGTCAGAGAGTTGTTCATGACCGGCACGGCTGAGCTTGCAGATTACGTACTGCCGGCAGCGACATTTTTAGAAAACTCGGAATTTCACTGTCACCCTATTCATCAGACCATTAGTCTTGCAAAAAAAATTGTCTCATTTCCCGGTTGCGACAGTGAATACATTTTTCTAAAAAAACTTGCGGGAAAACTTGGTAAGGGAGAGTATTTTCCATGGGAGGATTCTGAGGAACTGAACAGGTGGATGTTGGGAGGTACCGGTATTAAATATGAAGAAATACTGGCTCACCCCGAAGGATTAGAGTATGCACCTAGACGTTATCAGAAATATAAGCAGCAGGGTCTGCAGACAAAATCAAAGAAATTTGAGTTTGTCTCAGAGTATCTGCGAGAATACGGCTACTCGTATCTCCCCGAATATATAGCTCCAGCCTATATGAGTTCGCCGAATCCGGAATATCCCTTTGTTATGGTGACGGGGGCAAGGAATGTATTTTACACGCATGGCAGAAACAGAAACTTCAAAAGGTGTATAACAGCCATTCCTCATCCGGATATTGAGATGCATCCGTCCGATGCCAGGGCTCTTGGACTCAGCACAGGGGATATGGTGACGGTGACTTCAGCAGTAGGTTCAATAAATATACCGGTAAAAGTTGTAAAGGATTCTGAGATCTTGCCGGGAGTGACCCAGGTAACCCATGGCTGGAGAGAGAGTAATGTCAACTTGATTATCCCTGATGACAGGAACGATCCCGTTGACGGTTTCCCACTAATGAAGGCGGTGGAGGTGAAGATCGAACCCATGGCTTGGTTCAAAACCGATAAATGAATGAACAAGCGCTCTGCAGGGATATGCATACGGCTTACGGCTGTAAGTTATAGAATACTGTTCGACAGCGGAATTCTTCTGTTGTGCTGATGTTTATTCCTCTCACCGCGAAGATGAGGGCGCCTGCCTGTCAGCGGTAAAGGAAAGAGTAATGACCAAAACGGATCTACAGGGCACAAAATCAATTCCCAAGATTTCAGAGAAGAAGTGTTCTCTACTTGCCAACCTTCCTGTAAAACATATTGCTGTCTACCTTTTTGTCATGACGGCTATTGGTTATATCATTTTTCGAGGGGCGTCGGAGCAGGGATATCATTGGCAGTGGTACCGGGTACCTCAATTTTTGTTTGTGTTTAAGGACGGTGTCTTTACCCTTGGGCCGCTGCTCGAAGGGCTGAAAGTCACCTTATATATCACCCTGGTCAGTATGGTTTTGACCTATGTTATAGGCTTGGTGACCGCCCTCCTGCGGTTATCTGAATCAATAATCGGGCGGGCTTCCGCCAAGATTTACCTCGAAATTGCCAGAAATACCCCGCTCATCGTCCAGCTCTTTTTTGTCTATTTTGTTGTCGCCCCGATTCTCGGGATTGACCGCTTGTTCGCAGCCATACTCACCTTGAGTTTATTTGAAGGCGCCTATGCCTCGGAGATCTACCGTTCCGGCATCGTCTCCATCCATAAGGGGCAATGGGAAGCCTGCCACAGTCTGGGGCTGACCAGGTTTGATTCATACCGCAAGGTTATACTTCCTCAGGCTATTCGCAGGGTGTTGCCACCGTTAACAAGCCAGACAATTTCACTTATTAAGGATTCATCTCTTGTCAGCGTCATTGCGGTCTATGAGATGACGATGCAGGCTAATGCGATAGTTGCCGAGACATTTTTAACCTTCGAAATCTATTTCACTATCGCAGCCATCTACCTGCTCCTGACAACATCGATATCACAGATCGTCGCTCTATTGGAGAGGAAGTTCAAGGTGCAACACTAGCCGGGAAAGCAGTACTTGTTCAGGGCAGGAGCCATCATTTAAAAAAGAAGAGAGGGCACATGGTTGAAAAGGAATTTGGCGACTATATCATCAATGTGAATAATATCTGTAAGACATTTCCCAATGGTGTTACTGCCCTCAGTAATTTTTCGACAAACATTCGCCGGGCTGAGGTGGTTGTCGTCATCGGCCCGTCGGGATCAGGAAAGTCAACCTTCCTCAGGTGCCTTAATGGTCTCGAAGAAATCGACTCCGGAGAGATTATATTTGACGGCATACCTCTTGATGACAACAAGCATAATAGGCTGCAGATCCGTAGAGAAATGGGCATGGTTTTTCAGTCGTTTAACCTGTTTCCGCACATGACGGTCCTGCAGAATGTCATGCTGGCCCAGAGGCTCGTGAAGAAAAGTTCGGCTCTAGAGGCGAAAGCTGTCTCCATGGAGCTGCTTGAAAAGGTGGGAATAGGCGACAAGATCAATTCCTATCCCGGCCAGCTCTCTGGCGGGCAGCAGCAGAGGGTTGCCATCGCCAGGGCCCTGGCTTTAAAACCAAAGGTGATGCTCTTTGATGAGGCGACCAGCGCTCTGGACCCGGAGATGATCGGTGAGGTTCTCGAAGTAATGAAAACGCTGGCCAGGGAGGGAATGACCATGATCTGCGTCACTCATGAACTCGGTTTTGCCCAGGAGGTCAGCGACTGGGTAATTTTTATGGATGAGGGAAAAATTATTGAGGGTGGAACCGCAGATAATTTTTTCTCAAATCCGCAGGAGAAGAGGACGCAGCTGTTCCTCAGTCAGATATTATAAGATTTTTGGTTTTTAAAAAAATCATGCAGGCCAGTGGTTAAATGGTATACCTTGTTGAATCGTCTGTTGCTATCAAAATTAAGCGGTTGAGTAAAAAGGAGGTGATAAACAGTATTGTCAGGACTGGTTGTGATCGCAGATAAACACTTTACCAAGGAGATGAACATGAAAACACGCTTTACCAGGATGTTAATTGCACTGACCTCTATCTTTCTGGCTCTGAGTATTACCTCAGTGTTTGCAGCTTCAGATGTGCAGAAAGAATTGGCACAGTCCAGTACGATCGAAAAAATTCTTCGCAGTGGCAAAATGAGAGTGGGAATGTCCACCTTTGTGCCCTGGGCCATGCAGAGTAAAACCGGAGAATGGATCGGCTTTGAAATTGATGTTGCGAAACGTCTGGCAAAGGATATGGGGGTCGAGATTGAATTTGTTCCGACTAAATGGGATGGTTTGATCCCCTCGCTGCTGACTGGGAAATTCGATCTCGTCATTGCTGGTATGACTGGAACTCCCCAGAGAGCGCTGAAAATCAATTTTACTCAGCCCTATGATTATACCGGCACCCAGATATGTATTAATAAGGCGTACGCAGACAAGATAAAAACTGCTATGGATTTGAACGATCCTGCCTATACCGTCATTTCACGTGTGGGTGTTACCGCTTCTGAAACTTCCAAAAAACTGCTCCCCAAAGCCCAAAAAAGATTATTCTCTGATAATGGCTCTATGGTTCAGGAATTGCTTAACGGTAAAGCAACCGCAATCATCCAGTCTTTGCCGGAACCTGCGCAGTTGGTTGCCGAACATCCTGATACATTAGTACTTCTTCCAGGTACGCTGACAAAAGAACCAATCAGCATGGGCGTTCGCAAGGGCGATCCGGACACTCTCGCCTATCTCAACAACTGGATAGTAGGGGTACAGGCCGAAGGCTTTCTGGAAGAAAAGGTCGATTACTGGTGGCGCGGCATGGAATGGAAGTCTCAGCTCCAGTAGTGCTCCCAGATTTTCGAGCAGATGAAGTAATAGCCGATATGGTGCGGATAGTTCCACACCATATCTCTTGTTAACGATTATTGATGGATGTCCCGGTAATGAGGAGAAAATTCCCTTTAACTGTTACAGATTTGCTGATCGGTACTTTTCTGCTCTGTCTCGGTGCGTTTTTTGTTTACCGGGTAAAGGTTGGTCTAAACTATAACTGGGCCTGGGATTCCATCACTCAATTTATTTTCCGCTTTGATAAGAAACAGGATGAGTGGGTGTCCGGCATCCTCATGGTTGGTTTTTACACAACGATACGCTTGAGCTTCTGGGGAATAATTCTTGCCACCATCTTTGGAGTGGTAAGCGGTATTGCCAAGACCAGCAGTATACAATCCATCCGCTGGCTGGCAACGACCTATGTTGAGACGATGCGCAATCTCCCGCCTCTGGTCATTATTTTTATCGCCTATTTTTTTGTGGGAGACCAGCTTCTTTCCCCACTTCAGATAGATGACTGGGCTTATTCCCTTTCTCCAGAGGCACAGAATCTTCTTGCAATATTTTTTGCCAAGCCTGGATATTTAACCCAGTTTTTTGCTGCCCTGATGACCCTGGCGATCTTTGAAGGTGCATATATAACAGAAATAGTGCGAGCTGGGATCGAGTCCATTCACTCGGGGCAATGGGAAGCTTCCCATGCTCTGGGGCTCACAGGGTACCAGCAGATGCGGCACGTGATCCTGCCCCAGACGTTTCAGAGAATTATGCCTCCCATGGCGGGGCAGTTTATTTCACTTATTAAAGATTCATCCATTGTTTCGGTAATTTCGATTCAGGAGCTGTGTTTTCAGGGTATTGAATTAATGACCAGCACCCTGCATACCATAGAGATCTGGACAGTGGTTACCGTGATGTACCTGACCTTGACGCTCCCCTGTTCTTTACTTGTTGACAAACTGGAACACAGATTAAATCTCAGTTTGAGATAAAAACGAGAAAAAACGAGTAATTGAAGTAGAGATCGACAGTACTCCGTACTATTTTTTGCTTAACTGGAGACATTAGATGGCAAAACAAAAACTTATTGATGCAATTAGAGGTAAAAGAACAGAGAATGCGCCGTGGGTACCTTATGCCGGCGTTCATTGTGCATATCTTATTAACGAATCAGCTGATAAATATTTGCAGAATCCCGAGCTGTTGGCAAAAGGCTTGATTACGACTGCAGAAAAATATAAGGCGGATGGGATTCCGCTGGTATTTGATCTTTCCGTTGAGGCTCACTCTCTGGGCTGTGAACTGGAGTGGTGGCCCGACAATGTCCCTGCGGTGACCACGCATCCCTGCTCGAATGAGACTCCTGAAGAGGCAGGCATACAGTTGCCCACCAGGGATAGTGGCAGGTGGCCCGTCCTTTTTGAAGCCGCAAAACTTGCTAAACCCAGGCTGGACGAGTTGGATTGTGCGCTGATCGGTGCCATCTGTGGTCCCTTGACCCTTGCATCGCATCTGGCCGGCGTGAGAATTTTCACGGATGTAATCAAAAACAAAGAGTTTGTGCACTCCGTTATGGAATGCGCCTCTAAAGTTGGCGCGGTTGCCGCTCAGTTTTACATCGACATGGGGTGTGAGATTGTGGCCATCGTTGACCCCGTCGCCTCTCAGATTAAACCTGCGACCTTTGAGGAATTTGTAACACCTTATGTCAAGGAAGCGGTAAAGGTGATAAACGATGCCGGCTGCACCTCTGATTTCTTTATCTGCGGCAATGCCACCAAGGTGCTGAAAAATGTGTGTGCGCTGGATACCCACGGTTTTGCCATTGACGAACAGATGAATTTAAATTTTGTCCGTGACCTTGCAAGGGAACACAACAAGGGTTTCGGCGGCAACCTGAAACTTACCCTGGCTCTTAGCCTGGGGCTTATTTCTCCCAGAGAAGACGCCATAGTCAGTCTGGCTGCAGGAGGGCAACATGGCTATACCTTTGCCCCCGGCTGAGACATGCCTTTTGATGTTCCGGTGGAACATATTGAGCAGGTCCTGGAAGCCAGAGAATGGTTTGAAATGCATTACACCAAGTATCCTGAATCCTGGTGAAACACTCCTATGTAAAGGTGCAGTATGGCAGAGAAGATAACGATTGATGTGCTCACTCTCGACAGCGTACAGTGCGCTGCCTGCGGGTATATGATGGAGTCCATTGCAGCCCTGCCGGACGAGGTGCAGGACATGATTGAGTATAAAGAATGGTCCATTAAAACCAAAGAGGGGATCGGCAAGTTTATGGCATTGAAAGGCAAGGTCCTTCCTTCTATCTGCATCGAAGGCGATGTCGTCTTTGAAAGTATCATTCCGCAGTATGAAGAACTGATAGATGAGATGGTTAAGAGGGCACCTGTGCCAATGATTGAAAACCTCAAGGCTGCCCGGGACAAGGGGTTTGATTTTTCCAGACTGAATGAAAATCTCAAGAAGGCTGGGGCCGGCCTGAATACCAGAAAAAACTAGCGATTGGAGGTTATGAAATCTGTGCTGGAAACCGGGCGTCAATCGGTTTCCAGCTTTTATCTTCAGATCCTCCTTGAGAAAGAGATGGGAAGGCAATATGGGTAACAATACCTCAGTAATTCTTATTACCGGCTTTCTGGGAAGCGGCAAGACAACCTTCTTGAATCGTATCATGAGCAGATTTCCCAAGGAGCTAAAACTCACCATATTAATGAATGAGTTTGGGGAAGTTGGTATCGACGGGACCCTGATTGAAGGTGATGATGTTGATATGCTGGAGATCAGCCGGGGATCAATTTTCTGTGTCTGTGTCAAATCCGATTTTATCAAGGGACTTTATGAGCTTAGCGCGAAGATCAAGCCGGATCTTCTCATCATTGAATCAACGGGCGTTGCTAATCCATCAGATTTGAGACGTGATCTTCAGCTTCCGATTTTTCAGGGCAGGTTTACATTTGCTGAGCAGTTTTGCATAATTGATGCGGCCCATTTCCTGGAGTGCTTTGAGATTTTTGCCTCTGTGGAAAAACAGTTGGCCAGTTCTACCGTCTTTATAATCAACAAGGCAGACCTGGTGGATGCTGAGACTCTAGGCAGGATAAAGGACCTCGTTCGGCAGCACCACCCGGAGCCTCTATTTTTTGAGACAACCTTTGCTGATATCGATCTGGAATGCCTGCACGCACTGCCTTTTAGGAAAAAAGCCAGCGAGCCTGAGTCTGGCATTATTGGGGCAGCTGAGGTATTGAACCAAAACGAACTCGATGAGTTCATCAGTGCTCTCTTGGCAGACCCTGATCTTGCGTCTACCCCGCCTGATAATCTGGCGTCCGTGACCTATCGTTGGCATGGAGGTGATCTCCGTGAGGTAGCTGAAATAGCTGGGAAACTGCCAGCGTCAATTGTTCGCGCCAAGGGATTTGTGCAATCAGAAGGGCACGCTCATCTTTTTAGCTATGTAATGGGAGAGTGGACAATTGAACCATCTCCAATAGAAGCTGACAAAATCGCAATCCTGAATATGCTGGTGTTTATCGGCAGACCTGAGGGCATTGGCGAACTGGGTAGATATCTTCCATCGAAAAAATGGTCTGCCAGAGAAGTATTGCAGCCTTTCGGTGGTATTATCAAGATGTAATAAGGTATAGCGGGCTGGTGAAGGTTTGAAAGAAAAAGTCAAAATAGTCATCGAAGTGATGGTAAAAGCGGATCATTGCCTCATCTGCCGTTATATGGATGAAGCCCTCCGTGAGGTTCTGCCTTCTTGTGAGTCCTATGTGGAATACCGTCGGGTGGATATTCTAAAAGAAGAGGGTAAAAAGCGTTTTCTTGAACTCTCCGTTTCGTTGTTTGGTAATGATGGAGTGTACAAGAAGCTGCGTATTGCTCCAATTCCCTCTCTGTTCATTGGCGGTGAGCTGTATTTTGATACCGTGCCACCACGCCCCATTTTGGAGGAAACTCTGGCTGAAGTTATTGCAAAGTCGTTTCCTGCGGGCTGCGATGATAAAAATTAAGATTGATCTTTTACTGACTGACTTCAGGCAGTGACTGGCTTGTGTCTATATGGCCAAGTCGGTAATGGATTTACCGCAAGAGATACATAAATATATTGATGTTCACCACTGGGATATGAAAACCCTCGAAGGGAATATGCGGTTTCGGGAACTGAAGGGGAGTTGTCTACCATCGATCGCCCTTGACGATCAGTTGGTATATGAATCCCTTATTCCAGGTCAGGAAGAGCTCATCGCCGAGATCATGAGGCTATGGGCGCTGAAAAACAATGGGAGTGTACCATGAAAAAAATCTGCCTTGATGTTGATCCTGGAATCTGCGGATTTACCTGCAGGATTGTGGCGACGTGCAGTGATAAAAGAACGGCAAAAACTGAAATCGTTGGTTCAGGCTGCAGCATGATTCAGCAACTGACGGAGATGATCGGGGAAGTCACAATGCAGGATATCTTTGTACCGCTAACCCAAAACAAAATCTTTCTCGGAGCGGAAAAAGCTGGCTGTCATCTGGCGTGTCCAGTTCCATCAGCGCTAGTGAAAACTGCAGAGGCAGCTTTGACATTGGCTCTGCCAAAAGATGTCGTCTTTAAATTTGATGCAGGCTAAGAAAAATCGAAGACCAAAAAGACCTTGGTCATAAGTTGGTCGCATGAGAATTGGTGGATGCGACCTTATCCCAGGGATGTCCTCTCGGAGGAGATGGTGAAGACCGTCATTTAACATGAGTTCTATCATAATTTTCGCAAATTCAAGCACTCCGCGATATATTGAATATATTGAAAAAAACGTAGTAAAAACAAGTCAGATCTTCACAAGGGACGTAAAACTTTTGACTGTCAAGTTAATACGTTCTCATAAATTAATACCACACACCTATCACCGAAGAGGCTGAGAAGCATGATCCTGATCCAAAATGGTGACATCTACACCCCGTCTGCTCTTGGCAGAGGGGACGTTCTGATTGGCGGCGGCAGGATACTGCACGTGGCTGAGCATATCGAGGCGACAAACCTGCCTGGACAAATAGAGCTTATTAATGTCAAGGGCATGGCGGTGACCCCAGGATTTATCGATGGCCATCAGCACTTCACCGGGGGAGGTGGAGAGGGTGGTTTGCACACCCGCACCCCGGAGATGCAGCTGTCGATGAATTTTGACAACGGGGTAACAACAGCAGTGGGGCTGCTTGGCACCGACTCTCTGACCAGATCGGTGGAGAGTCTGTATGCAAAAACCGAAGCCTTTAATAATGAAGGATTGACCGCTTTCATGTTGACAGGAGCATACTGGCATCCATCCCCGACGGTAACCGGCTCAATAGGCCGTGACCTTACCTATCTCAGACCGGTGATTGGCCTCAAACTGGCCATTGCCGATACCCGGGGGCCCTTTGTCAGTGCAGAAAACCTGGCTGCCATGGCCGCCGGGGTTAGGGTGGCTGCGCTGGTCGCAGGCAAGCCGGGAATTATTACTATTCATACCGGAATCAAAGAGGAGCGACTGGCGCTGCTTTTTACAGTCATAAAAAAATACGGTATTCGTGCTGACACCTTCATTCCAACACATGTCAACAGGAAGGACCTGCTCCTGCAGGAACAAGTCTTCCAGCTTGCGGAAATGGGTGCAACCGCCGATGCAACCTGCATGATGGAGGTACCGGCCGAATCTGACAACCATCTTTCTGCTGCTGACTTTGCCCACCTCGCCGATCAACGAGGTCTTTTCGAAAAGGTCTCTTTCAGCTCCGATGCCGGCGGTTCAATGCCTCGCTGGGACAAGGAACGTAAACATATTATCGGTATGGGCATCGGCACCCCTGCCTCACTCTGCTTTGAGCTGAACAGGATGGTGAACGAACTGCATATGAACCTGGAAAAAGCTCTCAAGCCACTGACCACAACTCCGGCTCTGTTGTATGGTTTACAGGGACGTAAAGGCATTATCGCCGACGGAGCCGATGCCGATGTCCTCGTTCTTGAACCATCGTCTATGCGAGTAGTCGATGTTATTGCCGGCGGAACTCTGGTCAAGAAAAACGGGTCGCTTTTGAAAAAAGGCTATTTTGAGTAAAACCAGACAAATGCATGCTGATGAAATCCTTTTGGTGGAGGATCTTTCCTTAAGCTTTCCGACCCACGATGGGTTTGTCTCGGTTCTTCATAATGTCAGCTTCTCCGTAAAAAAGGGAGAAACACTGGCCATTGTCGGCGAATCGGGATCCGGCAAAACGGTTACCATGCGCCGGGTCATGCAGCTTCTGGCCTACGTGCGCACGGATTCAGGAAAGATCCATCTGCGCCGCAAGAATGGCAGGGTCCAGGATATTACCGAGCTCTCCAGCGAGGATGCAGGGCAGATACGAGGCTTTGACATGTCGATGATCTTCCAGGAACCGATGACCTCGCTCAACCCCTTGTTTACCATCGGCAACCAGATAGCCGAAGCTCTGCTCACTCACCAGAACGTGCCCAAGGGTACTCTTGCCCAGATGGTCAGGGATCGCCTTGAGCTGGTGCGCATTCCTGATGCTGAACGGCGGATGAACGAATATCCGCACCAGATGTCTGGAGGAATGCGGCAACGGGTGATGACTGCGATGGCCCTTGCCTGTGAACCGCAGCTGCTTATTGCCGATGAACCGACGACGGCCCTTGATGTGACGATTCAGGCCCAGATCTTGGGGCTTATCCGCAACCTGCAGAAAAAAATGGGTATGGCGGTTATTTTTATCACCCATGATATGGGGGTGGTGGCAGAGCTGGCCGATCGCGTTATTGTTATGTATCAAGGCAGGATCGTTGAAGAAAACGATATCTATTCGCTCTTTGCCAGGCCCAAACATCCGTATACCAGAGCTCTGCTCAAGGCTGTTCCGCGACTGGGATGTATGCGGGGCCGCAGCAACCCGGCAACCCTGCCGATCCTGGAAATGCAAAAAGAGCTGAATCGCGCTGCAGATGAACCCTTGCCGCCGGAGATTGAAATCGACACCGCTGATTATGGTGCGGAGCCGATCCTGAAAGTAAACGATCTGACCACCCATTTCGTTTCGAAAAAAACCTTCTGGGGCAAGCCGACCCATCTGGTTCATGCGGTTGAAAAGGTCAGTTTTGAGCTCTTCCCCGGGGAAACACTGGGGATCGTCGGTGAGTCTGGATGCGGCAAATCAACCGCCGGTTATTCTCTTCTCAGACTGGTGCCGGCTCAGGGAGAGATCATTTTTTGCGGGCAGAAGATTATGGAGCTCTCATCTACGGTCATGCAGAGATTACGCCAGGATATTCAGTTTATTTTTCAAGATCCTTTTGCCTCGCTCAATCCCCGACGCACCATCGGCGCCTCTATCGAAGAACCCATGGTGATTCACGGTCTTGGGGACAAAGAGACCAGAAGGAGAAAGGTCGGATACCTGCTCGAGCGAGTCGGCATTCCCGGAGCTCATGCTGGCCGCTATCCCCATGAATTTTCCGGTGGCCAGCGTCAGCGTATCGCCATTGCTCGGGCTCTGTCCACCAGCCCCAAGGTCATTGTCGCCGACGAAGCTGTTTCCGCACTCGATGTGTCCATCCAGGCGACCGTACTCAACCTGATGATGGAACTGCAAAAAGAGATGGGTCTCGCCTATCTCTTTATCTCGCATGATATGGCGGTGGTCGAAAGGATGAGTCACCGGGTCGCGGTCATGTATCTCGGGCAGATTGTCGAACTGGGATCAAGACGAGATATCTTTGAGAATCCCGGCCATTCGTATACCAGAAAACTGCTCGCGGCAGTACCCGTTGCCGACCCGGCAAGGAGAAGTAATTTCAATATGTTAACTGGGGAAATGCCAAGCCCTGTGCGGCCGGTAAACGATCCCCCCGACCAGGTGGTACTTACCGAAACCACCCAAGGACATTTTATCGCCGGATCTTTGGACATTGAAGAAAACCGGCAATATGGCGTCCGGCTCTGATCAGGGCCGGCAACATTCAACATTTTCAGGAGGAGAGTATGCTGTTAAAAAAAATTTCGCTCTTATTCGCAGCAGGCCTGATGCTGGCCGGCCCCGCCTATGCCGGTCCCCAAGACATCGTCTATGCCTCGGAATCGACAGCCAAGTCACTTGATCCCCATGATACTTCGGATACCTATTCCGGGGCTATCGAGCGGGCAATTTGTCAGGGTTTGATGGGCTTTGATGAGAATCTCAAAATTGTTCCACTGCTGGCGGAAAGTTATACCTACAACGAGGGCGCCACAGAGTTCACCTTCGTTTTGCGCAAAGGTATTAAATTCCACGATGGCACCGATTTCAACGCGGAGGCGGTCCGGGTCAACATCGCGCGGATGATGACCGGAAAATACAAGCGGAGCAGCCTGATGAAGCCGGTCAAGGAACTGCAGGTTATCGATGACTATACAGTGCGTTTTATCCTCAATGAACCTTTTGGCGCCTTCGTCAACGCTGTCGCCCACCCCGGCTCGCTCATCTTGAGCCCAAAATCCATCGAGCAATACGGCGACGAGGTCAGCAAGCACCCGGTCGGCACAGGGCCTTTCATCTTTGCCGAATGGGTCTCCGGCGATCATGTGACAATCCGTAAAAATCCCAACTACTGGCGGGGCGAGGTAAAGGCCGATTCTATTACCTTCCGGCCGGTTCCTGAGAGCGGTTCGCGTCTGGCAATGCTGCGCGCCGGGCAGGCGCAGTATATTTACCCGATGCCCGCTGAACTGCTGAAAGTTGCCGAAAGTGACCCGAATATTGAAATTATCTCCAAGCCGTCGATCATTGAACGGTATATGGTTTTGAATACCCAGTATAAACCGCTTAGTGATGAACGGGTTCGACAGGCTATCAATTATGCCCTCGATAAGCAGGCCATCATCCGCATAGCCTTTGGCGGTGCTGCCACCGAGGCAGACTCCATCATCCCGGAAAACCTGCAGTTTTATAAAAAACAGGCCGTCTGGCCCTATGATCTGGCAAAAGCCAAGACGCTTATGAAAGAAGCCGGTTATGCCGACGGCTTCAAGGTTGTCTTTCTTACGCCGAATGCCTCGAATCGGCTGCGGGCAACGGAAATGGTCCAGCAGCAGCTGAAGGCGATCGGCATTACCGGCAATCTGGAGTCGATGGATGTGGCAAGTTTTTATAACAAGCTGGAAGGACACAAGGTTGATGATAAACCGCCGGTACCGTTTATAGCCTTTGGCGGTTGGTCCGCCTCGACCGGGGATGCCGACTGGGGTATCCGACCACTCCTCGCCACTGCGGCCTTTCCGCCCGCCATGTCGAACTTTGGTTTTTTTACCAATCCGGAAGTGGACAAGCTGGTGCAGGCCGGCCTCGCTTCAGCTGACAGCAAGGTTCGCGGTGAAGCCTATGCCAAGCTGCAGGAAATGATCTGGCCGATGGCTCCATGGGGCTATCTGTTGGTCGATACCCTTATCGCGGCGAAGGTTAAAAACCTCCAGGGCATTTATCCGCTCCCCGATGGCGCCTTTTCTGTGGAATTTGCCGAATTGACCCAGTAGGGCGGAGTATCACGGAGATATGATTCGTTTTTTTCTTAAACGTTGTCTTGCCATGGTACCGGTTTTGCTGGTGGTCTCCATCCTGGCATTTGCCTTTGTGCATCTGTTGCCCGGCGACCCGGCAAGGATGATGGCGGGACAGGATGCTGACCCGGCAACTATCGAGTTGCTGCGTCAGCAGCTTGGTCTGGATAAGCCGCTGCCCATCCAATATCTCCGGTACATCGGCAACTTGTGCACCGGAGATCTGGGCATGAGCCTGCGCACGAAAATTCCGGTTTTTAAGGAGATTTCGACCCGTTATACGCCAACCATGGTCCTGGCGATGGCCGGCATGCTCTGGTCGGTGGTCTTCGGTGTTTTTTTTGGCGCGGTGGCGGCTATTTATTCCGGCAAGTGGCAGGACTACCTGGCGATGTTCATCTCCGTCTCCGGTATCTCCATTCCTCAGTTCTGGCTGGGTCTGCTGCTTATTCAGCTTTTCGCCGTGCACCTTGGCTGGTTCCCCGTGGCCGGTTATACCGGAAAATTTTCCGAGCTGGTGTTGCCGTCTCTGACCCTTGGGGCAACGGTGGCGGCAATCATGGCCCGTTTTACCCTTTCCGCATTTCTTGATGTCCTTAATGAAGAATATATCAGTACGGCCAGAGCCAAAGGTGTTTCCGAGCGTAAAGTCATGTGGAAACACGCCTTTCGCAATGCCCTTATCCCGGTTGTGACGATGGTCGGTCTGCAGTTCGGCTTTCTGCTTGGCGGCTCGGTGGTGGTCGAAACGGTCTTTGCCTGGCCTGGTCTGGGACGGTATATGATTGAAGCAGTTTCGGTGCGGGATTATCCGGTATTGCAGGCCTTGCTGCTCCTGTATTCGTTTCATTTTGTCTTCATCAATCTCCTGGTTGATATGGTGTACGCCCTGATCAATCCAGAAATTCGCTACGAATAATACGCCTTATGGATCAGCAGACAATAACCCCTTTAGCGCTCTTCTGGCACAAGTTCAAACAACGCAAGACTGCTCTTGTCGCCGGTATTTTCATTGTTTTGCTCGTTGGTACCGCCGTCATGGCGCCCCTTATTGCCCCTTATGACCCCTTTGCCATCGACTACAATCTGTCGATGATGCCGCCCAGTATCGACCATCTTGCCGGAACGGATGTCTATGGTCGAGACATCCTCAGCAGGATCATTTACGGGGCGCGCATATCCCTGACCGTCGGCTTCACCTCGGTGCTGGTCGGCGCACTTGCCGGGGTCACCCTCGGTCTGATCAGTGGCTTTTTCGGCGGTATTCTCGATGGTCTGATCATGCGCACCTCCGATGTCCTTTTTGCCTTTCCAGGTATTCTCCTGGCAATTGCCATCGTCGCTATCCTTGGGCCCGGTCTGGTCAACGTGGTGGTGGCGGTCTCGGTATTCAGTATGCCGACCTTTGCCCGAATTGTCCGGGGCAGTACCCTGGGTCTCAAAGAGAGCCTGTATGTGCGTGCTGCCAGAAGTGTCGGGGCGTCGCGCACGCGACTGATGTTTGTCCATATCCTGCCGGGAACCTTAAGTGGTGTTATCGTTTATTTCACTATGCGCATCGGCACTTCCATAATAACCGCAGCAAGTCTCAGTTTTCTAGGTTTAGGTGCCCAGCCCCCAACTCCTGAATGGGGGGCTATGCTTGCCGAGAGCCGCGACTATATTGGAGTAGCCGACCATATGACCATCTTTCCCGGCATCGCTATATTTTTGACTGTTTTATTTTTCAACCTCTTTGGCGACGGTCTACGCGCCGCATTAGATCCAAAAATTAAGTGAGCCGGTGATGAAGCCGTTTATCGCGATTATCTGCTATACCGATTGTAACCTTTATGGCACCCCCTCCCATATTTTGCCCATAGCCTACACCACCTCCATTGAAGCGGCGGGGGGCATCCCGTATATTGTTCCTTTTACGACACGGATCGGGCAATTGTCCGAGATGCTCCAGATGGCCCATGGGGTTCTTCTGACCGGAGGCATTGATATCGCCCCGGAACAGTACGGCGAAAAGAGAAAAGATTGCTGCGGGAAAACCAACTGCGAACTCGACGCCTACCAGTTTACTGCCTTTCGCATCGCCCGTGAAACCAACAAACCGGTACTGGCAATTTGCCGGGGCGCGCAGCTGGTGAATGTTGCACTTGGCGGTACCCTCTATCAGGACATTTTCTCTGAACTGCCGGCTCCGTTGCACTACCATGCCGGTGAAAATTTTCAACCGGGCCTCGACCATGGGGTTGCCATTGAGCGGGAGTCAAGGCTTTATCGGTTGTTTGGTTCTACCATCAACGTCAACTCCCGTCATCATCAAGCCATCAAATCTCCGGGCAAGGATCTGCGGATTACGGCATTGGCCTCCGATGGCATAATAGAAGCAGCAGAGCACAGGGAACTGCCGATCACTCTTGTGCAGTGGCATCCGGAACTCATGATGGCCACTCCGGATATACTTATGTTGCCACTCTTTCAAGCCCTGGTAAAACAATCCTGTCATCGCCAAACCGCAACGCCGATCTTTTCCAGCCATATCGGCTAAGCGAGAAAAAAAGCAGGCGTCGCGCAACCAATAATATTTTGCTGGAAGATTGTATGATTGCTTATTTCAACGATACCTATATGGATAAAGAAGATGTCCGTATTTCTCCGGACGACCGTGGCTTTCTCTTTGCTGATGGCTTGTATGAAGTAATCCGCAGTTATGGAGGACAACTCTTTCGAGCAGGACAACATCTCGCCCGCCTGAACTACGGGGCGATGCACCTGCGTTTGCCGGCCACTGATTTTGACTATCTTGCTGAAGTTGCCGGCGAGCTGTTGAGAAGAAACAATCTGGAAAAAGCAGATGCCACGATATATTTTCAGGTGACCAGAGGGGCAGCCAGGAGGAGTCACGCCTTCCCCGTTCCCCAGCCGCAGCTGACAGTCTATGGAGTGGCGAATGTTTTTGATTCGGGAGCCGCACAGAAAAAGATCCAAAAAGGCATCAATGCCATTAGCGTCGCTGACCAGCGATGGTCCAGGTGTGATCTGAAAACGACCGGACTCACCGCCAATGTGCTTGCCAATCAGATGGCCCAGGAGGCCGGCGCGCAGGAAGCAATTCTGGTAAGAGACGGGGTCTTGCTGGAAGGTACGCACAGCAACTTTATAGCTGTTTTTGACGATACGCTGGTTACTGCTCCTACCTCTAATTATATCCTGAGCGGGATCACCAGGATGACAATCTTGGAACTCTGCGCCGAAGAGGGGATAAAGATAGAACAAAGACCCGTATTCGCCAAAGACATGAACCAGGTAGCCGAGGCGGTCATAGTCGGAACAACTGTTGAAGTGACGCCGATTTGTCAGCTGGATGGAAAGCCAATTGGCACAGGCCAACCCGGGCCGGTGGCCAGACTTCTACAAAAATTATTAACCGAAAAAATACGCTCTTATACAGAGAAAAAGTAGAGCTTTTGCTTCAGCAGTTGTGTAGAGATATTTGGGAGAGATAAGGTCTCCAGGAACTATCGACACTGCGGCCGCCTAACCTCCGTAGACGGGCTTCCCGCTTGATAGATTATACGATCCGGCAGAGGCAGCACCTTGTTTGGTCCCTTGCTGCTGCCTTCTGAGATACTATTCTGACATATTATGGGTTTTTGGGATCGTCCATCAGATGTCCGTATACTCTTGCGGGGATCACTTCAAATTCATCCTTTCCAGGCGTTTTCCAGAAAAGTGTAATTGCCGCCGTGCCTTTTCGCTGGAAATATTTAACCATCAGCGAATGCCATCCGGTATCTTGTACAGAAAGTGTTTCGATATTTGACAGCCGGTCCGAATGAACGTCCGGGTCGATCAGAATACTGTTGCCGTCAATGATGATCTCAACTCCATCGTTGGACAAAGCCTGGAATTCGTAAGACCCCTTTTTTTCGAGGTGAAGGTATCCCTTCATCTGTATGCCAATTTCGCGGTTCCTGCCACTGCCAAAAACCTCGTTCTCTCCAAAGTTGTTATCAATCACTAAAATGGGCAAACCTGGCCTCCCTTTTTCGAGAATTGCCCTATCCCCATCGGGGATCTGCCGAACATGGCGAAATTTGCCGTTAAAGTATAAGACTCGGAGTCCAGGTTCCAGACGATTTTTGATACTTTCGTCATCAAGGGGTGCCTGGGAGCCTGCGCATCCTCCTAACAATGATAGGAGCACTACAATGTAGATGAAATATTTATTAAACAAAATTTTCCCCTCCAATCATAATGTCTACTCTTTTCTTAGAGCTGTTTACTGATTTTGGAACATTTGGTCTGCAGTATGATAATCCTGTATTTCTCGTGAAAATTCTCTATAGATATACAGATAACAACCGAGTTCCTGAAACTCAAGACGATGCAGAAAAAAAGGAGCGTGACGGAGGCAATTTTGAGGATAACACAACCAGATAGCAGACGAAAATCTCTATAAGGCAAAACAGAGTGGCGGTTACCGTCTAGTAATTCGACCTATCCCTCTCTGCTGTGGTTTTTGCTTTTTGATCAATCATTGGGTTAATTGTTCTGGGAAATTTATCTTCTTTGATCTCGAGCAGAATCTCTCTATGATCATTGACAGGAGATGAAAAAAATGTTGGAATTTCAAATTGTTAATTGTGCAAGGCTAAACCGCGACCATTTGTGTGATCCCGGTTTAGATATGCCTGGTTTTGTCCACTTCGGATATATCGTATTTTGCCAACAACATCGAAAAGATATATGTATATTGGGAAGTGGTTAGTATCAGTCCTCGTAAATGGCGTCGTTTGGAAACATCTTTTTAATATCAGCGGCAGTTACATCGTACATGCCGCAGCCAACCACATAACTGACTCCGCCATGCTTCACCAGGATGACATAGGAAACTTTAGGAGAGCTGTCTTTTTGACTCGGTTTAGGCCAGGCATAGGGAACCCAGCCTTCGCCCTTTGCCTCGACCAGTTCGTTCATGGCTACAAAAAGATAAACGCCATTTACGTCGCGCATTTCAAGGAGTCCTTTGCCGTCAAGTGCAGGGTTGATGGGGTGCATGACCATGATGCCGTCCAGGTTATGAACCCATATATATCCCGCTCCATCGGCAAACCTGAACTCTCCATTGGGATCTTTCAGTTTGGCAAAGGCAGCTTCACCTTCCGCCTGAACAAGGGTTGCCGCCGCTTTGGCCTTGTCTTTGCAGAGCTGTGGCGTCAATGTTTCTCCTGAGCTGGATGTAACACTTATCATCAAGAATAAGAGTGTTGCAAACAGTGAAATCATTTTGTTGATCATATAGTTCCTCCTTTGGATATTAGTAGATATCCACTGCCTACTGCAGACAGGGATGCATTCAGCCTCACTTCAGCCGCTTACAATTGAAACTTCCCGACAAGTATTTGGAGTTCCTCCGCCAGTTTTGCCAGTCCCGACGCACTATTTTTAATTTCAGTACTGCCATTTTGCACATTATTGCTCGTTCCATTGACCGCAGAAATGTCGTGAGATACCGATTCCGCGACTTCCGCAGCCGAATTGACACTACCGGTCATATCCTCAATTCCTATCGATACTGAACTGATATCTTCAGCGATCTGACGCGTGGTCACAGCCTGCTCTTCAACTGCACCCGCGATGACCACGACTATGGAATTGATGTTACTTATGACGCCGGCAATCTCCCTTATTTCGGCAATGGTCATATCGCTTGACTGTTGAATTGCCGCAATCTTCTGCCGGATATCTCCGGTGGCTCTATTGGTCTGTCCTGCCAGTTCCTTGACTTCATTAGCGACTACCGCAAACCCTTTCCCGGCTTCCCCGGCCCGGGCTGCCTCAATCGTAGCATTCAAGGAGAGCAGATTGGTCTGGTCAGCAATATTGACTATGACATCGGCCACTTTGCCAATCTCTTTGGCTGCTTCGGACAGTTCGTTCATTTTGGTTGATGCTTTTTCAACGGTAATAACCGCTTTTGAAGTGACTGAACGGGCCTGTTCCGTATTCTCGGCGATTTCATTAATTGTGGCGCTCATTTCTTCAGTGGCCTGAGCCACACTCTGGACTCTCTGCATGGAATCGTTGGCAATAGTTGAGATATTCAGCATAGATGTGCTCAGCTTGGTCGTCGCTTTAGTTGCTTCTGAGGCTTTGCTGTTTAAATCTCCGGCATTGCCGTCGAGTTTGTCGGATATCCCTGCGAGGGCTTTAGAGGATTGCGTGAGATTACTGGAAAAGCTCAGTATCTGCCCGATCATATGTCTGAGATTAGTAATCATGGTGTTGGTATCTTGCGCCAGTTCACCTAGTTCATCGACTGAGTGAGCGGCAATGGTTTTTTGCAGATCACCTTCAGCAATCTTTCTGGTGGCTTCCGCCAGGACTTGGATTCTCCTGGCAAGATAACGACTCATCAACAGGCCCATGATCATGGCAAGCAAAACTGCTGCCAGAGTAATTGCAGTAAGAAACAATGTCCCTTGTGTTTTTGCTTTATCTGCAGCTATCATGGCTGTATTCATTTCCAACGCAGCCTCACTGATCAGGGCATCCAGTTGGACATTGATATTTTGAGCAGATGTGGCCATCGCCAAGTGCCGGGTTTTTCCCTCTGCCTCCAATTCCTGGTAAATTGCTGCACTCAGTTTCCGCAATGCTGAAAAATATTGTTCAATTCTGGAGCTGGCTGAAATCCCTCTGTTGAATGCCTTCAACTTTTCCGCAGATGTCGGTTTGGTATTGATAGCTGCAGCAAGTTCAAGGAGTTTTTTATGCTGCTTTTTGAATTTATCTATGATTGCGTTAATTTCTTTATTATCTGTCTGATAAGAAGACGAGAGCCATGCCCCCAGCAGTCCCTGCTGTGAATCGGTGATTCCGGTGAAGGTCGTTTCAATATTAATTGCATCTTTTAATTGCAGTAACCAGTCGAGATGAGCGATTTGGGCAAGGTTGAGAAAATCAGGCAGAGGATAATTTTTCTTTGCCACAGGAACACCGTAGCTGACATATTTATTATGTGATTCGATAAGTGCTGTGACCGCTTGCCTGAGGTCTGCTCCTTCTTTGAGCGTTGCCTTCAGGGTATTTTGCATCTGATCAGATCCTTTTGACACCACTATTTCCAGCTTTTTGGTGTTATAGATTACTCCATAAGCACTGTTCTTAAATTCCTCTGAAGTGGAGCCATACTGAACCATGGTGATCCACATATCAAATTCATTAAGTGAGGCTAAAAGATTATCTGCCAGAGTCTGAAGTCCGTCTGTGGTATTGGTGTACTGCACCACAAATTTTTGTACCTTTTCAATGGCCAGAACTGCATTCATAACGGCATATTGGGCAGGAGCTTTTTCTTTGGCGACTGCGTCGGCGGATTCAGCTGATTTGTTGAGCACGATATAGCCCACAGCTCCGCTAAGCAGAACAAGCAGTGCCATTCCGAGAAAACAAGTGACTAATTTTTTACCGATTGTCATCCGCATTAATACCTACTCCTGCAACGAGTTGAATGGTGAAAAACCTTTCCGTTAAAAATTATGGACGATGAACCAGTGGCCCAGTGAAAATTGCCTGTAGCACCTGATTTTACTGGGTTAAAGATTACTTTTCTGTCACTTCAGGATATGTCACTATTCATTCAAAAGTCAAACATATACTGTTTATTAATATAAATTTTTTTGATTGATCTTGTTCCTCAATACGCTTTGCAAGCAGTGGTGCTGCTACATATCCACTTTAGAAAAGAGGAACCACTGCTCTGTCAAAGAGGCAAAAGGTTGCGGGCCCCTTTGGCAGCCGGTTCGTCCTCGGCTTGGCGACGTGCTAGCCGTTGGCGGGCAAATTTCCGGTGTAACCGGGCGGCACGAACAGGTAATCGCCACCTGTGCCCTTGTCCGGGCCGGTCACCCAGCGGAAATCGGCGTCATCCACCGGGCCGAGGACCCGCGGCGGCACACGTGCGACGATCGGGCCATTCTTAAGGTCGATGCACATCAAGGCGTAGACGGTCGTGCTATTGGCTGTCAGAAATAGCGATTGGGCATCCATCAGGTCCTCGGTAATGCCCATGCCATGGTTGAGTTTGATGCCCGCAGAATCGAAGCCTGTGCAAAAGGACTGGATCGAGGTTGCCGACATGCCCTTGAGTAACGCATCGATGCCGCGGCTGAAATCCAACTGTTAATAGGCCATTTGCACCGTTGCAGGATCGGGGGCACCATCCTTGAAGTGCAGGGTACCGATCCGGGTCTCAACCGTATCGGGTGTCGTGATCTTCGCCGGCACGTCGGGTGCGTATTTCGGTGGGTCTGCTGCGTAGATAGTGGTTGCCCATAATAGGCAGGCCAGAACGGTCACAATCAGGTGTTCCTTGCAACTAATACTCATGGGTTCGTCTTATGTGCGTGGTTAGTAGTCAGAAATGTAATAGTTTTGCGGATTGTCCGGATTATCAAAAAGTCCATGTCCAAGTACGTTATAAATATATACCTATTATGAAATTGTCATCTATCTATTGCTAGGAAATAAAAATAAGATACCGCCAGTTTATCAAGAAATAAGTTGCCCTCTTTTTCCGCCTTGGATGACAGATATTACTTTATCCTCCATGGTATTCTTCCTCCACGATTTTTTTAAGCTGCTTAAGCTGGCTGTCCGTGAGATCCCCCTGTACATTCTTGGGATAGACAAACAGGAGCAAAATTCTGTCTTGCATTAAACCAATAATAAGTAACTCTCAGGCCTCCAAGGCAACATGGCCATTTCCCAGCTGGATCGCCTCTGGATAGGATTGGATACACTCGTCCGTAGGATAGGCACATCTCGGATTAAAATGACAGTCAATACGCCTTTGTTAGGCGATTGGACTTTCCCGGCTAAGACGCCTTCAAGCCTGATGGTCACGAGTAAATGTGGATTGAACGGTTATATATTTAAACAGATACCGTCAATATAGGAGAGGTTTTTTGTCCATTTAGAGATGGAATCATCAGCTTTGGCGACCATCAATAAACGTTCCAGCCCAAAGCCCATTCCTACCCAGCTATCGGTGATACCCCATGCAGAATCGAGAGGATGCGGACCCATGGCGCCTGAAGCAAGTTCAATTTTTTCGGGGCCCGCCAGGACGTCGAAAGTTGATCCATATACCTCTGATTCCTCACTTGCAAAATGAAAATCGGTTATGCCCGCAGCCTGCATGACCCTAGCTGCATAAAACTCCAGTCTCTTGTGTCGGTCGTGCTCGGGAACTCCCATTTCAACCAGGTTGAGCATGGTAAATTCATTGCTGTGGCAGGCCCCCTGGGATTCTTTGCGAAAGCAGGAGCCTATCTCAAAAAAGCGGCTTTTTTTTTGATTCAGCCGGCTGAAATTCTGCATTATGCTATAAAGATTCGGCGCAAGCATTGGTCGCAGACACTGTTTGTCATTGAGCCAAAAAACCTGTTTGAACAGAGGATGTCCCGCATCAATGGTCATTTTTTCAAGGGCCTGTCTGGTAATAATCGTCGGGGTAATGACACTGGTAAATCCTTGCTCCAGGAGATCCTGTTCAAGCCTTTCCCGAAGGAGCTGCATTTGGCTTTTTTTTGTTTCAGTCAGCAGGTCCGCCAGTTTTTTCCTTTGTTGTGTGCTCTGTTTTTTCTCGATTTGCTGGAAGCTGGCATTTCTTTCTTCCGGAGTCAAAAAGTTAGTTTGGATATTTTGCCAATTGATTCCCAGTTCTTTAAATCGTCTGAGCTGGGTCAGGGTCCAATTTTGCTCTGTCAATGTATTCTCCATTACTTTCACCTAAGACAAGATGTACTGCCATTGCTGCAACACCTAATTCCAGCGTATCATGAACGATGCGGTTTTTGAGGAGGCGACAACTACTCGGTGAAACACCCAGGGGGACCCCAGGTGCGGCTACTCGCATCTGATCAGAAATCAGCTCATCGGTAATGGTGTTGCTTTCCGGCGTGGCTTCCACAACAAGCAATATTTTTGCAAGGGCCGCGGGAAGTTCTTTTGCAACCTGGACGTTGCCACCGTTGATAGAGCCGGTAAGTCTTTCTCGTAAAGAAAACGCCTTTGCATGGTCCTTATCATAGAGTGCAGGACGGGCCCCGAGTTCCAACATTTTTTTTGCCGCCGCTTCTCCGACTGGGCCGCAGCCCAGAACCAATACTTCGCGGTTCAAAATACCACCCGCCATAAGATCGAGCGCTGCCGTAAAAACCCTGCCGGTGGCCTCGGAGTTATCGATCACCCTTCGGGTACGCAGGTTTATTGCCACAAACCGGTGGTCATCAGCCATCATAACTGCATCGGTTTCTCTTGCAAAGGCCGAAGCGAGACCGGAAATATCTGCTTCAGCCGCTACCTGTGCCTCGCAACCTAAATATTTGAGGATAGCGGCCACAGTTTCACTGAAATCGGTGATGACTCCAAGCCCGGCAGTGACCGGAATGACATCAACCGACAATGTCTTGAAACGGTTAATGATTTTGGCCTCATCCACCTGCCATGCATGTGCGGCAATGCCCAGCAAGGAGCGGCCCGTTGTCTCTTTGAGTTCTTGATTGTACTCGGCTAAACGGCAGGGAATCCGACAAATATCACTGGTCTTTAAACGGGTCATTGACCTGATGTTCGCATATGTTGCATGATTGCGTCATGGCAGGATGTTCTTTTTATGTTGATCTCGTCTTGGGAGCTACCAACAAATATCAAGGTTGCAACCCAGATGTCTTTGCCCGCATTAAAGCTGGTAATGGCTTCATCGGCACCGAAAAAATCGGTTTTCTGATGCAACGGGCCATCCTCAGCCATAATGCGTTCCCCTAAAAAGAATATTTCCTGACTGCAAACCTTTATATGCTCAAGAAGAACGGGTCGTTCATATTTAGGTGGGGCGTCTTCTTTTTTGTTGAGAACAAGATGGCATAACAACTCGACCATATTGATGCCTGTTGACCAGTAAACGGCCATCGGTGTCTGGCTGGGGAGCCTGGCATCGATTTCAAGGAGTTGCAGTTCATTGTGACAGAGAATGGCTTCAACGTCCATAATCCCGACCAGGCCGATCTCCTCGGCGATGGCAACGGCCATTTCCTTAAACCGGTGGAGATGTTTTTCCGGCAATTTCGTCGGAGCAGTCACCTTATTGCAATCAAAATCCTTATCCATTCCAAGATCAGTGATCTGTATCGCCCGGAAATCGCCTGGTTTCCCAAGCACCTCAACGGAAAAGGAAGGCCCTTCGAGGAACTCCTGGATAACGATATTGTCCGGGTCTTTTCGGGCCGATTGATACGCTGCAAGATCTATCGCATTCGCGATAATTTCCACTCCCGCACTGCCGCTTGCCTGGTCCGGTTTTACCACAACCGGGAAACCGCAGTCCGGCCAGGGTTGTGGTACGGGAAGGTGCATTGCCTGGAAAAGAGTGTCCGATTTGATTTTGGAACTTGAGATCGAGTAGGCTCGAGGATCAAAAATTAGGGGAATGTTTGCGGTATCGGACCAAGCCTTGAGTGCCGATAAGACGCTGCCATTTTCGATGGCAGGCAGGATTACATCAATTGGCGGGGTATTTTGTGGGAATGGGGTCTTTTGATTGAATTCAAATACCATAAACTGATCACAGAACCCTGCCGCAGGGACCGCAGGATTTTTATCAATTACCAGTGTCCGGAAACCGGCTTTTTTTGCCAGGTATACTGCCTCTACACCCTGGAGTTTTCCACCGATTATTGCGATCAGCATAATATTGTTTCTGAGGTTGAGGTACAAAGAGCGAGAATTTTCTGCCTGTCTGCAACCCAGGCGCGAAAGTCGCCCGGTCGCGCGGTGCACAAACCGCAATCCCTGATGATCGGCAGGATATGTTTGAGACTTCGACGAGAATCCTCAATATCTAGAGAGTTGTTCGCCACCCCGGCCAGACCTTTTTGCGAAGGAATAATTGATGTCACCACATTTGCCCCGGCATTCAGGCGGGCCTTGAGTCCGTCAAGTCCATGCACATCGAGAGAAGCCGGAATCAGGATATCCTGCAGCATTAAGCGCATCACCGCAATAATTACCAGCTCCTTTAAGCTGTCTTGCGCCTGGTGTTCAGCCATTGGCGTACCGGCCTGGGGGACAAATGTCATCACCCTTGCCTGATCGACAGGAAAATCTTTCATCCATAGAAGAGAGTCGGCAAGATCGCCAAGGTTTTCTCCGACCCCGGTAAGAATACCTTCCTCGATGAGCATGCCGCTTTTTTGGGCCAGTTGTTTTTTGGCAAGCCGTCGCATAAAAGACTGCCCTGTTCGCAACTCTTGGTACAGTGCCGGGTTATGTGTTTCCTGATAACAGGCAAACCAGCTTACCCCGATATCAGCGAGTTCTCTCAAAATGGTGTCCGGCAGAGCCCCCGGGGAGATCATCACCGGCAGTCCGGTTTCTTTTTGAACTTCTTTAATCAGGGCAATAAGGCCTAAAAAACCGGGTTCGCTTGGAGTGTAGAGGTGAGGGTCTTCGCCCATGGTGAGATCAATAAGATGCACTCCGGCCTCAGCCATCTCGATGGCTGCAGCGAGGATTTCCTTGGCGGTTTTGCGATATCGGGGCAGCGCAGTGTTTGATTTCCTGTATTGGCAGAAATTGCAATCATTGCGGCAATGGGTGGAAAAGTACAGGAAACCGTACAGGAATATTTTGGTGCCAAAATATCTGGCCCGGACATCTCGGGCTGCTCTAAAAAGCAGCCTGATGTCTTGGTGGTCAGTGAGACCGAGGAGCTTTATCAGGTCGTTTTTTTCAACAAAACCGCAATCTTTCAGATGAGTTATAATGTTGGTAGGATCTCTATCAACCGTCGGCATAATGCTTTATTGAAAACCTTGCAACTGTCCCGCATCTGATCAAAATCATAGCTGCCTGCGGGGCGTTGGTTCATGAGGGGTTTAATGTATGAAGGTCTTGGCAAATCTGGCCGCAGAACCCGCATCCGCGGCGAACCCGTCAGCACCAATACTATCAGCAAAACTTTTAGTCACAGGTGCGCCGCCGACCATTATTTTTACCTGGTCCCTTAAACCCGCTTCAATAATTGCTTCAATGGTCTTTTTCATCATCGGCATGGTGGTAGTCAGGAGTGCCGACAGGCAAACAATCTGGGCATTTTTTTCCTTGATCTGCTGCACAAATTCCTCTGGGGCAATATCGACGCCTAAATTGTATACCGTCAGGCCGGTACTTTCCATCATCATGCCGACAAGGTTTTTGCCGATGTCATGAAGATCGCCCTTGACGGTGCCGATAATGACATTGCCGCCACCATAGGTTTGCCCGGCCCCCAGCAGCGGTTTGAGAAGGGCGACACACTCCCCCATAACCTGTGCAGCCATAAGGACCTCCGGGATAAACATATCGCCATTCTCCATTTTTTCGCCGATGATGTCCATAGCTGGAATGAGGCCATTGCTTAAAATATCCTGGGCTGGTGTGTCTGCTGCCAGCGCAGCTTTAACCAGCTCCATTAATTTGTTATTTTCACAACTGATTAAAGCCTCTTGTATGTCATTAAAAGTCGCCATTTTTTTCT
Source organism: uncultured delta proteobacterium (assembly GCA_963796255.1). Taxonomy (GTDB): domain Bacteria; phylum Desulfobacterota; class Desulfobulbia; order Desulfobulbales; family Desulfocapsaceae; genus Desulforhopalus_A. The sequence continues at coordinate 150,744 of CAWCLE010000024.1, read as the reverse complement.
CCCGCAGAGTAAAACTATCCTATTTTTTTGACCCTCGGCTAAACGGAGGAGTCTCAATTGTCCCATCACCAGTGTGTATCTGTCTGTTTTTTTCCAGCATTGAGCCATGATGCCGCTTGAATGTTGTTGCAGAATACTTTTCCAGCTTCCAGCCCGGAATTTTGCAAGCGGCGCATTCCTTGACGAACCACTTGTTTCTCAACCATCTCCCCGATCTGCTGTTCAGAGAATTTCTAATAATAAATTCCTTGTTGCAATGGGTCGTAAGCCTGGCGGTTTCCCCCATGATCTCCAAAGATTTAATGCCATGCAGCTGCCCTGTCCGCGATGCCCACAGCTTGATCTTGTCGATCAGGTTAAAGAGCCGTGCTCTTTTTCGATAGAATCGTTTTTTTTCCGGTTTGGTCTTCTTTTCTTCCGTTGTCATGAAACGATCAACTTTTGCCCACCAAACAGCAGGAAGCCAGGCTGCGTGGCGGAGAGTCCGGGAGTCGCACCCGGCTGCATGGATTTAGAGTCCATGTGATCACGTCCGATCTACTCTCCATGGTAATGAATCTTTTATTTGATTACCCGGTGGCTTTTTATAATTTTTCGGTCATTACCGGCACAACCTCAAAAATATCGCCGACAATTCCGTAATCGCACCATGAAAAAATGGGCGCATCCTTGTCGGTATTAATGGCGACGATCACCTGTGAGGTTTTCATGCCGACGAAGTGTTGAATCGCCCCGGACACGCCACAGGCAATATATAATCTGGGGCTGACGGTTTTACCGGTCTGGCCAACCTGCATGGTATGGGGAGCATATCCGGCATCGACAGCACTTCTTGAAGCACCTACAGCAGCCCCTATTTTTTGGGCGCAAGCCCTAAGCATGGTAAAGTTGTCGGCAGATTTGATGGCCCGACCGCCTGTCATAATGATTGATGCCTCGACCAGATCGACCTTGCCGGTATCGGCCTTCTTGACTGCAACGATTTTAGTAAGCCCAGGGTCTACGGCATTTGCGGCATATTCAATAATTTCTCCAGCACCAGGTACGGCAACAGCGTCTATAGAGTTAGGGCGGATAGTGGCCAAAAAGACCTCTGCATCCACTTTCAGAGTGGCATAGGTTTTTCCTGAAAAATGTGACTTGACCGCAGTTTTTCGGGTGATATCGACCTGCAGACAATCAGAAACCAATGGTTCATCAAGGATTGCCGCCAGGCGGGCAAACAGATCCTTGCCAAGAGCGCCGGCAGAACCGAGCAGGGCATCCAGCCTGAATGTCTTGACGATTTCTGCGAGCACCTCGGCCTGCAAATCAGGGCTGGCTGCCAAATCATTGGAAGAGGTGATATGCATAATAATGGCTGCACCATATTCGGTCAGTATTTCTTTGACTGCCTGCACGTCCTGGTCAAACACCAGGGCATAGATATCACTGCCGGCAGCAGCGGTCATTACACCGAGACTGGTTTCTTTGACCCCGTTGCTGTCTCTTTCAATGACAATTCCCGTCTTGCTCATTTCCTTTCCTCATCTCCCTATAAAACCCGTTCTGTCTCTTTAAGGATCTTGATGAGTTCAGTCACCTGCTCATCAACAGATCCTTCAAGCATTCTTGCCCCGTCTCGTTCCGGTACAGATTGTAATTTTTCAATCGTCACTCTACTCTCAGATAAAGCGATGCCCAGATCGGCCAGCTCGATTTCTTTAATCTCTTTTTTTCTGGCTTTCATGACATTGGGGAGGGAGGGATATCTTGGTTCATTTAAACCCTTGGCCGCGCCGATTATGCAGGGAATGGCCATTTCAACAACTTGTTTCTCGCCACCACCTGACTCCCGCTGGGCGGTGACTTTATCCTGGTCGACGGTCAGGCTTGAAACATCGCTGACGATGGGCAGGCCAAGGTATTTTGCCAACCGGTATTGGGTTTGGAAACTTTCCGTATCAATGGATCCTTTGCCGGTGAAAATCATATCTGCCGGTCCATCCTGGTCGATGACCGCTTTTAATGCCCTTGCCGTGAGTTGACTATCAAGAAACTGTCCGTCAATTTTCACCAGAATGGCCCGGTCAGCCCCCATGGCCAGGGCGCCCCTGATAGAGGTAACGGCCGTGGCTTTACCAACAGTCAGGACGACTACTTCGCCGCCGTGTTTTTCAACCAGACCAACCGCCTCTTCAACCCCGAACTCGTCATAGGGGTTGGCGATGAACTTGAGTTCGGAATCATCGTATCCGGCATCGCCGGCAACCCTTATAATTGCCGCGGTATCAGGCACATGCTTTACACAAACAAATATCTTCATGAGTTTTTACGACACCATCAGGATTTTATCTTTTTCATTTCAGGATCATAGAGAGGTTTCAAAGAAACCTGGGCCGGATACATGTTCCCGGCAATATCAATTTCCCATTGGCCTTCGTTTATATATGCCTCATCAATGATCTGATCTGCTTCGATCATAAACAGTCCGGCCGCTCCACCAAGGGTGTAGCAATACGAGCCTGATCTGATGTACCCGGCGTTTTTGCCATTTCTGGTAATGACCTCAGCATGATACAATAACGGCTCCGGGTCCTTGACCAGAATCTGGGCCAGACGTCTTTTCAGTCCGCCCTGGGCCTTCTTTTTTGCACAGGCTTCTTTGCCTATAAAACCGCAAGCTTTGTCCAGTTTAATCGTAAAACCCAGGCCCACTTCATAGGGATCATCGGTGTTGTCCATATCATGGCCATAGTCCCGATACCCTTTTTCCATCCGTAGGCTGCCAAGGGCTTTTAAGCCGGCGTGGGACAGGCCAAACGATTTTCCTGCCTCAACTAGAGTGTCATAGACATGAATAGCCTGTTCCGTCGGGATATAGAGTTCATAGCCAAGCTCTCCCAGATATGTCAGCCGTGCACAAATTGCTCGGCCGTAGCCAATGGCAATCTCTTCGACATGCCGGTAGGGAAAGGCTTCGTTTGACATATCGGTTGCCGTAATCGCCTGCAGGAGTTGTCTGGATTTGGGCCCCTGGATATTCAGCTGAGCGTATGCAGAGGTAACGTCGGTTGCAAAGGCGTGAGCATCATCTGGAATATTTCGCTTTAACCAGGTTTCGGCGTGGCGATGCATGGTATCGGTGACAATAACCAGAAATTTTTGTTCCGAAAGTTTAGCAACGGTCAGATCCGCCTCAAGTTTTCCTTCTTCGTTCAACCAGGGGGTATAGGTGATCCGGTTCAGTTCTGCGTCGACGTCATTGGCCGAAATATAGTTCAAGACTCTTCCAGCATCACGCCCCTGGACCAGAAATTTAGACATGAAGGACATGTCCATAAGGATTACATTTTCCCTGGCTGCTTTATGCTCGGCTTCCCAGTAGGCAAACCACTCTTCTCTACCCCAGGAATAATCTGTAATCTCCGCTTTCTTGCCTTTCGGGGCAAACCAATCAGCTCCTTCCCAGCCGCTGACATCCTTGAAATAAGCACCTTGATCTTTCAGTCGATTATAAACAGCAGATTTTTTTGCGCCCCTTGCGGTTTTCATCGACTTGTATGGATAGTGGCATTGATAGACCATTCCGAGCGATTCCACTGTTCGATGCTTGCGGTAATCCGGATTGTTTTGAAAAGTGTGTAAGCGGTCGATATTAAACCCGGTAATATCAACGTCGGGTTTGCCGTTCATTATCCAATGCGCCATCATCCTGCCGAGTCCCGGACCCATGATAATGCCGACGGAATTTAATCCGGCGGTCACAAAATAATTTTTCAACTCCGGGGCTTCCCCGATGATCGCTGAAAGATCGGCGGTAAAACTTTCCGGCCCGCAGAAGAATTTCTTCATGCCGAGGGTCTGGCTGATTGGCACCCGAGACATGGCTTTCTCGAGAAACGGGCCCATTCGATCCCAATCCGGCTCGATTTCACCAAAGGAAAAAGTTTCGGGAACCCGATCGATTTTCCAGGGAGCGCATTTTGGCTCAAACAGACCGATCATCAGCCCACCAACCTCTTCACGGTAATATCCATAGTGCGAAGGATCTTCCAGAACGGGCATGTTCTGGGGGATACCTTCTATCTCTTCTGTGATAAGATAATAATGCTCTGCCGCCTGGTTGGGGATATTAATTCCCGCTGCATCGCCCAGCTGTCGTGCCCACATTCCGGCACAGTTGACCACAACATCCGCCTGGATATCCCCATGCAGCGTTTTTACACCGGTGACGACCCCGTTTTTCCTGGTAATTCCGGTACAGGAGACACCTTCAATGATTTTTACGCCCTGGTTCCTGGCACCTTTGGCAAGCGCCATGGTCGCATCGACCGGATTGACGCGACCGTCTTCCTTGACGTAAAAACCGGCCAGGAGGTCGTCGACGCGGGCCAGTGGGAAGAGATTCTCGATCTCCTTAGGGGTGATTTCATGAACATCTATCCCGCAATATCGGTTAAATGCGGCCACCCGGCGATACTCTTCCAGACGGTCTCTATTGCTGGCGACCTCGATAAATCCAACAGGAGCAAAACCGGTTGATAACCCGGTTTCAGCCTCAAGGCGGTTATAGAGATCCCGACCGTATAGCCGCATGTCACAGGCTGTTTCCGACAGTGAGCCAAAGGTCACCATCAAGCCTGCTGCATGCCAGGTCGTCCCGGAGGTCAATTTATCCCTTTCAAGCAGCACGACATCCTTGCAGCCCAGATGGCCGAGGTGATAGGCAATGGAACAACCAATTATCCCCCCGCCGATAATAACGACCTTGGCGTGCTTAGGGACGCTAACTGTTTCTTTTCCCATTAGATTTCCTGTGTGTTGTTGTCGGTAATAGCTTAATTTTACAGCTTAATTTTACGATTGAATGCCCATTTCTTTTTCGGTTTCTACAACAATAGCGCGAATTGTTGCAAGAACTTCATCGGAAAGTGGAGCAGGCGTATGGTTTTCGAGGATATATCGTACCTTTGCCAGAGCCCTGTCATAAGCATTGGTGGATCCACTCTTTTCCCAGCTCGCGCGCATTTTTCGATCAATCAGTTCCGGTTTTGACTGACTTTTCATGTATTTGAAGGTGTGCTTGTGCATGAGATAATTGCCGCCGGGTCCTATCTCCTTGATGGGATCGATGGCGAGTGTATCGTCATTCACAGGTATGCCCATGATGGTATGCTTGATCATCCGGGCGATTTCACAATCTAATACAAGTTGGCCATAGTCAAAGGTGATACCACTTTCCAGCATGCCCAGACCATAAATCATATTGGCACCTGCCAATGCGGGTATTAGTCCGGTTAATGTTTTTTCATGCCCAGTCTGGGTATCGGATATTTTACTGTCGCCCTAGGTGCCGGCGGCGTAGCTGGGCAAGAGATAATACCTGGCAAGTTTTGCCACAGCCCCGCTGATTAAGGCACATTCCGGAGTGCCGACGCTGGCGGAAGCAAGCCGTAAATCCATGGCGGTTGTGGAACTGCCGTAAATAACCGGCGCCCCCCTCCTGGTCAACTGTGCCAGCGTGATTCCGGAAAGGACTTCCGCATTATGCGTCACAAGTGTGCCTGCCAGCGTTACTGGAGACGTACCGCCCGCCATGGCCATCGATAAAATATTGCAGACGACATTATTCTTGGCGGCCTCCATGATAATTTCACAACATTCCGAGATCAACTTCAAAGGACTCACCGGGCATGTTGTGAAAGAAACGAGGGGACGCTTCCGGAAGGCTGCAGCACCTCCTGCAATGGCCTCGCCCATTTTTATAATCTTGTTGAGAAATTTACCGTTGCCAGGCCCAAAGGCACAATGTTTTGAGGTGTTGGTTAGGTATGCTTCGGCATTATGGAGGGGCACTGTCTCCTGATTGACATCATGGGCCCCCAGGGCCTTTTCACAAAAGTCAATTTCATCCAGATAATCAATCACCCGGGCCGACTCAATCAGATCCTTTTTGGTCGGAGGTCGGTTCTCCCCGGTATAGGGATCGTTTACCATGACTCCTTCACTAAAATTGGTAAAATGAACGCGGGTACTCTCCAGCACAAGGTCATGCTTTGGGTCGCGGCCGTAGAGAACGACCTTCGGCGGTGCACTGCGGATAGCCTCCTCCACAACATGCGGTGGAATCTTGACAATCTTCGTGTCCCGATCGACGAGAGCTCCACCTTCTTCAAAACAATCCAAGGCAGCGCTATTTTCGACAAAAACACCCGTTTCGTTCAGTACTTCCAGGGTTCCGTAGTGAATTTCCTGCAACTCATCATCTGTCAGGATGTTAAGACTCAATCCGGACCCCAATTGCCTTCCTGCATGAAAATTTCGTTTCATCAGATTTTCACCTCGCAACTGAGTGTTATGCAACTTGGCCACTCTGATATACATTTACCAAAAGCGGCGTTCTTTCTATGCTGTCCAGCCAGGCAGCAGGTTTTTTGGACATTTCACAACAATTCTAATTACTAAAGCTTGCTAGAAAAAATGTTCAACATAGATTGTTCGACAATATATGCCTGGCAAAATAACTATAGCAATATGCCTGGTGAAAAGCTATCTTATAAATTCCAGGAGCATTTTCACCGTCACATCAACCATAAACACAAGCTAGCAGGAGGTTTACCATGACAGGAAAGTTAGGACTGTTCGCCATTCTCTTAACCGTGTCGTTCATGCTGCCCCAAAACAGCATGGCAGCAAAAAGTGTGCTTGACGAAATTATGGATGCAAAAACCATTGTCGTTTCGACAGACGCCAACTACGCGCCGCAGAGCTATCTGGATGACAAAGGTGAACTGGATGGATTTGATATCAGTGTGGCCAAAGAAGTTGCCAAGAGGCTGGGGGTTGAAGTGAAATTTGTCACTCCAGACTGGGACCTGATCACCGCCGGGAAGTGGGGCAAACGATGGGATATCTCCGTGGGCTCAATGACCCCGACCAAGGAAAGAAAAAATGCCCTGTTATTCACCATTCCCTACTACAGTTCTCCAGCCCAGTTTGCCATACATAAAGACAATAAGACCATAAAAACCCTGCCCGATCTTGCCGGCAAAACCATCGGGGTAGCCACCGAAACCACCAACGAAAGATATCTGCAAAAGGATCTGGTCATTGAGGACGTGAACATTGTTTTTCAGGACTGGACCCCGGGAAAACTCAAGACTTATCCTACCGATGCCAATCATATTGAAGATTTAGTCCTGGGGGACGGTGCACGGCTGGATGCAGTTTTCACCTCCAAACAGACCCTTGCTGAAGCAATCCGTTCCGGTTGCGGCAATGGTTGTCCCATAAAATTGCTGGGTGAATCCCCCTACTATGAACCTTTGAGTTTTGCACTCGATAAAAGTCGTGCCAACAGTGAGACCTTGGTCGAGGCGCTCAATACAATCATTAAATCGATGAATGAAGACGGGACCTTGGAGAAGCTGTCGGAAAAGTATTATCATACTAACTTGATCCCCAAATTATAACGTACGGAATAAGAAGCGGTTTTTGGGAGAGTTGCCCAAGAGTTTTAAATCTAAAGACCGCTTCTTTATCCTTTCAGTTCCAGCAGAGGAGATTTCCAGGCTGATAGTCATTACACCGTTGATAAGACTCGCGACGAAATAATGTATATTCTCTTGATCATGTGACATCTCCAATAATCCAGCCCCCAGTGTTTTCAAGGTGTCCACCAACAAAACCAAGCTTTTTGCAACATGAATCAACAAGGAGTTATGCATGGCGGATGTGACAACACAACCTGGAAATACCGGGATTCCCCCGGAAGCCGAAGCGATACTCAACCAGATCGAAACCGAGAAAGCCAGGTATAAACGAAATAATATCATCGCTTTTCTTATACTGGCGATCTTTATGGTGGCGGCCCTCGTCGCCCTGAAGCTTGATTTCAGGTTTATGCTTAAGTGGCTGCCATTTATCCTCGCAGGCAGCGGCTACACTTTTCTGGTGGCCTTCCTGGCTATCACTTTAGCCTGTGTTCTTGCAGTAATAGGCGCATTGGGCAGACTTTCCCGAAATCCTGTTTTAAACAGCATTGCCACCACCTATGTTTCCCTGATCCGAGGTACCCCCCTTCTTGTCCAGGTATATATGTGGTATCTTGCCCTGCCGCAGATCGGCAAGGCCTTGCAGGGCTATGGCCTGGACGGGATTCAGGCCTGGTTTACTCTTCCTGCAGTCCCGGCTGGCGTATTGGCCCTTGGCGTATGTTACGGCGCATATATGACTGAAACCGTCCGTGCTGGTATCCAGTCGATTAAGATTGGTCAGACGGAGGCCGCAAAGGCCCTGGGGATGACCAGGACCCAGACCATGAAACGAATAATTTTTCCCCAGGCGCTACGGGTAATTATTCCTCCTGTTTCCAATGAATTTATCGCCATGATTAAGGATTCTTCATTGGTTTCCCTGATGGGAGTCTGGGAGCTCAGTTACCGGGCTATAAAAGTAGGCAGGCGGCATTTTCAATCGTTGGAGATGTTAATTATGGTCGCTTTGATTTACTGGGCAATGTGCATTCTGCTGCAATACTTTCAGGAAAAAATTGAAAGACATATGGCTCGCGGCGACAGGGGGATGTCATGACGGAAAAACCGAATCCCATGGTAAAGCTCACCAATATTCACAAGGTATTCGGTAGAGGTCTCCATGTCTTGCAGGGTATTGATCTTGAAGTGAACAAAGGTGAAACCGTCGTTATTCTCGGGGCGTCCGGTTCCGGCAAGAGCACTCTGCTGCGCTGCATTAATTTTCTTGAAGAGCCTACGTCCGGAACTGTTGAGGTAGATGGTATCGTCGTTAGCGCTGGAAAAGAGGACAAGCGTCGGGAGGATCGAATCCTTGATATCCGAAAACGAACTGGGATGTGCTTTCAGGCTTTTAATCTGTTTCCGCATATGACCGTCCTGGAGAATATCATTGAAGGTCCAATCACTGTGCTTGGTCAGGAAAAAAAAACGGCCAACCTCTATGCAGATGAGCTTCTAGAATGGGTGGGACTTACCGACAAAAGGGAAGAATATCCATCCCGTCTCTCCGGCGGTCAGCAGCAGAGGGTTGCCATTGCCCGTAGCCTCGCTATGAAACCGACCGTCATGTTGTTTGATGAGCCGACATCTGCGCTTGATCCTGAGCTTGTTGGAGAGGTCGTTGAAGTAATGGAACGTCTTGCCAATGAGGGAATGACTATAATCGCCGTAACCCATGAGCTGCATTTTGCCCGTGATGTTGCCGACCGGGTCTTTATTATGGATCAGGGAGTCTGGGTTGAAGAAGGAACTCCCGAGAAAATTTTCAATAATCCTGATAATGTTCGGACCAGACAGTTCCTCGCGCATATATTGTAGACACCCAAAAAATGATGGTGCCGCAGTATTTTATTGTTGGGGAGCAGGAGGTTTATATGGCAAAAAATCTAGAAAATTTTGCTTATGAGAAGATCAAGATAGCTATCAGCAAGGGTTATATAAAAAAGGGCAACCAACTCAAAGAAGTCTCTCTGGCCAAGGACTTACAGATGAATCGTGCCACTGTGAAAGGGGCTATCAAGCGGCTTGTCCATGAGGGCCTTGCTGAATATAAATTGAACAAAGGGGTTTCGGTAGTCGATCCAACTCTTGATGATATTCGGGAGGCCTTCCAGATCAGGGCACAACTTGAAAATCTTGCCACCTCTCTGGCCGTGGCGAATCTTTCCTCGGCAAATTTTGTCGAACTGCACAAATTGATCGAGGAAGAGGAAAATGTATTCACGGCCAGGGAACTGGATAAATATTATACAATCAATACGACCTTTCATTTACTCATTGCGAGAAATTCCGGCAATCGGATGCTGGTCCATTACGTCGAAGAACTTTTACAAAAAACAACGATCTACCTCATTCTTTTTGATCCGTTTTATCAGATTCTGACGACCAGCAACCCGTCTCCTCAAGCGCACCGAAAAATTGTGGCATACCTGGAAAATAAACAGGGCGAAAAAGCAGGATTGGAAATGAAAAATCATTTGGAAAGCAGCATGAAAGGCATCGATCTGCGAAGACTTTTTCCCGAAGATTATCTCGTCGTTTAACACTTCCAATAACGAACTCAAGTCGCATCGGAGAAGCTGAACCATGTATGATGTAAAGCCTAAAATTACGGTCTTGACGCAGGAGCAGATCGATAAAGTACACCGGGATGCCTGCTCAATTCTTGAAAAAACCGGGGTGCTTGTTGATGCTCCAGGGGCACGATCTTTGTTTGAAAAAACGATCGGAGTTTCCCCTCATGACCAGCGCATTCGGATCCCCAAAGATCTTATCCAGCGGGCGATCGCATCTGCTCCGTCGGCAATTCAGATCTATGACCGTCTTGGTGCGCCGTGTTTTCTGCTCAAAGGCGATGGCAGCCAGGATGCCGTTTTTGGCGTCGGGGTCACCAACCTCAACTACCAGGACCCTTTCACTGATGCTATCCGCCCTTTTTACCACAACCACATGGCCTTGGCTGCAGGCCTGACCCATAATCTTGACAGCTTTGATTTTCTGTCAACGCCAGGTGTCATCCAGGACCTGCCACCTGAAACAGCCGATCTTCATGGTGTCCTGGAAATGGTCGCCAATACCACGAAACCCCTGGTCATGCTGATTTCAAACCCGGACTGCTTTCGCCCGGCGCTTGATCTTTGTGAGCACCTCTGTGACGATATCAGCAACCATCCCTTTGTCCTTCCCTATGTTAACCCGATCACCCCGCTGGTATTAAATGCGGAAACTACGATGAAGATGGAGGTGACCATAGAAAAGGGACTACCGCTGATGTTTTCCAATTATGGCATGTCCGGTGCCACCTGTCCGATCACGCCGGGCGGGACACTGGCGCTTTTGACCGCTGAGTTGCTGGCAGGGTTGGTGTACAGTCAACTGGTGAAGGAAGGCACTCCCATCATCCTCGGGAGTCTGCCGGCGGCCTTTGATATGAAATATGCTGGCAGCTTTTACTCACCCAGCACCTTGCTGCTGAATCTGGCATGCGCGGAAATGATGACCTTCTACAATATCCCGCACTGCGCAACGTCCGGCAGCGGCAATGGCTGGGGTGCTGATCTTCTCGCTTCGACAACCATGTGCATTAACCATTTCACCAGTATCCTCGGCTCTGCCGGCATGGTTCCTTTTGTCGGCGGCAGTTTTGATTCACTGGTCTTTACCCCGGAGCTTGTGGTCTACGCTGATGATCTCATTTATCAGTCGAGGATGTTTGCATCGGGATTTTCCCTTGCAGATGAAGAGGTCGGATTATCCGACATTGCGACGATCGGACCCGGGGGTAATTTTCTGATGGCTAAGCTTACCGGTAAATATTTCAGACAATCTCAGTTTACAACCAGAATCTGGCCGTTTTTAACTCTCGATAAATGGCGGGGACGGGGGGAACCAAAGGCTGAAAAAATTCTAAAAGACAAGACCTGCCACATCTTAAATAACCTTGTCTGCCCAGACGACAAGAATGAAGTTCTTGCGAAGGGCGAATCATTTTTAACGCGTTCATCGTGCCCTTGAGCGTTTTTCCATCAAAGATGACAACGGTCCTGATCCTTAACCCGTGACATACCGGGAATAAGGGTCTCGGTGGAAATGACCCCTTTCCATTGCCGAACCGTGTTCTGGATAAAATGGGACAGAATTTCTGCATCGGAGGAGAGCAGGTCGCGCATCAGGGTGATTTTGGCGATCATATCGATGGAACCATGAATGGTGTGCACCTCCCGGACTTCTCCGAGGCTCAGTAATTTATCGAAGATCTGCTGTTCATATTTACCGTCGACATTGAGCAGGATAAAAACCGTAATCTCCCGTTTCATCTCCGGATATTGTTCTTTGTGGTCGGTCATTTTCTGCCTGAAGGCCTCCATATCTGTGGGAATGATCTTATCAACGCCGATGCCGTAGGTTCTTTTGCTGCCTTTTTCCCATTGATGCACGGAAATATAGAGATACAGATCGTCAATGGTGCGACCGGGAAAGGCATTAATTAAATTGCTGTTGGCAACCAGAGTTGCCAGAGGCCGATAGATGGTTTGATACCAGTCGGTCGCGGCCTGTTTGAAGGAGACCTCCTGCTTTTTTTCGCTGGTCAAAAACTTGCGATGTTCCCGAACCTGCCATTCCAGGTGGGATATCTGGCCTGGTTCGGTCAAATCAATGCTTTCGGGCAAGCCTGCTTTATCGCGAAAATGAATTTTTTCCACATAGAGAATATTTTCCAGGGTATTTTTTGACGGCAGCAGTTCAACGATTCGTGAGCGGATTTCGGAGCGTCCCAGTTCAACCGCTGCCCGGAAACGATGATGACCGTCCAGAATGAAAAAATCCCCTTTAATCTGATATAGGGCGATAGGCGGCATGTCTTTGCCTTCCCGCATGGCCTCGATGATCGCCTTCAGGCGCTCGTCCATCTTATTGGAGTGGGTCTTGAACTGGTTGTCAAAATCGTGGTACCTGCCGACGCTGCCGGTAATCTTCTCTAAGGGAACCATAAGCGTGCCCCGTTCGACTGCCTCGTAGGCCTCTTCTTGTTCCTGGCGGCTGTTGAAATTGCTTGGGTTATCAATTTCTTCCGGCTGTTCCCGGCGAGTCAGGGCATTTTTCAGAGCGGTGAATGGATTAAATTTTGAGAACATGGTAGCCATAGCTGTTTATTACCGAGGTGGATTGGACCCTGGTTAACCGTTCGGAGTCGTTCTCAAACAGGGAGTGGATGTGGCCATGAATAAAGTAGGCAGGCCGGTATTTTTCGATGAATTGCAAAAAAGTCCGAAAACCTCGATGGCAGGGATCCTCCGCGTCATTGACAAATCGTGGCGGAGCATGAGTGATCACCAGATTGACGCCGCCGCTTCGCCAGATGGAGAACCGCATTTTGCGGATAAATCTGGCCATCTGCTGTTCGGTATATTGATTGATATTGCCGTTATACCATCTTGACCCGGAAAACCCGATGATCCTGACGCCGCCGATTTTGACAATCCTCCGGTGGATATGGAGGCAACCCTGCGGCGGAGATTCGCCGTAGCGTAGATCGTGATTGCCAAGTACATACAAAAGCGGCACATCATAGCGATGTTTGAGACTACTGAGATATTCGGGCGGCAGATCGCCGCAGGCCAGGATCAAGGCAATGCCGTCAAGCGCCGGGCTGCCACCGACCGGTTCAAGCAGGCTTTTGACAACGGTATCGGCGACGCAGAGAATTTTCATAAATGGGTGGACAAGCTTTGCTACTTTTTACGCTTTGCCATGTTTTTCGGTTGCAAGACGGATCTATTTCCCATTATGAATGGGAGAGCTTTTGTGATTATGGCCGGACGAGTCGATCACTGTATACTATATAACCACGTTCTTTGCAGCCGGGACAAAAAAATTATCTGGGGGCATAGCCAATGAAAATCAACCACGTGGTAATTTTGAGCCTTGTTCTCTCCTGGTGTCTGGGATTTTCGACTGTGATTTTTGCCGGGCAAGAAAAGACCACTCTGCGCCTGGCGCTTCTGCCGGTACCCGATGTACTGCCGGTTTATGTAGCGACAGAAAAAGGTTATTTTGCCGAGCAGGGCATCACTGTCGAAGCCCTTTCCGTCGGCAGTGCGATCGAGCGTGATCAGTTGATGCAGGCGGGGAGGGTCGATGGCATGATCAATGAAATCTCCGGGGCGGCTAATTTCAACCGAGACAAGAACAGGGTGAAGATTGTCTCCATCGCCCGTTCGCCGATAGGGGATTCGCCGCTGTTTAGGGTCCTTGCCGCGCCCGGCAGCAATCTTAAAACCGTAGCCGATCTGGCGGGTGTTCCCATTGGCATCTCCAGGAACACCGTCATCGAATATATAACTACGCGACTGCTCGAGGCAGGCGGGGTATCGGCTCAGGCCATTCACTACCAATCGATTCCGGTGCTGCCGGAGCGTTTCCAGCTGCTGCTGTCCGGGCAGGTCCAGGCGGCGGTGCTGCCCGAGCCTCTAGGGACAAGCGCCATTCAGGCAGGGGCCGTTGAAATCGTCAACGATACGGCCCTGAAAAGTGTCAGCGCCAGCGTCGTCACCTTTACCGATGAAGTGTTGGAGAACAAGAGCGATACGGTTAAAAAATTTATGGTGGCCTGGGATCGAGCCTGTGCTGATCTCAACCATGATCCCGACGCATTTCGACCACTTATGCTGAAAAAAATTCGGGTGCCGAAAAATGTTCAGAATACTTTTGACATTCCTCCCATGCCGCGCAAAGAGGTGCCGACGAAAGCGCAGTGGGATGATGTCATGACCTGGATGCTTGAGAAAAAACTTCTGAGCGCTCCTTTGGCCTATGAAGGCTCCGTTACTGCGGAGTTTCTCGCCAGATGAAAGGCCGCTGGCAGTGATTGACATCGACACCCTTACTTTTGGTTATGGCGACGGCAGCCTTCTCTTTGATGATTTCTCCTTTACCATCAAGCAGGGAGAATCCTGGACCGTTATCGGCCCTTCCGGCTGCGGCAAAACGACGCTTTTGTATCTTATCGCCGGTCTGCATCAGCCCTTAGGCGGGGAAATTCGGATTGGCGGCGAGAAGATTGTCCGCGCCAGGCCATCTACCGGGCTGGTGCTTCAGGACCACGGTCTGCTGCCCTGGGCGACAATTCTGGAGAATGCCCGTCTGGGCTTGAAGATCCGCACGTTTTATGGCCCGGATGGCAAACACAGCCCCGCACATGGGTCGCAGGATGCGATCAAGAATGCAGGGAACGTTAATTACTGGTTGCAATGGCTGGGCATTGACCATTTGCAGAATATGTATCCGGCCCAATTGTCCAGAGGGCAGCGACAGCGGGCGGCAATCGCCAGAACCCTGGTGCTCGAACCGGATTTACTGCTAATGGATGAGCCCTTTTCAGCCCTTGATGCGCCGATCAGAGAGGAACTGCAGAAGGTGATGAACCGTTTTCACGAAAAATCCGGCCTGACGTCTCTTACCGTTACCCACGATATTGAAGAGGCGGTGGTGCTCGGTGAAAAGATTTTGGTTCTTGGCAACACCTGCAACAGGCTGCCGCAGGTTATCGACAATCCCCTGTATGGGGAGATCGATAAGCGAAACGATCCCGAGTTCCTGGAGCGGTGCGGTGCGTTGCGTGATCTTCTGGCGCTATGCACTACACGGGTTCATTAAGGGAGCCGCTGACGACCATGAAAAAAAAAGCGACCTTGCTCAGCACCCTTGTCGGGACTGCCATGTTTTTCTGTCTCTGGCAACTGGCTGCCCTGGTCGTCAATAGACCAATTCTGCCTTCGCCGATAGAGGTGGTGCCGCTTTTTTTTACCAATATAACCGGTGAATTAGGCTTGCATTTCCTGGCGTCCTCCGGCCGGGTTCTGGCGGCGATTTTTCTGGCTACACTCTTTGCCGCGCCTTTGGGCCTCGCGCTGGGCCAGATGCCGCAGCTGGACCGGATACTCAGCCCGCTGATCGCTATCATCTATCCGATTCCCAAGATCATCTTTCTGCCGGTCATCTATGTGCTGCTGGGCATTACTGATGTTGCCAAAATTACCCTTATTGCCATCATTATTTTTTTCCAGATTCTGGTGGTTGTGCGCGATGAAGCGTCGGGGTTGAAAAAGGAGTTGATCCTCTCGGTTAAATCCCTTGGCGCCGGGCGACGGGCTCTTTTCCGCTATGTCTATCTGCCGGCCTCGCTGCCGGCGGTACTCACTGCCCTGCGGATATCGGTCGGCACTGCCGTGGCGGTGCTTTTTATTGCCGAACAGTCTTTAACGAGTTATGGCCTTGGCTATTATATCGTGATTGAAACGTATCAGGTCCTGCTCTATCCGGAAATGTATACCGGTATTATGGGGATGGGACTGTTGGGGGTGCTGCTCTATTTTGCCATCTATGCTATAGAATTAAAGGTGAGCAAACATCTGTTCATTGAATGATAAAATTTCTAATACATTATGCAAAAGGACGTGCCGGCAAAATTTAGGCTCTGGCTTATGGCCATCCGTCCCAAAACCCTGCCGGCGGCGGTGGGGCCGGTGGCGGTTGGTTCCGCTGTGGCCTTTCGTGATGGCTTCTTCGCCTTTGTTCCGGCTCTATGCTGCCTTTTTGGCGCCATCCTGCTGCAGATTGGGGTCAATCTGGCCAATGACTATTTTGATTTTAAAAATAATATTGATTCCGAGGAGCGGCTGGGGCCGATACGGGTTACCCAGAGCGGGCTGATTGCCCCGGCCGAGGTAAAGCGGGGAATGATTCTCTGCCTTTTTCTGGCCATATTGATCTTTCTTTACCTGGCCCGTCTTGGTGGATGGCCGATAGTGATCATTGGCACATTCTCCGTGCTGGCGGCGCTGGCTTACAGCGGTGGCCCCTATCCTCTGGCCTCCAATGGCCTGGGAGAAGTGTTTGTTTTTATTTTTTTTGGTCTGGTAGCGGTGGGCGGGACGTATTTTGTCCAGGCCGGACAATTGAGCCTGCCGGCGATTTTTGCCGCGGTTCCGCCCGGACTGCTTATTACTGCCATCATTGTCGTCAATAACCTGCGCGATATTGATACCGATCGTAAGGCGGGGAAAAAGACCCTGGCGGTGATCCTCGGCCGGCGGCGATCCATTATCGAATTTAAACTCTTGCTGCTGTTGAGCTATTTGATCCCTCCGGTAATGGTGCTGACAGGTGTTGCCGGTACCCTTGTACTCCTGCCGCTGGCAACCGGGCCTCAAGCCAGACTGCTGGCTAGAAAAATAGCTGAACAAAAGGGTACCGAACTCAATGAATTGCTGGCTGGTACCGCCAGGTTGTCACTAATTTATAGCCTGCTGTTTGCTGCCGGCCTGATGGTTACCATCGGCTGATATTAAAAAACCGTTCACCAGCACCCCATTTTCATCCGATCAGGACCCCGAGCATAGCCAACTATAGCTCAGCGGCCTGCTTGAACGAAACATGAGCACTGGTTAAACGGTTACTGATTTCATACCAATAATAGAGAGAGTATGAGTTTTCTGAGGGTAGAAAAAAAGATCTTTGTCATCTTCGGGCTAGCCAATAAAAAATCGGTTGCCTGTGCCATTGCCAAAACCCTGGTGGAAGAGGGTGCCGAGGTAATTCATGTGGTCAGATCCGAAGAGCGGGCGGTTAGCGCCCGCAAGCTTTTTCCCGAATCACAGGTTTTTATCTGTGATGTGGAGGACGAACATAATATCATCCGGGTGCGAGATGAGATTGGCGCGGCAATTGGTGGCAGGAGAATTGACGGCATTGTTCATTCCATTGCCTTTGCCAACTATTCCGACGGGATGAAACCGTTTCATGAGACGAAAAAAGGCGATTTTCTCCAGGCAATAAACGTAAGCTGTTTTTCCTTTATCAGTATAGCCAACCATTTTAAAGGGCTTTTAGCCGAAGATGGTTCGGTGGTGACTATTACTATCTCCACTACCCGCATGGCCGCAGAGAATTACGGTTATATGGCGCCAATCAAAGCTGCGTTGGATTCGTCGCTGGGTTTTCTGGCCAAAAGTTTTTCGGAGTTTTCCAGGGTTCGCTTTAACGCGGTGGCGCCCGGGCTGTTGAAGACCTCCGCTTCGGCTGGAATTCCCGGCTATATAGACAGTTATCTCTTTGCCGAAAAAGCGACACTGAGAAAAAAAGCCCTGGCCACCAAAGAAGTTGCCGACGCTGTCGCCTTTCTGCTTTCGACCCGGGCATCAGGCATCAACTGCCAGACCATGGTTATCGATGCAGGGATGTCGGTGAACTATTTTGATAAAGAAATTGTTACCAAAACCGTACAATAACTTCTTATAAGTAAAGGAAAATATGCTCGATTTTACGATAGATTTGGAAACCTGCATCGGCTGTGGCCAATGCGCTTCTGACTGTCCGGCGATGATTATCAGCATGGCAACGGGTGTTCCGACCATTACCCCGGATCTAGAGTCGTTCTGCATACGCTGCATGCATTGTGTGGCTATCTGCAGCGAAGGTTCTGTCTCCATTCATGGCTATGGACCGCAGGAGGGGGCGCCGCTGCCATCAAAAATCATGGTGATGCCGGAGCAGATGGAGATGCTTATCAAACGTCGGCGTTCGGTGCGAAATTACCGCGATGAAAATCTTAACCCAAAACTTATCGACAAATTATTGGAGGTTGCCGGCCATGCCCCAAGTGGCCATAACGATCGGCAGCTGCTCTACACCCTCGTCGATGATAAGGGCGTCCTTTTCGATTTGCGAGAAGAAGCTATCACCGGCTTGGAAAAACTGTTCAACGAGAAAAAGCTACCGGAAGGACTGGACATGTTCGCCGATATTATTGAGGCCTGGAAAAAATCCGGCACCGATATCCTGTTCCGGGGAGCACCGCACCTGCTGATAATTTCCGCACTAGACGAAAGTGCTGCCCCCCTGCAGGATTGCCTTATTGCCTTAACCACTTTTGAACTCTATGCCCAGAGCCATGGTATAGGCACCATCTGGAACGGCCTGGCAATGCTGACCATTTCCGAGTTGGTCCCGTCCCTTAAAAAAAGACTGGCCATCCCGGAAGACCACCGGATTGGCTATGTCATGGGCTTTGGATATCCAGCCATTCAATATGAGCGAACCATTAATCGAGAGAAACCGCAGGTGAATCGAATCAAGTAAAGGAGTATTGATACGATCAAAAAAGGGGAGTATCCAGTTCAATGGATACTCCCTTTTTTTGATAAAAGTCTTGTTCAGAGATGATTTCACTAAATAAATTATGAGGTTCTGTCGATCTTATAGTATCAAGCTCGAATAGTAGTATAACTCCTCAAAAAATACCGGGACGCAAACATGCCACTCTCATCGATCGTCAATATCAATTTGCCGGCAAATCAAGCCAATAAGCACAATTCTGAACCGGCCGCGGAACAATCAGAAAAGAGCAGGGCTGGCCTTTCTTCTGACAATAAAATTACCACTTTCAGTGACAACGTCTAGCTCTCACTGAGACAGTCAGTATCGCCACTTCAGCAAAAACCGCCGCACCTGAAAAGCTTGATTCACATTCGGCGGATTCCTTGCTCAAACAGATCATGGCAGCAATCATGAGAGAGAGTAAAACTGCGGTGTCCGCGCAGGCCAATCTGTCCCCCCGGCTCGCGCAGACCCTTCTCGCCGATAAATAAGGCCTAAGCATACGAGCAACATACCTGACAGTAAAAGGTTCAGTTTATTTATAGCAACTGGCAAATAGTCTTCATGCTGCAGAACATCCGACTCTCATCAAACTTCCTGCTGATATTTATACTGTTTGTGGTGTCCAGCCAGTTCTTTGGCTGTTCCTCAATCAAAGAAGCGGAGATGCTTCATCAAAACAACCGCTTGCAACAAAAAAACAGCGAATTGGCAGCTGAATTGGTTAAAGAGAATGCTGTAACCACCAGCTTGCAGATGCAGTTGGTGGAAAAACAGACGGAAATCGATAAGATCAAATTCACGGAAGAACTTCTAATTGAGGAGATCGTGCAGACCAAAGCAAGGATACCTCTACCCAAAAACAAGGTTGAGGTGGTGACGTATCTGGCTGAGGTAGAGGCGGATATCAATGCCGCTAAAGAACTTGCCAATGACAGTGAGCGGCCAATGTTTGTCCAGATCGATCGTCTCATTGGCGAGAGTAAGCTCGAATTTGCGCAAGGCAATGACGAGACGGCCCATTCTCGGGCGTCTCAAGCTATGGAATTGACTCAGAATCTGCGGATTAAAAGAGCTTTGAGCAGGAGGATGGAAGAAAGCACCTATGCGGAATTTATGCTCCCCCTGAAGCTGCATGTTGCAAAACGCAGTAATATTCGAAAAAAGCCGACTGAAGAGGGAGAAGTTTTAGTAACATTGCCCCCGGGAACCCCAGTTACCGCACGTGGGTCTCAAGGAGACTGGATAAAAGTAACCAGCCCAACAGGGCATCAGGGCTGGATTCACTATCTCCTGCTGAGCATCCCTGAGACAACTCTTCGAGTTCCCGGGGCTGTACATTGACACCCGGAACCTAACTGGAACATATCCAGGGCCATCATTGATGGCATGAGAAAAAAAAGCTATGCGTTGTCCAAGGCACGGAAAACCCGATTTCGACCCGCTGCTTTTGCCTCGTATAAGGCTTTATCAGCCCTGCTGATCAGGCTCATGCTATTTGGGTCTTCTGCAATCACTCCCGTCAATCCGATACTGATGGTGATATGCAAAGACACATCTTCACCGGCAAAAATATGGTTGTCCACCGCTTGCCGGATACGCTCGGCAGTTTGCATTCCCTCGTGAACGTCGGTCTTGCCTAGAATGACCAGGAATTCTTCTCCGCCATAGCGTCCGGCACTGTCCACTATGCGCAAACTCTTAGTGAAAATTCGGGCGAGTTGGACCAGAACGGCGTCACCGGCCAGATGCCCGTGGGTGTCGTTGATCGTTTTGAAATAATCGATATCGATCATAAGGATGGAAAATTCTGTGCCATATCTATGATAATGTTCAAAATTGAGTGCCAGATCCGCCATGATCCGCTTCCTGTTTGCCAGTTGAGTGAGCGAGTCGGTCGTCGCCAACAGCTCAAGCGCTGCCTGATTCTCTTTTAATCGGCTCACCATTTTATTAAACATCCCGGTGACAATGCCGAGTTCATCATTTCTATGGAGAGGGACAGAAACATCCAGATCGCCGTCGGCCACTCGCATCACCCCATTGGTTAAAGATTTGAGGGGGATGATGATCTGACTGGCGAGGATGGCAGCCGTAGCGCCGATGAGGAGAGTGAGGAAAAGGGTAATGATTATAATTTGATCCCGCGCCCGGATCAGCTCGGCAAAGACATGGTCATAGTTTTCGGTGATGAGGAGTCCCCATGGAAGATCGTCAAAAGAGCTCGTGAGACCAACAACCCGTACGTTTTGGTCATCGATGAAATCATGTAGCTGGCGGGGATTTTTGAGCAACTCCAGCACCGGGCTTGAGGCGGGGGTCATTTCTTTATGTTTGTCTGATTTGGCCGTGGACAAAATAGAGCTCCCGTCCTTTTTCAGCAGAACGATCGTTCCGGTGTTCATTCCTGATAGAGCGCCCTTGAGTCGTGGGAGAAGTCCCTGCAGTCGCACCTCCATGACCATAAATCCTAGTTGCGTGGAATCCTGCTCCAATCTAAGAGGAACCCCCATCATGATCATAGGTGATGGATCTTCTGCGATAAAATACGCATCTGAGGAAAAAAAATTCGACCTGATCATCTGGATTTTCCAGTTTACAGGCAAGATGACCGGACGTTTTTGATCAGATGTATCGGAAGCGGCAAGGATTTGAGCTTCGGAATTAAGCACCAGTAAGCGTCGGTATTCGGTGAATTGCTTACTGATAAGATTCAGATATGTGCTGATTGTACGCAGATTTGATGCCGTCTTAATTTCCTCTTGTGGTTCTTTTTTTTCGCTTACTGTATGATATTGTTTTAAATTGTCGAGAACGACAAACGAGTCGGCAATAACGTGCAGATCATAATTTCGTTCCTTGAACCAAAGGTTGGTTTCACGTTGAGCCATTTCGGCAGTGTTGGCCAAATTTTTTTCAACTTTCTCGGTGGTGGCCTTGTGGGTCAGGTCATACCATAACCAACCCATCCCTAACGACGGGATCATCGTGAGAAGAATTGAGAAAAACAAAATCCGATTTCGAATAGATCGAAATCCCAGGGTTTTGAGTTGATTCTTCATACGCTCAGGTCTTTTGTCCAATCAGAAAAGCCATGGGATTGAGTCCACGTTAAGTTATTGATAAGAAACATATAGGAAAATAATCATGAATAAGGGTATTCGCGGGAAAAATATAGCATGCGGTAGAGCAACTTTGATGCAATTGTCCGTAATTAAATGTAATTTGTCTGGAAGCACGAGAATAACAAACGAGTCGATTACCCGCTCAAATTGAGTTATGATAATTTTTACTAAGAAAAGGCCCCATGGATTTTTCACGCAATCATCGCAGAATAAAAGCGTGATGAAGACAATTATTCACTTATTGATCTCCCTGTCTGTTCTGGTGAGCTGTCTGTCCTACCTAAATGTATGGGCGGCAGCACCGCAAGACCGTTTTTTTCTTATGGGCAGCGGCGTACTGCACCTGGACAATCTGCGCAATAATAAAGAAGAAAGCGTCGAACTGCTGAGCGGAAGCGGCCATATTAACGAAGATGCCCTGGAGACGGTTGACCGGGTGTTTGGTTTTCCCACCGTTGCCAGAGGCGAGCACATTTCTCCTCGGCTGCTGTTTATGCTCAGCTATTTTGCCGATCTTCTCGCCCCCGGACAGAAGATTTACCTCGAGTCTGCCTACCGCAGTCCCGAATACAACGATGAGATCCGCAAACAGGGCGCCAACGCGGCCAGAACCAGCACCCATATAGATGGCATGGCGCTCGATTTCTGGATCGAGGGGGTGAGCGGCAAAAAACTATGGGAAACCATCCGGACGATGAACTGTTGCGGGGTGGGGCATTACGGCGGCAGAACCATTCATCTTGATGACGGCCGACCGCGTTTCTGGCAAGCAACCACTTCCGGCACCAAGAGCTCCGAACCGGATTATAATCGGCATATCTACCTGAGCACCCTTTATGACCGCTACGCTCCAGGTGAGGATCTTCGACTATCGCTGTCAGGAATCAGTACCTTTGGCTTTGGCATTCGCCGCACGGCTGAGCTTTTTCCAGTCGATAATCCAGTTGCGAGCGCGGTCCGGATTCCACTCCAGGTGGACAGAGGGGATGCGCCATGTCTGCGGCTTGACAATCGTAAGGCCACCCGTTTTCTCTTTATCTCGTTACCGGCAACCCTGCCTGCCGACCGCTACCAGGTACGCTTGGAGTTCTGCCAAAAGCCCTTCGCGCAGATGCCTGACCAAGTGATATCGCGGGAGATCGAAATAGTCCGTTGAGAAGAAAAAAAGGAGGATCCGATGTCTCTCAATTCTATCATTCTGAATGGCACTCCTGTTAAGCAGGAAGAATATACTGAAAATTTAGCAGAATTTTATGAAATCATTCGGGTAAAGAATCGAGCGCTGATGTTTTTGGAAGATCATATTAGACGCTTAAATAATTCGCTGAAAATGGCAAACATTGACCAGAATATTTCAATGAATGCAGTAAAATCCTCTTTTGCCAAACTTTTTGCCGTGGATGGCATAAAAAATCAAAATGTGAAGCTTTCTGTGGGTGTCCAGAATGAACGTTTGAGCTGTGCGCTCTATTATATTGAATCTGTTTATTTAAACGAGGACATATACCAACAAGGTGTCCTCGTAAAAACAAAATCCTTTGAAAGAGAAAATCCGGAAATAAAACAGCGCACCATTGCGATGCAAATGATAAGGGAGCAACTGCAACGTGATAGTGTGTATGAATATTTATTGGTGGATCGTCAAGGTCTCATTTTAGAAGGTACCAAAACAAATGTTTTTTTCGTAAAAGGCAGTCAAGTAATCACCGCTGATACACGCAGAGTATTAGGCGGAATCATCCGGCAGCATGTTGCAGAGTTAGCGAGATTGCATGCTGATCTTAAGGAATCACCATTTGCAAAAAGAAACCTGCAGGAGGCAGAAGCCATTTTCTTAACCGGCACATCAATTGGTATATTACCCGTTTGTCAAGTGGACGATATCATCTTTCATTCTGCCGCTAACCCGGTAGTTTTGTCATTGATGAAAGCGTATGAAACGGGGGTAAATAAATACATTGAAAGACATCAATTAGTTAAATGAATTCTGCCGGCGGCTTAAGGCTTCGCGCACTGCCTTCAGCTTCCGCACGCTTCGTCTTGACACCGTACGGTGCCACGATCCGAGCGCGTATGCCTGGTCAGGGATTTCATAAAAGTATCACCAGCAGTCGATTTCCATCTGCAGTATCAACCGAGCCAACTCCGAAAAATAATTCCAAATAACACCCCTAGGCAATATATAACTGGCTGAAATTTCTATTGTCAAAAACAAAACCTTCCCTTAGTCTGCAATATTGTCTCTTTTAAAACGGTGTCATAATGCCAAATCAGAAATATTGCCAATTTGATGATCCTCCCCCTGTGCATTGCGGTTTTGCCTGGATTCACATTCTGCTGGGTGGATTGCTGGCAACCGTTTTTGTCGCCTGTTCACCGGTGGGACCCGACTACCAACCCCCTCGTCAGGAGCTGCCTTTAAACTGGCATGAAACCGGTGTAAAAGGGAGTGGGGTGATTGGGAGTGAAGAGCTTGAACATTGGTGGACGCTCTTCAACGATCCGCAGCTTGATTTTTTGATCAAGCGGGCAACACTGGCGAACCTGGATCTCCAGGTGGCGGCCTCCCGCATTGCTCAGGCTCGAGCACAGTACCTGCTGGTCAGAGGTACAACTCTGCCGGCGGCGGACATCTCGGGTAATTACGCTAATTTCGGCAGTGGCGGAAATCACCATCAGGATCTTTTTCAGCTCGGATTTGATGCCGGCTGGGAAATCGATATCTTTGGTGGTGGCCGTCGAGCGGTTGAATCCGCTCAAGCCAGTTTCGCCGCTGCGAAAGAGAATCGAAACGACGTACTCATTTCTCTGCAGGCTGAAGTGGCCCGCAATTATCTTGAACTTCGTGGGAGTCAGCAGCGTTTGACTACCGCAGAAAACAATCTTGCGGCACAGCAGAAATCCTTTGAACTGGCCCGCGAACGTCAGGCGATCGGTTTAGGCACCAGTCTAGATGTCGCCCAGGCCGAAACCCTTGTGGAATTTAACCGGGCTCAGCTGCCGGCTTTCAAGGACAGTGCCGGGCAGGCGTTTTACCGTCTCGACCTGCTGCTGGGCCTACTGCCGGGAGCCTTGGCCGATGAACTTACCCGCCGTGCGGACCTGCCTTCTCCTCCCACACTCCTGCCGGGGATCCTGCCCTCGGAATTGCTGCGAAGTCGACCCGACATCCGGCAGGCCGAGCGGGAGCTCGCTGCAGCAACAGCTGATATCGGTGTTGCGGTTGCCCTGCTTTTTCCGCAATTTTCACTGATCGGGGTGGTCGGGCTGCAGAGCAGCAATCTTGGCGACCTGCTAAGTAATAGCAGTCCATTCTGGAACCTTGGCCCCTCTATCAACTGGTCGCTGTTTAATGGTGGTCGTGTTCGGGCGGGCATCGATCTGAATCGGGCCCGCCGTGAAGAAGCCCAATTCACTTATGAGAAGACCGTTCTTGGCGCCCTCTCTGAAGTCGAAAGTGCCCTGCTTAGCTGGAAACGTGAGAGTGAGATCAATCAGTCCCTGTCGGCGGCAACGACCGCTGCCCAACAGGCTCTGACGCTTGCGTCCGGGCGCTATCGTGCAGGATTGAGCGGCATGCTTGAT
Organism: uncultured delta proteobacterium; assembly: GCA_963796255.1. Classification (GTDB taxonomy): domain Bacteria; phylum Desulfobacterota; class Desulfobulbia; order Desulfobulbales; family Desulfocapsaceae; genus Desulforhopalus_A. The sequence continues at coordinate 125,360 of CAWCLE010000024.1, read as the reverse complement.
CTGCTCTTGAGTGAACGTGCCCTTTATCAGACACAGGACCAGCTGATAGTGAGCTCTCAGCGGTTGAATGTGAATATGGTGGCCCTGTACAAGGCCCTCGGAGGTGGTTGGAAAATCACTGCGGATGGGCAGGAGACCGCAGCCCAGCGGAGAAAGGCCGACTCGTTAGCTGGAACAAAGGCAGGTGAAAAGAAAACATGAATCGATCTTTTTTGATGGCAGAATTCCTGCAGAGCTTAATTGCATCCCTGCCGCGGGCAGTGGCCAGCTCACTCGGTATCCTCTGCATGTTGTTGCTTGTAACCGGCTGTTCCGAGAACCCGTCAGGACAGCCGGTCGCCAAAGAGAAAAGTTCTGCACAAGGCCTGCCGGTCAAAATGGCAACTGTGGTGCGTAAAGATGTCCCTGTCGAGCTGCGCACCGTCGGCCTTGCCGAAGCCTTTGCCTCGGTGGCGATCAAATCGCAGATCAGCGGGATTTTGCAAGAGGTCGGTTTTAAAGAAGGCGACCAGGTTAAAGTGGGCGATCTGCTGTTTCGCATCGATTCACGCCCCTATCTCAGCCGGCTTGAACAGGCTCGTGCGGCCCTGACCAAAGACCAGGCCGCACTTGAAAATGCCCGGAAACAGGCCAAGCGCTATCTCCCTGCCGCCGAAAAAGGCTACGTGTCGGCGGAACAATCGGATCAGGCTCAGGCCAATGTTGCGACCCTAAAAGCACAGATTCAGGCGGATCAGGCCGCAGTTTTAAATGCGCGCATCGATCTTGACAATTGCACGATCCGCGCTCCCATTTCCGGATTTACCGGTGAGCTGTTCGAGGATCGTGGCAACCTGGTCAAAGCCGAAGCCGACCAGCCTCTGGTGACCATCAACCAGACTTCGCCGATTAAGGTGAGTTTCACCCTACCGGAGGAGACTCTGCCCGATCTGAAAAAATACCTCGCCGACGGAGAGATGGATGTGATCGTCAACTCCGCAGAGATGACATTGACGGGCAAACTTAATTTTTTCGACAATCAGGTGAACCAGCAGAGCGGCACTATTCGACTCAAAGCGACCTTCGCCAATCAAACACGGCAGTTGTGGCCCGGTCAGTTCGTCAATGTTCGACTCCGCCTGACCACTCGCATTGATGCGACGGTGGTTCCGACCAGGGCAGTTCAAGCCGGCCAGAACGGGGATTATGTGTATGTGGTAAACAGCAGCCGGACTGTTGAACAGCGCCCGGTCACAGTCGCATTCAGTAATGACGCGGAGGCTGTGATTGATTCAGGCCTGGACTTTGGCGAAACGGTGGTCACCGACGGGCAGTTGCGCCTGCGGGTCGGTGACACGGTCAAGCCGGTTAGTGAACAGAATTCGCCTGTTGCACCGGTGGCCGGGCAATGAACATGTCGGCTCTGTTTATTCGCCGACCGGTCATGACCAGCCTGATCATGCTGGCGATCATGATCTTCGGCACCTTCGCCTACCAGCTGCTGGCGGTCAATGACCTGCCGAGTATTGATTTCCCGACTATCCAGGTGCGAGCCAGCCTTCCTGGGGCCAGCCCGGAAACCATGGCCAGCGCTGTGGCGACGCCGCTTGAACGTCAGCTCTCAACCATCGCCGGCATCGACTCCCTCAGTTCCACCAACGGTGAAGGTTCGACCATCATCACCATTCAGTTTGCGCTTGATCGAGACATCGATGCCGCGGCTCAGGATGTGCAAACCGCCATCTCGCAAGCGGCCCGGCGCCTGCCGCGCGAGATGCCGAGCCCCCCCTCGATCCGCAAGGTCAACCCTGCCGATTCATCAATTTTTTACTTAACGATGACCTCTGCGACCCTGCCGTTGTCTGAAGTCAATGAGTACGCTGATACAGTCATTGCCCCACGCATTTCTATGGTCAGCGGGGTGGCCCAAGTCAACGTCTACGGCTCACAGAAATATGCCGTGCGGGTTGGCCTTAACCCTCGTAAACTGGCAAGTTTGAAGATCGGGATCGATGAGGTCGAACAGGTTCTTGGCGCATGGAATGTCAACCTGCCGACCGGCGGGCTGGAAGGTGAGAGCCAGTCATTTACCATCCTGGTCAGTGGGCAGCTGTACAACGCAGAAGCCTTCCGCCAGCTGGTCGTTGCCTATCGCGGCGGTGCTCCGGTGCGGCTGTCTGATATTGCCACCGTAAGTGACAGCGTTGAGAACGACAAGGTTGCCGCCTGGTTCAGCACCAAGCAGCAGACAACCCGGGCGGTCATCCTGGCTATCCAGCGTCAGCCCGGGACCAACACCATCGAAGTTGTCAACAATATCACCCGGCAGCTCCCCAGTTTCCGCCAGCAACTCCCCGGTGCTGTCGAACTGAATGTCATGTATGACCGCTCCAACTCGATCCGCGAGTCGGTCGCTGAAGTCAAGTTCACACTGGTATTGACCATCGGACTGGTCATCCTGGTTATTTTCCTGTTCCTACGCAATCTCTCGGCCACCATCATTCCAAGTCTGGCACTGCCCCTGTCGATCGTCGGCACCTTCGCTGCCATGTACCTGCTCGGTTTTTCGGTCAACAATATTACCCTGATGGCCCTGACCCTGTCGGTCGGCTTCGTGGTAGATGATGCCATTGTTATGCTCGAAAATATCGTCCGTCACATGGAAAATGGTGAAAGTGCCCGTGAAGCAGCCTTCAGGGGCTCAAAAGAGATCGGCTTCACCATCGTCTCAATGACCGTTTCGCTGGTGGCGGTGTTTATCCCGGTACTCTTTATGGCCGGCATGCTCGGGCGTGTGCTGCATGAGTTTGCCGTGACTATTGCGGTGGCGATTCTGATTTCGGGCTTCGTTTCCCTGACCCTGACCCCGATGCTTGGCAGCCGCTTCCTACGTCCACCTGCTGAAAAGCAGCATGGCTTTCTCTATAACTTTATGGAGCGCTTCTTCGCTGCCTGGCTGCAGTTTTACAAGGCGTCACTCACCCGGGTACTGCATTTCCGTCGGACGGTCCTGACACTGACTGTGATCCTCACCCTGGCGACGCTATGGCTTTTTAGCCGGATGCCGACCGGTTTGTTCCCACCGGACGATATCGGCGCACTGCGTGGATCGACCGAGGGGGTTCAGGGCGTTTCGTTTGAAGAGATGAAACGCAACCAGGCGCAGCTGGCGGCGATTATCATTAAGGATCCGGATATTGAAGCATTCATGTCCTCAGTGGGAGCCGCCGGTTCACGGGTTGGCTCAAACAGCGGGTTCTTTTTTATCAAGCTCAAGCCGCACAGTGAACGTACCGCCAACGCCGACGAGATTATCCAGCGCCTGCGCCCCAAGCTCAACGGCGTCCCCGGTATCAGGATCTTTTTGCAGAATCCACCACCGATTCGTCTGGAAACCATAAGCTCCAAGGCGCAGTATCAGTTCGTCTTGCAGAGTCCTGACAGCAGCGAGCTCTATGCCAGCGCCGAAGCCTTCGAGGAGCAACTCAATAATCTGTCCCAGCTGCAGGATGTCACTTCCGACCTGCAGATCGAGAACCCCCAGCTCAACCTGACCATCGACCGCGACCGCGCGGCTGCGCTCGGCGTCACCGCTGAACAGATCGAAAGCACCTTGTACTCAGCCTATGGCGGTCGCCAGGTCTCGACCATTTTCACCCCGACCAACCAGTACCAGGTGATCATGGAACTGGATTCACAATTCCAGACCGAACCGGCGGCACTCGAGCTGCTCTCTGTGCGTGCCGCCGGCGGCGAAATGGTGCCATTGAAATCCCTGGTCACGGTGAGCCGCGGCTTAGGCCCACTCTCGGTCAACCACCTGGGCCAGATTACGGCGGTGACCATTTCCTTCAACCTCCGCCCCGGAGTATCGCTCGGCAATGCAGTCGCCGCCATCGAACAGCAGGCACAAACCCTGCCGGCGACTATTACCACCGGCTTCCAGGGCGCCGCCCAAGTTTACCAGGCCTCAACCAAGGGACTGGTTCTGCTGCTGATCCTGTCGATCCTGATCATTTACATCGTGCTCGGTATTCTCTATGAAAGCTACATTCACCCGCTGACTATCCTTTCCGGCCTCCCCTCCGCCGGGTTTGGCGCCCTGATCACCTTGATGGCCTTCGACAAGGATCTCAACCTCTACGCTTTTGTCGGCATCATCATGCTGGTCGGTATCGTTAAGAAAAATGCGATCATGATGATCGACTTCGCCCTGGAAGCCCAGCGTCGCGAGGGTAAAGCACCCCTGGAGGCGATTTTCCAGGGCTGCATCGTTCGTTTTAGACCGATCATGATGACGACCATGGCGGCTCTTATGGGCACCTTGCCGATTGCCATCGGTATCGGGGCCGGCGCCGAATCCCGGCGTGCCTTGGGCCTCGCCGTTGTTGGCGGTCTGCTGGTGTCACAGCTGATGACCCTGTATATTACCCCGGTCATCTACTATTATCTTGATCGTCTCCAGACCGAGATCAAAATACGGCTCTTCGGTTGATCGCAGGGAAACCACCGATCACAGCCTCTTAATGCCCCCGCCACAGCGGGGTGCCATGAAGCAAGTTGAAGCTGATCGTCCCGCCTAAGAGTTATGAATTATTACTTAATTATGAATAGGGTGGGAAAAGATATCTCTTGCCAATTCTCAGTTGGAAAACGTCCAAGGTGGCTGAGGTGGTAGAGAAGTTGTTTGGTCCCCATAAAAGATGAGGCGAGTATAATTCTCCTCGCCTCATCTTTTATGGGATGAAAATCCGGTTCCGGTTACAGCAGCGCCAGAAGGACACCAGCAGCAACGGCGGAGCCGATGACCCCGGCGACATTTGGTCCCATGGCATGCATGATCAGGTGATTTTGCGGATTGGCTTCGAGGCCGACCTTGTTGACTACCCGGGCGGCCATCGGCACTGCGGAAACACCAGCCGCGCCGATGAGTGGATTGATCGGGTTTTTGGTCAGTTTATTCATCAGTTTGGCCATCAAAACACCGCCGGCGGTACCAATACTAAAGGCGATCATGCCGAGGCCGAGAATGCCCAGGGTCTCGAGATTGAGGAATTTATCGGCGGACAACTTGCTGCCGACAGCCAGGCCGAGAAAGATGATGACCGTATACATCAGCGAGTTCTTGATGGTGTCGGACAGTCGATCGACCACGCCGCATTCCTTGGCCAGGTTGCCAAGCATAAACATGCCGATAAGCGGGGCGGCGGATGGCAGCAGTGTCGCGCAGATACCAAGCACGAGCAGGGGAAGGATGATTTTTTCCAGTTTCGATACATGGCGCAGCTGTACCATCTTGATCTTTCTTTCCTCTGGAGTGGTCAACCATTTCATAATCGGTGGCTGAATCAGCGGCACTAAAGCCATATACGAATACGCAGCGATGGCGATTGAACCAAGCAGCCGGGGAGAAAGCTTGCTGGCCAGAAAGATTGCCGTTGGCCCGTCGGCACCCCCGATAATGCCGATGGAGGCGGCATCACGCAATGAAAAATTGATGCCGGGAACTACATCGGACAACCATAAAGCACCGAGCAGGGTAGTAAAAATGCCCAGCTGAGCCGCACCGCCCAGCAAAATAGTGATTGGATTGGCAAGCATCGGGCCGAAGTCGGTCAAGGCACCGACGCCCATAAAGATAAGCAGCGGAAAAACTCCGGTCTGGATGCCCACTTCATAAATATAATAAAGTATTCCACCAGGTTCGGCAATTCCTGCCAGCGGGATGTTGGAGAGAATAGCCCCAAACCCGATAGGAACCAGCAGGAGCGGTTCGAATCCTTTAAAGATGCCCAGGTAAAGCAGAATCAGCCCGACGGAGATCATCAACAGTCGGCCTATGCCCACCGTCCAATCCTGCGTCGTCTGTCCCTCGTATATACCATACACTCCGGTGGTTTTGGCAAGATCGACAAGAAGCTCGGAGATTGGCGGCAGTTTCCGGCCGGTTATTACGGTTGGCTGGTCGGCTACGACCTGCGTGACGGCTATCGTCCCTAGCAGTTGGTCCTTATGAACCTTTTGATAAGCGAGGGCGTTTATATTGATGACTTTTCCAGCTGCACCCGCTTTGAGGACGATGATGGTACCGTCTTCTTTTTTCAGAGTGGCGATCTCGTCGCCGCTATAAACAAAGCCGTTTTGCTGGGCGAGCACCCGTATGATTTTTGCGTCTGCCGGCGAGACTATATCCACCGTACCGTCTGTCTCCGCAGCAAGTGCGGTAAAAGACCAGGTGCATAGCCATGCCGACAAAAGAAGCATGAATATTCTGATTTTCATAAATATTTACCCGGTGAGAGCAAAGAAGATGAGGTTCCCGGTCAAAGACCGGGAACTTATAACCCTATCTGTCAGCCAATGGTGAAAAGCTGATCAGAGGCCTGGACTGTGTCGCCGGCAGAGATATGAATAGCCAGAATCTTACCGGCGCAGGGAGATTTCACCTCCGATTCCATTTTCATTGCTTCCATGACAACCAGAGGTTGATCAACAGTAACTACGCTGCCGACATCCACCAGGATCTTGACGATATTTCCCGGGGTCGGGGCGTCCACCTCCGTTCCTTCGACGGCAGGGGCAGCTGGAGCTGCTTGGGCCGGCTGAGCGGAAGCCGGTGTTGCCTGAATACCGCCGGCATCGGAAACAGAGACATTATAGGGGCGGTTATTGACGGTAATAGTGTAGTTGCGAGGGCCGATAGAAGCCGCAGGGGCCGGGGTGGCAGCTTTTTTGGCAGCCTTTTTATCGACCGGCGGTGCATCGGTGATTTTTCGTACATTGGTGACTGCATTACCAAGCAGGAAGTCAAGTCCTTTCTGTTCACAGCTGGCAATGATAAAGATGTTTTCATCGGTGACCGGCAGCTTGTTTTCTTCCAGGATTTTGGTGGCCTTGGGGATACCGGGCTCAAGAATATCGAGAGGATCGGCGGTGAAGACCGGTTTGCCCAGTTGCTCCGAGGCGATCTTGATAATTTCCGGATCGGCCGGAACCGGGGTACGACCGAAATAACCGAGGACCATATTGCCGTAGCTTGGGTTGATCTTTTTCCATTTCCCCTGGGTCACATTGAGATAGGCCTGCTGGAAATAGAATTGCGACACCGGGGTAACGGAGGTGCCGAAACCACCCCGGGCCACTACCTCGGACATCTCTTTGATAACGGCGGGATAGAGATGCAGGGTGCCGGTATCGCGCATCATCATGGTATTGGCGGTGAGCGCCCCGCCGGGCATCGGTGATAAGGTGACTTTGGGCGAGACCATTTTTGCTTCCGGCGGGAAGAAGTAGTCTTTCATCGCTTCTTCAAAGGCGTCGGAGGCGGTGATGATTTTTTCATAATCGAGATCAAGGGTATACTCCGTTCCCTTCATCGCATGCATCATCGATAGAATATCCGGCTGGCAGGTGCCGCCGCTGACCGGGGATTTGGCCAGGTCTATACCGGTGGCGCCACCCTCAACCGCTGCCATGTTCTGGGAGATACCAAGACCTGCGGTATCATGGGTATGGAACCAGAGAATGGTATCCTCGGAGACAATCTTTCTTGCCGCCTTCAGCGTTTCATAGACCTTTCTGGGATTGGAGGTTCCGGATGCATCTTTAAAGCAGATGGAGTGAAAAGGAATACCCGCATCAAGGATCTGCTTCAGCCTATCCATATAAAACTCCGGAGTATGTGCTCCGGAACAGCCAGGGGGCAGCTCCATCATGGAAACGACGATCTGGTGATTCAGGCCGTGGTGGGCAATGCGCTCCCCGGAGTATTCGAGGTTACGCACATCGTTTAAGGCGTCGAAATTGCGGATGGTGGTCATGCCGTGCTTTTTGAACATCTTGGCATGCAGGTCAATGATATCACGCGGGCATTGACTGAGGGCCACCACATTGATGCCCCGGGCCAAGGTCTGCAGCGAGACATTGGGGCCAACTTCGGTTCTGAAGCGGTCCATCATATCAAAGGCGGATTCGCCGCAGTAGAAGAACAAGCTCTGAAAACGCGCACCGCCACCGGCCTCGATATTGGTGATTCCCGCATCAACCGATGCTTTCACGGCGGGCATAAAATCATCCGTGAAAACCCGCGCGCCAAATACCGATTGGAAACCGTCTCGAAAAGACGTGTCCATGAATTGAATTACCTTTTTACTCACCGTTCTTCTCCTCGCTTAGGATTATTAGTGTGAATGTTAGTGTGAATGGAAAAATATGTTATGGGACTGCAAGGCTTGCTTAAGAGACTATGCCCGGACAAACCGCTCACTCTCGTATGCTGATACCGCCGCGGTAATCACCGCAATGTCCTCGTCGGCATTTTGCGCGCCGCCTTCTTTAGCTTTTTTTCTCTTCTGTGCCTGAAGCGCTCTTTCCGCAGCGATCGTTTCAACTTCACGAGTCGCGGAACTTCGAGTTAATAAAGCTACGAGGTAGATGAAGAGAATCATCAGGCAGAGAAAAAGCATGACAGTAGTCATGCCGACAACCATAAGCTTAAAACCTTCAAAGAGCATTGCGTCCGAGCCTCAACAGTGAGAAATGATTGGGTGAGATGATTAAGAATAAAAAGTCCTAAACTACACCAAGCAAGGGATTGAATCAAAACACTAACGTAAATAGAAAAAACAAATGTTTCTGATTAAACGTCATTATTTGCATGTGGTTGTTTATTATCAGGAAAGCGTACGGGAAAACAAACAAGCATATGACCAGTGTGAAAACACCATACATTGTACCACACAGAAGGAGTGCGGTACAATGATTTCAGGCAGGAATCATACTTCGTAGGCAGCGTATTCGGTTTTTTCGCCAAGTAGCGTATCAATTTCACTCTGGATAGTCATACGTTCCTTGTTGTTCAGCCAACCATTCCAGTCATCCAACGATCGCCAGGTGCTAATTACCATACACTCGTCTTTATCATCGACTCTTTTTAAAGTCTCGCCATAAATATAGCCGGATTGGTTTAACGTTAAACTGCGCAGTTTTTTCAGCAAAACCGTCAGTGCGAGAACATTGTCCGATGTGACTTTTCGTCTGATGAAAATTTTAACTGTCATATGCGTCTCCTTTGTTTACAATTTGCTTCGGAGCCTCGGTCAGTCGCATACAAAAAGTGCGGTGTCTTTTTGTTATGCATATGATGATTATAATATGCATAAGGGAAATTGTAAAGAAGGCTGGTTGTTTATAAGTGCCGTCAACCTCTCACTTTCCTTGCGGAACCAGAAAAGAGCAAGTAAAACAAGGCATCAATACGTCAATCGGCATAACGACATTACAGGAAAAAATTTATGAACAATACAACCATACCGCTTAAAGAGAGAATCATCGTCGCGCTGGACGTTGAGACTCCTGAACAGGCCAAAGCTCTAGTCAAAAAATGCGAATCACAGGTGTCATTTTTTAAGGTAGGGCTGCAGCTCTTTATGGCCAGCTGGTTTGACACCGTCGACTGGCTGGTTGACCGCGGCCATAAAGTTATGCTGGACCTGAAGTTTTTTGATATCCCCGAGACGGTCAAGCTGGCGGTGGAACAGGTCAACAGCCGCGGGGTGAGTTTTGCCACCATTCACGGTAATGACCCGATTATTCGGGCCGCCGTTGCCGCAAGCGGCGATATGCAACTGCTCGCCATCACCGTTCTTACCAGCTTTGGGGAAGAGGATATGCGGGCGATGGGAATGACCCAGTCGGTCGCTGATCTCGTCTATTTCCGGGCAAAAAGAGCTCTGGAACTGGGCTGTGACGGCGTTGTCTCTTCCGGGCTTGAGGCTGAAAAAATGCGCCGTGATCTTGGCGAAAAATTACTCATCGTCACCCCCGGTATCCGTCCGGGAGCGAACGTGCAGGATGACAGTGACGATCAGAAGCGGATAGTTACTGCCGGTATGGCCATCAGAAACGGCGCCAGCCATGTGGTCGTCGGTCGGCCGATAATCCGGGCGGCTGATCCCATCCAGGTCATCGACCAGATGCAGCAGGATATCATTGCTTCTGCCCAGTAATTGTGCAAGCTTTCTGCTAATTTTATGAATTATCCATCGATTGCCAATGTTTTTGGTACCTTACTCATCGTTACCGGCAGCTCCATGGTGCTGCCGGCTCTCTGTTCTCTGCTTTATGGTGAAGATGATCTCAGCGCCATTGTTCTTGCCGCCCTGATCATTGTGGGACTAGGTCTCCCCTTGAAACGGATATTTAAAAACGACAATACCTTACATATACGAGACGGGCTGTTTATCGCGACCTTCGGGTGGATCATCATCTCCGGTTTTTCGACCCTGCCGTTTATTTTTCACGGTACTATTCCCTCATTTACCGATGCCTTTTTTGAGATGATGTCCGGCTACACCACCACCGGCGCCACCATCCTCACCGATATCGAAGCTGTTCCCCACGGCCTGTTGTTCTGGCGTAGCCAGACGCATCTACTCGGCGGGATGGGATTTTTGACCCTCACCTTGCTCTTTCTGCCCCATGGGATGAGCGGTGTGCGGATTTTTAGGGCCGAATCAAGTCCGGGACAGGTTATCACCAAGGATAAATTTAAGGCCAGGAACAAGGATACCATGGTCTGGCTTTGGTCCATTTATCTGGTGCTCAATATCCTGCAGACCTTCCTTCTATACTGCGGTGGGATGCCGTTGTTTGATTCTCTTTGTCATGCCTTCGGCACCGTTTCTACCAGCGGATATTCAACCAAAAACGCCAGTCTTGGCTATTATAACAGCGCGTATTTTGACTGGGTGACCATTTTCTTCATGTGCTGCGGCGGGGTAACGTTCGTGCTTTTCTACCAACTGGTCAAAGGTGAGTGGCAGGTTGTTAGAAGAAACACCGAATTTCGCTGCTATCTGGGGTTTTTGGTCTTTTTCTGCGGCGCCGTCACCCTGCTCCTCTGGCAAAGCGACAGCTACGGCAGCTTCTGGCAGTCACTGCGCTACGGCACCTTTCAAGTGGTGTCGATTCTCACCACCACCGGTTTTACCACCACCGATTATGAACTGTGGCCGCATGCTGCCCAAATGTTTCTTTTTGCAGTCTGTTTTGTCGGTGCCTGTGCCGGATCGACGACCAGCGGCATCAAGGTGGTGCACTACGTCGTTATCGTCAAACATATGTATGCTTCTATTAAACGAATTTTTTTGCAGCCGATGTCGGTGACGACGGTTCGGTTGAATGGCCGCCCCATCGACGCATCGATCATCGATCTGTCGATCTGCTATTTTATCGTCAATATCTTTCTCGTCCTGGCCGGTGGCTGTATTCTGGTGCTGAGTGATCCTGTCGATTTTATCACGGCAATAAGTGCGGTTATTGCAGCCTTGATGAATATTGGTCCGGGGTTTGGCGCGGTAGGGCCAAGTGAAAATTACGCGTTTTTTTCCGCTGCCGGAAAATGGTTTCTCTCCTGGAATATGCTGGTGGGCAGGCTGGAGATGTTTTCGGCTCTGGTCATATTTTTCCCTGCTTTCTGGAAAAAATAATGCTGGTAGAGTTCTCAAGTGATAAAGAGTTTGCGGACATCTTTCAGGTATCTTGAAGTACAGATGACGATGACCGCCTCTGCCGCCTGAATATGGGTGCTGCCGACGGCGATCTGCCATCTGCTGTCCCGAAAAACAGCACCGATGATGAGTTTGTCCTGGAAGAAACTATCCAGTCTGGCCAAGGGGTATCTGGTGATGGGTGATTTTACTGCGGCCACCAGTTCGACTACCTCGGTATCAAAGCCGTGCAGATGGGCGACCGAGAGAAATTCACTTCTGCGGATGAACTTTAAGATCTCGTTGCCGGCCATCACCTTTTTGTTGAGCGCAATATCCGAACCAATAGTTGCCGCCAGGACCAGATAGTCCTCTTTATTGACCAGGGCAATGGTTTTGCAGTCTCGCACCTTGCCATTTTTCGGTTTGCTTTTCTGCTTGAGGTGTTTGGCCAGCAGGCAGGTCATGATATTGGTTTCGTTTTCTCCGGTGGTGGTGACAAAGGTATCGGTGTCATGCAGGCCGGCCATGGTCAGCACATCTCCGTCGGACCCGTCACCATGGAGAACCTCGGTATTGGCCAGTTCAAAGGACAGCTCAAGAGCCCGCTTTTCATCCTTTTCGACCAGTTTTACCGCTACTGATCTTTCGAGCAATTCGGCCACTCTGGTGCCGACCAGACCGCCGCCCAGCAGCATAACCTTTTGCTGGCGCAGTTTACTGACCCCGGTCAATTCCATCAGGCGCGGCAGGTGTGCCTGGGCGGCCATGATAAAGATATGGTCCTGGGGAAGCAGAACCTGGTTGCCATTGGGAATGATGGTGGTGATGCCGCGGGCGATAGCGACTACCCGAAAAGGGAATTCGCTGTACATGCCGGCTATCTCTTTAAGGTTGCGGTTGGCCATCGGCGACGATTCATCGATGCCTGTGGCCAGAAGCTGTATTTCACCCTGGGCGATATCGATTATCTCATTGCTGGAGTTAATCCGAATCAGCCGGACAATCTCCTGGGCCACCAGTTCTTCAGGATGGATGAGCAGGTCGAGTTTTAAATCGGCTGCGGTCAGCATCGAATCAGGATTGCCGAATTCAAGAGAGCGGACCCTGGCGATTTTTCGCTTGATGCCGAAACGGTCGGCAATCATAGAAGCCATCATGTTCACCGCATCATTATCAGTGACGGCGATGAGATAGTCCATTTTTTCTGCATCGGCCTCTTTCCAGCAGTTGATGCTCATGGCATTGCCCTGGATGAGCCGTGCATCAATCTGGCCATCGGCATGCATGATCAGTTTGGGGTCAGATTCAATTATGGTGATCGCGTATTCTTCGTGGATAAGCCGTTTTGCCAGGTATAACCCAACGCCGCCGAGGCCAAGGATGAGGATGTTTTCCGGTGCAGCAGTTTTCTTGCCAAACATAACCGAGCCTCTATAAATGTACTTTTTTTCTGTCTGGATTGACCGGATGATAGTGCACGAAGACCCGGCGCATCGAGTCGATCTCACTCACCAGCAGTTGCTCAACCCGGGTGGCGATCCGATCGCCTTCGGCCACGGTCAATTCGGGAGACACGCAGATAGTAATATTGACCACCATATACAGGCCAAATCTATGACCGTGGATTTCTTCGACATCGAGCACTTCGGCAAGGCCTGCAAGTTTTTGGCGGATTTCTTCAGTGAGTTTTTTACCCGGCAGGGTATTCATCAAATCCGCCGCCGATTCGCGGATAATCTCGACTCCGGTGAAGCAAATGATGATCGACACGACGCCGCCGGCTAAGGGATCGACCCAGAGAAATCCCAGGCGGCCGAAGATGATGCCGATGGTTGCCGCAAGGGCAGAAAAGATATCGTTGCGGTGATCGGCGGCAAGGGCCATTAGGACGTTATTGTTGGTCTGTCTACCGATCCGCAGGGTCCACCAGGACAGATATATTTTGAGCAGGACGGTAAAAAGGGCGATCCATAGGGCCAGTTGCGAGGCCCCGGTAAAACTGCTCGCGCCGCTTAACAGTTCATAGACATTGTTTATCGACGCCCAGAAAATAGAAATGGCAGTGGTGATGACAAAGGCGCCCACGACCACGGCGGCGATCGATTCCAGCCGGTCATGGCCATAGGGATGTTCGTCGTCGGCTGGTTTGCCGGACAGGCGCATAAAAATATTGACGACGATGCCATAGGCCACATCCGAGGTTGAGTTAATGCCATCGGCCAGAAGAGCCGGGCTATGGCCGAAGATGCCGACGCTGGTTTTCAGCAGGGCAAGCAGGACATTGGCGGCCAGGCCGATATTTATCGCCAGGATACTTTTTTGCTGACGTTGATCGCGTGCCATGTTTACTTCACTTGTCATCGCTATCATCCGTTTGGCCTTCCAAAAGCCATTTTTCTCGTAAGAAGGTGATGCCGTCGTGGTTAGTCAGATCGAGATGGATAGGGGTGATGGAGACATTGCCGGCGGCAAAGGCGTAGACATCGGTGTCCTCCCCGGGATCAGCGAGCGCAGTACCACCGCCAATCCAATAGTATTTGCTGCCGCGTGGATCAAGGGTTTCGTGGATCGAATTCTCCCAGAGCCTTCTGCCCTGACGAGTCACGCTGATTTTGCGGTAGGTCTCCCCGCTGGGAATGTTGATATTGAGCAGGGTATTTTCCGGCAAGGTACTACGGAGGATTTTGCCGGCGATGCACAGCGCAATCCGCATCGCCGCCCGATAATCGTAAGGTTTCTCGCCGCCAACGGAAAGGGCCATGGACGGAACGCCGTACATAGTTCCTTCAATGGCGGCGGAAACGGTGCCGGAGTAGGAGATATCATCGCCCAGGTTGGTGCCGGCGTTGATTCCGGATACCAGCAGATCCGGTGGCCGCGAGAGGATTTTTTTCAGACCAAGAGCGACGCAGTCGGTGGGTGTGCCATTGACGGTATAAAAATTATCGGCCAGCTGGTGAATCTTGAGCGGACGGTTCATGGTGAGGGAATGGGAGACGGCGGAATTATCGCGATCCGGAGCAATGACCACCGTGTCACCAAGCCCCTGCATTGCCTTATGCAGCGCGAGAATGCCTGGGCTGTTGATACCGTCGTCGTTGGTAATCAGTATAGTTTTCATCAAGATGATATTTTTGCAATTGTTTGCCGGCGACAATATCCTAGAAAAACTGGACCAGCGAATTGCGCACACAGTATCACGAACAAATCCCTTGACGCAACAAAACTTTGTCAATATATCAGGGGGAATAATTTTCCGTACACGGAGATAAAAAAACCATACAGATCCAAGGAGATAAAAATGGCTGTAAACTATTTTAATACTCTGCCGCTGCGTCGGCAGATAGAAGAACTGGCCAAGTGCCGCTTTATGGACAGCAGCGAATTCAGCGGTGTTGTCTACCTGCAAGGAAAAAAACTGGTCATAGTCGGCTGCGGGGCACAGGGCCTGAACCAGGGCTTGAACCTGCGCGACAGCGGCCTCGATGTATCCTATGCCTTGCGGCCGCCGGCAATTAAAGAAAAACGCCAGTCCTGGAAAAACGCCACGGAGAATGATTTTACCGTCGGCACGTATGAAGAGCTGATCCCGCAGGCCGATCTGGTCATTAATCTGACCCCTGACAAACAGCATACCAATGTGGTCACAACGATCATGCCGCTGATGAAAAAGGGCGCCTGTTTGTCCTATTCCCATGGCTTTAATATTGTTGAAGAGGGAATGCAGATCCGTCAGGATCTGACCGTCATCATGGTGGCCCCGAAGGCACCGGGCACCGAAGTCAGGCAGGAATATAAGCGGGGCTTTGGGGTGCCGACGCTTATCGCCGTTCATGGCGAAAACGATCCGAATGGTGAAGGCTGGGATATCGCCAAGGCATACTGCTGCGGCACTGGCGGGGATAAGGCCGGGGTGCTGGAGTCGTCTTTTATCGCGGAAGTAAAATCCGATCTTATGGGCGAGCAGACCATTCTGTGCGGTATGCTGCAGACCGGATCCCTGCTCTGTTTTGACAAGATGGTCGAAGAAGGCATTGATCCCGGCTATGCCTCCAAACTGGTCCAGTACGGCTGGGAAGTTATTACCGAATCCCTTAAACTCGGCGGCATCACTGCGATGATGGACCGACTGTCCAATCCCGCCAAGATCAAGGCATATCTGCTGGCTGAAGAGCTGCGCACCATCCTGCAACCCCTTTTTGCCAAGCATATGGATGATATCGCCTCCGGCCATTTTTCCAAGACGATGATGGAAGACTGGGCGAAAGACGATGCCAACCTCCTTCAATGGCGCAAGCAGACCGGAGAAACTGCCTTTGAGCAGACTGCCTCCGCCGAGGTGTCGATTGGTGAGCAGGAATACTATGACAAAGGCATCCTGATGGTGGCGATGATCAAAGCGGGCGTCGAGCTGGCCTTTGATACCATGGTCGACTGTGGCATCAGAGAGGAGTCAGCGTATTATGAATCTCTGCACGAGACGCCCCTTATCGCCAATACCATTGCCAGGAAAAAACTGTACGAGATGAATGTGGTCATCTCCGATACAGCCGAATATGGCAACTATCTTTTTGCCCACGCCGCCGTGCCTTTGCTGCAGGACTTTATGAAGACCATCGGTACTGACGTGATTGGCAAGGGCCTTGAGCTCAAAGATAACGGTGTTGATAATCTTGATCTTATCCAGGTTAATGAAGGTATCCGCTATACCTCGATTGAAGCCGTCGGTGAAGAGCTACGCTCGCATATGAGTGCCATGAAACCGATTATGTAATATTTTTGGTCATTTTTTTAGCCACGGAAAAACCGCAGGCCCCTGAAGTTACGCTAAAAATTCAGGGGCCTGTGGTTTTTTATGCGGACCGATTGCGAATAAAAAAAACTGAACAATATGCTTTGTGGGAAATATGTGAGGCTCAGGTGATAGTCTTTAAGGAAATGAAAACGACATCTTTTGTTGCGCAACAAATTGATACTGAAAAAGTTTTCAGAAAAAAGCAGTTCACCGAAAGCTTTGACGGTCTCAGGCCGCCAAGATCAATAAACATTAATCAAAAGGAGATCCCATGAAACGTATTCATTTAGTCCTTATCGCCGTTGTTACCTGTACTCTCGCCCTGGCCACTTTTTCTCAAGAGAGTTACGCTGCCGAAGCAAATAAAGAGGTGACCGCCCCGATCAGCAACACTGCGATGACCAAAAGCGCTACAAAGGCCAAGAAACAAATACCCCATGATGTAAATATTAATACTGCTGATAAGGAGTTACTCACTCAGCTTCCCGGCATCGGGCCAGTCACCGCCGATTCAATTCTCAAGTTTCGGTCTACCAATGGAGAATTTTCCAGTATCGATGAACTAACCCAAATAAAAGGGATCGGCACCAAGACTCTAGCAAAATTGAAGCCTTATCTGTATAAAATTTAACCTGGTCCTTGTCGGAGCACACCGGTATGTGCTCCGACATCGACTTTATACGACACCATCAACTTTTACCGTTGTGGAATACATCCACAATTTTATTTCTTTTCGGTGGGGAAGCCACTGCTTTCCCATTCCCTCCAACCACCTTTTAAGGCAAAAACATTCTGGTAGCCATTGTCGATAAGTTTCTGTGCCAGCCTGGCACTGGTGTATTCATTTGGTCAGGCACAATAGAGAACAATGGTGGTGTCTTTCGGTAGATTCATGACAGTGGAGAGATCCCCGTTATCGACCCGCATGGCATCTTTTATCTTTATGTCACTGCTATCCCAGTCCCTGCCCTGGCGAACATCGAGGATAACCAGACTTTTTGCACCCAATTGGGATTGCAGAACTTCTTTGTCCATTTTCGGCACGGAATCGGCAAAGAGCGATGTCACCGATAAACACAACAGAACAGCGAGTAGTGCAAGGATTCTTTTCATGATAGGACTCCTCGTCAGGCATTATTGCTGGGTGGATAGTTTACGCCAAAAAAAGAAGCATCTCGGGCAAAAGCTTATTGCTGCACTTATTTACAACGGGATGTCTGGTTAATACTAGTAAGATCAATGAAAATTATAGCAAGTATATCCGTGGTGGATATATATCCGGCATGCACCAACCCAAACCCGTAATGCAACAATGTGCGGGGAGAGATTGGTGCTTAGATGAAAGGAACCGCAAGTTGGCGGCAGAAACTGGGTGTTGTATGCAGCCCTAAATGAGACAGGAACAGACGGAATTGTCCTCCTCCAGGGTCTCGAGCAGGTCATCAATCTCGTCCATTTGTGCTCCGGTGTATTCAGCAAATTCAACCCCGACTACCAATTCAAAAACCGCCGGTGAGTTGAGGTAGTCACCATTCGTCTCCCATATTTTCTTTACCTGGATTTTTTTAATGTGACAACCTTTGGCATCGAGAATATCGACAGAAAATACCGTGGGAAAAGTATGTGGATAGAGACAGCCGAAAGAAAAACCTTCGCAACTGATATCAAGTATCCGGCCGGTTCCCCGTTCGGTGATGGCCAGAAGATGAATTGCCTCGTGACGTTCAAATCTTCTTTGTTCCGAAAGATACAGAGCCTGAGGTCTTTGATAAGTGGTAAGTTGATTCATGCTGTCCTCCATAAAGATGCCGGTTCCAGAAACGACAAATGGTTCAGTGCTCATTGCCTGCAAAAGAAGATGTCGTGTAACAAGACAATTTTCACTTGCAATGAATTCAGCAAATTATGTGCCGAAATAAAATATCGAAATCTTCAGAATAGTTAGTTGAAAAGGGGTCAAAATACGACAAAGGAAAGAGCAAAAATTTTCTCACTTAAGTCGAAGAAGTGCAATTTTTGCACAGCTACCAATGTGCCGGCTGTAGGCAGAGGATATAAGTTGGATGCATTTGCTGCGGCGTGGAGGTCGAGCAGGGGTGAAAATGATCAGGGCCACGACCCATAAAGAAAAGTGGCCCTAAAGTGGATCCATGTATGCATTTTGTTTTACACTGATATTAATGGCAACCTTGTAAAACTAAGATTTACGACACCATTAATCTGCTTTCCAGAAATCCTCTTTGGCAGCGCCGCACTTGGGGCAAACCCAGTCTGCCGGTACGTTTTCCCATGCAGTTCCAGGGTCGACACCGTTCTCATGATCACCTTCTGCTGGGTCATAAATGTATCCACAAGGACATTCCCATTTTTGCATTGTTTTCTCCTTTGTAAATGGTTGAAATATTATATACGTATTTGACACCAAAAATAATGTATAAAGATGCTTCTTGCAAATTCGTTACACCTTAATAGGAATGATTGTCATTGTCAATAGTATTTGTTCCTGTTTATTGGCCTGCTTCAGGGCTTGGTCCGCCAGATATTTTTGGCATAGGCTTGCAATTTTTTATGGTTACTTTTCCTTGAAGAAGGTTGCCCTTGGAGTATTCGGTGAAAATGCAGGAGTTAGTACCTGGATCAAAGTTTTCAATCCACAGGTTGTCATCTTTCCAGGTGGCCCCTATGTGGTATTGGCCGGCGGGAACCTGAATCGTCATGACTCCTCCGTAATGCTTGACAAAAATCTGTTGAAACCGGAAATAGTACATGCCCCAGCCTATCGCAAGAACTATTAACGCCAGAATAGTGCCGATTTTCCATCTTTCGCCCCGCGCACTGATAGCAAAAAGTGCACCCGCAAAAAGGATGACAGCTGTCCAGTAAAGATAGGTAATCATAGTCGTACTCCCTTTCGATGAAGAATTTTTACTTCACTCTGCGCTTGGCAAGGCGAAGCTCATTTTTTATTTTTTGCTCTTTTAAACGGATGGATTACGGATCATTCGAATATGTGGAATACCATCTTCATCATACCCTTCCGAAGCAATAAAAAATCCCAGATGTTGGTAAAAATTGATAAGATATTGTTGCGCGGAAAGAGTAGCAACTGAATGTGGATATATTTCGTCAATAACATGCAAACATTTCACCATTATATCGCGGCCAAGGCCTGTGCCTCTTCTATCAGGGTGAGTGACAACTCTGCCGATAGCTGGGGAGCCGTCTTCTTTTTGCGGAGGGAGAATCCGAAGATAAGCAACCAATGTCGATTGTTCTCTTTCATCGTCCCAGCCCAAAAGATGATGCGCGTTTTTGTCACGGCCATCACAATCCTGATAGACACACTGCTGTTCAACGATAAATACTTGTTGGCGCAAGGCAATGATTGCGTAGAGCTGAGCCGTTGTCAACTCGTCAAAGCTCAATAATTGCCAGGTAATTGCCATGTATTTTCTGCCGGAGAGTTCTATTTGAAATCGGCTTTCGCCACTTTTGCTAAATATTGGTTACCACCTGTACGAAAAAAATGCTAAACTTATTGATTCGTCCACTACCGGTAAAAACACTTTGTCTTCGCTGATGAAATTTTTCAAAATGTTCTTGCCATAGTCCTTTTAGCAAATTCATAAATATAAAATAAAACATATACAATGTTACGAGCAATTTTAGCATTAATCGCCAGCATCTTTACTGCAATTCAGGCCTTTGCCATCTATCTCCAGGGGCGTACTCTGTGTTTCAACGATGGCTGTGCTGTCGTCGATGCTCTGACGACCGTTTCGCCGCTGTATTTCAATCTTGCCGGGTTTTTGTTTTTTCAGGTCGTTTTCTGGTGCCTTCTCTGGGGACGGGAAGGGTCCGAGCACTGGTATAAACTGGCCCGTCTGCTGCTTTTAGCAGGGCTTTGCGCTGAGGCTGTGCTGGTATTTTTTCAGTATAAAATTGCCACGGTCTTCTGCTCGTACTGCGTGGTCATTCTGAGCTTTATTGTCCTGTTGAATATCCTCAGCGGATCGCGCCAGGTGTTTCGAGGGCTTGTTCTTTTCTCTGCCGTAACCATTGCCTGTTTCAGTCTGCAATTTCGACAGGAGGCAGGTTCCGAGGCATCTCTGGATAAGGGAACCATGGCGATTTTGGCCGGAGAACGGCAGGATACCACGCTGTATCTGTTTTTTACTTCGACGTGTCCCCATTGCGAAAAGGTTATTGATTTTCTCAAGGAAGAAAATACGTGCTCCGTCCGCTTTAATCCGCTGGAGCGAATTACCACCTTTAATTTACCGGAAGCCACATATACTTC
This sequence comes from uncultured delta proteobacterium, assembly GCA_963796255.1. Lineage (GTDB taxonomy): Bacteria > Desulfobacterota > Desulfobulbia > Desulfobulbales > Desulfocapsaceae > Desulforhopalus_A. The sequence continues at coordinate 104,794 of CAWCLE010000024.1, read as the reverse complement.
AGAGTATCAGCCTGAAATAAATCTACATTTTATGAAAAGTCTGGCGATGGCTGAGGTCCCGGTCCTGGTTGCGATGAGTGAGCAAAAAACCCTGATTTTGAACGGAGAGCAGCAGATCAGTGATTATCTGCGAGAAAATTGCCGAGAGAAAACGGCAATTGATTATGGTGGAACCAGCAGTATGGGGACGTCAGAATATATTGCCAATCCGCAAGGGCAGCAGGGCGCGGACGATGCCTGCAGTGTGGAAAACGACTGTGATACCGTGCCGGGACAGTCCCCGGGCAAAGAGTAAGCGGATATCTCCTTCAGGCCGCTAAGCTACTTCAGCAGATCTGCCAGTTCCTCCTGGGTAAGCATAGATCGTGGGTTTGGGTTGCGTCGATCAGCAACCGTTCGCTGGTCGATGTACTTGCGCCGGTCAACTCCTAACCTGCGCTTTAAGACAGAGCGCAGCCACCCATAAAAATCTCCTTTTTTTCTTTGCGTGTTGTCTCGTCTATCGGATCGCCGTTCACGAACTGCGCGGCGCTCGGAACTTCTCCGGTTGCTGTTTGGTTTTCGACGTTCAATCCCATCCCAACTTTTATACCCGGAAGGATTCATAATGGTTATCCTTTGTAGTATTTTCCTCTCGCCTATGCCTCAGCTGACAGTTGCCAATTATATACGTAAATACTATTGATGCAAGTCCCATCCTGTTGCTGAATCTATTCCAGCTGCACAAAAAGCATCAACTGTCGGTCGCTGCCGCATTTGTTGTGCGTAAAAAATGAGCCGCCATTCATCTAAAAACAAATAAGTAATTGATATTAATTTAAATAATCTTTATTGAAAAAATTTGTTAATCTGTTACATATACAAAGCGAAAAAAGTGAACAGACTGGGCTTGTGGCGTAAGAGTCAATTTCTGCTTTTTTTGCTTATTGTGTGGCGTTGTTTGGGGAAGGAAGTCTGCACAGTCCCTCTTAAACTCATTTGAGTAGTGCAGTGGCAGGTATAGCCTGTTTTTCACCGGTTGGGCGGTTGACTTGAATTTTTCCGTCGAAAGAGTATCAATTCGAAATAATTGGAAATAACTTATTTTTCTTTAAAAAGAGAAAAGACATGACATTAACGATTACTGGCCAGACTCAGTCCCTGCAGGCGATTGAGCAACTCAATGAACTTAGTGGCGAAAACGTTAAGCTCTGTATGCAATGCGCCACCTGTACCGGAATGTGTCCAATGACCTTGGAGATGGATTTCAGTCCCCGCAAGGTCATGCACCTGGCGCAATTCGGCCTCATGGAAAAATTAGCCGGCATCAACAGTTTCTGGAAGTGTGCCTCATGCCATGCTTGTTCTGTTAAATGCCCGCGGGGTATTGATATTGCCAAAGTCATGGAGGCCCTCAGGCAGCAGGTTCTCCGGAAAAGCAAAAATTATATAGAGCCTTCTAGGATTTCTGCGGCAAGCATCGAAGAGATGCCGCAGATTGCCTTGGTTGCCGGATTTAGAAAATTCACGAGTTAAGGAGAGCGATGAAGATCAGTTACTATCCAGGTTGTACTTTGAAGACCAAAGCCAGGAACTTAGACAGGGCTGCTGTTGCTTCCCTTACGGCTTTGGGGGTCGAAGTGCAGGAGATTGACAGGTGGAATTGTTGTGGTGCGGTCCATTCGCTGACCGCCGATGATTTAATACATCAGGTGGGGCCGGTGCGTAATCTTGTCCGGGCCAAGGAGCAGGGCGCGGACCAACTGGTTACCCTCTGTTCGATGTGCTACAACACCCTGGCCCGGGCGAATCAGATAATGCGCAACGATACGGTGAAAAGAGATACCATCAATCGTTTTATGGATGAGGAAATCGACTACGCCGGCGAAGTGGAAGTGGTCCATTACCTCACCTATCTGCAGCGGTCGATCGGCTGGTCGAAAATAAAAGAGAGGGTCAAAATTCCTCTGACGGGTCTCAAGGTAGCCCCCTACTACGGGTGTACCCTGCAGCGCCCCGCTGAGGTCGGCATAGAGCCTTTCGGCAGCTATTCCCTGATGACCGGACTGCTTAAAGCGCTCGGTGCCACGGTGATGGATTTTACTGCCGCCGATAAATGCTGCGGTTCGTATCAGGTGCTGGGGGAGGTGGCAGGAGAAAATAAAGCCGCCGCGGCCATTGTCAATCTCGCGGCAGGTGCCGGCATCGAGGCGCTGGCGACCAGCTGTCCGCTCTGTGAATACAACTTGGGCAAGCAGCAAGGCCGAATGATGGAAAAAGGTCATATCACAACGCACGTTCCGACGTATTATTTTACGCAACTTCTGGCCGTGGCCCTGGGGCTTGATGTGGAAAATTGTCATTTTGAGTTGAATGACCCGATCAGTGCTGAATTGTTGCAACGCAAAAAATGTCTGGCCGCAGCATAATAACAATGGCCCGGATTGAGAGAGATAGCGAAGATTATCGCATAAAAATATCGCATAACTGGAGATATTAACCATGTGTGAAACAGACCAGAAAACAGTGAAGAAAACGCCTCGAGTCGCTACTGGAGATCGGGCTATTTTGCCGGAAGGTGCCAAAACTATCCCGGTCTATATCATGGGCAAGATGTATGAGGTTCCGGAAACTCTGACCATCATGAAGGCCATGGAATTTGCCGGTTTCAAATTTTTGCGCGGCGCTGGCTGCCGCGGCGGCATTTGTGGTGCCTGTCCCACCGTTTATCGAATGGCCGGAGATTATAAGTTGCACTTTGGTCTTGCCTGCCAGACGGTGGTGGAAGCAGATATGTATCTGGCCCAGATTCCTTTTTTCCCGGCCAATAGGGCTAATTTCAATATCGATGAGATTGGCGGCTTGCCGGAGGCCATCCACGCCCTTTATCCGGAGATTTTTCGTTGTGTCGCCTGCAACCAGTGCACCAAGGCCTGCCCGATGGATGTCGATGTTCTGGGGTATATTTCCGCACTCAAGCAGGGCAATATCGAGAAAGCGGCAAAGCTGTCGTTTGACTGCATCCAGTGCGGCCTCTGTGCCAGCCGCTGCCTGGGTGAAATACCTCAGTACCATGTCGCGCAACTGGCCCGTCGAGTATATGGCCGATATATTGTACCTCAAGCGGAACACCTGAAAACACGGGTGGCGGCAATTGAGAGCGGTAAATATGATGCGATGCTGGGTGAACTGGCGGCGATGAGCAAAGAGGATCTCGAGAAAAAGTACGTCGAACGGGAACGCGAGCCTGATTTTGCTGAGATAGGATCATGGCAGCCTAAAGAGACCCGTTATCTCTAAGGCATGACTGAGCACATTTTTTAAAGACTTTTTGTGACATATACTGAAAAACAGCTTTGCTGACAGGGATAAGGAGAACACAATGGCGTACACACCCGAAATGCAGGAATTGATAAAAAGAGTGGAAGCGACCCGTCCGGCGCGGGTTGCCATGGCTCGTCGAAATGAGAACTATCCGGCACTTTCCATGGCTGAGCGGGCCTCGGTTTTGGAAGCATTTCATCCGGACTATCAGACCACCGGTAAACGAACCGTTGCCGTCGGCCCCAATAAGGGCGATACCTATCAGGAAGGCGTTGCCAGGCTGCTCGAATCAAAATCGATGGTTCGACCGGATAAAGTCGATTTAAGCAAAATTGATCATGAGACCGACGTCCTGGTCATCGGCGGTGGCGGTGCCGGTACTGCGGCGGCGATCATGGCGGCTAATGGCGGGTGCAAGGTTATTATCGCCACCAAACTTCGCCATGGCGATTCCAATACCATCATGGCCGAGGGCGGCATCCAGGCAGCCACCCATGAATGCGATTCGCCGTATTATCATTTTATGGATACCATCGGCGGCGGCCATTTTTCCAATCAACGCGATCTGGTGGCGGCCCTGGCCAATGATGCTCCGCTGTCCATTGCCTGGCTGGAGAGTCTTGGCATGCTGTTCAACAAGTATGAAGATGGCCGCACAGTGGTCCGTCACTGTGGTGGGTCTTCTCGGAAAAGACTGCAGTCTTCCGGCGATATGACCGGCGCTGAAATCATGCGCGTGGTTCGCGACGAAGTTCGCAACCGGGCGGATCAGATCACCGTGCTTGAGTTTAGCCCGGCGGTGGAGCTTTTGCTCGATATCGAAGGTAAATGTGCCGGGGCTATCCTGCATAATATGGAAACCAAGGAGTTTTTCATCGTCAAAGCCAAGGCGGTCATCATCGGCACCGGTGGCTTCGGTCGTCTGCATATTAAGGGATTTGCCACCACCAATCACTACGGCGCCACCATGGACGGCGTGGTCATGGCTTACCGAGCCGGAGTCGGCAACAAGTCGCTGCATTCCACGCAGTACCATCCTACCGGAGTCGCCTATCCCGAGCAGAATGTGGGTTTGTTGATTACCGAAAAAGTCCGCGGTCTCGGCGCCCATGTTCTCAATATCGACGGCGAGCAGTTCTGCTTCCCCCTGGAACCGCGCGATGTCGAGTCGGCTGAACTGATCTGTGAAGCGATGGAAAAAGGCAAAGGTATCATCACCCCTACCGGCCGGGTTGGATTGTGGCTCGACTCCCCGATGATCGAAGAACTGCATGGTCCGGGCAGTGTCAAAAAAGAGCTGCCGGCCAAGTTCATCCAGTTTGAACGGCATGGCATCGATATCAGCAAGGAGCCGATGCTGGTCTATCCGACCCTGCATTATCAGAATGGCGGTATCAACGTCAATGGCGACACCGAGACTTGTCTTCCGGGGCTCTATGCCGCTGGCGAAGCCATCGGCGGCGTACACGGAGAGAATCGCCTTATGGGCAACAGCCTGCAGGATATTATCACCTTTGGTCGACGCGCCGGAAAGAATGCGGCGGCCTATGTCCAGGGAGGTGTCGAGCTAAAGGGGTTGACTCTTGATCATGTCGTTAAGTTTGAAAAAGAGCTCGAGGCAGCAGGCATTAGCGCTCCAGGTGTCGCACCGATCCTCCTGCCTGACTATTCAACCGATGAAATGACTGCCAGGCGTTGGCCTGAAGCCTTGACCAATGAGGCACCGGCAGTCTAGAATAAACCTTGTTGTATCTGACAATGGCCCTTTAGGGCGTATGCTGAAAATACCGTTACAGGATCGCTTCTGTAGCGGTATTTTTTTGGATGGTCTCGCGCAGAAGGGACACTGGAGTTGGCAATTATAATGTGGTACATTAATTTCGTTAAAAAAAATTGCGGCTTGATCGGAAGTTTTTTAAAGAAATTGTTGCTTATGGAAAAAGAAGTATGAGAACCAATTTTATAACCACGGTTTTTGGCCCGGATATTCCCGGCATCATCAAGGCGTTGGCCCAGACTACCCGGAGTCAGGGAGGGGAATGGTTGACCAGCAAAGTCATTAAGCTTGATGGTCGGTTTGCCGCTATAATGAGCGTGCTGGTCGATAAAAAACAGGAGACGGGGCTGAAGTCGACCCTGGAACAGAAATATCCTCAAATCTCTTTTGTCTATAGCGCGCCAAAAACCGCCAACCAGGAGATGACCAAGATAATAAACCTGGTGGTCGACTGTATAGACCGCCCCGGCCTGACTGCGGATTTAAGTAATATCTTGGCCAACCTGGATATCGGCGTGGAAAACATGGAGTGTCAACGCTATGTCATGGACGGCATTCAAGATCCGGTTTTTTCCGCCCAGTTGACTCTGGCGGTACCTGAAGAGGCCGAGAGCGAGATAATCGCCGGCGAAATAGAAGCCCTGTCGGAAGATGTCCGGGTGAACGTCCTGTAATACCCCATCAACGACTTATTTTACTCACTCTCTTCCTCGCAAAGGGCATGATGCAGGGCTCGCTGGGCCTGAACAAAATGGTCGCGATTCATGGTGAACTGCATGTTTGTCTGTCTTGACGTCTGTGAGACGGTAAGAATATTAATACCCGCTCCGGCCAGTGCCTTGGTCGCTTTGGCCAGAATCCCCGGCTTGGCGATATTTGAGCCGATGGCGCAGACAATGGCGACGTTATAGGTTGCGACACTTTCAAAACGCTCGTTCATTTCTTTGATCAATTCCGCCGAGCAGTCCTTTTCGTAAACAATGACATCAATGGTATTGGCATTGGTTGCTTTGTTTATATAGCTGATATTGTGTTGTAACAGCAGCTGCATTATCTGCATATCAAACCCAACTTCGCCGACCATGCGGGTATCGTGGATTTCCAGACAGGTAACCGCATTCGAGCCGGTGATCACCTCGGTCTTTGACTTTGGGCAAATGTAGTCCTTGGTGATTAAAGTGCCGCTGTGGCTTGGGTCAAAGGCGTTCATGATACGGATAGAAATTCCGGCAGTTTCTAGAGGTTTGGATGCCTTGGGGTGGATGGCCTCCATGCCGACATCGGCCAGTTGATCAGCGACATCAAAGTTGGTATTGCAGATCGGATGGACTTTTTTCTCGCCGATGATCATCGGATCGCCCGAGCAGAGATGGTATTCTTTATGAATAACCGCTTCTTCTGCCTGCAGCAGTACAGCTATTTTGGAAAAAGTGACCTCGGAGTAGCCTCGGTCAAACTCGCGCATAATGCCTTCTTTGCCTTTAGTGTATCCGGTGGCGACACAGATGGTCCTGGCCGGATCGAGGTCCTTGAAATTGTGTTGAATCCGCTGGTCGATAGTTAATTCCCGTTTGTCCTGCCAGCCGCTCAGATCGACAAAGGTAGCGTCGTAACCAAGATTACGCAGGATATTTGTGCTGTTGAAGGCGCTGTGCATCTCGCCAAGCGAAGAGAGGAGTTCGCGGGCGGCGAGTAGGACTTCAGTGCGGCTGACATAGCCGGAGGAGAGGACATTATCCATACTTTTAAGGATATTGACCGCAAAGTATATCCGTTCACAAATAAACTGGTCAGCCACATCGACCTGCAGACCTATGCCGGCAAAGCTGCGGTTAAGTTTACAGAGCTCGTCCTGCAGATTGAGGATCGCCGGTTCGTAATCCTTGCTCTCGGCAAAAGCCTGGTAGATGCCGGATTGAGAGGTTTTCTTATGTTCGAGCAGCTCGTTGGTAATCCCCGAATATGCCGAAACGACATATATTCGGTTGAAGATATCGTCCTTATTGCGAAGAATAACGTTGTTGAGCACTTCCCCGAAACGGGACATCGCCGTTCCGCCTATTTTTTCTACCCTAAGCCTGGTCTTACACATTGCGTCTCACTGGAAAAGTTTTTAATCTTGCTCTATTAACCGTCGGTAAGCGTTTACCGGCAACAGCAAAATGTCGGCATCATCCTATATCAAAGGTATTGCTGCTGCAACTTTTTTCCACTGCATGCGCTGCGGATCGTCGTTGGAAAGAAGGTGGAAAGCGATAGCGACAGGGGATATTCCATGGTAAGTATCTAGCGGTAATTCATCTATGTTTTAACAAAAATCATGGCGCGATCACTCCCACTGCATGCCGGCTGCTGACCAATGGACTATTCAAAACTCAAGCTCTCTCTCTTCTTACTGATCGCAACCATCTCTTTTGGTACCTTTGGCTACGTCATTTTCGAGGATATGCCGCCTTTTGAGGCCTTCTATATGACGCTTATCACCATCAGTACCGTCGGTTTTTCCGAGATTAAGCCTCTCTCGCATATCGGCAGAATCATCACCATTATTATCATTATCATGGGCATCAGCCTATTGACGTATACCCTCGGGCAGGTTGCACGCATATTTGTTGAAGGTGAATTGAGAAAAGTTCTGGGGAGAAGAAAATTGGAAAAGCAGATTGCAGCATTGAGTAAACACTACATTATTTGTGGTTACGGCAGGATCGGCTCAATTATTGTGAAGGAGCTAAATTCGGCTCATATACCCCTGGTCGTTATTGATCAGAATCCGGAGTCCATCGCAGAACTGGAAGCCAATCATATCCTGTATCTTAATATGGACGCCACCTCCGATCATGCTCTTATTGCTGCCGGACTTGAACGGGCCCAGGGGCTCGTGACCGCAGTTAGCTCGGATGCCGACAACGTCTTTATCGCCCTTTCCGCCAAAGGTTTGCGACCGGATATTTTTATCCTGGCCAGAGCCTCCGATGTGAAAAACGAGAGTAAACTGTTGCGCGCCGGGGCATCAAGGGTTGTCTGCCCCTATCAGATGGGTGGCAGGCGGATGGCTGAAATTCTGCATAAACCGACTGTTGTCGATTGGCTGGACCATACCATGATGCACACGGAGCTCGGCCTGCAGATGGAAGAGGCAATAATCCCCGAGCACTCGCCGATTACCGGCAAGACTGTTGTCAGCAGTAATCTGCGCCAGGATTTTGGTGTTATCATAGTTGTCATCAAGAGAAAGTCCGGAGAAATGGTGTTTAACCCGGGACCCGCGGAGATTTTTAACGCCGGCGACGTCATTGTGGTCATCGGTAAAAAAGCCGAAGTCCGGCGAATGTCGGAAGTTATCTGTTGAATGTGGAACGCTTGACCGGTTCGCAGCTCAAGCCGGCAGAGCTTAGTTCACGGCATTGATCAACGGCGCCGATGTGAGTGTAAAAGGCCCCGACATAAAGAAAATAATCGCCCTTGCCCGTGCCGAGAATGTACGGCATGACCCCGGTCTGCTCGGCTGTAACAAAAGCATTAGCGAGTTCGGTTTTATCGGTGTATATCCCCAGCAGGGCGGCGTAATGCGTTGGTTTGACCAGCTTGTCGACCAGTTCGCTTTGCTCAAGATATTGCCGTGCCTGCTCCATGGAGGAAAAAAATCCGCTGAACTGTCGATAACGCACTCCCCTTTCCTCAAGATCAACTTTCACCCAGAAGGTGGCAATCCCACGCTGAAGGTATAACGAGATTGCCCTTTGCGCGGTTTCTTTTTTTTGAAAAGTACCCACTAAAATCGAGAAGGGATATTCCCCCGGAGGCAAAGTCGTGACATCAAGCTCAATTGGTTTGGCTGCAAACTCGGTGGTTTTTTTTTCGGCAACTACGGCTGTCTTTATTTTATGGGCCATAACCACCTGTTCCTGTTCCGGGTATATTTCATCCTGCGGTGGTTCGGGATAGGTGTTGCTGTCTGGATTGTCAGGATCTGCCTGGGCTGTCTCTGGTTGTTTTTCGGCTTTTTCACTTGTTATGGGCGGGGCGGCGGGCTTTTGCTGGCTTGGATCGTTAACCGTCGTTTTTGCCGCTTTTTCCGGTACCAGAAACGGCTTAAGGTCGATGGTTGCAAGAATTACGATCAAAGCGCAAATCAACAGGAAAAAAGCGGCGATAAGTTTTTTCATGGGAGATCCGGTTCGGTGGCCTTGAGTGAGATATAGTTAGCATACGAAAATATAACGAATTTTTTACCATTTGTTGGCTGGAAGATCAAGCAGCCGGTGTCATAGAGAAGTGCTCTGCCGGCCTGCTTCCCCCTCTGCTTCTCATTCCTGTTGACACAGTTCACTAAAAGTTTGTATCTAGACAATCTGGACGGTTAATGATTGAAGATCTTTTTTGGAGGCAACAGATGTGGCAAAATGTTAAAGCAGCTCCCGCAGACTCTATCCTTGGGTTGACTGAGGCGTTTCGTAACGACCCAAACGGACAAAAAGTCAATCTTGGCGTAGGAGTGTATAAAGATGAGGCAGGTAAAACTCCCATTTTAAACTGTGTCAAGGCTGCGGAAAAGATCCTGCTGGAAAAGGAAGGAACGAAAAGTTACCTGCCGATTTCCGGTGACCCGGTGTATGCCCAAGAGGTACAAAAACTGCTCTTTGGTAAGGCGAGTGAGGTCATCGAAAGCGGTCGGGCCGTCACCGCGCATGCGCCTGGTGGCACTGGTGCGCTGCGGGTGGGTGGGGACCTGTTAAAGAAGTTTTACCCGGCGGCAAAAGTGTGGCTCAGCAAACCGACCTGGGCCAATCATCGGGGCGTCTTTCAAACCGCCGGTTTTGATCTGGCCGACTATGCCTATTACAATCCGCAGACAAGGGCTGTCGATTTTGCCGCCATGATCTCCGACCTGAAAAAAATACCGGCGGGCGACATTGTCCTGCTGCATGCCTGCTGCCATAATCCCAGCGGAGTGGATCTGAGTGCCGAGCAGTGGCATCAGGTCGCCGCCATCGGCAAGGAAAAAGGCTGGATTCCTTTTCTCGATTTTGCCTATCAGGGTTTTGGTGAAAGCGTTGAGGCGGACCGGTGTGGGATCGAAGAGTTTGCCGCGACCGGAGTCGATTTTTTTGTTGCCGGCTCTTTTTCGAAAAACTTCGGCCTGTACAATGAGCGGACCGGATCCTTAACCATCGTCTGTCCAGACTCTCAGGATGCGGTGGTGGCCATGAGTCATCTGAAGACCACCATCCGGGTCATCTATTCCAACCCACCGGCCCATGGCGGTCTGGTGGTGGCGACAATTCTCAGCAATCCTGAGCTGCATGCCCAATGGTTAGATGAGGTGGCCGGGATGCGTGATCGGATCAAGGCTATGCGGGTTGCCCTGGTTGAGGGACTGGCTGCACGAGGGGTGAAAGGCGACTTCTCCTCTATTACCAGGCAGAGGGGAATGTTTTCTTTCAGTGGTCTGTCCGATGAGATTGTCGCCTGGTTGCGGACCAATAAGAGCATCTATGTGGTCGGTGGTGGTCGAATCAATCTCGCCGGGTTGACCAGGGAAAATATCGACTATGTCTGCGATGCCATCGCCGAGGCGCTGGAAAAGTAGGTTTTGCAGTCAATAGCGAATGCAACGGCCATTGGGGAATCATATCCTCCGATGGCCGTTGTTCGTTAATACGTTGTAACTACGAGAACTCCTGCTCCGTTCGGTTAATTATCTCTTCCTGATGGTCTTTATCAAGATCGACAAAATAGTCGCTATAACCGGCAACCCGCACCAGGAGATTGCGGTATTCATCCGGGTGCTGCTGGGCGGAGCGCAGCGTTTTGGTATCAATGACATTGAACTGGATATGATGCCCGCCCAGAGTAAAATAGGTGCGGATCAGCCCACCAAGTTTATCGAGGTCCTGCTCGGTAGCCAGAACGCTCGGCAGAAAACGCTGATTGAGCAAGGTGCCACCGGACTTTAACTGGTCCATCTTGCTGAGCGATTTGACCACCGCCGTCGGCCCGTTGCGGTCGGCACCGTGGGAAGGTGAGGTGCCGTCTGATTCGGGCAGCCCGGCAAACCTGCCGTTGGCGGAGGCGCCGAGCATCTTGCCGAAATAGACATGACAGGTGGTGGAGAGCATATTCAGATGATATACCGTTCCTTTGGTATTGGCTTTGCCGTCGATGGCGTCATAGAGCGCGCTGTAGACGTTTTGCATAATCGTGTCGGCCCGATCGTCGTCATTGCCGTAAAAGGGTGTTCTATTCCACAGTTTTAACCGCAACGGCTCGACACCCTCAAAATTCGTCTTCAGGGCCTCAAGCAGTTTGGTAATCGATACCGCGCCGCTGTCGTAGACATGGGTCTTGATAGCCGACAGGCTGTCGGTCACGGTGCCGATGCCGCAGCATTGAATATAGTTGGTGTTATAACGCGGCCCGCCGTCATAGTAGTCCTTGCCTTTTTCGATGCAGTCATGGATAACCACCGACAAAAACGGCGCCGGGGAATACTTGGCATACATCCGTTCGATATAGTTATTGATCCGTATCTTCAGGTTTACCACATATTCCAGCTGCCGGGTGAAGGCCGCATAGAGTTCCGTGTAGCTGGTAAAGGTGGCTGGATCGCCGGTTTCAATGGAGACTTTTTTGCCGGTCAGCTGATCGTAGCCGTTGTTCAGCGTAATTTCCAGTATCTTCGGGACATTGAGATAGCCGGTGAGGATATAGGCCTCCTTGCCGAAGGCCCCCGTCTCAATACAGCCGCTGGTCCCGCCTTCTCTGGCATCTTCAAAACTTTTACCGACCCGCACCTGTTCCATGACCACGGCGTCGGTATTGAAAACCGATGGGTAGCCATATCCCTTGCGGATAACCCGCATCGCCGCTTTTAAAAACCTCTCTGGGGTTTTACTGCTGATATGGACACTTGGCTGGGGTTGTAGCAGATGCAGTTCATCGGATACTTCCAGGCAGAGAAAGGATACCTCGTTGCTGGCATCGCCGCCTGCTGCATTCAAGCCGCCGAGATTGATCTGGGTGAAATCGTTATAAGTCCCACTCTCTTTCGCGGTGACGCCGACTTTGGGCGGGGCGGTGTGGTTGTTGACCTTGATCCACAGGCAACTGAGCAGCTCTTTGGCTTTTTCCCTATCCAGCAGGCCGGCGGCCAGATCATTTTCATAGAAGGGATGCAGGTGTTGGTCTAAGTGGCCGGGAGTCATGGCGTCCCAGCCGTTCAACTCGGTGATGGTGCCAAGATGGACAAACCAGTACATCTGCAGGGCTTCATGAAAGGTTCTTGGCTTATGTGCCGGGACCCGTCGGCAGACTTCGCCGATTTTGTAGAGTTCGGCGCGCCGGGCCGGATCTTCTTCCCGGGCAGCCATCGTTTCGGCGAGTTCGGCATGGCGCTTAGCAAAAAGGATCGCCGCATCACAGGCAATATCCATCGCCTGCAGCTGTTCGGCCCTGTCTGCGGCCTCGGCATCGTCATGGTAATCGAGGCGGTTTATCCTCTCGGCGATGCGCTGCTTGAAATCGATCATCCCCATGGTGTAAATAGTGCCGTCAAGAGCGGTATGCCCCGGTGCCCGTTGTTCCATAAATTCAGTGAACAGCCCGGCTTCATAAGCATTGCGCCAATCTTCGGGGATTTCGTTGAAGATCCGATCGCGCATCGAGCGCCCCTGCCAGTAGGGAATGACTTCTTGCTGGTAGCGCCCGATATCCTCTTCCGCCACCCGGTAGCTGGTCATGGCCCTGCTGTTTAAAATGCGCAGATCTTCGGCACTGTGACAGGTCAGCTCGGGAAAGGTCGGCACTACCTTGGGGCCTGGCCCACGTTCGCCGACGATCAGCTCACCGGTGCCGATATACAGAGTCTTTTTTTCGCAGAGATATTTGAAGCAGAGAGCGCGCAGCACGGGAAGTGAGAATTTGCCGTTGTTCTCTTTATAGAATTCGGTTTCAAGCAGTGCCCGTTCTATGGAAAGAGATGGCTGCGTGGTAAAGCTCTCCTGTCGCAGGGCTGTTATTCGATCATTCATCTTATCCTCCGATGCGGACATCCGATAGGTACTGTTTTAATAAGGTAACGGTGTTGTTTATTTGCTCCAGGGTGGGAGCGGTAAACTGCATGCCTTTATACTGCCGGCCCAGCTTTTTATATTTGGCCGTAGCCGAAGGGTGATACGGTAACACGTCGATGCCTTGTACACTCTTGCATTTGGCGACAAAAGCGCCGGTTGCCCGGATATTGTTGCTGTCGTCATTGACCCCGGGAATAAGCGGAAGGCGCACCCGGACCGGATGGCCGTTTACCGACAGCTGTTGCAGATTATGCAAAATCAGCTCGTTGGCTACTCCGGTATATTGCTGGTGGCGGGCAGTATTCATATGTTTGAGGTCAATAAGAAATAAATTGGTATATTCGGCAACATGCAAGAGCGTTTTGGTGGGGGTAAAAGCGCTGCTGTCAACGCTCCGATGGATGCCTCGGGCAGCACAGCCTCGCAGCAGGGCAAGCAGGGCTTCCGGCTGGCAGAGTGGCTCTCCCCCGGAGATGGTTACTCCGCCGTCGGACTGATCATAAAAGGGTTCATCCTTTTGTATTTCCTGCAACAGCTGTTCCGTGGTCATCTGCCAACCGGTGGGCTCATGAGCGAGAGCGGGGCAGGTATCGACGCAGTCTTGACAAAGAGTACACAAGCTCTCATCCCGGAAAATCCCTCTATCGGTTAGTTGCAGAGCCTCACTCCGACAGTTGACGATACACTCGCCACAGCCGACACAGGTACCCGTGCGGGTAACAACAGTAATCTTAAAATCTATCCCTTCCGGATTATGACACCAGTGGCAGCTCAGGGGACAACCTTTGAAAAAAATAGTCATCCTGATATTTGGGCCATCATGCAGGGCGTAGCGCTTGATAGCAAATATTGTTGATTTTATACCTTCCATATTCTTTAATAACAATAAATCTCATTCTCATGCAATGGAAATTTCTGCTCCACCTGTCTCGCCGCGTCAAAGTGTTGTTCGGTTGAGGAGACCATGCGATGGTGAAATATATTGTATACCATCAGTGTATACCATTCAAGAGATTGTCCTAAAAGAGAAAAAAGATTATAGCAAAGATGATTGCGTCGTAATAAATCTTCATGAAAACACCGTAGGGGCTCACCTGTGTGTGCCCTTCTAAAATTTACCGACAAATGGGCACACACAGGTGAGCCCCTACGAAACAATTCTGGAAATCACTTTTTTACGATGCATCAAAACCGAGAGCGAAGCGTAAAAATAGGGATTAATTATATGCAAAGGAGGTAACATTATGAAAATGTTGGTTGTGTTGGGAAGCCCCCGGAAGAATGGTAACAGTGAAACCTTGGCCAAAAAAGTCGCGGAAGGCATTGAAAAAGGCGGAGGAGAGGTGGACTATATCCGCTTAAATGATTTGAATATCCGTCCTTGTCAGGGCTGTGGAGGGTGTGAAAAAACCGGCGACTGTGTCCTGAAAGACGATTTGACGCCGCTTTTTGAGGTGGTGGATGCAGCCGACCGTCTGCTGCTGGTAAGCCCGGTGTATTTCTATGGCCTCTCCGGCCAATGCAAAATCTTTGGTGATAGGTTTCAGTCCCGCTGGGCCAGGAGATATTTGCTTAAAGAAAGATTTCGCGTCGGCGAAGGGCGAAAAGGATATCTTCTATCAACCGCCGCGACCACGGGACCGAAGATCTTCGACTGCAGCATCTTGACGACCAAATATATTTATGACGCTATGGATGTGGAATATGGCGGAGAGCTTTTAGTCAAAGGAGTCGACAAGCGCAAAGCGGTTCTCGAGGTCCCCGATGAGATGGTTCGGGCGGAGCAGTTTGGCAGCGATATCGCTGAAGGTCGGATCTGACCCGGGCCAGTTACTTACTATATTCTGCTCTGGAGAATGTCGGCCAATTCTTCTTTTGTCAGTTGGCTCGGATTACATTTATTGCCGGTTTTAGCGACTATCTTTGGCACGTCGGCGGGGCCCACACCAAATTCGCTTAGTCTTGCAATATCCAGTTCGTCGGCGAGACGGTAAAGCTGATCGATGAAAGAGTCCTGACACCAGGCATCGGTTTTGTCCTGTTGCCCACTGAATATGCGGCCGAGTCTGGTATATTTAATAAGAGCTGGATGATCGGCGTTATTTGCCCGCAGGTTGTGGAGAGTGCGGGCATTGGTCGGGGCCATGAGTGTGCCGCAGATTACTCCGTGGGGGATGCTAAAAAGTCCGCCGATCACTGAGGCAAAGCCATGTACGGTACCAAGCCCACTATTGGCAAGGACTATCCCTGAGAGCAGTGCCGCATAGGCGAGGTCCGTTCTGGCGCTCAAATTGCTGCCGTCATGGCAGACCCTGCGCAGTGACCTGTGCACTGCCTGGATGCCATCTACGGCCAGGGCGTCGGTAACAACGGAGCTGTTGGTGGAAAGATAGCCCTCGACCAGCTGGGTAAAACAGTCCATCGAACATGCCACAGTCAGCTTTGGCGGGCAGGACAGGGTCAAGCTCGGGTCAGCTAGGGCAAGGTTGGGAATGAAATTGTCATGGCGCAACGAACTTTTAAAGCCGTCCCGGCCAACCGAGCTGAGCACCGCATTACTGGTTGCTTCGCTACCTGTGCCGGAGGTAGTTGGTATGGCAATGAAGGGGGTTTTTCGGCCGCTGGGGATTGTGTCTCCCACTCCTTCCAGAAATTGGGTGATTTCCTTTTTCTCTGCCAGCATTGCGGAAATGGCCTTGCCACTATCGAGGACAGATCCGCCGCCGATCGCGATAACCAGATCAATCCCGGTATCGGACAATTTGGTGACTATCCTATCAATCATTGCCGGAGAAGGCTCCGAGGGGATATGGACGGTTATAAGCTGCAGGTCAAGTTGGCGAAATATTCGCCGCATCACTTGGTAATGGGCAGTTGCCAGAAATGAGTACTTGCCGAGCACCAGCAGTGGATTAGATCCGAATCGGCAAATGATATGCTCGAGTTGCGCCAGTTTTCCCGCGCCAAAAATAATCTGCGGAGGTGTTTTGAGGCTGAAGGAGGGAATCAATTTTTCACCAAATATATATTGTGCAATATATGGTGCACGACCATTCACATCCTGATCTGGGAAAATTTTTTACCAGGGCTGAAAGTATTTCTATTGTTTACCATAGTTGTCGTTTAACGGAAAGTAACAAACCAGCGTCCATCCGGAAAGAAAAAATTCAGTTGTGCGAAAAAAATCTGTTGCGCACTTGTTTCTCTTTCCCTCATGGAGTAAAGCTGAAGAGCATCGTCAATAAAGCTTCCCTGCTGCGAAGCTGTTAAATTACTCGTATTGGTTTGTACTCTTATTATCATACTTACAGGAGGTAACTAATGGAATTTATGGCCACACTGGATACAATAGTCGGAAAAATCGGGGCATTTGCCTGGGGGCCGCCAATGTTGATACTGCTCGTTGGTACCGGCTTCTGGCTCACCTTTGCCCTGCGTGGACTCCAGTTTACCAAACTTTGGCATGCACTTTATCTGGCGTTAATCAAACGAAAAGAAGATGGCGATGAACCAGGGGATATTACCCACTTCCAGGCCTTGATGACCGCGCTGTCGGCAACCGTTGGTACCGGTAACATCGCCGGTGTGGCAACGGCGATTGCGGTGGGTGGTCCCGGAGCACTTTTCTGGATGTGGATTACTGGTCTTGTCGGCATGGCGACGAAATATGCTGAAGCGGTTCTTGCTGTCAAGTACCGGGTAGTCGATGAAAAGGGTGAGATGTGTGGTGGCCCGATGTATTATATTTCTCAGGGGCTGAAATTACCCTGGCTCGGGACAATTTTTGCAGTCTTTGCGTCTATTGCCGCTTTTGGTATCGGCAATATGGTGCAGTCAAATTCCGTTGCCGATGCCGTGGAAGCGACCTACCACGTTCCACATATGATCAGCGGCATCATTTTGATGGTGTGCACCGCTGCAGTTATCCTTGGTGGGATCAAAAGCATAGGCAAGGTTACCGGTTTTCTGGTGCCGATTATGATCATTTTTTATGTCGCCGGTGCTTTATATATCATTATTGCCAATATCGGGGAAGTTCCTGCAGCTCTAGCCTTTATCGTCAAACAGGCCTTCAATCCTACTGCTGCCGTCGGTGGTTTCGCCGGAGCAAGCATCATGCTGGCTATCAGGATGGGCGTAGCCCGCGGCGTTTTCTCCAACGAATCCGGACTGGGTAGTGCGCCTATTGCCGCAGCTGCTGCGCAGACCAAGAGCCCGATCACCCAGGCGCTGGTATCAATGACGCAAACTTTTATCGATACCATCGTTGTTTGTACGATGACCGGCTTGGTCCTCATCCTCAGCGGCCTCTGGTCCAATGGTCACACAGGAGCGGAACTGACCACTATGGCTTTTGCGGCAGGCATGCCGGGTGGGGCGCATGTGGTGACAATCGGCATTATTCTTTTCGCCTATTCAACCATTCTCGGCTGGTGTTATTATGGCGAAAAATCCATAGAATATCTGTTTGGCGTTAAAGCGGTGTTGCCGTACCGCCTTGTTTTTGTCTGCTTTGTCGGCCTTGGCGCGGTTGCCAAACTCAGCCTGGTCTGGAATATTTCCGATACCCTCAACGGCTTGATGGCCATTCCCAACCTGATCGGCTTGCTGTTTTTGACCCCGGTAGTAGTTTCGGAAACAAAGAAATATTTTAATAACAAGAATAATTAAAAGTTGATGGAAAAGCTGATGGGCTCGCTAAAAGTCCGATCTTCAGAAGAGCACCGTAGGGGCACATCTGGGTGTGTGCCCTTCTAAAAGTTATACAAAAAATGGGGACACTCAGCTGTGCCTTACGGCGATCGTAATGAAGAGTTTTTACGACCCCAGAAAAACAAAAGCCTGTTTCCAGATTAATCCGGAAACAGGCTTTTTCTTTAACTACGTGGTGTAGATTTGCTGCTGGTCTTTACGACACCATTAATCAACCGGGATATTTGTCGGCTATATAATCTTTCAGGTATTTGTTCTCAACATGGGTTTCTTTTAATTGTGATTTGACCACGTCGCCAATCGATACCATACCTTTCAGTTCCTTATTCTCAATAATGGGGACATGGCGGATCCTGTTTTCGGTCATGATTGTAAGCAGATAATCAATGGAATCCTCGGGGGTACCAACGATTAAGTTGGTGGTCATGATTTTATCGACCGTGAGCGTTTTAATCTCATCGAGATGATTAATTACCGCCATCAGGACATCACGGGCAGCGATAATGCCAAGAATCTTGCTGTCTTTGTCAACGACCAGCAGCGAGCCGATTCTATTAGCGGAAAAAATCGACATGGCGTCGAGAACCGGGCTATCCTCTGCAACAGTGACGACGCGACTACCTTTGGTTGCCAGAATTTCTTTTACTTTCATATCGTAGACTCCACGTTGACTTTAAAAATGATTTTCAATGATCCGACAGACTCTAGATGATTATAGGGTACAGTCCAATGACAAATACACAAATAACCAACACCAGGGTAGCCGCAGTGGCAAAGGGTGATCGAACCACCTCAAAACTCTCCTCGGCCTCATGAAAATACATGGTAATTACGAGACGCAGATAATACCACATAGACAAAATACTGCTGATAATACCGAGAACGGCAAGAACGGTCTGGCCGGCGGAAATGGCACTGGTAATAATATAGAACTTACCCATAAAACCAGCGGTTGGCGGAATTCCGGCCATGGACAGAAGAAAGACGGTGATTGCCGCAGCCGAATAGGGTCGGACTTTGGCCAAGCCTTTAAAATCGTCAAAGTTCTTGCGTTTTTCACCTTCACCGCCAAGGTAGGAGAGGGCGGCAAAAATGCCCAGGGTGCCGACCGCATAGGCTGCAAGGTAATAGCCAATGACACTGCCGGTAAATTGATCGGTGCTGATGGCTACCAGACCAATAAGCAGATAGCCGGAGTGGACAATACCCGATGCCGCGAGCATTCGTTTTAAGTTACTCTGGCCGATGGCAACCAGGTTGCCGCCGAACATGGTCAGGACAGCAACATAAAAGAAAAAAGTTACCCAGCCGCTGTGCATGGCCGCACTGAGGGCTAAAAAGTTGGCGAAAACGACAAAGACTGCAGTTTTCAGGGCGGTTGCCATAAAGCCGGTCACTGGCATTGACGCGCCATCGTATACGTCGATGACCCAGGCGTGAAACGGAAAAGCCGCTACCTTAAAGAGCAGGGCGACAAAGACAAAAAAAGCACCGGCGAGCACCAGAGGATTAATGGCCAGACCGGCACCCATAATTGTGGCGATGCCGACAAATTGCGTTGTTCCCGTCCCGCCATAGATGAATGCCGTACCCATGGTGAAAAATGCTCCGGCAAAGGCACCCAACATGAGATACTTGAGAATAGCCTCGGTCGCGGTGACGTTCGCCCGGTCGTAACCGACTAGAATATAGATGGACAGCGACATGATTTCCAGGGCGATAAATGCCGAGATGAGTTCCTGAGCCATGGTCAGAAGCAGCATGCCGCAGGCGGCAAACATCATAATGCAATAAAATTCAAGGGTGCAGAAGAGATTGACCTTGAAGTAGCTGTGCGCACTCATGGCGGTGAAAAAGCCACAGCCAAGAATGATCAAGCCACCGACCATGGTAAAATTACTGGTCACCAGCATGCCATTGAATACGCTGGTAAACACCACTGTTTCCGGACCGCAGCCGACCAGCAATTGCACGAAAAATGCTAGGCCGAAGAATCCCATACTGATATAAGATGCAATCTCGACCTGGACCTTCTCAAATGCTGCCAGAAGCATCAACAGGATGGCACCGCCAACGATGATGAGAAGAGGGAGGATGGACAAAAAGTCATGCATAGTAGTTACCCTGCCTTAATTCTTGTGGTTGTTGTGTCCAGGTGTCGGGACTGTTGTTTCGGCAACTTGGCTCTGGGTCATCGCAAAGACTTTGGCAATCTGCAATTGGGCCGCCGGTTCGATTTTTTTAATAAAAGTCTGGGGAAAAATACCCATGGCGATAATAAGCAAAATTACGGGCAGAAAAGTGAGTGTTTCTGTTACCTTGAGATCTTCAAAGGCCATGGTACGTTCGTTCGTTTTCTCAAAGAACACCCGTTGAAACATCCACAGCATGTAGCAGACGCCGATGATAAGTGAAGTACCGGCTAGAAAAGCGATAAAGCCGTTGAATTTAATGGCTCCAAGGATAATGAGAAACTCACCGATGAAGCCACTGGTTCCAGGAAGGCCGACCGATGCGAGCATGGCGATCGCAAAAAAAGTGGCAAAAATCGGAGCCCGGGAGGCAATGCCACCGAGGTCGCCGATTTCCCTGGTACCCATTCTTTCTTCCATCAAACCGACGAAAAGAAAGAGCACCCCGGTGCTGGTCGCATGGGCGGCAATCTGAAAAAGGCTGCCGGTCAGCGCCTGAACGTTCATACAGAAGACACCAACGGCGATGATGCCCATATGCGAGGCGGAGGAAAACGCCAGCATTCTCTTCATATCCTTCTGAGCGATGGCGGCCAGTCCGCAGTACATCATCCCGATCACTCCGGCTAGAGAAAGAAGGACGGCAAAGCGGACAAATTCGACTTCGAAAACCGGCACGACAAAACGAATGACCCCGTAGACCCCAATTTTAGCCATAATAGCCGACAGGACGAAGGTGGTGGCCGTCGGCGCCTCGGTATAGGCATCGGGTAACCATGTATGAAAGGGGAAGAGCGGTATCTTGATGGCAAAGGCGATCATGAACATGAGAAAAGCGGTTACCGCAAATCCGCCGCCGAGATCAAGCGCACTCAGCTGAACTATATCAAAGGTCCATGTACCGAATTGATTATGATAGGAAACCCCGACGTATATCAGTGCTACCAGCATCAGCAGTGAACCGGAGATGGTATAAATAGTAATTTTCAGGGTTGCCGGCAATCGTTTTGGACCACCGTAAATACCGATCATAAAAAAGATCGGCAGCAGCATTACTTCCCAGAAGATATAAAAAAGTATCAGATCTGTTGCGCAGATCGCACCGATCATCGCTCCCTGAGCAATAAGCAGATTGGCATAATAGCCTTTGCTCCGGGTGGTGAAAATGGCGAAAACTATGGGAAACAGAATAGTACCGGTCATAAGAACCAGCAGGCTGATACCGTCAACACCAAGGCCGTAACTGATGCCGAGAGATTCGATCCAGGGCCGATGCTCCAGGTATTCCATGCCACCGGTCCCGGTAAAGCCGAGGAACAGTTCGATACCCATAAGGAGAATAATCAGCGAAATGATCATGCCGGTGATTCGAGATGCCCCTCTGCTGATGGGCGTAAGGAGCATAGCCAATCCGCCGAGGATAGGCAGAAAGATCATGACTGAAAGGGCATATTCAAACATTCTTACACCTTAGCTAGTTGATCGTTTGAGAAAGGAAGAGACTCATAAGGCTCAGTCCGATAATCATATAGAGCGCGTAAATTCGTACATAACCAACCTGCAGGGCCTTGAAAGCGGTACCGGCCTTCTGGTACAACCAGGCAGACAGCTTGACGCCGCTGTCGGTGACTTTTGGTTCAAGGAAACGGCTGATAAGCGAACCAAGCCCTTTATAGGGTTTGACAATGATGGCATGATATATCTCATCGACATAAAACTTATGGTAGCCCACTTTGGCAAAACCTGTGAACACCGGCTCTTCGGCGCCATGGCCGAATTTTTTATAGGCGATATAAATGCCGCCGGCGACAACTGCGATACTGGCGAGCATGGCCAGGATTTCCAACCAGACACTGACATGGGGGTGATGCTCAATAAGGCTTGGTGCCAGCCAGTGCGAGACGTTCAGCGAGCCACCGAAGATTGCCGGTAGATTGAGCACTCCAGCAAAGGCGGCGCCGACGGCCAGGATGATCAGGGGTACAGTCATCACCGCCGGTGGCTCATGGGCATGGTCAAAGGCTTCTTTATCGCGAGGCTGGCCATGAAAAACTACAAAAATCATGCGGAAGGTGTAATAGGCGGTCATTCCGGCAACCAGAACGCCGATAAACCAGATGCCGGTATGGCCGGTGGCCAGTGCCGAGAAAAGGATCTCGTCTTTACTGAAGAAGCCGGAAAACGGTGGCACCCCGGAGAGGGCCAGTGCACCGATCAACATGGTCCAGTACGTTTTAGGAAGTTTATCTTTCAAGCCGCCCATCTGCCATATATCCTGTTGATGATGCAGGGCATAGATGACTGAACCCGCTCCAAGAAAGAGCAGGGCCTTGAAAAAAGCATGGGTGAAGACATGAAAGATACCTGCCGAATAGGCGGTCACCCCGACTGCGGCAAACATATAGCCCAGCTGACTGACGGTCGAGTAGGCCAGAATTTTCTTGATATCTTTTTGAAACATGCCGAAAATTGCCGCCAGCAGGGCAGTCAGGATACCCACCCAGGCAACCACTGATCCGGCAATCGGGAAATGAGCATAAATAAAGCTAAATCGGGCTACCATATAGACACCGGCGGTGACCATGGTCGCAGCATGGATCAGCGCGGAAACCGGGGTCGGACCAGCCATGGCGTCGGGCAGCCAGACATAGAGAGGAATCTGCGCCGATTTACCGGTTGCACCGACAAAGAGCAGCAAGCAGATAGTGACGCCTACTGCGGGGGTCAACACATGCGCATTGGCGGCAAGTGATAAATAGTCGAAACCGTTGGCTCCAATAGCCCAGAACAAGACCGACATACCCAGGACAAACCCGAGGTCGCCGATCCGGTTAACGATAAATGCTTTATTGCCGGCCAGCACATTGTCGGTATCTTCACTGAAAAAGCTGATAAGTAGATACGAGCAGAGTCCAACGCCCTCCCAGCCGACGAACATAACCACCGGACCGCTGCCCAGCACCAGGATAAGCATCGCCCCTAAAAAGAGGTTCATATAGCAGAAAAATTTGCCATACTTTTTATCACCGGCCATATAGCCAACGGAATAAATATGGATCAACGATCCGATCAGGGTGACAAAGAGCAGCATTAAAGAACTGAGCGGATCGGCCAGAAAGCCCATATTGACATGCAGATCGCCCACGGCAAACCAAGTGTAGGCATTGTGTACCAGAAAACGATCCGCAGGTGGCAGTCCCTTCAGATGGAAAAAGACCACCAGAGCCAGAAAAAAAGACAGCAGCGGACCGATGCAGGCGAGAGCCCCGTACAATTTTTCCGGCAACGGATTCTTGGTACAGGTAAACATGTACAGCAGCCCGATAACCAGCGAACCAAAAAGCGGCAGAAGGGGTATCAGTCCCAGATATGTGGCAGTATATTCCATGAAATCACCCTTTTAACAGGCTGAATACGTCGGTATCCAGGTTACCCTTGTGCTTATGCAGCAGTATGACTACCGCGAGAGCCAGCGCAGCCTCGGCTGCGGCAACCGCCATGACCAGCATGGCCAGAACATGCCCGTCCATACTCTCATGCAATCGTGAAAAAGTAATAAAGGCCAGATTTGCCGCATTGAGCATCAGCTCAATCGACATGAACACCGTAAAGACATTTCGTCTTGAAATGACCCCGAGTATCCCCAGACAAAAGAGAATGATACTGAGGATAAGATAATGCTGAATCATTTGCCGAACCTCCTCTTACCTGCAAGAACAACTGCCCCAATAAGCGATACCAGCAAAAGCAGAGAGACAATTTCAAAGGGCAGTAACCAATCCTGAAAAAGAATCAGACCAACCTCTTTCACCCCGCCAAAGCCCTGGCCGACGATGGTTGTGTCACTGCCGGGCAGACTTTTCACCGCCTTGATCAGAAAAGAAGCGATCGGCAGAAGCAAGAGGATGCCGCCGCCGAGAAAGTACCACTTACCTTTTTCCTCAGGCAGATCGCTGGTCTGAATATTTAAGAACATGATGATAAAGAGAATAAGGGACATGATGGCCCCGGCATAGACAATCAGCTGCAGGACGAAAATCAGCTTGGCGGAGAGCAGAGCGTACAACCCGGCCAGCGAGATCATCGTCACAATCAGACTCATTGCCCCGCTCATCGGGTGGCGAAACAGCACCAGGCCTAAAGCTCCAAGAACAGACAGCACTGAAAACACGTAAAATAACCACTCTGCAAACATGATATCAAGCGCCCCCTTTCTTATATTCTTCTTCGGAAAAGGCACCGGGAGTTGCTAACAACTCCTCGAGCCCGAGAACGAAGGATTCCCTGTTGCTGCCGGTAACGGAGAAGATCCCGGTATCCATGCGGATCGCATCTACCGGGCAGGCTTCAACGCAATACCCGCAATAAATACACTCAAGCAGATCTATATTGAATTTGACCGGCATTTTCTCTGCTTTGCCATCAAGGCGTTCCCCTGCCTCGATCATGATACAATTAGCCGGACAGTTAGTCTGACACATGAAACAGGCGACGCATTTTACCGTGTTGTCCGGATGGGTGGTCAGTCGGTGACGACCCCGCCAGCGGACGGGAATCTCCGGCTGTACCTCCGGATAATGCCGGACATAGAGTCTCCTGTTATCGGCAAGATTTCGCCATAAATGACCAAAGGTGGTGGCCATTCCCTTGAAAATCTCAACGAGATAGAGTCTTTCGATGAGACTCGATCCTTTTCTTTCTATTGCTTTGACGCTTGCAGCCATATCATTCTCCTCTTGCATCCGATACGAAATGTCTCTTTTATTGCGGGCGGTCTCGTAAAGGATCCGTATCCCGATGGTCGGGCTTAACTCAACGCCACGACAACTGCGCTTGTAATGAAGATGTTCAGAAGAGCCAGTGGCAGGAGCATCTGCCATCCAAGTTTTTGTAGCTGGTCATAGCGAAAACGGGGAATGGTCCAGCGCACCCAGATAAAGACAAAAATCATCAGCGTAATTTTCAGCAAGAAAGTGCAGATCTGCAGCAGCGCGACAAAGATACTCGCCGCGGCGCCACCGGATTGGCTGAACAAAATGACCAGCAGGATCAGTTCGAGGATGATTATCAGTCCCCAAAAACACTTGATATAGATATTTGCCTCGAAGACGCGCGGATCATTTTCCCGTGGGTAATGGCTCACATTGCTTCTGCGTATCCACCCGGCAAAGAAATACATCATCACTGGAAGTCCGATCATCAGCAGAAAGGCCACTGGTTTCGCCCAGTTTAACAAGGTGGCGGTGGACAGGAACGGTATCTGATAGCCACCGAAAAACAGGGTGACGATTATCGAACTTGAGGCAAACATGGCCACATATTCACCCATGAAGAAGATGGCAAATTTCATGGCACTGTATTCGACGTGGAAGCCGGCGACGATCTCACTTTCACCCTCGGCAAGATCAAATGGCGTCCTGTTGCATTCGGCAAAGGCGGCGATGACAAAAATGACCATCGCAACCGGCTGCAGGATCGCCCCCCACATCGGGATGAAACCAAAGAGGAGCTTGCCCTGAAACTGGGCGATTTCATTTAAGGAGACCGTGCCATAGACGACGAGAAGGCTGACGATCGCAAGACCCATGGGGATTTCGTAGCTGATGACCTGGGCGGCCGAGCGAAGTCCGCCAAGGATGCCGTATTTATTCGATGATGACCAGCCGGCGAGGATGATGCCATACACCGAAAACCCGGCAAGGGCGATGAACCAGAGAATGCCCAGGTCAACGGGAATTCCCTGCATCATATAGCTTTTGCCATTGAGGACCAGGGTATCGGCGTAGGGCACTACTGCAAAGGAAACGACTGCGGTAAAGAAGACGATAACCGGGGCAATGACAAAGAAGAATTTATGCTTGATATGCTGGGATATAATATCTTCTTTAAAAGCAAGCTTGAGTCCGTCGGCCAGGTTCTGGACTAAACCTGCGGCTCTGAAACCAAAGATACCGGCCCGGTTGGGACCGGAACGGTCCTGGAAATACCCGGCGCCTCGTCGTTCCATCCACACGCACACCGCCACGAAGCAGAGCGGAACAAAGGCGCTGAAGGCGACGCGTATGGCAATCATCAAGTAATCAAGCGGTGACATTGGCAGCCTCACTTTTCTTTAAGTTCAATCCCTCCGCCGGGATCAGCTCAGGTGTATACTCTTTGAGTGCGCTGATGCTCTGCTGCAACAGGGTCCATCGCTCGTCCTCGCTGGCCAGGGGACTGCCCAACCGGACGGCAATTGCGCTGATGTCGACGAGATCGTTATTTTTGGTTATGGCCTTGGAAAAATGCTGCAAGATATGATCGCAATTGATAATGGAGCCGGCATATTCGCTGAAAGAGGCGACGGGGATGGCCATATCGGCAAGTGCTGTCAAGGGATTATCAAAACTTGTTACCGCCAACACCTTGGTATTTTGACACAACTTTGTCAGCTCGCTTTCCTGGTAGGAAAGAGTCAGCTCATTGTTAAAATTGATGAGCAGCCCGGCCTCCTGTACCGCTTTTTCAAAACTTTCTTTAGTACAGTCGATGCCAAGAACAATAAGACCGGCTCGGTTGGCCGCCTTATCATCCTGGATAAGATAGTCGTCGCCATCGCCGGTCTTGATATAACCATCACTATATCCGGAGAGTGAGGCGCCAAGTTTTTCGGCCAGGGCCTTGACGGTAATCATCTGTTCCAGGGAACAGTTTGGGGAGAGAATAATCGCTATTTTTCCCGCGCCTTCCATCTCCTTGCTGCAAGCAGCCAGAACGTCGTCTATTGGCCGTTCTTTGTTGTTGATCCTGGCCTCAATCAGCCGACCATCGTTCTCTTTTTTATAGCTCAAGCGGCCTTCGTCGCATATGAAGTAACCGTTGACCTGCGCATTGAACCGTGGCCGGAAGCGGTAGATAATATCGTCTTTATATTTCTCCCGGTTGTGATCGATAGTGATATTGCAGCCTTTAGCGCAGCCATGACAGATCCCTGGCGCTTTTTTCAAAAACCACACCCGCTGCTTAAAACGAAAATCTTTGCTGGTCATCGCGCCGACCGGACACAGATCCACAACGTTAAGGGCGTAGCGGTTGGCAAGCGGCCTGCCCGGGAAAATATTGACCCTGGCATCGTCGGTTCGATTGATAATGCCCAGCTCTCCGGTCTTGGTAATCTGGCGGCAGAACCTCACGCAGCGGCCGCAGACGACGCAGCGCTCCTGGTCGTGGACCACCCCGGCACCAAAATCCATCTTCTTGCCTTTTACTACCTGGGGCACGTTCATGCGGCTGTCGGTATGATCGTAGGACATGTAGTAGTCCTGCAGCTTGCATTCGCCGGCCTGGTCGCAGACGGGACAATCGGTGGGATGGTTAATAAGTTCAAACTCCAGCACGTCGTGCTGGATCTTTTTGATATGTTCAGCGTCAAGCAATACCTTCATACCTTCCTGGGCAGGCGTTTTACACGCCGGTACCAGGGGTGGTCGACCGTCTTCAATGCCGACCAGGCACATGCGACAGTTGCCGTCGGCCCCGAGAGCCGGATGGTAACATAAGTGAGGTATTTCGATGCCGACAGCGCCGACAGCGTCGATCAGATTCTTGCCTGCTTCGACCTCGACCTCGGCTCCGTTTACGAAAAGTTTTATCTTGTCAGCCATGGGGTGCCTTATTCCTCTTTCGCGTCTGCGGCAACAGCATCGTTTGCTGCCACATATGCCTCAAATTCGTGCTTGAACTTATCTAAGTAACTGCGCACCGGCATGGTGCAGGCAGCCGATAAAACACATACTGTCTTCATCTCAATATTGTCACACAGCTCGCGGAGCAGCTTGACGTCATCGATTGTGCCGTTGCCGGCCAGTATTTTTTTGATAATCTTCAACATCCAGCCCAGACCCTCGCGGCAGGGAGTGCACTGGCCGCAGGACTCATGGTGGTAAAAGTCAATCAAATTTTTCACCAGCTTGACCATATCGACGGTTTCATCGAGCACAACAATACCGCCGGAGCCAAACATCGTCTTATGAGCAGCCATAGACTCGTAATCAAGCGTCACTGTCTTAGCTTCTTCGGGAAGCAGCACCGGAGTAGAACTGCCGCCGGGGATGACTCCTTTGAGTTTTCTACCCTTCCAGACTCCTCCGGCCACCGTATCAATAACCTCAAGCAGCGGCAGACCCAGCGGCAGCTCGTACATCCCTGGTTTTTCCACATGGCCGGAGATGCCGAAGAGATGGGTTCCAGGGCTCTTTTCGGTGCCGTAAGCCTTATAGGCATCCGCGCCGTTGGTGATTATAAAAGGCAGCGAAGCTATGGTCTGGACGTTGTTGATGATGGTCGGACAGCCGTACAAACCGGCAATTGCCGGAAACGGCGGCTTGCTGCGCGGCTGACCTTTTTTGCCTTCAATGGACTCGAGCAAAGCCGTCTCTTCGCCGCAGACATAGGCTCCCGCACCGCGATGGACCGTGACATCGAGTTTAAAATCATGCCCCGCTACTTTATCGCCGAGATACCCGGCGGCATAGGCTTCATCTATTGCCGCCTGGAGGGCCTTGACCTGGGTGGTATATTCGCCGCGGATATAAATGTAGGAATCGTGGCAGCCGATCGCGTAGCTGCAGATGATGATACCCTCGATCATCATATGGGGATCTTTGACGAGGATATACCGGTCCTTAAAGGTTGCCGGTTCCGACTCGTCGGAGTTGACGGTCAGATAGACGGGCTTGCCGGTATTCTTAGGCAAAAAGCTCCACTTTACGCCGGCGGGAAAGCCTGCACCGCCTCTGCCGCGCAAGCCGCTGGCTTTCACCACCTCGGTGACTTCTTCCGGCTGCATTGCAAAAAGTTTGTCAAGAGTGGCGTAGGCGCCGTGTTTTTTGGCAACTTTAAGTTTATGGGCGTCTTTGGTATCGAACCTGGCACTGAGAATTTTAACTTCCATGTTCCTTCCGCCTCCTTATTTCAATGTGGCCAGCAGCGATTTCAGCTTATCCACATCCATATTCTCGTGGAATTCGCCATTGACCTGAACAACCGGGGCGGAACCGCAGTGACCGAGACATTCGACCTCTTCGAGGCTGAACTTGCCGTCGTCACTTATCTGGCCGGGTTGTATGCCGATGTCATTTTTAAGGTAGTCGACAATATCCTGCTTGCCGCGCAGCCAGCAGGAAAGGGTACGACAGACGCAGATATGATTTCTGCCCATCGGATGCAGGTTGTACATCGTGTAGAACGTTGCCGCCTCATACACCTTGCTGGCAAAAGTCCCGATGCGATCAGCAATATAGGCCATCGCTTCCTGACTTATCCAGCCTTCCTGTTCCTGGGTCAGCCAGAGGGCCGGAAGGATCATCGATTCGCGGGTCGGATATCGTTTGATAAGCCTCTCGAATTCAGCATCCCTTTCCTTGTCGTACTGGAATGGTTTTCCTGTCGAAATCAGTTGTGAACGATCGCTCATCTGTCCAGCTCCCCACCGATTATATTGATACAGCTCAGGTTGATGACGGCGTCAGCTATCATGTTTCCTTCAACCATTTTGTGGAAACCACCCATGATATAAAAGCATGGTGGTCGCACCTTTAATTTGTAAGGTTGCCCCGATCCGTCCGAGACAAAATGAAAACCCAGCTCCCCGTTAGCTGCTTCAAAGGAGTCATACCATTCGCCCGGCGGCAGCTTTTAACGCCCTCAAAAATCAGCTTGAAATGATTAGCCAGGCCTTCAATATTGTTATAGACCTGCTGTTTTGGTGGTAGAGATACATGGGAATCTTTAACGTTGATCGGGCCTTTTGGAATATATTTCATGGCCTGGCGAATGATGCGAATGGATTGGATCATCTCATGAAAACGAATCATGAAACGGTCGTAGATATCACCGGTGGTGCCGACCGGAACTTCAAAATCAAAAGATTCGTAATTATAATAGGGAGCATCTTTACGCAGATCAAAAGGAACCCCGCTGGCCCGCAGAACAGGACCGGTAAAGCCGTAGTTAAGGGCGGTTTCCGCCGAAACAACACAAACTCCCTGCGTCCGGTCGTGGACGATACGGTTGGTGTCGACCAGTTTCAAAGCGTCGCCAAAACCTTTTTCGATGGCGCGTAAGTGCAGTTCCAGATCTTTTTCCCAACCTTCGTAAAAATCGCGGTACATGCCGCCGATACGGGTGAAGGAACTGGTCAAACGGGCACCGGTAAGGCGGCTGATAAGGTCGTACGCGGCCTCTTTCTCGTTGTACAGGTACCAGTAGTTGGTCAGTCCACCCATGTCGACCAGGGCTGCGGCGAGGCAGACCAGGTGGTCCAGCACCCGGTAAAACTCGGTGAGCACCACTCGCATGAACTGGGCCCGTTCCGTGATGGTTACGCCCAGCCATGATTCAACCGCCTTGGCATAAGCGATGTTGTTGATCATCGATGAGCAGTAGTTGAGCCGGTCGGTGAGCGGGATGATCTGGTTATAGGTCCGGTTCTCGGCAGTTTTTTCAAAACCACGGTGCAGGTAGCCGATTTCATTGACGTTAGCCAGAATAGTCTCGCCGTCCAGTGCGGTAAGGATGCGGATTGCGCCATGGGTCGCCGGGTGGGAAGGACCGATATTGAGGTACATGACCTCAGTATTAATGTCCTGGAGGGTCTGATCGTCGACTCCTCTTTGGGCCAGTCGGGCGCGAATTTCTTTCTCAAGGCTGTCGGTTTCGAGACAGACCTGGCCTTTTTCGATCGGATAGTCTTTGCGTAGCGGGTGGCCGACGAACTGCCAGTGATTGAGGATTCGGCGCAGATCGGGATGGCCTTCGAAGTGGATGCCGTATTGGTCGTAGACTTCACGCTCACCAAATATGGCCGCGCCCCAAAGATGGGTGGCAGTAGGAATACCTACCGCAGGATCTGCTACCGGCACACGTACCTGGAGGAGGATGTTTTTTTCCCAGTTGCGCAAGGTATAGACCACGTAAAACCTGGTTTTTTGCGGCTCAGGATACTGCAGATAGTCAATGGCCGTGACATCAACCATCAGCCCGCAGTCAAAATCAGGCTCGTTTTTCAGCCGGGAAAGGGTGCTCACCAAACTTTCCGGCGGTACCTCGAGAACCACTGTATCCAGAACAACTTTGCAGGTCGCGTCCGGAAACGCGGCTTGGATTTTTTCTAAAGCCGTCGCATTCATATCAGCCGAGAATCCCTTTAAAGTCTTTATGGCGATCTTTTAAAACGGATTCGCCTTTGATCTGGTCCTGGATGGCAATCAGGGCATCCAGCACCGCTTCCGGCCGGGGCGGGCAGCCTGAGATATAAACATCCACGGGAATGATGGTGTCAATGCCCTGCACGGTGCAATAGTTGTCGTAAATGCCGCCGGAACATGCGCAGGCGCCCATTGACACTACCCACTTCGGATCAGGCATCTGCTCGTAGATGCGTTTTAAGATGGGTGCCTGCTTATAACTGATGGTACCGCAGACCAGCAAAAGATCCGCCTGGCGAGGAGAAAACCGTACAACTTCAGCGCCAAAGCGGGAGATATCATGTTGGCTCGCAGCTGCACTCATAAACTCAATAGCGCAACAGGCGGTGCCAAAAATGAATGGCCACAATGAATATTGCCGACCCCAGTTGATGCACTCATCCAATTTTGTGGTGATGACTGTGTCGCCGAGGCTTGCTTCGAGTCCTAACGCCAATTGAGCACCCCTTTCTTTAAAATGTAGATGAGTCCAGTAAGAAGCAGCAGCATGAAAACTACCATCTCGGTAAATCCGAACCAGCCAAGTTCTCGGACACTGACCGCCCATGGATACATGAACACCGCTTCAATGTCGAAGATTAGAAAAAGAATGGCGAGAAGGTAAAATTTAACGCTGAATTTCTGGTCGACCGTGCCGATAATTGGACCTACGCCACTCTCATACGCTTCATTCTTCATCTTCCCCTTGGAGCGCGGGCCTAAGACCGTGGTGCCGACCATGATGAGGGGAACAAGAGCGGCAAGACCTATCAGAGCCACTGTCGACAAAACCAGTTCCGTTGACATTATTTTTTCCTCTCGCTGCTTTTTTCTATAGCCTATGCGGCTGTTGGAAACACAAACAGAATTATGAATAACCATTCATTAACAGGAGCTTCTATCGCCTGTCAAGAAATAATTTTTTCATAGCAAACAGGCACTTAATGTTTAAATTGCTGAACTGCTTTACTTCGTTGAAATTGTTCGTGATGTGCACACTGTGCTTGACGATCGTCCTGTTCGAAAAATTGGTCGGGGGATGTGTCGATACGCAAGAAAGGGTGGGCGCCAATTTTAGAAATAATATTGGTAGGATGGGATGAAAAACAATCATTATAAAAGAGAAAATTAATTGTGTACAGGAATTAATAAATTTAATGAGCATAATATGCACAACCGATGATTTGTCATAAAAAGGATGTTTGTCCCAATCAAGCCGGAAAAATTTGGTGCAATCAGCCGGGTAGAATTTTTTAATGGCGAGATTTCAGTGAGATGAACAGGAGCCTTTGGGTATTCATTTTGATGAAGATAGCGATAAGAAACTCTTATGGTGCAGGCATGTGCGCCAGCAAAAAAGAACCACTCCTGTCGAGACGAAGAAGACAGGAGTGGCGGTTGATGAACAATCAGTTCATTGGCGGAGAAACCGGTGCTACCAGCCGAGAGTCAGATAATCGTGCATAGAGTTGGCGGCATCCCGGCCGGCACCCATGGCGAGAATAACCGTCGCCGCACCGGTGACAATATCACCACCGGCCCAGACGGCTTTCTTGGTGGTCTTGCCGGTTCTTGGATCGGCCACTATGTTGCCCCATTTGTTGAGCTGCATATCCGGGGTCTCGCTGGTCAGGAGCGGATTGGCGCCCGAGCCGACGGCGACAATGCACAGGTCGCATTCGATCTCGAATTCAGAGCCTTTGATGGCTACCGGTCGCCTTCGGCCGGAGGCATCGGGCTCGCCGAGTTCCATGCGCAGACATTCCATGCCAGTCAGTCTACCGTCTTTATTGCCAAGATATTTGGTGGGGTTGGTTAAGAGAAACAGTTCAATCCCTTCTTCCTCGGCATGGTGAATTTCCGCTTTACGGGCGGGCATCTCTTCACGGGAACGGCGATAGACGACTTTGACGCTTTCGGCGCCAAGGCGCATGGCCGTCCGGGCCGAGTCCATGGCCACGTTGCCGGCGCCAAGAACCACCACGTTTTTGCCGATTGGAATAGGTGTATCGACTTTCGGATACAAATACGCCTTCATGAGGTTGGCCCGGGTCAGATACTCATTGGCCGACAGTATCCCCACCAGGTTCTCGCCGGGGATATCCATGAATCTGGGCAGACCGGCACCAACGCCGACATAGATGGCATCGTAGCCTTCTTCAAGCAGTTCATCGAGGGAAACCGTTCGACCGACGACGGCGTTGCATTGCACATTAACCCCAAGCCTGGCGAGAAAATTTACCTCCTGGGCAACAATTGCTTTGGGCAGACGGAATTCGGGGATGCCGTAGACCAGCACGCCACCCGGCTTATGGAAGGCTTCAAAGATGCTTACGTCATGGCCTTTGGTGATAAGATCGCCGGCGACCGTCAGCCCCGATGGTCCGGAACCAACCACGGCGACTTTTTTCCCGGTCGTGGGGGCTTTGGGGGGAAGCTCACCGGTGCCGTGTTCCCGTTCATAGTCGGCGCAGAAGCGTTCGAGATTACCGATAGCCACCGGCTCGCCTTTCTTGCCGACAATACATTTACCCTCACACTGGATTTCTTGTGGACACACTCGGCCACACACCGCGGGCAGGGCATTTTTGGTCCAGAGGTTGCGGATGGCACCGGTCATATCCCCATGGGCAATAAGATCGATAAAGCCGGGAATATCAACGCCAACCGGACAACCGGAGACGCAGCCAGGCTTTTTGCATTGCAGACAGCGGGCGGCCTCTTCCTGGGCCATTTTCATGGTGTAGCCGGTGGGTACTTCAAGAAAATTTCGAGCGCGGATCTTTGGGTCCTGCTCAGGCATTGGTTGCCGTGGATTTTTCACATTCTTATCTTCTGTTGCTGCCATAATATCCTCCGTAGAAAATCGTCAGCCACGATTATTAAATTATCTAATTAATCAATTCCAGAGTGTGTTCCCCGCTTATTGGGCATCGCGAATGGTGCAGTAATCCTGGTGACACTTTTTCTCATCTTCCTGGTAGGCTCTCAGTCTTAAAATCAACTCATCGTAGTCTACTTTATGGCCATCGAATTCAGGACCGTCGACA
Organism: uncultured delta proteobacterium; assembly: GCA_963796255.1. Lineage (GTDB taxonomy): Bacteria > Desulfobacterota > Desulfobulbia > Desulfobulbales > Desulfocapsaceae > Desulforhopalus_A. The sequence continues at coordinate 70,459 of CAWCLE010000024.1, read as the reverse complement.
CAGGCAAATTTTGTTTCCCCACCAATGGTTACCCGGCATCCGCCACACATTCCGGTGCCGTCAACCATAATCGGGTTGAGGCTGACGATGGTTTCGACATTGAATTCCCGAGTGAGATTGCTGACTGCCTTCATCATCGGCACAGGGCCGATAGCGACGACCAGTTTTATATCTCCTGCGGCAAGAGCTTCTTTTAAGACATCGGTAACAAAGCCGTGATGTCCATAGGAACCATCATCGGTGCAGATGCGAAGATCATTGGAGGCTGCCCGCATATGGTCTTCCATCATCAGCAGCCCTTTATTGCGTGCACCGATAATGCAGAGGACATCGTTGCCAACTTCCTTTAAACCGCGGGTAATAGGATGTAACACAGCAACACCGGTACCACCGCCGACACAGGCAACCTTGCCGACTTTGTCCAGATGGGTTGCTTTGCCGAGCGGGCCAATAACATCCTGATAGGAGTCGCCAACCTTGAGGTCTTTGAAAAGGGCTGTTGATTTCCCCACGACCATATAAATGATGGTGATGGTGCCCTTCACCGGGTCGGTATCCGCCATGGTAAGGGGGATTCTCTCGCCTTCCTCGTTTGCTTTGAGAATGACGAACTGGCCCGGCTTCGCCTTTTTGGCTATTAACGGGGCCTCGATTTCATTAAGAATCACTGTCCCTTCAGCCATTTCTTCACGTTTTACAATCTTAAACATTTTTCCCTCCAGGTGTAAAAAATTGAATTTTACAGGCAGAAAATATTTGGTTTTTGGCGATTTTTCCAGGGATAAGTAATCATAAAGTCGTTATTAAATCAACCTCTATTGTTATGTTGACTGGACGTGTTTTACTCCTCATGCGAACAAAATACGCCATAACAGATGTACTGCCCGGACAGGCTTTGCCAGTTGAGATTGGCCCAAAAACGTTTGCAATCAATTGTTTTAGACTAAAAAATAAACTTTTCTATTTTTATTTTACGGCAGGAAGGGTATAAGGAAAAACAGGCTGACTTATGTATAGTACATACAAAGTCATAATTGCATTTTGTGTCAAAGGAGTATGTCATGGCAGAAGGAACAGTGAAGTGGTTCAATAACTCTAAAGGATTTGGTTTTATTGAGCAAGATGGGGGAAAGGACGTTTTTGTTCATCATTCGGCGATCAAGATGGAAGGCTTCAAGTCTCTTGAAGAAGGAGAGCGGGTGAAATTTGATATTGTTGACGGAGCAAAAGGCCCCGCTGCGGAGAATGTCGTCAAGATCTGATACATTCTTCCCATAGTCCAAGCCTGATGAGGATTGGACTTTGATTGCGAGAATGGGGTCAAATCTTTATTCTTGACACGTAAGAATGTGTCAAGAATAAAGATTTGACCCCATTTTCATTTTTGCCCCATTTAGCGGTGGTTATGATGGGTTATGATGTGGTGGGTGATATCGCCATCGTCTCAATTGACGAAGGGTTCACCGCTAAAGAGCTGGATGTTGCCGAGGCGATTCTGGCCGGCAACGGCAGGATCAAGGTCGTGGCGAAAAGAGTCGGATACTACGGCGGCGAATTCAGAACCATGTCGCTTGAGATACTCGCCGGAGAAAACCGCAAAGAAACCGAGGTGAAGGAGTTCGGTGTCCGGCTGCTGGTCAATGTTGAGACGGTGTATTATTCGATCAGGAGCGGCAATGAACGAAAGAGGATCGCCTCGCTGGTCACGCCGGGGGAAGCGGTCCTGGTGCTCTTTTCCGGGGTTGCTCCTTTTCCACTGATGATTGCGCGATACAGTAAGGCCGGATCCATCGTCGGCATCGAAAAAAATCCTCAGGCCCACGCTTATGCCGTAGCCAACCTTGCCCGCAATAAAAAACAGACGAATATCCGGCTCTATCTCGGCGATGTGCAGGAAGTGGTGCCAGGCCTGGCAACAACCTTTGACCGGGTGGTCATGCCGCTGCCTACCAGAGGGGAAGATTATTTATCATGCGCCTTACCGTCACTTAAAGCAGGTGGACTCTTACATTTCTATGATATGCAGTCAATGGATCGGCTTGCCGAGTCTGTCGCCAAAGTTGATCGAGCGTGTCGCGCTGCCCATCGACGTCTCGTTTCCTCCACCGTTACCCGATGCGGCCATTGTTCCCCTAATACCTATCGGATCTGCGTCGATGCGATGATTTCTTGACTGCACGCACTGCTTGGGCCGGCAATAGCTGTTGAGTTTTATCCGCCTCTTTGTTATGAGATGATGCGATGTTACTCCCTGCGTGCAGCAAAAGTTACTGCACCCTTATCAGCCTGGAAGGAGAATTTATGCACGTTACATTTTATGGAGCTACCCGAGAAGTCACCGGTTCTTTCCACACCCTGACCACCATGCAAGACAATATTTTGCTGGACTGTGGTCTTTTTCAGGGCAGGAGAAAGGAGACTGAGGCCAAGAACCGTATCTTTCCTGTTGATCCGAAAATTCTGACCAATATGGTGCTGTCCCATGCACACATTGATCATTCCGGACGTATCCCCATGTTGATCAAAAATGGCTTCAGCGGGCGAATTTTTTGCACCAGGGCAACCGCCGATGCCAGTGCATATCTGTTGAAAGATTCCGCCAAGATTCAGGAAGGTGATGCGGCATATCTCAATTATAAGACCGCCAAGGCTTTTCTGGCCCAGATAAAAACCGGTGGTGGCAAGACCGAGATGTCCAAAGCAGACCAGCAGGAAATCAAGACTATATTAAAGTCAGGTGATCATGGACTACGCACCGAAGTTGCCGAACAGCTTTTGCGGGAACATCATCTGGAGGTGGTGACCCCTCTCTATACCTTGAGTGAGGCGGAAGAATCGCTTGAATATTTCCAAGGAATTTCGCTGGGGGAAACCGTTACCATCGGCCTCGATCTTACCTGCACTCTTTATGGCGCCGGCCATATCCTCGGCTCGGCGATGTCGGTTCTGCAGCATACCTTCGCCGGGCAGACCAAAACGGTGCTCTATTCCGGGGATCTGGGACGTTTTACCAAACCGATAATTAAAGATCCGACCCTGGATTTTGCTGAAGAACACCGAAATATCGATCTGATGATCATGGAGAGTACCTACGGCAGCAGGAAGCATGAGCCGATAATCGATATGAAACCGATGCTGAAAAAGGTACTGAAAGAGACCTTTGACCGAGGCGGTTCGGTCATTATTCCGGCCTTTGCCTATGGTCGTACGCAGGAGTTGCTCTATTTTCTCCATGAACTTTTTCTGGCTAAGGAAATTCCGCCTATGCCGGTCTGGGTCGACAGTCCTCTGGCAACCAATATTACCAACGTTTTCGGCGAACACCCGGAGACCTATGACGAGGAAACCCATGCAACTTTTCTCAGAAATGGTCTCAACCCCTTTGATTTTGCCCAGCTGAAGTTTGTCCAGAGCGTTGAAGAGTCGATGGCGCTGAACCGCGATACCAGATCGCACATTGTCCTGGCCGGATCGGGTATGTGCGAGGGGGGCCGGGTCCTGCATCATCTGCGGCATAAGATCCATGACGAGCGAAACACCGTGCTGATCGTCGGCTATATGGGACAAAACACCTTCGGCAGGGCCTTGCAGGAAAAGGGTGAAAAATTTGCGGCCGATGGTCGGCAGGGCGAGCCCCCGATCGTCCGGTTTTATAATAAAGACTATCCCTTAAGAGCAAGAGTGGTTACCTTGGGTGGCTTCAGTGCCCACGGGGATCGGGATGAAATGACCAAGGTATTGAAGGAATCGAACCTGTCCATTAAAAGAATTGCCCTGGTCCACGGCGAGGAAGAGCAGAGCCTTGGTTTTGCCGAGTATCTTCGCGGGCAGGGATTTAATGTCGATGTGCCACTGCATGGACAAAGCCTGACTGTATAGAGCTGCCGGAAGAACGATGCAGTGCACAAAAGATTTCCAGCTGAAGCCTTTTGCGGCCGGGTCTTTAACTGAAAAGCTGACAATTACCGGGTATCTGCGCAGACAACCCGGGATAATACAGATAGAATATCGGCTCGCAGGACCGTTAGCTGACATTTTATGGCCACAAAAAACGAAGGTTTCTGAGTCGGCGCCATGAACTTTGGCGGACGACCTGTTTCGAAGTGTTTTTTGCCGTAAAGGGGGAGTCGTCTTACCGGGAAGTGAATCTTGACCCAAACGGCTGCTGGAATATATATCACTTTACCAATTACCGGGCACAGATGCGGGAAGAACCGGGAGTAGACCAGCCACTCTGCCGTGCAACTGTAAAAAAAGATCTCTATACTCTGAACTGCGCCATTGATTGCAGATGCCTTGTTGACGATTCGGCCGACCTTGAATTGTCGGTCAGCAGTGTCATCCAGGCCGTCGATGGAAATATCAGCTATTGGGCCATTGTCCATCATGGCAGTGAGCCGGACTTCCATAAAAGAACAAGTTTTAGTATGGTGTTACCGGGAGTAAAAGCTGCAAGATAAAACTCCTTCTTATGAGACCCCTCTGGCCCCCACCCGCATCTGGTTCCCATGGGCCCATGGTAAACAATAGCAATAAGGAGTAAAGAATGAAAAAAGTAGCCCTATTAGCCTATAACGGCGAACTGACCTGTTTTGCCCATGTCCTGCTCTATGCCCTTGATTTTGAAAAAAAAGGCTATGAGGTGAAAGTGATTATAGAAGGTGCCGCCACCAGCCTTATCACTGAACTGGCCACACCGGGTGCGCCCTTTGCCAACCTCTACAGCCAACTCCGCGAGAAAAAACTGCTGAGCTGCATCTGCAAGGCATGTTCTCAAAAAATGGGGACCCTGGCCGAGGCGGAAAAACAGGGCCTGAATATTGTCGGCGATATGCAGGGCCACCCATCGATTGAGGGTTTGGTAAGCGACGGATTTCAGATACTGTCCTTCTGAGCAGTTGTAAGCCTCCCACTGATGCAGCCGCAAAAAATTGAACTTCTGGCCCCGGCCAAAAATCTCGCCTGCGGCATCGGCGCCATAAACCATGGTGCCGATGCCGTCTATATCGGCGGACCGCAATTTAGTGCCCGGGCCGCGGCGGGCAATACCCTGGCCGATATCGCCAGGCTGGTAGCGCATGCGCACCAGTTTCGGGCTAAGATCTATGTTGCCCTCAATACTCTTTTTACCGACCAGGAACTAGAATCCGCAGTAAAGCTTTGTCATCAGCTGCATGAAATCGGCGTCGATGCCCTCATCATTCAGGATGTCGGCTTGCTGGAGATGGAACTGCCGCCGATCCCTCTGCATAGCTCCACCCAGATGAATAATCGGACAGTGGAAAAAGTCGGCTTTTTAGAACAGGTTGGCTTTCAGCAGGTGGTGTTGGCCAGGGAACTGAGTCTTGAGAGAATCAAAGAGATCCGAGTAGCCACCAGGGTGCCGCTGGAGTTTTTCGTCCATGGCGCACTGTGTGTTTCCTACAGTGGGCAGTGTTATATAAGTGAGGTGATGGCCGGGCGAAGTGCCAATAGAGGAGAATGTGCCCAGTTCTGTCGCCATAAATTTACCCTGCAGGATGAAGCAGGGAAGATTATCGCCAAAGATCGCTATCTTCTCAGCCTCAAAGACCTTAATCTGTCAGCCCATCTGGGCGCACTGATTGAAGCGGGGATTAGCTCTTTTAAGATAGAAGGGCGACTGAAAGATGAAAACTATGTAAAAAATGTGACCGCCTATTATCGTCAGGCACTTGATGCTATAATTTTAGCTGATCCCAGCTTGCAGAGGGCATCTTCCGGGCGATGCACTTTTGCTTTTACCCCGGACCCGGAAAAATCGTTTAATCGGGGTATGACCGATTATTTTTTGCTCAATCCGCGCAACAGACCAGGAGCAATAGATAGCCCAAAATCCATAGGACAGCAGCTGGGCCCGGTGGTGCACGCTGAAAAGCGTTTCTTTCTGGTAGAAACCAAAGAGCCAGTCAATAACGGCGACGGCCTCTGCTTTTTTGATCCGATAAAAGGTCTTGTGGGAATAAAGGTAAACCGGGTGGAAAACGGCAGAATTTATCCGAAAGATCCGGTAGTATTGCCGGTGGGGATGATGGTATATCGTAATTCCGATACGGCTTTTAATAAGCTGCTCACGAGAAGTGAACAGTGCCGGACAATTGCATGTAAAGCTTGATTTTAAAGAAACTGCCGATGGGTTGCAGCTACAGATAAGAGATGAAGACGGTATAGAATCGATAACTCTTATCAAGGCAGAAAAAGCCCGGCCAGACAAGCCGGAATGATTATAGCCCTAGCGGAAAAACAACTGAGAAAAATCGGCGGTTCGATTTTTTCAATTAGAAGAGGTCCGCGTAGACCTCTCTCCCGACCTTTTTTTCCCAGCGGCAGTTTTTAATGATCTTCGCCGTAAAGGGCTCGACTCACCATTTAGAAGTAAGATTCCGCAGTACCCGGTGGAACAGGTTAAAATAACCACCAATGATTTCCCTTGGCCGGCGAGTGAAGTAAGTTATCTTGATAATATCACCAATCATAATAAAATTTGAGCCTAAAAAAATCATCCTGCTTGATGCCGGGGAAGAGAACCTCTATAAGATCCAGATGGAACTGCACCATGATCATCAGTTTACCGACTATGTTCCGGTCCTGTGTAAGATCCAGAATCAGCCCCTGCTGGACAAAATATTTACCGACTATGTCCCTTCCGTGGTGTTTCATGCCGCGGCTTATAAGCATGTACCGCTGGTTGAGGCGAATCCCTGGGAAGCTGTCTTTAATAATGTCTTTGGTACAAAAAACCTTATCGAAACGACCATTGGCCATAACGTCGAACGATTTGTGCTTGTATCAACTGATAAGGCGGTGCGACCAACCAACGTCATGGGCGCGACCAAGCGGGTTACTGAACTGCTTATGCTCGACTACTGCAACGGCAGGCTGAAAAATGACTCATTGTCCCCACCCAATACGGCCTTTATGGCGGTAAGATTCGGCAATGTTCTCGGTTCTTCCGGCTCGGTTATCCCTCTTTTCAAGCACCAGATTGAAAAAGGTGGACCGGTGACCGTCACTGATAAAGAAATGACCCGCTATTTCATGTCGATCGAAGAAGCAGCGCAACTTATTCTTCAGGCCGGAGCGATGGGTACGGGTGGCGAGATTTTTATTTTGAAGATGGGGGCCCTAGTCAAAATTGTCAATTTAGCCCACGATCTTATCAAGCTGTTGGGGTATGAGCCGGAAAAAGATATCAAGATAGAATATACCGGACTTCGTGCAGGAGAGAAATTGTACGAAGAGTTGATGACCGAAGGGGAAGGTATTATGCCGACCAGGCATGAAAAAATTATGGTTTTGCATGGAGACAACAAAAATAATTGCCAGATGGAGGAGATGCTCCGTCGATTAGCCAACAAGGCCACAGCTTATGATGCCCATGGCATTAAAACGGTCCTGCAAGAGATCGTACCGGAATACACCCCGGATCTGGAGGCTGTAGCCATTGTGCAGCCATTGTCCCTTAAAAGGTAGTACAACGCTCTGAAGTGGTATTTTGAATAAGGGCAGACAATCCAGTTCAAGAAAGAATACTGTGGCTCAAACAAATGGAAACACTTCTAGACCGTCAACTGGTATCTGACACGTGGGTGAGCAGATGATGTATATTTTGCTTGGGCTGCTTTTGGGAGGAGTGGGCGCCTGGTTTATGTCCAGGTATGGATTTTCTTTAGGGGTTGTCGATTTTCCGAGTAGCAGAAGTTCCCATAGCGACCCAACGCCCCGTGGTGGTGGAGTAGGGCTGCTGCTGACATTTTTGGTGGTTTCCGTAAGTTTTGCCGGAGTTCCAGTGAGTCTCTGGCTGCCGGCGACTTGTTTGGCCCTGGTGAGTTTTTTTGATGACCGTCTGGATTTGAGCCCAAGGGCGAGACTCCTTTTTCAGTTTGGCGCTGCCGCCATTGTGGTTCTTGGTGCCGGTTTCAATGAATTCTCTTTTATAAGCCTGATTGTAATCTCTTTTTGGCTTCTTTTTATTGTTGGCACTGCCAATTTCTACAATTTTATGGACGGCATTAACGGCATTGCCGGTATTACCGGAGTGGTCGGTTTTGGCCTTACCGCAGTTTTTGCGAGGATGGTTGATGCGGACAGCATGCTGTTTTTTTTATCGCTGGCACTGTCAGCCGCCTGTGCGGGATTTCTGCCATTCAATCTTCCCAAAGCCAAGGTTTTTATTGGGAGATGTTGGAAGCATCCTGCTGGGCTTTGTGTTTGCCGTATTCACCTTTACCCTCGCAAAAGATCTGGGAAGTTTTCTTTGTTTTCTAGCCTTTATCAGGAGTTTCGGAGATAAACGGCGCGATGGGCCGCAAACCCTTACTGGGCCAGGATTTAGGCAGCGGGTCCCTGTAAGACCCCACTGCTATCGACGTGGTAGCCAAAGGCCGATAGGACTTCGCTCTGGGTCTTACGGGGAGTCTCGAGTCGGCGCTCCGGCGTACGGTTCCCTTTTTTAACACTCAATACATAGTGCAAGTGCTGCATGTCCTCCATTATCTCCTCGGCTGAACGTTTTTTCCCTGCAGCCTCCATCTTCAATTCAATCCGGCGCAAATAGGTCATGGCGACAACACAGGTAAAAAGATGGCACCTGATTTTGCTGTCCGTCCAATGCCGGACCGGGCTTATCCCCACCAGATCGTCATTTTTGCTGAGTCGGAACCGATCCTCAACCTGCCAGCGAGCAAGGTTGGCTTCAATAATATCGCTTGTTAACCAATCGGTATTGTCGGTAATAATAATGTTTTTGCCGAACATGGCCTGCTTGCGGCTGACCAGATAGGCATCTTTCTTAAAACTCATCGACAGCCCATCAGGAGACTGTTCAAATTTCAGCTCATACAGTTGTGGTGCCATGTGTATCTGTTGGCAAAAACGACTATAACGCTCACGCACAACTTCCTCTTTTCGCCAGTGCGGGGCGTTGTCTCGTACTTTTGTCCGCATCGCCAACAGTTCCTGGCGCATGGCTTCCAATTTGTCCTCGAAGGTATAGGCTTGCTTGCGGGCAGACGAAGGGGTATAGGTGACGATCACGGTTCGTTCTTTGCCCCAGTATTCTCCTTTTGTCCGATATGCGAGCAAGCACTCGCCCTCTTTATCCTGCTCAAGAAGGCGGCGGTTTTCCGCAGTATCGGCAGGTTCAAAACGATCAAGAGGCGTTGCAGCCAATTCCTGAGCAAAATAGGTTGAATAGGTGGTAATAAAATGCATCCGGGGATGCTCGTCAATCCAGGCATAATTGTCGTCGGCGTTCATACCCTTGTCGATGACCACGGTAAGCCGCTCCTTTGTTTTGTTCAGGCCGCAGACAACGCCGAACATCTCATCCATGATCGCTTCAAAATGCTTGCTGTCATGGATGTTGCCGGGATATGCGCTGTAATGTAGCGGCAGTCTGGAATCCCGGGCAACCAGAAGCCCCAGGCCGATCTGACGTAGATGATGTTTGCCGGCCTTGCTCTTTCCCCGCTGCGCGAGCGTCGATTCAGTTTGGCTGGCCATATAAGTGTAATAATTAGTGGTGTCGAAGAGCAGGCAATCAGCAGTCGGCGATTCAACCTCCCAGATGCGCTCAAAGAACCGGCGGCTAATGGCTTGCAGATCGGTTTCGCTGACACGCTCCCATTTCTCCCAGTAGCGCTTGCTGGTAAGTTCGTCCAGATCGATTGGCCGGATATGCTGGATAGCGGTGTTCCGGTACCAGTCAGCCAGTTTATTTTTACTGACGGCCTGCACCATTCGATTCAGCACGCAATAAAGAAAATACTCACCCACCGAAGGCCCGGTTTCTCTTTTGGCTTTGGGGATGATATCGTCGACGATGCTGCAAAGATCAAGATCCCGATCCATCTGATGCGCCAGCCAGAGAGCCCCGAATTCTTCTACCTTCAAGCTCAGAGTCTCAGCTTCTTTGCCACCAAGCAGATTGGCTACCTTTTCCGGCGACCCGATATAGATCTGCGAAATGACCTTGGGCTTGCCATCGACTCTGGCAATTTCCCGGACATAGAGGTAGGGTCTTCCCTTTTTTGTTTTTACGTGAAAATGCGCCATGCACGCATACTATACAGTAGGGTCTTACATGTCAATTAAAAAGATACGTCAAGCGCAATAAAATTGCGGTTTCCCGTGAAAATATTTTAATTTTAAGGAGGGTCTTACGTATCCGGGTTACGCAAGTTGCTGTTATGAATGGGGATTCGCGACACGAAGCAGATTATCTCGGAAACTCCTGTTCAAGACAATGAGATGAAAGAACAAAATCATAAGAGGAATCTGCAATAAACTCTAAATTACCTGCCTCGCCAACATATTGGTAACCAGGTGTTGTCCCCTTATTGAAAGTGAAGCTATTTCCTTCGTTGATCGTACCTTCCCAGACGGTATTGTGGGAAAAGTTGACATTGTCGAGTTTTTTAGCGACTGGATAAACGGGAATAATACCTCGCCGCCCGAAAATGCCACTGGGTCCACCAATTTCTATGCCAACCCCAGATTGAAATAATGACTTGCAGTTCGGGTAATACTTGAGTTGCTGGGGTAGCGCGCGACGATATACAGCTTGTATTAAGCTACCAATCCCTTCAGATTTCACTTTTGCGAAAACTTTCTTTATCATGCGGGAAGTGTCCTGTATGCGCTGGAAGCCATTACCATGATGAGACGCGAGGTGGACTGTTCTGCAAGCAGCATCCTGAAATTGCCGCCAACACCGGGTTTATTGTTCGATTCGGTAGATTTATCAGCACAATATAATTTTAGTATAGTTTAATTTTTGTAGCAGGGCAAAGCTTTCGCATGTTACAAACCTGCTCACATTAGCAATAATGAAAGTCTTTTATCAGAATATTTTCCAATTGCCCAGTTAGGAGCTTCACTTGCCGCAAGAAAGTAGCAACAGTCTGGCAAAGAACAACTTTGATCTGCTTCGCGTTCTTTTTGCATTAATTGTTTTGTTGGCTCACACTTACATGCTTTCAGGATTTGAAGAACTTCTTCCGCTCGCAACCACTGCCATACCAGCGAAGGCGTTAAAAGGATTTTTTGTTGTCAGCGGATTTTTGATTTTTATGAGTTACGAACGTTCGTCCAGTCTTTCTTCATATGCAAGTAAGCGTGCTCGGCGTATTTACCCTGCTTATTTTACCATTGTAACTGTTTGTGCAATAGGTTTGGTCGTGGTCAGCTCCAAGAATATTGGGGATTATTTTTCAATAGACTGGCTCAAGTATTATATTACCAATCTGTCTTTCTTAAATTTCCTGAAACCAACGCTTCCAGGAGTATTTGAGGCGAACAGGCTGGTCGTTGTAAATGGTGCGCTGTGGACCGTCAAGGTTGAAGTTATGTTTTATATGGTTGTTCCCATCATTGTCCTGCTCTTCAGAAAATTTGGCTGTCTTCCTGTAGCAATACTGATTTATTGCTCGGCAGTTGCTTATAGTTACCTGTTGCTGCTTATGGCTGATCGAACAGGGATGCAACTTTACACAATCCTGGCTCACCAGTTACCTGGGCAGATGTCATATTTTATCATGGGCGGCTTGCTCTACTATTACATGCCATTTTTTAAACGTTACCACAGATATTTTGCAGCTATCGCACTTGTCATTCTGATCGCAGACAGCTACTACCCATTGCCGATGTTTGAACCTTTTGCCATTGGATCGATAGTAATATTTTTTGCACTTTTTCTATATGTAGGAAATTTCGGCAAGTATGGAGATTTTTCTTATGGTATTTACGGCCTGCATTTTCCAGTAATCCAGCTTCTGATATATTCCGGCTGGTTTCAAGATAAACCTTATCTTTTTGTAATCACAGTTATTTTTATCTCAACAACTGGTGCTATAGTTATGTGGAACCTTGTTGAAAAACGCTTTCTACTTCGCAAGAGCCATTATGTCAGGGCAACCTTGTCTGAAGGCACGTAGGTAATAGGCAACGTACTAGATAAAGCATAACATACGTCCGAGACCAAATGGTACACCCAAAAGCCAAAATCGTGAGCAGCAGCAAATACAGACCGGATATTGATGGACTCAGGGCTCTGGCGGTGCTCTCGGTGTTCGCCTATCATCTTCGCCCGAGCGTGCTCCCCGGCGGTTTTCTCGGGGTTGATGTCTTTTTCGTGATCTCCGGGTTCCTGATTACCGGCATAATCTTGCGTGAGAACTACCTCAGCACCTTTTCTTTCAAGCATTTTTATGCCCGGAGAATCAAGCGCATTTTTCCGGCACTTTTTGTCGTATTGTTGCTGTCAGCTCTGGTCGGTACTTTTCTGCTCACCCCGGAAAACTATGATAACTTCATGCGGTCATCCCGATATGCCGCAGGCCAGTTGTCAAATTTTTTCTTCTCCCGGAAGGTCGACTACTTCAGTCAAGGGTTTGCCGGACAGCCCCTCCTGCACACCTGGTCACTCGGGGTTGAAGAACAGTTTTACCTGTTCTGGCCGTTGCTGATCTTTACGTGCTATCGTCTGTTCAATCGACCCAGCGAGCAAGATGGTCAATTGATATCGTTAAAGGTGAAGGCATTCAAACCTTCAGACTGGCCACCATGGGCATTGATCACCGACCAAAACCACGCCGCCAGGCAGGTGGCTGTCAAGACGGCAGTCGTCTTCCTGCTGATTTCCGTGGTTTCGTTCGGACTCTGCTACCACCTGGCTGACACCAATTACAACCTGGCCTTCTATATGTTTTATGCCAGGGCTTTCGAGTTCTGTATCGGCGGCTTTATCTCGATGAGACTGCTGCCCCGTCCGGCCAGCACCGCCATGAACGGGGTGATCGGCGTGACTGGCCTGCGACTGCTGGGCTACAGTCTCTACTTTGTCCAAGAGGAACGCCTTGGCACTTCTTTCTTGCAATTCGGTGTGCTGTTACCCTGTATCGGAACGGCCCTGGTCATCCACGCCCGTTCCGGTATGGGGATAGCCAACCGGCTGCTGGCCGCCAAAATCCCGGCTGCAATCGGCAGAATTTCATACTCGCTCTACCTGTACCATTGGCCGGTTATCATTTTCTGGAAACTGTTCAGCGGGGCAAACGAGCTTAGTGCTGGAGCCGGGGTGGCGATTATCGGTGTCACATTCATTCTGTCAACTCTCAGCTACTTCTTTGTCGAGAAGCCTGCCAGGCAATCACTCTGGCCTGATGGCCGCGTGCTGTTCGCCGCCCTCGGGGTGATCGTAGTATTCGCCCTGTCGTTCAAATTCCTGCAGGGCGCAAGTCTCGCCCCATGGCGCATCACCGAGTACCACAACGATAAGTCGATCGCCCTGAAAGGCGACGATCCCGGCTGTGAGGAAAGCAGCAAGGACGGCGTTGTTTATTATGTTTGCCAGCAGGGAGCTGTGGATGAGGTACCGGTCGTTGCCCTGGCAGGCGACAGCCACGCTCCACATTACCTCAGTTCTGTAACATCCTGGGCGAAGAAGCGCGGATACAATGTCAAGTTCCTCTGCGTGCCCGGTTGCCCTATAGTGGTGGGGGATGTGCATATCAAAAGCACAATATCCAAGGAACACGAGAAGCAGTGCGGGGTCGCCTTACAGTTGTTCGAACATGCGATCATTGAGGACCCGCTCGTTGAATTCGTCCTCATAGCTCAGCGTTTCGACCTCTTCTACGACGGTATAGGATATCTGAACGAGCCCCGGGCGGCGATTACCTTTCGAGGCAGCGACGGGCAGGCGGTAGCCGACCATACCGGTTACTACAAGGCACGGCTTGCCGCAACCCTTGAGGAGATCCGAGGTGCAGGCAAAGAGATGATCCTGCTCAAGCAGGTTCCGATATTTAATGACATCGAATATTGCAAATGGGAACCCCGTCTTAGGAAAATCTTTTCATCTGAGCGGCCCTGCCGCTACGACTGGTCATTTATCGACAAATGGCAGCAGCCCAGTATTAATTTTGTCGATCGGTTCGCCGCAAACCACCAGGTTGAGACCTTCGACCCGATGAAATATTTGCAGAAGCCCCTCAGTGACGGTGTCAATATGTACAACGACTCTGATCATATGAGCCAAGCCGGATCGCTGATGCTTGTGCCGTATTTCGCGCGGGAAATGGATGCGATTGTCAACCGGATGAAAAAGGACGCGGCCCAGTAAAAGTGAACGGCTTCTTATAGTGTAGTCGTTCAGAGCTGATAGGGATTCTGAGGTCGGTGGTTTTTGCGAAAAGGGATGAACCTCAATTCATTTCAATCTTTTTTTGATTTTGCATGAGAATTTGAAAAAAAGAGAATTTTCCGCATGGTTTTACTTATTCTATGTGCAGGTCCCAATCGAAACACCAATTCTCGAAGACAGTAAACACTAGTAAAAAAAGCAACGACGTTACTTATTATAAGAGCAGGAATTATTGGCATAAGCTTATCGGATATGAAAACAAGTCCCACTGCCGGTAAAATAAAGATTAAAAGCTTCACGACTCCAGGACTCCAAAAAAAACCAATCAAAAAGCGACTTAAAACAAGAACTATGACCGTGTAAAAACAATAGAGTAGAAAAAATGCCATTGAGACGCCTTCGATGCCAAACAGCAACAGCAAGCTCCAAATCAGAATGATATGTATGACATTCTTTGTCGTTTCGGTGATCACGAAGATTCGGGCGGCACCCAGAGCGCGCAGAATGAAGCCCATGGGCCATGCAATGACCTGCCCTAAACATCCTAACACAAACCAAGGGAGGAGGTCCTCGGCCTGGGAAAAGTCATTTGAATAAAATATTTTTATAATATAATGCGCAAATATTATAGAATAAATAAGACATGGAGCCGCAAGAAGTAGACCTATCTCCGTTTGTTCATTGACCAGTCTACACATCTTTGGATTGTTTCGAGACACCGCGGTCAGACTTGGGTAATAATCAGCACCCATTGCAACGAGAATAAAATTTACCATCGCTCCTGAGAGACTAAAGGCTGCTGAAAAGATACCTACTGCGACCATATCCAGCTCTCTTAAAATCAGAATTCGGGTCACATATGCAACCGCAGCTAAGAGAAGGCCACTCCACATAAACGCGATTCCCAGACGAATCATTCCCCCTGCTTCCTTGATAATTCCGCCCAATTCATCTTGACCCTGGGCACCACAATCTTTCGTGAAAACCACCAGGATGTCATAAGATTGAGAAACGATAGTGAGATCAGCGCAGGTACAATTCCCTGTAAGCCCATAAAGAAATAGAACAACACACTTATCACCGAACCGGCGGCTGAACCAACAACTTTCAACTTGGCCAAATCTCCAATACGTCGTGTGCCCTGGATCAGTGCTATCTGTCCTTCCTGAATATTCCCAAAAAGAATAATAAACCCCATCGACGCTATTGGCAGAGCATATGCGTCTGAATTAAATGTAATTTCACTTAAAAGATGAGAAAACAGGACAACAAGCAGAGCTCCAAGACCACCGGTAAGCCAGCAAATTCTTCGTAAAGATAAAATAGTTCGGCCAAATCTTGCCATATCTTCCTGGCCGAAAGATTCCGCAACGTCTCTGACTCCACTTAATTGAATACCAAGACCCGCAAGAGTACCAATGAGACCGACGATGGATTGATATGTGGCAAGAAGACCCAGACCAACAGGCCCGATCAACATCGCGACAAATTTAATCCTTACCATTCCGATCAACAGGCTGGCCCCCTCGAGACCCGCCGATCAATGAAGAGGCTTTCATTATGCGAGAATAGGAATTACCTTGCTCTTCAGTTCGGACATATTGACTTGTTTTTCTCAGTTAATTAATGGAGTCATGAAAATAATTCTGTGTTGTCTTATTGCGGCAAATCATCCGATGAGAGTTGAAATGGGCGAGGAGAAAAACCAAAATCCCGTTCTGCATCCGAGTGATCAAATACCAGGTCGCTATTCATCCGCTCTGCCATGGCAACGGACCAGTCACGGTATCTTGGCAGCAGGCGCAGGCACGCCACCGCAAGAGCAAATATAGGCAAAGGTATTGGCAACAACCATGGGGCGCAAAGTTGACGTAAAAGCTGCAAATACCCGGCTGACCATTTCTCGATAGCTCAGTGTTTCACCACCAGAAATATTATATGCCAGGTTTGTTGCCGCTGGAGATTTCAACGCTGCAATACACGCCTTTGCCACATCTTCGACATGAACAGGCTGCCGTAAGCCGTTCGCTTTGCCCAGCAAGGGAAAAAATCCAAACCGATGAATAAAACGAGCTATCTCATTGATGTTCTTATCCCGACCGTGACCGTATATTAAGGTAGGTCGAAGAATCACCCACTCAATCCCCTTGCTGGTTGCCCAGGATATCAGTCTTTCTTCACCCTCTGACAAACGAACAGCAGTAGCTTTCTCGGCTGCATCGGAGGATGCTGTTTTCGTAAAGCGACTGGTGGACGAGAGAACAACAATACGACGCATCCCATAAGATTCAAACAGGGGGAAATGGTCCGGTAAAACCCAAATGGGGGCTACACTTACCCAATCTTTTATGAGATCAGTCGGACCGCCATCTAGGACTGAAAATTGATGCCAAGCCGGCCTGTCATTCTCTGATGTCTGTGGCTTTCGTGAAAACGCGTGAACCTGCACATCATCTCTATGCAACAGGGAAATCAATCTCTCACCAACGAGACTGGTTGCCCCAAGTAAACCAACCTTGCTGTCAATCACCCTTTCACTCCGACAGCTTCAGCTACCTGACGTGCACCATAATACCCAGCAACAAGCACAAAACGCAACCACACTCCAAAGGCAACAAGTGGCCACAAGACTCCTGGATATTGATGTCGGAAAAATTTTCGATAAAATCTTATCATCCCTTTATGCTTATGCCATTCAACAAATATTGGGCGTGTCCGACTGCAAGTGCCTTTATCATGAATAACCTTAACAGTGGGGACGAAAACAATTTTCCAACCCTTCTGGCGAAAGCGCATGCACAAATCGAGATCTTCGCAGTGTAAAAAATAACCTTCGTCCCATTCTCCGACATCCTGCATCGCCTCACGTTTGACCAGCATGCAGGCGCCTGAGGTTGCCTCCACCTCGATGGGGTGATTGGGCAAGGGCTGTTTATGCAGATAAAAATCAAAGAAGAGACGGGGCCAGCGATCGGCAAAGTGGACCAGGCCGAATGCGCGCACGAAAGATCGCCAAGGGGTGGGTATGGCGCGTCGTCCACCGGGCTGTTCGGTTCCGTCTATATTGGTCAGGACGCCTGCTGCCATGCCGGCGCGCTCATCCGCCCGTAGGATGGCTGATAATTGGCTGAGTGCATCCGGTTCGATAGTACAGTCAGGATTGAGAAAAAGCAAAAATGGTGCGGAAGCGATACGCGAGCCGCGATTACAGGCCATGGCGAAACCGAGGTTGGCTGAATTTCTGATTATCCGTACGCCGGATAATCCCTCCACAACAGCTAAGCTATCATCTGTCGAGGCGTTATCAACTACAATAATTTCGATTTTCAACGGACAATTAAGCAGTGACCGGACACACTCATATAGCTGTATGCCGGCGTTGTAGTTGACGATTATTGCTGAGATAACGGCGTTCATATTCTTTTGCACAGCGTATTATTTTATCGGCATCAATCGTTTATCCATCTGTCGCCAAATTTCAGAGATCGAAGCAAAACGATTTTTTTGAAGGTGTTGCCGTTTGCGCCACATGCGCGGCAGGCCCAACAGGGCGTCTCGCTTGGCTCGAAGAATCACTTTACCCCGTCCGTGGACAGAAAACCAAACAATACTTGCCAGATTAAGAACCACATGCAGTGGTAAGAGTACCCAGAACAAGAAGCCGGGCATATTTTTGACGAAGGTCCAGACCAGATTACGATGGCCATGGTACAGACTGAAACTGCTGTGCCGGCCACCGGTGGTCCCGGAACCAACATGATGCACTATGGATTGCGGGACATAGAGACAGCGGTATCCCGCCAGGCGCAATCGAAAACCGAGGTCCACATCCTCCACATAACAGAAGTAGTCCTCATCAAATCCGCCCAAGGCAAGTACAGGGCAGCGTCGATAAAGGGCCGCCGCCCCACAGGGGGAGAATACCTCATGATTGTTTTCAGAAGAGGTTGACGTCGGCGCGCCATGGCCCAGTCGCCAGACCCGACCGCTGATATGATAGGCATCACCAGCCCCGTCAGGACCAGAGGATTACCGGCATTAATCAACCGGCTGCCGAAGATATTGAATTCCGGGTTCGATTGGGCGGCCAGCAGTAACATCTCCAGCCATCTTGGTTCGGCATAGGCGTCAGGGTTGAGCAGGGCGATCCATTCCGATTGATCGGATGTCGCGTTAATCGCTATATTATTGCCGCGGGCAAAACCGCTGTTATGTTGCAGTGCAATAATTCGGACCGAGGGGAAGTTTCGGGCAATTGCGATGGATCCATCGGAACTGGCATTGTCCACCAGAATGATTTCATGCGGCGTAACCGTCTGCGCCATCAGCGCCGTTAAGCACTGATGCAGGAAGTGCGCACCATTCCAATTGACGATAATGACCGAGATCTTATATGTATGATCAACGCCGCTCTGCATGGTAACCCGGAGTGGATGTTTTAGCTAGGCGAACCTGTTTCTGAGAATAAAGCTGGTAAAGTTTGTCAGATATAGGAGGCGCCGAAGATAACTGCCACGGCCAGGACAAAGAAAAGCAGGATTACCCCAGGAGATGACAGATATTCCTTACAAGAGGCGATAAAGCGCATGACCAGAACATGATGTATGAGAAATGCCCCGTAGGAATACCTGCTTAAAAAACTAAAAAGCGAACGGTGATATCGTTCTCTATTGCATGGCATGATAATGACAGGATTAAAAAAATAAGCACCCCAAAAAATATATATTCTACCACGAGGATATTTGCCAGGTTCAGGATATTGAGCAAGGCCAGCCCGGAAGAGCCGCCGCCAGGACGATATTTTTGTGCGCAGCCGATAGATGGTGCATGCGCGTTGCGACAAACATGCCGAAGACAAATTCAAAAAGTCTTATGATCGGAAACCTGAAAATCGGCATTTCGAAGGGATAGAAGCTGTAGCTGAAAAAAGAAATCAGCGCAGAGCCGGCCAGGGTCAGAACCATGTTTTTTAAAAAACAATATCGGATAGCCGGGAAGGCGCAATAGATTATTATTATGAAACCGATAAACCATTCGCCGATTATATAGTAATTGTTAATGGCATAGACGGTAAAACCATCCAGTGCGGCCAGCGTCAATAAAAAGACCGGCGGATTGTTGCAGGTAAAAGGAACCGATGTAAAAAAGACCGCATAAAAGAGCAACATCGCCAGGTACGAAGTATAAAAGAGCGGAAAGATCGCCAAAAATCTCTTCTTGTAGAAAGAGATTGCGCTGAAGCGGGAGGTGCGTATCGCGCCGCCGGCCATGAGCGAAGCCCCGGATAAAATCACGAACAGGCTGACCCCGATGGAGCCGCCCAGCTCAAAGGATTGCGTCAGTACCATGTCGCCTGCGACAAGCTGGCTCAGCCAGACATTATAATGAAAGAAAATAATGCCGAGGATGGCAATCGACCTGATAAAATCCAGATAAAATAAACGGTTAGGCGTCATGTGCTGCTATATTTTCCGGCAGAAGATGGGTGATGTAAGTCATCGCTGTCTCATGCAGACCTATACACTCTCCGCTGCAGTGCTGGTATTGAATGCCGCCTTGAGTCTCTCGTAATGCGGGGTGTTCTGATAATGATCAAAGAGATCTTTTTGCCTCTTCCTGAGTATCGGCAGGTACTGCATATGCTGTTTCCTTCGGTCCTGCAGGACGGTTTCATTTTTCGGCATCCTGAAGGCAGAGGTCACTTGGTCAAGAAAGACAAAATCACCTTCCGCGGTGTAGCGCAGCCAAAGATCCCAGTCTTCAAGACACTCCAGATCCTCGCTCAGGCCGCCGAATTTTTGAAAAAGTTCTTTTCTAAACAACAGCGACTGGATGCTGATATAGTTGTAGTTCCATAAGGCCGATAAGGAAAAATGGGCGCGGCCAAAGAGCCTTTTTTTTCCCTCTTTATACTGCAGAGGGGATAAACTGGTAAGCTCGGTCGGAATTTCCCATGAACAAGCGTAGGCACCTACTGCTTGGGGGTGCAACAGCAGGTGCTTGACGAGTGACTCCAGGTGATCCGGCAACAACAGATCATCATCATCTAAAAACCCGGCGATCTCCCCTTCGGCCATTTCCAGCCCACGATTACCGGCATAGCAGCGTCCTCGCTTAGGTAGCGACGCATAATCGATAGTAATGCCGTCGGGGGGCGAGAGAGACGCCACGGTACTCCGCGCATTTTCCGTCCCGTCTTCCACGACAACGATCTGAATGGGGCGGAAGGTCTGGGCCATGATGGATGCTAAGGCTTGTTGCAGGAATTCGCGGCGCTCGCCATGGGTTCGAGTGACTATCGTCACCAAGGGCGGTGTGACTATCCTCGCCTGTCGGTCATGTTCCCGCCATGGTCTTTGCACCCGAGGCGGGAAGGCCAGGGAGAAATCTTCCGCTACCAGGCTCAGGTTGGGATTATAGGCTGGGTCATTGACGAGATACGGCTGCCACTTCTGCGAAAAATAGTCTTCTTCGCTCTGAATAGCCAATAGGCCGCGGGTCTTTGACTCATGATGATACAGTTCGGCATAAGGGGTATACAGATTTCTATACCCTTTTTCATGGAGGCGCAGACAGAGATCGACATCATTAAATGTGACGGTGAAATTCTCTGCGTCAAAGCCGCCAACCGCCGCAAAAATTTCTTTGCGTACCACCATACACGCCGCGGTTACTGCGGTCAGGTTTTGTATCAGGACGCCTCGCGCCCAATAGCCAAGCCAGTGCGGCGACGCGTAACGGTACATATGACCGGCCCTGCCGTTGTAGCCAAGCAGGACGCCGGCATGCTGCACGGTACCATCCGGGTAATAGAGCCTGGCGCCCACCGCACCAATCTCGGGCCGCATCGCATGACTGACCATTTCGCGTAACCAATCGGTATTGATAACCTCGATATCATCATTGACCAGCGCCAGGACACTGCCTGTCGCTTGGTCGGCCGCCATGTTATTGATGTCTGAGTAATTAAAGGGCTGATCGTAATCGATGATCCGTACCCGCGGGTCGTCGGCGAGCTCTTGAAAATAGTCGTAGGTCTCGGGTTCCTTGCTCTGATTGTTGACGATGATAAGCTCAATGTTCAGGTAATCAGTCTTGGAAAATAATCCATCGACGCATCGACGCAGATATTTGGTCCCATCTTTAGTAGGGATGATGATACTGACCAGAGGCTCCTCAGGTAATGGATATATGACGCGGTGGATCGACAGTTTGGGAAAGTGGGAGGTGACCTCCGCCTCGATACCCAGCCGTTGCAGATGCTCGGAAAGCGCCGCACGGGAACGCTCGGCGGCATAGTTTTTCGCGCCGGCGTCGATGGCCAGGGAACCAGGTACTGCCCGCCAGTGATACAGCACAAAGGGGATATGACGGATACTTTCAGGGGCGAGGCGCTCGGTGAAACGCAATACCATATCATAGTCTTGGCTGCCATTGAATTCGGTGCGCCAGCCCCCGAGCTTGCGAAGCAGTGTCGTCCGAAAAACGGCCAGGTGGTCGACAAAATTCTGGGAACGCAGCAGATCAATATTGAAAGCCGACTTGAAGTATGGGTCATACCGTACCCCGTGGATATCAATTTTATCCTGGTCGCTATACATAAAGTCGAGTTCTCTATTCTGGTTGAGTTGTTCGGCGATCAGATACAAGGCATGTTCGCTTATCTCGTCATCATGATCGAACATCGCAATAAACTCGCCGTGCGCCAATTCCAGCGCACTGTTGGAGGCAATGGCGATATGGCCGTTCTCCTGACGAAAAACGAGTTTAATCCGTGCATCTTCGGCGGCATGCCTCGTGAGTAGATCGCGGACCGCCTGGTTCTTTGAGGCATCATCGGCGATGCACAGCTGCCAATCGGGATAGAGCTGCTTGCGTACCGACCATATTGCCTGGTCGAGAAAATCCAGGGGTGGATCATATACCGGCATGATCAGTGAGATTGTCGGGCGGTAGGAAAAAGAGTCAATTTGACCACGAATGGTTTGTCGCGCGTCATCATCGAGGGTGTCGTAACGACGTACCCATTCCTGGTAATCTGTTTTGCCAACCAGCTCGCCGCTTTCGTCAATGACAGGTGGTGACTCTATCGGTGCATTCATCATCCGCAATCGCCATTTTAAGCCGGTAAGGCCCTCACCTCGCAAAATCTTTGATGTTCTGCTCATGGTGAGCAGCAGACCACCGTTGCGATCGATGAGTCCGGGCAAGATTCGTGAAAGGTGTCGGACTCGTTTGACCTGGTGCCCGGCAAACCGCACAGGTGCGGTAATTTTCCAGCTGGTTGACGTTATCAGTTGCCCGACTTCCTGAACTACCATTGCCAGCTGTCTATCTCGGTCGAGCGCGGCGTGATGGTAGTCGGTAATTAGACGGTCGCGTTCAGCGAGGGTGGCGGTCATCTCGTCGATCTTCGCATCGCGCTCTATGGCGGCATTATGATAGTTGTTGATTAAGCCTTTCTGTTCGGCGAGGGTGGCGGTCATCTCGTCGATCTTCGCATCGCGCTCTATGGCGGCATTATGATAGTTGTTGATTAAACCTTTCTGTTCGGCGAGGGTGACGGTCATCTCGTCGATCAGCGCATCGCGCTCTATAGCGGCGTGATGGTAGGTGGATATCAGTCGTTGTTGCTCAGCTATCTTTTGCCCGCGTTGGAACAGGACCAGTTGACTTTTGCCGAGAGCCGAAAAATATTCCTTGAGCTGCTGGCGCTCAGAGAGAGAGGTGTCGAGCCATGGCAACTTCAGGTGTTCGGGGGCATCATTTAGCTGGAGCACACCCAGTCCATTGGAGTGCAGAAACTCGAAATTATTTTCATAACTTGCCTGTAACTCCTCCCAGAGACGCCAAACGCCAAAGCCCTTGTCCCGGACATTTATGTCATGAAAAAGAACGACTGCGTCAGGAGCCAGCTTAGGTAACCATGATTTAAAATCATGGGTGACCGCATCGTAGGTATGCAGGCCGTCAATATGTAATAATTCGACGGAAGCGTCGGAGAAACAAGCCAGTGCCTCGTCAAAGGTCATTTGCAATAAAATGGAAAAACTCGAGTAGTGTGTCTGGTTGTGGTCGTTAACAGTATGGAATACCTCTTCCCCATAGTTGCCGGCATGCTCATCCCCTTGCCATGTATCAACAGCATAGCATTTGGTGGTAAGATTATTTTCTTTGACTGACTGACAAAATGAAAAATATGAATTACCGGTATGGGTCCCCAACTCGACGAATATTTTTGGTTCAAAGGTTCGAATCAGCCATGCGCAAAGACAAGTGACCACACCATGCCTGGGGGCTTGCAGTGAAGAGGGCGAAAAATCTGCCGCTGCCAGTAACTTGTCAATATCTTTAATCACCAATCTCTCCGATTTCCAACTTGATACTTTCCATGGGGATGCCGATCAGTCCACCAGCAACACTCGTTGTTTCCGATCTGAAACTAACGGCATCGTGCACCCAATGATGTTGCATGTGCTCGTCTTGAGTACCATTAGCTATAGCCACGGTGATCGAGTAATTTCCGGCGGCCAGCCGCGGCATCTGGAAGGCAAAATCAGCCACCAAGTGCTGATTCTCAGCACACAAGACCGGAGTATCCATATAACTAAGCCAGGTATTATCGCCAAACAAGCACTGGCCTAATTTGTCTTTTATAAAAAAGCCAATGATAGGGGAATCGAGGACAGAGTGTGCAGCAACCTCCACCCGCAAAATTACTTCTCCCCGCCTACGATCCATGCCAGAGGATCGCCTTGGATATCAAGAAAATGGACCGAGGTGATCTGCGCCTGGCCTTTACCAAAGGAGGGGGCGTCAGGGTCGAAGTCGAATAGTTTTATGTCGTTGCGGAGGTTGCTGGCATTGATAAACTCCTGCCGTTGATCTTTGGTGTTAGTGATCTGTTTGGCAGGATCGCTCTTGATACGAGTTGTCGTCCCTTTCCCTTGTTGCGCTTCGTAGAATGCTTCCAGGTATTTTTCACATACATCCTTTGGAGAGCCCTGTTGCAGCACTTTGCCTTTTTCAAGCCAGATTGCGCTGGTGCATAAGTTCTTGACTGCTCCGGTATCGTGGCTGACAAATAATACCGTCCCGGTCTTCATGAAGGTGCGTAGAAAACGCATGCATTTCTGGGTAAAAAACGCATCGCCCACGGCCAGCGCTTCATCTACCACCAATATATCCGCATCCACATGAGCGATTACGGCAAATGCCAGACGCACCATCATGCCGCTGGAATAGGTTTTGACCGGCTGTTCGATAAAGGCGCCAATATCGGCAAAGGCAACGATATCATCAAAACGTGCATCGATTTCTTCCCTACTTCAAGCCTATTACTGCGGCATTCATATAGACGTTTTCGCGGCCGGTGAACTCCGGGTTGAAACCGGAGCCGAGTTCCAACAGGGCGGCGATACGTCCATTGGCTTCTGATACTGCCGCTGGTAGGATTGAGGGTGCCGCAGATCATTTGCAAAAGCGTGATTTACCGCTGCCGTTACGGCCGATGATGCCAACGGTTTCACCTTTTTTGACTGCGAACGAAACGTCTTTCAATGCCCAGAATTCTTTATAATACATGGGGAATTGGCCGTTGCGAGTCGAAAAACAATGTTTTAATGGCGGCATTGCTCGACAGAGTCTGGGAACGATGAATTGTTTTAACCGATCATGCGGTTGCTCATAGATCTGGTAGCATTTGCCCAGGTTTTCGACCTTGATGGCGATTTCAGAGGACATCGGCAAACCCTTTTCGTGTTTTCTGAAACCAGGCAAAACCCAGCCAGGCGACCAGTGCTGCCGCCCAGCAGGATAAATTGTCAAAGTGGTCATATCCGGCACTTTTCCCCAGAATAATACTATCTCGGTCTGTTCGATCGGAGGGTAGAGAGGGTTTATGAGCAGCAGTTGGTCGGTATTTTTCCGGAAGTGCGCTGGCCGGATAAAAAATAGGTGAAAGAAACATCAGCACCGTGGTGAAGATTCCAACAAATTGGGAGACGTCGCGCAAATAGACGCCCAAAGAAGCCAGCCCCAGGTCAGCCCAAGGATTAACAGCAGCAATGGCAGAATGACCAGTGGCAGAAGCAATACGGTGATGTGCGGCACACCAAAAAAAATGAGATAAGCGATAAACCATACACCAAGACTAATCAGGGCATGGAACAGGGCTGATCCCAAGGTAACCCATGGCAGGATCTCCAGAGGGAAAACCACTTTTTTGACGTAGTTGACATTGGCGAGAATGAGAGCTGGGAGCCCGATTGACACATTCGGCAAAGAGGTTGAAAACGATCAGGCCGGCGAAAAGCAACAGGGCGAATTCGGTTTTCGAGCCACTGCCGCCACCCCAGCGCGCCTTGAATACGACGCTGAAGACAAAGGTGTAGACGGCCAGCATAAGTACGGGATTAAAAAACGACCAGAGGATACCGAAGACCGAGCCACGATAGCGGCCTGCCACTTCGCGCACGACCATAGCTTTAATCAAACTGCGATTGCGCCAGAAACTGGCAATCATTTCCCGTGGCGAGAGACTGAACTGTTGCATCAGGAAAAATACTCCGCTTTACAAAATAAGGGGCGGTGTGATCCTTATCCGACACTTGTGGTTCCCCAACCAACGGCCATTTTATGTCGAGTTCCGGGTCATCCCAGCGGATGCAGCGCTCATCTCTCGGGAGTATAATAGTCTGTTGTTTTATAAAGAAACTCGGCATAGTCGGAAAGGGTGAGAAAACCATGGGCAAACCCCTCCGGTATCCAAATTTGTTTTTTGTTTTCCGCTGAGAGTATTTCACCCACCCATTGGCCAAATGTTGGTGAACTCTTACGAATATCCACTGCCACATCAAATACTTCACCCTGCACCACCCGCACCAATTTGCCTTGTGGTCGTTGAACCTGATAATGCAGGCCGCGTAGGACATTCTTTCCCGAGCGAGAATGGTTATCCTGCACAAAAATCACTTCTTTACCGACAGCTTCATTGAACTGATGTTGGTTGAAGCTTTCAAAGAAAAAGCCTCGAGCGTCGCCAAACACCCGGGGCTCAATAAGACAGACCTCAGGGATTGCAAGACGAGTAACTTTCATAAAACCATCCTCTCCCTCAGCAGCTGCAACAAGGTACTGACCGTAACCATTTTTAATCATCGGTTCAGCGAGACGCTCGACTTGAGCAGCATCAATCCATTTCTGGCGAAAAGCTATCTCTTCAGGGCAGGCGACTTTGAAACCTTGTCGTTTTTCAAGAATTGCGATGAACCTGCTCGCATCGAGTAAGGAATCATGAGTGCCGGTATCGAGCCAGGCGTAGCCTCGGCCCATGATTTCAACATTGAGCTGACCTTTCTCCAGATACAGGCGGTTGAGATCGGTGATTTCCAACTCGCCACGCGCTGACGGTTTCAGGTTTTTGGCTAGTTCGACTACCTGCTGGTCATAGAAATAGAGACCGGTGACGACATAATTGGACTTTGGCTGACTGGGCTTTTCTTCCAGGGATAAAACCTTGCCACCGGCATCGAAATCAACGACCCCGTAGCGCTCTGGATCCTGCACACGATAGGCAAAAACACTTGCCCCTTTAGTGCGGGTCATGGCGTTGCTCAGCAATTGATGTATATCGTGACCATAAAAAATATTATCGCCCAATACCAGGACAGAGAGGTCATCACCGATAAAGGATTCTCCGATGATAAAGGCCTGGGCCAACCCTTGCGGTTCCGGCTGTACCGCGTATTGCAGGTTGATCCCCCACTGTTCACCCGTGCCGAGGAGTTGCTCGAAACGTGGCGTGTCCTGCGGTGTGGAAATAACCAGTATATCCCGAATTCCGGCCAGCATCAGGGTGCTGAGCGGGTAATAAATCATTGGTTTATCATATACCGGCAACAACTGCTTGGAAACAGCCAGGGTAGCCGGATGCAGGCGTGTTCCGGCACCGCCCGCAAGAATAATGCCCTTGCGGCGGTCGGTGACCAGTGGTTTGGCAACGATGTTGGGTGTATAAGGGTTAATCATGGCTATTTTTTGTTGGCCGACAGGTTAGTGTTGAGAATTTCCGCTATTGCGCGTTGTGCATGAAACTCCCACGATGGTAATACCAGATTAAAGGCCTCGCTGATTTTTTCGGTTGCAAGCTGTGAATTAGCGGGTCGTTTTGCCGGCAGAGGATACTCCGAGGTGGGAATAGCCTGCACATCTTTGGCGGTGGCACGAAGCTCAACACCATGCCGATAGGCCTCATCGAGAATAAATTGGGCAAAGCCGTGCCAACTGGTAGCTCCACCGGCCGCAAGATGATAGGTTTCACCCAACTTGGAAGTTAATGACGCGTCATACTGTAGACGGTAAAGGCAAAGCGCGGTGACATCGGCGAGAAGCTCAGCACTTGTGGGGGCACCAATTTGATCACTGACAACTTTGAGGGCATCACGCTCTCGGGCAAGTCGAATCATTGTTTTAATGAAATTATTGCCCCGGGCAGCATATACCCAGCTCGTCCGGAGGATCAGATGCCGACAGCCGGAGGCACGGATTGCTTCCTCTCCCGACAATTTGCTCTTTCCATAAACACCAAGAGGTTCGGTCTTATCGGTTTCGATATAGGCGTCCTTCTTAGTACCGGCAAAGACATAATCGGTAGAATAATGGATAAACAGGCTGTTCAGAACGTTAGCTTCCTTCGCCAGGATATCGACGGCTTGGCTGTTGATAAGAAACGCACGCTCCGGCTCAGATTCGGCCTTATCCACCGCAGTATAAGCGGCTGCATTGACAATAATCTGCGGCGAGATACTTCGGACCAGCTTTCGCAAGGCGGGCAGGTCTTCCAGGTCGGCCTCGGTACGGCCACAGGCAATAACTTCTCCGAGCGGTGCCAGTGATCGCTGCAGTTCCCAGCCGAGCTGGCCGTTTTTTCCCAATAATAAAATTTTCATAAGCTATATTGTTTTGCAACCCAGTCGCGATATTTGCCGCTGGTGATATTTGCCACCCAATCTTGATGATCAAGAT
Source organism: uncultured delta proteobacterium (assembly GCA_963796255.1). Classification (GTDB taxonomy): domain Bacteria; phylum Desulfobacterota; class Desulfobulbia; order Desulfobulbales; family Desulfocapsaceae; genus Desulforhopalus_A. The sequence continues at coordinate 42,270 of CAWCLE010000024.1, read as the reverse complement.
ACCAGCGCACGGTTTTATCAATCCCGGAGGCAAAATTTTCAGCCGGTTTCCACTGCAGTTCTCGTTCTATTTTTGCCGCATCGATAGCATATCGCCGGTCGTGGCCGGGACGATCGGTGACAGAGGTGATCAGGGAGCGGTAGGTGGAAAATGGAGAGTCTGCACCGGGTGGAACCAGCTCATCCAGGATATCGCAAATGGTATGCACGACCTCCAGATTTGTCTTTCATTCCAGCCGCCGACGTTGTACACTTCGCCTAAACGACCATTGTCCAGAACGCAGCGGATGGAGCTGCAGTGATCCGCCACATACAGCCAGTCCCGAATCTGTTGCCCGTCGCCGTAAATCGGCAGGGCTTTTCCGGCGAGGGCATTGTGGATACAAAGAGGTATCAGTTTTTCAGGAAACTGATACGGTCCGTAATTGTTCGAGCAGTTGGTTGTCAATACCGGCAAACCGTAGGTATGATGGTAGGCGCGCACCAGATGGTCCGATGCTGCCTTGCTGGCCGAATAAGGGCTGTTCGGTTCATAGCGGTTCATCTCTGTAAAAGGCGGGCTTGTGGAATCAAGGGAACCATAGACTTCATCGGTTGAAACGTGGAGAAAACGAAACGCCGTCTTCTTTTCGTTCGCCAGCTCGTGCCAATAATGTCGCACGGCTTCCAGTAAACGAAAGGTGCCGACAATATTGGTTTGGATAAAATCGTCCGGGCCATGAATTGACCGGTCGACATGGCTTTCGGCGGCAAAATTGACAATGGCTCGGATCTGGTGTTTGGTTAAAAGATCGGCAACGAGGTCATAATCAGCGATATCCCCTTTAACGAAGATATGCCTGGTATCATTGGCAACGCCTGCCAGATTTTGCAGGTTTCCGGCGTAAGTGAGGTTATCCAGATTGACGATCGGTTCATCGTGCAATGCAAGCCAATCAAGTATAAAATTGCTGCCGATAAAGCCGGCACCGCCGGTTACTAAAACTGTCATTAAAACTACACCTGAAAAAAAATTTGGCGAATGGGGTCAAATCTTTATCCTTGACACATACTGCCGTGTCAAGGATAAAGATTTGACCCCATTCGCATTATAAAACTATGAATTTTACTCACTTAATCATAGACAAACAAGTACTTTTGGTTTTCCTGGTGAATAATTAGTCTATTAGAACAATGAATGCATCGTTTTAATAGACTGATCTTTGCAAAAAAGAACGGCTTCGATTATCGATTTTTGCGATTATTCAACAGTCGCTTTTGTGATTTTTTGGCAAAGAAAACTCGCAGAAGCTTTAGCGAGAGAATATACACCAGAAAACCGGAAACAACGCCAACAACAAGGCTCCCTATAAGCAAGGGAACAAGAATCTCTTTGCCCATCTGTAAAACGGCAAAAAACTGTTCTTTGATATCCCAGAATTCAAGGTGAGTCAGGGTCCTGCCAATGTCTATAAAAAGCCGGGAAACTTCCGAAAGGGGAGGGCCGTCCCACACTTTAGCTCCCAGCCAGTAATTAAAAGTATAAATCGGCGCCACAGTGACCGGATTGGTGATCCAGACCGGGATCATTGCTGCCGGCCGGTTCATGTTGCACAAAGTGGCAGCGACAAAGGCCAGGATGAGTTGCACACCCACGGTCGGAGTAAAGGCGATAAACGTGCCCAGTGCCAAGCCACCGGCAATGGCGCGTGGCGTGCTGCGCAGCTTGATAACCCATCTCAGAATTGGGCGCAGCCGCATGAGCAGATTACGCTGGTTTTTACTTGAAGGAAATTCTGCCATTATACTCTTACTTTAGCGGTAGAGTGGAGGGATGTGAGTAAATGGGTCAGTCCGCGCCTTACGGTAATATCCTGATGCTTGGATACATCCCAATCATATCGCCAAACTGAAACGGCTGGATGGTGTTCAGCGAAAGTTTCTGGTTGCGCTGGGCGTGACCGGCGTTTTTACCATCGGTAAAAAAGGCGCCATTGGCTTCGAGGATATGATGAATACGAGCTTTGAAGGCATTGACCAAAAGTGCCCCTTTGCCCTCAAAATGCATGCGGCCTTTGGTAAACGACGATTCGACACTGGCCAGTTCTGCCAGTGACATGGAATTGGTTCGTAGTTCTTCACTGTTGCGAATCAATCCCCAGACGATATGCTCCTCGGGGATTTCCAGTGGCTGGTTGCAGTCGATGATGGTATGCGGCGCAATAACGCACCCCTTGCCGATCTTCAGTCGGCTGTCTTTTTTGCCGTAAAGGAAACTGTTAAAGCCGACAAAAACATTCGAGCCGAGTCGGGCTTCGATTATCTTGGCACCATGGGCGGTGACATTATTTCCTTCCAGGCATGAATTGATGATAAAGCAGTTTTCCTGGGCATTGGCACCTTTGCCAAGACTTGAGTTTTCCAGGTAGGCGCGTTGCGCAATCAGTACATTATCGGCGATTTTCATATTGGGCAGAAGCACAGCATACCTATCCAGAGAGGTCGTCTCGGGAACCAATTCGATGGCATCAAGATTGACAAAGTCGAAAACGCGCTGGAATTGGTCCTTTCGCTCATCAATAAAATCAATCAGCAGGCCCCAGGGAACATAGTCAGGGGATAAAGAGACATAGTGGGCCAATGCCTCCTGCGGATACTTATAAAAGAAATTGAAGTTACCGGGGCTGTTGATCCAGATTGTTCCCGGATCTACTTTGAGGTGATTAATCTCGCCGGCCTGGATATACGAATATGCGCCGATCACGCAGTCGCGCATGGTGGTGAGATCAACGGTGGCAAAGGGGCCGAGAAAGCAGCCATCCGACGGTGCGCCATGGATATTGGCGTAGTCCATGGCCAGGGTGTTTTTTATAAAGAATTTCTCCAATGTTTCCGGATCATGGGAGTAATTGTGCACCAGGGTTTTGACCAGGGCACTGTCTTCAATATCGATTATTTCGTCTTTCGTCAGAGTGATAGTGAAATTATTATAGGTAAGAATATCATTTTTACGCTGCAGTTCGTCGCCGCGAATATCACTTTTATATAACAGGGAGTTTCTGACCCGGCATTTCCCCAGAAAATAACTGCCGGCCAGGGCGGAATGCTCAAAGTGCAGATCGAGCGGATGATCGGGGGTTATGCCGTAAAAGGCGTAAAATTTATTCATCTGATCCGGCGGGATCAGGGAATCGGCGAAGGGGCTGACATCAAATTTCAATTCTCTGAGATTGATATTGACTCTCTGGACAATTCTATCAAAAAGTTTTTGTAATTCTTTCATAAGATATCCTCAGGGAGTGCGCAAATAAGTTGCCAAAAAGCTCATTGATGGGAATCAGTTGTCAAGAGCGGTCATCTGATGGAAAACGGCAGCGAAGACATCGGAAATTCTCAATATGCCGACAATTTTGTCGTCGCGAGTGACTAAAAGAGACAGATGGGTGCCGGCGACCAGCCGGTGTATGGCCGTATCCAGGCTGCTGTTTTCCGCAACGAATTCTCCTGGCGTGGGGGTCTGCATGAATTCTTCTACTTTCTTGGTGGCAGCTTCACGCAGGGAATGGCTGCTCATAATCTTGCCGTGGGACCGATAGAGATCGCGGGTCTGAGCAATATAATTATCACTGAATCTGAACTCTTTAAGCTGTTCGATCTCGGCATCAGCTTTGAAATCGGGTTGAATAGCTTTTAATGCCCGTAACTGGCTTATCTTGCCGACAACCCGTCCATTTTCATCGAGAACCAGCACTGCACGGTGCAGGTATTTGCGCATGGTATACGTTTCCTGGGCTTTTTCCAGGGTCTTAATAGCATCGATAAGTGATGTTCCGACAACAACTGTTGCATATTCGGAAATCGGTACCATAAGATCTTTGATAAGATGACTTTCCATATGCCCCCCATAATTTAAAAAATCGTGTCCTATTTTCTAGGATAAAAAACCTGCTTTGTCAAACAATTCCGGGCAGGAGCGAAAGCTCTTTACCGGGATGGCCGGGGTCTCATGCCAAGCACAATATTTCTGCTGTACACAACGACACCAAAGAGCTGGCCGATAAAGAGCACCGGATCTCTTCTGAAAATGGCATAACTGAGCATCATTATCGAGCCGATGATACTGATTGTCCAAAAACCGAGCGGTAGTATTGACTGGTGCAGTTTTTCACTGTACAGCCATTGGTAGATGAAGCGGAAGGTAAAGATAGTCTGCCCGACCAGGCCCCAGGTCATAAGCGAAGCGGAAATGGCTTTGTTGCTGAAAATAGTGTGCAGGGTATAGGTCTCGCCACTCAGCAGCCAGCAGACGGCAAGCCCGGGGAAAATAAATGCCGCCATGCGTACCAGGGCAGGGAGTTTGGCCCAGAAGCCATGGTAATGAAGGTTGCGAATGTACACGCCATAGCTGATAACCTGGCCGAGGATAATGACCAGATCGTTGCGTAGAATGCCGTACACCATCAACAGAAAGGAGGCGAGGATGCTCAACTGCCAGAAAAGCAGCGGCGAGAGAATGCGTCCGGCTTTTTCCGAGGCTATCCACTGCGTCAGCTGCCTTGCTGAAAAAAGCAGCTGCGCGGAAAAACCTATTGCAAAAACAATGTGTTGGTTCATAAAGTGGTGTCCGCTATGGCATAGCGGATATATCGACTACGTATCCAGCGAAACGCCAGCGTATCGAAAAAAGGGCCGACCAGGCGGTTGAAAAGGTGATATTTGCTCGTTCCGGCATAGCGGGGAGAATGCGAGATGGAGAGCTGTTTCACTTTCCCACCCTGCAACTGCACCAGGGCCGGAAGAAACCGATGCATGCCGATAAAAAATGGTATTTGCTGCGCACAGGTGGTTTTGATTATTTTTAAGGGGCAGCAGGTGTCCTGGATCCCATCATTGATTAGCAGGCGCCGGTAGCTGTTGGCAATTTTTGACGACAGCCTTTTGATAAGGCTGTCTCTTCTTTTTGCCCTGATGCCGTTGACCATGTCATACTCCGGAAAAAAGTCTAAATATGCTATAAAGTCAGCCGGATGGGTCTGTAGATCGGCGTCAATGTAGCCGACCAAAGTGGTCTGGCAGTGATCAAAGCCGGCTTTGATGGCGATGCTTAAGCCATAGTTTTTATTAAGCGACAAGACCGTGCAGTAGGATGGTTGCCGGCACTTTTCCCGCAGTAACTCTAAACTGTTATCCGTTGAGCCATCGTTGATGAACAGCACTTGAGCTGGTACCGGGCAGATCTTGATGAAGCTGTCCATCTCGGCAAAGAATGCCGGCAGACTTTCTTCCTCATTGAATACCGGAACTATGATGGTCAGTTCATCATCCATTATCGCTTATATTTTGTCATTTCATGCTAGTATAATAACGAATTGCACATTTAGCTGATCAAAGTGCATTTAATCAAAATTGCCTTGAAACAGCCGCATACCGTTAACAGACATTACTATGAAACTCAAGAACATTTGCCGGCCATAGCTGCCGACACTTCACGAAGCACCAGGTGTCAATGCCTGGAGCTTTTGTTCCAGTTCAAGATAATTATGGTCAAGATCGTGATGGCGGCGGATGTGTTCACCGGCGGTACGCCCCAGGGTATACCGCTTGGTCTTATTTTTCAGCAGCTGTTCGATATGAGCCGTGAAAAGGGTGGGGCTTGCCGCAGGGGAGAGCAGCCCGGTCTGTTCGTGGACCACCGCTTCGCCACCACCCCAGTCCTGGTAGGCAACCACCGGCAGGTTGCAGGACTGGGCTTCGAGGTAGACCATGCCAAGTGATTCCTCAATGCCCGGAAAAGCGAAGATATCCGCGGCGCTATAATACTGATAGAGCTCTGCGCGGGGTATTCTGCCGAGAAATTGGACCCGCTGGGGAAGAAGCCGGGCTGCCATCTGTTCGAGTTGCGCTTTGCAGCTGCCATCGCCGGCAATGATCAGCCTGATCGGCAGCCCTTTTTTGACCAGTTCGCTGCAGGACTCAATCACCGTACGTATTCCTTGGGACTTCACTCCGTGCCGCATCATGGCCGCAGTCATGACGATGGTCTGATCGCCGACCGACCAGCGTTGTCGTAAAGCTGACCGCTGGGATTGGCAATAGGTAAACCTTTTAGGGTGGATGCCCGGCGCGATATAGCTGAGGCGATTATCCGGCAAAAGCCTTCTAAGGTTGATCAGGTCTCTTTGTTTATTGGTAAAGATATGATCGGCTGCTTGCAAGACTTTTTTGTTGAGCAGAAAACCGGGCAGTGTTTTGAGTTTTTTGCGCCTCTTGGTCGAATAGATTCCCTGGAAGATGACATAAGGAATGGCCAGTTTCCTACTGCAGATCGCCCCTAGAAGATCCGGGGCTTTGTAGTACGAGTGATAGCTGAACCAGAGTTCGGGCCTGGTGTGGCGATAGCACTGGAGGATTCGGGTTTTTTCCCGCCACAGCTGCAGCAAAGCTTTCGGTCGGTAGTAGATCCAGCGGCAGCGCAGTCTACTGGCGAGATCGAGATTGTGCCCTCGGGCTGTTAGGTGATTATAAATCTCGCTTCCCGTGATCAGATCTCCGGATGGATTGCTATGGTCCAGAGGTTTAAAGGGCATGTAGTAGGCGATCTTCATCAGCGTTTGGCGCGGCAGGATGAGAGAAAGGAAAGGGCTTGCATTGGCCCAGCAAACCAAATAATTTAGTGGGCTGCATTGCTTTTCTTGATGGGCTCGTAAAAAAGTCGATGTAAAAGGTAACCGTTCACCAGCACCCCATTTTCATCCGATCAGGCCTCCTCACATAGCCAACTATAGCTCGGCGGCCTGCTTGAACGAAACTGGAGCACTGGTTGAACGGTTACAGATCCGGGTTATTCGTTTATCCATTACGTTCCGGTGAACCATTACTGTAAAAGGGAGCGACGAAGGTGCCAAACCAGCGATTGGATGTGTTGATTTATGCCCACGACGGCCGCGGGCTTGGTCATGCGAGCCGGAGTATCGGCATTGGCATGGCGCTGCGCCGTCTAGCGCCTGAGCTGAAGGTGTTATTTGTTTCCGGCTGTAGCCTGGCGCAGGAATTGATCGGCAGCGCGCCGCTTGACTGGTTGAAGCTGCCGTCGTATGCAACGCGGATTGAGAAGGGGAAATCGGTCGGTATTGCCGGTAAATCCCTTTTTTCCGATAAGGAGCTGGGCGAACTTCGGGCAAAAGAGCTGGCCCATCTGGTCTGTCTGTACCGACCGCGAGTGATTCTGGTCGATCATTTGCCCCAAGGCAAACATAAGGAGCTTGTTAGCGCATTGTCGATAAGCCAGGGCAGCGACACCCTCTGGATCCTGGGCGTCCGCGGGGTGGTGGGCGCAGTGCCCCAGGCTGGATCAGAGCTGGCGGTAAAATTATTTAAAGATCATTATCATGCTCTGCTCTGGTATGGGGATAGTCGGGTTCTGGGGAACTCGCACTGGGCGCAGCTGCAGCGGCATTATCAGCTTGCTGCCGTGGAGTGCGGCTATGTTGTCCGGCTGGCGGAATTTGATCTCGTTAGCAACGTCCAGCCTCGGGCGTTACAGCCATTGGCGGGAACCATTTCCATACCGTGGCTTGGTGAAAATAGCCTAAGTTTTCTCAAGGTTCTGGCTGCGGTATTAAGGAATATACCCCCATCCTTTGGCCGTTGGCTACTTTTTATAGATACGACGAGCTCGCCGCGGGCAGGCCAGGAAATTACCAAGTTGTTCGGGGCTCTCAGCAATTGCCGGATAGAGCCTCCGGGGAGCAAATATGTTGCCGCTTTAAGGAATTCGAAAATAGCGGTGATTTATGGCGGCTATAATAGTCTTATGGATGTGCTTTACACTCGGCTTCCCGCCCTGGTGGTGCTGCGCGAAATGCAGGATGCAGAGCAACAGATCCATCTGGCGAAATTGCAGAAAGTCGCCGGGGAATCTCTGGCAACAGTCTTGGAAACAGCGATCACCGCCCAAGAGCTGAGAGCCCTGCTGCTCAGCCTTCTACAACAGAAAAAACATCTTTCCTGTGCATTTAACACCAATGGTGCCGCCGGCGCGGCAGAATATATTATCTCCAAAATTCGGATAAATTAACAATAATGTAATATTTGTTAATAAAATAATTCAAAAATGAAATATAACTACAAAAGAATAAACAAATAAAAATTCTATAAACAGAGTATATATATATTATAATTCATAATATTCCAAATTTTTGTCGTTTGGCACAAGTCTTGTAATAAAGGCAAGCAGGTACCGAAGTATAGTCAAAAACGACACTCTTTGTGCAGCAAAGAGAAGAGTAACTAAAAGGAGGAGTATTGTGGACGAAAAAATGAAGTATCAGACGAAGAATCGAACGTATTGGGGGTTGGCTGCTTTTCTGGCAATAACGGCTGTCGCCGTTCCGGCCCTGGCGGAAGAAGCGAATTTGGGCGACACGGTTATCCAGCTGGCATATTCGGTTGATACCTTTTACTTCCTGATGACCGGTGCGCTGGTCATGTGGATGGCTGCCGGTTTTACCATGCTCGAAGCAGGGCTGGTGCGGAGCAAGAATACGGTCGAAATTTTAACCAAAAACGTGGTGCTCTATGCGATAGCCTGTATCATGTATATGCTGGTTGGCTATAACATTATGTATGGCACTTCGGTCAACAGTTTTATCCCCGGTTTAGGGTTTTTGCTCGGGGCGGATCATACCGTCGATGAAGTATTAAAGAGCGGCGGCGGAGTCTACTATTCCAAGTATGCTGACTTCTTCTTCCAGGTAGTTTTTGTCGCCACTGCAATGTCGATTGTCTCGGGTGCGGTTGCCGAACGGATGAAACTTTGGGCTTTTCTGGTCTTTGCTCTCGTCATGACCGGATTTATTTATCCGGTGCAGGGTTTCTGGATGTGGGGTGGTGGCTTTCTCAAAGCGCTTGGTTTTACTGACTTTGCCGGTTCCGGAGTAGTGCATTTGTGCGGCGCCTCTGCCGCTCTTGCCGGGGTTTTTTTGCTTGGCGCCCGCAAAGGAAAATATGTTGATGGCAAAATCAAGGCTTTCCCCGGTGCCAATCTGCCTCTGGCAACCCTGGGCACGCTCATTCTCTGGTTGGGTTGGTTTGGCTTTAATGGCGGTTCCGAATTGAAAATCAGTAATATCACCGAAGCCAATGCGGTCGCTTTAGTGTTTGTCAATACCAATACTGCGGCTGCCGGTGGTCTCGTCGCCGCTCTTACCCTGGCCAGAATCTGGTTCGGCAAAGCTGATCTTACTATGGCCCTGAACGGTGCTCTCGCCGGACTGGTGGCGATCACCGCTGATCCCTTGAGCCCAACTCCCCTGGTAGCCACAATCGTTGGCGCAATTGGCGGACTGCTGGTCGTAACGGCGATTATTTTTATCGATAAGGCCAAAATCGATGATCCGGTCGGGGCGATCTCCGTGCACGGTGTCTGCGGTATCTGGGGGCTGCTCGCGGTGGCCTTTACCAACCCCAAGGGATCGTTGATTGCTCAGCTTACCGGCATTGGCGCAATTTTTGTCTGGGTATTCGGCACGAGCTTTGTTGCTTGGCTTATTATCAAGATGGTTATGGGCTTGCGGGTCAGTGAGGAAGAGGAACTGGAAGGAGTTGATGTTGCGGAATGTGGTCTGGCTGCATATCCTGAGTTTACCAAAGAATAATAAGGGGGAGTATCCGTGAAGAAAATAGAAGCAATTATCAAACCCTTTAAGCTTGAGGCGGTAAAAGACGCATTGACCGATATCGGCATTACCGGCATGACGGTCTCCGAGGTCAAAGGTTACGGACGACAAAAAGGGCACAAAGAGATGTATCGCGGCGCTGAATATAATGTCGATTTCAACCCAAAGCTTAAAATTGAACTGGTCCTGGCCGCCGAATTGGTCGACAAAGTCGTCGACGCCATTCGAACTGCCGCCAATACCGAAAAAATCGGCGATGGCAAAATCTTTGTCTTGCCTGTTGAAGATGTCCTGAGGGTGAGGACCGGAGAAAGAGGAAAAGACGCTATTTAGCTGGCCTGCTCCCTGCCATGGCAGGCCCTGGGTAGCCATTCCTTTTTAAAGAGCCTTTCTTTCTGCTGAAAATTGCAGAAGAAGGGCTTTTTTTGTTGCCATTGACGTTTGCAAATGATAATTATTCTTGGTACTGGTGGGCTATTGTTTGATTGCTGGTTTTTTAGGAATTGTTTAGAGTGATCCTGGTATTATGTAACTGGAGTGGAGAGGATATATGCTATCGGCTCAAGTGGGAAAGATCTATCGTTTTTATCGTAACGGCTTCAAGAATATGACCGTTGGCAAGACTCTGTGGAAGATCATTTTTATCAAGCTTTTTATTATGTTTGCTGTTTTAAAAGTGTTTTTTTTCCCTGATTTTCTGCAGACAAATTTTTCAACTGATGAACAAAGGGCCGATCATGTTATCCAGCAGTTGACCGGACCCATACAAAGCAAATAACTAAGGAGGATGTTGTAATGGGTGAAATAGATCTGGCCACGGTGAATTGGGCAAGGGCTCAGTTTATCCTGACTGCGATGTATCACTGGCTGTTTGTCCCAATCACTTTGGGGCTGTCTTTTCTTATCGCATTTTATGAAACGATTTACGTGCGGACAGGAAAAGAGGAGTGGAAGCATCTGACCAAATTCTGGATGACCTTGTTCGGTATCAATTTCGCCATTGGAGTTGCTACCGGGATCATCATGGAGTTTGAGTTTGGTACCAACTGGTCCAGCTATTCCTGGATGGTCGGGGATATTTTCGGTGCCCCGCTGGCTATTGAAGGTATTTTTGCCTTTTTCCTTGAAGCAACCTTCTTTGCGGTGATGTTTTTTGGCTGGGAGCGGACCTCGAAAGGATTCCATCTCTTTTCCACCTGGATGGTTGCCATTGGTTCCAATCTTTCGGCTCTGTGGATTCTGGTGGCTAACGGCTGGATGCAATATCCGGTGGGTATGGCATTTAACCCTGAAAGTGCCCGTTTTGAGATGCAGAATTTCTGGGAAGTGCTTTTTTCTCCCGTGGCGATCGCCAAGTTTACCCATACCACCAGTTCGAGTTTTGTCGTTGGTTCCCTGTTTGTCATTACTATCTCCTCCTATTATCTGCTCAAGGGACGGCACGTCGATATGGCCAAGAAATCGATCATTGTCGCCTCGGTTTTTGGTCTTTTGGGCGGCATTTTCACTGCCTTTACCGGCGATGAGTCGGCGTATAACAACGGCCATGTGCAGCCGATGAAATTGGCCGCCTATGAGGGCCTTTACGAAGGCTCTAAAGGAGCCGATATTGTCGCCTTAGGCGTTTTGACCGGCGGCAAGAAGGTTGGTGACGGGCAGCCGCCTTTTGCCTTTGAAGTGTCGATTCCTAACGGGCTGTCGCTTTTGGCTAAACGGGAACTCAACGCCTTTGTGCCCGGCATCAAGGATCTGGTGTATGGTAATGCGGCCGAAGGAATTATGCCGGTTGCTGAAAAGATGGCCAAAGGAAAAGAGGCTATCGCTGATCTGGCGGCCATCCAGAAAGCCAAAAAAGATGGTAACGAACAGGCTAAAGCTTCGGCGATAGAAAGGTTCAAGGTGAACCAGGAGTATCTTGGTTTTGGCTACCTCGATACCCCCGAGGAGACCGTTCCGCCGGTTGCCAGCACCTATTATTCTTTTCATGTGATGGTCTATTTAGGCACATTTTTCCTGCTGCTGACCCTACTCTATCTGTACTATTCCTATAAAGATACCCTGATCGACAAGAAATGGCTGCTGGTGCTGGGATTTTCTTCCTTCTTCCTGGCACTCACTGCCTCTGAGCTGGGCTGGGTGGTGGCTGAAGTCGGGCGTCAACCATGGGCTATTCAGGATTTGCTGCCAGTGAAAATGGCGACAACCAAAATTGCCGCAGGCCATGTGCAGGCATCTTTCACCATATTTTTTGTACTTTTTGCCGTGCTGCTCATTGCTGAGATTAAAATTATGCTCAAGCAGATCAAAATAGGACCGGAGGGCGTGTAACATGATTGGAAAATTAGATATTGTGACCCTGCAGCAGCTCTGGTGGATTATCTGCTCCCTCGTTGGTGCCCTCTTTCTCTTTCTCACCTTCGTCCAGGGCGGGAACACACTGCTCTGGCAGGTGGCCAAAAGCGATAATGAAAAGTCGCTGCTAATTAACTCCCTCGGCAGAAAGTGGGAGCTCACCTTTACCACCCTGGTACTTTTTGGTGGGGCTTTATTTGCCGCTTTTCCTAAGTTTTATGCAACAAGCTTCGGAGGTGCATACTGGGTCTGGATGCTGATTCTGTTCACCTTTATTGTCCAGGCGGTGAGCTATGAATTTCGGACGAAACCAAACAACCTGCTCGGAGCCGGGACCTATGAACTGTTTCTCTTTATCAATGGAACGGTGGGTATTCTTCTCATCGGCGCCGCTGTCGGTACTTTTTTTACCGGATCCAATTTCACCATCAACGATTTTAACCAGGTAACCTGGACCAACCCCTTACGCGGGGTTGAAGCGGCTTTTTCCTTCTTTAATCTTTCTTTAGGTCTGTTTCTGGTCTTTAACGCCAGGACGCTTGGCGCCATGTACCTGGTGAATAATATTAGTTTTCGCGGCGTACCGGAGTTTGAGGCGCGGATCCGAAAATCGTGTCTGATCAATTTTCTCTGCTCCCTGCCGTTTTTGCTTTACGTGGTAGTGAGCCTGGTGCTTATGGATGGTTTTGGTACCGACTCAAAAGGAGTGGTCAGTATGGTGGAGCATAAATATCTGACGAATCTGCTGGATATGCCGATTGTGCTTGGTCTGCTCTTAGTTGGTCTTTTCCTGGTCATTCTCGGAGTGACCAGAACCAGCCTGGCAAGGTCAACCACCGGCATATGGTTTGGTGGTCTGGGCACCGTGCTGGTCGGTCTGGCGGTATTTTTCACCGCCGGCTTTAATGGCACGCCTTTTTATCCATCCAAGGTTGATCTGCAGTCGAGTCTGACCATTTATAATGCCTCGTCAAGCCATTATACCTTGACTGCGATGGCCTATGTGGCGCTGTTTATCCCGGTCGTAGTGGCGTATATTGTCTATGTCTGGCGGCAGATGGATTCGAGAAAGATCGATATGCGTGATGTCAGTGATAAAAAAGCCTATTAAAACAGGAGGAAGCTATGGCAGCAGTATTATTAATTGGTTGGGTCGCAGTGATCGTTGTCTCCTATAAAGTGGCGATCAAGCTCCTTATCAAGACAGATAACTTATAGGTGCATTTCTATTTGGGTGCCATGCGGCGCATGGAGAAATCGGTTCCCATGGGAGCCCTCTCTCCCATGCGTTGCATGGCACCAACCCTCCCAGAAAGATCGGCAAAATGCATCTATCAGCGCGACGTATCATAAAAAAACGTGGACAACATAAGCAATATTGAATAGAGTGAGTTGCACTCATGCACATCGCACATAAAAACGATTAGAATTTCTTGGGTTATTTTACAAAATGGTTAGTCGACACCTTTTTGGAGAAAACCATGAATTCGACCGTAATCTCCGCTTTTATCAGAGGGATTGTCATTGTTGGTATTTTGCAGCTTTTTACCTCTTTTGGTGAAGCGGCAGACTTCTGTCAACAACCGATAGGTCGACTTGTCTCCCTCCAGGGCGAAGCCCAGGTGCAGCACGATGGGCAGGCTGACTGGCAGGTCGTTGTGATGGATGCAAAACTGTGTCCCGGAGATATGCTGCGAATCCTGGCAAATGGACGGGCTGCTGTTGTTTTTGGTGATGAAACAGTGCTGCGGATTGACCAGAAAAGCACGATTAATTTTCGCAAACCCTCTGAAGATAATTCCTCAATCCTGGAAATATTTCGCGGTGTTCTGCACATCTTCAGCCATCGTCCCCGCTCTCTGAAGGTTATCACTCCCTATGTTAACGGCGTGGTGGAGGGGACCGAATTCCTCGTCCGTGTTGACCCTGCCACATCTGTTATAACTGTCTTTGAAGGAGTGGTTACCGTTGCCAATCAACAGGGAAGGCTGCAACTTTCCAGTGGTCAGAGTGCTATCGCAAAAAAAGACACGGCACCACAGGCGATGGCCATAGTCAGACCTCGAGATGCTGTGGCATGGACCCTTTACTATCCTGCTATTGTCGAACCGTTTTCTCGCCGGGTAACTGATGATCGAGGCGAACCTGTCCGCCTGGCTGCCGCTGATCTTTCAATCGGCAGGGTTGATGAAGCCAGGGCGTCACTGGCGAAGATCCTGGCGAGTGATCCGGGCAATAGTGAGGCTTTGGCCCTTTCTTCAATTATTGCGACGGTTGGCAATAACAAGGATCATGCTCTTGAACTGGCATTACGGGCAGTAAAAAACAGTCCCAGGTCGGCTTCCGCAAATTTAGCCCTCTCCTATGCATACCAGGCATTGTTTGATATTCCTGCCGCTCTTAAAATCCTGCAGGAGGCAGCTGAATTTACCCCCGGAAACAGTCTGGTACAAGCCAGACTGGCTGAGCTCTATCTGGCCGTTGGTGAACTGGACAAGGCTCAGGCAACAGCCTCGAAGGCGGTATCCATCGATTCCGGGACAGCTCTTAGTCATACTGTTCTTGGCTTTGCCTATTTAAGCCGGGTAGAAATTGATGCGGCTTTGGAGGCATTCACGCAAACTATTCAGCTCGATTCCGCTTCACCCATGGCCAGACTCGGGTTAGGGTTGGCCAAAATCCGCATTGGTCGGCTTGGGGAGGGACGGGCTGATATCGAAATTGCCGCAGCCCTTGATCCGGATAACTCCTTGCTCCGTTCCTATCTCGGCAAAGCTTATTTTGCCGAAAAGCGTGACAGCCATGCCCAACGCCAATATCAGATAGCCAAAAAACTGGACCCAGCCGATCCGACACCCTGGTTTTATGACGCAATACAAAAGCAGACTATTAATCGTCCGGTGGAGGCTTTACACGATTTGCAGCAGTCAATAGCGCTGAATGACAATCGGGCGGTCTACCGTTCCCGCCTGTTGCTGGACAGTGACCTTGCCGCCCGCAGCGCCGATCTCGGAAGAATTTACACCGATCTTGGTTTTCAGCAACTGGCGCGCGTTGAGGGATGGAAATCGTTGCAGTCAGATCCTGCCGATTATTCCGCGCACAGATTTCTCTCAGACACTTACAGCACTCTGCCTCGTCATGAAGTGAATCAGGTCAGTGAATTGCTGCGATCACAACTTTTGCAGCCCATTAATATTTCGCCCGTCCAACCGCAGATGGCAGAAAGTAATCTGGCTATTTTAGAAGGTGCGGGGCCTTCCCTTGCTTCTTTCAATGAATTTAATCCACTCTTTTTAAGAGACAGAGTTTCCCTGCAGGCTAGTGGTGCTGTGGGGAGCAACGATATTTTTGGCGATGAGCTTGTTGTCTCGGGTGTTGCAGGAAAATTCTCCTACAGCATCGGGCAATTCCATTATCAAACCGACGGAATTCGGGATAATAACGATCTGGATCAGGATATTTACAGTGGCTTCTTTCAGGGCATGCTTTCTCCTGCAACCAGTTTGATGACCGAAATTCGTGTTAAAGAAAGAAACTTTGGTGATGATACCTTCCATTTTGATCCGGATGATTTCAGTCGCACGCTTCGTCAGTCAGAACAAACAAAGAGTGTGCGATTCGGCGTGCGGCACGATCTGAATCCACGCTCGACAATCCTTGGCACGGTGGTGGTAAGTGCCGATGATGATGCCGCTGCTACCGGAAATGACGGATATTCATTATCAATTGATCTCACAAGTGAAGTGGTAAGCCAGATGGCAGAGGTGCAGCATATCTATCTGGCAGAGCGGTTCAATCTGCAAAGTGGTGCAGGGTATTTGAATGCAGATGAAACCTTCACCAGTGAAATCACCTTTCCATTTGAAAATTACACCGAGGAAGATACCGATGCCGATCATACCAATATCTATAGTTATGCCCAGATTGATCTCCCGTATACTGTTCAGGCAACCATCGGCCTTAGTGGCGATTTTCTTGAAAGCCCGACGAAAGATCGTAAGGAATTGAACCCAAAGCTTGGCATGACCTGGCAACCGATGACTACCACCCTAATACGTGCGGCGGTTTTTAAAACGGCGACCAGAAGGTTTATTCACGCCCAAACCATCGAACCAACACTAATTGTCGGATTCAATCAATTTTTTGATGATACGGAGGGTGCCGCCTATTGGGTCTATGGAGTCGGTGCCGATCAGAAGTTTTTAACCGACTGGTATGGTGGCCTCGAGTTTTTTCGCCGGGACATAGATGTTCCCTGGAGTGAAACCCTCCTGTCCGGTGATTTTGCAGAGAAAGAGGACGATTGGCAGGAGGATACGGGTTCGGCATACCTGTATTGGGTTCCAGCCAACTGGGTGACCTTTGGGCTTGATTATTATTACGAACATTATGCTTATGATCAATTTAGCGGAACAAAAGGAATACGCGACCTGACAACGCACCGGGTAATGCCCCAGGTTCATTTTTTCAGTAAAAATGGGCTAAGTGCGAGTCTGCAGGCAAGTTATATAAACCAGGAAGGAGAGTTTCCTACAAATTTTACGGATTATGAAAAGGGTAGTGATCAATTTTGGGTGATTGATTGTTCGTTGAGTTATCGTTTGCCAAAACGTTTCGGCATGTTCAAGCTTGAAGTAAATAATCTTTTTGATAAGCAGTTTCAATTTGTCGACACCGATCCGGCACATCCGCAATACCTCCCGGAACAGCAGATCGTCGGGAGTTTCACGATTGTTTTTTAGTTCGAGTACGTCCGTTGTTAAGAGCTTGGTCGTAGTTTAATGAGGAATAAAGCATAAAAAGGGGGATCTCATGGGCGATGCAAAAGTTCTATTCCAGATTGAAGTGATGAGCGATAAAAGTATCAAATTAAAGGATGCAAAGGATAACCTGCTAACGGAGATAGAAAAGCCGGAAAAACTTCTCGAACACTTAAATAAAACAATTAATACCGCAATTGTCACCCCGATGTATACCTATTTTGAAACCAACTCCGGAGTGATTATTCTTAACGGCCATGCCTACTATGTTCCATAGTTGGCATGGGGAATCGTTCATAACATGTAGCAATGCTTATTTTCACTTGCTTACCTGAATGATTCCCTGCCAGTCACCAGAAGGTGGTTGTTGTAGATAAGACTCGCAAAGTTGCACGTAAAAGAGGGAGGGGCCGTCTTCTGCATGGAGGAGCAGGCACTGTCTGAATGCTGCCAGGGCTTTATCCCATTTACCGGTACGGAAGTAATCCAGTGCTTCCGGAAAGGCATATTTGCAGAGACGGTTCCAATTTTGTGTTTGTTCTCTTGTGCCAAACAGCTCGTAAATTGTCACCGGCTCTGTTTTACCGCTGAGCAGAAATAAGCCTACTTCCCGCGACTCGATTCCGACAAAGCCTTGCAGAGTTTCCTCCGATGCGAGAATCTGTGTAGCCAGCCGTTTATTCAAGCCTTCAATTCTCGATACGGTGTTGATGATATCTCCGACCGGTGCGTATTCAAAGTGATCTTCCGCACCAATATTATCCATCAGAAGATAGCCGCAATGCAGACCAATGCGGGTCGGCAGCGGTTTACTCTGATGTTTGCTGTTGAATTGCGCAACTGCTGCAGCGATCTGTAAAGCTGCTTGACACCCTTTTTCCCGCAGCGGTATTTCCGGTTCGGCCGAAGGCCAGAGAGCAAGCATGGAGTCACCGATAATATTGCAGACCAGGCCCTCCATTTTTTTTACTTCGCCAAATAAATACCGATAGTACTCCTTCATATGGGTGCTCAGGTCTTCGGGGGTCATTCTCTCGGAGAGAGTGGTGTAGTTCTCTGCATCGGTGATCAGGCAGGTGCTGTACACTTTCTTGTCACCCCTATTGATGAAGGATAGATCTTTGGTGAGTTCGACGACGACGTTGGCGGGTAGATAAAAACCAAGAGCCGTTTTGATATTTTGACGTTCACGATAGACTGTCAGGTAATTGGAAAGGTTGGCCCCGAGAAAAGCTGCCAAGGGGAGAAAAAACAGGGGAATGATAAGCGGCGTCCATAACGCCTGTTGGGAAAAGGCGATATGCGCGCAACCAAGGTAAAAAAGCATCACGCCAAGCAATAGAGCCCCTGCAACCGGCGGCGTCAGCAGAAAACTTATCAGGCAGGTTATGACGGCACCGGCGAGAATGATAGCCACCGCTGTGCCGGTTGGCGGTTGGTGTACATTGCGGTTTTCGGCGAGATTGGCATAAACGGTCGCAGCCAGTTCAACGCCACTGAGATCAACACCATCATCTTGCGAAAATACTGTGTAGAAACCGTCTTTCTGGTTGGACCAGGTCTTTCGAGCCGCACCGACAAAAACAACTTTGTCTTTTATCTTGCCGGCAATTGGGCAAGCGGGATCATCAGGTGCTGTGAGAATGTCGTTATAGGAGAAGGTCGTCTGGCTGGCCGGCGGACCATAAAAATCTATGCCGGCACTACTTTCACCGCCATACATTTCGATCAGCGCGACAAGACTCTGTATGTCTCTAGTAGAACGCTCAGCAGTCATACCACTGCTGATTTCGGTTATAAGATCGTTTTTCAGCCGGCTATTCTGTAAAAATATTTCTCGGGTATGGTGGATTGTTTCAACCAATCCAAGAGCAGCAAGAGCTTGTTCTGCGGTACCCGAGAGCGTTTGGGCGCAGTGGGGTATTTTTTTTATCAGCAGGCTATGGAGTTGCTTATATTGGTCAAGAGTTGCTGCTTGAAAGACAACCGTCGGCAGTGTTGGTATATTTCCACAAGAGGACTTAAAGCGCCAGGTGCTATTAAGCCTTACGGGTATTTTCGGCAGGGGGAAAGGGGCAAGTGCCAGGGCTGCGTGGGCAAGCGGTTGGATTGGCGGGATCAAGGTCTCCATTTCAATCTGAAATGATTGATTAGGGGGGCAAGGGGCAGAAAATGATGTATATGACATCTCCTCCACCAGGATGACATTGCCGGCACGTCGAATTGCGTCCGCAAAAAGCAGATCTTGCGGATTCTCTCTATGCTCGGCAAAGTGAATATCAAAAGCAATGATTTTGGCGCCGTACATTTTCAGCCTGTCGACCAGTTTTGCATGGATGGTACGCGGCCATTTGCTAAAATGTATGGGGAATCCTGAATTATCTGATGCATTGTCGTCAATATTGATGATGACAACATTTGCCGGTGACTGACGCGGACCTCTGAGCTTATACAACAGCGACAGGCCAAGTGATTCTTCAATTTCCAGGCCAAACGGTGTGTACATAAAGCAGGTACTGACAAATGCCAGCAACAGACCTGCAACAAGCGCTTTCTGAAGCCGTTTCATTGTTACATTTTTACGGTGTTATTTTATTTGAATTTTATAGGCTGCGATTTTATTAAGCAGTCCCTGTCGTGACAGCCCCAATGCTTTTGCCGCTTTGGTCTGATTCCCACCTGACGAGACAAGTGTTTCGTATATCATGCTTTTTTCTAGTCGGTGGACAGCATCTTTTAGTGTGTCTGCTCTTTTTTCAATGTCGTCGACGGTATTACTTTGACGCAATTGTTTGATTTTGTCGGAGAGAAATTCATAAGAAATAATTGTACCGCCTCCAGCCATGGCTTGCGCACGCTCCATTTCATTTTCAAGCTCGCGGACATTTCCCGGCCAGTCGAACTGCATCAATAAGTCAAGAGCTTGCGGAGTGAGGCTGGGAACCGGTTTATTATTTTTTTTTGCATATTTCAGAAGAAAATGATTGGCAAGGGAAAGGATGTCCTCTTTTCTCTGCCGTAATGGCGGAGGTGTAATTTGGAAGATGTTGATACGGTAATACAGATCTTCCCGGAAATGTCCCTTTTTAATTTCTTCGCTCAGCTTTCTGTTGGTTGAGGCGATTACCCGTACTTGCACTTTTTGGTTGTGACTGCCGCCAACCGGGCGAAACTCACTTTCCTGGAGAACCCTGAGAAGTTTGGCCTGCATAAGCGGGGACATTTCTCCGATTTCATCGAGGAATATTGTACCCCCGTCGGCGATAGCAAAGAGGCCCTTCTTGTTGGCCGTTGCCCCTGTAAATGCACCCTTTACGTGGCCGAACAGCTCACTTTCCAGAAGATTATCGGGTAGGGCCGCACAGTTTTCCGCGACAAAGGGTTTATCCTTCAAAAAACCGTTATAGTGTATGACCTTGGCAATAAGTTCCTTGCCGGTGCCTGTTTCGCCCTCGATAAGCACGGTAGTGGTTGTATCAAGCACTTTCTCCATCAAATCAAACAATCGTCGCATTGGCGGGCTCGAACCGATAATCTCATTGAATCCTGATTGAGCCTGTACCTGGGTTAAGAGGATGCGTTTTTCACGTTCAAGAGCATGGGCATGGTCCTTTAGTTCACCGTAGAGTCTTGCGTTCTCGAGGGACACCGCGATAGTGCCGGAAATAATCTCAAGAATTTTTTCCTCCCGTTCAGTGAATGCCCCGCTTTCTTTATTAAGAGCATAGAGAATGCCGAGAAAGCCTTTTCGCGTGCGCAGAGGCACACAAATCATCGATTGCGTTAAAAAATCTTCTTTGCTGTCGAGTCCATTATAGTATCGGTGATCTTCGGAGACATCATTGATTATAGCCGCTCGGTTATTGCTCATAACCCATCCGGCAACGCCTATATGATCTGGAAATCTTAGAAACTGATTGTCGGATTCACCTCTGCTTTTGCCTTTTTCAACAGTCCGGATGAAATAAAATTCTTTATTGGTCGGGTCATGCAGGGCGATGGATGCCCCCTGGATATCAATGACAGAGCTGATCTTCTGGAAAATGGCGACGAGCATTTCATCCATATCACGAATGGTATGAAATGATGTGATAACTTCGCAGAAAAGTAAGAATTCTTTTTCAGAAAGCGAAAAATCTTGGTCCATTGGAACTCCCTCCAATGCCGAGAAGTTATGCAAGGTGTGCGGATAATTGGGGAGTCGAAGATAGTACATGCACTTTACATAAAAGGTGAGGAAATGTCCACTTAGTTGACGATAGGGCCATGATGAGAAAGAGGAAAAAATGAGAACAGTGTCCAGGTAGAATTTTTAAACGTTGTAAATTTAGAGAGTTGCTTACGCAATAACCCCCATTTTTTAGAGATGAACCTTCTGGCATCGCTCTTGCGTTATACACAGGTAAGAGAAAAAGGCTGTTGGAAGTGCCGTCCCAAAAAGAGTTTGCATACGAAGAAATTTCACAAGGAACGTCAAATTCAAAGAAGAGGGGGTGTCAATATGTTTACCATGACCGATGTGATTATAAGTCTTTGGTTTCTTCCCGTGGCGTTATGCATCATTGTCCCTTTGGCAATGCTTTGCGGTTATTCGGTTATAAAACTGTTTGCGCAGATAAGAGTGAGACGAGTTAACTCAAAGCAAAAAGATCAGCTGAAAAATGGTGTAATCCACGCCGAAAAAAGCTGATGGATCTGCTGCAAGACAGGATAATTGAAAAATTGTCCCTCGTTCAAGTAAAGAACCATTGTCCCAAAAAACGATGATTTTCCAAATGAGCAAGTGGAGGACCACATGAAGAGGAACGCCATTATGAGTGATGTAGAGTTGTCATATGAGGAGTTACAATATCTTAATGAGCATTTTCGACAGCTTAGAGCAGATGCGGTAGTCTGCACTCTCAAGCATTCTCCTGCGGAAATAACAGCCCTGTTGAATAAGATAGTATCTCAATTCAGATCGGTGAGTCGGCTGCAATCATCAAGGATTGAGCCTTAGGCAAATAATATCAATAGGTTTCAGCTGAGAGCTGGGGGGAAGAACAATGGATTTTACAGGAATTGTGACATCCTTTCTTGGCACGCCTAAAATCAGTATCCTCGAGGCAGGAATGCTCCTGTGTTGGGGGATTAGCTGGCCTGTCTCTATAATCAAGACAATCAGAACCAAAAAAGTAACTGGGAAAAGTCCGATTTTCATGGTGCTGATTGCCATTGGCTATGTCTGTGCCATCTTACACAAGGTTTTGTATTTGTATGATTATCTGATTTTTCTTTACCTGTTTAACCTCTTAATGATTCTCGCTGACCTCTATTTGTACACCAGGTACAATAATCGTCATATCGAGGTTTCAAAGCGGATCCAGCTTGACCAGGCCGTGACGGATAAAATAAGTGAGGCACCCGGCCTCATGTGCAATCAATGATGACTTTTCTAGTCTTGGGGAGGAATTGATCATGCAGATTGATAAAAACTCCATTCAAAACTACCGATGGACCAAGGATAATCTCTTCGCACAACATCTGTCTATCCCATCCAATTTTTTTAAATACCGGCAGAATGTTTGCCTAAAGAATGGAACAGACCTTCATATCAGGCCGGTTCGAGGTGAAGATGAATCAGGGCTCGCAAAATTTTTCGAAATGCTTTCCGGAGAATCGATCTTCTTCAGGTTTGGTTCGCGCCGTATCTATATGCCCCATGATCGTCTCATCCTCTTATGTCAGGTGGATTATGACCGGGATTTCGCTTTCCTGGCCGTTGTTCCCGGGGAGCAAGAACATATAATCGGCGAGGTACGGTTAAACCGGCTATCCGAATTCGAAACCGCCGAGCTTTCTTTTGTTATCGCCGATCAATGGCAGGGAAAAGGCGTTGGCAGTTTGCTCATGGATTTTTGCCTGGCAGTTGCCAGAGAGATAGGGCTGACCACGGTATTGATGGAAGTTATGAAGTCCAATGTGCGAATGATACAATTTGGTTATAAATATCATTTCCGAATATTGCCGGGCAACAGGGAAGATGACATGAAAATGCTGGAACTCAAGATCGGTTCGGAAAACAAATTTTTCGATCACTTTCGACAAGATTCGTCTGTACACCAGCACAATAGACAACTCATCAGCGGTACCCGGCAAAGACAACAAATATATCACTAACGATCTTCAGGCTGGTGATCGTGACAAATCCCTGTTGTTGGTTTACCGAGGGTCTATTGTTAATTTGAGGCATTCAACGAGATGACACAAGGAGCGGTAAAATGTTGCTTAACATTGGCGAATTATCTAAGGGAATGGGGCAGATTTTTATCCGGGAATTTATGGAAACGGCCCGGCATATATCGTGTAGAGAGGGGCAGCTGCTGTTTAAAGAAGGGAATACCACGCACCATTTTTACACTTTGGTTCAGGGCGAACTGCGATTAATCATTGGAACTAATCAACAGCATGTACATACAGTATGCTTGCCCGGAGAAATTTTTGGCTGGTCCAGCCTTGTTGGTGGAAGTACCTACAGTGCAACGGCCATATGTACCATGTTCTCAGAGATTCTCCAGTTCGATCGTGAGCTGCTGGATGAGCTGCTGAATAGATCCCCTGTCAGTGGGTTTCTCTTTTATAAACAGCTGGCGAAAATGCTAGGCAATCGCCTGCTAGGCTCGTATCGGATTATTCAGGGCAGGAAAAACCCTGGCTATTGGGAACATGACGTTGATTATCTGACAATGCTGCCGTAATTTTCAAATAGCATCCAGGCCATACCTTATCGCAAAATAAACGGGCTGACGACCCCCCACCAGATAAACTGCAGGCAGCCTAAGGCATAGAGAGCTGCGATGACATCATCCATCATGATGCCGATGCCGCCATGAATCTTTTGGTCAAACCAGCAGACGGGAAAGGGTTTGAAGATATCAAAGATACGAAATAGTACCAAGCCGAGAAACCATGCGGCGGGATGTGCCGGGGCAAGGGCAAGGGTGATGAACATGCCGAGGATTTCATCGATGACGATGCATTCGGCATCCGGGCTGTCGAGGATTTTTTCAGTCGAACCGCAGACAAAAAATCCGACCACAAACACCACGCCTAAAATAAGCAGATAATTCAGTAAAGAAAGATCCTTGATCAGCAGCCAGGGGAGAATGGCGGCAAGCGAACCCCAGGTACCCGGCGCCTTACCGATTTTACCCACATAGAAGCCGGTGGCAAGTGCCATGATCAGTTGATTCATGAGGCGTGGACTTATCTACGCATTATCTGCGCACCGCATTATATACCTGCTGCAGCGGCACCTTATAACGGCTCGCGATTTTCCGGCATTCTTCATATTCCGGATAGATGACGGTACCGGTCGGGGTCTGCACCTTTTTGGCGGCAATATCTCCCCATGGAGTAGTTATCAGAACCTTCTCACGCGCCAGGGTCTGACGCGCCTCTTTTCTAAAACGCAGACCAATGGCGGTTGTTTCCGAAAGAATAATTCCTTTGAGCACGTGGGCAGATGCGGGCGGGCTGATGACCTGGAGGGCAAAACCAGGGCGTCCCTTTTTCATCTGAATCGGGGCTATAGTCACGTCCAGAGCGCCTTGAGCGAACAACAGTTCAGAGAGGTAGGGAAAACCCTCGGGACTCCAGTCGTCAAGATTTGTTTCAATAACCTCGACACTCTGCTGTTCGGTGAGGTCAATGCCTCTGCCGATAATGATCCGCAACAGATTCGGCTGACCGTTGGTTAATATGTGACTGCCGGCGCCATAACCGGTTGCGGTGATCGCCATGGGAGGCAACGGACCATATTCCTGCACCAGGCTCGCAACCAGCGCCGCACCGGTAGGGGTGATCAGTTCTTGCTGCAATTCCAAACCGTAGGTAGGAATATTCACCAGCAGTTCACAGACCGCTGGGGCCGGCAACGGGAGCAGGCCATGGGCACATTTAACGAAACCGTGGCTGGTCGGTAAAAACGAACAAAAAAGCTTAGTGATGTTGAGGTGCTGCAGACCGATCAGGGTGCCGACTACATCAACGATGGTGTCGAGAGCGCCCACCTCATGAAAGTGCACCTGATTAACGGCGATTCCATGGACTTTAGCCTCGGCTTGAGCCAGGGCCTGAAATACTTTTGCTGCCTGGTCAATTATTGCCGGGGCCAGAGCACTTTTTTCAAGAATTTGCAAAATCGTCGGCAGTGTCCGGAGTTCCTGCCGGCGCTCGCTCCTGACAGTAACCTTGATGCTGCTGATGGCATTGATATTTTTTTCTTCAAGCAACACTTCGAGGCCGTCAAGCTGCAGTTTGCCGAGTTCTTCTAGTAACAGTTGACGATTAAGACCGGCGTGTACCAAAGCGCCGAGCAGCATATCGCCGCTGACGCCGGAAAAGCAATCCAGATAAGCTATTTGCATACTTGTCGGTGAGCTCACGGAACGAGAAGTGTTCCGGCAGCCAGGGGATGGCCACATAAAAAGGATTCTACAGCCATGCGTTTTTTCCCCTCCGGCTGTATCTCTTTGGCGAGCAGGGTATTTCTGCCGCAGGCAATGGCAATTCCCCGCTTATCGGCGACCAGCACTGTTCCTGGTTGCTGGTCGCTGTCCTGGTGCACAATCTCTGGGTGGAAAAGGCGGAGTCGTTTGCCAGAGAGAAAACAAAAGGCGCTAGGCCACGGGTCAAGGCCTCGGATAAGATGCTCTATTTCTGCGGCATCTTTGTGCCAATCGATCAGGCCGTCATCTTTTTTCAGCATTGGTGCAACCGTGGCCAGGCTATGGTCCTGGGGGACGGGAGTAATAGTGCCTTCCTGTAAACCTTGAATTGCTGTGAGCAGGGTGGCGCTGCCGAGAACAGCGAGCTTATCGTACAAACTGCCGGTAGTTTCGTCAGGGTATATTCCAATTTTTGCGCTCAGCAGTATGTCGCCGGTATCCATGCCCGCATTCATCTGGATGATAGTCACCCCCGTTTCTTTTTCGCCATTGATCACCGCCCATTGGATAGGTGCTGCGCCTCGATACTTGGGCAGCAGCGAACCGTGGACATTGATGCAGCCCATTGGAGCAAGTTCGAGCAAGGCTTTCGGCAGGATCCTGCCGTAGGCCGTCACCACAATCAAATCCGGTTGATAGCTCAGCAGTCCGTTGCGAAAATCTTCAGTCTTAATTTTGGTTGGCTGCAATACTGGAATGCCGACCGCCTCGGCCAGGACTTTGGTTGGCGGCGGTGTCAGTTTTTTTCCCCTGCCTTTGGCTCGATCCGGCTGGGTGATCACGGCAACCACCTCATCGGGGCCATCAATAAGCGCCTTGAGAGTTGCTTCGGCAAAATCAGGGGTTCCCATGAAAATAATACGTAGCGGTCGCTTGGGCATTTTCACTCCTGTTATTTGTCCAACCATTTTTTAACTTTCTTTTTATAGAGATTTCTTTTCAGGGGGCTGAGGTGGTCGATGAACAGAATACCGTTCAAATGATCGATTTCGTGCTGCAGGACAACGGCAAAACGATTGTCGGTGGTAAGCTGATGGGCCTGTCCCTGAAGATCCTGGTAGGCGACGGTGACTTTCAGGTACCTTTGGACATTGGCGGTTAGTTCCGGGACGCTCAGACACCCTTCCTCGTCTACCTGGTTTCCTTCATGGGCAATTATTTCCGGATTAATGAGGGGCATATATTGTTTTTCTCCCTCCTTGTCTTCGGTGGTATCGACGACAATAAGTTTGACGGATTGGCCGATCTGCGGGGCGGCGAGCCCTATGCCAGGGGCGTCGTACATCGTTTCCGCCATGTCTTCGACAAGTTTTTCCAGATTGCTGTCAAAACGGTCGATTTTTGTCGTTTTTTGCCGTAAAATCTGTTCCGGATATTGATAAATTTTTATAATGCTCATTGATATATCTCTTCGTGCATATCTACTCAAAGTTGGCTGTTCATTTACGTTCGGGCAATTTACCATAGCAGCGCTCTTTCTGCTACGTCTAGAAAGATAAGCACAATAGAATGAATTGCTAACCCAGGATCGGAGGAAAAAAGGCCGAGAAGAGTATGCCTGCTCGCTTGCCGGTGTTTTTGGTCAAGCTATTGCTACTTGTAATGCTGGGTTATATTTCTTAAAGTAGGAGCGACAATCTCAGCCAGAAATCCACAATATGAACAAGGAGGACGCCCACGCATGTTATGTACATTCTCTTACCGGTAATCGGTTATCTCATCGGGGCGATTCCTTTTGGCCTGGTCATCGGCAAGATGGTTGGTGTCGACGTGCGCACCCGGGGGAGTCGCAATATCGGCGCCACTAACGTCAACAGGGTACTCGGTAAAAAGCTTGGTGTCGTTACCCTCATCTGTGATTGCCTGAAGGGTTTTCTGCCGATGTATGGGGCCGCCATACTCCTGCCGGAATCGGCAAACAAAGAGCTGATCGTCGCTCTGACCGGTTTGATGACCGTACTGGGCCATATGTTTCCGGTATATTTACGTTTTCATGGCGGTAAAGGCGTTGCGACCGGCATGGGGGTGTTTGTCTATCTCTCGGCACCGGCGATACTGCTGAGTCTGGCGGTATTTTTGGTAACTGTTGCGGTTACTGGTTTTGTCTCCGCCGGTTCCCTGATCGCCGCCGGACTTATGCCCCTCTGGCTGTATCTGCTGGGCGCATCGAAGATCACTGTCGGCACGGCAGCGGCTATTGCGCTGCTGATCTGGGGCAAGCATCATGAAAATATCAGCCGCCTCCTGCAGGGCACGGAAAAAAGCTGGAGGAAAGGAGGAAAAAAATGAAGGCTGTCGAAGTGAAAGAATTTGGCGGTCCCGAGGTGTTGCAACTGGTGGAACAATCTGTCCCGGTGGCGGGACCCGGGGAGGTGGTGGTACAAGTTAAGGCCATCGGTGTCAATCCGATCGAGACCTACATCCGGGCCGGCACCTACGCGAAATTACCCGATTTGCCCTATACCCCGGGCGGCAATGTCGCGGGACTCGTTGCCTCCTGCGGCCCTGATGTGACCCAGTGGCAGCAGGGCGACCGAGTCTACAGCGAAGCGACCGTAAGCGGTGGCTATGCCGAGATGGCGCTCTGCAAGGCCGATCAGGTGTTCAGGCTGCCGGAAAATATCTCTTTTACCCAGGGCGCCGCTGTTGGTGTTCCTGCGGCAACCGCATGGCGTGGCCTTTTTATCCGAGGACGCGCCAAGGCCGGTGAGCGGGTACTTATCCATGGCGCGAGCGGTTCGGTCGGGCAGGCGGCGGTGCAATTGGCCAAAGATGCCGGGATGCTGGTCTTTGGCACTGCGGGGAGTGATCAAGGGTGTAGCCTGGTGCAAAAACTGGGCGCCAAAGCTTTCAATCATAACCAGTCGGGCTATGAGGACAGGCTGCATGAAGCCAATGCAGGCGCAGGTTTTGATCTGATTCTGGAAATGCTTGCCAATAAAAATCTGGAGAGAGATCTGCATTTGCTCGCCATGAGTGGACGGGTGGTTATCATCGGCAGCAGGGGCAGAATCGAGATCGACCCCCGGTTGACCATGGGTAAAGAAAGCGAAATCAGGGGACTGGTGCTCTTTAATGCGACTGCTGAGGAAACCAGGCAAACCCATAGTGGTCTGATAAAAGCAATGGAACGGGGCGCTCTGGTGCCGACCGTCAGCCGCGAAATGGCTCTGGCCGATGCCGGGCAGGCCCATCAGCTGGTTATGCAGGATGGTAATTGCGGTAAAATAGTTCTTCTCCCATGATTTTATAGCAGGTATTCTGATTTGCGACTCATCCGACTTGTCGCAATTGTCTCTGAATAGTTTCCAGGTGACCCTTGAACCGAGGCCGGTTTAGCGTTATGGTAATCGACTGAGTGTTTAATCTATTAAGAGGAAGATCTATGGCCAGGTCAAAATGCCCGACATGTGAATATCATGAATTTGAAGCTGTTCCGGTTACCACCAAAACCGGGCAGAAATTCTGCCTTATTCAATGTGTTGCCTGCGGAACAGTTGTTGGCGCTCTTGACGAAGTAAAAATAACCAACGTAATCAAAAATGCGGAAAAGAAACTCTCCAAATTTCTAGCAGATCTTAATCGTAAGGTCATCACCGTCTGCAACCGGAAAAATTCCTAAATATCGTCAATTGTGACAATCTCTATAAAAAACCTGAAATCTACGATGGCTAAATAATGGAACAGGATATCGGTACCAGACTGGTACAGGCCATGAAAGATCCCAACAATCTAGAGTCTCGGGAGAGTATTGCCAAGGCGATGGAGCTCACCAAGGCCTATGCCGGTTCAGGCTCGGCGACTCATTTCAGCACGGTTACCAAGCTTTTCTACGATCTCTTTGAAATGTTTGAGACGGGGAGGGATCCGCGGGCTAAGTAGGCGGTGGATTGCGTTTCAGATGTTTGTCCAGGCAGTTGGTGTCATCGCAGTGGGCAATAATTTTTTTCAGATAATTGATATTTTTATCGATGTTTTCCAGGTAGAGATTTCGATCAAGGTTATACATCTCGCGAAAATGGCTCTGCATCGCCTGCGTTGTATTGGAGAAGGTGGTGGCGAGTCGTTTTAAGATCACGTTCTGATAGAATTTTTCCGTATGTTCCATGAGCTCCCGGGCTGAGTTGTGACGATTTATTCCTCCGGCCTGCTGTTCGCCAAAAAGCAGGGGGAGACACTCCAGATAATATCTGTCGGCCATCTGGGCCAGGATATCGGCGGACCCGACAATCTGACCGGCCAGCTGGATTTCGTGGCTGTGATAAGCAAAAGTAGCCGGATCACTGCTCAGATCGGTATAACGAATGATGGTCGCGCAATCCAGGAAAACGTCTCCCGCAAAGCCTTTTTTCGCGGCATATTGCTTCAGCAGGACAATTGATCGTGATTCGTGTTCCGCCATGTACTGCGTATTGGCATCTTCTCGGTCCGCCTCCTGCGGCAACATGCCGGTGTCGTGAAAATAGGCGGCGAGAAGACCTTTAAAAAGGGTTTCGGCCTGGACGTGGATATGTATGCAATGCAGTCCGTGAAACAGACGGGCTGCCGCCAATACCACCATTTGGCTGTGTCGCAGGTTATGGTAGGGAAGCGTTTTTTTCGGCAGATTCGGTGCTGCACCGGAAAAAAGCAAGGCAATGTCCGTATCAATCTGCCGTAGCAATTCAAGATCGATTGACGGACAGATTTTTGCCGCAAGAAAAAGGATTTCATCCAATGGGGTGCCGTCGAGATTTCCCTCAAAGATGTGCGTCAGCTTGCTCATTTTTTCCTCTTATACGTTACCTAAAATAAGATCGAGCGTTTAATATGTGTTATATTATCGTGTTCGATACTTTTGCAAGACAATTAAAGTGCTGTCTAGACTTTATGAATTTTTATGGGTACAATTTGACATACAAATTTGAAATCAGGTCGGTGAAAACTGCCTGACACAATAATGCGTTTTTACGTGACGAATAAGATGGAAGAAAAAAAAGATGCCGTTGTAGTTTTGATAGTTGATGACGACGAGCTGGTCCGCATGACGCTGAGTGTTCTGGTGAGTTCTCTTGGGTATCACTGTCTGGTTGCCGGTGATGGCGTTGAGGCTAATGCCGTACTGCAATCGACGGCGGTTGATCTGGTCTTTACCGATATCGTTATGCCGGGAATGGACGGTCTGGAATTACTGGCCCATATCCGGGAAGAGTATAAGGCAACGGATGTTATAATTTCTACCGGCTATCATGAAAAGGCCAGCTATTCAGAGGTCATAAAGGCTGGAGCCATTGATTTTATAAAAAAACCGATAGATCAGGCAGAGCTTGAGGCCAAACTGGCTCGGGCAGTTCGCGAGCGGCGGATGATGCGTGAACTGGAGCAATTGTCGATGCAGGATGGCCTGACGTCGATTATGAACAGGCGAGCTTTTGACGAACATTTTTCCAACGAGGTTGAACGGGCTCATCGGCAGAATTATCCACTGATGCTGGCGATTATCGATATCGATAATTTTAAGCAATACAATGACAAGCATGGCCACCAGGAGGGCGATAAAGTCCTCATCAATCTCGCCGATATTCTACGCGAATGCACCCGAGATAAGGTTGATATGTGTTTCAGACTTGGCGGAGATGAATTTGCCGTTCTGCTGCCTCAGGCAACTGCCAACCAGGGAACGGAGATAGTGCAGCGTATTCTGCTCAGTTTTGTCGAACAGAGCTTTGGCATAACCACCCTTTCCATAGGTCTTGTTTCATGCAAAAGAGATGAAAAATTACCACGGAAAATTGACGAGACAGCGATCAGGGAAAGGGCGGATCAGGCAATGTACGATGCCAAGCATAATGGCAAGAATTGTGTAGTGGCTCGAATGTAAAAGATTGTTTACGACACCATCCAGCCTAATGCATCCTTGTGAAAAGTTAAGTCGGGCTGTACGGGATACTTTCCGTCAAAGCAAGCCAGGCAAAAATTCTTTTTCGGAATCCCCGTTGCTTTAACCAGACCTTCCAGGCTCAGGTAGTGCAGGGAGTCCAACCCCAGATATTGCGCAATTTCTTCGACTTTTTTCTGATTGGCAATCAACTGTTTAACATCGGGGAAATCAATGCCGTAGTAACAGGCATGACGAGTGGGAGGACAACTGACCACCATATGGACTTCTCTGGCACCCGCCTCGCGCAAGGCCCTTACCCGGCTTTTTCCCGTTGTGCCGCGAATAATTGAATCTTCAACGATAATTACCCGTTTACCCCTCAGAAACGAACGAACCGGATTCAGCTTAACCTTGACATTGAAGTCACGCATCGACTGGGTTGGCTGAATAAAGGTTCGGCCGACATAGTGGTTGCGGATCACCCCCATCTCCAGCGGAATGCCCGATGCCTGGGAATAGCCGATGGCGGCGTAGTTGCCCGAATCGGGAAAAGGCATGACGAAATCGGCCTCAATTTTAGCTTCTTCAGCCAGAATTTCTCCCATTCGCTTCCTTGCCTGGTAGACGCTGATTCCGAAAATTTCCGAGTCGGGTCTGGCGAAATAGACCTGTTCGAAAATGCAGAAATGACTGTCCTGTTTCGGCCAAGGAAAGATGGAGTTGATGCCGTTTTCCTGAAAGATGACGATCTCACCCGGCTCTATATCCCGGACATATTCGGCTTCGATAAGATCAAGGGCACAGGTCTCTGATGCTACCACCCAGCCGCCGACGCCGCCGCTGCCGTTTTTAAGCTTGCCGAGACAGAGCGGCCGAAAACCATCAGGATCACGTACCGCGATCATGGTCTTCTCGGTCATAAGCAACAGCGAATACGCCCCTTTTAACGAGGTAAAGGTGTTTTTAAGCGCAGTCTCAAGGCCAAGATGGGTGGAGCGGGCCATCAGATGCAGGACGACTTCGCTGTCCATAGTGGTCTGAAAAATTGATCCCTGTTCTTCCATGGCATTACGCAGGCTGATGGAATTGACCAGATTGCCATTATGGGCGACTGCCAGGGTTGTTCCTTTGTGGCTTACCATTAGCGGTTGCGCGTTGGTGATATTGGATGCGCCGGTGGTCGAATAGCGCACATGACCAACGGATAAATGTCCTTGTAATCCCTGCAGGATTTCCTCGGAAAAAATTTCCGGAACAAGACCCATATTTTTATACATGGCCACCTTGGTGCCATCGGATGTCACAATACCGGCACTCTCCTGTCCTCTGTGCTGCAAGGCATAGAGGCCGAAATAGGTGAGTTTAGCGGAGTCTTGATGGTTAAAAACGCCACAGACCCCGCACTCGTGGGTGGGACGTCCGTCCGACGATTTTTGGGCATGTTGTGGTGACATCAGGGGTAGATCCTTGGTTGGTATTTACGACGCGGCCTAAAAGGTGAAAGGCACAAAGAGTACCCTCTGTGCCTTTCTTCTGGTGACCAAAAAATAAAACCTATAATAAGTAAGACGTAAATTCAACAAGAAACGCTCATGGTTTTTTAAAAAACTGTCCAGTCTATGCAGGAGTCGTGGCCAGGGCGTGAAGAAGTTCCGTCAGGCTGACCAGATCATTGAGATCAAGCTGCTCATCCAGGGTATGGACTTTATCCATGCCGGTGGCGATGATAGCCGTCGGCAGGCCATAGCCACAGAAAATGTTGCCATCGCTGCCACCTCCGGCAACAATATATTGCAAGGTTTTACCGATTGCTGCGGATGCCTTGCGGATCTTTTGAATGACCGGGGTATCGTCGGCAAGCACCAGCGCCGGATAATCGCCTAGGATTTCAAAGCTGACGGAGGGGCGTTTTGTGCCGGTGACCGCACTACCCTGCCAGCGGGCTATAGTCCCTTCAAAGGCGTCGAAAATTTCTTTGGTATAAATCTGCAGTTTCTCGGTGGAATGGCTTCGCACTTCGCCTTTTAAGATCACTCGTTCCGGGACGATATTGGTCGCAACCCCGCCCTGGATGACCCCGAAATTTCGACTGGATTGTTCGTCAAGCCGTCCCATGCGTATGGAGTTGAGTGCTTCAACAGCTAACGAGAGGGCATTTATCCCTGCTTCCGGGCATAGTCCGGCGTGAGCGGCCAACCCTTGCATTGTTACCTGGATCTTGTTGGCAGCCGGCGCCCCGACAATAACATGATCAATGCCGGAAGAATCCAGGGCGTAGCCGTAACCCGTTAAAAGCTTATCGTATTCAAGATATTTGGCGCCGAGCAGGCCGATCTCCTCGCAGGTGGTGATTATTATCTCCAGCATCGGATGCGGGGTGCTGTTTTCTTTCAGCATGGCAAAGAGTTCGATAATGGCCGCAATGCCGCTCTTATCATCACCGCCCAGTATTGTCGCACCCTTACTGGTGAAGATATCTCCGGTGCGCAGAACCCGGACATCATTTGCCGGTTCCACCGTATCCATATGACAGGAAAGAAAGAATCCCCGCTGCTGGGGCAAATTGCCGTTGAACCGGATGATCAGGTTGCCGGATTCCGAGCCGGTCTTGGTCGCCGAATTGTCTTCATACATTATATCTGCGCCTAAGCCGGCAAATTTTTCTTTCAGATAGACAGCGATGGCACCTTCTTTTCTGCTAGGACTGCTGATTTCACACAATTCTGTAAAGGTGGCGGCCAGCCGCTCCCGATTTATGGCAATGGTCATAGTAGTCTCTTTTCTATCATTTTAGTGGATTTGTCTGCAGGAGAACGACGGCATGACAGCTGATTCCCTCTTTTCTGCCGGTAAAACCCATTTTTTCCGTGGTTGTTGCTTTAATGTTGAGCGCACTGGCCTCTATGCAGCATGTGCGGCCGAGGAGTTCTCGCATCAGCTCAAGGTAGGGAGCAAGGCGAGGTGTCTGGCAGATCACGGTGATATCGGCGTTGCCAATAACATATCTCTGTTCCTGCGCCAGGGCAACGACATGTTCCAGCAGGGTAATCGAATAAATACCAGCAAATTTTTCCTCGGTATCGGGAAAATGGTGGCCGATATCGCCTTGTCCCAAAGCGCCAAGTATCGCGTCGCACAGGGCATGGGTAAGCACGTCGGCATCGGAGTGTCCGGCCAGGCCATGGCTGTGCTCGATGGTGATGCCGCCGAGGACAAGTTTTCTGTTTTCCGCAAAACGGTGGGCGTCATAGCCATGGCCGATACGCATGGTGGGTTGCTGCTCCTGATGCATTATTTTTTCGGCCAGGAGGAGGTCCTCCGGGCGGGTAATTTTTATATTGGTCTCAGCGCCTTCGATAAGGCTTACCGCAATTGCCGCCTGTTCTAAAAGAGAAGCTTCATCGGTTACATCGGCATCGCCATTCTGCCAGTTCTTCCTGAAGGCCGTATCCAAAAGCTCTTTGCGTGCGGCCTGGGGTGTTTGCGCCTGCCAGAGCGCTGTCCGGTCGATTGTGGCGGTAATTATGCCGGCTGCATCGCCTTTTTTAATGGTGTCTTTCACCGGAATTGCTGCGATGCAGGCGCCATGTTTGACGGCGCCAAGATAGCATCTCTCAATGATTTCTCGGTTGACCAAAGGCCTTGCGCCGTCATGGACCAGGACAATAGCCGTCTCGTCATCGAGTACGTCCAGACCGGCTCGGACCGAATCCTGCCGCCGCCGTCCACCTCCGGTTATTGTCAGGTTTTTAGTGTTGAGCTGATAGCGCTCAAACAGGATCCTGGTCTCATCAATAAAATCGGTGGGAACAACGACCACGATATGATCAATAAGCGGGTGGTCGATAAAGGCGCGTACAGAATGGACAAGAATTGGTTTCCCGGCCAGGAGGTGAAACTGTTTAGGATGGTCCAGGTTCATCCTGGTGCCGAAGCCGGCGGCGGGAATTATGACTGCTGCGCGAGGTGTCATTGAGAAAAATGGAGCGGGTTATAAGCCGAATTCTGTACCCGGTGAAGGGCCATGATCATTTCACTGGGATGTTGATCGCTCAACACCTCTTGCAACCTACCCGGAGATCTCGGACGGGCCGCCCTCAAACATCTCCCTATTTGGTCTTGCTCTGGGTGGGGTTTGCCGTGCCTCCCATGTCACCATGGAAGCGGTGAGCTCTTACCTCGCCGTTTCACCCTTACCTGATCATCTCAGGCGGTTTGTTTTCTGTGGCACTTTCCCCCGGTCGCCCGGCGTTCGCGTTACGAACCACCCTGCCCTATAGAGTTCGGACTTTCCTCTCCGGTCTGAAGACCGGAGCGATCATGCACCCGCTCCGTCAGCTAATGTAGTGGGAAAAGCGCAAAAGTTAAAGCGAAAACGTTCGGTTAATTTTCTTCTTTTTCTGGTGGGACATAATAATTCAAGCGCTGGCAGGTCGGGCAATCATAGATTTCGTCGCCTTTGAGCAGCATGTTGTAGCGTTGCGGCGGCAGGGCCATAAAACACCCCTGGCAGACACCATCCACCACATTAATAACTGCAAGACCGTTGCGGTGCAGGCGCAGGGTATCGTATTTGCGCAGCAGCGTTTTCTTGATCTTCCCCGCCTGATCAACCCGCTTCAGGTCTTTTTTCTTTTTGCCCTTGTTGATGGCCTCGATGTTGGATCGCACTTTATTGGTCTCTTCGGTGACCAGTTTCTTTTCACCTTTCAACAGGTTTTTTTCTTCTTCCATCTGTGCCGTGTTGGTTTCGATTGCTTCCATGATGGTCATGATTTTTTCTTCGTTTTCCTTGGCACTTTTCTTGGCGTCTTCGATTTCCTTGAGCAGTGCGGTCTGCTCGCGACCGGTTTGCACCTGCATCATTTTTGACTGGCGTTCCCGGACATGGTCCATCTTGTCGGCCATTTCTCCTTCGAGGGTTCGGCTTTCCTTTTGCAGGGCGGTAATTATTTCCTGCAATTCGTTGATCAAAGTCTCCCTTTTTGCCAGGGCGGACATACGTTCGTCAAGGCCGCTTTGTTCAGACTTAATGGCGTTATCGATTTGATCGATTTCCAGATCAATAGCCTGAAGTTCAACAAGTTGGGTTAAGATGTCGTTCAAAATGATTCTCCTGTTTAATGTGTTTCTCTGGTTCTTAAAGCGCTTTATACGTTGTATCCAGCAAAAAGAAAGGGGGATGCTCCTCTTGCGTTTGTCGTATTAGAATGTTCCAGCCCTGCTTGGTCCCTGCCTCCTGGAGTCTTTTCACGAGGAGGGCGACGGCGGGTTTTTCCGTGGCATAGTGGGTGCCGTCGATGATACAGAAATCGTTTTCCACCGCCCAGATGGCCGTACTGTGTTTTATTTCGGCCGACAGATAAACATCCGCTCCACGCTGCAGGGCTAGGGGTGCCAGATCGGAACCGCTGCCGCCGCAGATCGCCACCGTGGAGATCGCCCCTGGCAGTGGTCCAGCCATCTGCACCCCTGGTAACTTCAGGGTGGACAGGATTCTGGCGACAAATTCAGCTGCTGCAAGAGGGGAGGGGTACGTACCGATGCGCCCGAGTCCGGTGGCTGCTTCGCTGTCTTTTGTCGAGGCGACTAGAGGGACAAGATGCGTAAGGCCAAGCTTTACCGCAAGATAGTCGCTCACTCCTTCGCGGGCGCTATCGAAATTGGTATGGCAGGCAATAATGGCGATACGGTTGGCAAGGGCTTTTTGCAGCAGCCTGCCGGCCGGTTCGGCGGTATTGATCTGGTGCAGTGGCTTAAAAATAACCGGATGATGGGTGATGATGATGTTGGCGCCTTGAGCTATCGCCTCATCCACCAGGCTGTTGGTGGGATCGAGTCCGGCAAGAACTGCGGTTACTTCCTGCTCAGGATTGCCGACCAGGAGTCCAACATTATCCCATGACTCAGCCAGGCTGAAGGGCGCCTCTTGATTCAGGCTTTCGACAATGTCTTTTACTTTTAGCGGCATAATCAATAAAAAAAAGGTACACCCCACTGGGGATGTACCTTTTGTCATTCCACCCGTTCAGGTTGTATGCGCCCGAATCGAGATGTATAGTTGAGGGGTTTTATGCTTTCCCCCTTTTGGATAATGTATACTATTATTTTATTCAAGGAACCGTTGTTTCTTCGCAAAAGCTGCTGTAAAAAATGGTGGGCGCAGTAGGATTCGAACCTACGACCGATCGGTTATGAGCCGATGGCTCTACCAACTGAGCTATGCGCCCCTCTCTTTTATGTTGAGAGATAAAACAACTTATATAAAATGACATCGCTGATAAAGTCAATCAAAAAAGTAAAAAGGACCACAAAATCGTCTTCAGGCGGCGCGAGCTCAAATCTGTTGAGCTTGCCATATCCTGGTTGCTAATTAAGACAGGATAACTATCCTTGCAAGACGTAATTGTACTATGAATTGTACCTCTAATTTCTATACTGATCGTCAGGCATTTTTTATACACAGCCCCGGTGAATTGCTTTGATGTATACCAATCTTCTCCTGTTTCTGGTCGCTATTTTTCTTTTTAGCGTCGATCGCATCCCTTCCACGCCGCTTCTGTCAGGCTGGCAGGCATTGCTTGCGTTTGTTCTGCTTCTGCTTGGCTATGCTCAGCTTGCTCACAGGCTGTTTGGCAGAGTCCGGGACGATCGGTCAGCCGGATATTTCCAGACCGAAAAGCAGCTGTCGATTCTCGCCCTGTTTTTTTTTGGTGCGAGCCTCTATTTCTGTGATGCAAAATACTATCTGTCTTTGCTCCCTTTCGGCAATGCCATGCCGGCGCTGGTCAATCTGGCTGGGCTTGGCCTTTTTGTCCTTTTTCTGGCTCTAATGTGGCGGGCCGGGCACGAAAAATACGCGCTGATCTTTGATCGGAGGCAGAGTACTGGGGCATTCGTTTTTGCCAATATCAAAGCCAATCTGCCCATCGTCCTGCCGTGGCTTATGCTGTCGCTGCTGTACGATATTGTCGCCCTGCTGCCTTTTCCCCGCCTGCAGCAAGTTATTGCCTCCGAATGGGGCGACTTGCTGCTCTTTGGTTTTTTTCTCTTTTTTGTGGTGATTTTTTTTCCACCGCTGGTCCGCCGGCTGTGGAATTGTAAAAAATTGCCGGAAGGGCCGCTGAAAAAACATCTGGATGCCTTTTGCGCGAGGCAGAATTTCAGCGCCGAGTATTATCTCTGGCCTCTTTTTGAAGGGCGGATGCTGACCGCCGCAGTAATGGGCATTATGCCCGGACTGCGTTATATTCTGCTTACTCCGGCCTTAATTGAGACGATGTCCATTGCCGAGATCGAGGCCATTATGGCCCATGAGATCGGCCATGTGAAAAAGTTCCACCTGGTGCTGTACATTTTTCTGATAACCGGCTTCAGCCTCTTGGTCGGGATGCTCGCCGAGCCGCTTATCTATATGCTTTTGTCCCTTCATTCCCTGAATACCTTGATCAACTGGAGCGGTATTTCGGCAGAAACCGCTTTGACCCTGGTCGGCTCGGTGCCGCTGCTTATTTTTATGCTGGTCTATTTTCGCTTTGTCTTCGGCTATTTCATCCGCAATTTTGAACGGCAGGCCGACCTGTTCAGTTTTGCGACCATGGGTAAAGCACAACCGCTCGTCTCGGCTTTTGAGAAGATCTCGGCTCTCAGCGGCAATATCCGCGAGCAGCGCAACTGGCATCATTTCGGTATTGGCGAAAGGATTGATTGCCTCGAACAGGCGGAAAAAGACACGCAACTGGTCAGGCGGCAGAATATTAAGGTGCGTTTCAGCCTGCTTGCTTACCTGGTACTGCTGCTGGTTATCGTTGGTCTGGTCCGACAGATTCCCACAGAAGCTCTGGCCCAGCGTTATCAGGAGAATTTTGCCGAATCGATCCTGCAGCAGAAAGTGAAGCAAGAGCCGGACCGAGCGATCTGGCAGCGGCTTATCGGCGATTTGATGTTGACCAGGAAGATGGAGGAAAAGGCCCTGGTTGCCTATGAAAAAGCGTATAGCCTTGATCCGGTCAATCCGGAGATCATGAATAATTTTGCCTGGCTGCTCTTAACCAGCAACAATCTGAAGCTGAGAAATCCTGCCAGGGCATTGACTCTTGCCAGAGCGGCGGCAACGCTGCAGCCGAAAGGACACGTCCTCGATACGCTGGCCACCGCCTATTGGGCGAATGAGCTGATCGATGAGGCGGTCAATGCCGAGAAAGAAGCCGCGATGGTGGATCCTGCCCAGAGAAGGTTTTATCTGGCCCAGGTGATCAGGTTCACGAGTCAAAGCTATCAGGACTCGGTGCGTGCATTGGCAGCGGCCCAGGAGTCGGCAAAGCAAGAGGTGCGGTAGAAAACCTACTGGGAGCCTGTCGGATTATTCTATCTACTTGCAATATAATGCTCTAAATGGGAAGATACGAACATCAAGATCTTCTTTTTTTCCCAGGTAAGTCACAAATGTCATTGAAATATTTACATAGCGACGCACTTCTCGATACCCTTGTCAGATGCAAAATATTAAGCCCCAAGCAGCGTCAGTTTGTTGTGCTTGAAAAGGGGAAAATGCGGCAAAAGCTTATCCGTCAGGTCGGCAAAGATGTGGAAGTCGACAAAGACTATCCGGATATGGTGGATATCATCGTCGGCTTCAACTTTAAATTGCCGGGAGACGAGGGATTATCAGTCGACGAAGAATGTATCATGCGAGCTGTCGCCGCGGAAAAAAATCTCCCCTTTAAAAAGCTTGACCCGCTCGAGCTGGACATGGACGTCGCCACCAAGACCATTCCCCGAAACTTTGCCATCAGACAGCTCCTTCTGCCGTTCAAGTTGGAAAATGGGGTGGTGGAAACGGCTATTTATCATCCCGACTGTGAAGCTGCACTGGCGGATATCGAGCAGGCCAACCAGATCAGGATAAAGCCGTACTTAGCGACCAAGTCGGATATCAAGCGGATCATCGGCGAATTTTTCGGTTTTCAGAAATCGATCAGTGCGGCCGAAGATCAGTTCGGCGTTGTCCCGGGGGCATCCGCCTCCATCGATATCGGTAATCTCGAGCGGTATGTGAAAATTTCTTCCGCCAAAGAAATTACCTCCTCGGATCAGCATATCAAGACCGCGGTCAATCATATCTTTCACTACGCCCTGGAACAGCGGGCCAGCGACATCCATATCGAGCCCAAACGCAATGTATCGATGGTCCGTTTTCGCATCGATGGCTCATTGCATACCATCTATAATCTGCCTAAAGCGGTCCATTCGGCTATTGTCGCCCGCATTAAATTTCTCTCGCGTCTCGATATTGCCGAAAAAAGACGGCCCCAGGACGGTCGAATTAAAATCGGTGAAAAGAGCGGCAAGGACGTGGAGATCCGGGTATCGACCATTCCCGTAGCTTTTGGCGAAAAGGCGGTGCTGCGGATTCTTGACTCAGAATTAATGTTTCAAAAAATCGGCAGCCTGGGCTTTTCCACCAGGGATATGGAGGTGTATAATTCCTTTATCGCCTCACCCCACGGGATTATTTTAGTCACGGGTCCAACTGGAAGTGGTAAATCGACTACCCTCTATTCGACTTTAAAAGAGATTGCCACGCCGGAAAAAAATATTGTCACGATAGAAGATCCGGTGGAGATGGTCCACGAGGAATTTAACCAGATTGCCGTCCAGCCGCTCATCGATGTGACATTTACGACCATCCTCCGTAGTATTCTCCGTCAGGATCCTGATATTATTATGATTGGTGAGATCCGTGACCGTGAAACGGCAGCCCATGCGGCGCAGGCGGCAATGACCGGCCACCTGGTGTTCTCTACTCTGCATACCAACGATGCGGTGGCGTCCATCGCCCGTCTTAGAGACCTGGGACTGCCGTCCTTTATGATTGCCACTTCCCTGCTCGGCTGCATGGCGCAGCGTTTGGTCAAAACTATCTGCCCGGGCTGTGCGGAGGATTTCGAGATGAAAAGTGAAGATCTGTTGAAAATGGGCTTTCCGGTGGCCGAATCGGGTGCTGTTGTGCTGAGTCGCGGTAAGGGCTGTCGGGATTGTCGTGGTACCGGGTTTAAAGGCAGGTGCGGGATTTTTGAAATATTTCCCCTGTCGGCCAAGGTGAAGAAAATGGTCGCAGACGATGCGCACACCCTGGAATTACGGCAGGTTGCAATACGCGAAGGAATGACTACCTTACGCGAGGATGCGTGGGACAAGGTACGCCGCGGGATCACCACCTACGAAGAAGCCCTGCGGGTGACTGCCGCTTAGGCTGTTGAGCGGATTTTAATAGTAGATATACTAAGAGATAATAACCGATGGCCATAAAGATCGTCGCCAAAAATAAGAAGGCCTTTCATAACTATCATATCGACGCTACCTATGAGGCGGGGATGGTGCTCTCCGGACCAGAAGTCAAATCGCTCAGGGCCGGCAAGGCAAACCTGCGCGATGGCTATGTGAAGATCGATTCCCGTGGGGAGCCGATGCTGCACAACGTTCATATCTCGATGTATTCTTTTGCCACCCAGAATCCGAATGAGCCGCTCCGGGTGCGAAAATTACTGCTGCATCATCGGGAGATAAAAAAACTTATCGGTAAGCTCAACGAAAAAGGCCTTGCCCTGATACCACTGAAGATATACTTTATAGAGAATGGCAAGGCAAAGATTGAACTCGGTCTTGCCCGCGGTAAAAGAGAATATGATAAACGGGCCACCCTCAAAGAAAATCAGAGCAAACGCGAAATTCAGCGAGAGATGCGTCATGACAAAGTATAACCTTAGAATTGAATCTATTAAAAGGGGGCGAAACGGATTCGACGGGGATGTGTAAGCTCATTGTTGCATGCCGAGCTTCTATTTGCTCGTAAAACCAGTAGAACATAAATATAATCGCAGACGATTATAACTACGCAGTAGCAGCTTAATACCTGTCATACTGCCGTTCCACCAGCCTTCGCCCGTAAGGCTGGATTTGGGGCGTCGACTCAACGGGCTGGTTGTCTGAAGGCCGTCTGTCTTTCAGCCGACGAGATTTAACAGTCTAGCAACGGGAAATCTATGTTCCGACCGAGTTCCCGGCGCGAAAATTAAAGTACGGAACTAAGCATGTAGATACGAGAGGGGAGCATTTTCGGACGCGGGTTCGACTCCCGCCGCCTCCACC
>CAWCLE010000023.1:0-53386 GCA_963796255.1 uncultured delta proteobacterium | reverse complement strand
GTAGGCGAGGCGGGATTCGAACCCGCGACCTTCGGCTTCGGAGGCCGACACTCTATCCAGCTGAGCTACCCGCCCTTGAGGAAGACTGCAATGTGGAGATTTGCTCAACTCTTTTAAACGAAATCGACTAAACAATCGATAAGAAAATCGATATTTCGCAGTTTTTCAATCTTTTTCGCTGGCCGTTTTGTCAAGATATTCCTCCCATTCCAAGGGCATCATGCTTTTTTTCAGATTATTGCACGCCTTGCAGCAGGGGACAAGATTATCTTTAGCTGAACGCCCACCTCGTGCCAGCGGCACCAGATGGTCCATGGTGATATCCTTAAAAGCCATACTTTTGCCGCAGTAATGGCACAACCCCGGAGCTGTTTTCTGCTGCCACCAGCGGGTTTTGCGTAAGTCCTTGGCCTTTCCGCGTTCGGCGCGAATCTCTGC
Source organism: uncultured delta proteobacterium (assembly GCA_963796255.1). Lineage (GTDB taxonomy): Bacteria > Desulfobacterota > Desulfobulbia > Desulfobulbales > Desulfocapsaceae > Desulforhopalus_A. The sequence goes on along the minus strand of CAWCLE010000023.1, from coordinate 52,948 downwards.
ATCGCCCGGGGCATCGAAATCTAAATAGTCCTTGGTCACTAGACCAGCTCTCCCAATAAAAGATGCCGGATTGCCCCAATTAGATAGAGAGAGCCACCAACCACAATCAAATCTCCATCGTCTGCAGCCTCTTGCGCGGCACGGAGAGCCTCATCAACTTTGGCAATGCAACGAGCTTTCTGTTTTTGCTCTGGGTCAAGTATGGCATAAATCTGCTTCGGCGTGGCGGCTCTCTCGCCGTCCGGCTGGGTGATAATCAAGGTACTGACCATTGGCGCGACCAGCCCAAGAGTTGTCCGCAAATCCTTATCGGTCATCGCTCCCCAGATCCCGACCAGCCGACCATACCGAAAGTTTTCCCCCAAGGTTTTTGCCAAATTTCTGACACCATCGGTATTGTGCGCCCCATCAAGAAGATAACGAATAAACTTCGCCTGTTTTCCTGGAGCACCAGGGGTGGATGCCGGGATATATGGCTGCTCAAAGTATTCCATCCTGCCCGGCCACTTAACCTGGGCGAGGCCCTCATTTATCTGCTGCCCGCTGACTGGGTAGCCATATTTCTGCAAGAGTTGCAGCACCGCAAGAGTAAGGGAATCATTTTCCGGCTGGACCAGACTCGAGCGGCTACAGTGTAGGCCGTCGATTTTCCGATTGCCCAGATATTTGCCGCCCATCCATGACCATGTTTTGTCAGCATGCACGGTATAGTCAAAATCTTGACCAAGCGATAGCACCTGAGCATTCAGCGCTTTGCCGGTGGTCTCGATGACCGGCGCCACCTCCGGATGAACAGCTCCCGATACCACTGGGATTCCCGGCTTGATAATTCCGGCTTTTTCGCCGGCTATCGCTGCGAGACTATCGCCGAGATATATCTCATGATCCATGCTGATACTGGTGATAACCGACACCAGAGGCGTTACCACATTGGTGGCATCGAGTCGCCCACCCATGCCGGTCTCGAGCACGACCAGGTCAACATTGGACTCGGCAAACCACAGCAGGCCAAGCGCCGTGGTAAATTCAAAATAAGTGATCTGCTCATCGCCGAGAACCCGGCAAATTCTGGTACCTAGCTCGGCGAAGGCCTGCTCGCTGATATATTCACCCCCGATCCTGAATCTTTCCCGCACACTGCTCAGATGGGGTGACGTATAGACCCCGATTCGATACCCCGCCCGGCCAAGCACCTCGGCAAGAGCTGCACAAACCGAGCCCTTGCCGTTAGTGCCGGCAACATGAATACATTTCAGGCGTTTTTCCGGTCGATCAACTTTGTCCAGAAAGGCCTGCATGGCCTCAAGGCCGAGCTTTATTTTATGCATCTGCAGGGCATCGAGATGCACCAGCACTTCATCGTATGTCATGATTTTTTTCGTTTTACGTTTTAAAGAGGTGAAATTAATGTCAAAGAATTGTCAGTTTTGCGTAGTCCAGATGGAGAGTTTTCAGGCCATGCCTGTCAAAATGGATATCAAGCGATCGCGCTTTTGACACTTTGGTTACCGATCCTTCGCCAAAAAATGGATGTTTTACTCTACACCCCACAAAAAAATCTGTCATTTCCAACTTTTTCTGTGGTGCGCTTTTCTTTTTGGCCGGAGCTGAATATCCGCTCGACGAAAAATTGCAAGAATCTTGAATGTCACCGGATTGCTCAGCAATCCGTTCAAAGAGTCCCCCGCTCAGCTCATTTAAAAATGGCGACATGCCAACCCTGCGGAATTGTCGATCAGGGGTCATCATATGCCGCGGATAACTTAAGTACAGATATTTTTTGGCCCGTGTAGCCGCAACATATAATAGTCTGCGCTCTTCTTCCCACTGTTCACCAAAGGTTGCCGAAGCGTGAGGAAAACGGCCGTCGGCCACCCCGATTATAAATACCGCTTCAAATTCCAGACCTTTAGAGGAATGAATGGTCGATAAAATAAGCCGATCCATGCCCCGCCCCTCGCGAGGACTCTCCTCGGGTGGATCAAGAGTCGTGTCGTCAATAAAGCTTTGCAGGTCCTCATAGCCGCCCATGATGCTTTTGAGTTGCTCCAGATCTTTCTGCCGTTTAGGAAAATCATCGTTGTAAAGCCGCTCAAAGATGGGCTGGTAATAAATCAGGGCGATTTCAAAAAGTGCTGCAGGTGATAGATTCTCGGCGTGCAGATCAACAAACAGCCGTACCAGTCTGGCGTACGAGTCGTGCCATGTTTTACCCGGGGTATAGTTTTTCAGGGCTTCCAGCGCATCATTTGCCTGGGCAATGGTTGCAGAAATTTTCTGGGCAGTTGCCGGCCCGACCTTCTCTAACTGCAGAAGAATTCTGTTCCAGGAAAGAGTATCCTGCGGATTGACCAGCACGCGAAGAAAGGCGATCATATCTTTCATATGCGCTGACTCAGTCAGCTTGAGCCCGCCCCGCTTTTCATATTCCAGGTTTTCCGAGCCCAGTGCCAATTCGAGTTTGTAGGAATGAAAACTCGAGCGAAACAAAACGGCAATATCGGTAAGCGCGACACCTTTTGCCAGCAGTTGCTGGATGTTTCGGACGATAAATGCCGCCTCCTCTCGTTCATCTCTGGCAGCAAAGACCATCGGCTTGAGATCGCCTTCGATGCTGGTAAAAAGTGTTTTGGTATATTTTTCCGCCGCATTTTTGATAATATCGTTGGTCAGCGAAAGTATCGGCTGGGTCGAGCGGTAGTTCTCCTCCAGCTTAATGATCCTGGTCCCTTGAAACACTTTAGGAAAGCGCATGATATTGTAGAAATCGGCCCCCCGAAAGGAGTAGATCGACTGGGAATCGTCGCCGACAACCATGACATTGTCATGGGTATGCGCGGCCAGCCGGATAATATCGGCCTGGATAAGGTTGGTATCCTGGTATTCATCAACCATTATATAGGCAAATCTCTCCGATACCGCCTGCTGGACCTCCGGCGCCTCAACCAACAGCCGTTTCCAGTTCACCAGCAAATCATCATAATCCATCAGGCCATGATCAAACTTGAACTGCTGATAGGCTTTGTGCAGGGTGAGAATGTCCTCGAGATGGTCGGAGAGATGGGCATATTGATCCTGCACCAGCTCCTCAAGATCAATTGACCGGTTAACCGAGCCACTGATCATATTGATGACCGCCCGCTTCGAAGGAAAGCGCTTGTTGTGCTTGCCAAGACCAAGCGAGGATTTCAGCAAGTTGACAATACCCTCGGCGTCAGCCCGGTCGATGATGGAAAAAGACGACCCGTAACCGATGCGCGCCCCATAGCGACGCAGGAGCATATTCGCCACGCCGTGAAAGGTCCCGCCGACCACTCTATTGCAGTTTTCATTGCGGAGCCGACCGGCTCGCCATAACATTTCCTGGCTAGCCTTTCTGGTAAAGGTGAGCAATAGAATCGCCTCGGGCGGCACCCCGCTCTCCACCAGATGGGCAACCCGGTATACCAGGGTGCGCGTCTTGCCGCTGCCTGCTCCGGCAATCACCAGCACCGGTCCTTGAGTGGTGGTTACCGCCCGATACTGCGATTCGTTCAGTTCCCTCCGGTTGACGATAGCCGAAGGCGTGTTTAAAGAGGAAGAAATGCTGTCATTTTTCATGGCCGCTACTGTAACACAGGCCATTTCACGGTGCAACGTCGGTTGACAAAATCGGCGGCACTGTTGTATTGTAACTCGGTTATTCTTAAGAATTTCCCTCTTGGTTATTTTGACCAGAGAAACTTTGGCTAATAAAACCTATGACAACCGACACAATAAAAACTATTCTGACCCCTGAAAATCTAGCGAGAATTTTCCCTAAAAAAAGAAGCGATGATTTTTTTGAAGCTCTTTTCGGTGATGCCGGTGAAGGTGCCTATGACATCGAACTGGCCTACCGGCAATACGATGGCCACACCCTCACTATGGATCTGCTCCTGCACGAGCGACCGAACTGCTGCCTGGCCTGCAATCTCACACAGGGGCTACCGCAGGTTTTTTCCCGGCATCCGGTAATCAACATCAGCGGCGTCGTCCGCGAGCTTGACACCCTGCTGGGTGACAACGCTACCTGCAGTGACTGGAGCCTTGGCTCTACCGAGCAGCGCAGTAAATCCCTGCACGCGATTCCCCTTAAAATTACCGTCAAGCACACCTGACGGAAATTCATCAAAAATAAAAAAGCCGACTTTTAGTAAAGTCGGCTTTTTTGTTTTTCATTTATGGAGGGCACTATCTATTCCACAGCAACTCTCGATCGGCCTTCGGCCTTGGCGTGGTAAAGAATATCGTCAGTTCGCTCCAACCACTGCCGCAAGCCCTCTTCCTCTCTGAGCTGGGTCAGTCCAATGGAGACACCCAGTTTGGTTGTCGCATTGGCCCAGATGTTCAGATCATCAACCGCAAAACATAATCTTTCCGCCAGAACCCGGCCATTTTTCAGATCGGTATTGTCAAGGATAAGCAAAAACTCGTCACCACCCATGCGGATCAGCAGATCAGTCGATCGAACCGCCTTTTTCAGCACGTCAGCGACCACTTTCAATACCTCGTCTCCCGCCTGATGTCCAAGATTGTCATTAATCTGCTTGAATTTATCCAGATCCATGGAAATCATCGACAGCGGATGATGATGCCGTTTGGCGCTGTCGATCATGCCGTGAATACGTTCTTCAAATACCCGCCTGTTGGAAAGACCAGTCAATTGGTCATTGCTTGCCCGTTCGAACAGATCCTCATATTCCAGTCCCCGCCGCAGACATTCCGCCAGTATTTCAAAGGAGTGGTTGATCAGATCTATTTCCTCGGATGACAGCTTATAACCTTTTTTCAGGATCAACAGAATGCCGGTGTCATCTGCCGTTTCAAAGACCCATTTATAAGCATATCGGCCATTTTTCTTAGTAAAAGACCCATCAAGGGGTGTTTTATTTTCGATAAGCTGTTCGGCAAATGCAATTGCTTTTCTTCTATTCGGTCCATGTCCTGAACAAAAGAGATGGCGTTTATTGCGACTGGTGTTGTTGTAACCGATGAGTTCGTGTTCAACCAGTGGCATCAACCATACGGAATAGGCTTCAATCATGCCGGTCAGACTGAGCACTCCAGCCATTCTTGCATGCAGTTTATTAATGAGATCGAGTCGTTCAGACTGTTTTTTTACATAGTCAAGCTCAACCATAACCTTTTCCAACTCTACCTGCTGTAGGTTCAGGTTTGGAAATTGAGCTTGTTTGGTTGTCAGCGTCATGATCGATATTCCTCAAAATTGGACTTTGTCAAAAGATTGTATTACTGGTCAGTATTATTATCGGCTGCTGGTATAAAAATCTTTACCTTTAATTTTGAAATTTTAATGCATTTAACATGCCAACTTCTATTATTCTGCCACTGCAGATAAACATAAAGAATATAAGTTATTAATTTTATTAATATATTCATGATTTAATTAATAATTTGCCGGCATCACCATTTTTTTTCCAGGCACTTTTTTGCTCGACGTAACTACTCTGTCATAATATTGACACTCAGCGCATTGGAAATTTCTTTGACAATTCCAGCCGCTGAAAGTATTGCTCAATACATGGCAAAGAGGACGACCCGACATTTCCCAATACCTTAAAAATATGGCGCAGTTCACAAATATGGCGCAGCTCTCTCTGGAACAGAAAATCGGTCAACTTTTTATCCTCGGTTTCACTGGCGATAAACTTAACGCCGATCACCCCATAGTTCAGGATATAACGCAGCGAAATCTCGGCGGAGTCATTCTTTTTGACCGTTTTTTAGCTGCGGCCCAAGATAACAATAATATCATCGATGCGGATCAACTCCGCGAGCTCACCACTTACCTGCAACAACGAGCCACGGATAGCCTGCTTATTGCTGTCGACCAGGAAGGCGGACGAGTCAATCGATTTAAAAAGGAGCGGGGCTTTCCCATCACTCCGTCGCCCGCGGAGCTCGGCAAGTGCTCAGGTCTGCAGCGGACCATTGCCAGTGCCGGGCAGACTGCCAGGATGCTGGCAGATGTTGGGGTGAACCTGAATCTTGCCCCGGTGGTCGATCTCAATATCTATCCGGAAAATCCAATAATCGGTCGATACGACCGCAGTTTTTCCGCCGATCCTGCCGCTGTTGCGGCCCACGCCGGAACCTGGATAAACGAGCATCGGCAGCAGGGTGTTCTGTGTTGCCTGAAACACTTTCCCGGCCACGGCAGCTCTCGTACCGACTCACATCTCGGCTTTGTCGATATCACTGAGACGTGGCAAGAGATTGAACTCCTTCCCTATCGGTACCTGCTGCAAAGGAATCAGGCAGACGCGATCATGCTCGGTCATCTCTTTAATAAAAAGTTTGATGCCCATTTTCCGGCCAGCCTGTCCCGCGCCACCATTGATTCTCTTATTCGGGGGCAGCTGCATTTCACCGGCGTCATCATCTCCGACGATATGCAGATGAAGGCAATCACCGCCCATTACGGGCTGGTGGAATCCTGTTGTCAGGCTCTTGCAGCGGGGGTGGATCTGATTATTATCGGTAATAATCTGGCATATGACCCATTGATTCTCACCAAAGTAAGAGATACAATCCTGCGGAAACTGGAAAAAGGGGCAATAACGGAGGCGAGGTTGGAGGAGGCCTGGAACCGAATCCAAAAATATAAACAATTAAGACATTTACATTATCATGGGAAACAATGATTCGACGTCCCATTCATTGCTGGTCGGTTACGTGCTGTGGATTTTCGGGTTTCTTGGCGCACACCGTTTTTACTACGGCAAACAGATCAGCGGGACAATTTACTTTTTTACCCTGGGTCTGTTTTTTATCGGCTGGATCATCGATCTCTTTCTTATACCGGGGATGAATCAAGATGCCGACATCCGCTACCGCCAGGGGCCGATAGATTATGATCTAGCCTGGCTGTTACTGGTTTTCCTCGGCCTGTTCGGTATTCACCGGATGTATATGGGGAAATGGGTTACCGGCCTAATTTATCTTTGCACCGGTGGACTCTTTGCACTGGGCTATCTGTACGATCTCTGGACACTTAATGAACAAATCAGTCTTGGTAACGGGTATAATCAATGAGAGGGTCGGTCAGGCCGGATAGGTAATTTCACCTGCGCACCCGTGCCTAAAAATCGTCCCACTACATGCGAGAGTTCCCGCATGGAAATCGGCTTCATACAGTACTCTTTTATGCCAGCCGCAACAGCCGCGTCTTTTGAGACCTGATCCGAATAACCGGTAAAGAGGATCACCGGAATTTCCGGCCGGATCATTTTCACCCGTTCGCTCAACTCCAGACCGGTCAATCCGGGCATGGTCAAATCGGTAATAATCAGGTCAAAGTCATGGGGTGAACTTGAAAAAAGCTCCAGTGCTTGCAATGGCGAGGTTCTGCCGACAATTTCATAGCCAAGGCTCTGCAAAATCTCTCCGGTAACCTGCACCACCTGCTCCTCATCATCGACCAGCAGAATTGTACCTGAGCCACCCTGCAGATCGCCCAAAGAGACAATATGTTCAATGCCGGTCTCCTTCTGGGCGATGGGGAGACGAACCCGGAAAACCGACCCTTTGCCAATCTCACTTTCTACCTCTATATGCCCCCCTTGACGGCTGACGATGCCATGCACCATAGCCAGTCCCATACCGGTGCCGCTGGTCTTTTCTTTGGTGGAAAAATATGGTTCAAAGATTCTATCGAGCATGTCCTGTTCAATGCCATCGCCGGTATCCGCGACACTCAGCTCCAGCCACTCTTGGTTACCATTTTTCGGTTTAACTTTATCGAGCTTGACCGTCAACACTCCATGTCTGCCGGTCATGGCATGGGCGGCGTTAGTACACAGATTGATAAGGACCTGGTGAATCTGCACCGGATCAATCAACACCCGCCCGCATCGCTCATTCACCGCTTCATTGATGACAATGGTGCTAGGCAGGGTGACCCGCATAAGTTTCATCACTTCCTTGATAATAGGATGCATATACTGCAGCATCGCTTTTTTCTCGGTACTGCGCGAAAAAGTCAGTACTTGCTCAACCAGGGACTTGGCCCTCTTGGATGCCTTGAGAATTTGTTCCAGGTATTCATAAACCGCTTTATCGCTGAAGCCATCCTGTTGCAGCTTCAGGCGAATTATTTCCGTATATCCCATAATTGGGGTAAGCACGTTATTAAAGTCATGGGCCACACCACCGGCCAGAGTGCCAATTGCCTCCATTTTCTGAGTATGCCGCAACTGTCTTTCCAGCCGATATTGTTCCGTCACATTCTGGGCAATGACAATGACCCCGGAAATATTATTATTTCGGCCTTTTACCGGAGAAGCGGTGATATCAAAGACCGTCTCATCGCCTTCCTTGCCAAAAATGCCGATACGCTGCGTACTTGATTCGATTTTGCCGCTTTGCATGCTCTTATGAAATGCGCAAGAGGAACATTTCTCGGTGCGGGCACAAAAAATTTCATGACAGGCTTTGCCGATTGCATTGGGATATTTTTCATGCATCGTCTTGTTAAGCCACTGCGCCTTCGCATTGTGGTCAAAAAAAATCAGAATCCCGCTGAATCCCTCAAAAATGGCCCTTTTCTGCGCTTCACTGGCAAAGAACGCATCGTCAATCGCTTGTTTATCTCTCGAATCCACTGGATTTCCTTTAATTTTAAGTGTTTTTCCGGCACAGCAATTGATCTTGCACTCCATCTTATATGAGCTTATCCGAGAAGAGGCATTTTGTTCGATTGTATCATCAGCGAGTGATTAATTCCAAAGACTATTTGAGAACAGTTCCTTATCTTGACTAAACGGCCTTTTTCTTGACAGCTGCCGACTGATTCATTATTATTTTCCCCTCGCACTTATTGTAACAGCGGATATTTTTCATCCTTTATTTAAAAGAAATCTTATGTTTTTGGGCCGCCATCATAAATTATGGTCTTATATAACTCTCTGCCTGGTAAATCACCTGAGCAGCCCGAAATAGAATACCCCTGCACCTGGGCGTATACCGTTATTGGTGAAGACTGCAGCCTCTTAAAAGATGCCATTGTTTCTGCCTGTGCCCCTCTTGCCGTTAGAATCAGCCATTCACGCGTAAGCTCCAAAGGGAAATATCACAGTCTCCACGCTGAGATTGAAGTACCAAGCGAAGAAATCCGGCTGCGCATCTACCAAACGCTCAAGGCAAGCCTTGCGATAAAAATTATTCTCTAACGACTCGATTCCATGACAACCAATACCACCTATAAGCCCACCCATAAGCAGTCACAACTTATCGGATCGCTGCGCGAAGGGGTAAGCATCGTGCAAATGGTGTTCTATAAAGAAATGCGCTCCAGGCTGATGGATAAAAGACCGGACCTGGCCAAGGAGCACCTGATTATGTTGGCCGGTTCGATCACTAATGAAGTCTTCGGCACCCTGAACCCGGCAGACAAATTCGTCCGATTCCGCCAGGAGAACCGGACCGCTATTGAGCAGGAACTTCTTGCTTTAAAAGAAGCGGTTCCCTCTCTCTGCCCGCTGCTTACCGACGCCCTGCGCATTCAGACATTGTGCGATCATCAGGAAGGCTATGACAGCTCAACAACTTTAGTTCGCGCCAAACAACTCAATTTCTTGCTGGAAGAGCGGGACATCCCCCTTCCTTCCACATTTATGACGGCAGTAAGAAAGTTGGGCAAGCTGCACAATCTGCTTATTCCACCGGTCCAGATCACTCCCGACCAGGATGATTCTCTCGTCCACTAATATTACTGTAAATTAGTCCGCATCTTAACCCGCACTACGCCTCGAACCGAATTACAGATAAAGAGTGCACCGGCGTTCATGACATCGTCACGGGTCAGCACCTTCTCGACCAGGGGCACATGGTGGTCTGCCAATAGATGCGCCCGCATAACCCCGGGCAGCAAACCACTTGCCACCGGCGGGGTGAGATATCGGCCGTCACGGTAAATGATCACATTACTTATGCAGCCTTCAGTCACCTCGCCGGTGCTATTGCAAAACAGCACATCAATTAGACCTTCTTCTCGGGCACGTTTATATTCGGCATCATACCAGGGCCGCATGGTCGTCTTATGAAAGAGCCATGGACCTTGAGCATTTATTTCATGCGATGAAAAATCGACCATCGGCAGGGCAGCCATCTTATCCTGCGGCACATATCGCGGCAATCGGGAGAGTCCGGGCGCAGCACATGGTACCGTCGTGAGCGAGATTCGACCGTCTTTATGCAGCACCAGCCGCACGCGGCAACAGGAGTCGCTTTCCAGGCTTTCCTCTCTGCCGAGGCGAACGCGTATCGCCTGTTCATCATAGGAAAATTTAAAGAATTGCGCCGCACCGGCCAGTCGCTGAAGATGGGCATCGAGCAGCCAAAAGCCTGCGCCGGGCTGACGGAGCAGCGTTTCCAGCAACTGAAAATCAGGTTGACGATGGGTCAAAAAATGACCTTTCAGCAGGGATTCGGACCATTCTTCTTCGGCAATCGAATCGTGGGTAATACCAGCGCCGATGCCCATTTCACCGTGATTTCCCTGCAGCCTGATTGTCCGAATCGGCACATTAAAAACCGCCGAGCCATCCGGTCCGAAATAGCCGATCGCCCCGGTATAGACTCCCCGACGCTCCTTTTCCAGCTCAGCGATAATTTGCATAGTGCGGATTTTTGGTGCCCCGGTTATCGAACCACAGGGAAACAAGGCCCGGAAAATTTCGGCAAGCTGGATCTTGGCCATCGCTGCCGATTCCCCGCCGGCTTTAACCGTAGAGGTCATCTGCAGCAGACTCTCATACGATTCGATATCAAACAACGATTCAACAAAGACCCGACCCATCCCATGGCCATTGATCAACCGGGCAAGGTCATTGCGCAACAGATCGACAATCATGACATTCTCACTTCTGTTTTTGCTGTCCTGCTTCAATCTGGTGCTATTGGCCTGTTCTTCTATGCTGTTTCTTCCCTTGACGGCGGTTCCCTTCATTGGTCGAACGGTGATTTCGTCGTGTTCTTTTCTGAAAAACAGTTCAGGGGAAAACGACAAAATCCGTTCCTCACCATTGCGTATATAGGCACTATAAGCAACGGATTGATTTTTGCGCAGCACGGCGTACAGCATCTCCACAGAACCGGCAAAATCAAAAAGCAGTTTCATGGTCAAATTGACCTGATAGGTATCCCCGGCAATAATATACTGCCGCACTCGGTCAAGGGCCGCGAGAAATTCTTCTTTGACCATGTTCGGTCGAAGATTTTCAATGACCCAGGTCGCCACGGTTTCTTCGCCGCTATCGTCACTACCCTCAAAGGGAAAATCATGTTCGGCATTGGTGTGGTCGAACCTGCGCGGCTCAGCAAAGACGCCTAAATCGGCCAGCACCAGATTGCCGTCAGAAGAAGCAGCATTACCAAGCGCAATTTTTCCTTCCAGCAGAGCGCCAAATTCATACCCTACCCAACCAGCCAGATACAGTCCATTATCCAGTTGTTCCTGAAGAACTCTCAGATATTCATCAAGATTATCGTGGAGCCGACAGACCAACCTGCCCACCGGGTCAAGAAATAGCAATGATGCAATATTTTCACAATCCGGTCTCGAGGTATCGAGAAAGACAAATTCCTTTTGCCTGGCAAGAAATTTCAGCAATCTGCTCAAATCCGGATCCTGCATTCTTATCATAAACAACCTTCAACAGTAAATGCTTCAACAACATTCAAAATTATAACACCTTTGCGGCTTGATAAGTAATTTCACCAGGCATTGACCATTTGTTTTACTGATGGCTCCGATCAACGCTTCTCATTCTTTGCGTTCATCTTGCATAAGACAGAGTGCATACGACGAAATTTATCATTGAATTAGTTGTAATTCGGCCACCCATATACTATTATCACCGGGTATTTCATGAACGCTCACCTTACCCCACAGGACATTTATACTATTTTGGCAGTTTTCGCCAATGGTACCGGCCCAACAAATAGAATAACAAAGGAGAACACATTATGTCGCGAAAGATGGTAACGATTGACGGTAATCAGGCGTGCACCCACGTCGCCTATGCCACAAGTGAAGTCATAACGCTCTATCCCATTACTCCATCGACCCCGCTGGCCGCGGAAGCCGACTCCAAATCCGCCACCCTGCAGAAAAATATCTGGGGCACGGTGCCCGTAGTCAATCAGATGCAATCCGAAGCAGGGGTTGCCGGTTCTATCCACGGATCGCTCACTACCGGAGCTCTCTGCACGACCTTCACGGCTTCCCAGGGCCTGTTGTTGATGATTCCCAATATGTACAAAATTGCCGGTGAATTAACACCGACCGTTTTTCATGTAACGGCACGGGCCATTGCCTGCCAGGCGCTGTCGATTTTTGGCGACCACAGCGATATCTACGCTGCCCGCCAGACCGGCTGGGCCATGCTCTGCGCCGAAAACGTGCAGCAGGCCATGGACATGGCACTGATCGCCACCCAGGCAACCCTGGCCTCCCGCATCCCTTTTATCCATTTCTTTGACGGCTTCCGTACCAGCCATGAAATCCAGAAGATCGAAGAAATCAGCTACGACCAGATGGCTGAGATGATCGACGAAGAGTTGATTTTTGAACATCGCCACCGAGCGCTCTCCCCCGACCATCCGACCATTCGCGGAACCGCACAAAATCCGGATGTCTTCTTTACCGGTCGTGAAACGGTCAACAAATATTACAATGCGGTCCCTGCTATTGTGCAAGAGACCATGGATAAATTCGCCGGTATAATCGGTCGGCAATATCATCTCTTTGATTACCACGGTGCACCCGATGCCGAAAATATCATCGTTATGATGGGTTCAGGTTGTGAAACCGCGCAATCCACTATCGACTTCCTCATCTCTCAGGGAGAAAAAGTCGGTATGGTCTTGGTTCGCCTGTATCGTCCGTTTGACTGCAGGGCCATGGTCAATTCTCTGCCTGCCTCGGTCGAAAAAATCACCGTCCTCGACCGTACCAAAGAGCCCGGCGCCCCCGGTGAACCTCTCTATCTCGATGTACGGGCAGCGATTGGTGAAGCCGCCGAATCGAACAACTCGATGTATCCCCCGGTGATTCTGTCCGGCCGCTATGGCCTCGGTTCGGCAGAATTTACCCCGGCAATGGTGAAGGCAGTCTTCGACAATATGAAGATAATGGCGCCGATGCGCAAATTCTGCGTCGGTCCCAACGATGATGTCACCTTCTCCAGCCTTAAATATGACCCGTCATTTGATATTGAAGGGAAAGATGTTTACCGGGCGATGTTCTATGGCCTTGGGTCTGATGGTACCGTGGGAGCCAACAAAAACACCATTAAAATCATCGGTACTGAAACCGATAACTCGGCGCAGGGGTACTTTGTCTATGACTCAAAAAAATCAGGGTCTATCACCACCAGCCATCTGCGATTTGGTAAAAATTCGGTTGTTGCTCCCTATCTGATCAATAAAGCCAACTTTATCGCCTGCCATAACTTCACTTTCCTGAACCAGGTGGATATGTTGACCAACCTGGATGAAGGAGGAACCTTCTTATTAACCACCAACTATAACAAAGACACCGTCTGGGAGCATTTGCCAGGTAAAGTCCAGCGCGACCTGATTACCAAGAAGGCGAAATTCTACATCATCGACGCTGTCTCCCTGGGACTCGCTCTAGGGCTTGGCGCTCGCATCAACATGATTATGCAGACCGCCTTCTTCCTTATTTCCGGGATTCTCACCGAAGAGGAAGCTATTGCCGCCATCAAGAAAGCAATCAAGAAGACCTACGGCAAGAAAGGCGATAAAGTGGTCGAGATGAACTACAGTGCGGTTGACGGCGCAGTAAAAAATATCGTCCAGGTTCCCCTGGGATCCACTGTCGATGGTAAACCAATGCCGCCAGCCGTGCCGGATCATGCACCCAAGTTCGTCAAGGAAGTTACCGCCAAGCTCATCGAAGGCAATGGGGCGCAACTGAAAGTATCGCAGATGCCTGACGATGGTACCTGGCCAACCGGTACCACCCAGTACGAGAAGCGCAACATCGCCGTAGCCGTCCCCCGATGGCTGCCGGACAATTGTATCCAGTGCGGCCAGTGTTCGCTCGTTTGCCCGCACGCCGCCAACCGTATAAAAGTCTATCCAGAGGCAAAAAATGCTCCCGAGGCGTTTCAGTCCATAGACGCTGTCGGCAAGCAATTTAAAGGTCAGCGCTTTACCGTGCAGATCTTCACCGAAGATTGCTGCGGCTGTACCCTCTGTGTCAGCGTCTGCCCGGCGAAAACAAAAGCCCTGGAGATGGTGCCGAACAGTGAAGAAATTAGAGCTGTTCAATCACAAAACGTATCTTACTTCCTTGAATTGCCGGAAATCAACCCGGCTGACATCAACCTGGCAACAGTAAAAGGCAGCCAGTTGAAACAGCCGTTGTTTGAGTTCTCCGGCGCCTGTGCCGGCTGCGGTGAAACCCCGTACATCAAGCTTATTTCCCAGCTGTTCGGCGATAGAATGTATATCGGCAACGCCACCGGCTGTACCTCTATTTACGGCGGTAATCTGCCGACGACCCCGTATTCCAAGCGTAAAGACGGCCGAGGTCCCACCTGGGCCAACTCACTTTTCGAGGACTGTGCCGAGTTCAGTGCTGGCATGCGTACCACCATCAACAAGATGAAGCAACAGGCTACCGAGCTTTTGACCAGTGCCACTGAAGCCGGCATCATCGGTCAGGATTTGACGACTTCCATCCTCGAGGCGAGTCAGACTACGCAGATGGATATCGAAGCGCAGCGCGCACGAATCGATCAACTCAATGCAGCGATAAAAACCAGCAATAATCCTCTTGCCCGTCGACTCCTGCATGTCTCGGATTTTCTGGTCAAAAAATCCGTCTGGGGCTTTGGCGGTGACGGCTGGGCCTATGATATCGGTTATGGCGGAGTTGACCATGTCCTTGCTTCCGGTGAGAATGTCAACCTTCTTGTGGTCGACACGGAAGTGTACTCCAACACCGGCGGCCAGATGTCCAAATCGACACCTCGCGCGGCTACTGCCCAGTTTGCCTCGAGTGGCAAGAAACTGCCCAAAAAGAACATGGGCATGATCTTCGCCACCTACGGCAATGTGTATGTGGCCCAGATCAGCATCGGCGCCAACCCGGCTCAGGCGATCAAAGCCATCGCCGAGGCCGAGGCCTACGACGGACCATCTCTGATCATTGCCTATGCGCATTGCATCAACCATGGCATCAATATGGCTCTTGGCCTTGAGCAGCAGAAAAAAGCCGTCGCCTGCGGTCACTGGCCGCTGTACCGCTTCAATCCGGATCTGGAAGCCCAGGGAAAAAATCCATTGATCATCGACTCGAAAGAACCGACCATGAGCTTTGAGGAATATGCCCTGGGTGAGAACCGCTACCGTTCCTTAAAGCGGGTAAATCCCAGTGAAGCCGCCGGACTTTTTGCCGCATCCCAGAACGACACCTTGAAGAGTTGGAAATTCCTCAAGAGTCTTGCTGTTGCGCTTGAGCCTGAGGCCAAAGTAGAAGAATAATCTTTTCTATACCTGCATTTCAGTTATCCCCGAAATGCAAGTAGCTCATACTAAAAAAGGCCCGGTGGTATATAACCACCGGGCTTTTTTTAGTAATTGTTGATGATGTTATAATAAGTCGATGTAGGGGCACACATATGTGTGTGTGCCCCTACGGAAATCGTAATGAAGAGGTTTTACAACAGCATCATTGTTTCTTATCAATTCCAGTCTCAGCCTTTTTCCGGGCTGTTTCCGCTTTCAACTCCTCGTACTCCTTAACCGACTGCAGGACCACTTCGGCCTGACGTTCTTTCATCTGGGCTACTTTAGCTTTTATCTTATCATCCTTGATCTTTAAGGCCTGGGCGCCAAAAAGGGTTGCCGCCAGATATTTAAAAGAAAAGAGCATCAGCTCAACATCGTCTTCTCTGATCTTATCAATAGTTTCCTGGTCGAGCTCATAGGTATCGAGGAAAGAGCTCTCAAAAACAAACTTACGAAAAGTGGCCAGATCGGTGGAAGCCATGAAAAACATCCGCTTGGCCGGCTCTGAAAGAGTTGCCTGAAGACCATACGATTTACGCCGCATGACCAGTCGCAGCCACTCCTTATTCATTTCGTCCCGAACATCTACGCCCTGGTCCGCACGCCACTCACGGATGGTCCAGGCCTTATCTTCCTCAAACCCTTTACAGTGGTCTTCCCGGACAATGAAGAAAAACTTTTCTTCTACCGTTTGCACTTCCTTGCCCTCGGCATCACGCGCACCGCCCTCATGAAAGTCAGCCATTCCAACCGGATAATATCGGCAGGCCGTGGGTCGGTCGCTATACACCGTGCAGCCCTCGGGGGTTACAAAGGGACATTTATTGTCTTCCTCACGCAACTTGATCATGACCCCGGGCATATCGGTTTTTTCCAAGTAGGTCGGCTGGGTATAGGTGTGCAAAAATTCATGGGCCGGGATGTTTAATCTTTTCGTTAACTGCAAAATATCAAAAGGAGTTAAAACAATTTTAATCCCTCCGCAGCATGCCGTAAAACATCGCACTCCGGGATGACACCGAAATTTCAGCGGACTGTCCAGGGTCAATTTTTTGGGTTCAATCGACGATGGATTTTTTTCCTTCCCAAAAATCGTTTTCGATTTGGAATCTTTTTCAGCTTTACTCATTACATCACCTAAAAAATAAGTTTATAGTGCAACCCTTTTCTACAGGATTAAGTTTGTCGCAGACAACCTTATACCATAAACGCCTCCATCTGTCGTGTAAACCAATTTCAACATTGATTGACTCGTAAAAACTCTGGATCTTTCCATGTATGGATTTGCCGGTAGCACACTTTTTTCTGCCGGTTACCCTTGCAGTTTTGCTTAATAGATCGTATATGTCATCTAGCTTGCATATTTTATTTATTTTTTAGCCTGCTGGGTAACCTGCGGCACAAGGTTTTACATCAATGAAAATATTTAGTCGTCCAATCGATTTATCCGGTGTCAGTACGGTAGTTTATCATCTTCCTGACGGTCCGGCTCTCTCCCTGAAGATTGAAGGTATCGAAGAATATCTTGATCTGGAGCTCGAACTCGGTCATGTCTGCGACACGTCCGATATCGATGGGGTTCTTCATTTTTTCCCGAAAGGGAATGCCTGATTTGTAAAGGTTTTCTCGCGTTAAGCACCCGCACGATATGTTTATAAATACGCCTCGCTTAGGTGTCGACCCATCGGTAGACTCCCATATCCATACCCATTTCTGCGGCCATGCGGTCGGTGAGATGGAGGAGTATGTCCAAGCCGCCATCCAAAAGAAGCTGAGAAAAATAATCTTCCTGGAGCATATGGAAGAAGGAATCAATTCTCTTGAGGAAAAAACCTGGCTTACTGAAGAAGACTTTGATAGCTATTTTGCCGAAGGCGAACGGCTGCGATTAGCGTATGCAGGTGTTATCGAGATTGGTCTCGGAGTGGAATGTGGCTATAACCCCTTGTGTGCAGCGACACTCCAGACACGACTGACCAAAAGATGTTGGGACCAGGTAGGTATTTCCTGTCATTTTTTGAAAATTGACGAAAGGGACCATCACCTGAATATGTTCAGTCGTAAAGAAAACAATATTCAGCTTGCCCGGCAATACGACAGCGAGAAAATTCTCAGCCACTATTTCATCGCCCTCACCGAGGCGGTCGGTTGTTTGCCCGGTACTATGCTCTGCCATCTGGATGGCGCGCTGCGCTGGCTACCGGGAATCAGCCTCACCAATACCCACTATGAACAGATCGATATATTGCTGCAGGCGGTAAAAAACCGTGATATGGCTCTTGAAATCAACACCTCGGGAATCGATATCCGGCAGGAGCAGTTTCCCAATAGCCGCATTCTGGCCATGGCGCTTGATTACCGTATCCCCCTCGTCTTCGGGTCAGATGCGCATAAGCCTGCAGACATAGGCAGACATTTCACCGATCTTTGTTCGTCACTTTTTGCAAAGCCCCATCGATAGCAGCACCAAGACTTTGAGTGGTAAAGGGTTTATGAACGATATCGTTGACCCCGGCCTTACATGCCGCCGCATTGTCCTGGCTCTCATTCTGAGTAGTCACCATTATTACCGGCAGCTCCCCGGCGGCGTATTTTTGACGAATGCTTTCAGTGAGCTGTATACCGGTTATATCCGGCATATTGAGATCGGTAAGGACCATCATTGGTTTCTCGGTCTGCAGCCAGGCCAGGGCTGAAGCCGGGAATTCAAAAAGAACCGGATCGTAACCCAGCTCATGAAGTGTTGCTTTATAGATATTAAGAATCATCCTTGAATCATCGACGGCGACGATTTTCGGCCGCTGCGTCTCTTCATCTTCGCCGATAATTTTCCTGGCGAAATTGCCTTTTCCCGCCTGCTGCAGCAGAGTGATATAATGATTGCGGATGTCTTTATGCGTATGAGGGAGATAGATCAGGGCTAGTTTTTCAAACTCTTCATCATCAGCCAGATAAACAAAGATATTATCGACCTGGGCATTAACGATGATTTTGGCAATATGCCGTGCCTCATTATCCGGACCCCGCAGGAGGTTTTTTATTCCCGCCCCGAGAATCGTGGAAAAATTTTTATCAATCGCCCTTGCTGCCGCCACACAGACATGATCTTCCACATCGGTCAAACCGGCAGTCAGGGTGTAGGCACCTTTTTTCAAAGGAAGAAGAGCCAATGCTTCATAGGCGGCAAAACGCACATTTGCGCTTTTGGGTTCGTTGGTCAAGAATTTGCGGATAGGCTGTACCGCCGACTCATCACCGATATCTCCAAGCACATTTAAGGTGTGAATTAAAAAATCCGCATCGTCCTGGAGAAGATTCTCAATCAGCACCGGCACGGCTTTGGGGCCGATTCTGACCAGTTCCGATTTGGCAAACGTGCGCATATGTGCGTAATGCGACCGGATGGTAGTATTGAGTTTGTCCAGCGAAATACTATCCTGCACCTCGGCAAAGATTGATAGAATCAGGTAATCAAGATCATTATCGGTCCCCATCCGTTCGGCCAGTCGGTGCATGGCCGCAGGCGTTCCCATCTGGCCAAGCGACTGCACTGCGGCCGTTATGAGTTCCCGATTGGCGGCATAGAGAAAGTCAGTCAGGGTATTTATGGCTGAGGGATCGCCAATAAGGCCGAGATTTTCGATGATCAACCGTATTTTCGGCTCATCTTCGCATCCGGCGAGAAGTCCGAGCAAGACCGGTATTGCCTCAGCAAAGCGCAGTTCACCGACAACTTTGATCAATTCCGTTTTGTCGCCTATCTCTGTCGAGCCGAGGAATTGGAGTAATTTCTCCGGATAAGCAAGGAGAATGGACAGCAGGGTTTCACGAATGATCGGCATCTCATCGGCAACCGCCCCCTGCTCGGAGAGGAGGTACATAAGAAGAGGCACCGAAAAGTCGGCGTCCGCCCGCGACAACAAATAGACCAGACGATTACGAGTCTTTGGCTCCACCTCCTCTAAATGAGCCAGTACAAGCTGCGCTTTGAGGGCATCGCCGGTCCTGATGTTGTCCTGCATCTCTTCGATCATATGTTGCGGATTCAGCTCAGCCATAATGCTCCGACATGCCCTCTACTTTTTCGTGTTTTACAACGACAAAATGCCTATCTATTTGAATCCTTAATTTTATCACAACAAAGAACTTTTTGTCTAATCATGAACCACTTTCTAGCTTACCGGCAACCAATCACCCCCCATCCTCTTGATAAAATTAAAGCCGCCGGGGACAACCCGACAATCTGTGAAACCAGATGAAGAGAGAAACGTTTGAATTTCAAACGACCTGGAGCCGGCGTTGCAGAAGACCAGCAACTTTTTATCCCTTGGCAGTTCCTGATAGCGATCGCGCACCTGCTCGTAGGGCAGGGACATCCATAGCGAGGGACCAAATCGTTCAATAAACGGCGTCGCCTCCTTTTCATAGCGAACATCAAGCACCTGCCAGTCCGGATGACTCGATGGATTGGCTATCCACTGATAAAAATCTTCCAGGGAGATTTGCTGCATCAGTTTATCGCAAAGATTATCGGCAATATAGGCGGCGGCATTGATCGGATCGATGGCCGGTGAAAATGGCGGCGAATAGGCCATTTCAATGTTGCCGAAGTCATCAATTGTCGCACCGGCACAAAGAGCCACCGCCGCCGCATCGAGGCGGGCGGACAGGGCGTCGTTGACGGCGCCGGTACCCTGCAGCCCGAGAACTCTTCGGGTGCGCTTGTCAAACACCAGCTGCAGGCACATGACACTCTGTCCCGGAAAGAAATGGGCTCGATCCGAAGGTGCGGAAAGAGAAAAATCGGCGTCAAAACCTTCAGCCCTGGCTCGCTCAAGACTGAGGCCGACGGCACCGAGCGAGATGTCAAACGCCTTGACGATAAAACTGCCCACGCCTCCCTTAAAAACCGATGGTATACCGGCAATATTGTCGGCGGCGACCCGTCCCTCCCGATTGGCCATGCTGCCAAAGGGAAAGACACAACGTTTGCCGGAAACCAGGTGCATAAGATCAACACAGTCACCTGCGGCATAGATGTTTGGATCGGATGTCTGCATTCGTTCATTGACGACAATACCGCCGGAGGAAGCCACCAGCAGTCCCGCATCTCTTGCCAGCTGACTGTTTGGCCGTACCCCGACAGCCATGATGACCATATCGGCCTCGATGGTTCGCTTACCTGTTCGAACCGCAGCTACCTTGCCGTCTTTTACGATAATTTCTTCTGCTGCTTCCTGCAGATAGACCGCAACATTATGATCGCGCAGATGTTTAGCCAGAATAGCCGCCATCGGCCAGTCGATAATTCGCGGCAGAAGCTGGTCCATAAATTCTACCAGTGCCGTTTCAATGCCCCAGAGATCAGTGAGCGCTTCGGCCATTTCAATACCTATCGCCCCGCCACCGATAACTACTGCTTTACCGACCTTGCCTTGGGCAATCATCTCTTTTATGGCAATGGCCTTATGCAGATCGGTACAGGTAAAAACCCCTTCGGCGTCATTGCCGGGAATAGGCAGCATGAAAGGACTGCTGCCGACAGCGAGCATTAAGGTATCGTAGGCTATTTCTTTTCTCGTTCCAGTCGGCAGATCTTCCAGCTGGACGGTCTTTTTGACGCGATCAATCGCCAGGGCGCGGGTTGACGTAAGGGTTTTTACCCCTTTCGCCTTGTCAAAAAAACGCTCATCCCGCACCATATGAAAACTTGTCGAGCGTAACTCCTTCTCATCAGAGACATCACCGGAGACATAGTAGGGGATGCCGCATCCACCGTAGGAAATGAGATTATCCTGATCGATGACGGTGACCTCAGCATCGGGCATGACGCGTTTGAGCCGACAGGCCGCTTTTGGACCTGCCGCAACACCTCCGACAATCACTATTTTTTTAGCCATCTTGTTACTCCACTTTCTGTAAATATTTATGGACTCGTAAAAAGACTCAGTCCCGAATTGCGACAATGCGACATTATAGACATATGAACATTAATTGTCCCAAAAACTCAAGTTCAATTCAATGATTTTTTCTACCGCTGGTCTGCCTAAGAGATATGGATAGCGCTCAGGCCGGGGGCAAGGTAATGGTGAAGCTTGTTCCCTTGTTTTCTTCACTCGCAACGGATATCTGGCCGTCGTGAGTGTCGATAATAGACTTGGTGATGGCCAGACCTAAACCAGTGCCTTTAGTTTTATCGGTAAAAAAAGGTGTAAATATCTGCTCCAAGGTTTCTTTTGACATGCCGCTGCCGGTGTCCCGGATAATCAGTTCGGAGCCGCCCGCCTCAGATCGCCTGGTGCTGACCTGAAGCTGACCGTTTTCATGCATCGCCTGCAGGCTGTTCATTAGAATATTAAGTACGGCACGATAAAAAAGGTCCGCATCGAGATTGTTTTGCGGGATATCCGGGGCGAGATCGGCGACCAGATCGATCTGCCGAATTTTCAGCTCGTGCAGCAGGAAATCGAGCACTTTCCTGACCACCTCATTAACGCCGCCAGGTTTAAGCTGTGCCTTCTGGGGCCTGGCAAAGTCAAGAAATTCAACCACGATATTATTCAGCCGCACTGTCTCGTCAACGACTATTTTGGCCAGATGTTCATTGCCGGGGGCAACTTTTTTGATGCGTTTTTCGAGAATTTCGGCGGTGCTGCGCACAATGCCCAGAGGACTCTTTATTTCATGGCTCACCGTCGCGACCATTTTGCCGAGATGGGCCAGTCGTTCGGCCTGATTGAGTTTTTCTTCGAGGCGCAGCCGCTCAACGGCTCTTTTTTCGATGATTTTTCCGGCTTGAGAGACGATATACCGCAGCACCAGAAACAGTATGGCCATGACCACACTGGACACCACAATAATCCACCCCTGAAAGCCAAGGATATTGGTGTAGTTTCGCGACAGGTCTTTTTCAATCTCGATGACCCCCATGATAAGATCACCCTCCTCACCGCCACGGCGCACCTGCCGAAAAGGAATGAAGGTTTTGAGAACACACTCAACCTCGGGGGTAATATGCATCAGGCTGAACACCGACCCGCTATAGGTGAGTCGGGAATTGGGAATACCGACCAGGGCCTTGGAATATTCACCTTGGCCCAAATCCTTTTTGCCGATAAGCTCCGGATCGGTCGAATATGAGATAATATTCATGCTCGAGTCGTAAATGGTGACCGAATCGATCTTCAACCCCTGGGTCACCCCTTTAATAATGGAGTCGAGCAATTCAAACTGTTCGGGTTTGCGAAGAGCAATCCCGCCGTAACGGATAACCGCAGGGAGAACAAAACGCCTGAAGACCTGCTGGTTGATGTTTTCGGCGAGCAAAAGCGAGTATTCCTCGTTTTGCTCGAGCATTATTTTGCGGGCGTTATTGGAAATAATCCACGAAAGGAGGAGGGTAAACACCAGGATGACGGCAAGGCTGGAAAAGGAAAAATATTTAACCAGCTTAAAGGACTCAAGCCCGGCCTCAATTTTTTCTTTTCTGATCGAATCAAGAACCGGATCAGTACTCTCTTCCCCATTAATCATCTTGTCATTCTCCTGGGGCACTACTGATCCGGTTTATGCAGTCTCCTGCTGTGTATTCCGGCGGGCCATTACATCTGCGGGTACCTCCGGCATAGGCCTCAGTTGGCTTTTTTGCGCAGGTATGTCGGGGTTTCCAGATAGTCGTCGTTCCAGGTGAGAGAACTGCTCGCCTTGCCTTCCTGAGCCTTGGACGAGCCAAGATTATCCAGCGTCTCAAAATTTGAACCTGGTAACCTTGTCACTCTCGGCTGTTTGTTCGGCGGTGCAGGGGCACCGGTAGGAGTTTTTTCAGCCTCCTGTACCCTGGGCTGCGGCCGACGCATATGATCTTCAACCGGATTAATGGTCTCCTTTTTGTCGATCATCCCGCCAACCCCGGTGGCAATGACTGTTACATGCAGTTCATCTCCCAGGGCATCATCATACAGCGCACCGATAACCACCTTGGCATCATCGTCGACTTTTTCTTGAATGAGTGCGGAGGCTTCCATGAACTCGGCCATGGTAAAGGTGTCTTCAGACGCTGAGATATTTATCAGCAGACCACGTGCCCCATCGATGCCGAAATCTTCCAGCAACTGGTTGTCAATCGCCTTCCTGGCCGCCTCGCTTGCCCGATGCTCACCGACTGCTACGCCGGAACCCATAACCGCCGGGCCAACTTCTTTCATGACAGTCCTGAGATCGGCAAAATCGGCATTGATCAGCCCAGGAACATTGATCAGGTCGGTAATACCTTTTACCGCCTGCAGCAGAACATTATCGGCCATCGCCAGCATATCCGACAACTTGCTGTTTTTCTGCATAATAGACAGCAGCCGGTCATTGGGCACGGTGATTATGGTGTCGGCATATTTTTGCAGCTCGTTCCATCCGGCCTCAGCATTACGCGCTCGATACTTACCCTCAAAGCTGAATGGTTTGGTGACCACGGCGACCGTCAAGGCACCAAGTTCTTTACTCACCTTGGCAACTATGGGTGCGGCCCCGGTCCCGGTTCCTCCGCCAAGTCCGGCGGTGACAAACACCATATCGCTGCCGCGGAGAATCTCTTTCAATTCTTCGATAGATTCCATAGCCGCCATGTTGCCGGTTTCCGGATCCGCTCCGGCGCCAAGACCCTTGGTTATACTAGGACCTATCTGCAAACAGACGTCAGCTTTTGACTGATTTAATGCCTGCTTGTCAGTATTGGCAACAATGAATTCTACCCCTTGAAGCCTATTGGTTACCATGGTGTTGATGGCATTCCCGCCACCACCACCGACCCCAATAACTTTGACGACTGCAACACCCTCTGATTCCGCCATCCTGAACGGCATGTTTCCCCCTTGATATATAGTAAACCTTAACCCCACGCATGGGGTAAAGTACGAATATTATTAGTGCTATACTAAGTCGACAGTATAGCATCCCCGTCTTGTCTGTTAAACAAAAAACGTCATAATCACATGATTTTTTTAAACCACTCCTTCATCCTCTCAAAGACGGTCGGGTCGTGCCGCCCCATTTCATTGCGTGAGTTCCGGCCAAAGAGCACCAGTCCCACCGCCGTTGTACAGCGTGGGCTGTGCAGTTCTTCGACCCGGCCCGTAATGCCCGTTGGATAGCCTATCCTGACCGGTAGGTCAAAAATCTGCTCGGCCAGTTCGACAATATTGGACAAAAGAGCTGTCCCCCCGGTTAATACCACTCCGCCGTTGATCTTCGTCTTTTTCCCCGAGGCGATCATTTCGCTGTTCATCATCTCGAGAATCTCGAGTATCCGCGCCTCAAGAATGTCCACCAGAACTTTCTGGGTGACCTTGCGTGGTTCGCGATCGCCAACAGTCGGCACGTCTACCACCAGGTTAGGCTTGATAAAGGAGGCGATCGCTCCACCATAATCTTCCTTTAATCGTTCAGCATCCTGAAGTGGTGTACGCAAACCAACGGAGAGATCATTGGTGAGGTTATGCCCCCCGAGACCTATTTCGCTGGTATGCCGGATAGTGCCGTCGCAAAATATTGCCAGATCGGTGGTTCCGCCGCCAATATCTATCAGGGCGACGCCCAGTTCCATCTCATCTTTACTTAACACCGAATTGGCCGCAGCGATCGATTCCAGGACCATTTCAGCCACCTGCAAACCGGCCTTATTGCAGCAGGTAACCAGGTTATGCACCGCGGCGATGTCGGCGGTGACAATGTGCACATTGGTGACCAGCCGAACCCCGGTCATGCCGATCGGATTCTGGATGCCGGTATGATCATCCACCATATACTCCTGGGGCATAACATGGATAATTCGCTGATTCTCGGAAATTTTAACGGTTTTTGCCGCGGCAACCACCTCATCGATATCCGCCTGTTTGATTTCCCGGTTATTCACCGCCACAATGCCGGGACTATTGAAGCCTTTGATATGATTACCAGCAATCCCGACGTAGACATGGGCGGAACGTAAGTCACAACTGGCAGATTCTTCCGCCAGTTTTACCGCAAGTCGAATCGAATTCACCGTGCTTTCAATATTGACCACCACACCTTTTTTCAGACCAAGCGAAGGAACGGTCCCAACGCCGATTATTTCCGTCCGGTCGTCAAAAATTTCACCGACGACACAGCATATCTTGGTCGTACCGATATCAAGACCAACGACCAGATCGCCGGCCTCAAGATCATCCTCATTCCCGTCAACGGGACGAATTGTCTCGAGATCGGTGATTACTCCATTTTTGTTAGTTTCATTCATAATTTTATATTTCTTCGGTAAAAAACGTACCTGATAATTAATGATTTTTTTAATATCTTTTTTCTACTACTTGGGCAACGAGCACCTTATCTTGCAAATATTCCATCTGAATATATCCAATCTGCTCCATCGATCCATTGCCTTTCTGTTTATACAATGTTTTGAGAACGTGCACCAGACGATAAAATTTCTTGGAGGTATCACCGGTGCCAAAGAAAATCGGAAAAGGATATTCAACCAGATATACCACCATTTCTCCTTGACCATTGACATATATTTCCGATACCGACTGGGCCGGCAACTGCGGATTATTGCCATTGATCTTGTCCAGAAAAATCAGCACTTCACTAAAAGCTTTCCTACGAATCTCCGGCTCTTTGATCATATCAAGTCCGGTAATGATCGGAAAATCAATATCCGCGCCTGGCTTGACGGTCAAAAAAGCACGCCCGGTTTTATCAATATATTGCAGTTGACTCCCTGCTGGCTCATCCTGATGGAGCAGCGCCACAGGGACGTTTTCGACGATGGAAATCTCCACTGTCGACGGCCAGTTCTTCTTCACCTCTGCTTCTGCCACCCACGGAACAGCGGCCAGTCCCGCCTCGATTTTTGCACAATTGAGCCCAAGCAGGCTCGTCTGGTGTAGAAAAATTCCCGAGGCCGCACGTAATCGGTCATTGGAGATGGTCTCGTTACCGGAATAGGTGATTGTCGAGACCTGAAAAAAAGGTAATTTTTCAAAATTATCAGGCAATAACTGTTTGGCGCCAAAAACAAGAGCAATCAGGAGGGAAAGTGTTGCCACAACGAATCCTGCGCCCTTGAAGATCAATTTTCGTTTGTCGACCGGCCGATTATAATTCGTGTAAGTCGCTCTCTTTTTGGTTGAGAATAACTGCCGGAACCGAGCAAGAAGGCTCTTTCGCCCTGAATAATGGCCGCTTTGTCCGGGCAGAGAACGCAGCGACATATCACCTTTTAGATAGCCGCCACCATTCTTGTTCTTTTTTATAAAAAAGGCCTTAATATTTTTGATACTTTTGGTGATCGACATAGTCAGATAAAATGGACTTCAGGTTCCAGGATAACGCCACTGTCTTTTTTTACTTTCATCTGTACCAACTGCATGAGACGCAGCACATCTTCAGCCGTCGCCCCACCCTTATTGACTAAAAAATTACCATGGTGCTCGGATATCATCGCTCCGCCAACAGTCGTCCCTTTTAAACCGCTGGCATCAATGAGCCTGCCGGCACTATCGTTTGATGGATTTTTAAAAAACGAACCGGCATTGCGATATTGCGTGCCTTGGGCATTCTTGCGACGCTCGTGCAAAATTCCGCAATATTGCCTGATGGCCGCACCATCGCCTTTTCGTACTTCCAACTCAACATCGGTCACCACACCCTTTCCCTGATACGCAGCAAACCCAGGCCAGCTGCGATAGGCAAAATCCATATCATCGCGATGAATGCTTTTTGCACCTTCAACTGTCATCAGACTGACACTCTGCACAACCGAGGCCATATCGCCGCCCCAGGCCCCGGCATTCATTACCACTGCACCCCCAAGGGTGCCCGGGATACCACATGCAAATTCTAGTCCGGTCAAAGCCCAGTCCGCACATTCAGCGGCGAGTCGGCTGATCAAGTAAGCTGCTCCGCAGTCAATCAGAACCGAATCGCTATTGGTCGCCGGTTTTTGCCGTACCACTTTGAATTCGGCGCCCAGCAAAATAATGACCCCGGCAAAGCCCTCATCGCGCACCAAAAGGTTCGTGCCACGGCCGATAAGACGCCAGGAAATCTTTTCCTGAGCCAGAAACACCAGCAGAGGCTGCAATTCCTGCCTTCTGTCGAGCTTGACAACCGCCTCGGCAGGCCCACCGATACCCAGCGAAGTATAGCTATCCAAACAGCTTTGCCAGCCAATAGGACCGGCAATGAGTTTATTCAGCTTTTGCTGTTGCCCGGGCCTCATCTGCTCTGCGTGTCTCCTGGCCTCTTATTGTGCAGTAAAACAAGTAAATCTTCGCCCACCTTGACAATATTGCCTGCTCCCAGGGTCAGAACCAGATCATCCGGCTGCAGTATCGGCAGAATCCGTTCGGCCATAGTGTTGACATCGCCGATAAACTGGGTGTGGCGCTGGCCATGCAATTTTGTCGCTTCCAATAAACTCTCCCCGCTGACTCCGGGGATGGGCTCTTCACTTGCCGCATAAACATCTGTCATTATTAGATAATCAGCCTTATGAAAACAGGTCTGAAATTCTTTAAAAAGCGCTTTTGTCCGCGAATATCGATGCGGCTGAAACAAAACCACCAGCCTTTTTTGCGGCCATGCCCTGGTAATTGCCGCCAAAGTGGCGCGGATCTCGGTTGGATGATGGCCATAGTCGTCAACGACGGTAATTCCGCCGATTTCCCCTTTTTGCTGCATCCGTCGCTGCACTCCGGCATAACTCTGCAGCCCCTGCTGTATACCGGCAAATGGCAACTCCAGCTCCAGACCGACACAGACTGCGGCCAACGCGTTATACACGTTATGCAAACCCGGCGGGGCGACACTGATCTGGCCAAGAATGGTTGTTGCATCTTTGACGGTAAAAGCCACGCGACCATCCTGCCATACAATAACATCGGCATGGATATCCGCCTGAGGAGTCAATCCATAGGTTATCGTTCTTTTTTTAATGAGCGGTAGAATATCGGCAATATTTTGGTCATCCAGACAAACGATGGCCGCACCGTAGAAAGGGATTTTGTCGATAAACTGGAGAAAGGTCGATTTAATATGGTCAAGATCCCGGTAATAATCGAGATGCTCCAGGTCGATATTGGTAATGACCTCCAAAACCGGTGATAATTTCAAAAAGGAGCCATCACTCTCGTCGGCCTCAGCCACCAGATATTCCCCTTGCCCCAGCTTGGCGTTGCCGCCGAGGGCATCGACCTTGCCACCGATGACTACGGTTGGGTCCAGCCCGGCTGAAGCGAGCATCCAGCTGACCATCGAGGTGGTGGTCGTCTTACCATGGCTACCGGCGATGGCGATGCCGTTTTGCTTTAAGCGCATCAGCTCGGCCAACATTTCCGCTCGCATGATCACCGGCACATTGGTTTCTCTGGCCCTGACGACTTCGGGATTGGTGGCCGAGATAGCCGAAGAGGTCACCACCACATCGGCGCCCTCCATCCATTCACTTTTATGGCCGGTATAGATAATACCACCGAGTCGCGCCAGATTATCGGTGATGGTTGAACCGTGCAAATCAGATCCCGACACTTTATAGCCGAGATTGAGTAACAGTTCGGCAATGCCGCTCATACCGATGCCGCCGATGCCGACAAAATGGATATGTTTGGTTCTCCTGTTCATTCTATCCATTATTTTTCTATCAGCTCCAAACAGCAGGCAACAATGCTTTTTGCCGCTTGAGGAAAGGCAATTGCCTTCATTGCCGCCCCCATTTTCGTTAAGTGTTCCTGGTTATAAATCAGTTCGACAATGGTCGTGCCGAGCTGCGCCGCATCTAACTCTTTTTCAATATACTGGACAGCACCCCCGCCGGACACATAATATTGACCATTTTTTTCCTGGTGGTTGTCGGCGGCAGAGGGATAAGGAATGAGAATCGCCGGCTTGCCCAGTACGGCGAGTTCGGACAGCGTCGTTGCTCCCGCTCGGGAGACCACTAGATCGGCCTCGGCATAGACCTCGTCCATCTTCATGAAAAATCCCGCCACCAGAGCGTCAATCCCCCGTTGTCGGTAGTCGGCCTGCACCTGTTCCTGGTCCTTCTCGCCGGTTTGATGAATCACTTTGATCCCCTGCAGTTCGGCATCGGTAAAAGAAACTAATGCCTCGCATACCAGTCGGTTCACCGCATGTGCGCCTTGGCTTCCGCCAAGAATCAACAAAGTGTGTCGGCTGTTTTTAGGCGGCGGCACTTGGCTGGCCAGGTGCAGGATTTTGCTCCGTACCGGATTACCGGTATAGAGTACTTTCTCCGCGGCAAATGCTCCCCCGCTGCCGGGTAGCGACAGACAGATCCGGTCGGCCAGCCGACCGAGCTTGCGGTTAGCTAGTCCAGGTATGGAATTCTGTTCATGCAGCACGACGGGCAACCCCATGCTTTTCGCGGCTGCGACCACCGGTCCGGTAACATAGCCCCCGACCCCGACGATAATATCCGGTTTAAACCGGCGGATGATCGCCAGCGACTGCACATACGAAATCGGCAGCACGGCCAGCGCCCCCAGCAGCTCAAACGGGCTTTTACCTTTCAGGCCGTAGCACCGGATACTCTCGCCGGCAAAACCGTACATCGACAGGCTACGGGTATCCATTTTCCTGCTGGTACCAACAAAGAGAACCTCAGTTCCCGGCCGCTGTTTCTGAAACTCCTGAGCGGTGGCCACCGCTGGAAAAAGATGTCCGCCGGTCCCACCGCCGGTCAATAGCAACCGGATATTTTTCTCTCTATCTCCCATGCGCTTAGTTTTTTCTTTTATGCCGGTATTGGTCCAAGAGCTAGAACAGCCTTTTTAAATTCACTTCCCCGGTGACCGTAGCTG
Source organism: uncultured delta proteobacterium (assembly GCA_963796255.1). Classification (GTDB taxonomy): domain Bacteria; phylum Desulfobacterota; class Desulfobulbia; order Desulfobulbales; family Desulfocapsaceae; genus Desulforhopalus_A. The sequence goes on along the minus strand of CAWCLE010000023.1, from coordinate 22,514 downwards.
GCGAACATATCAAAACTGGCACAGGCCGGGGAAAGCAGGACCACATCTCCTGCTGTGGCGTGTTGTGCAGCTGCTTGCACCGCTTGATCCATGGACGGAGCCGCAAGTATCGGCACCAGATCGGCCAGGGCTTCTTCAAGCAATCCAGCAGCCTCGCCGATGAGCACCAGTTTTTTTACCTTGGCCGCGACGCTCTTGCGGAGCAGGCGAAAATCATCATTTTTATCCCGGCCCCCGGCAATAAGAATAACGTTGCCGGAAAATTGCGCCAAAGCGCCGATAACGGCGCCGGTATTGGTCGCCTTTGAATCGTTATAATAACGCACTCCGCCCATCTCGGCAACGAACTCAATGCGGTGTTGCAGGGGCCGAAAAGCTCTCAGAGCCGCCACAATCTGCCCCTGCGTGCAGGCTAGCGATCGAGTTGCAAGGATGGCCGCCGCATAATTCATCAAAGTGATGCTATTGAGACGCACCTTTGGGTCAAATTGATAATCTTCCTGCAAACCATCGATCTCCAGGGTAATCCTATGGTCACCGACCACTGCAGAACTCGCGTGACCTGCACCAAAGGTTCGAATAATCGACGGCAAACCGGGGACAAGCTTGCGACAAAGCGGATCATCGCCGTTGATAACTGTCACACTTTTTAGGTGCTGATGGATAAAAAGCTGCATCTTGGCCTCGGCATATCGCTCCATCGAACCATGCCGATCCAGATGGTCCGGAGTGATATTGAGCAGCACCCCGACATCCGGGGCAAAATTACCGGCGGTTTCGAGCTGAAAGCTGGAAACTTCGGCGACGACTATATCGTACTCCTCAGGATGGAGAAGATATTCATACAACGGCGTACCGATATTGCCGCCGACAAACACCCTTTTACCGGCCGTTGCGAAGATATCACCGATCAGGGTGGTTACCGTGGTTTTGCCATTGGTCCCGGTTATTGCTACCACCGGCACCTTTATCAGCCCGGCGGCGATCGCAAATTCGCCAACAATTTGCACCCCGTCTTCCTGCAAAGCTTTGAACAGGGGAAGGGCAAGGTCCACTCCCGGGCTGACCAAGAGCAGCTGGGCACGATTTAAAAATTCCCGGCTGTGGCCTCCCGCTTCCCACTCTACTTTTGTCTCGGTGAGAAATGTGCCTTCTTCAGCGACAAAACGTTGTTCCGAGCGAATATCCGACACCAGAACCTCGGCCCCGCAATGACGGGCATAACACACTGCCGCCCGCCCGGAGACACCGAGTCCCAGTACCGCCACCTTCATACCGGGAGAGAGCAGGGATATATTCTTCATCAGCGCAGTTTCAAGGTAGCGATGGCCACAAGGCCGAGAATGATCGATACAATCCAGAACCTGACCACCACTTTTGGTTCATGCCAGCCTTTTTTCTCAAAATGATGATGAAAAGGGGCCATCAGGAAAATCCGTTTGCCGTGGGTCATCTTAAAGTAACCCACCTGCATAATCACCGAGAGGGCCTCCATTACAAATATCCCGCCAACAATCGCCAGCAAAAATTCCTGCTTGATAATTATCGCAATAGACCCTAAAGCCCCTCCCAGGGCCAGCGAGCCGACATCGCCCATAAACATCTGGGCAGGATAGGCGTTAAACCACAAAAATCCCAAACAGGCGCCAAAAATAGTGCCGCAAAATATCGCCAGTTCGCCACTGCCGGCAACATAGGGGATTTGCAGATAATCAGCCAGGACGACATTACCGGCAAGATAGGAAAAGACCAGGTACACCGCGGCGGTGACCACCGTCGGCCCGGCAGCCAGACCATCGAGGCCGTCGGTAAGATTCACCGCATTAGAGGCACCGACGATAACGACGATAGCGAAAACGACATAGAACCAGCCAAGATCCGGCCGAATATTTTTTAAAAATGGCAGGCTCAGATGGCCATCAAACCCGGAATGAAGAGCGATGACCACCCCGACAACGGAGGCCCCGAAAATCTGCAGGACCAGCTTCCACCTCGCACTCAATCCTTTGGAATTGTTTTTGCGAATTTTTCGCAAATCATCGAGCGAACCGATGCAGCCGTAAAACAAGGTGACAAATAATCCCAGCCATACCAAGGAATTATCAAGTCGAGCCCAGAGCAGGGTACCAAGGGTTATGGCAACCAGAATAAGCAAACCACCCATGGTTGGCACACCCTGCTTAGCCAGGTGGGTTTCCGGGCCATCGTCACGTACGACCTGGCCGATCTGATAATGTCGCATGGTTTGGATAAAGATTTTACCAAGGAACAGAACAATTAAAAACGCAGTTACCGCCCCGCCGATAGAACGAAAGGTGATATAGCGAAAGACATTTAAGCCACTCAGGCTGGTATGCAATGGGTAGAGAAGATGATACAGCATAAAAAATCAGACTCACAGGTAAACAATTAAAACAACAAACCAAAGGGATGCAGTGCACACGCCCCCTCGCATTACATTTCACTAATCCCGGCGACAATCGTTTCAAAACGAAGCCCTCGCGACGCCTTGACCAGGACTGCGTCGCCGGTTCCCAGCCGGACACGACCAACCATCTCATGCATCCAGCCAATCGCCACATCTTTATCAGCAAAAGCATGAATGCGGTCTTTTTTGCAACCGTGTTCGAGGGCACCTTTTACCACATCTTCCTTAAATTCTCCAACAACTCCTGCATAATCAATTGCTAATTCGGCAATCAATTTACCGATATCATAATGGGCACGCGGCGCAGACGCACCGAGCTCCAGCATATCACCGATCAGGCAGAGAGACGATTTGCCGGCAACCGCTATCAACGTTTTTAACCCGGCCGCCATCGACGCCGGATTCGCATTGTAGGTATCGTTGATGATAGTAAAGCCGGATTTGGCGTACAGCATCTCCATGCGTTTGTCCGGCGGCCGAAAATCCGCCAAGCCGGCAGCGATATGCGTAAGATCCGCTCCTGCGGCGATCCCGATGGCCGCAGCGCAGAGGGCGTTGGCGACGTTGTGTTCGCCGGCAATGGCCAGCTGAATGGCTATCGACTCCGTCCGGTGATGCAGTAGGAAGCTGATGCCTCCCCCGCTTCTCACGTCGGTCATATCTATATCAGAAGCCCAGAGATCCGATGCACTCTTGGCCAAGTCTGCCTGCAATGCGAAAGAGATCTGCCGTTGAGGATATTTGCCGGCCAGCTGCCGAATCCGTCTGTCATCAAGATTGACGATCAAAGTCGCCGATTGCCGAGTTGCCGTAAAAAGCTCTTCCTTGGCCTTGGCGACGCCCTCGATGGACTGCAGTCCTAACAGATGTGCTCCATGGATATTGGTGATACAGCTAATATCAGGATCGGCTATCGTACCAAGGCGACGCAGTTCCCCGGGAAAATTCATACCCATTTCCAGCACTGCCGCCCGGTGGCCGACATCAAGAGGTAGCAAGGATAAAGGCAGTCCTATGAGATTATTAAAATTTCCCTTCGTTTTCAGAACACAGCCAGCTGGATGCTCCGGCCCTTCCGGCCATATCCTGGCCAGTACCGCAAAAACCATTTCCTTGACGGTAGTTTTGCCGCAGCTGCCGGTCAGACCGATGATTACCGGCTTGCTCTCCTGGGCAAGAGCTCTTCGACGAAAAGCAGCCAGATCCCCCAGGGCCACCTGAGCATCATCGACGATCACCTGGCAGACATCCAGGTGGTACGGCAGATCCAGCTCCTTCTCGACTACCAGACAGCGGGCGCCATTTTCTGCCGCCTGCCCGACAAAGTCATGGGCATCATGATTGTCCCCTTTCAGGGCAACAAAAATACCATCGCGACTCTCTATCCTGCTGTCGGTAATCACCGGTCCGAGCAGTCCGACCACTGCTTTGGAGGGATACAGCCGGCCTTTGACAGCGGCGACAACCAGCTCAGCAGTCCAGGAGAAGAGCACCTTTTTTGCTTCCAGTCGATCATCGAAAAAACGTTTGCCCTGACGGGTCAATTGATAGGGTTCATGGCCTTTGCCGGCAATAACCACAATATCCCCGGCCGAGGCGGCGCGAATTGCGGACTCGATGGCAATTTTCCTGTCCCGTATTATTACATACCCACGATCCGTGACGTTTCCTGCCGACAGCCATGCCACATCACGGCCGACCATTGGCGTATTATCCAGTCCGTGGGTAATCTGCTTAACTATCTGGTCCGGGTCTTCGGTACGGGGATTGTCATCGGTCACCACCGCGACATCACAAATTTTTCCGGCAATCTCTCCCATTAGCGGACGCTTACCCTTATCCCGGTCACCGCCGCAGCCAAAAACACCAAACAGTCGGCCATGGGGCAAAGCCGCAGCCATAGTCAGCACTTTTTTCAGAGCATCCGGGGTGTGGGCATAATCCACCAGGACAACCGGGCCTTTTGAGTCCCAGGCCGTCCCGGCAGTAACCCGTTCAACTCGACCCGGAGCACCGGTGGCCGTAGCCAGTGCACGACCGATCAGCGTTTCTTCAAGGCCCACCGCCAGGCACAGACCATAGACACAAAGAATATTATCTAAATTATAGCGGCCGACAAGTGGCGAGTAGACACGGTGAAGCCCGGAAGGCGTCTTGATGACCATCTCGGTCTGCTCAAGCGTTGAGGTGAAATTATCCAGCTGGATTTCTGTTCCCTTTCTTTTCCCACTCCCCCATCGGATAATTTTTTTTCGGGCCTTGCGGCAAATTTCCTGCAACAAGGAGCTCCACTGCCCGTCATCATTGCCGGCAGTTGCATCAGGCAGAACAGCGCTGCCGGTGGGCTGTAAATGCTCGGAAAAGAGCAAGGTTTTCGCCGCAAAATAATCGGCCATCTCGGCATGGTAATCGAGATGGTCCCGGGAAAGATTGGTAAAAGCCGCGGCTTCGAACATGATCGAGCCTATCCGCGACTGGCTAAGGGCATGCGAGGAAACCTCCATAATCACATATTCCACGCCGTTATCGACCATCTGGCGCAACACTTTCTGCAAGAGAAAAGCTTCCGGCGTCGTAAAACCGGTAGGCAGCACAATCGTGCTGCCGTTTTTACCGGTATAGCGATTGTTGATTGTACCGATAACGCCGACCGTCAGCCCGGACTGCAAAAAAACATGCTCAAGGAGATAGCTCACCGTGGTTTTGCCGTTGGTGCCGGTGATACCGATGCATTTCAACTTTTCTGCCGGGTGCTGAAAATAATTGGCGGCAACTGCCGCATATGCCCGCGCAGTATCCTCAACCTCGATGACCGTCGCGCCAAGCCCTGCCGCCTGTTGCTTGGTCACTCGTCCGGGACTGCATAGTATTGTTCGACTCCCGGCGGCAACAGCCGCCTCGATAAAATCATGGCCGTCACACACTACTCCCGGCAGCGCAACAAAAAGACTGTCGACCGTGCATTCTCTAGAGTCTGCGCACATTGCCGCAACCGGCTGATCGAGAGTTTTTCCGGCTGGGCAATGGATCAGGGTAAATGGTAGCCCGTGAAACAGCGATGCGATGGTATGTGTTGCATTTGCTAAGACCATTACTTTATGTGATTACAATTGGTTGCTGAGCAAGAGCTCATTTTTTTCCGGAGCGATCTCCGGATAATTTTTCAGGAGAAACATCCTCTTGTTTCATAAGAACCAGCACACACTCTTGCACTCCTTTCATAGAAGTGCCGGGCCCCGGCCTCTGACTGATGACCCGGCCCGTTCCCTGAATTTTCAGCTCGACATTAATCCCTTGTAACAGACGCAAACTTTTTCTAAGACTCAAACCCCTTAAATCAGGCATGACACCGGGGACGACATTTTTTTTAACATTGTCTTCAACGCGAGGGGAAAGATCGTTGACGGCCTCGCGTTGCGGCTGGTAATTGTTTTCGCCCTCGATCTCAGGTTCAACGAAATCGGCGACCGACTTGGCAATCTGCTGCAGCACCGACAGTCTTTCTACTTTATCCTCAACCAGCTGTTCCACACTGTTTTTTTCACTCGCCTCCTCTCTGCTCACTCCTTGCGGTGGCCTTTGCACGACAAGCAGCATATTCAAATCATGGCTTCCTGCAGGCATTGCGACAAACAGCACGTCGTTGATCATAAACCGGCGAGAACCGTCATGATCCTCACTCACCAGGATACTGTCCCGGAAAAAAGAGCTATTGGCCTGGCCTTGTCGTGCCTGAGCTTGAAAGAGCGATGCAATTCGCTGCTCGGCAAAATCGGACCAGAGATCCGATCGTTGCTTGCTGATCTTTTTTTCAGAAATTATCACCTCCGTGCCGGTTTCCTTATCAATAATTTTTTTTACCACGAAAGGATTTATTTTATTACCCTTATTCAGCAGGATGGAGTAACTCCGCAGCAGACTCAAGGGGCTTGCACTTTCCGGAACAAAATTGAAATCGATAGTCGAGGGGACCACCGGCTGCTGCTGACTCGCGAGGGTCTTTTTCGATTGGCTGGGCACATGAAAATCTGTTGTCGGAGAATCCTCGAGCCCCAGCCATTCCCAGAGCTGCAACTGGCTGCCGAATCCATTTTTTTTCGGGATCAGGCTCCAGGCGGCAGATCCAACCTGATCGACGCCGTAGGATTGCAACATGATTGCATCCCTTAGGAAAATTCTAAATTTTTCCGGCATCGATAAGGGAACAAAAAAAAGATCCTCAGTCTGCTCCGGAGAATATTTGGCAAAGGTATTTGGATTAAAGCCCGGCAGGTTGGCACCACCGATTATTTCCCCCGTCTCACTCTCCAGAAGATATACGGCGACCTTTTCGGCCTTTTCAATGCGGGCGACATCACGGACGAGATTTTCTAAAATCTCCTGGATTTTGAGATCGATGGTCAGGACCAGATCCAAGGCACTGCTCAGAGGCTGTTTTTCTTCCCGCTGTTTTATTTTTCTGCCGGCCAGGAGTCGATCGTAATAAAATTCCACTCCCGAAAGGCCAATGCTGTTTTCAACTGCACCTAAAAAAAAAGCAGCCTGCGCATCATTGGGATAGTACCGCTGTTCATCTTTTTGTAGATAAACTCCCGGCATTTTCACATTCTTAATTGCAAGCTCTTGCTCCTGACTTATATTTTCGGCGATCCAGGACCGCAGCGCGCCGCTTTCCAACTGATCTTCCAGTTTATTTTTATCAAGAGTCAAAATTTCACTGAGACGGGTCGCCGTCTGGTCAATCGAATCGATCTCCCGGGTTCGTGCATACACCGAGACACGCTCGAGATTTATGGCAAGTTGCTTAAGATTTCTATCATATATGGTACCTCTGACTGGACCTTTCTCCGAAAAAGTGGCTTTTATGGAATGGGCAACCTCTCGTATTGAGTCAGTGATGCCGTAATACTTTTCCAGTTGATAGCCGGCTGTCCCCAGCACGGCAACAAGTAACAGAGAGAAAATGACCCGCCTGCCTTTTTTTTTTGAGTTCTGAGGCGGGATTTTTTGATCATTTTTTCTTATGAATTTCTCCCTGCAACCACAAAACACGAATAAAGCTCTGTTTCCCGGCGTTGGTCGAAGTGATAACGATTGTAGAGACGAAGATACAGGACAGGAACGCCAGACTCCGCAAAGGCCTTTTAAAACGAATTTATGGGTAGATAAAAGAGCCCGATCTGCTGCTATATCTTCCCACCTGATCTTTTGCACTGCTGTGCAGGGCTAATTTTTCTCCTGCCAATTGCTCCATATTGGTCGGCGACCAGAGCCTTGCCTTACGAGCCAGCAATTCAATATTCTTATCCATCAGTTCATGCCGTTGATTGTCGACACTGGTTAGCAAACGATCGGTATCAGTGACGGACGAAGCAATAAACATGTTGATACCCAGGATAACCGGCAAAATCAGCAACAGAATTTTTCCTACCGGTTTCCACAATACCAGCCATCCCGACAGATCAAAAAGTTCCCGAGACCGCCCATGCTGCTGAATGCCGATCTTTGCCACAGACTGCAGATACGTTTGGCTGGAATTATGGTAATTCATGGTGTTCCTCCTGCTTTCTCATTGTTTTCTGGGCAACCCGCAACCGGGCACTGCGTGATCGGGGATTGATCGCGATCTCTTCCGGGGAAGACATCACAGGCTTACTAGTCAACACTTCCAACTGTTCGTTATTTCTAAACTTTCTTTTCACTATCCGATCTTCCAGCGAGTGAAAAGAGATCACACAAAAATTTGCTCCAGGCTTGAGAAACGTGACGGCGTCATCGAGTATGCTGGCCAGATTTTCCAGCTCAGTATTGACCGCGATCCGCAAGGCCTGAAATACTTTCGTCGCGACATGTATCTTCTTGGGATGGAATCTTTTCGGGACCGCATGTGCAACAATGCTGACAAGCTGCTTTGTCGTCCGGATCTCCTCCTGCTTCCTGCCGGCAACTATTGCCGCGGCAATAGGTCGCGCCTGTCGCTCCTCGCCATAATAATAAAAAATATCCGCCAACTCCTCTGTGGTACAGTTTGCCAGGAGACTACCGGCGGTGGTTTTGCGCCGATTATCCATGCGCATATCGAGAATCTCATCGCTTTGAAAGCTGAAACCACGTCCTCCCATATCAAGCTGCAGAGAAGAAACGCCGATATCAATAAGCAGACCATCTATCTCGGTTATGCCTAATGCATCAAGCCCGGCAGCAATTTCAGCAAAATTTCGCCGGACAATTGTCAGGCGGTCTTGCCAGCGGTCAAGCCTTAGAAGTGCATGCTGCAGGGCATTTTCGTCCCATTCAAAAGCAATGACTCGGCCGTCTGGTGCCGAGGCGGACAAAATAGCTTCGGTATGTCCACCGAGGCCCAGCGTGCCGTCGACATACAACTTGCCTGACTGCGGTGCCAGATAATGCAGACATTCGGGCAGGAGTACCGAGGCGTGGATCTGTTCTGCCTGTCGAGCTGCTCCCATTAGAGAATGCCCATTCTGGCAAGTCCATCCCGATGCTCGGGGAATTTCTCTCGGGTGCTATCAATTTCCGCCTGCGCTAGGTCTTTATCGCAAATCTCGATCCAATCCATCATGCCGGTCAGCGCGATGTCCTTGGTCAGATTGGCATCAAGCCGCAGCTCCAGAGGCAAACGGATACGTCCTTGCTTATCAACCGGGCATTCGACCACTCCACCCACGGCATAACGGACAAAGTCGGCAATTCCGTGCTCTCCGCCCTGGGTCAGCAATTTAGTTTCCAGCGCCTCCCATTCGGCAATTCGGTAGGCCCGCAGATGGGTTTTCCAGGGAGCAACCATGAGTATCTCCGAGCCACTCTGACGCAAAACCTCACGAAAACGAGTGGGAAGATTTAACCGCCCCTTCGCATCCAGCACGTGAAATGTTCTGCTTCGAAATCTGCTCTGTGTCAAAAATATGCTCCCTTAACCACATCATACCACTTTCAATTACTATTACCCCACTTTCAACCACTATACTCCTTTTTATTATAGAGACGGGGACAGTGTCAAGGAAAATATAAATGTAACTTCAAGCAGATAAAGAAAATTTCAGAAAGCTTGCTTACCACAACATATTGGGCATCGAGCACTATCTGCCCACAACATCTAGTGAAAAACAGGCAATTTTGCTACAGTCTACCCAACGCACGGATTACCCGGATACAAAAAGTAATTGAGTCTTTTCAGGTGGTTCTACAAAGCAACCGAGAGACAAGATTTCTGATAATTTTAAAAGTGGGGCAAAGTGGTGAGGAGGTGGGAAGAGCGAAAAATGAAAGAGGCCGACTGACAGTTGTCAGCCAGCCTCTGGCGAACGTATTACCTGGATTTGTAATCAGCCAGTGCTCCCATCCTTCAAGCAGGCCTCCGAGCTATAGTTGGCTAATGAGAAGGCCTGATCGGACGATGTGGCGTTGGGGAACGGTTACCTTTATTCCAAGAGCTGACGGTAGTCTAATTCACTGGAAAAACTATGCTCTGAATCCGGATAGCTTCCGCTCTTTACTTCAGTATTGTACTGCTGAATGCCGGCCTTGATGATGGGCGAGAGATCAGCGTATTTCTTGACGAACTTGGGAGTAAACTTATCGAACATACCGAGCAGATCGTGGGTGACGAGCACCTGTCCATCGCAGTGCACCCCCGCCCCGATGCCTATGGTCGGGATGGCAATCGACTCGGAGATCATCCGCGCCAGACCATCAGGAATACATTCCAGCAGCAGGCCGAAGGCGCCTGCTTTTTCCAGCCCCCGGGCCTCAGCCAGAAGCCGCCTGGCGTCGTCAAGTCCCTTGCCCTGCAGTTTATAACCACCGAGCTGACTGGCGGTCTGGGGAGTCAGGCCAATGTGGGCCATTACCGGCACCCCGGCGGAAACCAGGGCCTGAACCACGCCGCACATTTCCAGGCCACCCTCCAGTTTTACTGCATCACAGCCGGCCTCTTTGAGAAAGCGAATACCATTACGTACCGCGTCCCTCTCCCCGGTATGGTTTGCCCCAAAGGGCATATCACCGATGATAAAACTGTCCGGTGCTCCGCGTCGAACGGCTTTCACATGATGGAGCATTTCGTCCATCGTCACCGGAACCGTCGAATCATAACCGAGCATGACCATCCCAAGCGAATCGCCGACCAACAGGATATCTACCTCGCAACTGCTTAACAATCGCGCCATCGAACTGTCATAGGCCGTCAGCATGGAAATTTTTTTTCCTTCCGCCTTCATGGATCGTATTTCTGCAAGTGTTTTGCGCATTGTGGCGTCCTTTATTAAGAGTGAAATGAGCTCTTGATGGTGTCGCAAAAACGTGATTTCCAGAATTGCATCGTAGGGGCATACCTGAGTGTGTGCCCATTTTTTCCGTAAATTCTACAAGGGCGCACACATAGGTGCGCCCCTATGGCGGTTACAATGAAGATTTTTATGACACCATCACTCGTCAAACAAAGATGGCTGTACCCCCATCTGCCTGGGGACCTTCCTCTTGAAATGTTCATAAGCCCTGACCGTTGCCACCCGGCCACGTGGCGTTCTATTTAAAAACCCCGATTGAATCAGAAAAGGTTCATAGACATCTTCCAGGGTGTTTTTTTCTTCGCAGACAACGGTCGCTAAAGTTTCCAGACCAATAGGGCCACCCTCGAATTTATCGATAATGGTCAGCATAATTCTTCGGTCCATATCATCAAGACCGAACTCATCAACGCCCAGCATATTCAGTGCTTCATCGGCAACAACTTTGTTTACCAAGGGATGACCGCCCACTTCCGCAAAATCACGGACTCGACGCAGCAGTCGATTGGCAATTCTCGGCGTTCCCCGGGATCGCCTGCCAAGCTCTAGAGCCCCGCTGTGATCAATCTTCATGCCGAGAATCCTCGCTGAGCGCTGGACGATGGTTACCAGTTCCTCGGGCGAGTAAAACTCCAGGCGCAGGACGACCCCGAAGCGGTCCCTGAGAGGTGGCGTCAGAAGCCCGGTACGGGTTGTTGCCCCAATAAGTGTAAACCTCGGCAGATCCATCTTCACCGACCTGGCGCCGGGTCCCTGGCCGATAATCAGATCCAGCTGAAAATCCTCCATGGCCGGATATAAGATCTCTTCGACCACATGATTCAAGCGATGAATTTCATCGATGAAAAGCACATCGCCTTCCTGCAGGCTGGTCAGAATAGCGGCCAGATCGCCCTGTTTCTCGATGACCGGCCCGGAAGTGACTTTTATTCCCGCCCCCATTTCATTAGCGATAATATAAGACAGGGTAGTCTTGCCCAGCCCGGGAAAACCGTGAAAAAGAGCATGATCGAGCGGTTCCCCGCGACCAAGAGCTGCTTGAATAAAGATGGCGAGACTTTTACGCACCTGTTCCTGGCCGATATAATCGGCAAGTCTTTGCGGGCGCAGGGAATTGTCACTGCCTGGATCGCGCAGATCGGGTTCCGGAGCTACCAGCGGGTTATTGCGTTTGCCGGGCTTTACCGAACCGATATCTTCTTCAATGTTCATGCCAGTGCTCTCATGCCAGAACTCTCAAAGCTTCGCGGATCAGGGTTTCGACTTTTTGCGTGGCAAATACCTCTTCACCAAGCTGCTTTTTGACTTTACCGAGCGCCGTTCTGGCAACGCCATCCGGATAGCCAAGATTCATCAAGGCGGAAATGGCGTCGGCGGCAGCGGAGCCGGCAACTGCCGAGACCATGGAACCGCCACCCGGCAAAGACAAATTCCCGGTAATCAAATGGGCGACCTTATCCTTTAAATCAACACAGATCCGTTCGGCGGTCTTCTTTCCCACCCCGGGAAGCGTGGTGAGTCTTTTGATATCCCCGCCGCTGATCGCCTGGCAAATCTCCCCAACTCGCAAGCCGGAAAGCATCGCCAGAGCAAGTTTTGGACCAATACCGGAGACGGTTTTAAGGATCAGAAACAGCTCTTTTTCCTTCTCTTCTAAAAAACCATACAGGGTGATCGCATCTTCGCGAACATTGGTATGAACATAGAAAAAAGCTTCCTCACCTTTGTCCGGCATACGGGCGATGCAATCAGTTGAGACGATGACCTCATAGCCGACTCCGGCCACGTCGACAACCGCCCGGTCAAAGCCTTTGGAGAATACTGTCCCTGTTAAGGTGGCTATCATAGTCGTTTAAATTTGAAATTGATTGGCATGGCAAATCGCCACCGCCAAGGCATCAGCAGCATCGGCACTGGGCGAACCCGACAGCCCGAGCAGCACCTGGACCATATGCTGCACCTGCTTTTTGTCAGCCTGGCCATAGCCGACAACCCCCTGTTTGACAGCCCGGGCACTATAGTCAAAGACCGTCAAGCCATTTTGCATAACGGCGACCACCGCCGCGCCACGGGCATGACCAAGTTTTAAGGCAGAACGAGGATTCGTGGCCAGAAAGACCTCTTCAATTGCCGCCACCACCGGTCCGTGTAGCTGCACCACCTCATTTATTCCCTCAAAAATTTCATTGAGTCGATAAGAAAAAGGATATTTGGTGGTGGTTTTTACCACCCCGCAGGCGACAAAATGTAACTGGCCCCGATCTGCATCGATGACTCCATAGCCGGTGAGCCTGCTGCCCGGATCAATACCGATGATTCGCTCCACCGTCCTCCCTGCTTTACTCCGACAACTGTTCCATCAAGGCATCATCGATATCAAAATTCGCATAGACATTTTGTACATCGTCGTGATCCTCAAGACTTTCCATCAGCTTCATCAGCGCGCGAGCGATTTTTTCATCGACTACTTCCACGGTGGTCTGGGGAATCATCGAAATCGACGCATCTAAAAAGCTGACACCACCCTCTTCCAGGGCGTTGCGTACCTCATCAAAATCTTCCGGGGCAGTCAAAACCTGGAATTCAGTCTCTTCTTCGACCACGTCCTCGGCGCCCGCTTCCAGGGCCGCATCCATTAGGGCCTCTTCTTCAACTGTCGTTTTATCAACCAGAATCAGGCCTTTTTTATCAAACATATAGGCGACACAACCGGATTCACCCAGATTACCGTTGCTTTTGGCAAAATAATGCCGCACATCGGCCACCGTCCGATTGCGGTTATCGGTCAAACATTCAACTAAAATGGCAATCCCGCCAGGACCATATCCCTCGTACATGATCTCATCATAGACCTCGCCGGCAATTTCGCCGGTGCCCTTCTGGATGGCTCTGGCAATATTATCCTTGGGCATATTTTCCGCTTTGGCCGTGGAGATGGCGGAGCGCAGTCGAGGATTACCTTCCGGGTCACCACCTCCATGACGGGCTGCTACGGTGATTTCTTTGATCAAACGGGTAAATATTTTCCCCCGCTTTGCATCATTTGCGCCTTTTTTCCGCTTTATCGTCGACCACTTAGAATGTCCTGACATATAGTATACCTGGTAATGTTATTAACAACTTCGTGTAAACCTAATTTTTTTGGTAATCCATCCCTAATACAAAAACTTCCCTGCTTTCTATTCTGGAACTTTTCGGCTTCAGCACCTTGACCATGGCAAAACGCTGTTTCAATTCTTCGACGAATGCCGGGAAATCTTCACCCTGAAATACTTTGCAGATATAATGCCCTTTATTGAGCAAAAGTTCTTCGGCAAGTGCCAGCGTTTTACGCACCAGGATCAGTGATTTTTGGGCATCTGTCCATTTGTTGCCGATGGTGGCCGGAGCCAGATCGGAAATAAGTACCTTGAAAGCCGGACGAAATTTCCGAACCATGATAATCATCTCCGGAACCAGAATATCCTGGCAGAGCCAGTGGATCGGTGCCCCACCCGGCCGCACGGTCTGATCGGCCTGTTGCAGATCAACCCCGACGACGATCCCTTTCGGGCCAATCACCTCTGAGGCATAGAGCGACCAGCTGCCGGGGTAACAACCAAGATCAAGGACACTATCGCCCCAATGGAGAAATTTATATTTCTGCTGTACCTCTTCCAGTTTGTAGATAGACCTGGCCGGATATTTATCCTTTTTGGCCTTCCTGGAATAGTAATCGTTTATTTTACGCACGTTTTAGTCCATTTATATTTCTTTGACAAGATCAAAACCGGTCGCGACGCGACCTATGATCGAACGGTCTTTTACCTGCTTTGTTCCTGCAAATATTCCTTTACCCAGTCAAGCGCTGTCTGTCGATCCACCACTTTGCCCTCGACTCTGGCCGCTTCAAGTTCACCAAGAATTTTTGAGAAAAGCGGTCCTGGCGCAAGGTCAAAGAATTCGATCAGATCTTTACCGCTCACCAGGCGAGGTCCGTGCAGCACGGGGGCAATATTTTCCTCATAGATTTTCTGCACCGTCGTAAAAAGAGTAACCAACTCTTCTTCCATCCGCTCCGGTTTTTTTTCTCCCCGGCTGGCGAGGCTGTCCGACATGGCCAGCAAAAACAAGCCAATGAAGCTTTTTTCGGCGCGTTGGCAAAGTTTTAAGGCCGCTCGTTTGGAAAGTGGTTCTTGCCGCTGCACATTGCACAAGTGAAACGGATGCATATGCATCGTGATGAGGCCGCCGACCATCTCGGTATCCGCCCTGCTCCATTTAGCCCGTCCGGCAAATTGCTCGAACAGATCCCGACCGACTTCATCATGGCCATAAAAAGTTACCCGTCCGTCTTTATCGGCCCGTGTTTTCTTGGTGATTGGTTTGCCGATATCATGCATCAGGGCAGCCCACTTCAAGCATCGAGTCACCCGCTCTTGTTGCAGGTACTCAGCAATGCGCGAGCCATGGCCTGGAAAAAATCGCTCCGGCTCGGCAATAAGAATCTCCATCATCTGCAGCGCAAGAAAACAGTGCTCGAAAACATCCAGATGATGAAATTCCGGCTGCTCAACGCCCTCTGCCTGGTACAATTCGGGCAACAGCTGCCGCAACAGTCCGGTGTCGGCCATTTCCCGCAGGGTTGCAGTGGTCCTGGGCGAATTGAAAATCAGCTGCATTTCATAACTGATCCGCTCTGCCGCGATAATACTGATCAGCAGGGCGTGTTCGCGGATCGCCTGCTTTGTCGATTCGTAAAGATAAAACCCAAGAGTTGCCCGCAACCTAAAGCCCCGCAACATCCGCACCGGATCGGCAATAAAGGCATCGGGGCAGTGCCTGATGCAGCCTTCACGCAGATCATCCAGCCCGCCGGTGGGATCGATGAGCGTCCAGTTCTCCCCATTAGCTTCAGTGTCTACGCACCGTAAGGCCATGGCATTAATGGTGAAATCGCGCAGACGAAGATCTTCTTCAATGGACTTTACCCCAGCTCGAAAGGATGCGATATCAATCTGCTCCCCCCGCCAGACCAGGCGCATTGTCTCCTCGTTAGGGCTGGATAAATCAACCAGAGTTCCTCCGCCAAGCTCACACTGCAACATTCTGGCAACCGGCACCGCACTGTTGGCCACCGCCAGATCCAGATCATGCGAAATCCGGCCAAGCAGACAATCACGAACCGTACCGCCAACAAAATAGACGTGGACACCACTGCTCTTAACCGTCCGCCTGAGGGCCTGCAATACTTCAGCGGGGAGACTGGTGGTCAGTTTCGATAGGTTTACTGGCTCGATCGGATGCACCTTTTTAATTGTTAATCCTTTACAAAATTCAGCTTTATGCGGTACGATGGCTCCCTTCTCAGGCCTGCTTGCAGTCATGAGGGTCAGCAGTGAAAAACACGCAATATACCATATTCAAGCTAGTAAGAAAATCTTTCAAGACAATCTCTCATCGTCCTTTCATCGATCTTATGACCCAGGCCCAGCCCTTTCTCTATCTCGCCCCGATCAGGGGGCTCACCGACGCCCTCTTTCGCGATACTTTTTTTCGCCATTTCGCCGGATTTGACGCGGCAGTAGCGCCGTTTATCTCTCCCCAGAAGAAATCCCTGTATGCAGATAAAATGATCCGCGATGTGCTGCCGGCAAACAATACCACCCTGCCCGTGATCCCCCAGTTACTGCACACCGATCCGGAAGATTTTCTGGTACTGGCCCGTCGCCTGGCAGGTTTTGGCTATACCCATATCAACTGGAATCTCGGCTGCCCGGCGCCGATGGTCGCCCGCAAAAAAAGAGGCTCCGGGCTGCTCCCCTACCCGGAAATGATCGTTGACCTCCTGGATAAAGTCCTGCCGGAGCTGCCGATTGAATTATCGATTAAAACCAGATTGGGCTTCAGCGATCTCGCGGAAACCAGAGCGCTGCTGCCTGAATTGAACCGTCTCCCCTTAAAAGAGATAATTATCCACGCCAGACTTGGCAAACAACTCTATAGCGGAACAACCGATCCCGAGGGTTTCGCCGTCTGTCGACAACTGAGCAACCATACCCTGACATATAACGGCGATATTACTGATCTCGCAACATTTAGGGCCCTAGCCGACCGCTTTACCGAAATCGACCGCTGGATGCTGGGCCGCGGCGCCCTGGGCAATCCATTTCTAGCCGAAGAAATAAAGGGCTATCCGCAACAGTCAACTGCAGCCCGAAGAACCCGTCTCTTTAATTTTCACGAGGAACTCTTTAGCAGATATACCGAACGTCTGGAAGGCCCCAGTCATCTGCTCGGTCGACTGAAACATCTCTGGCTGTACCTCATCAATTCTTTTCCCGACAACAAGAAGCCGCTGAAAAAAATCCTGAAAAGTAGCAATCCGGCTACATATCGTCAGGCTGTCGACCAGCTCTTTGCTACCGAGCTACCGCTTCCCATGCGGCGCATGGGAAGCAGATCAACCAAATAATTCAACGCAATTGCCATTCCCGGAAAATATCATCAGCCAACGGCGCGGCGAGGATGCGCCGAGTGCTTGCCCCCAAAATACAGGTAACCTCTTTATTGCCGATTTTTTCGGGAAGTTTTTTGCCGTATCGAACAACCAGAGCGGCGGCCAACTGCAGATCTTCATCCAGCTTATGCTGATCCGGATAGTGACTACCGGCCTTTTTCAGCACCGCCAGTGGTCCCGGCCAGTCGTCCATTTCCAGCCGGGCATCTTCTCTCTGCACCAGTTTATCCAGCTTGTCATTCTCTTTTTCGTCACGCCCGACAATCAGCCAGCCGCCGCCGGGAAGCATAAACTGTCGACCAACCAGCAAGATCCGAATATCCGGGACGTTTATTTCTGCTGATTGCAGCACCGAATCGCCTAAATAAAATTGGGCTATCCGCTGACCGAGTATGGGATCGGCAAGGATACAGCCGCCAGCCGGCGAGGGAAAATCGGTAATGCCGAATTTCGCCGCAAGGGCGATCTGCGGGGAGCGACTTCGCCCATTCATGCCGAGCAGCTTGCTGCGATCGACAAGCCCGGCCGCCTCTGCCGCTGTTTCCTGCATCAATTTGGCGCAAAGAGGACGCAGAAGAACGGATTTTGTCCCGGAATCACGTACGATAACATTCATGGTGTCACGACGCTGAGACATCGGCCGCTGGCCAAGGATCTCCCCGGAAATAAGAAACGATGCGCCTTTTTCAGCCAGCAGCCGTTTCGCCCGGACAAACATCATGATTTTGCAGTCGATACAGGGATTGAAGTGTTTACCAAACCCATGGACCGGGTTGCGGAGCAGCTGGAGATATCCGGCACTGATATCCTCCACCTCGACATGGATGCCGTAGCGGGCCAGCATGTTCGCTTTATGGGCGGGGATATCGGCGAGGATATCATAATTGAAAAAAGGCGTAACAAACTGGATCGCCTCGACCTCGATCCCCTGTTCCATAACCAGACGCGCTGCCAGGATGGAATCGAGCCCGCCGGAAAAAAGCGCCAACGCCTTTACTTTTTTCACGCGTAAGCGCCCCCTTTCTGCAACAGCTCCTGGGCCCATGCCTGGGTCTGCTCGGTAGCGGAATCCCCAGCCAGCATCCTGACTATTTCCTGCACTCTGTTTTGTGCCGACAGCCGGATGACGGCAGATTGGGTTCGCCCTCCTTCAACCGTTTTGGACACCTGAAAGTGCAGGGTGCCCCGGGCGGCGATCTGGGGCAGATGGGTAATGCAGAAAACCTGATGATGAGCCGACAGCTCCTGAATCTTCCTGGCCACCGCCTCGGCGGCTTCACCGCCTATCCCGGCATCAACTTCATCAAAAATAACCGTTTCCACCATATCTTTTCGGGCAAGCAGACATTTCATGGCCAGCATTAGCCGCGATAACTCACCGCCGGAGGCAATTCTGGCCAGCGGCCGTGCCGGTTCTCCGAGGTTGGCGGAGAAGAAGAATTCACCTCTTTCCCAGCCACCGGGCCTCATGGTCGCCGGTACCTGCTCGACATCATGCCAAACCATCTGAAAACTCGCCTGGTTAAAAGAAAGGGAAGACAACTCAGCCATCATCGCGCTTTCCAGTGTGGCTGCCGTCATCTTCCGCTTCTCCGATAGGAGCCTGGCCTTGTCACACATCTCAGCCTCGATAACTTTCAGCTCTCTATCCAGGGCGGCGATCTGCTTATCCATATTTTCCAGGTTCTGCAGCTCGATCTCGCCCTGTGCGGCAAATTCCAGGATACTCTCCACCGACACGCCGTATTTTCTTTTTAGCTGCTGGATAAGATCGAGCCGCTCGGCTACCTGTTCCAGGCGATAGGGATCATGTTCCAGTGAATCCCGATATGCTTTCAGCTCATTGACATAATCTTCGGCGAGAAAGGTGTAGCTGCTGATATCCTCGGACAGTTTCACCACCCCCGAATCAATCGCCGCCAACTGGGCCAGGTTTTGCCTCAGGGTGACCAGATTGTCCATTAGTTCATGAGAGAGCAGACGATGGGTCGCCTGGCTGAGACTGATCAGCGCCTGGGCATTTTTCAGTCTCTTCTTTTCGGCCAGCAGTAGCTCGTCTTCCCCGGTCTGCAAAGCAGCTTCATTAATCTCGTTTACTTGAAACCTGAGAAAATCCTGTCGCTGTTCCTTCTCCTGCTCCTGCAGACGGAGTCCCTGCAGGATCTTCTTTTTATCCTGCCAGTCTTTATGAATCGTGCCCAGCAGCAGTCGATCAGGCCATAGATCACCCAGGGTGTCAAGATAGTCAAGATGCAGTCCCGGCTGCAGCAACTGCTGGTGGTCGTGCTGACTGGCGACGTTCAGCAGTTCGGCGGTCAGCTCGGCGACATTTTTGGCGGTTGCCAGAGACCCGTTGACATAGAACCTGCTCCTACCGGTATTGCTCATTATCCTTTTTATGACCAGCGAGGGTTCGCCGCCAAAACCGCCTTCTTCCAGTTTATGCAGGAGAAGGCAATGTCCCGGATTAATCTCAAACAACGCCTCCACTTCGCAACTCTCGGCGCCACTGCGAATCCAGTCGGATGATGCCCGACCGCCGGAAAGCAAATGAATCGCCCGCATCATTATCGACTTGCCGGCGCCGGTCTCCCCGGTCATGACCACCAGCCCACCAGCTGCACCCTGGTCAAAACCCAGTTCAAGGGATTCAATAAGCGCTAAATTTTTTACTCGTAATTCGCAAAGCATCTGTTTTTGTTACTCTTTTTAAGACACTATTGTTCTTGACAACTAAAACCTAAGATCTACGATGGATCTGAAAAAACTCTGTATTAACTTCTGAATGGGCTCTGGAAAAAGTTCGATATACGAGGCGTAGGTCTGATGCGGGAATTTGGTAGTACATGTAGTACAGCAAATTTCCCCATCAGACCTACAACGAAGTAGATCGGGCTTTTTACGAGTCCATCATCTTTCTTGACTCTGCCTTAAAAGGACAGTAGTTTGGTAGCTTACTCCAGAGAGTGAGGTCATCGCTCATCCGACAACCACTTATCTGCTCTCCATTAAACCGACAATAATTGAATATGAAAGATAAAACGGACCTCAGCGCAAGCCTGGAAGATTATATCGAGGCAATCTATCACATAATTGAAGACAAACTAGTCGCCAGAAGCAAAGAGATTGCCGCACGTCTGGGGGTCAGCCGCGCCTCTGTTACCGAGGCATTGCGCGCCCTGTCGAAAAAAGACTTGATCAATTACTCTCCCTACGAAGCCATCACGCTGACCGATGAGGGTAAAGTCGTCGCTGAAGACGTTATTTTCCGCCACGACGCCCTGAAACGGTTTTTTATTGAGGTGTTGACCATTGAAGATTCGCTTGCCGAAGAAGGTGCCTGCAGAATAGAGCATGCCGCACCACCGGAAATCATCGCCCGGATGATCAGTTTTACCGAATTCATGCAAGTCTGTCCCAGGGGCGGAGACGAATTAATCAAGGGTTTTGCCGATTATTGCAGGCGGGGGAAGCAAGACAATAACTGCGAAAGTTGTGTCGCACAATGCCTTGATCTCCCCAAATCCATCTGAATCCGCAGGCGACTGTCAACACTCTTCAGCGATGCACGGCCTGCAGTATCGAAAGGACTTCTCCCTCTTCAGGGAATCGTTGCAACTTCTTTTTTGAAAAAATCAACTGGTCATCGGCCATTACCTCGAAAACTCCTCCAGAGGAAGACAACAGCGTCACTTCCGCACCGAAGGCATCTTTCAGCTCATCCCCCAAACTGGAGGCACGCGGCTGGTAGTTTCACTTTGAGCAGTACTCAATGGATATCTGCATGCATTATTCCTTTTTATATCGATCTTACGCCTTGCGTCGGCAATTATAGTCGGCAATTATATAGAGTAACTGTAGCCATGAGTGTAGCCATTTTTTATGTCGATATCAATATGTGCCGAAATTAATTACTCTTCAGATGAGAACGACCAACCCACTTTTAACTGAACTTGCCCGGCTCGACCACGAGGAAGCTGAGCGCCTCTCCCAAGTCGCCACGAAGTCGCCTACGGCAATAAGACGACGCCCGGAGAAGACTGCCGCCTATCGGCAGCAATTCGCGCTCGATGCCGACAGGGTTCTCTACTCCCGGGCGTACAGCAGATATATTGATAAAACCCAGGTGTTTTCCCTGGTGGCCAACGATCATATCACCCACCGGGTTCTGCATGTGCAGCTGGTTTCCCGTATCGCAAGAACAATAGGCCGGTTTCTGCGCTTAAATGAAGACCTCATCGAGGCCATTTCCCTCGGCCATGATGTCGGGCATCCACCCTTTGGCCACGATGGCGAAAAATTTCTGTCCGATATCTGTCAGGACCACGGTCTCCCGCCATTTCAACATAACATCCAGTCGGTCCGCCTGCTCGATCGACTCGAACGCAAAGGCCGGGGCTGGAATCTTACCTTACAGGTCTTAAATGGCATACTCTGTCATGATGGCGAAGTGCATGCCCGCAGACTGCACCCGGAACCGATGGCCTCATTTGCCGAATTTGACAGCAAGCTATCAGAAAAATCCCGGCGACCGGAACTTGCCACCATGCCGGCAACTCTGGAAGGCTGTGTAGTGCGGCAGGCCGATACCATCGCCTATATCGGCAGAGATATGGAAGATGCAATTATCCTGGGACTTATTAAAAGAGAAGATTTACCCCGCAACTGCCGGGCTGTTTTGGGTGAGACTAACGGCACCATTGTCTATAGCCTGGTGACCGACCTGATAACCCATAGTCATATTGCTGATGACCAGTCTTCTTTTATAGGATTTGGCGAAGAGGTGGCCGCAACGCTGCAGGAATTGAAAACATTCAACTATGAACGAATCTATCTGGCGCCGTCAACAAAGGAGCAAAACCCGCTGGTCAGGGATTGCTACCACCGTCTTTTCGACCACTACCTGGCCTGCCTTACCGGTTCAGTCCCACGGTTATGCGGCGAAGTCGATCTAATGACTGATATCAGCCCCCACTATCTGCAGAATTACAGCATAGAAGAAAAGGTCCGGGATTTCATCGCCGGCATGACCGATGATTTCTTCCTCAAAGAGGCCAGATTGATCGGCTGCACCGTGCCGGAAAAGAAATGAGCTACGCAATCTATCTGCTCATTTTCCGGCACTGAAACTTTCTCCGCAGCTACATTCCCATTGACCTCGGCCATCGAACATGGTATCCATCTTTTTTTCCGCAGACCTGCACCAGTAGCTCAGCTGGATAGAGCACCGGACTTCGAATCCGGGTGTCGGGGGTTCGAATCCCTCCTGGTGTACCAA
>CAWCLE010000022.1:0-154168 GCA_963796255.1 uncultured delta proteobacterium | reverse complement strand
TGCTTTCCGAAAGAACCAGCATGAGACTCAGAACTGCACACATCCCAGCCGGCAGAAAGACAGAGCGCAATCCGGCACGAAGGCAGTGTATCAATACTTCGTGCCGGAATGCAGACATTCGACGGGGAACATACCCTTTTTTACCAAAGAAATTACGCAAGGCTGCTGCCATTTACTTGGTGCGTTTTTCCCAATCCGCCAGAAACTGTTTCATACCGATATCGGTTAAGGGGTGTTTTGCCAGCTGGGTAATGACCTTTAAAGGAATGGTGGCGATATCAGCACCGATAAGTGCCGCATCCAGGACATGCTGCGGGCTGCGGACGCTGGCGACGATAATTTCACTTTGATACCCGTAGTTATCATAGATCGTGGCGATATCGCCAATCAATTCCATGCTGGGAGAACCGATATCATCTAAGCGCCCGACAAAGGGGCTGACAAAAGAGGCCCCAGCTTTTGCGGCCAGAAGTGCCTGGGCGGCAGAAAAAACCAGCGTTACGTTGGTCTTGATTCCTTCGGCGGCGAGTTTTTTTACCGCTTTCAAGCCTTCAACTATCATCGGGATCTTGATAACGATATTGTCGGCGATCTTGGCCAGTTCTTTCGCCTCGCTCAACATGCCATCCGCCTCAACGCTGACAACTTCGGCACTCACCGGTCCATCGACCAGTCGGCAGATTTCGGTGATAATCTCGGTAAACGGCATGCTTTCTTTGGCGATCAGCGAAGGATTGGTGGTGACGCCATCGACCATGCCCATCTCCAGGCCTTTTTTAATTTCATCGAGACTTGCGGTATCAATAAAAAACTTCATGAGTTTTCTCCCTGTGTGGATCTGAAGGTATTGCAGCACTCCTTGCTGCAAAAATAATGCTTTTTGCCCTGGTGTTCGTAAACCACGGCCTGCTGTCGGGGCACGAGTCTTTTGCAGACTGGGTCTTCTTCCAGGACATCGCTTGCCGGCATTTCCCCGACTGGCTTTTTCTGCCGAGCACGTGCAACAGGCGGCTTCTTGCTCCCCGTTATCAGCCGATAGGCTATATAAACCAGGATAGCAATGACGATTATTCGTAAAGGGCTCAAGGTATTCGTCTATCTATGGATTACGTTTTGCAGAGACTCAGCAAGCCGCTCAAATAAGCATCGCATCTTTTTGCTCACTTTGCAAGGCCGCCCGGCTGTTCATTCCAGGTACCGTGAATGATTTCCTGTTTTCTGATCGTCTTCGTCCCGATCCTCTCTCGTAACCGTTCTGCGGCAAGGAAAATTGGGTCGTTGCTGAGGCTGTCTCGGAATTCCGGCTCCAGCTCAAGGAGTGGAACCAGGACAAAGAGCCGATCGCCAATGCGTGGATGGGGCAGGGTCAGCTCCGGGCTGTCCATGACCACGTCGCCGTAATAGAGCAGATCGAGATCAAGACTGCGGTCCTGATAACCGAATTTTTTCTCATCTCGCATGCGACCAAATGCAGCTTCGGTATCGAGCAGGACACGGAGCAGTTGCAAAGGGGGAAGTGTCACCTGCATCCGACCGACGGCATTGGTGAACCAGTGTTGACTGGTCATATCTACGGGGGCCGTCATATAGGGGCTCGACAATCCGTCCAGATGAATTCCGTCGACACTGCCTAGAGCCTGCCAGGCATCCAGGAGCAGGGTTTTACTGTCGCCGAGGTTGGAGCCCAGGCCGATAAATGCCCGCACCGCCCCATCTGGTGGCACATCGTTCATCTATTACAGATCCTGCAGGCCAAGTACATCAAACATCGAATAGATCCCACACTCCTTGCCGACAACCCAGGCAGCCGCAGTGGTGGCTCCCTTGGCGAAATGGTCGCGGCTGTGGGCCCGATGCACCAGCTCGATTCGTTCTCCCGGTCCGGCAAAGAAAACGGTATGCTCACCGACAATATCGGCCGCTCTGATGGTTTGAATGCCGATCTCCTTGGGCTTTCGCTCCCCGATTATGCCGCTTCGCTCGAGCACAACCACATCGTCAAGGTTTCGATTGACCCCTTCAGCAGCCATTTCCGCCAGCTTAAGCGCCGTTCCGCTCGGGGCATCCTTCTTTTTATTATGATGCGCCTCGATAATTTCAATATCGTAGTCATCGCCTAAAATTGCCGCAGTCTTCTTGACCAGCTTGAACAGAACATTGACGCAGATCGACATATTGGGTGCCTGGACACAGGGAAAATTCTTCGCCAGCTCCCGCAATTCAATGAGATTTTCCGAAGACAGGCCGGTGGTGCCGATGACCATCGCTTTTTTATATCTTGCCGCCAACCGGGCGAATTCCATGGTCGCCTGATGAAAGGTGAAGTCGATGATCACATCGCCTTTGTCGATCACCGATTCAAGCCCTGCACCGATTATGACCCCATTTTCCGTGCCCAGGGCCACAGTGCCGGCATCCTTGCCGATAGCCGGACTGCCCGGCGCCTCATAAGCAGCGGCGTATTCCAGCCTCGGATGGGCATTGACCATAGCACCAACCCGCTGCCCCATCCTGCCGGCCGCTCCGGCGATTATTACCTTGATCATTGTACACCCCTCAGGTCGACAACGTATTCTTATTTACAGGAGGTTGAGCTCAGCCATGCCCGCTTTCAATTTATCAAGGCTTATCGCATCCATAGGTGCAAGCGGTAAGCGCGGCAAACTGCTCTGCATTCTGCCCATCAGCTCCAGGGCTTTTTTGGCCGGAACCGGATTGGGAGCGCAGAACATCAGCTTCATCAGGGCAAACATCCGGTAGTGCAGCTCGTTGGCTTTTTTAAGATCCCCGGCCAATGCCGCCTCCATCATCTGTGCCATCCCTTTTGGGTAAACATTGGAAATTACCGAAATAACCCCCCGCCCACCAATCAGGACCGATGGCATCGCGGTAAAATCATCTCCGGATAAAACAATAAAATCGTCCGGACAACGACGGATAACATCGGTTACCTGTTCAAGGCTGCCACAAGCCTCTTTAATGCCGACGATGGAATCAATTTCCGCCAGCCGGGCGACGGTTTCCGGCAGCATATTGACCACCGTACGTCCCGGCACATTGTAAAGAAACATCGGGATATCGACTTGCTGAGCGATCTCTTTGAAGTGCAGATACATGCCTTCCTGGTTCGGCTTGTTGTAGTAGGGCACCACCGACAGGACCGCATCGGCCCCACTGTCTTTGGCACTCTCGGTCAGTTCGATCGCCTCAAGGGTATTGTTGCCGCCGGTCCCGGCAATAACCGGAACACGGCCGTTAACCGTTTTGACCGTAAGGTCGATGACCCGCTTGTGTTCAGCAAAACTGATTGTTGCCGATTCGCCGGTCGTTCCACACGGGACGATGCCATGGGTGCCGCTCCCAATCTGAAATTCAATGAGATCGATCAGGCCCTGTTCATCCAACTGTCCGTCAATAAACGGGGTTACCAGGGCAACAAGTGCGCCGCTATATTTTTCCATGACTCCTCCTTATGTTACGACCGTTGTGCGTTACCAGAGGTATCAGAGCAACGCTTCAGCGGTCAGGTTTCCGGTACAAATCAGCCTGGTGGGTCCCTGTAAAAAGACATTTTCCGCTACCGGCCCGTCGTGTAGATCAAACAGTATCGTCAGCATTTCTCCGCCGGAAGTTATCACCGTAACCGGAGACTCCATGCCTTTTTGCATGGCCGCAAAAAGAGCTGAAGCGACTGCCCCGGTACCGCAGGCCATGGTCTCGTTCTCGACCCCGCGTTCGTAGGTACGTACTTTGAGTTTGCCGTCGGGTAACACATTAACAAAGTTAACATTTGTTCCCTTTGGCTCGAACAACTCATGAAACCGCACCTTCCGGCCCCATGTTTTTACCGGCACATCGTTCTCTTTAACAAAAATGACCACCTGCGGTACCCCGGTATTGACATAGAAGGCAGCATGTTCTTCATCGCCGAGTTCCAGGGAAATGCCGAGTCGAAAATCAAAAGGCGGGGTCATTTTGACGCGGACGACATCCTCCGGGTCACAGATTTCCGCTTCGACGATACCGGCCAGGGTTTCAAGCTTCATTTTTTTACCGACAATTTTATGGCGATAGGCAAAACGCGCCGCGCACCTTGAGCCATTGCCGCACATTTCGGCCACCGACCCATCGGCATTATAAAAATTCCAGCCGAAATCAGCTTTGGTTGAATCTTCAATGAAGATAAGGCCGTCGGCCCCGACGGAAAACATCCGTCGACATATTTTCCGGGCTAGCTCGGGTTGTTCAGCAGGGGGGATTTTCAGGTGCCGGTTATCGATGATCACGAAATCATTGCCGGCACCACTCATTTTTTCAAAGGCGATTGATCATCACAAGCCTCCATATATTGAGATCATGGTGGTAGAGATCAGTATCTGAGCGTGGCTTCTTTTGATTTGTTGCTTTCGTTTGGTGGCTTAGCCCGATCAACGGCAGTGATCGCATAATAGTAGGACATATCTTTTTTCACTGTTTTATCGACAAAAAGCGTATCTTCGACACTGACCTCACCAAGCAGTTCATACTTGTCCGTGTCGGCAGCGCGCCGATAAATTCGGTAGCCGCCAAGATCGGCGGCGTCGCTCTTCTCCCAGAAAATTTTGACCCCCACTCCGGTTTCTACCACTGTGACAGCCAGCGGGGATGCGGGCGGCACCAGATCAATTGGCGTTACCGCTACCTGCTCGCTGATTCCACCGTTGATTAGTTCCCCTTTATAGACCATCATACTCTGAATGGTATAAAAATACTGCAAGCCATTGCGCACCTGGCGATCGACAAATTGCGTCGTTATCACCGGTTCCCTCAGGGCTTGGAAATCCTTGCCGTCGGCGCTGCGCAAAACCTGGTATTGCATGGCCGTCGTCACCGTACTGCCGTCGGTGAGCGCGGTGACCGGTTGCCAGCTGAGGCTTACCTGGCCATCTCCCGGGGTCGCCTTCACCTCCTGCGGGGCGGTCGCCGGCTGATACCAGACAAAGGAGATAATATTCGAATCATAACTGTCGGCCCACCAGCTGGTGCGGGAACGAACCTTGACAAAATACTTATACCCCGGCCGCAAGAGCAATAATTCATAGTCGGCCTTTTTTCTGATTTTGCCGTCGATCGGGGAACCACCATCTATTTCTATCGGGTCGCCAAAGGCAATGGGGCAAGTGCCGCAGTAGTCCTCCAACGCGACTTCCGCCAGGTACAGCTCAAATGATGCGATAGACTCCAGCGATGTACCGCTGATTGTCCGTACCGGATACGACCAACTGAGCCGCACCCCCTCCAGGTTCGTCTGGTAGAGCAGATCTGTTATTGCCGTCGGCACCACGCTCTGTGGTGGGATCGGGGCATTCTTATACCCGCAGCTGGTAAGCAAAAGCAGGGTAATCCCCAGAGTTAAAAGCTGTATCAGCCTTGCCGGGGTGCGGGTGTTCATTTACTCATTCCCAGTTTTTTCTCCGCTGCGGCAACTGCCTCCTCCACCCGCATAAGGCCGGTACCGCCAAGTGATATCCTGCTGTTGACGGAACCTTCGACCCGTAAAACTTCATAGACATCCTTTTCGATGACCGGGGAAAACCCGGCCAGCTCCGTAGGCGTCAGATCCGGCAATTCGCAACCTTTTTCCAGGCAATAGGCGACGGCCCTGCCGACAATCCCATGCGCCTCCCGGAACGGGACATTTTTCAGCACCAGATAATCGGCGAGATCGGTAGCCGTCATACAGCCGGTCCTGGTCGCATCAAGCATGCGCACGGTATTAAAGCTAAGATTTGCAAGAAGTTCGGCCATAATCGACAGAGAAGCGGAGACGGTATCCACGGCATCGAAAACCGGTTCCTTATCCTCCTGCATATCACGATTGTAGGTAAGCGGCAAACCTTTCATCAGGGTAATAAGGGTCATCAGACTACCGACGACACGGCCGCTTTTACCCCGGATCAATTCGGGAATATCCGGATTCTTCTTCTGCGGCATGATCGATGATCCGGTGCAGAACGCATCACTGATAGTAACAAAATTAAATTCCTGGCTGGACCAGAGGACCAGCTCTTCAGACAGCCGGGAAAGATGGAGCTGAATCATGGTGCAGGTGCTGGTGAACTCAATGGCGTAATCCCGGTCCCCGGACGTATCCATCGAGTTGGCGGTAACCCCGGCAAAACCAAGGGCTTTTGCCACCTGCTCACGATCGATCGGCAAGCCGGTACCGGCCATGGCAGCGCAACCGAGTGGCGACAGGTTGAGCCGCTTGCGGCAATCGGCCATTCGCTCATGGTCCCGGCCGAACATCTCGTAGTAGGCCAGCATATGATGGGCAACCTGCACCGGCTGGGCCCTTTGCATATGGGTATAGCCGGGCATGATATGGCCGAGATTTTTTCGGGCCTGCAGGACCAGAGCCTGACGAATATCCCGAAGCAATTCCATAAGCATATCGCACTGATCGCGCAGATACATTTTGAAATCGAGGGCGACCTGATCGTTTCTCGATCTGGCGCTGTGCAGCTTGGCCCCCGCCGGGCCAATCCGCTCCACCAGGGATTTTTCGATATTCATATGAATATCTTCCAGCTCACGCCTGAATTGGAAGGTTCCCTGGTCAATCTCTTGCTCAATTGCCGTCAGCCCGGTGTTTATTGCGATCAGCTCGTCTCTGCTAAGGATGCCATGATCGGCCAACATCTCGGCATGGGCCTTGCTGCCGGCGATGTCGTACTTATAGAGCCGGGAATCATAATGAATGGAAGCGGAAAATGCCTCCACCGAGGCGGCGGTCCCGGCACTGAAGCGTCCACCCCACATTTTCTCCGATCCGCTTTTTTTCGGCTCAGTCATGTTTTTTTCCCTTACTTGGTAAATCGATTCTGCAGCGCATTTATTTTCAACCTGAGGCCGTTCAGCCTGATAAACCCGGTCGCATCGCCCTGATCGTAGACCTGGTCTTCCTCAAAGGTGGCAAAGGATTCCTGATACAGCGACTGGTTCGATTTACGCCCGACCGGAATGCAGTTTCCTTTATAGAGTTTCAAGCGAACCGTACCGTTGACGTTCTTCTGGGTGGCGTCCATGGTCGCCTGCAATAGCTCGCGTTCCGGGGAAAACCAGAAGCCGTTGTAGATGAGCTGGGCATATTTTGGGATCAGTGAATCACGAATATACATGACTTCCCGGTCAAGACAGATTGTTTCCAGATCACGATGGGCCGTACGTAAAATGGTGCCGCCGGGGGTCTCGTATACCCCGTGCGACTTCATGCCGACAAAGCGATTTTCCACCAGGTTGAGCCGGCCGATGCCGTTGGCGCCGCCCAGCTTATTAAGTCTGGTGAAAAGTGCCAGGGGAGCCATCTTTTCGCCGTCAAGAGCCACCGGATCGCCACCGGCAAATTCAATCTCCAGATAAGTGGGAGTATCAGGTGCTTTCTCCGGCGAAACGGTGAATTTGAACATATCCTCATCCGGCTCGTTCCATGGATCTTCCAGGATACCGCCTTCATAACTGATATGCAGGAGATTTTCGTCACAGCTGTAGGGGTTCTTCTTGGTTACCGGAATCGGGATATTATGGTCTTTGGCGAACTCCACCAGCTTCTGCCGGGAATTGAGATTCCAGGTCCGCCAAGGGGCAATGATTGTAAGGTTTGGTGCAAGACCTATATAGCCCAGTTCAAAACGAACCTGATCATTGCCCTTGCCGGTGGCACCATGACTTACCGCATCCGCTCCTTCGGCCAGGGCGATCCGTACCTGTTCCTTGGCGATCAGGGGTCTGGCCAGCGACGTCCCCAGCAAATACGAGCCCTCGTAAATGGCATTGGCCCGAAAAGCCGGAAAGATATACTCTTCGACAAATTCTTTTTTCAGATCGGAGACAATTACCTTTTCTGCGCCGGTGGCAAGCCCTTTCTTCTTAACTGCCTGCCAATCCTCTTCCTGGCCGATATCGGCGGAATAGGCGATCACGGAACATTTATATTCCTCGGCCAGCCACTTTAAAATAACCGAGGTGTCGAGACCGCCGGAGTAGGCGAGGACAATTTTATTTACGCTCATATCACAACCTCAATACTTGATGGCGTCACCAGAATTTTTCTTTAGGCGCAGCCACTCTCTTTTTATGTTTCTATCGATTGAATCTCATACCGGCCAGCTTTTTAGCCCGGGGAGAAAGGAGATATCATTACCTGAACACCTTGCTATTTGCAAAACATTTCCCCTGAAAATCAGTCCCGGCAATGATTTTTTACGACACCATCACAATTCTGCGAGAACCTCGGCAAGAGCCGCCACCACCCGATCGATTTCTTCTCTGGTGACGATCAGCGGCGGGACAAACCGAAGCGCCACATTGCCGGCAAAGTTCATCAAGAAACCGCGGTCGAACATTTTACCCACGATCTCGGTACCATGGTCCACCCCCTGTTCGGTAAGGACGGCACCTACCAAAAGGCCCATACCCCGAACCGAACTGAGCATGGTCGGGAACCGTTCGACCAGTTTTTGCAGCTCGGCCTGAAAATAGTCGCCCTTGTCTTTGACGTCGGCCAGAAAACCATCGACCAGCATGATCTTCAAGGTGGCAACGGCGGCCGCACAGGCCACCGGATTGCCACCGAAAGTGGAGGCATGGGTACCGGGAACAAAAGCTCTAGCGATCTTTTCAGTGGTCAGCATGGCGCCGATGGGCAGCCCGTTGGCCAGTGCCTTGGCCATGGTCAGGATATCCGGTTCAATGTCCAGCTGCTGATAGGCAAAAAGACTCCCAGTCCGACCCATCCCGGTCTGGATTTCATCAAAGATAAGCAACAAACCATGTTTTTCGCACAGGGCTCGAATCCCCTGCAGGTACTCTTTGGTAAGCGGCCGCACCCCACCTTCACCCTGCAATGGTTCACAGAGGATCGCACAGGTAGAATCGTCGATTAATTGCTGAAGAGCCGCCAGGTCGCCAAACGGGGCATGAACAAACCCCTCGGGCAGGGGTTCAAAGCCTTTATGAAATTTCGTCTGGCCGGTTGCCGCGACGGTCGCCAGGGTCCGGCCATGAAATGATCCGGACAGGCTGATGATTTTATAGCGTCCCGCAGCGGAAGAAATACGAGCCAGTTTTATCGCCGCCTCATTGGCCTCGGCGCCGCTGTTGCAGAGAAAAAGCTTTTCTCCGAATGCGTGGGCGATAATCATTTCGGCCAACTCGATCTGCGGCCTGGTATAATAGAGGTTGGAGACATGAACCAGCTCGCCGGCCTGACGGCAGATGGCTTCGGTTATTTTGGGATGGGCATGGCCGAGGGCGCAGACGGCGATGCCGGCCATAAAATCCAGATACTCTTTGCCATCGGCATCAATCAACCGACATCCGGAACCATGCACCATCGCGGCGGGATATCTGGTATAGGTGCCGATGAATACTTTGTCACCGCGTTCTTTAAGCTGTTTATTGTTATCCATACTTTTCATTTTAGAAGATCTCCGTGCCGACACCCTCGTTGGTAAACATTTCCAGCAGGATCGAATTTTCCACCCGCCCATCAATTATATAGGTTTTGCCGACCCCGCGGCGCAAGGCATCTGCACAGCAGCGCACCTTGGGAATCATGCCGCCGGCAATAGTGCCAGCAGCGATTAACCCTTCCAATTGCTGGTGCGGTAGACTGGTAAGTAACTCGCCCTTATTGTTTTTTACCCCCGGCACATCGGTCAGCAACATAAGTTTTTCTGCAGACAGCGCCCCGGCAATGGCTCCGGCGACCAGATCGGCATTGATATTAAAAGCCTGGCCGTCATCCCCTACCCCGACCGGGGCGATGACCGGGATAAAATCTTTTTGATACAGACTCTCGAGTACACTGGTATTGATCCTGGTCACCTGGCCGACCCGCCCCAGGTCGATAAGCTCCGGCGGCGCGTCCTGCAGTGCATCGTCACCTTTGGTGCTGCTCACCTTGAGCTTTTCGGCACAGACCAGATCTCCGTCACGGCCGGAAAGCCCGACTGCCTTGCCGCCGCAATGATTGATCAGGCCGACTATTTCTTTGTTCACCTTGCCCACCAGAACCATCTCCACCACATCCATGGTTTCGCCGTCGGTCACCCGCATTCCCTGCACATAGCTGGGTTTGATGCCCAGGCGATCGAGCAGCCTGTTGATCTGGGGGCCGCCACCATGGACGATAACCGGGTTGATGCCGATCTGTTTCAGCAGGATCACATTCAGGGCAAACTGTTTTTTCAGGTGTTCATCGACCATGGCATGGCCGCCATATTTGATGACGATGGTTTTATGCCTGAATTCCTGCATATAGGGAAGAGCTTCTAAGAGCACTTTCGCCTTGGCAATACTCTCTGCAACGGTTTTAACCATAGTATTCTCTTCGATCCACCGATCGATCCTTGGCTTACTGGATGAAATCAATACGCTCAATGAGCCGCCTGGACTATTAAGACTATTAAAACAAGGTGCTATTGTAATTCGTCATATTAGGTAAGTAAAGCTCTCTTTACCGGCGGGCGAACCCACATGTACTTTACATTTACAGACCTTTACGCTACGATGGGTTCGGTACAATCTGGTGGTCCTGGTACAATCTTATAACCATGGTAGGTTGTGATGAAATTTATCAATATTCTTTCTTCTCTATGCGGTATTCTAACTCTTTTTGGCCTGTTCTTTTTGAGCCTCGTCAACGTATCTGCCATTGAGGCCCCCATTCATATCGAGGCAGACCGCATGACCTCCACTGAGCGCACCAATTCAGTGGTTTTTACCGGAGAAGTCGATGCTAAACAGGCAGACGTCAGAATACGTTGCGATGAAATGACCGTCTATTACACCCCGCCGGGTAAAACCGATGGCGCCGAGGCTGAAAAAGATTCCGTTTCCCGGCAGGTAGAAAAACTTGTCTGTACTGATAATGTGGAAATTACCCGGGGTGAATGGTTGGGAACCGCCAAAAAAATGACCTATCTCTCCAAAGAGAGACAGGTTATACTCACCGATAACGCCAAAGCATGGCAAAATCAGAATATGGTGAGCGGCGATAAGATCATCTACTTTCTTGATGAAGGCCGATCGGAGGTGATCGGCGACACGTCCGCAACCGTGGACGGTAAAACGGAAACCGGGCAGAAGAAACCTTCACGGGTAAATATGACCATCCGTCAATAACAGGATGGTTAAGTAAAAACTCTTCATCTTCTTCGTTGTTGCAAATTTTAGTTTTTCGTTGGTATCGGTACTTGGAGTGTAGCGCGTCGATAAGCAGATCAGATGTCAATACTGGAAACCCAAAATATTGTTAAACGCTACGGCGCTCGAACGGTAGTCGATGGCGTCAGTCTGCAGGTGCAAGCCGGCACAGTGGTCGGTCTGCTCGGGCCAAACGGCGCCGGCAAAACCACCACCTTTTACTCGATAGCCGGGTTTATTCGCCCGGATAGAGGTGACATCATCTTTAATGGCGAGATGATTACCAATCTACCCATCCATAAAAGAGCCAGGCGAGGAATCTCCTACCTGGCCCAGGAGCCATCGGTATTTAAAAAACTCTCGGTGGAAGAAAACGTCCGGATCATTCTCGAACCGCTGGGACTGCCCAAAAATGAAATCAACCACCGTATCGATGAGTTGATGACCGATTTGAACATTGAGTATTTGCGCAACAACAAAGGGTACGCCTTGTCCGGCGGGGAGCGGCGACGCGTGGAAATCATGCGCGCTCTATCCACCCGGCCCAAGCTCATCTTGCTCGATGAGCCTTTTGCCGGTATCGATCCCCTGGCGGTTCACGACCTGCAGGAAATAATTGTCAAGCTGAAAGAAAAAGGGCTGGGAATCCTCATTTCCGACCATAATGTAAGAGAAACTTTACAGGTCTGTGATTTTGCCTATATAATGAATTCTGGACAAGTACTCACCAGCGGCGTCGCCAACGATATTATTGCCAGCGAGGTCGCACGGAAAATGTATCTCGGTGAAAATTTTCACATGTAATCCCCTATGGCCCTAGAACTTAGACAACAACTCAAGCTTAGTCAGAAACTGGTGATGACGCAGCAGCTGCGCCAGGCCATAAAACTCTTGCAATTGAACAGGCTTGAACTCTCCGATGCGCTGCAGGCGGAAATTGAACAGAATCCTGCTCTTGAAGAAGATTTTTCGCCACCGGAAACTATTGATAACCCGCTGTCGCTCTCTTCGACTCGCGAAGAATCAGGTCCCCAGAAAGAGTCGGACATAACTGAAAACATCAAAGTCGGCAATGACACCCTGGCTGAAACCAATTGGGAAGACTACGCCAATAATTTTGATTCCAACTTTTCCTTTTCCCACGAAACCCCTGCCGCCGACGCTCCCTCCCAGTTTGAATTCATCTCGGAAAAACCTGGCTTAATGGCCTATCTGCAATGGCAGCTGGCGCATAGCTCACTTGAGGAAGAAGAATGGGATATCGCCCGGTTCATTATCGGCAACCTGAACAGATACGGTTTTCTTGAAGTCGATCTGGCCAGGGTTATCGAGGAGACTGGCTGTACCCAGGACGACGCCGAATATATCCTCGAAGTGATCCAGGAGCTTGATCCCCCCGGCATCGCCGCGCGAAACGTCAGCGAATCGCTCTATCTCCAGCTTGAGCGACTCGGCAAGGCGGATTCACTTGCCGCCGAAATAGTCCGCGACCATCTGCCGCTGCTGGAAACCCGCAACTACAAAGCGCTGTCTCGGGCCACCGGCCGGAAAAAACCGGAACTGGAACGGGCGATTAACTATATTGTCGCCGAATTGTCCCCCTACCCCGGCCTGTCCTATGCAACCGAAGAGACGAATTATATCGTCCCCGATGTCTACGTCCGCAAATTTGATGGCGAATATGTCATCCGGCTCAATGATGATGACCTGCCGCATTTGAAGCTGTCGTCGCTTTACCAGGATCTGTTGAAAAACGATACCACGCTGGAAAAAGAGTCGCGCCAGTATATCAATGAAAAGCTGAAAAATGCTGACTGGTTTATAAAATCTTTGTATCAGCGGCAACGAACCATCATCAAGGTTATGGAGTCGATTCTTCGTTTCCAGCACGATTTTTTCGAACGGGGCGCGCAGTACCTCAAACCGCTCATCTTAAAAGATGTCGCCGACGATATCGAGATGCATGAGTCGACCGTCAGCCGGGTCACCTCCAATAAGTACGTCCATACCCCACTGGGCATCTACGAGCTGAAATACTTCTTTTCCACGGCGATCCCGAGGGAAGGGCAGGATGCCATGGCGTCGGAGTCGATTAAGACCATTATCAGAAAAATGATTCAGGAAGAAGATAAAGACGCTCCGCTCAGCGATAATACCATCTCCGAAAAACTCGCCGAACGAAATATCAAAATAGCCCGCAGAACAGTAGCCAAATACCGGGAACAACTCAAAATATTACCTGTCAAGCACCGCCGTCACGCGCAATAAACCGGTTATGAGTGTTCTGGAACGCGTCTTCTATTTCCATCGGGAAATTCTCAAGGGAAAGTATCCGAATTCACGAACCCTCGCCGATCATTTCGAGATATCCACCGCCACCTCCAAACGCGACATCAACTACCTTCGCGACCGCTTGGTGGCTCCACTGCACTTTAATCCGCAGAAAAACGGTTTTGAGTATAACGAGGGCTTTCATCTGCCTTTCGAAGAAAGTCCGAGAATTATTTTCCTCCTGGCCATGCTCAGTAAACTCGCCGATGAAGCCGGCCTTGGCGAGCTTGAAGAGGTCAGACAGCTGGAACAACGGCTGTCGACCATGATTTCTCCCGATTACGGCAGGGTTATTGATTCACTCCACTGTCTATGGATTGAGATCGAGTCGATCAATCACCAGATTTTCGAAATCACCATCGAGGCAGTCGTCAAAAGAAAGCTGCTCACCCTGCAATACCACTCGATCGGTGGAACAACAACCACAAGAACCGTCGCCCCCTTGCAGATCATTAATTACCAGGGCCGTTGGTACTGCTATGCTTTCTGCTTGCTTCGCCGGGCAAACCGGCTGTTCCATATTGGCCGGATCAACAGCGCCCTACTGACCGGGCAGAATATTCCCGATACGATCATTCTTGATCGGAGCATAATTGGCCAATCCTTTGGCATTTTTCAAGGGATCCCCCGCTATACCGCAGAAATTCTGTTCACCGCCACTGCCGCCGAGCTGGTGCAAAATCAGCGTTGGCATAAAGACCAGCAAACACTTGCCGTCGAGGGCGGGGTGCTCTTACGCCTCCCGATCAGTGACGACCGCGAACTGGTCATGAAAATCCTCCAGTACGGAGCCATGGCCCGGGTACTCTCCCCGCCCGAACTGGTCCAGCGACTACACCAGGAAATTATGGCCATGGCCGAAAATTATTGCCCAGCCTCCACCAGAGACCCTCACTGATCCTCCTGAAATAACGGCTATTCTTGAAAAATGAGGTAATACACATGGAAAAGAGTGAAAATGACCGACCAACTATGGTAGTATTCAGCCTTATTCATGCAGCGGATACAGCTACTACACAACAGATGTTACCCAGTGTTATTTTAGAAAAATATTAGGTTTTTCAGAAAGTAGTCAAACCTTTCCGAGATCAACATTCACCAGGGAGAATACCTCAATGAAGTACGCCTTTATCGTAATGATCGCTTTATATCTGATTATCTATGGCTGCAGCCCAGACAATACCGAGAAGGCCAAGGAAAGCCACGAACAGACAGTACAGCCCACCGTTCAGCCGGCGCCTAACGACGAGACGGGAGCTGGGGCAATTGCCCATGTACAAAAGAAACCTGCGGCAGTGGTGCAAGCTCCTGCTGCCCAACCAGAGTCAGCGAATATCGAGGCCCCGGCAGTTATCATGCAACAGCCGGTCGTCATAGAACAAAAGCCTGCACCAGTGGTTGAAGAAGAACAGGTAGTTCTGCCTTGCGGTCGAACCATGACCCAGGCGGATATGGCCGCAAACACACCACCCTGTATAAAAATGCACACTCCTAAGACCATCGATAGCGGCGCTGCCCCAGGTACGCAACAGGAACTGGAAACGGCTTTGCAGAACATGGTAGAGACGACCAATGATATGGTTTTGGCCACCAGAGAACTGGTTATTGCGGCACAGGCACTCTTGGACGCCAACCAGAAAACCGCTGGAGAGAAACAGCCAGGTGAACCTGCGGCTGAAGGACACGGAACCGCTCCCCCCAAACAATAAGAGCCCTACTCTCCCCCCTGGCGTTGAGTTAACAGACGCCAGGGGCTTCTGGTAATCCGCCTAACCGGCCCCGGTGATCATGGTGCGACGACTTGTTCCACGACCAGTTTGTTTTGTCCTGATCTGGTTCTGTTGTGGTTTATTGTCCTGCTCGAGTCTGGTGACAACGGCCATGCGACCAGCGCTTGGCAACCTGCAGCAGCAAACCAATATTGAGCTGGTCTGTGCCGGTACCCCGGCCTATCTGCTCATGCTCGACAGCATGCTGGTCTCTTCTCCTGACAATCGCGAACTCCTGCTGCTTGGCGTCCAGTCATTTAGCGCCTATGCCACGGCGCTGGAGGAATGCGTTGGTGCCGGCGATCTCCAGATTGCACCCATTGCCGATAAGGCAAAACTCTATGGCCTGCGCCTGCTCTCTCACTATCTGCCGCTGGCTACCGGAGCCAATGAGGCCTTGCTGAGTGAGGCACTGGCCAGACTTGACCGGAGCGATGTTACCGATGTTTTCTGGGGCACTTTTGGCTGGCTGACCTGGATCAAAGGGCAGCAGGGTTCACCGGAGGCCATTGCCGATATGGTGGAGATTGTAAAAATCATGACCCGTCTGCTGGTACTCGACGAATCATACCAGGCCGGCGCCATTCATCTCTTTTTCGGCACCTATTACGCGGCCATACCAGCCATGCTGGGCGGCAGACCGGATCTCAGCAAATTTCATTTTGAAAAAGCCCTGCAACTGGCCAACCACCGTTTTCTTCTGACCCAGACAACCTATGCCGAAACCCTGGCCCGAACAACTCTTGATAAGGAGCTGCATGACCAGCTGCTGAACGAGGTGCTGGTCTTCCCTATCGCCGAGGCACCGGAATACGGACTCAGCAACCAGATCGCCATCCAGAGAGCCAGACGTTTGCTTCAAGAAAACTATTTTGACTGATGGCGTCGTAAAAAACCGGAGAAACTATGCAACGTTTAGCAGCTACCATCTTGGCCATTTTTTTTCTTTTGATAGTAAGCGGCAACCAGCTTCAAGCTGCACCGCGATATCTCTTCAAAATCGCTACCCTTGCCCCGGCTGGTTCAGTTTGGATTGACCAGTTCGACAACTTTGCCAAGGAAGTTGCCGATAAAACCGGTGGCGAAGTGGCTTTTCGCATGTATCCCGGCGGGGTGATGGGCGACGATCAGGCCATGTACCGTAAGATGCGCGTCGGTCAGCTGCACGGCGGTGGGTTTACCATGACCGGGATTTCTGCTGTCGTTGCCGATTTCAGAGTCCTGTCGATCCCGTTTCTCTTTAATTCCTACGGAGAAGTCGACTTTGTCAAAAAAGGATTGACCGCCACCTTCAAGAAAAGATTTAGTGAGAAGGGACTGGAATATATTGCCATGACCGAAGTCGGCTTTATCTACGCCATGTCAACCCGTCCCATTGCCACCTTCACTGCCCTCAAAGATTCAAAAAACTGGAGCCCTTCCGGCGATCCCGTATCCGAGGCCTATCTTTCCACCCTTGGTATTTCGCCGGTGCAGTTATCGATTCCCGATGTCCTGACTTCGCTGCAAAGCGGTCTGGTCGAAACGGTCTATAACTCTTTTTACGGCTCAATAGTGCTGCAATGGTTCACCAAAGCCCGCTATATTGCCGACATTCCCTACGGCTATGCCTATGGGGTTTTTGCTCTCGACGGCAAAAGCTTTGCCAAGCTGCCGGAATCGCACAAAAAAATAATTGAAGAAGCCGCCGAACATCATTTCCCTGTGCTGCTGCAAAAAACCAGGGAAAGTAACCGTGAATCCCGCCAGGTCCTGGAAAAACGAGGCTGCGAATTTCTTCCGATCGATAAAGAAACGAGACAAATCCTCCAAGAAAAAAGTGTGCAGACGATAAAGCTGCTGATCCCAGGCTCGATGAGCAAAGATATCTATGACCAGACAATTGAGCTCCGGAACAAGTTCCGTGCAACAACCGGGTCGGAGAGCACGAATTGATTAGTGGGCAAAAAAGCACCATCTTGCAAACCCAGCCCATTCTGCGTCTGGCCGACAAGGCCGAAAGCCTGGTGCTCTGCCTGCTGCTCACGGCGATGATCGTGCTTGCCTGTATGCAGATAATGCTGCGAACCTTTTGGGGAGGCGGTCTACTTTGGGCCGATCCTCTTATTCGCTATCTCGTACTCTGGTGTGGTCTTATCGGGGCGATTGCCGCCACCAGCCAGGGCAAGCATATTGCGTTGGACCTTATCGGCAACACCCTGTCGCCAAAAATTGACGCCTGGGTAAGCCTGATAACCTTGCTGTTTTGTACCCTTGCTGCGAGCGGATTGACCTGGGCCGGATGGCGATTTCTCATCGGGGAGATCCAGTTCGGCGGGGCCGGTCCCTTATCCCTGCCGCTGTGGTTCTGGAACTCCATTTTTCCAATCGCCTTTGGTCTTATTGCCCTGAAATATTTAGTTCTGCTTGTGCACCAGCTGAGAACTGTTTGTCTTCGAGCAGATGCGGCGGGCAAAAAAATGTCATGAACATTCTGAAAATCCTGATTCTCTTTCTGGCTCTTTTCAGAGCGCCACTTTTTCTGGTCATCGGCGCGCTTGCCCTGCTCTCTTTTGCCTCGGCGGATATCGACATTTCGGTAGTCATCATCGAGATGTCCCGGCTGGCCGATACCCCGCTCTTGGTGTCCCTGCCGCTGTTTATTTTTGCCGGGATTCTGCTCTCGGAAAGCAAGGCTCCCAGCCGGATGCTGCATTTTTCGCAAATTTTTCTCGGCTGGCTGCCGGGTGGGCTGGCGGTTATCACCCTTTTGGTCTGCGCTATTTTCACCGCTTTTACCGGGGCTTCCGGGGTAACAATTTTTGCCCTTGGCGGGCTCTTACTGCCTGCTTTACTAAAAGATGGCTACGACGATACCTTTTCCATGGGCCTTATC
The DNA here is from genome assembly GCA_963796255.1 of uncultured delta proteobacterium. Lineage (GTDB taxonomy): Bacteria > Desulfobacterota > Desulfobulbia > Desulfobulbales > Desulfocapsaceae > Desulforhopalus_A. The sequence goes on along the minus strand of CAWCLE010000022.1, from coordinate 136,006 downwards.
ACCTCTTCCGGCAGCCTTGGCCTGCTTTTCCCGCCCAGTCTGGCGCTGATCATCTACGGGGTTATCGCCGAATCGAGAATCGATCATCTCTTTTTGGCAGGCATCCTCCCCGGAATTCTTATGCTCCTGCTGCTGATGGCCTATGCGCTCATCAAAAGCCCGCCCCGGCAGGAACGACGAGGCTTTAGCGCCGGTGAAATATGGCAGGGACTAAAAGAAGTCGGCTGGGAACTACCTTTGCCGGTTATTTTGCTTGGCGGCATCTACGGGGGGATTTTTGTGCCGGCAGAGGCGGCAGCGGTCACCGCTTTGTATGTGCTGCTGGTCGAGGTGTGCATTCACCGGGATATACCACTGAAACAACTGCCGGAGGTCATGAGTAAATCGATGGTGCTGTTCGGCGGGATCCTTGTCATCCTTGCCGCCTCCATGGCTTCGACCAATTACCTGATCGACCAGCAGATACCATCCCGGCTGTTTGATTTTATTCAGCGTTATATCGACAGCAAGTACACGTTTTTGCTGCTGCTGAATGTCTTTTTACTGATCGTCGGGGCGATGCTCGATATCTTCTCCGCCCTGGTGCTGATTGTGCCGATAATCCTGCCGATTGCCGTCGGCTATGGGGTCGACCCCATCCATCTCGGAATTATTTTTCTTACCAATCTGCAGATCGGCTACTGCACTCCGCCGGTAGGCCTGAACCTCTTCCTTGCCTCCTACCGTTTTGAGCGGCCGGTAACCGAGTTGTATCGTGCCACTTTACCCTTTCTCGGTCTGCTGCTCGTTACCCTGCTGCTTATCACCTATTTCCCCTGGCTCAGCATGGTTCTGATAGACCTGCTCGGATAAAATTTATTTGGCCGAATCGGGATCGAGCACGCCGACATAGGGAAGCTGCCGATAGCATTGAGCATAATCGAGACCGTAACCAACGGCAAACTCGTTGGGAATATCCACGCCGCAAAAATCGATAGTGATATCGACTATCCGGGCCACTGGTTTATTGAGAAAAGCACAGATTTTCAGGGACCGGGGATTACGGTTGCGCATCATCCGGATCACCTTGCTGAAGGTCCTGCCGGTGTCGACAATATCCTCCACCAGCAACACGTCCCGATCCTCGATAGAGGAATCCAGATCCATCACCACCTTGACGTCGCCGCTGCTGATAGTCCCATCTCCGTAGCTGGCCAGGGTCATGAAATCAACCACCAGTGGCGTCTTGATCTGTCGCACCAGATCGGCCATAAAGATAAACGATCCGCGCAGCAGACCGACCACAATCAGCTCCCGTTCAAGCTGCCCATAATGCGCGGTTATCTCGGCACCGAGACGCTGGACGATATTTTGTACTTCTTCTTCCGAAACAAGAATTTTAGTAATTTCATGGAGTTGCAAAATATATCCTTTAATAGTAAACGATGGTCTGCACGTGGCTCTGGTCTGCGACGCCGTCAGGGCTGAAGGATGGTATTGTCTATCAATCTAATTTTTTCCAGGGCGACAGCAATCGCCATAAGCGTTTTTCCGTTAACCGAAACGACTCGATCCAGAGTCACCGGATCGCAGATGGCAATATAATCAATGGTAATTGCCGGAAACTCGGCGAGTATATCGGTTGCCTGCCCGATAATCGTTTCGGCGTCATACCTGCCGTTTTCGACCATTTTCTTAGCATTTGCCAGGGCCCGGGACAAACTTAAGGCCGCAGGTCGCATATGATCTTGCAGATAGGCATTCCTCGAACTCATGGCCAGACCGTCGGCTTCGCGGATAATCGGGCCGCCGAAAATCTCGATATCAAACTTGAGATCCTGCACCATCTGCCGGATAATTGCCAACTGCTGAAAATCCTTCTCGCCGAAAATGGCCACATGGGGCTTGACGATATGAAACAACTGGGTCACCACCGTGGTGACGCCCTTGAAAAATACCGGTCGCGACAGACCACATAGGTGATGCGGCAGTTTGTCGAGCTCGACATAGGTCTGATATCCATCCTGATAGAGCGCCTTGTCGGTCGGCACAAAAACCGCGTCGACGCCTTCTTGTGCGGCCAGCTCTAAATCGCGCTCCAGGGAACGGGGATAAGAGCTCAGGTCTTCATTAGGCCCAAATTGCGCCGGATTGACAAAGATGCTCAGAACCAGATCGTCACCCTTTTGCCTGCCGAGCCGCAATAACGATAAATGCCCTGCATGCAAATAGCCCATGGTCGGCACCAGTACCGTCCTCTTGCCGGAGCAGCGCAATTGGTCGGCCCGAGCCTGCATCTCCTGTACTGAATGAATGATTTTAATAGCGCCACCTCATCAGAAGAAATCATCTCTCGTTCTTTCGTTCCCATACGGCCCATGGGAACCAGATTACCAATTTGCACTGACCTTTTGCGGGCATAAAGATAGCAAGCTCAAGGCATGAAGACAATTAAAAAAGATCTTCTTATTACCGATTCGGACGGGACGGCAGCGTTGAAGGAACCATTTCGGGTGAAGCGACGCAGAGAATAGACGAAGGCTTTTGCAGATCATAATCGAACACAAAACTATCGCGGACAAACAATTCCAGACACGCATCAACCGCTTCGGCATCAAGCGAAATCCCTCGACACTCCCGCAGGTCGGCAAGCGCGGCCTCCATGCCCCTGGCCGGTCGATACGGCCGGAAAGAACTTGTCGCTTCCGTGACATCGGCTACCGCCAGGATCTTTGATTCAATAAGCAGCTCATCGCTGCGAAGACCAAGCGGATAGCCGGAACCGTCCAACCGCTCATGATGCTGAAAGACCATCTGCGCGCAAGGCCAGGGGAAAGGAATATTTTTAAGGATCTCAAAACTGATCTGCGGATGGATTTTAATAACCTCCATCTCGGCATCCAGCAGTTGTCCCATACGGTTTAAAATGGACACCGGGATGCGGATTTTTCCGACATCATGGAGGATTCCGGCAATGCGAATTCCTTCAATCAGCCAGTCGGAAAAACCCATCTTCGCGGCAATTGCGCAGGCCAGCTGAGCCACCCGTTGCTGGTGCCCGGCGGTATATGGATCGCGGATTTCGGCCATCAGAGCCATGCTGCAAATACTGCCATGAAGCATCTCCTGAATTTCGAAGGTTTTTTTTTCGACCAGTTGTTCCAACTGCACGTTCTGCTCAATGAGCTGGGATTTCATCTCCTCCAGGGCAATATGGGTCTTCACCCTGGCCTTCACCTCAGCCGTATGAAAGGGTTTGGTGATATAATCAACCGCTCCCATGGCAAAGGCCTTGGTTTTATCAATCGTTTCGGTTTTGGCGGTAATAAATATCAGCGGTATCGCCTGCGTTTTTTGATTGTCCTTCAACCTGGTACAGACCTCGTAACCATCCATCTCCGGCATCATGATATCGAGCAGCACCAGATTGGGAAGATATTTCTCAGCGTATTCCAAGGCGGCAGCACCTCTTTTGGCAATACCCAGGCGATACTCATCTTTTAAGGTATTAACCAAGAGATCAATATTGGTTGCGTTGTCATCGACGATGAGGACCAGCGGCCGAATCTCGTGCATCAACTTGCCTCCAGGGAATGTTTCATCTTCGCCAAGGTCTTTTGCGCCTGGTCATAGTCATATCGCCTGATTTGAATTTCGAGAATCTTCAACAGTGACAGCTCAACAATCTTGCGCCCGGAAAAATGTCTGGTTACCTCCGCCAGAATGCCCTCTATTTTTTGTGGATCCGCCTGATCGATGGCCTCAATCAATGTATCCAGGAGCTGCATAGGATCACTGTCCACCGCATTGCCAGAAGTTTCTACATCCTTTTTTTCATCAGGGTCGGTCAGCACTTTCAGTTGCCCGAGCAGACTAGTCAATTCCTGGATCAGCTTGACAGTCAAAGAACCAATTATTTCCCAGGACGTCTGCTTGCCGCACGCCTCTTCGAGAGCATCCGCAGCTCTTTGCACCGCACGGGCGCCAATATTGGCAGCACTGCCTTTGAGCTTATGGGCGTAAAGCAGCAAAGTTGGCTGGCCATTGTTCTTAACGGCCTCGGTAAGCTTGCTGACAGTTTGCCGGTTGTCCTGATAGAATCCATCCAGAATTTTTTTCAGGATTGGCCACTGCAGGCCGGTGGCTTGCAGCACCGAAGGCACATCGATTGCCGGCAATTGCAGTTGGATTTCGGCCAGCTCGTTCGCTTGTTGCGAGTCATCGTGAGTGATGCTAAGAACCGATGTCTCATCCTCAGATACCGGCAGAGCCTCATCTGACTCGACAGAATCATCGTCCAATCCCTCGACTCTTTTACGGTTTTTCAGAACCCGCCACAAGGTGTAAAAAAACCGGTCCTGGTTAATAGGCTTGGCAACGTAAGCGTCCATCCCAGCTTCAAGGCATTTTTCTTCATCACCTTTCATCGCATGGGCCGTCATAGCGACAATCGGCAACTCCTCACCGCCGGGCAGTTGACGTATTCGTTTCGTCGCCTGATACCCATTCATTTTGGGCATCTGCACATCCATCAATACGGCATCGTAAAGCCCGGTTTTGGCCGCCTCAACAGCTTCTTCGCCGTTGACTACGATGGTGACGAAGACCCCGGCACCACCGAGAATGGCTTTGGCCACCTCCTGATTGGTAAAATTATCTTCCGCCACCAAAATTCTGCATCCCTTCAACCGCTTTTTATACATGGACGCTTTGGTGGTAAAATCGCTTTTCACTCCCTTTTTATGCTGCCCCTCTTTACCAAAGGCATCCATGATGGCATCGAACAAGGTCGACTGGAAAATGGGTTTGGTCAAAAACCCGTTCGTTCCGGCTTCTTCCGCCTCGGATCTATGCACCTCTTTGGCAAAGGCGGTCATCATAATAATAGGCAGGCTGAGATGCAGTTCCTGGCGAATCTTTTTCGATACCTCGATACCGTCCATGCCGGGCATCTTCCAGTCCATCAAGACTAAATCCACCGGATCTATTGCCGCCACATCAACCTGCAGACGCTCGAGCGCATCCGGACCACTCGCCAGCGTTTCCACTTTAAAGTCAAGAGAGGCAAGGATCTTGGCCATTATTTCCCGGCTGTCGGCACAATCGTCGACCACCAGCACATTTATGCCACGCAAATCCGGCGGGACATCGTACATCGAACCAATCGGTGTTGCCGCCCTGACCAGGCGGACGGTAAAGGTAAAGGTGCTGCCCTCACCAAAGGTGCTGACTACCCCGATATTGCCATGCATCATCATCACAAATTTTTTACAGATACTCAGGCCCAGTCCGGTCCCTTCGTATTTCCTCGTCGACGACGAATCTCCTTGCGTAAACGGTTCAAAAAGAGACGGCATATAATCAGGTGATATGCCGGTGCCGGTATCCTTGACGGAGAAGGCGAGCATCACCTGATCGTCGGTCAGCCCCTCGGTTTGTGCACTCACATCCCAGGTACTGACCAGGATGATGCCGTCCTGGCCGGTGAACTTGAGAGAATTACTAATCAAATTTGTCAGGATCTGCTGCAGGCGAAGAGAATCGCCATGCAGAATCCGCGGCGTATCTTTTTCGATATCAACCAACAATTCAATGCCTTTTTCCGCCACCTGATTAAGGAAGACATCCATCACCCGGTCAAACATTTCATCGAGGCGAAAAACCCGATCTTTTAACTCCAGTTGTCCCGCCTCAATCTTCGAGTAATCGAGGATGTCGTTGATGATCCCGAGCAGCGAATAGGAAGAGTTCTGCACGATATGCAGATAATGTTCGACCGCAGGCGATACCGTCTCGGCCAGGGCGAGATCGGTGGCGCCGACGATACCGTTCATCGGCGTCCGGATTTCATGGCTCATATTGGCGAGAAACTGGCTTTTCGCCAGTGTCGCCGCCTCGGCCTGCTCCTTGGCCAGCTCCAGTTCCTTATCCATTTTTATATGCAGATCAATTTCTCTGGTCAGGGACGAATGCGAAGCCTTAATTTTGCGATTGAGTTTTAAGACGAGGCCGGTAAAGGCGATATGCGAACAAACGACAATAAAGGAAAAGAGCAGCCAGGGCCAGTAATCACGCAAAATGTTATGGACGGTAACCTTGCCCAGATCCTTGTACGGACCGACCCGCAGAAACATCATGCACTCCATCACCGACTGGTAATTCGCCGGAATCGTCCAGCCGGCACATCCTGCCGCTCTGGCGGCCGGCGAATCGGCCTGCATCTGCAACAGCGCCACGGCGACTTTTTCAGCCAGTTCATCCGGAGTCTGCCTGGTCTTGGCCATCGGCCAGTCAGGATATTCTCTGGTGGTGCAGAGATACGGCGTGTGTCGCAGTGGGTCATGCAGTCGAGGAAAAACAAAAAAATCCTGGAGGTTTATTTTTCCCTCTGCACTCAGTTCTTCCAGGGTATTGGTGCGAACAGTGCCAACATCGACAAGCCCGTCACGCACCGCAAAAACAACCTCGTCATGGGTCTCTTTATGCAGTAATTCTTTGAAATCCTTATAGGGATCGATACCGTTTTCTTTCAATTCCCGCCAGGCCATCAGCCAGCCGCCCAGGGAGTTTTCCGAGACCCTCATAAACGATTTTCCCTTGAGGTCCGGCAGCTTTTTGATATCAGCTCGATCCGCGCGGGCAAAGATAACCCCGCCATATTGAGAATAGACCCGGCCCAGCCGCATTTCTTTTAAGGTCGCAATCCGGTTGACACCATATCTTTGCTCCAGCTCGACATAATTAGAGGAGTTGGACAGGATGAAATCGACCTCCCCATTGACGACACTGGGGGTTATCCGATCATGGGTTAAAGGAACAATAACAAAAGTATACCCCGGAATTTGTCTGGTGAGATAGTCGGCTGTAGGCGACCAGTTCTTGAGACACTGCACTGCGCCACGAACCGCCAGCACCCCTATTTTAATTGGTATTTCCGCAGCCTGAAGGAAAGAGCAAAAAAAGACGCAACAGAGCATAACGGGGAAAAATATCACTTTATGCCGGTGCGTTGTGGCACATGGAGTACTTATTTGCATGATACTGACAGTCGGCCTCCTCCATGATAGAGATGTGTTCATAGACCTTTTCAGATGATTATATAACAATGCACAGACTATGCCACCACAATGCAACTTGTGGCTTTGTTTTCAACCATTCCTTCTCTTGCTTATCTCTTAGAAACACGGCGTCATTACGCAATGAAAAGGAAAAACGACTCCCCAAAAAGCAACGCATCGCGACAAGAGACCAAGTCGTGGTGTCAGGATAATTTACAAAGGTGTCAAGGAATCTTGTAAGACGCTAGCAGCCAGGTTCTCCAGGTAAATAACAAAATTCAGGATGTATGCCGTCTTTGAAAAACATTTTCACATCGGGGCTTTGACTCTGGCGGGAGGAATACTCCAACGGACTCTTCTCGACAAAACCCAATTGCAGCAGCAGAGCCTGCAGGCGAGGATTTTTGGTCAAAGAAATAAAACGGCTGTAACCCTGAGCAGCCATTTCCTCTATAAAGGCATTGACCGTAAACACGCCGACCCGCTGATTGCGAAAACGAGTGGATATTGCCAGGGCGCCGAGTTCCACAGTCTTTTCATCTATTATCTTCTGTTCCAAGCAGCCGACCACAATGCCGTCAATCGCCGTGACGAAAAACCGCTGCCGGTTATCACTCAAATATTGCTTGCTTCTTGGTTTCAAATAGCCTGAACGCCTATAAATAGTCAGGATGCGATGGACAATGGCCACCTCTTCGTCGGTTTGCACCTGCCGCAATTCCTCGATGAAGTTATCGGCAATCATCGTACCGGTACCTTCTATGGTAAACAATTCATGCTTGATGGTATTTTTTCCGGCGGGCAGGATATGAATACGTTCGCAGTGGCCGGCTTCTATCTTTTCACAGAGGCGATTCATGGTGTCTTTGAAATTGACATTGGCGATGAAATCACCAAAATCGGCCCAGTCAGCCATTGCCGCCCGCGCCCTCCCGGTAGTCAGCGTATTAATTTTATTTCCTTTATTATCAATAAGATATCGACGTTCAAGGAAGATGAGTTTATAGAGAGTATCTGGATGCTCGACCACCGCCTGGTAAAAATCAACCTCCGGAGCGATCCGGATGAGGCTGGTTTCTGGCAGCCGCATTTCCAGTTTTTTCATTAACTTCTGGTTGGCAACACGATTCGGCAGGTTGTGAAACAGCGTAGTCACCACCCCTTTGCGCATCAAAAATTTGAGATCGGCGACAATCTCATTGAAATGATCGCGCAGGATTCCTTCGCGACAGGCGATACAAACCGTTCGACCGACTAAATTCTTAACATATTCATTGAGATAGAGCTGTACCATTGGCCTTTGACGACAGCTAATTGATAGTCAACTTTGCTGGACTCGTAAAAACGTTATTACCTACCAAAGGTTATTTTTTATCAGGCATCAAGCAAAAATTAACAGGTAAGGAAAAAATATCTGAATCACTATTTGCAAAGCAACATAATAACCATTAACAGTTATAGCTTCTTCCTTTTTTTACTGCGTAACATGATGGTACTATCTTTTGATTGGCAGGAATCTTATGATTCAACCTCTTGAAGTATATCTAGCCCAAAAGCTTGTTCAAGTGAACACAGTCAATCCGCCGGGAAATGAGGCGGATGCAATCCGTATTATTGCCCCGCTTCTCCAAGACGCCGGATTTCAGATAAAGGAATATCCCTACGGAAACAATCGCAGTTCGCTGGTAGCGCATAAGGGAAGAACCGATCAGCCCGCCGTTATCCTGTCGGGGCACCTCGATACGGTCCCCTTTGGCGCCCAACCCTGGACAATCCCACCTCTTGAGGCGAAGATCGTCGACGGCAAACTGTTTGGCCGGGGCGCAGCAGATATGAAAGGCGGCGTCGCCGTCCTGGTCGCAGCAGCTGTACAGTTCGCCGCTAAAATCAAGGAGCAGCCGGTTACTTTGGTTCTTTCTGCGGATGAAGAGATCGGTTGTGGGGGAGTGGCACGACTAATCGACCAGCAGGTGTTGCCGAAAGCCCGCTGTATTCTGGTGGCGGAACCGACCGGCAACAGGCCCCGGCTTGGCCATAAAGGGGTATTCTGGTTAAAATCCCTGTTCCACGGCAAAACTGCCCATGCCGCCTACCCGGAGCTTGGCATCAATGCCCTGCTGAAAGCGGCACAGGCGGTTGTGGCCCTCAATGGGGGCATATTCGGTGGCAGGGTTCATAAGGTCATGGGCGAGGCAACGCTGGTCACCAGTCGGTTTATGAGCGGCGATAACTACAACTCGGTACCTGATCTGGCGGAAGTGGGAATCGACATCCGTTCGACGGTAAACTGGTCGCATACCGAAATTTTAGATAAGATGAAAGCTTTGCTTGCCCCTCTGGACCCTGAATTTACAGTGGTCTTCGATCTGCCTCCACTGTGGACGTCCCCGGACGCAGGATGTATCTCGGAGATTTTTGCCGCCTGCGATACGGTGCGCAACCACAGCCATCCGCCGGCAATCGTCACTTTTTATACCGATGGCGGAGTTCTTGGACGCGGTCTCGGCAATGCTCCTGTGGTTATCCTTGGCCCCGGTGATTCAGGAATGGCCCATCAGGTTAATGAACACGTCACAGTTGAAGATTTGCACCAAGGCGTCACTCTCTATCTGGAGATTCTTGACCAACTATGTCGATAGTAAGAAAACTCTCATGTTAAAAAGGTGAAATGGATAATGAAAAAAACATGAGCATTACCGTATTGCTGCCGGCTGGCCGTCTGCCCCTGGAAATTATGGCAACCGCTCATACCTTGGCATCTCGCTATTGTCTCGGAATATATCTTTCCACTATGCAAAACCTGAGACTGGTAGACATTCCGGAAAATGCATTGGAAGAGGTAAAGAAGGAGCTGGTAAATGTTGGTGCGGAGTTCAAAGGACCAGGTAAATTTCCTATCCCCCGCGTTTGTATCGGCAAAGGCTACTGCAAGCTGGGTATTATTGACCCAGAAGCCTTGAGCCGAAAAATCCTCGATGCATTTGCCGACCGTAAGAAAACCAAGGCAAAATTGAAGATTGCCATTGCCGGCTGTACTCTCTGCTGCTCCGGAATAAAAAACACCGATATTGGCATCATGGCGACTCGGGAAGGCTTGGCGATTTTTGCCGGTGGCAAGGGAGGTTCATCTCCCAAAAAAGGTAAAAGAATAGCAAAAATGGCGGATGAGCATCGAGTGATCGAGATACTAACCGAACTGATCAACTTTCATGATCTGAAGACCGTGACAAAACAGCGCATGTATGCGCTGCTTAACGACCCGCAATTCCCTTTCCAGGAAGTGTAAATCTACCTTTCATGCACAGCCCGGAACGAACCGTATTTTAGGACAAAATAGGAGACGTTTTATTTTGTCCCTGATCGCCCCTGTATTGGAGCTACCCCTGGATCGGCAAGAGAAATATTCAGCTCAAGGACCTCACAGTCATCTCTTCGATCCACCGAGAGTTTTATCTGGTCCTCGGTGATATGGATATATTTTCGCACCACCTCGAGAATATCTTTCTGGAGTCGGGGCAGAAAATCAGGAGTAGACGGACGCCTCCGTTCGTGAGAAACAATAATCTGGAGGCGCTCTCTGGCTATTGAGGCTGAACCTGGTCGTTTAGGTCGGAATAAAAAATCAAAAAATTTCATATTATTGTGTTCTAAATAAGCGCGAAAAAATGCTTCTTCTGGGGACATCCTGAAAACGGAACGGACGCTCCTCGCCAAGGAACCGGTCTACCATATCGAAATAGGCCTCACCTGCATCGCTTTCTTCTTCGATCAGAGTTACCGGTATCCCGGAGTTGGAGGCGGCAAGCACCGATTTCGACTCAGGTACCACGCCGAGAAAAGGTATGGCCAGAATCTCCTGGATATCTTCTGCACTGAGCATATCGCCCTTGTTGACCCGCAACGGATCATAGCGGGTGATCACCAAGTGCTCTTTTACCGGTGGATGCTCTTGTTCCGCCCGTCGGGTCTTGCTCGCCAACATGCCGATAATTCGATCCGAATCCCGCACGGAGGATATTTCAGGGTTGGTCACCACCAGTGCCTCATCGGCAAAATACATGGCCGTCATCGCGCCTTTTTCAATGCCGGCGGGAGAATCACAGACAATGTAATCAAAATTCTGTTGCAAAGTGGTGATCACCTCGCCGACACCATCCATCGTCAGCGCATCCTTATCGCGGGTCTGTGAAGCAGGCAGGATATAGAGGTTGGCAACTCGTTTATCCTTGATCAATGCCTGGTTCAGCGAACCTTCACCATGAATGACGTTGAGCAGATCGTAGACCACCCGCCGCTCACAGCCCATAATCAAATCGAGGTTACGCAGACCGACATCGAAATCAATGACCACGGTTTTATAGCCGCGCACCGCAAGTCCTGCGGCAAAGGCGGCACTGGTTGTGGTTTTGCCGACTCCGCCTTTACCGGAGGTGACGACGACCACTATGCCTTCTTTCTGTTCTGGTTTTTCGGTAAGAGTTTTTTCCATCATAGTTATGCGAGATAACAAAGGGTTGAACTATTAATATGCTCGTTCATGGTGCAGGATTGAACGAGCCGACAACATCAAATTGCAAACTGCCGTCTGCAAGCGAAATCAAAACGCTGTGATTAAGGATTGTCTCGTCCAGCAGATCATTGACGATATATTCTCCAGCAACCGCAACCAGTTCCGGGTTGCACTGCAGGCTGAAGATCCTGGCGTTCGTATCGCCATGAATTCCAGCCATGGCACGGCCACGCAAGGCGCCGTAGATATGGATATTTCCAGCTGCCAGGACTTCTGAACCGGCATTGACCGACGAGAGAATAATCAGATCGCCCTCGGGGGCAAAGACCTGTTGACCAGAGCGAACCGGCGCGGTTATCACCTTGGCTGAGGCAATTTTTACTGCCTGATTTGCCATTTTATCGGTAAGCTCGGGCTGTTGCTTTTCCGTTGTGACAAACGACTCTAGAGATTGCGTACCAGATTGCGCATCAGCAGGAGCTTCAACTGTTTTTTCTGCCTTGACGTTTGGCAGCAACCCCAGTCCAGCCTGCAACACTCGATCGTTGTGGCATGCCGCACTGCCACGGATGCCTACTGGAACCATCCCCAGCCTGTGAAGTGTTTGCGCTAGAAAGATGAAGTCCAGAGTCGCCTGCTCTTCTTCGTCCACCGCGCTCAGATCTATCAATACCGGAGCACTGTTGAAAAAAGAACGCGCTTGACTCATTTTTTTTTCAAGCTGCGCATAGAGACGGTCAGCATCGGTTTCTTTGATATGCAGCACTAAGATGGTCATTACGCTGCCTTTTAACTCAAAAGCCGATTTTTTTGTGTTTGTGGCTGAACTGGTCGGATTCATCGAATGGTATGGGCTCAGAGGAAATTGGAAAACGCTATCTGTACCAATTCGTTCAGGGTATTTCAAGGATAAATTTTTCGTTCACCTTGCTCTATGGGTACAGAGTGGAAACTTTCTTCCAGAAAAATTATTAACCTCGGCATTTAACCAAAAATGATGTAAGCAGGTCTGGGTTTGTCGATGATATAATAACCGATCGATTTTTTGCTAAAATAGCCAATGTAGAAGCTGGAGATGCACGGATTACAAAAGAAATATGGGATATGGGCTTACTTACTCTGGTTATTCTGGTGACCGGTCTCCCCTTCATGCAACCTAAAAAAGATGAATAAACCTACAGTCTCAACCGGACAATGGATTGGATTATATCTGGTCCTCATCGTGGCAAGCTTATATGCTCGACCGCTTATCCCAATCGATGAAACGAGATATCTTTCCGTTGCATGGGAAATGTGGCATAGCCAGAATTTCCTGGTTCCACACATCAACGGTCTACCTTACAGCCACAAGCCGCCATTGTTATTCTGGCTCATTCATCTTTCGTGGCTGCTCTTCGGTGTCGGGGAATGGTCGGCCAGACTGATCGGGCCTTTATTTGGTTTTGGTTCTCTCATCCTGACCATTCGCTTGGGAAAGATTTTATGGCCGGCAAACAGAGCCGTCGGTTTAGCTGCGCCATTTATTCTGCTCGCAACATTCGTCTGGAGCCTATACAGCACCCTGACAATGTTTGATACATTGTTGACTTTTATATCGCTGCTTGCCCTAATCGGTATTCTTGCGGCGCGGCAGAGTATCTCTATTTCCCCCTGGATCGGCCTCAGCTTGACCATTGGCCTCGGGATACTCGCCAAAGGTCCTATTATCCTTCTCTATGTCTTGCCTCCACTATTGCTTGCCCCTCTGTGGAGCGAAAAAAACGCTTCCTCCTGGAAAAAATGGTATGGCTTATCGTTCTTAACGTTCATTGGTGGGATTGGAGTTGCTCTTTGCTGGGCGATCCCAGCTGCTCTTGCCGGAGGGGAAGACTACCGACAGGCAATTCTATTCAGCCAGACCGCCGGTCGGATGGTCAAGGCTTTTGCCCATGCTCGACCGTTTTACTGGTATGCTCTGCTCTTGCCGTTGCTCTTTTTTCCCTGGTTTTTCTGGTTGCCGGCATGGCGTGGCTGGAGGAAAAAGTCTTTTGATGGTGCTACACGCTTTTGTTTATGCATCGTGCTTCCGGCATTTTTTTTGCTTTCCTGCGTGAGCGGCAAGCAGATTCACTATATTTTGCCATTGCTGCCGGTCGTTACACTACTCATCGCCCACGCAGTGACAACTGCACCGAAGTTAACACCATATGATCATATCCCCTTGCTGCTGATCTTCCTCGTTTTATCCCTGGCGCTTGTAGTTGTGCCGCAATTGCCGTTACACGGGGGCGATCGGGAAATGCTTCAATACATTCCCAAATGGCTTGCCGTTGTGCCATTTTCCATAGCTCTTTATGTATACAAGTTTCGTGCTGATTCAATGCTGAAATCCATTAAGATAGTATCTACTGGTATGTTACTGCTGGTTGTTTTGCTCCAGCTTGCAGTGGCAGTTCCCCTGCATGCAATCTATGACCAGACTGTGATTGGTAAAAAAATCAGCGAATCCCAGCACCAGAACCAGCCAGTCGCCATCTTTCCGGATAAACTGGCCGACCAGTTTCAATTCGCCGGCAGACTGAAAACTCCGCTCGTTCCACAACCAGGGCTGGCTGAAATAACCGCATGGGCCGCCGCCCATAAAGATGGGCTCTGCCTGATATACACGAAGAGTACGCACTATAAGCAGTTGATGGGTAATGGAGAGGCGGTGCGGTATGATGATGGGTGGCTGATTTTTCGTCCGGCAAAAGATTTTCCCGGCGGCGGTAAATAGCTGGTTGATATAATGCCTGTTCTTAATCAAGCATAGAGATGCAGGTTCCAGGTTATGAAAATGGGCACCCAAAAGGTGCCCATTTTCATTTTATAAACTACATTTTTTCAGCGATTGCTTTGCCATAGGCCTGGCAAGCTTTCATGCCTTCATCGCTTAATACCTTTGCCTCGGTAAGATTGAGCGGGCCGAGATCAGTCATATCCATTTTAAAAACATGCAGCATGGTATCGTAAATCATCGGCGCACTTTCACCACTATGCGTATGGGATCCAAACGCTCCACCGAATTTACCGACGAGATTGGCTTTTTCGGCTTTGAAGAGGAACTGCTTCATACCGCCGGTCATGTCTTTATGATAGGTTGGACAGCCAAAGAGATAGCAGTCATATCCGCTCAAACCCGTCTCGTCTTCAATTGCCGAAATAGGTTTTACGTCAACCTGGCAGGTGGTCATGCGCACACCTTCGGCAATATAATTGGCCATGGCTTCGGTTTTCTTGGTTCGACTGGAATAGGCAACGAGTACTTTTTTCATGTAAGCTCCTTGAGATGTATTGGATGTTTGCGAACTTTGCCGACACAATAAACTGTGCTGAGATTCTACAGTTAGGCTAAGATGAAACCCCGGTTGATTGGATAAACCAATGACTATAAAACTCCAAATAATATGCAGGGCCTAGAATGTTCAATATTTATTATTTTGTCAAGATTAAATAGGAATTATTACTAATACCACATTGGAGTACCATGGATACTGCGACCGCCAGAACATTTTTTGCAAAGGACCGCTACGCTGCTCTCACCGGCATCGAAATAGTCGAGGCCGGCAGCGGGTACTGCCGGGCTCGTCTGACAATTGAGGACAAACACCTCAATGCGGCAAATATCGTCCAGGGTGGAGTGCTTTTTACCTTGGCTGACCTGGCTTTCGCAGTAGCCTCGAACAGCCATGGCAAGCTGGCTCTGGCGATCAACGTCAACATTTCTTTTTTAAGCAGTGCAAGCTCAGGTACTCTCTACGCCACTGCCACAGAAGTAGGCGAACCCAAACGATTAGGTGCCTACGATGTGCTTATTACTGATGAACAAGACGGGATTGTTGCCAGGTTTAACGGAATGGTTTATCGGAAGAATGAAGATTTGGTGTTGTGATCAAGTTGAGGGTGTATTTGGGAAAGAGCACCTTTCGAAGGTGCCCATTCATCCTTGTTTATTGCGGAAATTTTGCTGACGTTCTAAACATTACTTGATTGTAATGTTCATGCAAGATGGACGTAATGAAGAGCGGCTATTATCTCTGCATATCATCGCTTTCGAATTCTAAATTAGGCTTGAGGATAATCCATGCTTGAAAAATCAGCGCAGTTCATGCCCGTTGCAACACCGGAAGAATCGCCCTCACCCGGCCATACTAACGATGTCTACAGCTCCATCCAGCGAATTAACGAAGCGGTCAAGGACAGTTCGAGCTGGATCGCCCCGCTTAAGTATGAACTGGCCAAGGTTATTATCGGCCAGGAACACTTGATCGAGAGGTTGTTGATTGGCCTGCTTACCGGTGGGCATATCCTGCTCGAAGGGCTCCCCGGCCTGGCCAAGACCCTCGCCGTCAAGACCCTGGCCAAGGCCATTCAGACCGACTTTCAGCGTATTCAATTCACCCCGGATATGCTGCCGGCCGATATCATCGGCACCCAGATTTATAATCCGCAGCAGACCACTTTTGAGGTAAAGAAGGGACCGATTTTCTCCTCGCTTATCCTGGCCGATGAAATCAACCGCGCCCCGGCCAAGGTGCAGTCAGCGCTGCTCGAGGCAATGCAGGAAAAACAGGTCACTATCGGCGAACAGAGTTTTTTGCTGCCCGAGCTCTTTCTGGTTTTGGCCACCCAGAATCCCATTGAACAAGAAGGCACCTACCCGCTGCCCGAGGCGCAGATCGATCGCTTCATGCTCAAGGTGGTCGTCGGCTACCCGAGCCGTGCGGAAGAAAGAGCGATCCTCGATCGCTTCGACCATACCGATTCGACCCTGAGGGTTGCCCCGGTCACCGATCCCGGCGATATCCTGGCCGCGAGAAAAATCATCAATACCATTTATATGGATGACAAGATCAAGGACTATATTGTTTCCCTGGTCTATGCCACCCGCGAGCCACAGAGCTTTAACCTGGAATTAAAGGAATATATCGAGACCGGTGCCTCCCCAAGGGCCACCATCAACCTGAAAGCCGTCGCCCGCTGTCTGGCCTATCTTGCCGGCCGGGGCTATGTGACCCCCGATGACGTTAAAGCCTCGGTCATGGACGTTATGCGCCACCGGCTGCGGATCAGCTACGAAGCCGAAGCCGAAGGCATCAGCAGCGAGGATATTATCCGCAAAATCCTCGATACGGTCCCGGTCCCCTGAGATCAAGAAAGACGCTGAATAACCATGGAAACACTGCTTACCAGGGAGATCCTTAAAAAAGTCCGGCAGATCGAGGTGCGGACCAACCGCCTGGTCAACGACAGCCTGGCCGGCAGCTACCAGTCGGTGTTTAAGGGACGGGGCATGAACTTTGACGAGGTCCGGGAATATGTCCCCGGCGACGATATCCGGACCATCGACTGGAATGTCACCGCCCGGACCGGCATCCCGCATATTAAAAAATTCACCGAAGAGCGTGAGTTGACAATCATGCTGATGATCGATATCAGCGGCTCGGGTGACTTCGGTTCAACTGACAGTTCAAAGCGGGAGATGATGGCCGAACTTGGTTCGGTCCTGGCTTTTTCGGCGGTGCGCAACAACGACAAGGTTGGCCTGGTGCTCTTTACCGATACGGTAGAACTGTATATTCCGCCCAAAAAAGGGCGTGGTCATATCCTACGCATTATTCGGGAGATCCTTTTTTATCAGCCCAAAGGGAGAAAGACTGACGTAAAAGTCGCCCTCGATTTTACCAACCGGGTCATAAAAAGAAAATGCGTGGCCTTTCTGATCTCCGATTTCTGCCTGCCGGATTCCTTTGATGACGCGCTCAAAGAGCTGCAGCCCAAACTGCAGATCAGCAACCGGCGCCACGACCTGATCGCCTTGATCGTTGCCGACCCCCGCGAATTTGAGCTGCCCGATGTCGGCTGGATAACGCTTGAAGACGCCGAAAGCGGGGAGCAGGTCGATCTCAACACCGGTGACCCCGCGGTCCGAAACCAGTACCGGCAGATGGCCCTGGATAGACAAAAAATTGTGCAAAAGGCCCTGCGGTCAGCCGGTATCGATCTTCTCGATCTCTCTACCGATACCGCCTACCTGCCTGTCCTGCTCAGTTTTTTCAGTGCTCGCAAAGGAAGGGCGTCATGAGACGATCAATTCTGCTCCGATCAATTGTACTTTTTTTGTTGTTTGTCGTCTTCACCCTGCCCCTGATCTCTTCCGCCGACCAGAATAACAGCAGTGGAGCGCCTCTAACCCTTCTGCAGCAGCCGGGCAAAGGCCCGCAGACGACCCAAAAGCAAAATTCAGCACAAGAAGATACCGCGTTACACGATATCCATGGGCCCGTTCCGATTATCGAACAACCACCCTATCTGTTGCTGGCCGGGAGTCTTCTCGTCCTTCTGGCGGCAGCGGCGGCACTGTACTGGTTTATGAAAAAAAGAACCAGGTCAGCTCCTCTTCCAGTTCCTCCCTGGGAGAGAGCGCTACAGGATCTTGCCGAGGCTAAGAGGCTGCTCAGCCCGGAACGGGCTCTTTTTTATATGGACCGGGTCAGCCAGATCCTGCGCAGTTATATCGAGTCACGGTTTGCCATCAAATCGACGCGGCAGACGACCAGAGAGTTTTTAGAGAACCTGGCGACAGGCGGGAATAGTTCATCACTACTCAGGTATAAGGGTGAACTGCAGCGCTGTCTTGAACAGGCGGATATGGCCAAATTCGCCCACCATACCGAAGATATCGCCAGCCTGGAGATGATCGGTGCAGCGGTGGTTGACTTTGTCCAAAAGACCCATCCCAGCGAAGATCAGCAGCCGAGCCAATCAGGACAGCAACGACCAGCAGCGCAGCGCGTCAAACGAGGCAGCCCATGAGATTCCTGCATCCCGAACTGCTTTGGCTGCTGACCCTGCTTCCCCTGCTGATCTATCTTTATGGCCGGGCGGGCGGCGCCCCGGCGCTGCTGTTCTCATCGACCTCACTCGCCTCATCTCTTGCCGGAGCTAGAAAAACACGACCGGGTACTCCCCTCCTCCTTCTGCGCCTGGTCGTGCTTTTTCTTCTTGTTGTGGCCATCGCCAGGCCGCAGTTGGGCAGCAGTACCACCGACATAGAAGCCAGCGGCATTGATATCCTGCTCGCAGTTGATGTCTCCGGTTCCATGGAGGCGATGGATTTCACCCTTGGCGGCCGACCCGCCAACCGACTTGAAGTCGTTAAAAAAGTGGTCGATGAATTCATCGACGGGCGACCCAATGACCGCATCGGCCTGCTCGCCTTTGCCGGCCGCCCTTACCTGGTCAGCCCTCTCACCCTTGACCACACCTGGTTGCGCAAGAGGCTTGAATCTCTGCAGATTGGCATGATCGAAGACGGCACGGCCCTTGGTTCGGCAATCGGCAGCGGCACCAATCGGCTGCGCGATAGAACATCCAAGTCGCGCATCCTTATCCTGCTCACCGACGGGATGAATAATGCCGGGCGGATTCCGCCGCTTATTGCCGCCGAAGCGGCACAAACCTTGAATATCAAGGCCTATACCATCGGTGCCGGCACTCGCGGTGAGGCACCAATGCCGGTCACCGATAATTTCGGCCGCCGCCGACTAGTCCAGGTAAAGGTGGACATCGACGAAGACACCCTGACCAAGGTGGCGGAAAAAACCGGAGCCATTTATTTTCGCGCCACCGACACCGCGTCACTGGCCAAAATATATGAAGAAATTAACAAGATGGAGACGACGACCAGGACCATTAAAAAATTTGAATCGTATCGGGAACTGTTCTGGTATCTGGTCATCGCTGCTCTGATGCTTCTTGGTCTGGAGATTTTTCAGGCGAAAAAGAAGTTGCCGTAAAAGAGAAACAATATGGATTTTGCCCAACCCTACTGGTTATTTATCGGTTTTCTGGCCTGTTTTGGCTGCATCCTGGTCTTTACTCTTCTGCAGAAAAAGCGACAGGCGGCCCTGGAAAATTTTGCCGCCCGGCAGCTGATCGGCCGGTTGACCGCAAATATCTCCAATCGCAAGAGGCGTTGGAAGAATGTTCTCCTGCTGCTGGCGATCTTTTTCTGTTTTGTAGCCCTTGCTCGACCGCAATACGGTGTTCAATGGGTTGACGTCAAGCGCAAAGGCATCGACCTGCTCTTTGCCATTGACACCTCGAAAAGCATGCTGGCCGAAGACATCAAACCCAACCGCCTGAAGAGAGCGCACTTAGGAATACTTGATTTTGTGCAGCAGTTGGACGGCGATAGGGTGGGCCTTATTCCCTTTGCCGGTTCAGCCTTTCTCATGTGTCCGTTAACCCTTGACTATGAGGCCTTTGCCGATTCTTTAGCCGCGGTGACCACCGATATCATTCCTCGGGGCGGTACCAACCTTGCCGCGGTTATCGATATGGCGGTGGCGACCTTGAATAATGCGGCAAATCATAAAATTCTGATTCTGGTAACCGATGGCGAAAATCTTGAGGGTGACGCCGTCAAAGCCGCAGAAAATGCCGCCAAAGCAGGGCTGACCATCTATACCGTCGGCGTGGGCACCAGCCAGGGCGAACTCATCCCGGTTGCGGCCGAAAGCGGCAAAGGGTTTATCAAAAACCAGGACGGTACTTTTGTTACCTCCCGACTTGACGAAACAACCCTGAAAATGGTTGCCGAAAAGACTGGCGGTCTATATGTTCCGCTCGGTACTGCCGGTGAAGGCCTGGAAACCATCTACCAGCAGAAACTGGCGCTTATTCCCAAAAATGAACTGGCTGAACGCCGCCATAAAGTGCCGGTTGAAAGGTTCGAATGGCCGCTCGCCGCAGTCCTTTTTTTGCTGACCCTCGAGCTTTTGATCGGTGAAAGAAAAAATGGTCGCCGTGCCCATCCGCTGTCCCTGCTCAAAACATTAAGGCACTCATCTGGGCACTCATTTGGCAACTGGTTTAAACGGCGAAAAAAAATAGGGGCAGCCGCGGCGATCATTGTGCTGCTGGGCGCAAGCCTTGCGCCTTCAGCTTATTGTTCCAAAGGAGAAGAGGCGTATAACCGGCAGGACTATCTGCAAGCCGCAGAATATTACCGGCAAAAACTGGAAAAATTGCCCGAGAATCCGCAACTGCTCTATAACTATGGCACGGCCGCCTTCAAAAACAATATGTATGACGAGGCCATCGAGGCATTTACCAAGGCCCTGAAAAGTGACGATATTGAGCTGCAGAAAAACGCCTACTATAATCGAGGCAACAGCTATTACCGAAAGGGTGTGGAGGCGCAGCAGGCTGACCCCAAAGTAACCATCGACCAGTGGCAGCAAGCGCTCAGTTCACTTGATTCAGCCTTACAGCTCAACCCGCAGGACGCCGATGCCGAACACAATCGTCAGATCATTGAAAAACAACTCGAAGAGCTGAAAAAACAGCAGCAACAGCAACAACAGCAGCAGCAGCAGGATAACAAGGATAAACAGGAAAACGAGGCACAGCAGAAGCAAAAAGATCAGCAGCAAAGCAAAGGTTCGGAGCAAAAAAAAGACGCTGCGGCGCAGCAGGATAAAAAACAACCTGGTGCTCAGCAAGCGCAGGACAAGAAAGACAATAAAGAGCAACAACAAGAAGAATCACGGACAAACGCAGATAACAAGCAACAAGACAGCCAGCCCGAACCAGTTAACCCGTCCCCGGAATACACTGATAATAAAGCGGAACAATCGGCCCCAGGAAATAAACAACAGCCGACAGGCAAGATGACCAAAGAAGAGGCAGTGAGCCTGCTCAACGCCTTAAAAAATGAAGAAGGTGAACTTAATTTTGTTCCCTCAGGCAGTCCAACTGCTGACAATGACGTGAAGAACGACTGGTAATGCGACAACTACCATGCATATTTCGGCCTGCGCTCATCTGCCTGGCCATTCTCGGGCTGTGCCTCTTTGGGCTTAGTACTTTTGGTGCTTTCCGGGCTGTTGCAGAGGTGAGCGTCGAGGCCTCGCTCAACCCTTTATCCTTTCCCCAGGATAAAGCGGCAAGGCTGACCATCACCGTTACCGGCACCAGTCGCTCTGCCGATATTGACCTGCCGGAAATCGCCCATATCCAGCTGCGCAAACAAGGGACATCAAGCCGGCTCAGTATGGTGAACGGCGATTTTTCATCCTCGGTTTCCCATAGCTATCTTGTCCAGGCTGATCAACCAGGCAGTTATACCATCCCCGCTTTTACCGTGAGCGCGGCAGGAGAGTCCGCTACCACCCAGCCACTTTCTTTTACCGTCACCCAGGTTGGACAATCGGCGCAGCAACCGAGCGGGTATTCGACCCCAGACGTTAAGAATACCGGAGAGATCGCCTTTATCCGCATTTCGCCGACCGGCAGTCACTACCCCGGCGAGCTTGTACCCTTTACCATTAAAGCCTATTTCACCCAGGCCTATCGAGCCGATATCAACTCACTGCCGACCCTGCGCGGCGACGGCGTTGTCATGGCCCCATTGCCGGACAAGCCGCAGCAGACCGAGGAATTGGTTGAAGGCCGGATGTACCATGTGCTGACGTGGCAAACCAGTCTGTCCGGCATAAAGGCCGGGGAACATCCCATCAGCTTTACTCTTGATGCGACTCTTCTTATCCCGCAGAAAAGACGGGCCCGTTCTTCTTTTGGCGGCAGCGGCTTTTTTGACGATTCATTTTTTAACGACTCCGCTCTGGATAACTTTTTTGGCACAACCGAACAAAAACCGATCGTCTCAGTCAGTCCCGAGGTTGTTTTTGCCGTCCTGCCCCTGCCGACAACCGGTCAGCCGGCTGATTTCACCGGGGCCATCGGTGATTTTGCGGTGCAGGTGGAGGCGACACCGACCGATGTGGAGATTGGTGAACCGATAACTCTGACGACAAAGATATCCGGAACAGGCAACTTTGATCGGGTAGAGGCCCCGGTATTTCCGGAATCTGCCGACTGGAAAACCTATTCGCCCAGCGCGAAGTTTGTCGAACAGGGAAACAGTTATACCGGAACCAAGATATTTGAGCAGGCGATCGTCGCCAAAAGCGCAGCGGTAAGCAAAATGCCGCCGCTTTCGTTCAGTTATTTCGATCCACAGCAGAAGCACTATATCACTCAAACAGCAACAATGCCGGCCATTCATATCAAAAAACCTGCGGCCTCAACCACCGCCGGGGCCGCACCGGCAGTTGCCCCGACGGCAGCTGCGCAACCGGAACCGGCGGCTGCCCCATCCCTCGCACTTCGTGATGGCAGCCTGGCACCGCTGCACCTGGAAACCGGCAGCTATCAGCAATATATCGTTCCCCTTTACAAGACACGGTGGTTTATATTGCTATGCGTCGTTGTGGCTCTCCTTATGCCTATACTGGGCGTACTGCTGTTCCGCCGGCGAACGAGGGCCAGACATCCCGAAATTGAACGGCAGAGGCAGAAGCGACTGCTGTTAATAAGTGATCTGCAAAGGATCGAGCAGGCGCAGGCGGCTGGTGACAGTCAATCGTTTCTCGCCCTGGCGAAGACAGCCATCCAGAACCAACTGGGATTATTGTGGCATATTGAACCGGCTGCTCTCAGTCTGTCGGATATCAGCCATCGACTGCCCGAAAGTATTGAGCTTCTGGAAATCTTCAGGACGGCGAATGCAGCTGCCTATGGCGGTGCATCCCTGTCACCCCGGAAAATGCAGGAGTATATTGGTACCTTGAAAACCAGGCTGGAGGAACTCCTATGAAGGGCAGAGGATTATATTGCCTGACTGTAACGCTGTTAATCATCCTGCTGGTATCCACTGTGGGGTCGGCAGCAAACCTGGAAGACAAGCTCTTTAGCGAGGCAAACGAAGCCTACAGCCGCGGCAATTATGACCAGGCCATCAAATTATATGAACAGATAACCCAAACCGCAGGTTATGCCCCGGGAGTCCTCTATAACCTGGCGAACAGCTATGCCTTGTCAGGACAAGCCGGCAAGGCCATTGTCAATTACGAGCGGGCTCTCCGTCTTGCCCCCGGCGATTCGGATATCACCGGCAACCTTGAGCTGATAAAAAAAGAACATGGCCTTTTCCCGCAAGAATTATCAAGAGTGGAGCGATTCTTTGGCTATTTAAGCCTCAACCAATGGACGACTCTGGTGCTGCTTGCCTTGGTATTTTTTACCGTGTATCTGGCGGCCTCGATGAAATACCGTTTTTCCAGACAGCTCACTCTCAGCGCGAGTGCCTGTTGCCTGGTGCTCCTCAGCCTGGGGACAGCCGGAACGATTTTTGGCGCAAAGCACTTCAATCCTTTCGTCGTCATTACCCCGGATGTAAAAATGCTTATTTCCCCCTTTCCCTCATCAGCCTCAATCGGAACCCTGCCCGAAGGCCGACGGGTCTACCGGCAAAAAAATCATGGCAATTTCAGCTATGTCGCCGATGAAATGAACCGACAGGGCTGGGTTGACTCCTCGCGCATTGAAGAGGTGTGTAAACCGGTTCACTAACTCATCTTAGTCATCAAGATGGATTCTGGAAAAAGTTCTATATACGAGGCGTAGTGTCTTGATGAGGCAATTTACTAGTACATGTAGTACAGCAAATTGCCTCATCAGATTACAACGAAGGAGATCGGGCTTTTTACGAGTCCATCAAACTTTAAATTTCTGTACCATCAGATTAAGCTGCTCCGCCAGTCTGGCCAGTTCTCCCGCATTAGCATCCACTTCGACACAGCTGTTCGATATATCATTTGTCGAGCTTTTCACTTCGTTTATGTCACGGGCTATTTCACTCGACACCTGAGAACACTGCGCTACATTCTCATTGACTTCCATCAAGCCGGCGGAAGCCTGAGAGACGTTACTGACAATCTCCCTGGTGGTTGCCGTTTGCTCTTCTACCGCCGCAGCGATCGTGGCCACAATGGTATTTATTTCATGCACCACTTCGGAGATATCGTTTATTTCGTTGACCGTGCCTGCGGTATTTGTCTGAATCCCTTCCACCCGTTTTTTGATCTCACCGGATGCCGTGGCGGTCTGCCGGGCCAGCTCTTTAATCTCACCGGCAACAACTGCAAATCCTTTGCCGGCGTCTCCTGCCCGTGCTGCTTCAATTGTCGCATTGAGCGCCAGAAGATCTACCTGGCTGGAAATTTCGGTTATAGTCTCCACCACCTTGCCTATTTCCCGGGCCGCCCGACCCAATTCTCCCACCTGCGACGAAGCACTCTGGGTTTTGGTTACTGCAGCAGTGGTTATATGTCGCGCTTTCTCCGTGTTTTCGGCAATTTCGTTAATAGTCGAGGACATTTCCTCAGTTGCTGAAGCGACCATACCCACATTGGTTGTCGCCTCTTCCATCGCCGCAGCCACCGAATGCATATTGGCGCTCATTTCCTCACTTGCCGCAGCAACCGTATTGGCCGTGTCGGAGGTTTGTGCTGTATTGGTGGTCATCTGTCGGCTGATCCCGGTAAGTGTCTGAGAGGACTCGTGCAGGATGACCGAATTTCCGGCAACTTCTTTGATAATGTTCTGCACCTTTTCGACAAACTGATTGAACCAGTTGGCCATTTCCTCAGTCTCATCGCCGGAATTATCAACGATCCGCCTGGACAGGTCCCCCTCCCCCTGGGCAATATCTTGCAACATGGCGATTATGTTGCGTACAGGCTTGACTATCCCGAGGGATACGATGAAATAGGTTACGGCCATAGACAACAGCATAATTGCGACAAGAACGCCAACCTGGCGATAGATCTGCGCCGTGATAGCGGTATGAATCTGTTCTTTTTTTATCGCCAGGATTTTATCGACATCGTCTATATAGATGCCGCTGGCCATCATCATATCCCAATCTTTAAAATATTTTACATAGGTGAGTTTTGGCTGCGGTTCTTTTTCACCAAGTTTTGGCCATTTATAGGTATCAAAGCCTTCTCCCTGTTTGAGGGCAATATCCATCTGCGAAACTATCAGCAGCTTGCCGTCTGGATCCTTGAAAAAGGTATCCGGTTTGCCAATAAGACTGTCTTTGGGATGCTGGAGCATGGTCCGTGTTGTGGTATCCATGGTATAGAAATAATCCGCACCATCCTGACCAAAACGTAATGCGTTGATCGTCGCTAAGGTATTAGTTTTAAGCTCCGCGGCCTTATCCGGCGATTTTTGTGCTTCCGCATAATTATGCTCGGCAAGAGTAAATGTTGTCCCGACAAGCGAAGTCAGCATGGCCTTTTTCTCAGCCATAATAGCCTCGCGATAGGAGTCAATTTCTTCATTGCCGCGATTTATCAGGGCATAAGAAGAAATAACCATGCATGTAATACCGAGCAATAACAAGCTGCCGATAACCAGACTGTTTATTTTAGTGCCGATTGAAGCTCTCATTTTCATGGATATATCCTTTTTTCAATTGGATGAATGTGTCTCGCTGTCATTCAAAGGCTATCAAAGTTACCGGCAAAAGTCCAACCGACCGGCAACAAAAAATGCGAAAATAATAGCAGTGAAAACAAAGGAATGAAAGTTTGTCAGGCGAGGAGCAGCAGAGGGGAAAAGTGAGCCGCAAACCTGAACGTCGAATCGAGACACCAAGCAAGACCGAGAGCAAAGTCTTATCGGCCTTCGATTATCATGCCAACGACAGTTGGGTCTTACAGGGTATTACACGTTAAACGCTTATCGAGTTAGAGCTTGCGGCTCGCCAAGTCGTTTCTAACATTTTATTCTTCCCGAGTGTCTCAAGAAACACTTAACAGGATGTGCTTTAAACTTACTTCATCTTGCCAGTAACAATCTTTTGGTCCTTGAAGGATTCAGATACTGTTGTGGTGTTGTAAATGACAACCACATTGCCTAACACTCAGTCTAAAATGAACAGCAAATATGCTCTGAAATATCTTTAATTTTGATGCTCCATTTGCAACTTTTTCTGAAAGAATCTTGAAATTCATGTATAGCAGGAAAGATGGTCGCTGGATTTATTATCGTATGCGCTGGGAACAGTTTAATTACACCGGTCTTCCGACTACGGCCGCATTGATACCAGACAGTGCCGCTTGTGTTCGAACATTCCTGCGCAAGCTCCCCCAGAACGGCAGTGCGCTCAGAACGGAACGGTCTGGTTGGTGGTAATAGGCCTTCCATGACACGAAACTTACAACATTGGAAGCTTCAGGGATTGCAACACAACATCTCGCGCTCGGATAAAGGCGGTGGCCATAGATATGTCGCCTGCTTATATCTCTGCGGTTTCTGCAAATTTGCCCAAGGCCGCCATCGTTTTCGATCATTTCCATCTCATTAAAATTTTCAACGAAAAACTATCAGAGATTCGCCGTGATCTGCACCACGAAGCCACCCAAAAAGGCAAAAAAGTGCTCAAGGGGCTTCGTTGGTTGCTTCTTAAAAATCCGGACAATTTCAATCCACAATTTAATGAAAAACAACGGCTTGAGGAGGCATTGCTTTTCAATAAATCACTTTCCACGGTTTATTATCTGAAAGAAGATCTCAGACTTTAGCACCGGTACCGGCTCCGAGGAGATCAGTCGAATTACGGCACCATTGGTGGTGGATGGTCAGTGATTTTCCGTATTACTGGTTTTCCTGCAGTTTTCTTTTTGTGGCGCAAACGTTCGCTTGAGTACCTTACAGAATGTTTTCTTGTTTTTTTGCAAGATTTGAAGTCACATAATCATCTATATTTTCTTCCGGGCTTTCCCTAGGGATTTTCATTCTGAAAATTGCTCCGCCGCTTTCATTGGATTGATATATAAGATCACCACCCAGGTCGCGTAGAGCTTTTCTACCGGAGGAGAGTGAGAGGCCATAACCGTCAGGTTTTGTAGTAAAGAAAGTGCTGAATAATTTGGTTTCATTCTCTTGTGCCACTCCGGGACCGGAATCGGCAACTTCAAATGTGCAGAATTCCGCTCCTTGTTTTGATCGTAAAATTATAGATTGTCCTCGCTCCGAAATATTAAGCACATTATCTACCAGGGAGTCAATGACCCTGGGAATAGATTTACTAGTGATCATTGATGGGCACCCCCCTTGATCCAGAACAAGGTCAATCTTTAGTCCTTTTTCTTCAGCACTTTGATTGTAGGTGGCAAGTCTCTGTTGTACCAGTTCATTGAGATCATGAGATAAAGTCAAATTACCTAACGGTATGCTGAATTTGGCTAAGCCCTCAAGAAGTCTTTTCAACGGTCTATTTCAATTTCATCTCCTGCCCATTTTGAGGTACTGGTGCTTACTTTCTCGTTCATAGATTCTTTGAATTCTACATCTTTTCAATGAAAACTCAGAAGAAGCAGCTTTACCTACAGCAGGTGCGTTTTTAACAGGTTTCTTGCTTTGTAGGAGGGCTAGGCCAAGCGATAAGTATCAATAAGGGAATCAAAAAAGTCGGTTTGAATGAGATCGCAGCTTGATCGTGGTTGCGAAACACCATGGGCAGTCCATAGAGTAAGCTTATAACTGTGGCGAGGATGAAGCCCACTCGTAACCCGAACCAAAAACTGGCCAGAATAAGAGGGATGAAAAATAGCTGCTGGTGCAATATATGAAGTCCTAGCTGGGAACCATGATACATAACATGCGCTGCTGAAAGGGAACCAATAAGTAGAGTGAGTACAAGTGTTTTTAAAAACATACCAACCTCCTTCTCGTATTATCGGAAAGTGTCAATAAATGAGACGCCAGGAGACACATTTAAAACGTGTCCCTGTCACCCAATATCTACTTTTTAAGAATGCTATAACTACTCGGCGGTAGTAGGTTATTAATTATTTCCTTGACCTCTCAACACTACCTGCTGGGTAGAGCAGGAAATTGACGAAAGCATATTGATGTTCATTAATTAAAATACTCACAGGAGTATATCGCAAATTTTGTGCCTTATTCAATAAGTCTCTTGCCGCGAAGCTCCGATTTTCCAGGTTTTGACGACCCCTTTTTCAAAAATCAGGACGCTTGGCCGGGAACCCGCCCGAGATGCATGTTCCCGTACCATGGCTTCGTTGGGAGCTATGTATAACACAATAGATCGAGGGTTCTCTTCTGAGCTATCCAGTTTTTATACACTTCATTCTGAGATATTCATAATATGCATTTTAAGCAGAGATCTGGAAGATAAATAGGTTGATAAATCAAAATTTTATCTTTTGTCAGCATATTCGGTGTATTCTGGCGCATTTTCTGCAAATTTAATTATGAATCTTATTATTCTTATCATCTTCTTCTTGTCTTGGGTGACGTAGCTCTCAACCCACTGGATTTGTGGAAAAAACCTATTTCAATAAAAGACCCTTTCCATACAGCAACGCTCTATGTAAGATTTTCATTCACACCATCTCCTTCGTTTGAATTTTTCGATAAACCTGCCTCTGTACAATTAAACTACACCATATTTTTTCGCGGAGTTCTTCGTAAATTACAGGATTCACCTTATTGGCTTATAACCTATTCATGGATTATTAATAAAGCTCTATCGTCACTGCGGCGATGCGCTACCAAAATAGAGGGATTATTCCTGTTTTCAAAGGAGGTGGCTATGACGTATTATTACAGCAAAACGGTTCGTTCAGGATTCGATGAGACCATCTCCTGAATAACACAGACTCTGAAAGAAGAAGGTTTCGGAATTTTAACGGAAATCGATGTCAAGGATACATTGAAGAAAAAACTTGATGTTGAATTCAGGAACTATCGGATTCTGGGTGCCTGCAATCCACCTTTTGCCTATCAAGCGCTGCAGGCGGAGGACAAAGTCGGGATGATGTTGCCCTGCAATGTTATCGTTCAGGAAACGCCGGACGGTGCGGTCGAAATTGCAGCCGTCGATCCGATCGCTTCGATGAAAGCAATAGACAACCCCGAGCTACAAAAAATAGCCGAAACAATTGGCCAAAAGCTGAAAAAAGTAATCAAAAAAACCTGACAGCTATTAAACGTATTTTCGATTAACTTCAGAGTAGGGGGGACTATGTAATATACGCTGACCATTATAATAATCTTGCCGTTCTTGGGTGACGTACTGCTCTCCCCCTGGTCCGGCATTTACTTCGCCCCACCGAACCCATGGCACCTAGTATCTCACAAGATTTTTGAGAGATTCCTTTCAAATCAGTCTGGGGAAAGATTCCCAGCTCCAGAGATTTCACGCTCAATGATATATTTGGGCATTTGGAACTCCTTCCCCAGTTGCTTTATCCGCCCCCCAGACATGACCTCCGGCACCTCCAGAAAGAGCTCAGTCAGGCCGAGATCTACTGGATAGCAAAACACGGGATCAAATTCACGGGAATGCCCGCCTTCGGCCCGACTCACGACGAGAAGGAACTCTGGGGCCTCGTGGCTCTCGTACGAGATCCCACAAATGAGTCCTGAAGATTACCGCCGGCAGGTTCAAAAGATGGAACATTAAGAAAGTAGAACATGAGCACTTTAAAACCTTCATCTATTATTAGTTATAATTGATTGAACTGAGAATCTAAATCAAATAGCGTAAAAAGCAAGGTATTTTGGTGGTATGCATGAGTCGTAACGGAGATATCTTCCGTTGAGTTTCGGGTGGTTTTTGGGTGGGTTTCTGTGGTTTTGTGTGTGTTGGCTTTCGCTCCGGTTCTTCTGGTTCCGGGTCTTGTCTTGTCGTCTTCGCGGTGTTTTATCCGCCGTGCCGGCCGCTTTTCCCTGCGGGGGTGTGGCTGGTACCCCGCTGTGTACCGCTGCCTCGATCCCTGGCACGGTCTGGTGCCGTTTCGTATGGTCGGGTGCCGGGTGAGTTCACGGCATCCAGCGCGAGAGACCTCGGATACCGTACCGGGTCAAGCAGGCGGACCTACTGGTATCACAGCCATTCCCTCTTTCAGGAGCAGACCGGACCTACGGTCCCTTCATCATCGACCGATACGGGAGCCGTTCATCTTGATCGGAGTATGCGGTCTTGCTGTCCGACTGGTCTTTCGACGCAGCCGAGTCTATATTCCGCAATATCAACCTGATGGCTCCTACTACAACTTTCCAGCAGCGCACCGTGTGGGATTTCTTTGAGACGTCGGGAGCGCGGTTTTGCGATACGGTCAAGCCGACCGAATGGCCTGGGGCCGGATGCGCATGAGCCCGTCGACTGGCTGGACGTGACCGGTCTACACTATACCTACCTTATGAACGGCCACTCGCCGGATATGAACTGGACCGCTCTGTTCAATCCGGCGAAACTCTCCGACTGCGCTTCATCAATGCTCCACCATGACCACTTTCGACGTTCGCATCCCTGGCCTGGATATGGAGTGGTCATGGCCGACGGCAAAGCGGTACGACCAGTCCCGATTCACGAGTTTCGCATCGGCGTAGCAGAGACCTATGATGTGCTGGTGCGGCCCAAGCAGGATCAGGCGTTCACCCTTTTTGCCGAATCTCTGGATCGTAGCGGCTATACCCGGGCACTCTCTCCCCCGAAGGGTATGCAAGCTCAGGTGCCTCCGCTCGTCCCCGCCCGGTGAGGCGCCTGGAGGATATCGGCATGGGCGGCATGGATAACAGCCTTTTCGGCATGAGCCACAAAAGATGTAGATATGGGGAAAGAGAGCATGTCAACATCGAAAATACTCCGATGGATCACAACCAGATGAAGTCTGGCCCAGCTGCAGATCCACGTATCCCAGGACCCAAGGGCCAAAGCCATTCAAACCGGACAAGTCGCAGCTCGAATGTAGCCATGGTGATCATGAATCCGCAGTATCGCCTGGATGAGCCGGTATCGGTCTGGTAAGACCGCCGGCGGTGCTGACCTACGCAGACCTCGTCTCCATCGAACCGCAATCATACGAGACGGTCGATCGGGAGATGACTATCAATATCACTGCCAATATGGAGCGCTATATGTTCTCTTTTGACGGCAAAAAATTCAGCGAGCAACCCGGCCCCTATCTTTTCCGTCACCAAGAACGACTGCGCCTGTTTCTAGTCAACCATACCATGATGAACACCCTATTCACCTGCACGGCATGTGGATGCAGCTCGAAAACGGCGCTGACAAGCTGCCCTTCAAGCACACCGTTCTGACCAAGCCCGGAGAGTGCTCTCCGTCTTGATCACGCCTATTGAAAAAGGGATTGGGCATTCCACTGCCACCTGCTCTACCATATGGAAGCGGGTATGTTCCAGATCGTTCGAGTTGCCTGAAAGAGGAGGATCATGAAAATGGCTGTTGCTCTGTACCGTCTGCTGTCCCCGTTTCCGTATCCGCCCTCGAAACCGATGGCGGACGCGCAGAACGAGGCTTTCCCGCCGACTATCATGAGGTTAAAACCACCCCCGAAGTAGGCGAGAAGATCAGCAAATATGCTCCAAGATGGCAGGAGAGTGCACAGGAGAATTTCGGCATCCAAACCATTCCGACAATGAAATCTTTGCCACTTTTCTTGTTGACCGCTTGGAGTACCAGACCAGGGAGGGCGACGAAATCCTGCTCTGGGACATCCAGTCCTGTTGGGCAGCGTTACATTAAATTCTACCTTCAAGAGCGAGAGGACCTATCTGCTCGATGAAGATAAGGCGGAAGACATAACGACCGAGCTGCTCTACAGCCGCAACATAACCACGTTCTGGGATGTCCAAGCCGGCATCCGCCATGACTTCAGACCGGAACCGACGCGGACTTTCGCTGCCTTTGGTGTACAGGGTCTCGCGCCGCTGTGGTTCGAGGTGGAGGCGACCGCTTACGTAAGCGAGGACGGTGACCTTTCGGCGTCACTCGAAGCCGAATACGATCTTCTTCTCAGCCAGCGGCTGATCCTGCAACCGCGCTTCGAGACCAGCATCGCCGTACAAGAGGTGGAAGAATACGGGATCGGCCAGGGCATCAACGACATTGTACTGGGTCTTCGGCTACGCTATGAAATCAGCCGGAAATTTGCCCCGTACATCGGTATCTCATGGACCCAGAAGATAGGTGAGACTGCCGATCTGGCGGAAACCGAAGGTGAAGATACCAACGTCACCTCTCTGGTCATCGGCGTGCGGGGGTGGTTTTGAGACAAGTCTTGTGCAGGTACCTACTCCTGTCGCGGTCTATGTTTATGCCGATGATGAATGTCCGGCCAATGTGGGTGCGAATGATGAACCGGTTCGTGCGTATTTTGGGTGGGTATCGTGTGCAGATAAAGAAAAGCCAGAATGCGCGTGGAAGTGGTGTTCGTCGTCGGGGTGGTGGAAATCTTCATGAGTGATCCGCTTCATGATTATTCACATGGTCATAGTGTTCCATCACAATAAAACGCAACTCCTGACTAGAAAAAATGGGATCGTCTTTTGCATACATTATCGAAATTCCTTCGCCAACAAATATCACTGACAGGGCAACACCGAAAAAAGGAGCGCTCAAGAACAGAACTTCACGTTGGCGCCTATTTTTTGAGCTAAGCGTCTATAAGAACGTTTCTTGCTCCGGATGAGAGTGCACCAACAACAAGAGCGATCAATAATACTTTAACGTCAAACAATATGGGTGCCAAGGTCGCCCCAATGGATAAATTAACAGTGCCCGCTACGATACCTTTCCATAGCGTGCTCTGACTTGGCGTTATCCCGTCAATTAGCGCTGTAAGATGATTGTCTAATCCCCAACATACGCATGCTAGAAGTACGAGAAGGCCAGAGAAGAAGCCAGCGCTTCCTGGGCGCCAGGCGATCAAGATAGATGCCAGCAGCGCCGCAGTTAGGACATTTCCAATCATCCGCGCAAGTTCCTTAAACGCTGTTCCAGCACCGCCGTAGCAACCAATTCGAGGTTGAGCCAAAGTGAAACAGATGCTGCCTCAGCGAGTCGTAACCCGAACAATAGTGCAACGGGTCCAAGAATTCCGCCAAACAGGATCGCGCCAAAGAGGCGAAACAGATTTTGGCGGTCATCGCGCCGTGGCAGCGCAAAGCCCCCGTTCTTCAGTGCACTAGGTGCCACGGCTATCGCTGCCCCAAAATAGAGCAAGCCAGCAAGTTGAAAGGGTGTGAAACCTTCCAAAAGCAGCTTGCTTGCAGGCGTGGCGGCACCGAAAAGAATTGCCGAAAGGAGCGCCATCAATATTGAAGTTTTGTACATAATTTTATCCAGTACTGGCTACGATTAATACCGCATAACACTTTAAGTTTCAATGCTTTACAAGAGATCGATCGTGACCAAAAAGCTTTAAAATGCCGCAGTCCAAATGGATAACACGATTATTGGCAATGTTAAAACACGCCCATACCTCAGCGGCTGAGGACATTCCATTGCTCATATACCACTTCACTGAAAATTGTGCAGATCCGAACGCTAATATGTTCACGACATTAATGTTCTTTGCCCTCGAGATCTGCGATAAGGGTTTTCATTTCGGCAATTTCACTGCGCTGAGCCTCGATAATTATATTGTACAAACATGGCTAGGATCGATGTCGTTATCATGATGAAGAATTTGAGGTATTTATTCACCGTAATCCTCCTCTGTCATGGGTTGGTTGCAGGTTAGATATACCCAGCGTTTACTTGGAATCAGGTTGATCATCATCTCTTGTGGGTATCTGCCATTTATCATCTCTTTCATTACCTCCATTTATATTTGTTGTGCGAATCCACCGCAGGCGCAGGGCATTACCGATGACCGAGACCGAGGAAAGGCTCATTGCCGCCGCTGCAATGATGGGCGAAAGCAGGATGCCGAAAAAAGGATAAAGGACACCAGCGGCCAGGGGGACGCCCAGCGAGTTGTAGACAAAGGCAAAGAACAGGTTCTGCTTGATATTGGCCATGGTGGCGCGAGACAGTTTACGGGCACGGACAATGCCGGTGAGATCCCCCTTGACCAGGGTTACGCTAGCCGACTCCATGGCCACATCGGTGCCGGTACCCATAGCGATGCCGACATGGGCCTGGGCAAGAGCAGGGGCATCGTTGATGCCGTCCCCGGCCATGGCCACCATGCGGCCCTGGTCCTGGAATTCTTTCACCGCGGCCGCCTTTTCATCGGGCAGAACCTCAGCGACCACCTTGTCGATGTTTAACTTGGCGGCGACAGCTTCGGCGGTCGCCCGGTTGTCACCGGTCAGCATCACCACTTCCATGCCTTCATCGTGGAGCTGTTGGATGGCAATCGGCGTGCTCTCCTTGATGGGATCGGCGACGGCCAGCAGGCCAACAAGGGTAGTGTCCGCGGCGACGAACATTACTGTCTGGCCCTCGTTCCGCATAGACTCCGCACGATCAGAAAGGGAGCCCGTCTCCACGCCAAAATCCTGCATCAGCCGCAGGTTGCCGAGCAGCACCTTTGTTCCTTCGACCGTGCCGGATACCCCTTTGCCGGTATGGGAATCGAAGTCGGCTGCCTCGGGGGAGGTGATATTACGTTCTTTAGCGCCCGCTACGATGGCCGCGGCCAGAGGATGTTCGCTCGTCTTCTCCAAACTGGCGGCGAGCCGCAGAACCTTCTCTTCAGAGACGCCTTCGGCGGCAACCACTTCAGTCAGTTTTGGTTTACCCAGGGTCAGGGTGCCGGTTTTGTCGACCACCAGGGTATCGATGCGGCGCAGGGTTTCGATAGCCTCGGCATTTTTGAAAAGCACGCCCATTGTCGCTCCCTTGCCGGTCGCCACCATGATGGACATGGGGGTGGCCAGCCCCAGGGCGCAGGGGCAGGCAATGATCAGTACTGATACCGCAACGACAAGCGCATGAGCCAGTTGCGGCGCCGGTCCAAAGAAGTACCAGACAATGAAGGCAATGAGGGCAACACTGATGACGGTCGGCACAAAGTATCCTGCAACGGTATCGGCAAGCTTTTGGATGGGTGCCCGCGACCGCTGGGCCTGGGCCACCATCTGCACGATCTGTGACAGCAAGGTGTCGTTGCCGACCTTCTCAGCTTGCATGGTGAGGGTGCCGGTGCTGTTGATTGTAGCGCCGATTACCCTGTCGCCCTTCTCTTTTTTGACGGGGATCGGTTCACCGGAGATCATTGATTCATCGATCGAACTGGCCCCATCAACGACCACGCCATCCACGGGAATCTTCTCGCCCGGCCTGATTCTGAGCGCATCGCCTGCCTTAACATCTTCCAGGGGAATATCGATCTCTTCACCACTGTCTGTTATTTTTCTAGCGGTTTTGGGAGCCAGCCCGAGAAGGGCCTTGATGGCGGCGCCGGTTTGACTCCGCGCCCGCAGTTCCAATACCTGCCCCAGGAGAATGAGGGTGACGATGACGGCGGCCGCCTCGAAGTAGACGCCGACGGCGCCATCGGGTCCACGCATCACTGCCGGAAAGATGGCTGGAAAAAAGACGGCAACCAGGCTGTACACATAGGCCACCGACACGCCCAGCCCAATGAGGGTGAACATGTTGAGGCTCATGTTGCGCAGGGACTGCACGGCCCGGACGAAAAAGATCCAGCCGGCCCAGAGCACTACCGGGGTCGCCAGGATCAGCTCTATCCAGTTGAGGGTCCGGGAGGAGGCCCATTGTTCGATGATCCCGGCTCCCGGCAACATGTCGCGCATGGCGATGATAACAAGAGGTACCGACAAGAGGGCGGCAACGATAAAACGGTTGCGCATGAATTCGTATTCGGGATTCTGTTCATCATCCTCGAGACTGACGGTAACCGGTTCGAGTGCCATGCCGCATTTGGGACAGCTCCCCGGCGAATCCCTGATAATTTCCGGGTGCATTGGACAGGTATACTGTGCGCCAGGAATCGGTTCTTTCTCCTCCCGGTGGTTTTTTATAACGTCTACATCCAGCAAATATTTTTCAGGGTTGTCCTTGAACTTTTTCAGGCATCGTTCGCTGCAGAAGTAATGGGTAGTATCCTCACGTTCATAAGGGATAAACGTATCTTTGTTATCGGTTGACATGCCGCAGACCGGATCGATGAATGTAGTTTCCCGAGTCTGTGCATGGTCATGATGGTCGCCGTAGTCGTTCTCGTTGTTGACGGTTGACATATACAGTCCTTTGATGCCTGAGCTGTGCTTAACCCAAAGTAGTTATCTTCTCTAATTTTAAAAGTAACCTCAATAACAAAATATAATTAACGTTTTAACAAGCGCAATGGGGTGAATCCTGTAGGGTCATTGTGAGGGTACTGCCTATCATGCGGAATTGGATATGCTATCCGAAACAGCAGCTGCCTACATTTTTTCCTTGATGCCCTTACGCAACTGCCACCAGTTGACCGGTTAGTCTGTGATGAACTCTGCGATCATGGAAAACTGCATCATAAACCAAAATTCCGGCACATTCGGTTTGATTTCGTGAGGCCAGACATGCACGAAAAGATAGAAATTGGCAAAGGCCATAAGTCTCTACATGCCGATCTGCCAGGCGGAGAGGGACAGGGTATCTGACTTGATTGCCTCGATAATACCCTTGCCGGGACTGAGTCCTCGCATGGGCACGACGGCAAAGTACTGGAAGCCGATACCAATGAGGAGGACGAAACCAAAATCGAGGAACCACACTGCAAAAAATTTTGCCGAGGTGGGGGCTGTCGGGAAAGATAGATTTCCATCCGAGCCAGACGGCCACGACTGGAAAATAGTTAGCAAGGAATTCGACACAGATGTCTCCGAGAGTACAGCCGCTGTCGCGGTGGGAAGTTCCCTTGCCGACCATGGCGGGTAAGGGTGTGAGTTTCTTATGGGGGTGGGTTTTCACCGCGATCTTTGACTTCCATTACCTTGCGGTGCGTCGCCAGCCGGCCTTATTTGTAATATCCCCACATCGTGAAGACGGTGCCGAAAAGGGTGATGACCGGCCAGACGATATTCATGATGGCCATGTGTTGCCGATGGTCAACCAGTTGTTGGTCATTCTTCCGGCTCCAAACGTTTTTTCTTGTTTCGCAGGTGCTCTTGTCCTCTGAAAAACATTACCGCACGGCCCTGTGTCGAGTTGCTGAATGAATACAAATGGTTATGTTTGCTGGTTACTCTAAGATCAGACAAAGCAACGCCGTCAGCGCAAAGTGCGCCGAAAATCGGTCAGTTGGCTGGCCGCTTGGTCGATATCTTCTGAAGAGATTTCCAGTGCATAGCGATAGTCGGTCATGCCTTTACTGTACCGTTTGTCGTAATATTCAACAAGCAGAATACGGACCAGCTCGGGCAGATCTCCCTTTTTCAGGAGTTGGACCATTGTCTCCACCTGGACAGCGCCCATCTTCTGTTTCAGGGATTTCAGAATGGTCTCGATTTGGCCGCGCATTGCTTCATCGGTCACCGGATAATCGTCTATAATTCGCCTGATCCTGGTTTCCAGGTGGCAATGAACCTTCACCAGCAACCCACTTTGCATGGCCGCCGCCAGTGGCTGCGGGATAAAAACCCGCCCGATCTTACGGCTTTCCCCTTCGATGAAATAGGGTTCTTCAGCCAAACCGGCGATGACCTCGGCCAGCCTGCTCTCAAAGGTTCGCTGGTTGCTCGGTTCTTTATCAAGACCGCCAAAAAGTGAGCTGCGGTGGCCAGCCAGATCTTCCAGGTCGATTGCCGGCGTCAGTTGCTGCAGAATCCGGGTTTTTCCCGTGCCGGTTAAGCCGTGGATAACGATCAGCTTGGGCTGAAAATTGTCCAGACCAGCAAGGACATCCTGACGGTAATTTTTATACCCTCCTCTCAGCTGGAAGGCTTTATAGCCGGATTGCACCAGCAGATTGACCACCGACAGCGAACGCATCCCGCCTCGGGCACAGAAAACGGTGATATTTTGTGAGTGAAAGGGAAGAAAAGCAGTGAGCAGCTCGGTCAATTTTTTTTCAACATAGGAAAAACCTTTATCTACTGCCTGTTCATGTCCGCCATGCCGGTAA
Organism: uncultured delta proteobacterium; assembly: GCA_963796255.1. Classification (GTDB taxonomy): domain Bacteria; phylum Desulfobacterota; class Desulfobulbia; order Desulfobulbales; family Desulfocapsaceae; genus Desulforhopalus_A. The sequence goes on along the minus strand of CAWCLE010000022.1, from coordinate 97,670 downwards.
ATAGTGCCGATAACACTGCGCTCGTCCGCATCAAACAGCGGGATATTGAACGCGCCGGGAATCGATCCGGCCATATATTCCTCTGCCGAACGAACATCGATAATCTGATGACCGTCTGCTTTGGCTTGCCTGAGGTCGATCGGCCCGGATGACGATTGGAAGATGGCGGCGCGAGACAATTCTTCTTGCATTACAGCTTACCTGCCAGAAACTGGACTATGGAGACGGCGCTGAGCGTTGCCGTTTCCGCCCGGAGTATCCGGTCGCCAAGACTGACGGTGCGCCAGCCGGCAAGCCGGGCCAGTTCCACTTCCTCACGGGTAAAGCCTCCTTCGGGGCCAAGCATAAGATCGAGGGCGCCGGCCTGGTCAATGCCTGAGATATCGCCAAGTCGGGTTGTTTTTTCCTCTTCCCAGAACAAAAGCCGCAGAGGGTTATCAGCGGAAACTTCCCAAAGCGACTCCGCGTAGTCGGTCGGCGCCGCAATGTCGACACCATGCAGTCGCCGGCATTGTTTGCAGGCTTCAAGACCGATACGCTGCCATCGCTGATGTTTCTTGCGGCTTTGTATGGTATCCAGTCTGCCCTGACATCTGGAACTCTGAAAGGGGATAAGCCCGCTCACGCCCAGCTCGGTACATTTTTGCACCACCCAGTCCATCTTGTCTCCTTTCAGGATCGCCTGCCATACCCTGATCGGTTTGCCGACACCCACCTCCCGGGCCATAATTTCTTCGATCCGTGCCTCGACCTGCCGGCCAACCTTGGTGATGACCGCCTGGAATACTGCTCCTAGACCGTCAAGGACTTCGATCTTATCGCCAGATTTCAGGCGCAAAACCTTAGTAATATGGCGCGATTCCTCTTCCGAGAGAAAAACTCGGTCCCCGTCCCGCACAGTCGGATCGAAAAAAAAACGTCGCATCTGCTCTCAGCCCATCCAGGTATATATTTTGTATACTGCTGTTGAAATTGACAAATTTTCGTTCATTTCGTAAGTATAAGAAGATAATTCTCTGGCTCTCGTGCAGGCGCATGGGAACCATATGGTACTGTCATACTTTCATCTGGTAACGAGGAATCATTATGACCATTGAACGAAGAGAACAGCAACGATTCTCTCTCAACCTTCAGGCCAAAATTTCCTACCGCCACACCGAAGATCAATCTACGGTGATTGATACGGTGGCGGCAAATATCAGTTCCGGTGGGGCATTTTTGCAAATCGACCATGAATTCCCCATGGCGGCCAAGGTTAAAATCGAGTTTTATGTCAGCCTCGCCGATCTGAAAAGGCTGCGCTTCATCCTCTCCATGGAAAGTCTGCGCCGACTCGCCGACCAGAACTTCTGGGTCGTCGCCAACGGCATCGTCATCCGCAAAGAAGCTGGTGGGGTTGGGATCATCTTCGATACTGATTATCAGCTCACCCCGATGCAGACTCCCGACTCCGCTTAATAAAGCACAACGCCTCCCACTCCTGCTCGGTACTCCGGCCCGTCAGGTGCAAACCGCGGGCGGTAAAAACCTCAATAATGTTGTCCACCTGCTCTCCCGTCAAAATGCCGGAGAGAATCAGGGTTCCGCCGCCTGCAGTCAAGCGGGCGAGCTCGCCCGCCATGCCGATCAGAACATCATGGACAATATTGGCGACCACTAGATCAAAGGGCTCCTGCAGTGCAGAAAGCGGTGCCGAGCTTACCTGCATCTTCTCCTGCAAACCATTGTACCGCGCATTCTGCTGCGCCGCTGAAACCGCCTCGGGATCGTTGTCTATAGCCAAAACCTCGGCCGCACCGGACAACAGTGCCGCCATGCCGAGAATACCCGTGCCGGTCCCCACATCAAGCAGCCGCAAGCCAATAGTGTTAGTCAGGGTATGTCGGATCCATTGCACGGTAAGACTGGTTGTCGCATGGTGTCCGGTACCAAAAGCCATGCCCGGATCCATGACGATAACCACCTCCCCGGCAGCCGGTTGATACTCCTGCCAGGTCGGGGCAATGACCAGGCCGGGCACGATGGCAAAGGGGGTAAAATGTTTTTTCCAGCTCTTCCCCCAATCCTCTTCATCGATCATGGTGGAAGAAAGGATGGGTCTTGCCACCCGGAAAATTTCGGCCAGCTCATCAAGCCAGGACGACATCTTGCCGACAATGTCGGCAACCTCGGTCGGCACCAGATTGGCTTTCTGGATATAGGCGTTCACCGTCCCATACGAGCTTTCATCCCTGGCACCGGTTTCCACCCCCGCATCATAAACGCCAACCAGATAATCGCCAATCGATGCTACCAGAAGGGGGTCAGCCTCGATAGTTATCTTCAGCCATTTATTCTTAACCGGTTGTCCACTCACATCCCGCATCAATTCCCTCACCTGACCCGGCGCAGCCAAATACCGGGTAATAATAGTTTTTTCATATGACAAACGTTCGACTTCACATTACTATACTGCAATACCAAACTCATCCAATCTTTTGTATTAATAAAAGGTCTCTGCAGTGCATCCTGATTCTAATAACCTTGACCACCTTACCGCCTGTCCCGACTGCGATCTGCTCATGCCAAAGACCAAGGCTCCCCCAGGACACTCCGTCCTCTGTCCCCGTTGCGGCAAGACGATAAACAAAAAAACCAACGATTCCATTGTCAAAGCGCTGGCCCTCAGTATTGCCGGTTTGCTGATGTATCCACCGGCCATACTTCTGCCGCTTATGACTATGGAATCATTTGGTTTCAGTGATTCGGCCAACATCATTGATTCCATCATCAATTTCTATCAAAGCGGCTATTACCTGGTCTCGTTTATGGTCTTGCTCTCAGCCGTTATCTTTCCCCTGGTGCTCCTCGGTTCGGTCTTTATCATTTCCTTTCAACTCTATCGGCACCGATATCCGTGGTATCTAGCCAGGCTTTTCAGAGCGTATCTGCATCTGCAGGAATGGGCAATGGTTGAGGTATATCTGCTCGGCATCATGGTCACCGTTATCAAAATGGGCAAGAGTACTGATATTTCCTACAATACCGGGATCTTCTGTTTCACCGGCTTGGTTTTACTGACGATCGCCATCGCCGCCGTCATCGATACTGATTTTTTCTGGCAGACTATTGCAGGCAAGGGACAGAAAAATAAAATCCCGCTTGCGCGCCAAGATCCGTTCCCTTTAGCAGCCGACGCTCTGAGCGTGGTCACCGCCGCCGGTCAGGGCTTGAGTCAATGCCATATCTGCCTTAAATTATCGCCAGCCGAACTTGAAGGCAAAGGATGCCCCCGCTGCGGGGAGACGCTGCATATAAGGAATCCATCGAGCATCTCCAAAACCTGGGCGCTGGTACTTACTTCGGTAATTTTTCTGGCTCCGGCCAACCTGCTGCCGATTATGCGGGTCGATTTCCTCGGGATACCGAGTCGGTCAACAATCATGGACGGGATCATTTATTTTTTTCACCACGAGTCCTATTTTATCGGCTTGATCATTTTTACCGCCTCCGTTCTGGTGCCCATTTTCAAAATAGTCGGCCTGAGCATCTTGCTGCTTTCCTCCCGGCCATGCGGCCTGAAGCTGCTTAGACAGAAGGCGAGGATGTTTCGCTTTATTACCTTTATCGGCAGATGGTCAATGCTCGATATCTTTGTCATTGCCCTGCTTTCCGTGCTGGTCAATTTTGGCTTTTTCACCTCAATCCATGTGGCACCGGCAGCCACCTATTTCTGCATTGTCGTCGCCTCGACCATGTTTGCGGTCATCACCTTTGACCCACGCATCTTGTGGGATAGATGCAGCCCGCCGCCACAAATCGGCAGGACAAATCTTAAAAAACTCTCTGGAACAGACTATGACGGATGAACCTGTTGTTGTAAAGAATCGCGGTATTTCCATAATCTGGACCCTGCCCATTATTGCCTTGTGCATATGCGGCTGGCTCATCTATACCAGCTACAAAGACGCCGGGGTGGAAATAACCATTTCTTTTAAGGATGCAACCGGTATCGTCCCCGGTAAAACCCAGATCATGGCCAGAGGCATTCCGGTCGGTTTGGTCACCAAGGTCATGCCCGACCTGGACAATCAGCGGGTCAAAGCCGTCGCCCAAATGGACAAGGATGTGGTGAGCCATCTGGTGGAAGATACCCTGTTCTGGATAGTTCGGCCGCAATTGTCGGCAAGCTCGGTCCAGGGCCTCGACACTATTCTGTCCGGCAGCTATATTGGCATTCAGATCGGCACCTCAAACAAAGCCCGACGGGAATTCGACGGCCTCGCTTCTTCCCCTCCGGTCTCACCGGAAACCCCTGGCCTGCACCTGCAACTGACCAGCGATATGCTCGGTTCGCTCCAGATCGGAACCGGCGTTTATTACCGCAATATTGAAATCGGTAGAGTCCAGGCCTATCGTCTCGTTGAGGATGATAGTGTCGAGATTGATCTCTTTATCAAGCCCGAGTTTGCCCATCTGGTGCGGACCGGCAGTCGTTTCTGCAATGCCAGCGGTATCCAGATCAGCGGGAAACTGCCCAATGTGAAGATCCAAATCGAATCACTTGCATCGTTGATCCGCGGCGGCATCCTGCTGTACACCCCGGTACAACTGCAGGACAGCCCGGTGGCCGTAAACGGCGAGGTTTTTGCTCTGTATCCCGATCTCGCATCGGCCGATTACGGCATCCCGATGACCTTAACCCTGTCTTCGGGAGAGGACATCGTCGCAAAATCGACCAAAGTCATGTATCGTGGTCTGGAAGCGGGATTTGTGAAGGATATTCAAATTAACAATGATCGAGAGAGGTCAGTCACGGCACATATCCTGCTTGACCCAAGAGCAGAACTTATCCTCCGCCAGCACACCCGCTTCTGGCTGGTGAAACCGGAGATTTCCGCGGCAGGAATAGATAATCTCGGTTCGTTTTTTTCCGGAGCGCATATCACTTTCCAACCGGGCGACGGAGCCTTCAAAGATAGCTTTGATATTCTGCCCGAACCGCCGCCGCAAACTCCTTTACGTCAAGGGCGATCCTTTATTCTCGTATCCAGCGATCCCATCAACCTGTCGGCCAAATCCCCTGTGTATTTCAAGAACATCCAGGTTGGTGAAGTCGTGGCTGTCGATTTGCAAAAAACTGCCGAAAATATTCAGACAAACCTGTTTATCTATCAGGAATATCTGCACCTGCTCAGTAAAAAGAGTATCTTCTGGATCCATTCCGGATTAGAAATTAACGCGAGCCTTGAGCAGGGCCTCCAGGTCTCGACCGGACCAGTGGCCAACCTGCTTCGCGGCGGAGTAAGCTTCATGACGCCGGAGAAGCTTAAAAAGGAAGCTAAGGGAGTACCGGAAGAGGGTTTTCAGTTTCCCTTGTATAGCAGCAAAAAAGATGCCGTTGCCAAAATCCCCTCCATGCAATCGAACGGAAAGCACTTTCTGCTTTTTTCCGAAGATGCCCAATCCCTGTCTATCGGCGCACCGATACTGCATAAGAATATAAAAATCGGTGAAATTGAAGATTTTCGCCTTTCTTCCGACCAACAGGGCGTTTTGATCGAATGTATTGTTTATAACCAATACAAGAACATTCTCCATGATAAAACCAGATTCTACAATGCCAGCGGCGTAAAACTCTCAGGCGGACTGGCCGGCCTCAACATAGAGACCGGATCGCTCCAGTCGATGCTTGCCGGCGGAATCGGCTGCATTAACGTCTCTGAAGGCGCGCCGCTTGCCGCAACCAAACCCTATCCACTTTATGCCAGCCGGCAGGAAGCCCTGCAGGCCGACAAGGTGGAAATGCGTATTCTCCTCAGCGACAATTACGGCCTGAAGGAAGGCGCACCAGTGAAAAATAAAGGAATTGAAATCGGCCAGATAACCCAACTTACCCTGACCGAAAATCTGCAAACTATTGTCGGCACCATGCGTATCGACAAGAATGCTGTGCCCCTCTTTCGCTCCGGCACCCTGATCTGGGCGGAACAGGCGGAAGTGAGTCTTTCCGGGATCAAAAACGTGCAGAACCTCTTTTTCGGCTCTTATCTGAATATCCTCCAGGGCAACGGCCCCCTCATCCGTACCTTCACCGTGCAACCAAAGGCGCCACATAGCGAGATCGCCGAACGGGAAGGGCTGGGGATCGTGTTGGAAACGAAGCATCTCGGCTCCCTCACTATCGGCTCCCCAGTCTATTACCGACAAGTCCAGGTTGGCCAGGTGACCGGCTATGAGCTCTCCCCCAGCTTTCAGAAGGTGCTGGTTTTTGCTGCAATCGCCAAACAGTACAGCGCGATTATCTGGAAAAATACCCGATTCTGGAATGTCAGCGGTGCCAGGCTCGAAGGTGGACTGTTTTCCGGCGTCACCGTATCTACGTCCTCCCTTGAGGCGATCATGCGCGGCGGTATTGCTCTTGCGACCCCGAATAACGGCCAGACGGGGTCGGCGAGGATATCTGGCTACCATTTCATCCTCCATGATCAACCCGAGCCGGAATGGCTGGACTGGAACCCGAATATCATCGTGCTTGAAAATAAGCAGGCACCTTCTACTACCAAAAACAAGTAAGCCTCAACCGGGGTAACTTGAAAATCAGGGACTTTATTATGTCTGTCGAAAAGCCGCATCACCTCATCTACGGAACGCTGAAGGATTATCTGAGCAATGAAGAACTGACCGACACCGACGATGAACGGATTCGCCAGGAGCTGAGTCGTCTCATGGTGGAAGAAAAGGGCTATGACCGGGAGCAGCTGCAACCGAGAATAAAGATCGAAACCATGTTTGCCGGAGGTTTTGTGGTCTCGATCATCGAACTGACCGTGCTCATTGCCGGCAGGCAATATATGATCGTCCGCTATGGACCAGGTTCGCTGGTCAGCAGGGAGCGGGCGGCACTAGCTGCCGCCAGAGTCATCAACCGCGACTACTGTCTGCCCCTTGCCGTGGTCACCAACGGCCGTGATGCCGAACTTTTAGATACTAGAACTGGCAAGATTCTTGGATATGGATTAGATTCCATCCCTGACCGGGATACTCTGCTCAATATGGCCGAGAAACTGGTATTCCACCCACCACCTGAGGCCAAGCGCCGAGAGCAGGAATTACGTATTTTGAATGCTTTTGATGTTGAGAGGTGCTGTAAGTGAAGTAAAAATTTTTTCTGCTTCCCAAGAAAAAATCTCGTGACTGAACTTATACCCCTCAAGGGGGCACTAAACTGAGTCCGCGACGCTTCTTGGCGGGATGAGATCTTCGATCCAGCATTGAGTGCGCAAAGAAAAACTCGTAACGGAATTGACACCCCTCAATGGGTACTAAAAAGAGTCCCGCCAACAATAAATAAAACCAAAGATCCCCGAGGAAAAAATGACCCCAAACCCACATAAAAACTGGACAAAATCGAGCTGGCAAAAATGTACCGCCCTGCAGCAACCCACCTGGCCGGAACAAAGGGCCGTTGACAAAGTTCTTGCCAATTTATCCCTGCTGCCGCCTCTGGTCTTTGCCGGTGAGATTCGATCCCTCAAACAACAGCTGGCCAAAGCAGTAACCGGGGATGCTTTTCTCCTTCAGGGTGGCGACTGCTCGGAAAACTTTGCCCAGGTGACCGCGCCGAATATCCGGGAAACGTTGAAAGTACTCCTGCAGATGGCGGTAGTGCTTACATATGCCGGTGGCAAACCGGTGATCAAGGTCGGCAGAATTGCCGGACAGTTTGCCAAACCGCGTTCCTCCGATACGGAGATTGTCGACGGAGTGGAGCTGCCGTCCTACCGCGGTGATATGGTCAACACGGCCGAATTCACCCCGGAATCGCGCAACCCGAATCCCAAATACATGTTGAAGGGGTATAATATGGCCGCTTCGACCCTGAATCTGTTGCGCGCCTTTACCCGGGGTGGATATGGCTCTTTACAACGGGTGCAGGCATGGAATCAGGAGTTCGTAGCTCAATCGCCAATGGGACGATCCTATGATCGTCTGGCAAAACAAATTAGCCATGCCATCAGATTCATGGAGACCATCGGCATTTCTTCGGAAGCCCCGCAGATTAATCAGACGGAACTGTTCACCTCCCATGAAGCGCTGCTCCTCCAGTACGAAGAAGCATTGACCCGCATGGACAGCATCACCGGCGACTGGTACGATTGTTCCGCGCATATGCTGTGGATCGGCGAAAGGACTCGAAAGGTCGATGGAGCGCATATCGAATTCCTCCGCGGGGTCCATAATCCAATCGGTTTAAAACTCGGCCCAACCTATGACATCGATGATGTCAAACGAATCTTTGCCGCCCTCAATCCTGATAATGATCCGGGCAGATTGACGATAATCACTCGACTAGGAATGAAACAAGTGGAAAAAGCCCTGCCGCCACTGCTGCGGGAAATGAAAAGAGAGGGCTTTAATATTGTCTGGAGCTGCGACCCGATGCATGCCAACACCTACACCGCTAAATCCGGACATAAAACTAGAAATTTTAATGATATTTTGTCCGAAATCACCTGCTTTTTCGAGACCCACTGGTCGGAAGGCACCATCCCCGGCGGCGTCCATCTGGAGATGACCGGCAACAATGTTACCGAATGTACCGGTGGCGCCCACAACATCATCGACGAGGAACTCGCCGAAAACTATATGACCAGCTGCGACCCCCGTCTCAATGCAGAACAAAGCCTGGAAGTCGCTTTCCAGATCGCCGATATGATCCGTAGCTGATGAATTAAGCCCCCGCCCCATACCCTCTTGTCTGGCTTATCTGGCTCCCATGCGGCCGCATGGGAGCCGGCCTCTCCCGAAGTTAACTTCCTGGTAAGAGACTACGACTTTTGCGCAGTGCCATCATAATTACATTTCGGTAATCTTTCTTGACGGTTTTTGGTTCACGTTTACAGTAACCCTCACAGGTAAAGAACTGCTTCGTCTTTTCAGTTGGTCTGTGAACATGACGGACGGATTCTTCCCGAGTCTGTCGGATCTATAATCCGACAGACTCCTACCATTACTTATTTCTGTCTTTTTTAAAGGAGAACGCGGATGAACACGAAAACAATGTCCCTACCACTTATCAGGATTATATCAATCCTGATGGTCTGTATGGCGCTCATCGCCACGAGGAGTATCGCCCAGACCTACAGCAACGAGGACCTGGCTATCCTCGACAAGTCATCCAAGGCTTTTGTCAACGTGGTAAAGCAGGCAAAACCGGCGGTGGTAAATATCAAAGTGGAAAAAACGACTACGAACAGCCCCCATCAGGGACTCGGACCTGAAGATATGTTCAACAATCCTTTTTTTGAACAATTTTTCGGTCCCCAGTCCCGTCGCCAGCAGCCCCAGGAGTACAAGCAACAGGGCCAGGGATCTGGATTTATCATCAGCAAAGACGGATTTATCCTGACCAACAATCATGTGGTTGACGGCGCCGACAGCATTAAAGTCACCCTTGCCGATAACCGCGATTTTGACGCCAAGGTAATCGGTACCGATCCTCAGACAGATGTGGCGCTGATCAAGATTTCCGATCCGCAAAATCTGCCCGTACTGCCCTTAGGGGATTCCTCCAATCTTGAAGCCGGCGAGTGGGTTATCGCCATCGGCAACCCTTTTGGTCTGAGCCAGACGGTGACCGTCGGGGTTGTCAGTGCAACCGGTCGCTCCAGTGTCGGGATCAGCGAATATGAAAACTTCATTCAGACCGATGCCGCAATAAACCCAGGCAACAGCGGCGGCCCGCTGATTAACGGCCGAGGAGAAGCGGTGGGCATCAACACTGCCCTATTTTCACGAACCGGCGGCTATATGGGAATCGGCTTTGCCATCCCGATCAATATGGTCAAATCCGTTGAAGGACAATTGCAGAAACAGGGCAAAGTAACGCGCGGATGGCTCGGTGTGGCTATTCAGAATGTAACCAAAGAACTGGCCGAATCATTTGGTCTGAAGCAGAGCGGTGGTATCCTGATCAGCGAAGTACAAAAAGATTCTCCAGCCAGTGCCGCGGGACTGCAGCAGGGAGATATCATCCTTCGTCTGGACGGCGTTGAACTCAATGATGTATCCGATCTGCGCAATCGAGTAGCGATGCTCCAGCCAAAAACGAAAGCCTTGCTCGATATCATGCGTGATGGGCGAGACAAGAAAATTCAGGTTTCCATCGGCGAACAGCCATCCGACTTCAGCAAGGGTGGACAAGGCCCCGGTAGCGATGGTTCCCTTGAACAATATGGCCTGTCCCTGCAAGAACTGACGCCTGAGCTGGCCAGAAAATTTGAATACGGCATCCAGAGCGGCCTGATTATCAGTGACGTTGCCAAGGGCAGCGCCGCGGAAACAGCAGGGCTGAAGCCAGGACAACTGGTGGAAGAGGTGAACCGGCAACAAGTGAGCAGCATGAAAGACCTCGACGCCGTTTTGCAGCAATCAAAATCCGACAGCAAAGTTCTGTTGCGGGTCCGTGTCGGCAATTATTCCACTTATGTGGTGCTGACGGCTAAATAGTCATTGCTTTCCCGAATCTTCCGCCGGAGTCCATCACCATCTCTGATGGGCAGGCGGAAGATACGGCCATATTACGAGACGGCCATGTCTTTTGGATGGTGCAGATTCTCGGCTATTTCCCGTTGCCGCGCCCGGGCAATACGTTCAAATATCTCAACTATAACCGGCAGCGTCTTAAAATCCTCGGTAGATATTCTGCGCAGTACTACATCCGTTTTGGCCGCTACGGTGGCAGTCCGTTTTTGTTCTTTACCAAAATAGGCCATCTCCCCAAAGATCGATCCGGAGGGCATGGTGGCAAGCAATTCTCCCTCGCCGTTGAAAGCCAGCACTGTCCCGGTATCCAGGTAATAAATACCGTCAGGGACACTGTTTATTTCGATTATAGTGTCACCCTTTTTGCACCATTCGAGCTTAAAATATCGTTCCCAAGCGGTATCAACCACCAGGGCGTGGTAAAAATCAGGGTTCATGGCCCGAAGCAGCTCTTTTGACAGATGAAACAAACGTTCACCAAGAGAATCCCGCTTCTTTTCCAATAATTTCATGCCCCTCTGGTCAAAATCGTCAGCCGGAAAAGGTGTCTCGCGGATATACTCAAGAATCCTCTCCGTTGCTACGTCTTCGGTACCGATCAATTCCTTGAAATACTTCTGAGCCATAAGCAATTCTTCTCGAACCCGTGGAAAATCGGGCACAACCCCGAGCAGTAAATTGCCGCTGAAGAACTCCATCGCCTCATTCTTCATCCGAATAAATTTGCCCAATTTTGCTTCATCCATATGGGCGGGACAATTGTGCATGCCTGGTATATAGAGGGTGAAAATGTTCATTGGATGCAGCACACTGGTCAGACTGATCTTGGCAATAGTCACCAGATACTTTTCAAATCCCTTCTGATAGCGGGCAACTTCTCGATCCATCAGCAGATCGGTGCCAAAATGGCCGCAGAGTTCCTCAAGACGATTAGCTACGGCGAAACTCGCCCCGAATTTGGCCATCCTGGCGCCCAGTTGCGCTTCGGTTATCGGCCCCAGCAGAATGCCCATCCTGGTCGGAGCCAGACTGCCGTCGGCGATCGCTTCGGCCAATCGGATTGCCGTGGCCAGGGCCCGGCTGCAGATTCCGGCGCGATTTTCCCCCGGCCGTTTGTCAAAGATCACCAGGCAACCGTCGCCGGCAGAAGGTTCAATTTCAAAGGGAATACTTTCATCTCGACAAATGATATCATGGATACTGCCATGGTAATCAATGAGAAAATCACGGATTTCCTCGGGGGTCATCCCCGAGGATTTTCGGGCATAACCGACCATATCGGTCATTAGAATAACAACTTCTCTTTCTGGAGCGATCCTGGGCAAAGGTGCTGTCCTTTTGGCGGTCCAGGAACTCACGCTAAAGCTCAATTTATCCAAGCGATAAAGGTAATCGCCACCATAACAGCGATAAAAAACCAGGCCACTTTTACATTGACGGAATTATCTTCATGATGGTCGTGGTGATGTGCATCAGACATAAGGCGTCCCCTTAATTAATTATGAACTCTCTTGACAACTTCATAAAAACCTAAGATTTTCGATGGATAAATAAAAATCTTCATATTCGAGGCGTGCAAATTTTACTATTATTTCGGCGTATTAGAGTACGTCGTAATGATAGTGAAATTTGTACCCCAAGGGCACTTCCTTCGGGCGCGCAACGAAGAAGATGAAGAGTTTTTACGACACCATCTCTTTTAATTTTAATCGAAATGTTTAATCAAACACAACCTGCAAAAGCTCCTGGAGACCGGCAACCCCAATTAATTTGATGACTGGTTTCCAGGTTATACGTTCCTTATTGCTTTTTGGCAGCACGAATCGGCGAAAACCCAGACGCTGCGCCTCGCGAATCCGCACGTCGACATGCCCTATGGCGCGGACTTCTCCGGCCAGGCCGACTTCGCCACAAACCACCGTGGTCGAGGGAATCGGTTTTTCCAGCAGGCTGGAGGCGAGTGCACAGATGACCCCCAGATCAAGAGCCGGTTCGTCAATACGCATCCCTCCGGCAATATTTAAAAATATATCATGGCCATACATATCCAGGCCAGCTTTTTTCTCAAGCACCGCGCAGAGAAGTGACAAACGCTGCTGATCGGCACCGATCGCCGTTCGTCTGGCGGTACCGAGGTTGGTCGGGCTGACCAGCGCCTGCACCTCGACCAAAATCGGCCTGGTCCCTTCAACACTGGGCAGCACGACGGAGCCGGGCTCGTTTAACGGCCGTTCGGCAAGCAGGATTTCCGACGGGTTGCTGACCTGGACCAGCCCTTCTTCTTTCATCTCAAAGACGCCGATCTCATTGGTGGAACCAAAACGGTTCTTCACCGTGCGCAGGATCCGAAAAGCATGACTGCGGTCCCCTTCAAAATAGAGCACGGTATCGACCATATGCTCGAGCACCTTTGGGCCGGCGATTGCCCCATCTTTGGTGACATGGCCGACCAGGACCACCGGAATATTTTCTTTTTTGGCCATACCGAGCAATCTATAGGCCGATTCCCGCACCTGGGTGACCGAACCGGGCGAAGAAGATACATCGGTACAGCTCAGGGTCTGAATGGAATCAACCGCCAGAAGTCTAGGGCGCATGGCACAGGTCATGGCGATGATATGCTCAACCACACTTTCGGTGGCTAAGAATTGGTTCGGATGGATAGCGCCCAGGCGCCTGGCGCGCATTTTGATCTGCCGGGCAGACTCCTCGCCCGAGACATAGAGGACCTTACTACCGTCTTCGGCAATTGAAGCGAGGAGGTGCAGCAGAAGGGTCGATTTACCAATCCCCGGCTCGCCGCCAATGAGGACGACCGAACCCGGCACAATCCCGCCCCCGAGAACCCGGTCCAGTTCCTCCATGCGAGTGCTGATCCTTTCTTCATCGCCCTCGGGAGCCAGATAAAGCGGTTCCGGTTGCGCTACCCCGCCTCCCCCTGGCGTCCGCACCGTCACTATTTCCTCTACCAGGCTTTCCCACTCCCCGCACTCGGGGCAACGCCCCAGCCATTTACCGCTTTGATGGCCACACTCGCGGCAAACGAAAACCGGACGTGGCTCTTTCTTGCTCTTTATATTCATGGCAACTTCGTAAAAAACTTCAAATTTACGATGGTTAAGTAAAAATCTTCATAGTCGAGGCGTGTGAATTTTCCTATCATTGCCGCGTACAGTAGAGTACGTCGTAATGATAGGAAAATGAGTACCCCAAGGGCACTTTCTTAGGGCGCGCAAAGAGGATGATGAAGAGTTTTTACAACACCATCAGCCTTTACAGCGGGTAAAAAGGATCTATACTTTTAACCGTCGAACAGACACGACACTTTTTATCTTCTCAACCAATACATTATACCAGCTTATACAATGCTAAAGCAACTCCATGTTCCCCGCAGCTTAACTCCTGACTGGATTCCTTTGTCTCGCTCCCTGGTTCTAATATTCAGTCGCATACGGCTTTTGGGCTGGAGCTTTGGGCTTTTTTTGGTAACGATTTCTCTTACCTGGATCGGCTATCTGATCACTGTTGATTTTATCGATCAACTCACCGGCAACTTCACCGCGACGGCTCCGGCAACCGACACCATCCTCGGTTGGATCAAGTACGGCGGCTGGCTGGTGAGCAGCTGGCTGTTTCTTATCGTCTCGAGAATAGTCGCCTTTTACCTCGCCTTTCTCCTGGCCTACAGCCTGTCCACTCCCGGCTATGCCTTTCTCAGCACCGCCGCCGAAAAGATGTTCGCCGGCAAGAACTTCGACGCTGACGCCAATTTTTCCGTGGTCGGATTTTTTGCCGACATTTTCGAGGGCCTCAAAATTGCCTTTTTCGGTATTGTCGTGACCTTTATCGCTCTCTTGGTCAATTTTATTCCGGTCATCGGTCAGGCCGCCGTTTTTCTCCTCTACACCTATTATTCGGCACTGCTGTTTGTCGACTATCCGGCCTCCCGCCGGCATTGGTCGCTGGGCAGAAAACTGCGCTGGCTGCGCAGGCACAGCAGTTCTGCCTTTCGTCTGGGTGTTTTTCCCGCGCTTATCAGCATGATTCCACTTGTCAATATTTTTGCCATTGCCCTGCTTTTTCCGTTGCTTACCGTCCATACCACCTTGAATTTTTCGGCCATCGAACTAGCTGGAAAAACTTCCGCTCCATCTTCCAATCCCTCTTGATCAGGAGATCTTTATGGGCAAAGAAATTGAAAAAAAATTCTTACTAGCCGCGGACGACTGGCGCCGGCTTGGTACCGGCGAGCCTTACTGCCAAGGTTATCTGAACGCCGAAAAAGGCCGAACGGTCCGGATACGAACCATCAAGGATCGCGGGATCCTGACCATAAAGGGGCCGAATATCGGCGCCACCAGGCTGGAATTCGAATACGATATTCCTTTAGAAGACGCCCAGGAGATGCTGCACCAGCTCTGCCGTAAACCGCTTATCGAAAAAACCCGCTATAAGATTGCCTTTGCCGGCTTTACCTGGGAAGTAGACGAATTTAAAGGTGACAACGCAGGCCTTGTCTTTGCTGAGATTGAGCTGGAATATGAGGGACAGAGCTTTGCCAAACCGTCATGGATCGGCAAGGAGGTCACCGACGACAGCAGATATTATAATGCCAACCTGGTCACCAACCCATTTTCAAAGTGGTCAAATCATACATAAACCATGCAGTTGATGGTGATATAGTATACACTATTGCTCGGTTAAAAATATTCTGCAAGCGCAGACCCGCCAAGCGGGTCTGTTTCCATAAAAAAAGAGGAGATCAAAAAAATGAGAAAAACGAAAACTTTGATTGCTGCTTTCTGTGGGGCGACCTTGTTGCTGGCGTCGATGAGCGCCAGTGCCGCGCCAAAAACCCTGGTATTTTGTTCGGAGGGAAGTCCGGAAGGTTTTAATCCTGCCTTTTATACCGCAGGTACGACTTTCGATGCTTCTTCTCGGCAGATTTTCAACAAACTCTCTGAATTCAAGAGAGGCACGACCGAAGTCGGACCGGGTCTTGCGACAAAATGGGACATCTCCGAGGATGGCAAGGAGTATACCTTTCATTTGCGTAAAGGCGTAAAATTTCACACCACCAAAAATTTTACTCCGACTCGTGACTTTAACGCGGATGACGTCGTTTTTACCTTCATGCGTCAATTTGACCCAAATCATCCCTATCATAAGGTCGGCAACGCCTCCTATGAGTATTTCAACAGCATGTCGATGCAGGATCTCATAAAAGATATCGTCAAGGTTGACGACAATACCGTCAAGTTCGTTCTCAACCGTCCTGAAGCACCGTTTATCGCCAACCTGGCGATGGATTTTGCTTCGATCTTTCCCGCTGAATACGCCGACAATATGATGAAAGCGGGTACCCCGGAGGTGATTGACTTTGAACCGGTGGGCACTGGTCCTTTCCAACTGGTAGCATATCAAAAAGATGCAGTTATTCGCTATAAGGCCCATCCCGACTATTGGGCCGGCAAGGCTCCCCTCGACAACTTGGTATTCGCCATAACTCCTGATGCCTCGGTTCGCTATCAGAAGCTTAAAGCCGGCGAATGTCATGTTATGCCGTATCCTAATCCGGCAGACCTGGAAGCGATGAAAAAAGATGCCGATATCAACCTGCTGGAGAAAGAAGGTCTTAATGTCGGTTATATGGCTTATAATACCAAGATGGCTCCTTTTGACAAACCTAAGGTTCGCAAAGCGCTGAATATGGCCATTAACAAGCAGGCCATTATCGACGCCGTCTTCCAGGGGGCCGGAAAAATTGCCAAGAATCCGATTCCTCCGACGATCTGGTCATACAATGATGCCGTTGTCGATGATCCCTATGATCCGGCTGCCGCCAAAAAAATGCTCGCTGAAGAAGGTGTCACCGATCTGACCATGAATATCTGGGCCATGCCGGTACAGCGTCCGTATAACCCCAATGCCAGACGTATGGCCGAAATGCTCCAGGCTGATTTTGCCAAGGTCGGCGTAAAAGTGGAAATCGTCTCCTATGAGTGGGGTGAGTATCTCAAACGTTCCAAAGATGAAAACCGTGACGGCGCAGTTCTCCTTGGCTGGACCGGCGACAATGGTGACCCGGACAACTTCCTGGCCGTACTGCTCGGCTGTGACGGGGTGGGCGGCGCAAACCGTGCGCAATGGTGCTATAAACCATTCGAAGATCTGATTCAGAACGCAAAAATTGTCTCTGACATCGGCGAACGAACCAAGCTGTATAAAGAGGCTCAGGTCGTCTTCAAAGAGCAGGCTCCCTGGGCGACCATTGCCCATTCAGTGGTCTTTCAGCCGGTCCGAAAGGAAGTCATCGATTTCCGCATCGATCCTTTCGGCGGCAATGTTTTCTACGGAGTTGACCTGAAGTAGGCGACGCCGTCTTGGGCCGGGAAATACTAATTTCCCGGCCTTTTTTCTGCCGATTTCCACTTCCGGGAACCGAAATATGTTTCTATATTTTCTTAAAAAACTGGGCGTTATTCTCCCCACTTTTTTTGGCGTCACTTTGGTAGCCTTTATCTTTATCCGAATGTTGCCCGGGGATCCGGTGCTGCTGATGGCCGGCGAACGGGGTATGAGCGAGCAGAGACACACCGAGCTGATGGCCCAGTTTGGCTACGATAAACCAATCCTCCTGCAATATGGCCACTATCTGAAACAACTGGTCAGTGGCGATTTCGGCACCTCGATTATCACCAGAAAGCCCGTCCTTAACGAATTCATGACCCTGTTTCCAGCGACCGCGGAACTCTCTTTATTTGCGATGATTATTGCCGTTTTCTTCGGCCTGCCGGCCGGGATGATCGCCGCCACTCGTCGAGGATCATTTTTCGATCATACGGTGATGACCAGTGCCCTCGTCGGGTATTCGATGCCGATTTTCTGGTGGGGGCTATTGCTCATCATCTTTTTTTCCGGAATTCTTGGCTGGACCCCGGTTTCAGGGCGTATCTCGTATCTTTACTATTTCGAACCGGTCACCGGTTTTATGCTTATCGACAGCCTGCTTTCCGGGCAGGAAGGTGCCTTTTCATCGGCGATTTCTCATCTTATTCTGCCCGCCATCGTCCTCGGCACCATTCCTCTGGCGGTTATTGCCAGGCAGACCCGCTCGGCCATGCTGGAGGTTCTGAGTGAAGATTATGTCCGGACCGCCCGTGCCAAAGGGCTTGGCCCGCAGCGGGTCATAGGCCTGCATGCCCTGCGCAACGCCTTGATCCCGGTCATCACCGTGATTGGCCTGCAGGTCGGCGTGTTGTTTGCCGGGGCGATTCTGACCGAAACCATTTTTTCCTGGCCGGGTATCGGCAAATGGATGGTCGATTCAATTTTTCGGCGTGACTATTCAGCGGTACAGGGTGGACTGCTCCTCATCGCGGCAATCGTTATGCTTGTCAATCTGGCAGTTGATCTGCTCTACGGTCTGATCAACCCGCAGATACGTCATACCGATTAATCGCCAATTTTGCTATTTATGAGTGGAACATGAGCCAAACAACCATGCAGGATGCAGTTGAAATGGTGGATGATCGACCGACAGGATTTACCGCCGAGCTCGCTGAATTCTGGTCCTATTTCAAAGAGAATCGGGGCGCAGTGATGGGCCTGTTTTTTTTCATCGGCGTTGTTCTGATTGCCGTCTTTGCCGATTTCATCGCGCCCCATGCCCCCAATCAGCAATTCCGGGATGCTCTTTTACAGCCACCCTTCTGGGAGAGTGGCGGCAGCACCAAGTTTTTGCTCGGCACCGATGCCATCGGCCGCGATATGCTGTCGCGGCTCATTCACGGTTCCCGCTATTCCCTTTTTATCGGTTGCATCGTCGTGTCAATCTCACTGGTGGTCGGGGTCATCCTCGGCCTGATGGCCGGTTTTTTTCGCGGCCGTGTGGACACCTTCATCATGCGTATTATGGATGTCGTCCTGGCTTTTCCCAGCCTGCTGCTGGCCCTGGTACTGGTCGCCATCCTCGGGCCCAGCCTGATCAACGCCATGATTGCCATTGCCATTGTGCAGCAGCCGCATTATGTCCGGCTGACGCGGGCGGCGGTAATGTCGGAGATGACCAAGGACTATGTGACCGCCGCGCAAGTTATCGGCGTCCGCTCCCTGCGGCTCATGTTTATTACCATCCTGCCCAACTGTATGGCACCACTTATCGTTCAGGCGGCGCTCAGTTTTTCCACCGCCATACTTGATGCCGCAGCCCTCGGCTTTCTCGGCATGGGTGCCCAGCCGCCGACCCCGGAATGGGGCACCATGCTGGCCGAGGCAAGAGAATTTATTCTTCGGGCCTGGTGGGTGGTCACCTTCCCCGGCGTGGCCATTTTGACCACCGTGCTGGCAATCAATCTGATGGGCGACGGCCTGCGCGATGCCCTCGATCCGAAACTCAAACGATCATAACCGCACCATGCCATTACTTGAAATTGACAATCTCAGCGTGAGCTTTAAAACCGCCGGTGGCGAGTTCACTGCGGTAGACCGGGTGTCGCTGAATATCACACCCGGCGAAATCGTCTCCATCGTCGGCGAATCCGGCTCCGGTAAATCGGTATCGATGCTGGCCTTGATGGGCCTTTTACCTTGGACTGCGACCATCACCGCCGATACCCTTCGGTTTGCCGGCAAAGACCTGAAAACCATCAGCAAGAACGAACTCCGCAAAATCATCGGCTCCCAGATGGCGATGATCTTTCAGGAACCGATGACCAGCCTCAATCCATGTTTTACAGTCGGCTTTCAGCTATCCGAAACCCTGAAGATCCACCTCAACATGAACCGAACCGAGCGAAAAAAAAGGGCCATTGAACTGCTTGATCTGGTCGGCATCCCGGAGCCGCAAAAACGGCTGTCCGCCTTCCCCCACCAGCTGTCCGGCGGGATGAACCAGCGGGTGATGATTGCCATGGCAATCTCCTGCAACCCCCGCCTGCTGATTGCCGACGAACCGACCACGGCACTTGATGTCACCATTCAGGCCCAGATTCTCGATCTGCTGCTCAAGCTGCAAAAAGAACAGGGCATGTCGCTGGTGCTGATAACCCATGATATGGGTGTCGTTGCCGAGACCGCCGAAAGAGTCGCCGTGCAATACGCCGGGCAGCAAGTGGAAAAACAGCTGGTCAAGGGTCTGTTTGCCGAACCGCACCACCCCTACACCCAGGCATTACTCAACTCCCTGCCGGAGAGATCGACTTCCAAGCTGCTGCCATCCATTGCCGGAGTCGTTCCCGGTCAATTCGATAAGCCGGTCGGCTGCCTGTTTTCACCCCGCTGCCGCTACGCAACCGAGTTATGCCGGACGACCCCGCCGGTTGCCGCATCAACGGCGTTTGGTCGTGCCCTTTGTCACTACCCGCTGGCCGAAGGCATCCCGACCAATTATCCCGAGGAGGTCAGCGCATGAAAGGGGACGTTGTTCTGGAGGCGAAAAACCTCACCCGGCATTATAAAGTCGACCGCGGCAACTTTCAGAAGCCGGCCGTTCTCAAGGCTTTGGATGGTGCAAGCTTTAAGCTCGTCAAAGGAAAAACCTTAGCGGTTGTCGGCGAATCCGGCTGCGGCAAGTCCACCCTGGCCCGGTTGATCACGATGATTGAAAAACCGACCTCCGGCGAACTGAACATCACCGGGACCAACGTTATCACCGCCGACAAAAAGGTACTCGGAAGCCTGCATAAGAAGGTGCAGATTGTCTTTCAAGATCCCTACGGCTCGCTGAACCCGCGCCAAAAAATCGGTCACGCTCTGGAAGAACCACTGCTGGTCAACACCAAAATGAGTCAAAAAGAGCGACGTGAAGCCGCTCTGCAGATAATCGGCCTCGTCGGACTCCGTCCCGAATACTACGATCGCTACCCGCATATGTTTTCCGGCGGACAGCGCCAGCGAATAGCGGTGGCCAGGGCCCTGATGCTCAATCCAGAGATCGTCGTGCTCGATGAGCCCGTTTCGGCTCTCGACGTGTCGATCCAGGCCCAGATTCTTAATCTTATCGCTAAACTGCAGGAACAGTTTGATCTAGCCTATATGTTTATCAGTCATGACCTGTCGGTGGTCAAACATATTGCCGATGACGTGATGGTTATGTACTTAGGTAAACCCATTGAATCCGGCAGCAGGGATACCCTGTTCAGCAAGCCGCATCATCCCTATACCCGGGCTCTTCTTTCCGCAACGCCGGTGGCCGATCCTTTTCGCACCAAGGAAAGAATAGTGCTTAAAGGCGAATTGCCTTCGCCGATTGCGCCACCTTCGGGTTGTACCTTCCATCCGCGTTGTCCGTCGATGACCGAGATTTGCTGCGGCGAACCGCCCGAGTTACGCGAAATTGACGGCTGTATGGTAGCCTGTTATCATCCTAAGACATATACTGACGGAGGAACCGATGAAATATCTGCAGGTTAACGATATCGACACTATTCCCGCCCTTGGTCTTGGCACCTGGAAGTCAAGCCCCGGAGAAGTTGCCAAGGCAGTTTCTACCGCCATTAAGATTGGCTATCGGCATATCGATTGCGCTTCCATTTACCAAAACCAGAAAGAAATCGGCACTGCACTGGCGGGTGCCCTAGAGGCACAGCAGGTTAAGAGAGAAGAACTGTGGATAACCTCCAAGCTGTGGAATAACGCCCATGCCAAAAAACATGTGCAGCCGGCCCTGGAAAGGACATTGGCCGATCTCCATCTTGACTACGTAGATCTTTTTCTGATCCATTGGCCAATCAATTTCCAGGCAAATATCGTTTTCCCCAAACGGCCGGAAGAATTTCTCACCCCGGATGCCATTCCGATAATTGAGACCTGGCAGGCCATGGAGAAGATGGTGCAGAAGGGACTGTGCCGCTTTATCGGGGTGTGCAATTTCAATATGCCCCGGTTGCTTGCGCTCAAAGCTCAGGCCGCCATTCAGCCAGTGATAAACCAGATTGAACTGCATCCCCTGCTGCAACAGCAAAAAATGCTCGAGTACGGCAAAGACAACGGCGTGCTGCTTACCGCCTACTCGCCTCTTGGCTCCGGGGATCGACCTGCAGCCCTGAAAAAAGATACCGAACCCTCACTGCTCACACAGCCGATTATTGTTGAGATCGCCGAAAGATTAAAGATGAGCCCGGCGCAGGTGCTGCTCGCCTGGGGGCTGACCCGGGGAACGGTGGTCATTCCCAAATCGACGAATGCGGCAAGACTGCAGGAAAATTTCCTGGCCGCCGAGCGTATCCTGGAGAGTGCCGATATGAAGGCTATAGAGAGGCTCGAACAGGGCTACCGCTTTGTCGACGGCTCTTTTTTTGCAACTCCCGGCTCGCCATATACCGTCGCGGAACTCTGGGAGGAGGGGTAACCGAAGTCATTTATCACTAACGTTGATAAAACCTAAAAACTAAGAGTATACTCCATCACGTAAAATCACTCCCTCTATAACCCAAACCTATTGAGGCCACCGTGGACATCTCATTTACCAAAGCCGATACCTTGAAAAACCATCCCCAGGATTCCGCCCTGGGCTTTGGTACAATCTTTACCGATTATATGTTCAACATGGATTACACCCCCGAGGCTGGCTGGCATAATCCGCGTATTGAACCGTATGGCCCGATTGCCATGGATCCGGCGACCATGGTTCTGCATTATGGTCAGGCAATTTTCGAAGGCTTAAAGGCCTACCGGAGCGATTCGGGGGACATTCAACTTTTTCGGCCCAAGGATAATTTACACCGTCTCAATAAATCAGGCCATCGACTCTGTATGCCTGAACTTGACGAAGCATTTATCCTTGAAGCGCTTATCAAACTGTTAAAAATTGAAAAAGACTGGGTGCCGAGCGCAACGGGCACCTCAATCTATATTCGCCCAACAATCATTGCCACCGATCCCTATATCGGGCTCCGGTCATCGAATACCTACCGGTTCTTTATTATTTTATCGCCGGTCGGCGCATATTATCCAGAAGGATTCAATCCGGTAAAAATTTGGGTGACAACAGAATATGTCCGGGCAGTACGCGGGGGGGTCGGGGAGGCAAAAACAGCCGGCAACTACGCAGCCAGCCTGTATGCGACCCGTCTGGCCAATGAAGACGGGTATACGCAGGTACTCTGGCTTGACGGGGTCGAGTTGAAGTATATTGAAGAAGTTGGTTCGATGAATATTTTCTTTGTCGTCGGCGACGAACTGCTTACCCCCCAGCTCAATAGAAGTATCCTGGCAGGAGTATCGCGAGATTCGGTCATAAAACTGGCCAGATCCTGGGGGGTCAACGTTGTTGAACGAAAAATCAGTATTGATGAAATCTATGCCGCCCACGCAGCAGGGTCACTGAAAGAGGTTTTTGGCTCCGGAACGGCGGCAGTTATCTCCCCCGTCGGCAATATCAAGTTCAATGGTAAAGAAATCACCATTGGCGACGGCAGTGTTGGACCACTTTCGGCAAAACTGTTCAAAAACTTGATGGACATCCAATACGGCAAGGTAGCCGACCCTTTCAACTGGGTCATGCCGATAGGCTAGGCGCTACAAACCAAAAGCGGATCTCTGGTTGTTTGTTCTAGAGGCTCGCTTTTTCAAGTTCGTAAAAAGTCACTCAGCCTTCTCTGGATGGGCTCTGGAAAAAGTTTGATATACGAGGCGTAGTGTCTGATACGGCGATTTGCTAGTACATGTGGTACAGCAAATCGCCGTATCAGACACTACAACGAAGGAGATCGGGCTTTTTACGAGTCCATCATAATATGACCATTTCGTCTTTGGCATAAATAACGGCAAGCATCGTTGCCGGCTCTTGGCCATGACAGGAGACCACATGGGGCATGGTCGAATCGTAATAGATTGAATCCCCAGGATTGAGGATCTCGGTCTTATCCAGCAGTTTGACTTCGACCTGACCTTCCAGGACAAAAAGAATCTCCTCGCCGATATGTTGATTGGGTTCGGCGTGTCCTGATTCCGAGGGTGTGAGGGTGACCAGAAACGGTTCCATATGCCGATTTTTTTTATGATGGCCAAGAGACTCATAACTGTATCCGCCTCCCTTGCCGTCAGTGGAATTGAAACGGGAGACTTTTTTTCTATCGTCTTTTCTGATGATGCAGGAGGATGCCTCGCCATTATCACTAAAAAAATCGCCCATCGAAATCTCGAAAACCCTTGCCAGACTGATAAGATTGCCGAGTGGAGGTGAAACCAGATGGCTCTCAATGCTGTACAGAGTTTCTTCGGCGATTTCCGACTGTTCGGCCAGTTCAACCAGGGACATTCCGTGTGCTTTTCTCAGCGCCCTAATCCGTTCACCAATCTTCATGTCTTTACCTGTCATATTCTTTCTCCTTCTCGAACGTCTCTTAAAGCTCCGGCCACAATTCAGCCGATTGTTCGCGGAGCTTAATTTTCATCACTTTCCCGCTAGCAGTAAGCGGAAATGCCTTGAGGAAATGAACAAATTTGGGGGTCTTGAACCAGGCTATTTTGCCCTGGCAAAAATCAATGACATCCTGCGGTGAAATATCAGCATCGGGATAGGGAATGACAAATGCTCCTGGCTGTTCCCCATACTTTTTGCTGGGAACACCGACCACCTGAACATCCTGCACTCCTTTCATATGGTGGAGAAAATCCTCTATCTCCTTCGGATAAATATTTTCTCCACCACGAATAATCATATCCTTGATCCGCCCGGTAATAGCAAAATAACCATCTTCATCCATGACGCCGATATCGCCTGAATGCAAAAAGCCGTCTTTATCAATCGCCTCGGCGGTGGCCTCCTCCATTTTATAGTAGCCTTGCATTATATTGTAACCGCGACAGACCACTTCTCCATGCTGCCCCGGCGGCAGGTCTTGTCCAGTTTTGGCATCAACGATTTTAACCTCAATGCCGGGCATGGCCTTGCCGACCGTCTCACACTTTTTCTTTATCGAAGGTTCATTGTACATGGTCTGGGTCATGCCGGGAGAGGCCTCGGTCAGCCCGAAGACGATGGTTACCTCGCGCATGTTCATCTTCTCGATACAGTCGTTCATGCTTTTTACCGGACAGGGAGAGCCGGCCATGATGCCAGTACGCAGTGAGCTAAAATCGAATTTCTTGAACAGCTTATGGTCCATCATGGTGATAAACATGGTCGGCACACCATACACCCCGGTGCATTTCTCCATCTCAATCGACATCATCACATCGACCGGCTCGTAGGTCTCAACAAAGACCATCGTCGCCCCGTGATTGACACAGGCCAGCACCCCGAGCACACAGCCAAAGCAGTGAAAAAGTGGCACCGGAATGCAGATCCGATCATGATGACTGAAATTCTGTCCGGCGCCCAGCCAGTAGCCGTTGTTGCCGATATTCACGTGGGTGAGCATTACCCCTTTGGGAAAGCCGGTGGTACCCGAGGTGTACTGCATGTTGATCACATCATGCGGATCAAGCGAATCCTGTCGCGCCTGATATTCGGCATCGCTGGTGGCAACGGCCAAAGACATTACCTCCGACATCGAATACAGGCCACGGTGTTTTTCCGGCCCAAGAAAGAACACCCTCTGCAAACAGGGATACTTGCTTGATCGCAGTGCCCCCCGTGGATGGGTTTTCAGTTCCGGGATCAGCTCATAGAGTATTTCCAGATAGTTTGCATCGCGCAGTCCGTTAATAATAAATATATTTTCACAGTCGGACTGCTGCAGGACATAATTAATTTCTTCGGAGCGATAATTGGTGTTGATAGTCAAAAGTATCGCGCCAATGCGGGCGGTGGCAAACTGCAGGGCGACCCAGTGCGGTACATTCGTGGCCCATACCGCTACTTTTTCTCCCTTCTTGATGCCCATGGCCATCAAGCCTTTGGCCATGGTATCGACAGCATCGGAAAATTCCCGCCAGGTTTGTTTATACTCTCTATCGACATAGGCAACCGCATCCTCATCGGGATACTTTTCGACCGTCTCCTGTAAAATTCGGCCGAGGGTTACCTCCCTGACAATCTCATTTCTTGGCATCATCATCACCCACTAAAGTGTAAAAATTACGGCATATATCTGTGCATCACCACCAATCGCACTGACACAGTGGGGAACGAGAGAATTATAATACATGGTATCACCTTCCCGCAACACATGGGTATCGTTGCCATATTGCAGCTCGACCTCGCCGGCGACGACCACGATGAACTCTTCCCCCTCGTGGGAAGATTTCTCTCGCTCACCTGATGGCAAAATTTTAATGAAGAACGGTTCCATATGCCGGTCCGCTTTGCCGGCACCGAGAGCATGATAACGATAATGCCCCTGAGCCTTCCCCTTATGGCTGGCCACACCCTCTTCACGCTCGGCGGATCTGGTGATAATCGGATCTTTGGCCGTCTGGTCATCCATAAAGGTGCCGACCCGTTGTCCGAGGGCGCGGGACAATTTCACCATGACCCCCAGGGCGGGAGAAACACTGCCGCCTTCAATATTCTCGATAAGACCTACCGGCAAGCTGGTCCGGGTGGCCAGATCGTCGATATCCATATTCAGTTTTCCTCGGAATGTCTGGATTCTCTTGCCTATTTTTGCTGCATCACTCATGTTGCTGCTCCGTAACTGATGATGGTGTCGTAAATTTGAGATTTCTACAAGGTTGTCAACTGATAATTATCGTATATTATCGTACTTGCCCGTCTAGATGTGCCTGCATCCAGGTCTTTGCCGCTTCGACTATTTCCATGTTTTTGGGAATTAATTTTGGTTTTTCAGCAAAACTGTCTTTTAAGGCGCTCAGCACGGCATCTTCCGGCAGGCCGATCAGATCAAGAGCGATGAGGGAGCCTAACAACGCAGTATTTGCCGCCTTGGGCACCCCTTTGGCGGTGGCGATTTCCGCCGCCGGGAAGGCATAAGCGCGGACATTTTTGGGCAGATCAAATTCCACCGGGATTTGCGCATCATAGATGATAACCCCGCCGGCTTTCACCGTCGGGGCAAATTTTTCCAGTGACGGCTGATTCATCGCCACCAACACGTCCGGTTTGTCGACGGTGGGCGAGCCGATCTCCCCACCACTGAGAACCACCGAGCAGGAGGCGGTGCCGCCCCGCTGTTCCGGGCCATAACTGGGAAACCAGGAGACATTTTTTCCGGTGTCGTTACCGGCATGGGCCAGCACTAGCCCGAGGCTGAGGATACCCTGGCCACCAAAACCGCAAAATTTGAATTCTTTTTCGGCAAAACCACTCGCGTCCGCCTGCTCGGCACTACTCGCCACAACCAGCTCGGCCAGCTCCTTTACCGGAATATTACGAGCGACGGGTGTTGCTTCTTCGCTGCGATCGCGAAAATTACCCAGGGGATAGGTTTTTTCCATCGCGTCAATGGTAAACTGGGCCGCAGCAACAGCGCTTACCTTCATATTGGTTGGACAGGGCGAAAGAATCTCGACGAAGGCATAGCCCTTGCCTTCTTTTTGAATTTCGATGGCCTTGCGAATCGCTTTTTTCGCTTTGAGGATCCTTTTGGTATCGGCAACCGAGACCCTTTCGATAAAGACGGGGGCTTGCAGCTGATTGAACACCTCACAGACCTTGAGGGGATAACCGTCTTTTACAACATCCCTGCCGGCAGGCGAGGTTGCCGTTTTCTGTCCGGGCAGAGTGGTCGGGGCCATCTGGCCGCCGGTCATGCCGTAAATAGCATTGTTGACAAAGAAACAAACAAAATTCTCCCCGCGATTGGCAGCCTGGAAGGCGTTGTTAAAACCGATAGCGCCTAAGTCGCCATCCCCCTGATAGGCAATAACCACCTTACCGGGGAGTGATCTCGACAGCCCCGTCGCCACCGCCGAAGCCCTGCCGTGCGGGGCAGCGACATTGCCGCAGTCAAAATAGTAGTAGCAAAAAGCGCCACAGCCGACCGGGGAAACAAAAACCGTATCATCCTGCAGGCCAAAGTCGGCAACCGCCTCGGCAATAAGCTTATGGATAATGCCATGACCGCACCCGGCACAATAGTGCGTGGCCTTGGTCTTGCTGCCGTCTTTTCGCTCGAAGTGTTCGTAAAATCCGCTCGCTTGTTTTAACATTCAACCGCCTCCATCATCCTTTTAGCCGCTGCCGCAACTTCCTGCGTCGTCACCAGCATTCCACCCATACGGTTGATGAGCGTAACCGGCACATATTCTTTTCTATCTAGATGCAGCAGCACATCATCTCGGTACTGGCCGTTGCTCAGCTCGACCACCAATATTTTTTTGCCCTTCGTGACTTTGCGCAGCTCTTTTTCGGGAAATGGAAAAAGCGTCAGCGGTCTGAACAGCCCCGCCTTGATGCCATCGGCGCGCAGGGCATCGACTGCCGAACGGGCAATGCGTGCACAGGAGCCGTAGCCGGTAAGGATTATCTCGGCATCGTCGGTGCGATAGTTTTTCGATGCAGCATCGACACTCATCGAAGCATATTTGGCATCAAGCAGCCAGTTGTGTTTTTCCTGCAGATCGTTTTGCAGATAGATCGACGAGATAAGATTTTTCCGGGTCTTTTTATCGGCCTGAACCGCCCACTCGCTGACATCTGGAGGGGTGAATGGATGCTCGGGTATCTCCAGCGATTCCATCACCTGGCCCAGTACCGCATCGGTCAAAACGATCGCCGGATTACGATATTTATAGGCGAGTTCAAAGGCCTTGATGGTCAAATCACACATCTCCTGAACTGAAGAAGGGGCCAGGACAATGGCCTTGTAATTGCCGTGCCCGCCGCCTTTCACCGCCTGGTTGTAATCGCCTTGCTCCGGGCCGATATTGCCTAGGCCCGGACCGGCCCTCTGTACATCGACAATCACCGCCGGCAACTGTGCACCGGCCAGATAGGAGATGCCCTCGCACATAAGGCTCATGCCCGGCCCGGAAGAGGCGGTCATCGACATTCTGCCGCTGCTGGCCGAGCCGTAAATCATATTTATCGCCCCGGTCTCGCACTCCGCCTGCAAAAAAACCTTGCCTCGCTGTGGAAAAAGCAGGGCAGCGGAATGAGCAATTTCACTCGCCGGGGTGATCGGATAACCGAAATAAATCTCGCACCCCGCATACAGAGCGCCAACGGTGACGGCCTCATTTCCTTTAATGAATTTTCTCATCAGCAATTACTCCTTGTCCTTTTTATACACCGCGATGGCGTAGGGTTCCGGACAATTATAGAAGCATATACCGCAACCGTTACATCCTTCTCCAATATATTCTGCAGGGATATATCCCTTGCCATTCATCTTCGTTGCCAAGCGCAGACAATCCTTGGGACAGGCATCAACACACCTGCCGCAGCCTTTGCATTCGTCTTCATTGATTAGAGGATGAGATTCCCCGCCATACTTGTTACAACTCATTGCTCTCCCTGCCCGCATGGCTTTTTACTGCGCCATCTAGAATTAAAATTTTGTAAACGTTCACCAGCACCCCATCTTCGTCCGATCAGGCCGTCTCACATAGCCAACTATAGTTCGGAGGCCTGCTTGAACGAAGCTGGAGCACTGGTTGAACGTTCACTAATCCATGTTTTACGGTCACCTATTACGTTCCAGTGAACTATTACAAAATTTCTATGAGATTTTCTTCCAGCTGCCATATGAACCATGGGAACCGATGGAAAAAATTTGCCAACCTTTACCGTAGCCCCATGAATCTATTGTATTGCTTGTTTTTTGTCTACAAATTTGGTTATTTTTTTGGAGATCGAAAATGATCGTTCACTCTGCCTCTAGAGGAGAATAATGCCATACCTGAAGCGAGATACCCGGCAAGCAGACCCGTCCCACCGGATCTACTACCTGCTCATTGATGGCAACAACGCGCTGCCCTATCTGGTATTTTTGCATGAAGGGCTGGGATGTACCGCGATGTGGGGCGATTTCCCGGCAAAATTATGTGCTACTACCGGCTGCCCCGGCCTGGTGTATGATCGGCTGGGCTACGGACAATCTTCTCCATTCATCCATAAACGAACCATTCATTATCTGCACGACTACGCCCTCTGCGAGCTGCCGCAGCTGCTGGACAGGATTATTCCGAAAAGACCGTATATTCTTATCGGCCACTCGGATGGTGGCAGTATCAGTCTCATCTTCAGTGCCGAGCGTCCTCCCCTACTGCAGGGTATTATAACGGAGGCGGCCCATATATTTGTCGAAGAGATGACCCTTACCGGAATAAAAGCGGCAAATGAAGCATGGGCCGGGGGCAAACTCAAGGGCCTCACCAAATATCATGGCGATAAAACAAAGGCTCTCTACCATGCCTGGTCAGGGACATGGTTATCCAACTGGTTTTCATCTTGGAATATAGAGTATCTTCTAGCAAGCATTGAGGCACCGCTCTTAGTCATCCAGGGGGCTGACGACCAGTATGCCGCCCCGGATCATGCTACCCGGATCGCTGCGCAGACTTCCGGGTATGGGCGCGTGGTGATGGTTGACGACTGTGCCCATGTGCCGCATATAGAAGCTCAGGCCGTTGTCCTGCAGCTTATGGTGGACTTTATTGCCAGAATTTTCACCCAATTTTACAGATTTTAAGTATATAGTTTTCAAAAATATAGCTACTTATCAGCTAGTTACAGACAGAAATTACAGTCATGAAGCCACCGACGTTTGTAGCCAATTAAAATTATTTGATTATCGACCAGACACTGATGTATCCTTTTTATTAAACAACAAAAAACGCACGCTGCCTAACTTTGCAGGTGCACGTTTGAGCGCTGTACTGTTTTGCAGCCGGATATGCTAAAAAAGAGGATAAATATGCTGGCCCATATGCAAAGATTAATTCCCCAAAAAGTCAAAACAAAGTTGCTCATGACTCTGGGACTGTTGATTACCATTATGATTGTGGTTCCGTCATTTTTGTCTTATCGCACCACCATGCAAACAGTCGAAGCAGATCAGGCAGAGGCGTTGACAACCTCTGCCGGCCAAGTACTCGCGACGTTGACCAGGGAAAAACCCGAACAGTTGCGGCTGCTCGCCCATGCAGTAGCGGGGATGCCGTCCATACAGGATAATGTCATGTACCAGGACCGCAAAATGCTTCTTGACGTGGCCGCACCGCTTTTTGCAGGACTGAAAAACATCACCGATCTTAATGTGTTCCATTTTCATCTGCCTCCCGCAACTTCTTTTCTGCGGCTGCAGAAACCGGAAAAATTTGGTGACGATCTTTCCAGTTTTCGAAAAACGGTGGTATCGGTCAATCAGAGCCGGCAGGACGCGGTCGGCATTGAGAACGGCGTGGCCGGAATATCTATACGCGCCGTGGTACCGGTGCTGTTTCTCAATAAAAAACATGTCGGCTCGGTGGAATTTGGCGCACCGATCGATGATCCCCTGCTGCAGCAGATAAAGGCGGCAATCGACGAGGAGATAGCCATTCTGGTTCCGGACGGCGAGGCTTTTAGATTTCAAGCCAAAACCGATGATCTCACGCTTACCGACAGCCTGTATCCTTTTTTGCGGGATATGCTGCAAAGCCAGGATGTCAAGATTCAGCGCAGCCAAAAAAATGGCCATGATCGGTTGACGGCCTATACGCGTCTGGTCGATTATTCCGGACAGAGCGTTGGCATATTGGCGGTCAGCAAAGAAATTGGGCCAATCATCGCCGCTGCCAGAAAATCGGCATTGTTCTCCGCCGGTATTGGCCTGATTGCTCTTTTATCCATTCAAACTTTCGTCTATTTCCTGTTCGTCCGCTTAATTGATCGACCCATTGTCCGTTTAACCAGCCTGCTTGAATCGGCGAGTCAGGGAGATTTGACCGTGGATTTTAATACTGCGCAAATCGCGCCGGTCAACTGCTCCGAGATCACCCTCTGCGGCAACAAAGACTGTTCGATGTTTGGCAAAACAGGGTACTGCTGGGAGGAAGCGGGGTCTACTGCTGAAAACGTGCAATGCCTGTTGATAATTAATGGCAAATACTCTTCCTGCAGCCAGTGCAGGGAAGTTTTTCGAACCGTAGTCCAGGATGAATTCAGCGAACTGAATGCGTTTATGCATTCTTTTTTCACCAGCGTGCAAACCCTTGTTCGCGACGTTCGCAACAACTGTACAAGTCTGTCCAATTCTTCCCATACCCTGGCGGAGGTATCGGTACAGATTGAGGCTGGATCCACCGACTCAGCAAAGCGTGCCAATGCCGTAGCCGCCGCAACCCAGCAGATGAGCGCGAATATGACCTCCGTTGCCGCAGCAACGGAGGAGGCGGCAGCGAATGTTAATGTGATGACCACGGCCACTGAAGGAATCAGGGGCAGCGTCCGCGAAATTCAGCATTCCACCCAAAACGCTAAGGGCATTACCGGCGATGCGGTGACTAAAGCGGCTGACATCTCGGTAAAGGTTGATGAACTTGGCATTGCCGCGCTCGATATCGGTAAGGTAACCGAAACAATTATGGAGATATCTGCCCAGACCAATCTGCTGGCCTTAAATGCGACTATCGAGGCAGCACGAGCCGGTGAGGCAGGCAAAGGTTTTGCGGTTGTCGCCAATGAAATTAAAGGGCTGGCGAAACAGACCGCCGAGGCAACCGATGAGATCAAGGCGCGAATCGAGGGTATTCAAGGCTCGACCGAGACCACCGTAAAAGGAATACGCAGTATTTCCAACATCATTACCGAGATAGATACAATTGTATCGAAAATTGCCCTCTCTCTGGACGAGCAGAACATGACCATGACGGAATTAACGACAAATATCGCCGAAGCCGGCAAAGGTATTGGCGAAGTCTCGGAAAATGTGGCCGAGAGTTCGATGGTCTCGCAGCAGATTGCCGCAGACATTGCCGAAGTCAACAGGGCGGTCAATGCAATATCTCTTGAAACCGGGGGCGTGAAACAAAACGCCGCAGAGTTGGAGCGGCTGGCGCAGTCGCTGAGCAACGACATCCGCAAATACAAGATATGATGGACTCGTAAAAAGACCAATGGAATTAATCGATACCCACGCTCATCTTGATCTTGAAAAACACTTCCCCCATTTCGAGGCGGCGCTTGCAACAACGCACGCTGCGGGAGTGAAAAAAATAATTCTGCCTGGGGTGACGCAGGCCGGCTGGGCGCGGCTGATGCGGCTGCACAATGCCACCCAGGGAATTTTTGCCGCCCCCGGTCTGCATCCCCTCTATCTTGAGCATCACCAGCCGCATTATCTGCAGGAGCTGGCAGAAATCGTCGACGGCAATACATTCGACCGGCCGGTGGCTATTGGCGAAATCGGCCTTGATTACTATCCGGAAAAAGTCGACCGTAACGCCCAGCAACAGCTGTTTGAACAACAGTTGAAAATAGCTGCAACCGCCGAGCTGCCCATCCTTCTTCACGTCCGCAAGGCCCACGACCAGGTTCTAAAAACTCTGCGTCAAAAACACTTTTCCGAAGGTGGCATTGTCCATGCTTTTAGCGGCAGCTATCAACAGGCCTGTGCCTACATTAAACTTGGGTTTGCTATTGGTATCTGCGGCACGATCACCTATGATCGGGCGCTGCGGATCCGCAAAGTTGCCGCCCAACTGCCACAGGCGTGGCTCGTTTTAGAAACCGACGCTCCCGACATCCCCCTGGCCACTCATCGAGGCGAAAATAACCACCCGCGATTTTTGCCGGAAATCCTGGAGATACTTGCCGCTCTTCGCGGAGAATCGAAAGAGCTTACCGCCGATTATACCTGTGCTAACAGCAAACGCGTCCTCCACCTGCCCAATTGAGTGCACCACCCTCCTCTCTCATTTAAACTAAAAAATCCGTTTAGCTCCACGGACGGCAAGTGAATTCAAATACATTCCACTATTACCTTTTTAAATTTTAAGCTTATAGTAAATGATAGAGCCGGAGTTCTCATCCGACCCAAGATGTAATAAGATTCCAAAGATTAAGGGAGGATTTTATGCAATCAACGACTTATACAGACATAATTGACGGAAAAATAGCAGAATGGCAGGACCAGCTGCAAAAAGTGGAAAAAAGGGCAGAAAAAGCCTCTTCGGATATCTCCAACGCCAAGCTGAACGACTTCAGGAACGCAGTTAATGCAGCAACAGTGCAGCTTAGATCCCTCGATACCCAGGAGACGGCGGCCAACACCATGGCGACTAAGGATGAAATTTTAAAAATTTTTAATTCTATCGATACACAATTTATCGAATTTGAAGAAAAATCTCCCTTTATGCTCTAAAGAAATTTTTCGGCAATTTTTATCCCCCGATACCGTTGTGAGGGAGTTCTTTATCTCCCTCCCGGTTCCTCCGCGCTGTCACCATATCCCATAACAGAGGGATGATGACGATGGTCAGAAAAGTGGCAGTGCACAGCCCGGTGACAAAAGTCATTGCCATGCTGCCCCAGATCACCGAAAACTCAGGAATGCCAAGTGCCATGGGCAGCAGCCCAAGCGTTGTTGTCAGAGTCGTCAGCAATATCGGCCGCATTCGAGTCTGGGTCGCCTGCAGCAGAGCGTCCCGGCGCGAAAGCCCCCGGCTATAACATTTGTTGATAAACTCAACAAGCACCAGGGAATCATTGACGACGACTCCGGTAACTCCTATCACCGCTACGAAGCTGTTAATGGTAAACATCGTTCGGGAAAAAACTGTCCCGAGAATAACCCCGGTCAGGGCAAAGATTACCGCAGCAATGACGATCAGTGGCTGGATAGAGGATTTAAACTGGGCGGCCAGAATGAGGTACACGGCAACAATGGCAATAACAAAGGCATAGGCCAGGGAAAGAAACGACTTCTGGGTCGATTCATGCTCCCCGGCAAAGATAAGCGACGCCCCGGGATATTTCGCCCGGATAGAGGAATAGTAGGAATCCACCCGGTTAACTACCACCGGACTGGTAATCGGCGCTCCGGCTTTGACGTTGGCGGTCAAGGTTATCGCCCGCTGTCGCTGGAACCGATTGAGCGAGCTGGGCTCCAGACTGAAAATCGGTCGGCACAAATCGCCTAGGCGTATGGCTCCGGTCGGGGAGTGGGCAACTTCCAGATCCATAACCGAAAACATGGTCTTATCGAGATCGTTGTCGACCTTCAGCCGGA
This sequence comes from uncultured delta proteobacterium, assembly GCA_963796255.1. Lineage (GTDB taxonomy): Bacteria > Desulfobacterota > Desulfobulbia > Desulfobulbales > Desulfocapsaceae > Desulforhopalus_A. The sequence goes on along the minus strand of CAWCLE010000022.1, from coordinate 63,081 downwards.
TATCAATGGACTCATCGGCGCGCTTCATCTTCCCGATTATCCGGCCATCCAGCAGCGATGCCGCCAGCGCGGCAACTTCCTGCACCGTAAATCCCAGTTCCGCTGCTTTTTCCCGATCGACTTTCATGCGGAAAACCCGGGCGTCACTGCCCTGATCATCTTTTAAGTCAACCAGCCATGGGGCAATGATGTTGTCATCGCGCAGGAAACGGTCGATCTGCGCAGCGAGGGCGGCGACATTTTTTGCATCCTGCCCGAGGATCCGGATATTCAGGTCTTTGCCAGAGGGTGGACCGTCTTTTTCAGGCCGAACAGAAAGAGAGAATCCGTCAGGCAAAAGGGGGGTAATTTTTTTCCGTACTGCCTCGAGATGGGCAACCACATCGTTTTTCGGATAATCGGCAAAACGCCTAGCCGATCCCGGTGGCAATGTCACCGCCACATAGCCAAGATTGCGCCCATATTGCGGGCTGAAATCCTCGTTGATATAATAGCCGGTAAAGCCCAGGGCGGATTCAACCTGCTGCCGACCGTCGGCAGCAAGAAGAGCGGCAATGCTTTTGATGAGCGTATTGGTCTCTTCCAGCGAGGTACCTTGAGGTGCGGTAATCTCAACATAATAAAGGGAGTATTTATCCGGAAAAAATTTGATGCGCACCAGACTGGTCTTGCCCTCTACCGCGCCAAGGAATATGGCCATCGCCCCAATAAAAACAGCAGCCAACAATACCAGGCAGCTCACTCGAAATCGCAGCGCGAGCAAAATAAGAGTAGTGAAGAGGCGTCGGATCACACTCATTATCCATCCTTCTTGCGGCAGGGTAAAGCGAGTCGGTTCGGCTGCCCCGGATTGTGCTGCACCAACTTGTAGCCGCGGACCGAAATCCAGATAGTGGCAGGGAAGGATAAATAGACATTCAAATAACGATGCGGTCAGCGCAAAGGCTATTGTTTTTGGAATAATGGCAAAAAAATCACCGACCATTCCGGTCATGATCAACATCGGTAAAAAGGCGACAATGGTCGTTGCGGTCGCTGCGACAACCGGCAGAAATACCTCAGCGGTACCCTCGGTTATCGATTCGATCAAGGATTGTCCGCTCTGATAATGGCGATACATATTCTCCACCACGACAATGGCATCATCGACGATAATTCCCGAGACCAGGACAAAGGCAAAGAGCGACACCTCGTTGATGGAATTGCCGGTCATATACATCAACACCAGCGTAACCAGAAAGGAGAAGGGGATACCGATGGTTATCAGAGCGGCATTTCTAAAGCCCATGAACAGCCAGATAATGGAGCAGACCAGGAGGATTCCCAGCAGCAGATTGATACCCAGCACCCTGATCGAATCCTCAATTTTGGTGCTGGAGTCCTGCGTTGCCGCAAGAGACACGCCCAGTTCAGCATAGCTCGACTGCACCTGCCGCAGAATCTTTCTGACGTTTTCGGCAATAAAAAGGGCGTTGCCGCTCTGATGTTTTAAGATCCTCAGGGTGACGCAATCCTCGCCATTGAGTGAGGTCATGAGAAAGGGATCCTGATAGGAAAAATACGCCGCCTTGATAATATCCTGCAGGCGAACCAGGGAGCCATCGCTGTCATGACGCATGACAGCGGCCAGCAGGGTCTCTCTGCTGCTGAACTGCTCATCGACCCGGACCACGAACTCACCATTGTCGGTTGCCGCATAGCCGGCCGGAAAACTCACATTGCTCTCCCGCAGCACGGCGGCGACACCCTGAAAAGTAAGGCCGTACGTCCGCAGTTTGTCCTGGGACAGGATAAGATGAAACTCCCGGGTATAATCCCCGGAGACCGTCACCTCCTTGACCCCTGCTATCTGAGCAAGAGGGATTTTTATTGTCTCGGCAATCTCGGTCAACATAGTATTGCTCTGCTTGCCGGCCACATTGACGCTTATGGTGGGGAACCAGTCATTGACGTCGAGAAAATTAAACACCGGGGTTTCGGCCCTCTCCGGCAGATCGCCGATAATAGACAGCACTTTTAAGCGAACATCGTCAAATCGTTTTTCATAATCACTGTCATCGATAAATTTAATGACAATATTGCTTCGCTCGCCATAGCTGGTGGAACGGATATATTCCACCTCTTCCAGGTCCTCGAGGCCTTTTTCGATCTCATAGGTGACCAGGGTTTCGACATCCTGGGCAGAGGCCCCCGGCAAAAAGGTGTTGATATACATCTTGCCGAACTGAATATTGGGATAGCGCTCCACCGGCATGCGCAGAAGAGAAAAGGCACCAACGACCATAAACAGAATAAAAAGCAGATTCAGGACAACCTTCTGCTTGAGGGTGAAAAGAACAAACCGCTGCATCATAATTGCCGGAGAGTGGCTGCCATCTCAATACGGTTTTGCGTGCTTGTCATTTTTCTCTTCAACGAGTTATTTTTTGGTAATCAAGCTGAGTTACGGCGAAGGGTCATGATTGGTTATATACTGTGCACCCTTGGTGAGGCCGATGCCACTGACAATGGCGTCTTTGCCGTCTGCAGTCATCCCCAGAAGGAGCACTTTGCGCTGTTGCCCATCCGGGGCAGTCAGCCAGTGGGCATCATAGCGACTGACCAGGGCGTTTGAGGTAATGAGAAAAGTATGCGGCTCTGTTTTTTCTGACAGAGTGAGCTCGCCGCGAACGCCTCCCCGCAGAGCGGGATTGGCTGCCACCTCTTCTGCAGTAATACGCAGATCAACAGCGATTTTCCTGGTCTTTTCATCAAAATCCGGGGCAACACGATAAATCTTCGCGGCAACCGCATTGCCCAGAGCCGGCAGAGTAATAATCGGTCCGGCCATCTCCTGCAGGAGGCGGAGCTCCTCATAGGTAAAAAGAAAAGGAATGTACAGGCTGGTAAAATCGCCCAGTTTAAGAACGGGTTCTCCCTGTCGGACATACTCGCCGGGTTCGACATACCGCTCGATGACCGACCAGCCAACCGGCGCGCGCAGGGTATGTCGGCGCAGTTGCTGGATTAAATTTTCCTGCTCATTTTTTAAATTTTCCTGAGTAAGCTCGAGAATGCGGGTGCTTAAAACGGTTTCGTCGTAGGTCGCCTGGGCAGTGGATTTTTTATCGATCAGATTTTGAAAACGGGCAAGATTTTTTCTCGCCAGCACCAGCTGCAATTCCGTCTGCCGCTGGGCTATTTTATTTTTCTGCAGCGCCAGCCGGACAAAAGTGGCATCGATCTCGGCGACCACGCCGCTGCCACCGACCACATTGCCCACTTCAACCGACACCGCCGTATAGGTTCCGCTGATCTCGGCGGCAATAGTCAGCTCCTGGATGGGCCGGGTAAAACCGGTGAAACTGATCTGCCGCGCATAGGGGCGAAGCGACGCCAGTTCCATCTCTGCCGCTGGTGCCCAGGCTCCCAGCAGCAAAAAAACCAGGCAGAGGCCTCCAGCCATTATCTGTCTCATTTTGGCCAGCCAGCATAAGTCGCGGTTAAAGTCTTCTGTTACTAACAGAATCATAGCGTAATCAGGTACGTACAATTTTATCGCGTTTTGGAAATTTGATCCCGTTTTCCGGCAGCCGCTGGAGCTTAAGCGTTACCGGAAAAGGTTGAACCTGCCAGATTTTCCGGCAATATTCGGTAATGGAACGATCAGAAGAAAATTTCCCCATCCGCGCCGCATTGACAATAGCCATCCTGGTCCATCGCTTAGGGTCCTGGAAGACTTCTCCCACCTGCTGCTGACAATCGATATAGGCCTGGTAATCGGCAAGCACCATATAGGGGTCGTCATAGAGCAGCGAGTTGACCACCGGCCGGAACAGCTCCCGATCGCCATGGGAAAAATGCCCGGTGGCAATCAGATTGATGGCGGCGCGCAACTCCTCATTTTCGTTATAGATGGCCTGCGGATTATAACCGGCCGCTTGTCTGGCCGCTACTTCCTGCACGTTCATACCAAACAGAAAGAAATTTTCCGCCCCAACTTCTTCCCGGATTTCCACGTTGGCGCCATCCAGGGTACCGATAGTCAGCGCGCCATTCATGGAAAACTTCATGTTGCCGGTGCCGGAAGCCTCCTTGCCGGCAAGCGAAATCTGTTCACTCAGATCGGCCATGGGATAGACGAGATGTCCGATCTGCACATTGAAATTGGGGATAAAGAGGACCTGGAGACGCTCATTGACATCGGGATCACTGTTCACCAAATCGGCCACCGAATTGATCAGCTTGATGATCAGCTTGGCCATGGCATAAGCCGGCGCAGCCTTGCCGCCAAAAACGAAAAACCTGGGCGGGATGGCAAGATCAGGCTGGTTTTTCAATCGGTGATACAAGGTGATAATATGCAGCAGGTTAAGGTGCTGGCGTTTATACTCGTGGATTCGTTTGACCTGGACGTCAAAGAGTGCATGGGGATTAAACGGCGGCCTCTGATCGCAGGCGAACATGGTGCAGACATCCTGCTTGTTGTCGAACTTGACCTGTTGCCATTGCTCAGAAAAGGCAGGATCGTCAATCAGCTGTTCCAGTTCCCGCAGCTTATTCAGATCGGTAATCCATCCCGTACCGATGGCCGAGCTGATCAAGTCGGTCAGACGCGGATTACTGACCACCATCCAGCGGCGGGGCGTGACCCCATTGGTGATATTGATCAATTTATCCGGCCACAGCCGATGAAAATCGGCAAGCGTATGTTCCTTAAGCAGCCTGGTGTGCAGTTCAGCTACCCCGTTGATGGCATGGCTGCCGACACAGGCGAGATGAGCCATGCGGATATAACGCTCACCTGTTTCATCAATGATCGACATCCGCCGCACCACATCCTCATCAGCCGGATATTCGCTGCGGACCAGATCAAGAAATCGGCTGTTAATCTCATAGATAATCTCCAGATGTCGGGGCAGCAGCCGACCCAGCATCGCTACCGGCCATTTCTCCAAGGCTTCAGGGAGCAGGGTGTGATTGGTATAAGCGAAGGTGCTGGTGACAATATCCCAGGCGCGGTCCCACTCATAATGGTGCACATCGACCAACAGCCGCATAAACTCAGGGACGGCAATGGCCGGATGGGTATCGTTGAGCTGGACGGCGAAATTTTCGGCAAAATTTTCCAGGCCCGGGTACTGAAACAGGTGGATACGGATCATATCCTGCATCGAACAGGAGACAAAAAAATACTGCTGCCGCAGACGGAGCACCTTGCCCTTGAACTGGTCGTCGTTGGGATACAGCACCTTGGTGATGTTTTCGGCCAGCATCTTCTCATGCACCGCACCGAAATAATCACCGGTATTAAATTCGGCAAAGTCAAAGCTCTTCGGCGCCTCGGCGCTCCATAAGCGCAGCAGGTTAACAGTGTTGACCCGGTAGCCGGGAATGGGCGTATCGTAGGGAATGCCCTTGACCAGATGTCCCGGGATCCAGCGGACTCGTGCAGTGCCATGGTCATCCGTGTACCGTTCAGTATATCCGCCGGAACCGACTTCCACCGCCATGTCCGCCTTTTTAAACTCCCAGGGATTGCCTGGCTGCAGCCAGCGATCACTCAATTCCTTTTGCCAGCCGTTGTCGAGATCCTGATCGAACATGCCGAATTCATAGCGGATGCCATAGCCGATAGTTGGAATCTGCAGGCTGGCCAGCGAATCCAGATAGCAGGCCGCGAGCCTGCCCAGCCCGCCGTTGCCAAGACCCGGTTCCTCCTCATGGTCGATGATCTGCTGCAGGTCAAGTCCGCACTCCTTGGTAGCTTGGGCTATCTGATCATACATGCCCAGATTGATGAGATTATTATGCAGATGGGGCCCCAGCAAAAATTCGGCGGACAGATAGCTGACGATCTTGCTGTTTTTTTCCTGCAGCGCCCGGATCGAATTGATAAACAGCTGCTGCATCCGATCGCGCACCGTATAGCTGACCGCAAGGTAATAATCGTTGAGCGATGCGTTTTGGGTCCACACCCCCTGCTGATAAAAGAGTTTATAGGCAAAGCCGCGTTTTAATTTCTCTATGGTCTTGCGATCGTTGTTAGCTCCGCCTGCTGTTGCTTCAGCCATGGTCAAACCACTCCTTTATGATCCTGATCACCTTTATCCGGTGTCCCCTCGAGAGGCAGCTCGATGATAAAGACTGCGCCGGGACCACATTGGTCGCCTCGGACAAAATCCTCTGGGAGATATCTTTCCGGAATAGGGCTGAAGACCGAGATGTTGCCGCCATGGTCTTTAATGATGCCAAAGGACACAGAAAGCCCTAATCCGGTCCCCTTACCCACCTGCTTGGTGGTAAAAAACGGATCAAAGATTTTGCCCAGGTGCTCCGGGGCGATGCCTTTGCCGGTATCGGCAATACTGACTGCAAGTTTTTTCTCTTCGCCTAAAAAATTTGATTGTACATGGATGACCCCATCCTGACCGATAACATCGGCCGCATTATTGAGCAGATTGAGCCAGACCTGCTTCAGCCTTTCCTGGTCACCGGAAAGATATGGAATGTTTTCATCCAGAGCACAGATGATTTTTATCCGGTTCATGAAAAAGGCATGTTCCACCAGCCTGATGACCTGATGGATTGACTCGTTGATATCGACGGTTTCACTGACTGCCTGGGAATTTCTCGAAAAACCAAGTAAATCGGCAACGATTTTTCGGCAGACCTTGGTCTGCTTTTCGATAATCCGCATGCCTTCGAGGATTTCTTCATCGTCAATATCGTCCATCATCAATTGGGCATAGCCGAGAATAATCCCGAGTGGCGTATTGATTTCATGCGCTACCCCCCCGGCCAGGCGCCCCAGATCCTCCATTTTCTGCGACTGGATAAGCTGTTCCTGGAATTTTTTAAGCATGGAGATATCTCTTGCCGTAAGCAGCAGGCCGATGATGCCGCCGTCCTGATCGTAAACCGGAACCTTGAGCACGTGAAACCATTTTTGATCACTGGCCCGCTTGAAGGTGATTTCTTTGGCCAGGGGAAGCCCGGTGTCCAGAATATGCCGGCTTTCCGAGACATTAATTGCCGCCTGCTGCCTGGTAAAGATGTCGGCATCGGTTTTGCCGACGATATCTGCTTCGTCGAGATTAAAATAGTCGCAAAACGCTTTTCCGGCGAAGGTATAATGCAAATCCTTATCCTGCAGGGTTATGAAATCCGGGGTGACATTCATGATAGACTTGAGGAGTCCCTGCTGCCTGGCAATTGTCTTTCCCTGCTCGGTAAGCTCTTCGATATGGTTTTTCACCGTTACGGCCATGGCATCAAAGGCCTCGGCCAGATCCTGGATTTCATCCCCGAAATTATGCTTGAAAACAGAACATTGTCGACAACTCTCCATCTTGAAGGGATATTCCTTCTCCCCGCAATTCGGACACAGCGTTCCCGCCAGATACCAGCAGCGCCGCTGCTTATCCCCATAAGCCGGGCACTCCTTTCGGTCACAATCCATAAGCTGCCAGCAATATTGATCGAGAGAAAATCCGGCATGCACATCGAGATTACCCCGAACAACCTCCTCCACCGATTCTCGCAGACGGTTGAGACGAAAGGTCACTGTGTGGGCAAACCACAACGCCAGGATGGTTCCCAGCCCGACCACGCCCATGGTACTGAAAAAACTGGTTAACCGCTGCCGGTGGATCTGGGCGTCAATTTCCTTTCTGGACAGGCCCAGTCTGACGGAACCGAGATTTTTTTCGCCCAGGCTCACCCGAACATTGAAATCATAGACCAGTCCCTGCTCGGTGGCCAGTAAAACTGGCTGTTTTTTTTTGCCTTCTGCATTGACCAGAAGCAGCTCGGTAGGAAATCCGCCGGAAAAAGTGTGTGAGAGAATATTCGTGCCGGCATCGGTGAGGAAAATATAGATAACGTCATCATATTGATTGTCGACATTATCGATAAGGTTCTTCATCTGCAGAAAATCCATGGCCAGGATGGGTTCAGCCAGACGAAACGCCAGACTCGAAGTAACGGCCATGCCCCTTTTTCGCCCTTCTTCAAGCAGGGCATTTGATGACATGGCGGAAAGGATCAGTCCGACACTGATGCCGCAGAAGACCAGCATCAAGGTCATACCCAGGGTAATCTTGGTTCTGAATCGTAAGCGATGCAGAAATCTCGACACATAATTAATCAAGATTCAACCCCACTTTTTTACTCAGCTCTCTGATGGGATCAAAATCCTCGTCGGTAGAAGGCATAAAGCCAATAAACTTGGCGGCATCAAGAATAAGCCGGTGCTGGGGATTATGCTCATAATCAAGCTGCAGCATGGCCTTTTGTATCCGCTCGACCACATCCTCAGATAGTCTGGGACTATATGCATAGACCCAGCCGGGGTAGCGCGGAGAACTGTCCACCACTTTGATTTGATTGATGTCGATCTTGTCCTGAACCACGGCAAGCGAGCCTTCGCGAATCGAGCCAATGTCGTGCAGGCCGGCATAGACCCCCAGAATGACATTTTCCTGGCGGCCACCGGCAAAGACCACTTCCTGAAAATCCTGCGGGGTAATCCCATGATCGACAAAATGGCCCAGAGCAAACAGATATCCCCCCGCCGATGAAGGATCGACAGCCACCCATGATTTACCGCGACAGTCTTCCAGCGTTTGTATGTCCTGGTTATCTTTTCTGGCGATGATCTGCCCCCGAAACTCCGCCCGTCCATCGGCTTCGATGATTCTGGCCATGGCTCTGGCACCGTACCGGCTGGCCAGCTTGACGTAGATAAATGGGTTGGAAAAGGAGATATCAATCTTTCCCTGACCGAACATACTGATATAATTATCAAAAGTGTCCGGAAATACCTGGCGCATTGGTAAGCCGGTTTGTTCGGAGAGATATTCTACCAATCGATTATGCCGCTGAAAAGATTCGGTATGCGAGTATTGCGGCAGATAGGCATAGGTAATAGCCGGTAATTGCGGCCGGAAGGTAATCTCCTGGCGTTTCTCCAGAGACACCTTGACCGGCTGCTCATTTTCCCGGCAGGAAAAGAGAACAAAACAAGTGATGAGGAGCAGAAGGAAGACTCTTTTTTTAGGCATTGCAGTAAATGAGGTCTGAGGCCGATAACTGAAATTTATATAGACCATTCAGTAGCACGGCTTTTCAGCTATTTCAAGACTTCATCTTTACCAGCTCAGGCAATGTGCCGATTGCGGCCGGCAAAGCGGCAATGTCGTGGCTGCCCCTGAAAAAATTATTGCCCTGCAGCAGACACCCGCCAGATGATATTGCCAACATCATCAGCGACAAGCAAGGCCCCGCCTTTGGCCAGCGCAACGCCTACCGGTCGTCCCTGCGCCTTGTTGTCGGCACTGAGAAATCCGCTCAGGACATCAAGCGGCGGTCCGGATGGTTTGCCTTTGCTAAAAGGGACGAAGATCACCTTGTAGCCGCTGTGCGGCTCGCGGTTCCAGGAACCATGCTGGCCGATGAACATGCCGTTATTGAATTGCTCCGGCAGGCTGGTTCCTCTGGACTGAACCAGACCGAGGCAGGCGGTATGCGGTCCCAGGGCATAGTCCGGAACAATCGCCCCTGCCACCAGATCAGGACGCTGCGGTTTCACCCGTGCATCGACATGCGTGCCGTAATAGCTGAAGGGCCAGCCGTAAAACCCGCCATCTTCGACCGAAGTCATATAGTCCGGCACCAGATCACTGCCCAACTCGTCGCGCTCGTTGACCACCGTCCACAGCATGCCGCTGTCAGGCTCCCAGGCCATGCCGTTCGGGTTGCGCAAGCCCGAGGCAAAAATGCGGTGCTTGGCGGAGGCAAGATCGAGCTCCCAGATGGCCGCACGGCCTTGCTCTTTGTCTATGCCGTTTTCCGCCACATTGCTGTTTGAACCAACGGTCACGTAGAGTTTGCGCTGGTCTCGCGAGGCAATTATATTTTTGGTCCAGTGATGATTGATCGGCCCCGCCGGCAAGGCCAGCACCGTTTCGGCAGATGAGGTAATTTGGGTATCGCCTTCATGATAGGGATAGCGCACGACGGCGTCGGTGTTGGCAACATATAAATACCCTTCCACCAGCACCATGCCGAAGGGAGAATGCATTCCTTCAAGAAACGCAACTCGCTTATCGGCGTGACCATCGCCGTCGGTGTCACGCAGTAAAGTGATCCGGTTGGCGCTTTTAACCCCGGCACCGGCCTTTTTCATCACCTTCTTCATAATCCACCCCTTGATTCCCTTACCGTCTTCGGGTTTAGGCGGCGCATTGGTTTCGGCCACCAGAACATCACCATTGGGAAGAACATAAAGCCAGCGCGGATGATCAAGCTGTTCGGCAAAACGGTTGACCACTGTTTTTTCAGCAGCAACTGGTTGTGCCCCGTTTGCCCATCCCGTGGCCGGAGCGATGTTGACCGTAGGAATAAGACTGCTCTCTGGAGGAGGCAGTTTTGGATTGGGTCCGGTGCCTTCAGAAACCTCAAGATTGGCTTCATGGGAGCATGCAGTGAGGGTTACGAGGCAAATCGCACATAAAACTACTTTTGCATGGGTCATTGTTGCTCTCCTTTTTGCTGGTTTCTTTAAAAATCTGGCTCGTTCCGGCGATTATCTGATTGTGATAACTATTGCGGCAAGTGAAATCAAGGCAGATACTGGGGATTCGCAAACACAGGGAACCGCTCCTGCCGCAGTGTTGCATTGCCACCGTCATCGTTGCTTTTTGCAACGCTAATCATGACTAACTGCGGCCGCCCTGACCAACAATGTTGCTTTTTGCAACATGCATATTTTCTTTCATTAAAACACCAATCAAAGCAACAGGATATACAACCAACTAATCTGGCGTAATTCTTGCTAGTTTAACAGAATTACGCAATTTACGCAGAAGGGTATCCTGGGTCACGGCAATCCGCAGTATGCGGAGTCCATCACGTGCCGTCAAACTTCAACATTGGTTATACTTATGAATATGGTTTTTCCTGCACCAACAGAATCGAAAGAATCTACTTTGAAAATCAAGGGAAGAATAATGCTTCATGAGGAATTTTCCTCCCGATTGCATGACATGTGCAAGACCCTTGGTTTTGCCAACGTGAAAATTCCGCAATCCGGCAACGTCAATGTTGTCGATGGTTTTGCACGTACTGCGCAGAACAGCTCGGCAGAGGATGGTGTGTTCGTGCTGTCCTGCAAGGTACATTACAACCCGAATTGGGGCGGATTTTGCGGCCATCCCCAGCTCTTAACTCCTGTGCAGGCTGACAGGGACGGGTCATGTCCCGCCGGCTTTCTTGCTCCTTTTTTGCAGCAGTACCACTTAGCCCAAGAGCGGATTTATCTTACCAGGACGAAGGAGGGGCGGCATCTTATCACCATGCCGCAAGGTCTGCTGGTAGACGACGAGAAAAAGCCGGGGATCAAGCTTCTCATCGCCTTAGAAAGAGTGGCCGAACCGGATAAAGATGGTGGCATTGTTGCGGTCTCGACTGTCGGTGCAAGGATTTCATATACTCTCTCCACCAGTCTTCGCCGGGATCTTGATGCGCAAAATTATCCGTGGAAAGCCGGAAGAGGCATACCAATCGGTCGATATCTGGGCAGTGAACTGTTCTTTTTTACCGGAGTTGAACAGGTGATAGATAAAAGCAATCCTTTTTATGCAACCCTTTTACCGTACCTGGGCCAGCTGGTCACCCATCGAACGCCACACCTTCGGGCAGCCCAAATCCACCTGCAACAGGAATTCCATCGAGCTATCGCTCATCTGACCACCAAAGAACAAACAACATTTTCAAAATCACTGTGCCTGGTCGGATTGGACATTGATATGACGCCGTTTACCGGGCATAAAGAGAAGTATTTCGTGCCATGGCAGGCGTATCTAACCAGAGACGATGGGAGGGTTTGTGAAAAATGTTCCCTGGACCAAGACGAACTCTTTGGCCAATTGATACAGTAGGGAGGTAATCATCCTCAATCTCTGCTTGTATTTACATTACGTTACATCATAACAGATGGTCGCGTTTCAGATCCTGGATAAAAAGGCTTTCCAGCTGTTCATCATCGGCTCGTACGAGATGATTGAGGTTTACACTCTTCGAACGGGAAGACCAGATGGCTTTTTTCGTTTGACTGTCAAAAATGGTGACATCAATGAAATCAACAGTTCTGGTCTTTATATCTTCCGGCACCACGTTTTTTTCTACGAAAAAACCCTGATACCCATTAAGATCATTTCCATACATCTCCCCTCCCAGGATGATTCCGCGGGGAGCAAAAATTTCAGTTTGTTTTGTTTCATTGCTTAAATGTGTTACCAGAACGGCAGTTGCCCCAGATTCTTTCACCGCCTGATGCAGCCACTCCTTACTATGCCTTGTCCCTCCCTGGCTGTATTTATAGCTCGGGACAGCATCTGCTCCCGATTTGACCAGGCCATTTACAAAGCTGTCTTCAAAGATCTTATAAGCGTATTGGTTCTTGAAGACCCCGATGACAAGAATCTTTCCCTTGATTGGTCCCTTGAAGGATTCATCGACCCATGTGGAGGTGAGCGTGTCTCTGGCACATCCCTGCCCCCCGAAAATCAACAGAAAAAAGCAAAAAAGATGGATTAATCGTTCATCAATGCGCGTAATCATTTATTTCTCCGTGACTAGATTTACTAGATTATTCATTTTGAATCATGCAAATCTAACCTTTTGTTTTGAATTGCACAAATTCTTTTTCTACGCGTGAACCTAGGGGCAACCTTTTTCAAGACCCTGCAGAAAGATCCGGTGAGCAGCCGTAATGGCCATGATGTCCTTCTTTTGCCTCTGTATTACCACCTGGAGTACTTGAAATTGACACCCCAGCCGGGGTGGCAGATGACCGTTTTCCGCCGGTATTCCAATAGATTTCATTATCATAACAGACATACGGAATACTTTCATTGCGTTCTGCAGCAGCATAAAGCGTTGCCAGGCCAATATCGTACGTGCCGCCGTCTCCGGCCAGGCAGATCACCGGGGTGTCCTCATTGTTGAGTCTGGCGACCGAAGCAATTCCTGTTGCCACTGCAGCAGCTGAAGCGAAGGTGGTCAGGATGGTTGGGCCATCGAAGGCGGAATGGGGATAGACGGCAGCAGTAATTGCCCCGCAGCAGGTCGGGATAACAAGCTTTATTTCCCGCCCGGCAATGGCATGGCTGAGGAGTTACAGGATATTCGACATTCCGCAGCCACCACAGTTCATATTGTCTGCCCGCAGCAAGAGGCGGTTTCGTCGGCCCTGCTCATTCTGGGCTATTCCGCCGAGGATAGGCTCTCTCATTGCAGACCCTCCATAATTACAGTAAAACGATAGCCCATTTCGATTGCTAAAGCCCCAACTATCATGCCGACACGAATCCAAAGACGATTGCGGGTTGCAGGATTTTTGTCCACTTCAACGCAGGGCAAAACCAGCGCAAAACCGATGCTCAAGGCCACCAGACCGGAAAGCCAGCCGATCTTCCTCCACTATTACCCCGGTGCCAACCACGCGTCGCACCATCCGACCAAAGAATGGGTGGACAAGAGTCTAAACAGTGTGTGCTTTTAAACACTTCGCCTTGTCAGGAACAATCTACTGGCCCCCTAAAGGCGGCCGATAAGGTGGCATCAACTACACCACCTAACACTCAGTTTAAAGAGAACAGCCAAGATGAGCTGGAATTTAGTAATTTTATTTCCTGGCAATTTAGAGATGACACTTCCAGCATAAGTGTATATTTATTTACAGGATTTGGACATGGACTTATTTGATAATCTATACAATAACAATTCCTAATATTGACCATAGAAATCAGACGACCAATGATTATCAGTATTATGAATAACTTAATATTCGCTGTTCTGGCCTGCCTTATTGGCAACCGCCATCTTCACAGTAAGCCCACCGAAGATGACCACAGCCATCATACCGAGTGTTGCAGTGAAGCAAGGAGGTAATCTGCTCACTACATTTTTGGCCATAACCAACGTTCAAAGATCTTTAAAAGAGGATTTATTATGAAAGTAAAATTGTGCAAAATACCTGCAGAATATGCTCAACAGCCTAATACAACCATAACCCTGGAAATGCCAGTTGAGCTCTTTGAGAAGGTTAAAAAAGCCGCAGCCCTGGAAAAGACTGACTCTCAGGCACTTATTAATTGCCTTGTATACCAAGCTCTGGCTGACAGTCAGGCTGAGGTCAGGCGTTTACAGTTTGAAGAGCACGTAAAAAAAATTCTAAAAAAACATGATGTTCACCCGAATGCATTGGATGAGATTTTTAATAAGCTTGAATTTTATTAAATATTTCCTATATGTCGCACATAAATAAAAGAAGGATTAACGGGCAATCCAGCATTTTGGTATAAATGAAGAATAAAAAAATCGTCCATTAAAGGAGCAAATCATGAGTGATCTCGTAGTTGTTGGCTTTGACAATGAGCATACCGCGTTTGAAGTGCGTGCAGAACTGATTAAAATGCAGAAAGAGTACCTGATTGACATGGAAGATGTGGTAGTGGTGACCAAAGACGATAATGGTAAGGTCAAGCTGCATCAGGCCGTCAATCTCACCGCTGCAGGTGCAGCAGGGGGAACATTCTGGGGCTTGCTGGTCGGGATGATATTTCTTAATCCGCTGGTTGGGGCAGCTATCGGGGCTGGAGCCGGGGCATTGTCCGGTAAATTCTCCGATGTCGGAATCGACGATAAGTTTATGAAAGAACTCGGAGCATCCTTTACACCGGGATCCTCGGCCCTTTGCGTTCTTTTTCGTAAAGTTACTCCAGACAAGGTGTTGGAAGGACTGAAGGAAAAAGGGTTCAAAGGAAAGGTGCTTAAAACATCACTTAACGTTGATAAGGAAGAAGAGTTACAGAAGATCCTGGGACAAGAATGATCTGAAATTTGATTAACCTCGTTGATTGACAAGCCGACACCGGCGACAATGGGAAGGTGGCGGCGATACCTGCGCAGTTGAACGATAAGATAATCGGAAGCGACAGAAAAAACGAAGGCTCTGAAGTACTGAAATAACTAGCTAATAACAACAACGGCCTGGGTACTTTTTCTTCCCTCTCGCCGTGCGCATTGCCAGTGAGCAGTATATGGCCGGCCGTCAGGATCTTTTATGGGTAACGTACCTCGAAAACAATCTGATTTCCGAGAAAGCAGAGTTCATTATCAAGTAAACGATAGGTGAAAATAAAATGAATACGAAAAGAATCGATAAGTATAATATATTAAGGGGAATAGTAGTAATATTACTCTCCATCCTCGTGATCCAGGATAAAGCCTATAGTAGTGGAAGCGAAGTACCGGAGCAGGCACCAACCAAAGCCGATCTGAATGCGATGCCGTTGGACAATGCCAAAGAGCTTTCAGAGTTCTTAGTTCAGGGAGTTAATGTCAGTCCATCCTATGAACAAATTAAGATTATGGTAGATCAACAAACATTGGATAAAGTATTCCCTGACGGTTTAACAACCTACCTGGAACAAGATTTCACTGCCAGCGTTCCTAATGAATTACTAGGAGTTGATCTGTCTTCATTCGAGCCGATAACGATCGTCCAGAATGGAGTTAAGACTATTGTAGGTTACGTCAAAAAAGGAAAAATAATAAGATTATTTTTTGATTGAGTCTAATGAAAAAATAAAACCATGTGTGCCAATTTGCGCATAATTGTCAACGGTCACAACATGGGTATTTTTGCACAACGCCCCAATAGCGATTACTCATACCCTCTTTTCGTTTTCGGTATAGGAGACATGTACATGACAAAACAAGCAGATGACCTGGAACCTATTATTGCGCGACGAACCATTATAGAAGGAATATTCGGAATAGGGATGCTCGTTCTCGCATTCTCCGCAATCGCCGCCTCCGACATTTCGGGGGGCACGTACAAGGTTACTGGACCACCCTGCTGGTGATTTACGCAGCGGCAGCATATACGGTTGATCGATTACATTCGAAAATTAGTTTCAAGGATGGTCGAAGAGTGATAGCATTGGCCTTGCATTGGATCGGTGTGTTTGCCGCCATGCTGCTTATCTACTATTTTACTACGTCGGGTCGTTTCGCCAACGCCAATATCGGATTAGCAAATGGGCTGATTCTTGCGCTTGGTACATTTCTCAATGGTGTCCACGGCAACTGGCGCTTTATGGTCGTCGGCGGGGCGCTCGGCTTTGGGACTCTCGTGGTCGCTTTCACTGAAGAATATCTCTGGATTCTATTCGGCATTGCGGTTCTGGCCTTAGTCGTGTTGGTCGCCGGATCCAGGATTGCCAAGAGTATCAGTCTCCCCGCTGACGGTTAAAGACAAACCTTATGCAGTTCGATCGAGCCGTAACAACGGAGACCAGCACAGGAATGGAGGTCCGATGTCTGTCGATAATCTTAAGCCCATCTCACCAAGAACGCCGGAAAAATTGGTCATTGACGTGGCAATCCGTGTCGGTTTGCTGGCTCTATTTGTCTATGTCACCTTTATCCTGGTTCGGCCGTTACTGGGAATTTTAATCTGGTCGGTGATTCTGACTGTTGCCTTATATCCGATCTTTATATGGCTGCGCGCCAGGCTTGGTGGACACGGTGCTGTCGCCGCAGTTGTTTTGACCTTTTTAAGTCTTGTCATCGTTTTTGGCCCAACGGCAATCCTCAGCTCAAGCATAGTCGTCTCGCTGGAAAACTTTGCGGCCGACATAAAGGCTGGGACCTTTAATATTCCCGGCCCCCCGGCCGACCTAATTAACTTGCCGTATATCGGTAAAGACCTGCACAGCGCATGGACTCTCGTGACGTCAAACTCCGCCGACTTTTTCAAGCAATATGGTCATACACTCCTGGTGCCGGGAGAATGGCTGTTGAAAGCGGTTGCAGAAATCGCCGGCAGCATCCTGATATTTGCCGTTTCGGTGATCGTTTCGGGGTCTCTGTTCCTTTACGGCCCAAGACTCACTAAAAGAATTCACAGTGTATCCATGAGTATCGCCGGGCCACGGGGCTACGGATTTGTCAATCTCGCCGGAGCAACGATCCGCAATGTTGCTCGGGGCGTAATAGGTATCGCAATTCTGCAGGCGCTGGTTATTGGGGTTGCCCTGATCGTTGCCGATGTGCCACATGCCGGGTTATTAACGTTTGTGGTGCTGATTTTAGCAATAACTCAGATCGGAACAGGCCTGGCGGTCATTCCATTGATCATCTGGTTCTGGGTGACAAAAGACACTACAACTGCGGTGCTTTTCACTCTCTCAATGGTGCCGGTCGGTGTGCTCGAGCATGCCATTAAACCCATCGCTATGAGCAAAGGTCTTGATACTCCCATGCTGGTGATTCTGATCGGTGTTTTTGGCGGGACAATCGCCTATGGTTTGCACGGCCTTTTCCTTGGACCCATTTTTTTGGCAGTGTTCTATGAATTGCTCACCTTTTGGATCGAGGCGGAAGTTCCCCGACAAGAGGATGATCAGACGACTTGAGCCGCCGACCCAAAAAATAAGGATCCGCAACTCACGGCTCATAGATTGTTTTAAAGGCAGCCAGATCTTCAAGTAATGAAAGAGTTCTGGGTGAGATTAATAATAACCTCATCTGTCGTTTGCTGCCGTGGGCTATAGACGTGTGAATTGGACTCTTTTTGAAGGGGCACAAGAGGACAGTGACTTCTTGTGCGGAGAAGAGGGTGATTTTTAGGGATAGGTCAGGTCAGTTGTCGACGGAACCTATCCCAACTTTTCTTCAAAGCCTGTTAGTTGGAAATCACCGGATGCAATACTAACTCTACCTTGCCGTCCAGGTCCCCAACTTCAACTTTGCCTGTAGCCGTAACCAGAACGGGCGCAACCTCCATTCCGAGGAGCATGTTCCTCACCGCCTCGGCCCGTTGATTGGCAAGTTCTCGCCGCTCAGCTTCAGTGCCGGTCCTATCCGGATGACCAATCACTATGATGGTCATTTTGCCGTAAGTTCTTACCACGTTAGCAATTGTCTGCAGTGTGGGGATGAAACCCGAATTTATCACAGTGGAACCGGGGGAAAAAGCTGTTCTGCCAGTCTCTGTCACCAGCAGAGCATTATCAGCCAGGATCTGCACAGTCGCATCTCCGGCATTAATCTGGGGGGCCAGAGCCTTTTCCAGATTCTTCTTACGGTCATCCATAAAGTGGCCCGCCAGCGCACCGGATAGTGCACCACCAGCCGCACCGATCAAGGCACCCGCCCATGGATTACCGCCGTCTATTAGTGCTCCGATCACTGCACCGCCAGTACCTCCCAGAATTCCGCCTTTAGTCGTGTCCGTCATTGTCGAAAAGCCCCCGTTTCCCGCACAACCGGCGACGCCAAAGGCAAGAATAACTGTTACAGCCACGACCCGCAAATAATGTGTTCTATTACTTTGGTTTCTCATAATTATTACTCCTTTTTTTGTTTGAGTCTTCATTGACTGCAGGTGATTGATACCACAATTTACTCACTTTATGATATCTCCAGGATAAACTGACCTTTGTATAGATGAAACTGAACATCAACTCTCTTCGATAGCAACTGAGCGAGACACCCTCCATCAATGTTGATCATTGGACCAGTGATATATGCAACTTCAAAATTTGCCAGTTTGCCCCGTCGTCTGGTGTGACGATGTTATAGTAAGCGCCCAGTTGCATATTGACAAGAAGTTTGCCAAAATGAAAGATCTTGCTTATGCCCCTGCACCGGGGGGGGACGGTCCATTTGTCGCCACTGTCTGTCTCCCAGTCGGCAGTGATGATCGAGGCACTGTTGATGTACAAACCGCTGGAGAAATTGTAATTAACGAACGGCTGAATCAGTTCGTAATGCAATAACCGCCTTGTTCAAGACGGCAAAGGTAAAAAAGACCGGACTGTCCCTATTTCGAATCCTGGGGTGCACGTTCAACTGCTAGGGGTTCGCATTGGCAGTCTTGTTTTTCAAATATCGGTCAAGGGGCATCAGTAAGTTTTTATCTTCGCCCATCTCAAGCGATAATGTCTGGGCCTCTGTTATTACTTCGGGCGTCAAACCTTTGATTGAAGAAACGTTCTGTTTGGCACGATTTTCAGATGAATTATCCATTTGAATTGACAGCAACAGCAATGCCAAACCAGCGACTTTATCTTTTTCCACCCCCTGGCCGCGCAAATACAGCATGCCCAGATTACCAACGGCGAGCCCATCACCTTGCACCGCCGCTTTGCGATACCATTGGTGGGCTTGGGCAAAATTAACGTCAGTGCCACGACCATTTTCATACAATACTGCCAAATTGAATTGCGCATAGGCGTTTCCTTGCAGCGCTGCTTTTAGATACCAATCGACTGCCTCTTTTTCGTCTTTGCTTACACCAATACCTTGCTCATACATCAAGCCCAAATTAAATTGAGAATCGGCATGGCCTTCTTCCGCTGCTGCGCGAAACTCTTTAACAGCCAGTGGAACGTTGCCGGACTCATACGCCGCAACACCTTCAGTAAAGCCAGCCAGAACAGGGCTACTCAAGATGCTGACGAATAATGCAGTCAGGAAGATTATTTTCATGCGTTTATAGTACCTCGGTGGCGTTCTTTGAGTTCATGGTTCGTCACTCCGTAGGTGCACACCTGAGTGTGGGCCCCTACGGAGGTTGTTATAAGGAATTATTACGGGATTATCTTATTGCGCCAGGGTGAATGCGCCGTTTTTCACCTGCACCATCACCATGGAATCAACACCCAGGCCGTTATGGTCCTCTGGCGTAATATTGTAGGTTCCGGAGATGCCCACATAATTTTTCGTTGCCTCGATTTCATTGCGCAGTGCTTCCTTGTCGGTTCCCACCTTCTTCATGGCGTCGGCAACAATCATAATGGCATCCCAGGCATAACCGGAGTGGGTGTTAATCGGAAACTGCTTGGTGTAGCCTTTTTCGGTATACAGTTTGACAAACTCCAGGATGACCGCTTTCTGTGGATCGCTGTCGGGCAGCTCATCCACTACCATCAGCTTGGTCGCCGGCATCCGGTCGCCTTCGCTCGCCGTACCGGCCAATTCGATATATTTGGGATCCGGCAGGCCATGACACTGAAACAACGGCAGATCGATGCCAAGCTGCACTTTGTTTTTGGCGATGATCGAACCGGCGGGTCCGATGGTCCAGGCGACAATGGCCTGGGGAGAAGCATTTTTTACCTTGGTGAGCTGGGCAGTCATGTCGGTATCGCGGGTGCCGAATGATTCACGGGCGATAATCTCGATGCCGTATTCCGGAGCAAGTTTTTCCATCCAGCGCTCACCGTCCTTGCCAAAGCCATCGGCCGCCGTGAGCAGGGCAATTTTAGTCAGGTTCTTCTCTTTGAGATAGATAAACAACCGCTCCACCGCAATGCTCGAGCGCTGGGGTGATTTGAAGACATATTTGATCGGGCCGAATTTGCCGCCCATGATCACCGGATCACCGCCAACAGTCATAAAGGTCGGCGTTTGTCCGCTATCGACGGTTTTTTTAACGTTCATTCCGGCATCGGTCAACGTCGGGCCGATAATTGCGTCCACCTTGTCCTGATAGATAAACTTCTTGGCAATGGACGCAGCCTTGGCCGGGTTCCCTTCGGTATCGGCAAGGATCAGTTCGAGCTTGCGGCCATTGATCCCGCCCGCATTATTTATTTTCTCCACCACCATCTCCGCTACCAGTTTGGTGGGTGTGCCGATAAAAGCGGCACGACCCGAGAGATCAAAGAACGCTCCCAGTTTGATGGTGTCCGCCGCGCCGGCAGCCGAGGCGAAGAATGTCAGTAAGGTCACTGCCGCCAGTAGTTTTTTCATTGGTTTTCGTTCTCCTTTTGCTAAAAATTGATGATTATACGATCTCGTCTTGTATCCGTTTATCAAAAACCCGCTGACTTTTTTTCTCGGATCGAGGCAGGCTGCCATAATTTACCAGCTCGGTGTCTACCGAGACCAGGATCTGCTTTTTGACCTGGTGGACTACTTCATGAATCAGCTCAGCTGTCCGGCTGTTGGCAACCCCTTCAGCTCGTTCAATAATTAAATGCATATGATCGCGCTCGGCGCTGTCCCGATGCAGATGGATCTGATACTCGGATCCCAAACCGGGTACGGCTGAGAGGATAGTATCGATCGTGCTGGGATAGATATTGACGCCGCGAAATTTAATTGTGTCATCGGAGCGCCCCCTGATGCGTGAATGGCGCGGCATGATACTGCCGCAGGAGCAGGGACCGGCAATAATACGGGTGATATCGCGGGTACGATAGCGGATAAGCGGCGCTGCCTCTTTGCAGAGGCTGGTCACCACCATTTCCCCCCATTCTCCCTCCGGCAAAGCTTTAAGGGTCTTAGGATCGAGAATTTCCAGCAGGTAGTAGTCGGCCCAGTAATGGATACAATCATGATCGGCACACTCGATCCCGGTACCCGGCCCATACAACTCGGTCAGACCGGTAATGTCGAACAGCTCCGCCCCGCCGAAAAGATCAGAGATCTTACGGCGCATGGAACGGCTGGAGCGCTCGGAGCCATAAATGATTTTTTTGACGTTAATTTTGTCGGCGATGCCGCGCTGATGGATTTCCTCGGCCATCAGAAGAGCCATGGAGGCGGTTGAGCAGAACACGGTTGACTGAAAATCGAGGAGAAACTGGATCTGCATATCAATATTCCCGGGCCCGATGGGAACTGCCAGGGCCCCGATCTTTTCGCAGCCGAGCTGAAATCCCATCCCTGCCGTCCACACCCCGTAACCAACGGCAATCTGGATTCTATCCAACGGAGTAACCCCGGCCATCTGGTAACAACGGGCAAAAATATTGATCCAATCGTCCAGATCTTTTTGGGTGTAGCTGAGGACCTTACGTTTCCCGGTAGTTCCCGAGCTGGCATGGACTCGGACAATTTGCTCAAAAGGCACGGCGCGGAGGGGAAAAGGATACCCGGTGCGAAGATCGTCGGCCGTGGTAAAGGGAAGCTTTTGCAAGTCACCCAGGGTTTTTATATCAGCAGGAGCTACCCCGGCTGCTTCCAGTTTTTTGCGGTATTGTGCAGAACCTTCATAGGCATGGGCAAGGGTCCATTGCAGACCTCGCAGTTGATGGTCTTGTAATTCCTGTTCACTGGCAAAAGCGGGCATAAAATCAGGGGCGTGCATTGCGGGTTTCTCCAAACGGATATTGGTCAGACCTGCTGCGCCAAGTCGACTGGCGGCAGGGTTTTCATCACTTGCGGCACCGAGAAAGGCAGCGCGCAGCACCGGATCAGTTAACAGCTGGGCGCTTTTTCCCTGCTGGACAATCCGGCCGTTGGCCAGCAGATACGCGGTATTGGAGGCGGAAAGAGCCCGTGCGGCGTTTTGTTCAACTAGCAAAATGGTCGTGCCGCTACGGCCAAGACTCCGTATTATAGCGAAGATATCGTCCATAATGCGCGGCGCCAGTCCCAGACTCGGCTCATCAAGCAGCAACAGGCGTGGCCGGGCCATCAGCGCCCGGCCCATGGCCAGCATCTGCTGTTCCCCCCCGGACAGCGTGCCGGCAAGCTGGTCCCTTCTCTCTTCAAGTTTTGGGAAGCGGCCATAGACCTCTTTCATCCGGCGGTATTTTTCGGTCTTGGCCAGCTTCAGCGGAATGGCCCCGAGCTGCAGATTGTCAAAAACCGACAGATGGCTGAAGACCTCACGCCCTTCCGGCGAAAGCGTCACGCCGCGTTGCACCATTTTAGCAGGGCTTGCGCCAGTTATATCAAGGCCATCGAGGGAAATCGTGCCGGCACTCGGTTTTACAAGCCCAAGCAGACATTTAAGCAAGGTGCTTTTGCCCGCCCCGTTGGCGCCGACCAGAGCTACGGTTTCCCCGGCGGCTACGCTTATATTTATGCCATAGAGCGCCTGGGCGGCACCGTAATGGACTGAGAGATTGTTGATAGCCAGCATCAGGCGGCGGCCTCCATCTGACCGAGATACGCTTCCAGCACCAGTGGGTTGCGCCGAACCTCATGCGGGGTTCCGGTGGCAATACACGCGCCGCTGTCAAGGACCACGACCTGATCGGCGATCTTCATCACCAGATCCATATCGTGTTCGACCAGAAGAATGGTGTGGCCTGCACGGCGCAGGAGTTTCAACTGTTCGCCGACTGCGGCGGTTTCCTCACTATTTAAACCGGCGACCGGTTCATCGAGCAGAAGCAGGTCAGGTCTGCCAACAGTAGCCCTGGCCAGCTCAACCCTTTTTTTATCGCCATAGGCAAGAACACCGGCGGGCCAGCTCCATTTATCGCTCAGTCCAAAACGATCGAGGGCTTCAAGCGCGGTTAGCTTTAACCGGCGCTCACGATGACGCAGAGAGGGCAGACGCAGCATTGCCATGATCATGGATTGTCCTCCCTGACAGCTCAGGCCGGTCAGCACATTATCCAGGACGCTGAGGCGTGGAAAAAGTCGCAGGTTTTGAAAAGTGCGGCTGATCCCCAGACGACTGATCGCATAAGCCGGGAGGGCGACAATTTGCTGATCTTTAAAAATCACCGAGCCGCTGGTTGCCGGCAGTACTCCGGTAATACAATTAATAAGGGTCGATTTCCCGGCGCCGTTAGGGCCGATAAGGGCGGTTAATCGACCTTTCGGCACTCTAAATGTGACATCGCTTAAGGCCGGCAGGCCACCAAAGTTTTTGCAGACGGCGTTCAACTGCAGCATTATTGTGCCTCCCGGCGCCGTAAGGCCAGTCGCACCTTGACCATATCAACCAGACCGCTGACGAGGCCCTGGGGCAGAAACATTAAGACCAGAACCAGAATTGCACCATAAACGAAATCTTTATAGGTTTCAAAGACGCCAATCAATTCCGGCAAAAGGGTGAGTAATCCGGCCCCAAAAAGTGATCCCCAGATCGAGCCCATCCCCCCGACCACCACCATGATCACCATATCGGTGGAAGTGAATATCCCAAAGGAATCCGGACTGATAAATAAATAACAATGGGCAAAGAGGCTGCCGGCAAGAGATGCCATGACCGCCGAGACCACAAACACCTTGATCTTGGCCTGCCGGGTATTGACGCCAAGGGCGGCAGCCGCGGTTTCATCTTCAGCCAGCGCGGCAAGCCCTCGACCGACCCCGCTGCGCACCAGATTAAGACAAAGCAACAGACAGACCATGGTAAAACCCCAGAGCAGATAATGCAAACGAACTTCATCATCGATAGCAAAATCGCCAAAACGTAGAGGAGGAATCCCGGCATAACCGCTGGGCCCGCCAGTCAGTACATCCCATTCCAGCAGCACGCTATGCACCACGAAGTTGAAACCAAGGGTGGCCATGGCGAGATAATGCCCGGACAGGCGCAGAATCGGCACGCCGATCCCCAGGGCAACCAGGCCAACCATGATAGCAACGAGCAGCATGGCGGGCCAGGGTGAGAGACCATAGGTTCCGGTGGTGATCGCCGATCCATAGGCACCAAGGCCGAAAAAGGCCGCATGGCCAAGAGAGATCTGGCCGGTATACCCGATAAAAAGGTTCAGTCCCAAAACGACAATGGTGTTAATGGCAATCAGGTTGGTCACGCCCAGGGTGTAGGGGTTGTCCGTATAGAGCGGAAAGAGCAGTAAGACAAGACTCAGCAGGCTTACCATCAGTCCGGTTCGGTGCAAAATGATAAAATAGAAAAACTTGTCGCGGGCCGGCATCATTGCGGTGCGCTGTGCAAGCCGGTCTGAAAAGCTTCAATATTTTGCTCGACAAATTGAGCGGGCGCGAGCTTAGTGATTGCGGCAAGACACTCTTTTTCACTGCAAAAAAGTGCTTTGGTATGCACTGCACGGCCCAGCAAAACCAGGTTGGACAGCACGGAATTGCCCAATTTTCGGGCTATCGCCGTGCCATCAATCCGGTCCCCTTCCCCTTTTTGCGCAGAATTGATAAACAGTGCTCCGTTATCTTTTAACAGGGCAAGGTGGACCCCAAGATTTGCCTCCCAGAGCAGCAGGGCCACATCCGCCTGCCCGGTGCGGATCAACGGCGCGGCAAAATCTCCTACCTTGAGCGTAGACAGGACGGTGCCGCCGCGCTGGGCCATGCCATGACTCTCCGAAGTGAGCACGGCAATGCCGCGATCAACGGCCACCTGGGCAATGACCCTGGTCAGAAAAAGAACCCCCTGGCCGCCGATACCACTGACGATTATCTGCTGTTTCATATCTTCTCCCCCGGAACAATTGCCTGCGTCGGACATATCGGAATACAGGTGCCGCAGCCATGACAGCGGTCGGAATCGACCTTGGCGACACCATTTTCCTCATCCATTGACAGGGCCGGGCATTCAAACTCATCAACACATTGGCCACAGCCGACGCACTCTTCGGTGATAATGACCGCCGGGGCCTCTTGCATTTTCCGCACTACCGGATCCATCAGGCAGCCATGGCGGGAGATAAGCACCGCGACGCCGCCATCTTCTTTTCTGGTATGGGCGTCGGCTTTTTGCAGTAAGCCGGCAAAGCGTTCCTGCTGGTACGGATCGCAACTTTCAATAAAATCTACGCCACAGGCCTGCACCAGGGGCTCAATGGCGATTGCCCTGGTTTTTTTGCCGTCGGCGGTACACCCCATATGCGGCACTGGTTGTCCTCCGGTCATGGCCGCTGTGGCATTATCGAGAATAACCACAATGATCCGCGCATCCTGGAGCACCGCGTTGATAAGGGCGGGAATCCCGGCATGAAAGAAGGTGGAATCACCGATGGTGACAACCACAGTCGGCACCCTATCGCCATCCTGTTTGTAGGCCTGGTGAAAACCTGCTCCCTGGCTGATGCAGGCGCCCATACAGTGAACAGTGTGGACCGCATCCAGATTCATTCCGAGGGTGTAGCAGCCGATGTCGGAGGGAAAAATTCCGTCGGGAAAGCTCTTTTTGATCGAGTGGAAGGCGGCACGATGCGGACAGCCGGGACAAAGAGACGGACGCTGGCCTCTGCCTGGTGCAGGAAGATTCTTTGGCGTTTCAAGATGGAGAAAACCGGCCAGGGCGCGATACAGAACATCGGGAGTCAGCTCCCCTTCTCTTGGCACCGCCCCGGTCTGTTTACCAAAAGTTCCGGGATGGGCAAGCTGCAGTTCGATGACCGGGTAGGTCTCTTCAACAATAAGCAGGCGCTCGTAGTCTTTTTGTAAACGCGCAATAAACTCTGGGTTAAGCGGATAAGGCATCAATACCTGATAAAGATCGATGGTGCCGCTCAGGCTTAATTCTTCGAGAAGATCAACAAGGTTGGCATAGGCAATACCGGAGGCAACCAGGGCAACTCGTGGTCGGCTGTTGTCCCCGGCTGTCAGTCGTGGCTGCCAGTTAGGCTCCCTAGCGATCTGTTCGAGTTTGGCGTTGAGACTACGATGCAGGCCAGGCAAAAAAGCAGGCGTTGCGCACCAGCGGCCGGTGTCCGGCACAAAAGCTGCGCGACGTTCCAGCTTAACCGGTTCGTTCAGCGCGACACTCTGCCGTGAGTGGCAGACTCGGGTGGTCGGGCGCAGCACAATGTTCATCTCATATTTTTCCGAGAGCAGGTATGCCGGTTCGATCATCGCCTTGGCCTCGGCCGGGCTTGATGGATCGAGCACCGGAACCCGCCCCTGCAGGCAAAAAAGCCTGGTATCCTGCTCGTTTTGCGAGCTATGCGGCCCCGGGTCATCGGCAACGACGGTCAGCATACCGCCCTTGACACCAAGATACGCCGTCCGCATAAATGGGTCGGCTGCGACATTGAGGCCAACCTGTTTCATTACCGCCGCCGATCGCTTGCCGGTATAACTGGCGGCCAGGGCGACCTCAAAGGCGATTTTTTCATTGACCGACCATTCAATATGCAGCGGATTTGCCGCCTGGTCCTTTCTATTAATGACACTCTGGAGGATTTCCGTAGATGGCGTTCCCGGATAGGCCGCAGCGACCTGACATCCAGCTTCAAGCAGGCCTCGGCCGATGGCGTCGTTGCCCATCATAAGTTCTATATTTATATCCATCATTTGTCTCTATATTCTCATATACAATGGGTTGAGGTTATCTGGTATATCGTTCCCATGTGGCACATGGGAACCAGCTCCTTGCTTCATCACTTACCAAGTAAGCCTTTAGGTCTGACAAACAGCACTAATAGTAATACCACAAAAGCAACTGCGTCTTTATAGGCACTCGAAATATAACCGGCAGACAGGGATTCCAGCAAACCAAGACCCAATCCACCGAGAATGGCGCCGGGAAAAGAACCAAAGCCGCCCAGGATCGCCGCAGCAAAGCCTTTGAGACCAAGCAACACCCCCACATCATAATTCAGGGTAGTAATCGGCGTCACCAGCACCCCGGCCAGGCCGCCAAGAGCTCCGGCTAGAGCATAACTGGTCAGGCGTACCCGCCCAGCCGGAATACCGACCACGGCTGCGGCAGTTGGGTTGGAGGCAACCGCCCGCATGGAGAGCCCAAGCGAAGTCCGATAGAAAAACCAGGTGAGCAGGCTGATGGCGACAACAGTGAGCAGCAAAATCCACAGTGCCTGCGGCAGCACACTCGCGCCAAAAATATTGATTGGTTGATCGGGGGTGAGCGGCGGTAGGGCCATCCGGTTTTTGCCCCAGACCAGCTTGATAATGCCGCGTAAAATTATCGACAGGCCGACAGTGAGAAAGATCAGCACCAGGTGGTTCTCCGATCTCGCCGGACGCAGGCCGAATCGCTCCACAATCATTGCAACAACCGCGACCCCGGCAACTGCCAGCAAAAGCCCCGGCACCATGGGCAAACCTGCTCCGAAAAGGCAGGAAAACATCAACATGCCACCCAGGGTAACAAAGTCAACCTGCACAAAGTTAACAATCCCCATGGTATTGTTAACCACACAAAACCCAAGAGCGATAAGGGCATAAATCGCCCCGCTGGTCATGCCGGAAAAGGTGTATTGCAGTAAATCCTGAAACATTGTGACCATACCCTCCGACAACGAAAAAAGTTGACTCTCCACTCTTTCGTACTAGTATACTAGTACATGGAAGCGACAGTAAAATACATTTCCCATTTAGTCAATCATTTGCTTAGCCAGACGACTGCGGCAGAGATGGAGGAGGTTTTGCGCCGACTTCTTACCGCCAGTGAACTGCTTGATGTGGCCAACCGTCTGCAGATCCTGGAGATGCTGGAACAGGGAGTGCCACAACGCCAGATTGCCGAAAAACTAGGGGTAGGCATCGCCACCGTCACCCGTGGTTCCAACACCATGAAATCCCGCAAAGAACCCACTTAACTCTTTGCCGGCAATAGCAATATAAAAAGGCCTTGATGCTGTTAACAGCGTCAAGGCCTTTTATAAAACCGTGCTCTTTTTATAATATCAGCTTGTGACTGTTTCTTTTTCTGCTTCCACAACCTTGTCGATACGTACGGCACATGATTTATATTCGGGGGTTCCCGAAATAGGATCCCGGTGTTCAGAGGTCAGGACGTTGGTCAGGGCGTCTTCATGATGGAAGGTCATAAACACATTTCCCTGCTGGGAACGATTGGTGACCTTGGCCCGAACCTTGACTTCTCCTCTTCGAGACGATACCGTCACCCAGTTCCGATCCTTGATACCCAGTGCTTCTGCATCTTCAGGGCTGATCTCGACCCGCTCTGCCGGCACTATCTGGGCGATGCCATGGGATCGCCTGGTCATCGAACCGTTATTATAATGCTCACGGATTCGACCGGTTATCAGCACCAGCGGATATTGTTCGTCGGCCACTTCGCCTGAACCGATATGATCAAGCGGCATGAAAGCCGCCAGTCCATTTGCTCGGGCGAAGAGATCGGTGTAGAGAGTGGTCGTTCCCGGATGATCCTTAGTCGGGCAGGGCCATTGGATACCTTTTTCTTCCAATCGGTCATAGCTGATTCCACCGTAAATCGGTACCAAAGAAGCGATCTCATCCATGATTGCCGACGGATCAGCATAAGACAGAGGGTAGCCCATCAAGGTCGACAGTTTACAGATGACTTCCCATTCGGCCATGCCGGCGAGGGGTGGGATCGCTTTTCGTACCCGTTGAATCCGTCGTTCTCCATTGGTAAAAGTGCCGTCTTTCTCGGCAAAACTAGCGCCCGGCAGGATGACATCAGCAAAGCGGGTGGTTTCGGTATGGAAAAGATCCTGGACGACCAGAAATTCAACCGAATCAAGGGCTTTTCGCACATGGGTCAGATCCGGATCGGTCTGCGCCGGATCTTCACCAAGGATAAAAATGCCTTTGAATTTTCCCCGCACGCACTCATCGAGCATCTCCACCGACTTCAGCCCAGCTTCCTTTTTAATCTTTTTTCCCCCCCAGGCTTTTTCAAACTTATCGCGAACCTTTTCGTCTGCTACCGACTGGTATCCCGGCAGAGTGGCCGGCAAGGGACCGAGATCAGAAGCGCCTTGAACGTTGTTTTGTCCGCGTAAGGCCATAATCCCGGTGGAGGGCCGACCAATCTGACCGCAGACCAACGCCAGATTGGCGATGGCCATGGCGTTTTCGGTTCCGGTCCGATGTTCGGTAACCCCCAGGCCATAGACGATCATCGCCTTATCGGCGTGGGAAAAGGTGCGAGCAGCCTCGATAATTTTTTCCCGGGCGACGCCGGTCAGTTTTTCAACCCGATCAAGGTCATATTCAGCCACTTTTTCTTTAAGTTCATCAAAATCTTCCGTTCTCTTGGCGATAAACTCCTTGTTTTCCCAACCGTTTTCAATAATCACATTGATCAGGCCGTTTAACAGGGCTATATTGCTGCCCGGTTTCAGATTCATCCAGACATCGGCCCGCTCCGCCATCCAAGTCTTGCGCGGATCAGTGACGATCAGCTTGGCGCCGTTGCTTATCGACTCTTTCAGGTAGAGTGAGACTATGGGGTGGGCTTCCGTCGGATTGGAGCCGAACAAAAACAACACATCCATTCCCGGCATCTGGGCGAGGGAATTAGTTGCAGCACCTGCGCCAAGGCTTGTGGCCAGACCGGCCACGGTAGGGGCGTGTCAGACCCGGGCGCAGTTATCGACATTGTTCGAGCCGACCGCGGTTCGAACCCATTTGGCGAGAAGATAATTCTCCTCATTGGTGCATCGTGACGAAGAAAAACCACCGACCGTATCCTCGCCGTAATCCTTGATAAGCTGATTAAATTTAGTGGCACATAGCTCAAGGGCTTCATCCCAGGAGGCCTCCCGATAGCGATCCCCCTCTTTAATCAGTGGCGTGGTAATCCGGTCCTTATGATGAATAAAATCATAGCCGTATCGTCCCTTAATGCACAAATTCCCCTTATTGACCGGGGCGTCATAGTCGGACTGGACGCCAATCACCTTATCGTCGCGAACCTTTAAAAAGAAGTTACAACCGGTGCCACAATACGAGCAGGTGGTTTTCACCCTGGTCACATCCGAAAAGCGGCCCAGGTCCCTGCTTTTTCGATCGGTCAGAGCGCCGGTAGGACAGGCGGAGACACATTGCCCGCAGAACTCACAGTTTTGCAGACTTCGAGGCCTGGAAAATGCAGTATCGGGGATAGCATTAAAACCGCGACCGGTCATATCAATGGTCCCGGACATTACCACTTCATTACAGATTCGAGTGCATCGGCCGCAGACAATACATTTATTTGCTTCAAAGGTAATAAAGGGGTTGTCTTCCCTGATTGGCAGTGCCCACTGTTCGCCGGGAAACCGCTTCATATCGGCATTATATTGATACGCCATATCCTGCAGGGTACAATTTCCCGTCGCCTCACAGAACATACAGTCGTTAGGATGGTTGGACAGGAGCAGCTCAATGATGGTCTTTCGTAACCGAGTAAGACGTGGGGTCTCGGTGGTGACCTGCATACCGCTTGTCGCCGGTGTGGTACAGGAGGTAAGAGGCTTGGGAGCGCCGGCGACCTCAACCAGGCAGAGACGGCAACCGCCATAAGGTTTCAGTCGCGCATCATGGCACATTGTTGGAATGGGAATTCCCTGGTCCTGGCAAACCTCAAGGACGGTCTTGCCCTGAGCAAAATCGACCTCTCTGCCATTGATCGTCATCGTCAACATCTGCTTCATGAGAGTGATCTCCAGATTAGAGTGAAGGTAGTCGCGCGCACAAATCGCTGGAATCAGCGTTGTCACTTGATCAAGAAAACTCGGTATATAATGAAATATCAGGGGGAATATACCAAGAGAAAAATAAATATGCAATTAATGCATATTTATTTTCTTCCAGCACGTTCGCACTGAACGTTTACCGTTCGTCGGGGGGGAAAAGCTCTCTGAAACGCTTATTGGCAAAAACTTCTATCTCTTGCTGCAATTGACGATATTTTCTGATCAGCTCCCCGGCTTTGGGGGTCAGCACAGTGCCACCGGTATCTCCGCCGCCCTTTTGCGCCACAACCAGTTCATCGGCAATGTTTTTGCGGAGAATCTTAACGTGAGTCCAGGCTTTTTTGTAATTCATGCCCATTTTTTCCGCCGCCTGGGCTATCGACCCTTCCTGCTCAATAAGCTCGAGAATCTCGGTTTTACCTTTACCGAAAAGCAGCTCATGTCGATCATTTTCGATCCAGGTCTTGGTTCTTATATGCAGGCGACCGGATTTTTTCTGGTCCATAGTAATTAATCTACTGGCAGCTAAGATTTCCGCGTTCCAAGCGACACTGGTTTACTTTGCTTGGAAATAAACCGGCGCATTGCCTGGTTTCCACTTTATATTACAGCCCATGCTGGGTCGCTGCTCCACAGTCAACAGTTTTCCGGCAACCAGTTGGTCTATCGCTGCTGAAAGGTCTTTCCCGGTGATGGGCTCATCATTTCCTGGCCGCGCACTGTCAAACTGACCACGATACACCAGTTTTTTCTGAGAATCAAAGAGGAAAAAGTCCGGTGTGCAGGCTGCACCATAGGTCTGTGCTACCTGTTGCTGTTCATCAATCAGATAGGGGAAGGTGTAGTTGAATTTTTGCGCATCCTGCAGCATATTTTGCGGGTTGTCATCCGGATAATCGTTGAAATCGTTGCTGTTGATGGCCACAACGGTAATTCCCTGCTCCTGGTAGGTGCGAATTTTCTCAACCAGTGTCGGCCGAATATGCACGACATATGGGCAGTGATTACACATGAATATGACCAGCAAACCCCGAACAATTGACCAATCGGTAAGAGAATGAGATTTCCCCAGAGGATCCACAAGGGTAAAATCGGGCGCCTGCATGCCCAAATCCCGCATAATGGAAGGTGTCAGTACCATAGTCTTTCTCCTTTGATTTTCGCTCTTCAATCGTTATAGATCTTGTAAAGTTTATATGCATCGTTAAAACCGGACGCAAACATTTTACCAAAAAACCACCTTGCAAGGAGATACTCATGAAAATAACCCTGCCCATGTCCAATGGTAACAGTTATGCCGTCAACCCAAGCAAGATTGTCGCCCTGGGATTGAACTATCTGGAACATATCAAGGAAAGCCAGTCGGTGAATAAAAACAATCTGGCCGAGGAGATCCCTACGGAGCCGGTTCTCTTCCCGAAAACTCCGAATGTGCTGATCGGACCCAATGAACCCATTATCCTGCCGGCCTTTGTTGCTAAATACAATTTTGCCGACTGCCGCACCGACCATGAAGCGGAACTGGCGATTATTGTTAAAGACCGGGTAAAAAACCTCTCTGTCGAAAATGCCATGGAGCATATCCTCGGTTTTACCTGTTTCAACGATATCAGCCAGCGCAACCTGCAAAAAGGCGATAAAGCTGGCTGGTATCGCGGCAAGTCACTGGATACCTTCGGCCCTATCGGGCCAAGGATTGTCACTCTTAAAGACATCGGCGATCCGCAGAATCTGGACATCCAGTGCCGGCTCAACGGCCGAATCGTCCAGCACTCCAACACTCGGCATATGATCTTCAAAATCCCGGAGATACTGGCTTTTATCAGCAAAAACTTCACCCTTGAAGCCGGTGACATCATTATTACCGGTACGCCGAACGGAGTGAGCCCTCTAAGAGACGGGGATATAGTCGAGGTGGAGATCGAAAATATCGGCATCCTCAGCAATCCAGTGCAGGCCGAAACAGCGTAACCGTTCACCAACACCCCATTTTCGTCCGATCAGGCCTTCTCACCTAGTCAACTATACCTCGGAGGCCTGCCCGATTCTCTCTACCATGCCTATGCTTTTCTGTTTTGCCGGTTCCGCATCAAGTCCCGCGCCTCCACTTCCCTGCCCAGGCGCACCAGGGTGTTGGCCAGGACCCTCGCCAGATTGGCATGGAAGATAGAAAATCCAATCACGTCCGGTTTGAGCGTTACAAGTGCTTCCTGGATGAGATGCTGCCTATTGTTCCCGTCATACCAGTTGAGCAGTTCAACTTCATGCCCTTGTTCTGTAAGCAGGGCACCAAGATAATGGAGACCGATGGGAGGAACCTCTACATTTTCGTCCTGCGCGCGGTCAATGAAAAAAAAAGGGTAGATCAGAACAATATTCATAAAGAATTATGTCAGTATGAGATGGATTAGCTGAGACTCCAGTAGCACAGAATCCACAGGCAAACTCAAGTTCTGAAGCTTGATTTTCCGGCTGAGCCTGTCTTGAAACACCCTACCGCACCTTCGGTTGTAAGGCATCAAAAAGTTGTTGCCCAGAACAGCTGTATAACGGACCATCAGAGATCATTTATTGGAAAATAGTTTGATCGCCTTCATCTCTTTACTATTTTCTGATATGATTTATTTGTAATAACAAAAACAATGAGAACGAGCCCTTTTTTTGACACATTATAGAAGGGAGGTCTTCTTACCGGAACACTAATTGATAGCGCTGTGCCTTCATGGAAGATATTACCAAGAGCCTTTATGCCGCTCCAACAGTCGCTCTAGTCGAGCTGGTCAAAGAACTCTCTATAGGCCAGCGGTCAAGCGATACCTCTGAACAACTGTCGTTTTTTCTGCATAAGTATATTTTCCCCAGGCTCGGACCTTTTTTTATAGAGATATATTTCCCCCACGATGAATCCGGCAGCTTTCTCCCCACCGGCTTTGCGGCGCAGGAAATGCAAGAGGGCCATACTGTTCCTCAAACAATTGCCGGCGATCACCTCATTATCAGCCAGGCCATTAAAACCGGCTCTGCCGTCCAGTTGGGCCAATCACCGGTGTCTCTTTTTACCGGCCCAACTAACAATATTAGTCAACTGCTGATCCCCATCCTTGATGATCATGTACTCTCCGCTCTGCTCTATCTCGGCAGCCCCACTCCGGTCACGATAACAGCAGATTTTCTGGCGGCAATCCAAACTTTGGGAACAGTAATAGGCTCACGCCTGAAAAGCATGGCCACGATCCGGCAACTGCAGGAATCGATGCAGTCCCTGGAATATTCAGATCGACTCCGAACCGCCCTTTACGAAATCAGCGAACAAGCCCATTACTCAAAAAATATCGATGATTTATATGCAAAACTTCATCAAAAAGTAGGCCACCTTATCTATGCTCATAATTTCTTTATTGCC
Organism: uncultured delta proteobacterium; assembly: GCA_963796255.1. Lineage (GTDB taxonomy): Bacteria > Desulfobacterota > Desulfobulbia > Desulfobulbales > Desulfocapsaceae > Desulforhopalus_A. The sequence goes on along the minus strand of CAWCLE010000022.1, from coordinate 28,533 downwards.
CTGGTGGAAGAGCATGGAGATGGCAATTATATAAAATTTCCTTATTTTATTGATGAAGTCGACACGCATTTTCAGGGGACCGAACGTAAACTCGACCAGCAGAAATGTTCCATCACCGGGTATGTACTCAAGACCCGGCAGCCTCTGCTGCTCACCCCGACAAATTTTGCCCAGATTTGCCGGGGCCAGGGTATCGAGTGTGTCGGCACAAGACCTTATTCCTGGCTGGGATCACCGTTTTTTGTCGGCTCCGTCTGTGGAGTTGTGGCCGTTCAAAGCTACCGCGACATTATCTACACCGAAAAAGATAAAGAGCTTATGGCCTTTGTCGCTCGCCATATCGGCGATGCCTTGAGCCGTAAACGGGCCGTCGATGAACTGCACCAGGCCAAGGAAAGGGCAGAGCGGGTAGAGAAAAACAAGAGCACCTTCCTGGCCAATATGAGCCATGAAATACGGACACCGATGAACGGGATCCTCGGTTTGACCGACCTGGTCCTGCATTCGGATATTTCCGGCCAGAAACGCACCTATCTGGAAATGATCCATTCGTCGGCCGACAGGCTGCTCAAGCTTATCAATGACATCCTCGATTTTTCCAAAATAGAAGCTGGAAAACTTGAGCTGAACATCGCCCCGTTCAGTCTGCGGGCGACCATCGCCGGTGCCCTGGAGATCCTGGCGATCAGCGCCTCGAAAAAAAATATTGCTTTGACCGTCGATTGCAATGAAGATATTCCGGATATCCTGCGCGGAGATGCCGGAAAATTGAGCCAAATCCTGATCAACCTGGTGGGCAACGGTATAAAATTTACCAACACCGGCAAGGTGGGCCTCACTGTTTTACAGCAGAATCAGGACGCCAGCTTGGACCAAAAGCAAAGGCAGCAGGAACACATTGAGCTTCATTTCCAAATCCGCGATACCGGCATAGGTATCCCCCAGGAAAAATTACCGAATATGTTCAAGGCATTCAGCCAACTTGGGACCAGTCAGAGCGCCATGCAACGGGGCACCGGGCTCGGACTGGTCATCGCCGGAGAGCTGGTGGAAATGATGGGCGGTAAAATTTGTGTCGAAAGCAAACAGGACGTCGGAACCACCTTTTATTTTACCATCCGGTTTACGACCGGCACCCACGACACCTTCGGCAAATCCGGCACAGTTAAAATTGTCGAAAAAAATCCGCCTTCCAAAGAGATCAGGCCGGGAGAAAAATCTCTGCACATCCTCCTGGTCGAGGATGAATTTATTAATCGAACTCTTGCCGTCAACGTGCTCGAGCGTAAAGGCTGGCAGGTAAGCGCAGCCGAGAACGGTGTCCAGGCACTCGATATGCTGCAGGACAACTCTTATGATCTCCTTCTGATGGATATCCAGATGCCCGAGATGGATGGATATGCGGCAACCAGGGCCATCCGCCGGCGTGAAGAAAGCAACGGTGGGCATATCCCGATTATCGCCATGACTGCCCGTGCGGAGCAGGATGATCGGCAAAAATGTCTGGCGGCGGGCATGGATGGCTATATAGCCAAACCCATTCGACTCGATACGATCGGTTATGAGATCGAGACAATTCTGCAGTCCCGATCGACACCTGATCAGGCTAAGCCCCAAACCCCGTAATTGGGGCCGAACAGCTCCCATTTCTTGCTGTTCTTGCCACTGAACCATTCCTGAAAACGTAGATCCGTTCGTGAACCCTCGTATGGAAAACAGAGATAAAACCTGGCGTTACCTCTCCGATCCGGTTTTCTGCTGAGCCGCATCTGCGGGTTGTTGGCCTGGACCTCCACTAGAAGTGCCTCTGCTTCAGCCAGATCACCCAGGGGGACTGTCAGGGTATAGTTGTATTCTTCTTTCATCGATTTCCCCTTCCCGTTACATTGGTAAATTCTTTTCATCAAGAAATCATTCTGGTAAAAAAACTGCCAGTGCGTATCTTTGATAAACTTGCATAAAATAAACCAGCTTTTTACTGTAACCTCAAACAAATCGTGCTATGCAGACAACTAAATTTGGCACCGTACTTGGCCTGGCTCCAGGTGACGTGCCGGTATATTCTTCAGACTATGCCACGGCGGATAGCAATGAATTTCCCAATCGCAAAGCCTACCGTTCATTTGTTGATGGCATCTTTATGGGGTATAAATGGCAGTGTGTCGAGTTCGTCAGGCGCTGGCTGTACATCAATAAGCAGTATGTCTTTGACGATATCCCCATGGCCTATGATATTTTCCGCCTACGCAGCGTTAAAAAGCTTCAAGATAACAGCCTGCTTCCCCTGCATTCCTTTAAAAATGGATCACGCCGCCGGCCCGAACCTGGCTGCCTGTTAATCTTTTCACCGATTGGCGAATTTTCCATCACCGGACATGTAGCGATTATCACCGAGGTCGAAGACGAATATGTTCGTTTTGCCGATCAGAATGACGATAACCGGCTATGGCCTAAAGGACAGAACTTTTCCCGCCAGCTGAAGGCAACACTGACCGAAGAAGGCGGATATCTTCTTGACGGCGGTCTGGAAAATGTTTCCATTCTCGGCTGGGTGATACAGACCGACGACGGCACGGATGCGGAAAATATCGATGAAATCGACCAAGGAATATTTCGGCCACTGATGGCTGCGGTGCCGGATAAGGGACAGGCCAATGCTGCCTGGATAGATACCAGTGACCCAGCCGGGGCCGCCTATGTAACAAGTTCGGGGCATACGCTGGTGGGCGATGCCGGCAACGCATATACCTATTTTTGTTTGTCGGAATCGGCGTATAGCGAGCTGCAGCGGGCCACCAATGAACTGCATCATTTTTTTATGCGGGCCACGGAACAGGTGGTAAAAGATGACCAATTACTGCGCCACTTCAATATACCGATCGCCCTCTGGCCGCGGATCCGCAGTTCATGGAATAATCGAAAGAATTCGATGATCACTGGTCGTTTTGATTTCAGCATCTCAGAAAAAGGCCTCAAGGTATACGAATATAATGCCGACTCAGCCTCCTGTTATTTTGAAGCGGCCCGCCTGCAAACCCAGTGGGCGGCACATTTCGGGTGCAGTATTGGCCGCAGCCCGGGTGAAAAACTGTTTTCCTCTCTGGCTGCCGCCTGGAAGTCGCGAGGCATAAAAGATATCCTGCATATCATGCAGGACTTTGACGACGAGGAAACCTACCACGCTCTGTTCATGAAGGAAGCGATGGAGGAAGCGGGCATCGCCGTAAAAATCCTGCAAGGTGTAACAGATCTGCACTGGCGCGGAGACAGGATCGTTGACGCCGACAATATTCCAATAAAAAGGGTGTGGAAAACCTGGGCCTGGGAAACCGCTCTGGACCAGATCAGACACGAGATAGAAGATCACCAGCCGGCAAAAACCGCAGCCGATGCAGGCTCGCCTCCTCGTCTGGTTGATGTGTTACTCCGCCCTGAAGTTATGGTGCATGAACCGCTCTGGACGTTAATTCCCAGCAACAAGGCTATTCTGCCAGTAATCTGGAGCCTCTTTCCCGATCATCCCTACCTGCTCGACTCACAGTTTGAGCTGACGGAAAATCTGCTGCGCGGCGGCTATGTGGAGAAACCGATTGTCGGCCGGAGCGGGGAAAATATCGTCATCACCGATACTGATGATATAATCGGCAGGACGGAGGGGCGTTTTGGTAACCGGCAACGAATCTACCAGAGCCTGTTTCGGCTGCCGCAGATAGGGCCAATGAATGTCCAGGTCTGTTCCTTTGCCGTTGCCGGCTCGTTTGCCGGAGCCTGTGTGCGCGTCGATCCCTCGCTGGTCATTCGCGGGGCCAGTGACGTCATGCCGCTGCGGATTATCGCCGACGATGAGTATCGAGACCTGCAACATTAATCGGCAAAAATCTTCCGCAGCCCTGGCAGCAGGTCAGTCTCCAGCTCGGCCAGGTAGTCGGACCACTGTTCACCAAAACGGTAAAAGGCCATAGACGCCAGTTTCTTGGTGACAATGGCATTGCGGTAGGGTTGCAGCTGCACCGTAGCAAAAATTGCCATGATCGGCTTTTGGCCCAGCTTTTCCCGGAGTACTGCCGGGATGTAATTCTCCATCACCTGCCAGACCAGTTTGTCGTCGGCCAGGATCTCGGAAAGCTTCAGTTCCAGCTCATCCTGCAAGGCAAAAATTTTCTCACTGGTTATCTCCGACAGCTCAAAAAGCGGCACCGCGGGATCAGCATCATATAATCGCAGCAGCAGACTCGTTTCCAGGCGGGCATAGCGACTAACCATCTGGAGCACATCCCTGGTCAATGCCCAGCGGGTCGTGCTGTCATTAAGCAGTTTCGCCTCATAGTCCTCCTGCAGCAGAAAGCCGGTAAGCACTTCGGCAATCGAGCTGCTGAAAACGCCACCTTTATTGGCGGTGGAATCCTTAATCTGTTTAATGTTGGTTTGCGTGGCAATATAACGTCTGGCCGCATCGTCAAAGAAAACATTCGCCCCCTCGACAATAAACTGCAGCTCACCGAAGAGTTCCACAAACCGGCGGATATTGCCCTGATTGATGGTATCCTTAAAGCCGCCGCAGGGAATAAATGCCCGGATATCAGCCGCTTTGATGTATTTGCGATTTTCCGGATCGCTGAGAAAATTGCGGTGAAACAGAGCCCCGTCTTCGATAACCGTCCCGTCCGGCAGGGTCAAATTGACGGCACTGATCGGCACCATAAAGCCGTTTTTGCTTAACTTATTGACCGGAAAATGCAGGGAATTGGCCCGCGGCGAGGAGTTACGTTGAAAGGCCAGTTTCATCAGCTCTTTTTTATCGAGTCCCTCGGGATCAAAGAGAACTGAACCACCGTCCACGATAAGACAGATTTTCCCCTTATAACATTGAATCTGATTGGCGCCGAGATCGCCATCCGGTCCGCCAGTAATTATCAGATTCAAGTCTTCTTCCCTGGCCTGGTAATGTTCGATCAAGGTCCTGAAAGTAGTCATGATCGAAGTTGTAGTCATACCAGAGGAGGCGATGTTGTCGCCCACTTCGGCATAGATTTTTTCCATGTCGTTGGTCAGGACGACGGAGCGGCCATCGACCTGCAGTTCAACACCTTTTTCTTCCTGATCATAAAGACCGAAGGTTTCGCCACTCAGCAGCAGGCCATAGGTGTCGTGGGGAATACCAAAACTTTTACCGGTAGTGATAGTCCGCCAGTACTGATAACCCCTGTTCCGAGCATGATAGGCCACATCGTCCATCAACGGGGCGGTGCCTTCATCCGGCCCGAAAAAGACCATCTCCGCCTGACCATAGTAATCAACAACCGAGCTGTCCGGCAGCATCAAATCAATAATGCCTTCGGTATAGTCATTTAAGGCCTCTTTTTTATAGCCGGCATATTGCGGCAGCGGGATAACCACACCCTTGGAGCCGCTTTCGCAGATATCCTTGTGCTTTAATCGCTGCGCTTTTGGACCGAGCGCGTAGTTGAGCAGCACGGCGTTGTCAAGCTCGCTGTCATGGTTGGAGCGCGATACCCGGATTAAACGCAGGCCACCGCGGGCAATATCCGCCGCTCGCAAATGGGTACCGCAAGAGTAATGACCGTTGACAAAAAAGACGCCATAGACAAACCTGCTGAAAACCAGTGGATCGAGGATACGGTTGTCGAAGCGAAAAGAAAACGATCGTTTTTCCGGCTTGTAAAAATTGGTCTTCAGGGTACAGGTAACGATCTTGAACATGAATTTGAAGATGTCATAGCCCAGAGAATAATCAATAAACCTGGCGGCGATAACTTTTTCAAATTCGAGCTCCTTGCGCTGCAGCTCCTGGTCGGAAATCAATCCTCCCGTCCCTTTGAGCCGTTCGGGGGCAAAACGCCGCTTGAAAAGATCATGAAGGAAGGTAATAAGATCGGGAAAACGGGTTACTGTTTCCATAATTACCGGGGCTGCGTAGGTCGACTTATTGGCGCTCTGAATCCGTTTGGCAAACGCCTCGCGCTGGTCTTTGCTGGTAAGGTTGTCAAGAATTTCCCGATCGGTGAGGTTTTCGCTCTCTTTAAAAATGAATAAATGGGTAAAATCGATGGCATTACCGGCAAAGAGCATTTCTTGAAAGGTAATTCGCTTATCCAGGTACAGTTCCTTGATGGCACTCACTGAAAAAGAGAGATACGAGCGCAGGTCGGTCACCACCCCCTCTTCCTGTGTTCTGGTCAGTTCCCCGTTGACATACAGTGTGCAGATAGATGAAGGAACCGACGACTGCCCCAAATAAGGTTCCCAGTAGGCGCGCACCAAGGTCAAGTCGTGGTCGGCGAGAATCTTGCGTAACACCGGGATCTGTGGCGACTCAAAATCAGAATTGAACATCAACCGCGTCTCGCCGGTCTCGGGCAGATTGAACACGGCAACAAGAGGAATGGTCGATGCCTCACCCTCTTTTAAGACTTTTTCATAGCGTCTTCTGGTCGGCTCGGGGGTTGCCGAATAATCCCCGGCCAGGGTAAACAGAAAGCGGGAGTCTTTAAAAGTTTCCCGAGGATAATCATTGACTGTTTCCGGCCGAATAATATAGGTGTAGTACTTGCTCGCGGGGCTGTAGTAATACTCTCGGCGGTGACCGGCTATTAATCCCTCAAGCACCGTTTCCATGCTATCGCGAGTCTCTTCGGTGGCAATTCTGACCCGCTGGGCTACACTTGCCTCGGTGGCGTCAAAGTCGATCTGAGCCACCCGGCCATAGAGAATAACCTTACCGTCTGCCACCTTGATGGAAGTGGCGATCGACTCAAGAAGATGCGCCAGGGCATCTTTACGAATATTTTCAAAAAAATAGCGGGGCAGGCCGATATCTTTTAACAGAATGCCCGCGGCCATATTAATACAGTTAGCAGTGAGCAAACCCTCCGAGGAAAGGTCGATGACCGCCTCGTAAAGAACCCGTGGATCAAGGCCGACACTCTCGGCCTTGGCAATGATGTCTTCACCTCTGGTTATCGAAGAATAGCTACTGGGAAAAGTATCCATAAGTTTTCTCGTCCGCCCCCCACCTTACTATTAAAAGATTCTAAATAAAAAACTCCCTGTCGGCAAAAAGCCACCAGGGAGCTATAAAAACCACAGGAATTACTGCCAGCTGTATTGCGAACCCAACACCAGACCCAGATCAAAGGCTCGGTTGTTTAAAGTAACAAAGTCCTTCGGAACCCGGTCAGCGACTGCGGCCATTACCGATTTCGGTTTGATCACCTCGGTGATACCGATCAATGCGCCGAGCACACAAATATTGAAAACCACCGGTTTGCCGATTTTTTCCATCACGCTGTCATACATCGGCAGCTCGACCTGCTTGGCATCAACCTTGCGGATTGTCTGCACATAACGGCTGTCGGTCAAGAGGATGCCTCCGGGCCGGATGACCGAGGAGTAGCTGTTATAGGCGTCCTGTGTCAAACAGACTAAAATATTGGGCTGGGTCACCTCCGGAAAATCAATCTCGCTATTGGAGATTATGATATCGCTCCGGGTTGAACCACCACGCGCCGCCGCTCCATAGCTCTGAGACTGGGTGGCATTCAGCCCTTCGTACATAACCGCCGCCTCGGCCAGGATAATAGCCGCCGTGATTACCCCCTGGCCGCCGGAACCTGAGAATACCAGTCTTATTCTGTTCATGATACCTTCTCCCTCGTTGCATAGGCGATTATCTTGTCATACTCTGCGCAGTATTCCGGTCGGTCTTTTTCGACAAAGATCCCTCGAGGAGTAAGGCTGGGGTTCTCTTCCAGGGCTTTTGAGCCAAGCAATGCGGTATTGGTCTTATGCAGCTCAAGCATGCTGACTGCATCGCCTTCTTTGTTTTTCCGGCCATAATGGGTCGGGCACTGCGACAGTATCTCCACCACCGAAAAGCCCTTGTGCAGGATGGCCTTTTTCAGCAGTTCGGTGCTCTCCTTGACGTGATATGAAGTGGAACGGGCAACAAAGGTGGCCCCGGCCGCCTTCGCCAGCTCGACCACATCGAAATTGCTGTCGATCGTCAGATAGGGCGCGGTGGTGGCTTTCACTCCCGGTCCGGACAGCGGTGAGAACTGGCCGCCGGTCATGCCGTAGATCCGGTTATTCATGACGATGGCGGTGATATCGATATTGCGCCGTGCCGCATGAATAAAGTGATTGCCGCCAATGGCCAGCGCGTCGCCGTCGCCCATTGGTACTATCACATTGAGGTGCGGCCTACTCAGTTTCACCCCGGTGGCAAAGGCCAGAGCCCGGCCATGCAGAGTATGCAGGGAGTGAAAATCGACATAGCCGGAGATCCGGGCCGAACAACCGATGCCCGAAGTCATGACAATCTCGTTTTTATTCAACTGCAGCTCTTCAATCGCCCGGATGAGCGAGTTGAGGATGGTCCCGTGCCCACAGCCAGGACACCACATATGAGGAAAAAACCGCTCGCGTAAATAATCTTTAACTGCCATATTATACTCCCCTCCCCTGGATGACCCGAAGGAGTTTTTTGATGTCGTCAGGGGTGACAAGATGTCCATCTATCCGGTTGGCCAAAAACACTCGATTAGGTTTTCGTACCGCGGCTTTCACCTGAGCCGTAACCTGGCCCATGTTCATCTCAACCACCAAAACAGCCTTGGCATGGTCACATTTCTCACGGATTAACTCAGTCGGGAAGGGCCAGATCGACTGCAGCTCCAAAACGCCGATCTTCTCGCCTTTGGCCCGCCGCATCTTGGCCAGATGGATGGCCGATCTGGCCGAGGAGCCGTAGGAAACAAGCACATAGTCCGCATCCTCCATAAAGTGCTCCTTATAGCGGGTAATGGCGTGGACGTTGTTTTCGATCTTGTCCACCAGGTGCTTGAGCAGCTCGTTGACCGTGGTCGGGTTGTTCGATGGAAAGCCCCACATATCGTGAAACAGCCCGGTCACATTGTAGCGGTGTTCGCCGCCGAAATCGGACATCGGCAGGCGGCCGTCTTCTCTTGGCAGGTAGGGATGGTAATCGACTCCTTTGCCCACTGAGGTGCGCAGCCGGTCGACAATCTCCAGCTCTCCCGCCTCCGGGATGACCAGCTTCTCGCGCATATGACCAACAACCTCATCAAACAGCAGCACCACCGGGGTGCGGTAGGTCTCGGCCATATTGAAGGCATCGACGGTCATCTTGAACACGTCCTGGTGGTTGGAGGCGGTCAGGGCGATGATCGCATGGTCGCCGTGGGTCCCCCAGCGGGCCTGATTGATGTCCCCTTGGCTGACATGGGTCGGATTACCGGTGGATGGGCCACCACGCTGGACGTTGGCGATGACGCAGGGAATCTCGGTCATACAGGCATAGCCGATGGCCTCCTGCTTTAAGGAAAAACCGGGGCCGCTGGTTGCGGTCATGACTTTTTTGCCGGTCAAGGACGCCCCAATAATGGCGCACATCGAGGCGATTTCATCTTCCATCTGAATGAACTTGCCGCCTTTTTCCGGCAGGCGCTGGGATAGAAGTTCAGCGATCTCGGTTGAAGGAGTGATCGGATAGCCGGCAAAGAAATCGATGCCGGCATAGATTGCCCCTTCCACACAGGCTTCGTTGCCTTGGACAAATCGGATATTTTTACTCATCTTTTTCACCTCCTTCAATCAACACCTCGATTGCCAGATCCGGACATCGCAGTTCGCACATCCGGCAGCAGATGCAGTCTTCCGGTCGAACGACGGTGGATTTATCCGCTTTGTCCAGCTCCAGAACCTTGGTCGGACAGAAACTGACGCAGATGCCGCAGCCTTTGCACCAGTCACGGTTGATGACTATTTCTTTTAGTTTCTTCTTGGCCATTACGCCCTCTTGACTGCTGATTGTTGTCAGACGATCAGCTTTTAACTGTTTGCAGCAACCTCATACCGGGTCTTAGACCCTCTCTCAGTCACTACGCGTCTTTTTCCCCACTCTATTCTTCTTCCATGAAAGGATACTTAAAATCAACAGCCGGTACAAATGTTTCTTTGATTGTGCGAGTAGAGACCCAACGCATAAGATTTGCCTGGGAACCGGCCTTATCATTGGTTCCCGAAGCCCGGCCGCCGCCAAAAGGCTGCTGGCCAACAACTGCGCCGGTTGGTTTATCATTGATATAAAAATTACCCGCTGCATGTTCAAGCATGGCAACTGCGGTACTCACTGCACCTCGGTCGCGACCGAAAACCGCGCCGGTAAGGGCGTAGATCGATGAGGTATTACAGAGTTCGAGGGTCTCAGTATACTTTTCGTCGTCATAGACATAAACGGTTAGAACCGGCCCAAAAATCTCTTCAACCATGGTCTTGAAGTGCGGATCAGCGGCTAAGATAACCGTAGGTTCAACGAAGTAGCCGACGCTGTCATCGCAGTTTCCGCCGACAAGAATCTTCCCGCCGTCATTGCTGCGCGCATATTCGATATAGCCGGCAATAGAATCAAAGGCTGCTTTGTCGATTACCGCGCCGCAGAAGTTGCGAAAATCGGTTGGAGGTCCCATTTTAATTCTGCTGATCTTGCTCTTCAACTGGGCCTCAACATCAGACCAAAGCGAACGGGGAATATAGGCACGACTGGCGGCGGAACACTTCTGGCCCTGGTATTCAAATGCCCCGCGGACCATGCCGGTCACCAGCGTCTCGACATCGGCACTGCTGTGGGCGAAGATAAAATCCTTGCCGCCGGTTTCGCCAACTATGCGCGGATACGACTTATATGTGCTGATATTGGCACCAATGGTCTGCCACATCTGCTGGAACACCCGGGTGGAGCCGGTAAAATGGATTCCGGACAAATTCGGATCGGCCAGGCAGATATCGCCGACACTGGCACCAGAGCCCGGCACGAAATTAATGACTCCCGGCGGCAAACCTGCTTCTGCCAACATCTGCATGATCAAATACGGGGTATAGACCATTGACGATGCCGGCTTCCAGACCACGGTATTGCCCATAAGGGCCGGAGCGGTTGGGAGATTGCCGGCAATAGCGGTGAAATTAAACGGCGTCACGGCAAAGACAAAGCCCTCCAGTGGCCGGTGCTGCACAAAATTCCACAACCCGGCAGAGGACTCGGGTTGTTTCTGATACACTTCCTGGGCGTAGCGCACATTGAACCGCAAAAAATCAATTAACTCGCAGGCGGCGTCAATCTCGGCCTGAAAAACTGTTTTTCCGCCGGCAAGCATCGCCCCGCTGTTGATCAGAGCCCGATATTTGGTTGCCAGCAGTTCGGCAACTTTTAAAAAGATGGCGCATCGCTCTTCCCATCGAAAAGACTGCCACATCGGTTGGGCAGCCACCGCTGCATCGATTGCCTGCTGCACGTGCTCTTTGCCTGCTTTATGATAAGTAGCCAGGACATGCTGATGATCATGGGGCATGACGACCTTGCCCAAATTGCCGGTTTTTATCTCTTTGCCGCCGATTATCAGTGGAATTTCCAGCTGCCTGGCCGACATCGCCGCCAGTTCTTTTTTCAGAGCCGCTTTTTCCGGGCTGCCCGGGGCATAGTTCAGGATCGGTTCATTAACCGGTTTGGGGGTATTGATGACTGCATTATTCATGAGGTTCATAATTTAGCTCCGTTTGCTGTTTATCGCTTATTATCCCTTGTTAAAGAGGGCCTTAATAATCACTCCGGCCATTTTCGGGTTTTCTTTCAACCTTCTGGTGCTGTAGCCGAACCACTGTTTGCCGAATGGCACATAGACCCGCATCCGGTGTCCTTTATCGAGAATCGATTTTCGCAGAGCCGGGGTCACGCCATAGAGCATCTGGAATTCATATTTGTCCCTAGCAACTTTATATTTTTCGATGAGTTTATAGGCCCCTTCAACCACCGGCTGGTCGTGGGTGGCGATGGCCGGGTACATGCTGTTCTGGAACATATATTCGACGTCATCTAAGAAATGATTATTGACTTCGTGGTAATTTTTATAGGCAATGGTTTCCGGTTCAATATAAATTCCCTTGCATACCCTTAAATTAACGGGGTGTTCCGGGGTGTTCAGGTCCTTTAAATTTTCGATATCCTGTCGCGTCCTTTTCAAATAGGCCTGAACAACCAGACCGACATGGGCGGGAAACTCCTTTTTCAATTTTCTGAAAATATCGATCTCCATATCGGTGCAGGGAGAATCCTCCATATCGATCCTGACGAAATTGTTGTATGAAGCGGCCTTGGCAACGACCTCCCGGATATGCTTATAGGCGACTTCTTTATCGAGAAGCAGGCCAAAAAAAGTCGGTTTAAGCGAATAATTGCCGTCCACCCCCGCTTTTTCTGCGGCGTCGATGACGTGCAGATATTCTTCTTTATTAGTTTCCGCTTCAGCTAGCGTAGTGATAAACTCACCCAGGACGTCGATGGTCGTCTGGATGCCTTCCGCGTTTAACTTTTTGGCGTTGGCAATCGCTTCATCCAGAGTTTCTCCGGCTATGTATTGTTTGGAGAACATCCATACTAATTTTTTCGGCATATGCGGCAGAAGACCGGCAATCATTTTGTTAAACATAGCTGTCCCAATGAGAATAAAATTTTATAATATATTTACGCCACCCAATAAAAGTACCAGTAGTATTGCATGAAAAAATTGTATACAATATATGCACACAAAATATTTTTACGATATTCCGTATAGAAGTGTCAACTGTTTTTGTGTAATTTATAGAAATAGTTTAAGAAATAATTTACTTTAGCTTCTTTTAGCAAATGGTAACAGTTCACCGGAACGGGGTTGGCCAACGTATAAGCCGGATTTGTAAACGGTTACAGCAAAAATGGACTGGAGTGGGAAGAAAATGGGACAGATAATGAGAATCAATTCTGAGGATTCTGTTTACAGGAAACTGAAAACAGCGATACGCAAAAGATATATCCGGCAGGGCAGTCAGCTGGTCGAGGTAAGTCTGGCCCAGCAACTGGGAGTCAGCCGCACCCCGGTGCGCAGTGCCATTAAACGGCTGGAAGCCGAAGGGCTGGTCAGGAGTATTCCCCATAGAGGTGCCTTTGTTATTACCCCGACCCAACGAGAAATAAAAGAAACTTTTCTGGTCCGCTCCCAGCTGGAAATGATGGCGATCCGGCTCATCATACCCGGCATAACCGCCGACCAGATTGGGGAGCTCCGCGGCCTTATTGAGCTAGAGACAAAGGTTTTTGATAAAAACAATCTGGACGAATACTTCGCAATAAACGACGCATTACATATGAAAATAGCTCAATTTTCCGATAATCGCGTTCTCTACTCCTATATCAACGATCTGCTCGACAGGACCAGGATCTTCCTCATCCTCTACGATCCTTTCTACAAGATTGAATATTGTCCCACCATAGAACATGCGACCATTGTCGATGCCATTGCCGCCGGCAATCTCAATCAAGCCTGTGCCGCAGTGGAGGAACATATCAACAGCGCCATCAACGGACTTGAGTCCGCCGGTCAGCTACCCGAGGACTACCTGTCTATTTAGTTTCCAAGAAAATCCATTTGGCCACCATTTGTTGATATTTCTCGGGAGTATCCACATCGCAGAATTCATCTGCTGTTGCAAAAAACACCGAACAGACCCGTTGCGGGTCTTTGCCAATCAGCTGCCGCCCCCCCGAATCTCTCTGCAGTTCGGCAAATTCGCTGCGGCAGGCGGCGGGGAAAATCACCGGATTTGCCGGTTGGCCGTCCACCTCGGGGACGATAATTTTTTGACCGTCCTGCCGGGAGAACATCTCAACCAGGGTCTTGATCGTGGCCGCGGTTAAAAGAGGCTGATCAGCCACGGCAAACAATATGCCGTCTTCGGCGGTGCTTTTCGCTACTCCCAGTTGAATAGAATGACTTTTACCGGCCTCCGGAACTTGATTATGGCAGAGAATGAGCGGATATTTAGCGGCAATTGCCTCAACCTGCCGATCGCTATAGACAAAAATAACTTTTTGAAACAGATGATAGGGAAAACGACCCAAAAATTGTTCGACAACCGTCGATTCTCCGAGCGGCAAAAGCAATTTATTGCACCCCATCCGTCGCGACAGACCGGAGGCCATGATGACCGCATCGAGCCTACTCATGGATGCATCCCTGGTGCACGCTGCCAATGACAATTTTCAGATTGGGAAGCAATGCCTGCAGTTTCCTGGCATTAGCAAAGTCGCTCTTTGATTCCGCCTTGTTGATAAAAAGAAGAGTGTCTCCCCGGGATTTTGCAAAGAGTCCATTAGGATGGACAACTAATCGATAAATATGATCAATGGTGACTGGCTCCCCAACTTTTGCTCCGGTCAACAGGCAAAAAATCTCCAGGCGATGGACCAGGGATGCATCGATGATTTTGCCGATAGTCTGAATATCGACAATGCCGATAGTCTTAGTGGTAAACTCCGGGTTAACCGGTTCTGTGGCATTCCAGCCTTTGAGCGGTTTTTTTGCCGCACCATCAGCTTCAATCAATACCAGATCAAAAAGCTTTCGCTGCATCGCCAGCAAATCTCTATCCACGCCACTTATTTTACCGGCAATTGAACTTGGCCTGCCACCGACGTAAATTCCAGGCAACAGTGCTAAACCGTTAGAAAACAGCTGGCCACTCAGATCAAGGGCATCATACTGCTTGGTATCCGGGATGAATATTTTTGTCGTCGTGGTTACCAGGACCTTCAAGCCCTGCTCTTTGGCTTGTCTAGCCAGATAAAACATCAGAGAAGTCTTGCCGCCGGCCCCGATACAACACACCACATCAGCCGGTTCAATGCCGAAAGCCTGGATAAATGAGTTTTTGGTCATAAATACTCTACCAACAAACGTTACTTCAAACCAAGTCGGCCATGATCCGGTTGGCAAAAGGCCATCCTTTTCTGGTTATGCGCAAGTGCGTTGCCGTCAATTCAACCAGGCCCGAATCAAGCAGTTTTTTCAGGATCAGACCATAATACTCCTCAAGGTCCAGGCCATAGCGCTTGTATAACACAGAGCGTGAGACCCCCTGCACCAGGCGCAGCCCCATAATCACCGTCTCGCGAAAGGAATTTTCCCGGGGCAGTTTTTCCCGCTCAACAACTACCGATTCCCGGCGGTTTATCCGGCGGATATACTCGCCTGGATCGGCAACCCGCCGCTCCCGCAGCCCAGACCGACAGCTTACCGCCGAAGCCCCGGCAGCCAGGTAATCGTTGTTTTGCCAATAGTTGATATTATGCCGACATTGATACCCTGTTGCGGCATAGTTTGACGTTTCATACTGGTGGAGTCCGGCTGAGCAGCTCAACAGATCAGTGATTGCATCCATTGCCAGGATATCATCTTCTATCGGGAGGCTCAGCGTGCTGTTGTGCAGCAGGGCATAGAACGGGGTACCCTGCTCAATCGTCAATTGATACAGGGAGAGATGTTGCGGGTAAAGGGCCAGACCTCGCTGCAGGGAATTCTGCCAGGAAGCGGGGGTCTGCTCAGGAAGACCATACATCAGATCCAGATTTATATTGGCATAACCGGCAGACAGTGCCGCTTGTACGGCCGTGTCTGCATCGCTTGCCGAATGGATTCGGCCGATCAGGCCAAGTTCGCGGTCAGCAAACGACTGCACGCCTAAAGAAAGCCGGTTTACTCCGACCACTAGAAGCGATTCCAGATAGTGCGCATCCACCGTGCCGGGATTGGCCTCCACGCTGATCTCCGCCCCGGCACCAAAGCCAAAAAGATCAACTGCCCGGCGGATAAGCCTCTGCAGTAATTCGATCGGCAGGCAGGTGGGTGTTCCACCGCCGATAAACAGGGTGTCCAGTTCCAGCCCAGATGCGTTACCGTCTTGGGCTGCAATATTGTCCATTTCCCACATCAGGGCGGCGATATACGACTCATACAGCTGCTCCGCACCGGCGCAGGAACTAAACGAACAGTAATGGCACTTGCTGCGGCAAAAAGGAATATGCAGATACAAGGCCGTCATGACCGATTAAAACTATCCATGGCGGTCTGACACTCAATGCGGACCGACTCCATCATGCCGTTGTCGGCGAAACTATACGAGCCATCGCCGATAATCAGGTGATCGAGCAGCTGTAACTGCATATACCGACAGAGCAGAGCAAGGGTTTTAGTCAGTTTGATATCCTGGGCCGAAGGCTGCAGGCTGCCCGAAGGATGATTATGGGCGATGATCAATGCCGCGGCATGAAACTCCAGGGCCCGCTTGATAATCTCCCTCGGGTAGACGGTATTGACGTTGAGGGTGCCTTCGGCGACGATCTCCGAATCGATGATGGCATGAGAGGAGTCGAGATAGATGACGGTGAAAACTTCTTTTTTCAAGCCGCGCAGCGAATGAATCAGATACTCGGCAACTTCAGTGGAAGAATGGAGATAGCGTTTTCCATGCAGTCGCTCCTTGAGATAGTAGCCGGCCACTGCATGGATAAAATGAATGGCAAAACCGTTCTTCGGCCCAATCCCCTTGACCTCCTGGAGTGAAGCCATCGGCGCCTCAAAGACCTTGGCAAAGCTGCCATACTTTTGCAGCAGCAGGCGGGCTGGTTCCTTGCAATCGGTGCGCGGGGTGCCAAAAGACAGCAGCAGTTCCAGGATCTCCACATCGCTGAAACCGTCAAGACCTCGGGTCAAAAATCGATCCCGCAGTCGAGCCCGATGGCCCTCGCCTTTTTTCTGCCAGTTTTCTTTATCCACCGTCATTATTTGTTGATGGTCTCACAGCCATCGTAGATTTATCAATCGCCAAGAAGTTCTTGATCAAAGAGTTCATTGGCCAGTTGCGGATTGGCCTGTCCCTTGGTCTTCTGCATCAGTTGACCGACAAAAAAACCCATCAACTTGGTTTTACCGCCGCGATAGTCTGCCACCTGGCCCGGATTGGCGGCAACAATCTCTTTGACCAGCACCAGCAGTTCTCCCACATCGGACACCTGGGCCAGGTTTTTCTCTTTGACAATTGCGGCTGGATCCTGACCACTCACCATCATCGCGACAAAAACGGTCTTGGCAATCTTGCCGCTGATGGTGTTTTTTTCGACCATCGCCAGCAGTGCCGCCAGCTGCGCTGGACGCACTTTGCAGGCCGAAATTTCTTCTCCTTTCAACTCCCGCATCAGCTCGGTCATGATCCAGTTGGCAGCCTTTTTGGCCGGTGCGCCAGCTCCCACGGTATCTTCAAAATACTGGGCAATTTCACGGTCTGCAGTCAAGAGGACGGCATCGTAATCGGGCAACTCATACTGGTCGAGGAACCTGGCCTTTCGTGCATCGGGGAGTTCCGGCAGTAAGCGACGGACCTGTTCAATCCACTCGTCGCTGATCTCGATGGGCACCAGATCCGGGCAGGGAAAGTACCGATAATCATGGGCATCTTCCTTGCCGCGCATTGATTCCGAGCAGTTCTTATCCGGGTTCCACAGCAGTGTCTCCTGGACGATGGTGCCGCCCTCAAGAAGAATATCCCTTTGCCGGCGAACCTCAAATTCCAGGGCGTTCTGGACGTTACGAAACGAGTTCATGTTCTTCAGCTCGGTCCGCGTGCCGAGCTTCGCTTCACCGACCGCACGAAGGGAAATATTGGCATCGCAGCGAAAGCTCCCCTCCTGCATATTGCCGTCACAAATGTCTAAGTAACGAACAATGGCGTGGAGTTTCTTCAGGTAGGCGGCTGCTTCCTGCGGACTGCGAATATCCGGTTCCGAGACTATTTCCAGAAGCGGCGTACCGGTGCGGTTCAGATCGATATGCGACACCGGTTCAAGCTCATCATGGATCAGCTTACCGGCGTCTTCTTCCATATGGATACGGGTGATGCCGATAGTTTTTTTCTGCCCGTCCACCTCGATATCTATCTCGCCCCGGCCAATAATCGGCAGATCAAACTGGGAGGTCTGATAGCCTTTGGGCAGGTCCGGATAAAAATAATTTTTCCGGGCAAATTGGGAAAAACGATTGATTTTCGCCTTGGTGGCAAGGCCCAGCTTGATAGCGAACTCGACCACTTTTTTATTTAAGACCGGCAAAACCCCGGGCATTCCCAGGCAGATCGGACACGTATTGCTGTTCGGCGGCGCACCGAATTTGGTTGAACAGCCGCAAAAAATCTTCGTTCGTGTTTTCAGCTGGGCATGAATCTCCAGCCCGATTACTGTTTCAAACTCCATGGTTTTCCTGCCTGCTCGCTTGGTTTTTATTCGACATCAGCGACCGTTGTTTTTACCACCCAGCCCCTGACTTTCTCCAACTCATTTCGCCAATGCTCACTTAAGCGCACATTGAGAAACATTCTGAACAAGCCGTTGACCAGCTTAACGAGCTCTTCAAAGAGATAGATGCGCTCCAGGGTCATTCCTTCAATCTCTTCCGGGTTTTCGCTCTTATCCTGCTCCGTGGTTTCAGTCTTGGGCAACCGCACATTTCTGAATTCCATCAAGGCGGCGGCCAGGGTGAAGCTATACTCATAGTCATTATGGCCGATGACGATCCGGGCCTGCTCAAGTTTTTTGCCCATCCGCAGGCCGGTCCTAGCCTCCTGCAGCTCAGCCTGCAGGCCGGTGCAGACAATCTTTTCGGTCGACTCCCCTTCCCCGGATTCTAGCAGCATATGTTTTTCAAAGACGCAGGTTATATCCCCTTCCCCGGGCAACTCAATGCTGCCGCCGCGCTCTTCACTTTTATACCAGAGCCAGGTGAGAAATTCCTGCCCAAGAAATCGTTTTTCAACAATTAGATCAACTAAATCCATCACTTTTTATCACCTTAAGGAGTCTTGCTGGAAAATTTTTACACCGTGTCATACAAGATAAGATCGTAAAAAGCCACCTCAGCCTGTTGGATGGGCTCTGGAAAAAGTTCGATATACGAGGCGGAGTGTCTGATACGGCGATTTGCTAGTACATGTAGTACAGCAAATCGCCGTATTAGACCTACAACGAAGTAGATCGGGCTTTTTTCGAGTCCATCATACGAAGATTTCAGGAGATATCCTCTCCAGTACCGCCAGCTGCTCCTCATCAATCAGATGCTCAGCGGTCGTGTAAGGGATCTGCTGCCGAATAAGCAGGCCAAAGCTCTCTTTAAAAAAATCCTCCAGGATGGCGTGCATCTTTTTATTGGTAGAAAAAAAGAGCAGGGTCGAATCAGAAAGACTCCAGCAGAGCTCAAAAGTTGCCGGTATCGGTATCGCTTTGCGCATCAGATCGACCCGGACTCTCTCTTTCACCTCAACCTTCATCGATCGGCTCAACTTCGGTAGCTGCCGCTCCAACCGCAGCCTCTCCTCTTCCTTCTGGACAACTTTTTTCAGGATCGCCGGCGAGACCTTTCTCTCGTCAATACGCAGCGTAAGTGTGATAAAATCCCCAGCAGCATAGGAGGCATATTGAAACTGCGAATCAAACATATTCAAAATCGAAACCCAGCCTATGGAATATTCATCATAGGTGTCGTCGATATCCTTAAAGGAAAAGGCGATTATCCTCTCGGCAATAAAATCCAAGGTATTTTCCGGCAACTCACCCAAGACGGTAAACCGCACAAAACTTGCTGAACCCTTCAATAAACCCATATAAAACCTATGTAGAAAAAATTGTTAGAATAATTTACCAGATATAAAAAACGACAACCTGGTAAAAACTTCGAATATGAATACTGTTCTCTCATATAGCACTCCCTGCACAGGGTCTCAACTTTTTTATACCAGTCCGCCGGTGATGCAGAGGTAAACAACCCACAATCCCTGATGAATGGGCGAAAAATGATACAAAGAAGAAGGGAAAAAAATTATTGACACATGTTAGCCGACCTTGTATAAAGGTTTCCTTCACGGGTCGTTAACTCAGCTGGTAGAGTATCTGACTTTTAATCAGAGAGTCGCGCGTTCGAATCGCGCACGACCCACCAAAGAGTTTTGTCCCCATCGTCTAGTCAGGTCCAGGACATCGGCCTTTCACGCCGACAACACCGGTTCAAATCCGGTTGGGGACGCCATACGAAAAAGGCCTTTAACGAGAAATCGTTAAAGGCCTTTTTTTGTTTAATGGGCCTTTTAGGAAAAAAGGAAAGGCCTAAGTCCGCTTTTGGCCATTAAGCTCCTTTCTATTCAGAAACGAAAAAGACATTTTGGGCAGCAGTTTTTCTTTTATCCCGAGTCCAGGATGTCTTATGAATTTCTTTTGCAAAACCTGAAATCCCAGCGGAAGTCATTGTACTAAATTGGTTGGATAATTTCCTTATAGGAAGTAAAACAATATAGCCAATCAATACCGCTATTTTAAAACAAGGCTTTGACTCAACCTAACTGACCACCCACCGCAGTATATAGTGAGAAATTATGGGGCTTTTGATAGAAACCGACACCCTGGCAGATCAGCAATACCAAGGCCGCATCCTTAAATCTTCTGATTATTCAGCCACCCTGAGAAACCGTTTGGCAGAGTGTATTGAATGCTACCGGGCATTTGAGAATACAGGGAGTGAGGCCATTCTTTATATCGCCGCCTGGGAAGGCAACGATAAAAGGATTTGGTACGAGTATACTGCCAAATCATTTACTACTCTTTTGGGATGCGAACAGCACGAGATGGCCGATGTTTTTCGTATGAGTATACAAGATCGACAAATATACAAAGATCTTGATGTAGAAGACATTGTCCTGAAACAGGTAAAATCCCACGACGAAATCAGCTATAGATGGGAAGAATTAAGGGAAGAGGGGAAAAAGGCGGGGGTGATTGAAGCTGTCTATAAAATAGAAATTGGGCAAGGCAATAAGATCTGGCTCAAGGATCAGGCGACAATCGAAGTGTACGAACAGGATAATATTTGTTTGTCTCTGGGGATTTTGACAATCGTTTCCAAAGAGATGAAAGCAGAAGATAAACTCAAAAAGCATCATGATCTGCTCGAAAATATTGTTCAGGCGCGCACAGCCGAATTGACGCAACTGAACATACAACTTAAGCAGGAAATTGAAGAACGAAAAAGTACACAGATAAAGCTCAATCACAGCTATCTTCAATTACAAAAAAGCCTTGATGAAATTGTCAAAGCCATGTCTCTCACCCTGGAAGAAAGGGATCCTTACACAGCTGGTCATCAACGGCGGACGACAGATCTTTCCCTGGCTATTGCCCGGGAAATCGGACTTCCTGAACATGAAATGAAAGGCCTTCAGATGGCAGGACTCATTCATGATATGGGAAAAATATCCGTCCCTGGAGAGATTTTAAGTAAACCAGGACGTCTCAATGAAATAGAATTGCTCCTGATCAAGAGACATCCTCAGGTTGCCTATGACATTTTAAAACAAATAGATTTTCCCTGGCGAGTCGATCAGATTGTGCTTCAACACCATGAAAAATTTGATGGTTCAGGTTACCCTCAGGGGCTTTCAGGGGAAAACATTCTCTTGGAATCAAGGATCTTATGTGTCGCTGATGTAGTGGAGACAATGGAAACCCATCGTCCGTACAGGCCAAGTTTAGGCAGGGATATGGCTCTGGAAGAAATTAGTAAAAACAGAGGTATTCTATATGATCCCTTCGTTGTCGATGCCTGTCTCAGGTTGTTTCAAGAAACAGGATTTCAGTATTCAACCAGACTTACCTGAAAAATCTTACCTTAGCTCAATAACCGAAGGGCGTCCTCAGCAGCCGGTTCAAGAACCTGGGCATTGGCAGCAAGATCAAGAACTGTTATCCGATCACGGATCGCACGGCTGTTTATTGCCGCCAGCAAAAATTCTTCGCTAGTCAACTTAAAGGCTTCCAAATTAAACGGGGCTCCGGTACGAGCAAAAAGATCAACGAAATACTCAGGTGAACGAACCTGCCTGAAGAGTGTTTGCAGCCTGTCCCAACATTGCGGCAAAAGAGTATCAAATTGAAGCAAGATTTCCCTTTTGTTATTGAACTGTTTGGTCACTTCGGCTGAATATGGTCCCCAAATCTCTGGAATTCTGGCTGCCGTTGCCGAAAAAAGCTGTTCTGCCTGTGGTAATAATTCAGTTTTTTTCAGTCGTGCAAGGCGGGTATAGCAGGCCGTTGAAAGGATGATCCCAACCCCGACCTGCAATCCGTGGAGTTCAGGTTCACGCCCGCTGATCGGTTCACGCATATCCCAAAAATGTGAAACCAGATGTTCACCGCCGGATGCAGGTGCACTCGACCCGGCCAGGCTCATGGCTACCCCGGACAGCAACAATCCGTTGAATAGCCCTATTACTGCAGATCGTTGCCCAGTACCAATTTCCTCCGGGAATTCTGAATAGGTCTTTTCAACCGCTGACATCATTGAGGCTGGCAAGCCACAGTAAGTGTTACTTGCGAGCAACGATTCACACTGCCAGTCTATGTCCGAAACGACCTTTGCCAGGACATCACAAAAACCCGCCTGGCGCAATTTGAGAGGTGCGTGCTGAACAACCTCAGGGAGTACATAAATTCTCTGTGGTGGAGCTGCAGGCAGGGTGCGTTTGACTCCTTTGACCTTGATCGCGGCTATACCAGAAGTATAGCCATTCATTGACGGCGCGGTGGGCATAGTCCAGAAATCAATTCCATTCCGGCTGGCGACATACTTTCCCAAATCGTTTACCGTTCCCGAACCGACACTAATGATCAAGGCCTTCCCCTGGCTTGTGGTCTGGATTTTTTCCACCAGATGATCTGTGGCTACAGGTTTACTCTCTAATAGATAGTGTTCAAAAGCAACTTTGCATTTCTCTAATTGATCACGTAATTTTTTCCCAGCTACAACATCCGTCTCCGGATCACTGAGCAATAACACCAGACGATCCCCATATATTGCATGACAATCTTCTGCCATAATTTTGCAGGCATCAGCTCCCGAATAGAGCGTGACTTGTGGACTGGGGTGTTCATTGCCACAGGTACAACCCCTAAGATAGGCGTGAGCATCGACAATCGGAAGATGTTGGTGCAGCTCGGAAGTCATTCCTTATTTCTCCTTTTCAACCAGACCTTTGACAAACCAGCGTTGCATAAACAGCACCACCAGAACCGGTGGCAGCATGACAATCAACGCTCCAGCCATCGCAATGTGCCACTCCGGCGGATCCTCCGGTGACGGGAGTAAATGCTGCAAGCCGATGACGGCGGTGGTCATTTTAGGATCAGTGGTTATTAAAAGCGGCCAGAGATACTGATTCCAGCCGTAGACGAATTCTATCACCACCAATGCCGCAATATTGGTTTTTGATAAAGGAACCAATATCTTCCAAAAGAAAGTCATGGGCGAAGCTCCATCCATTTTGGCTGCTTCGCAGAGTTCTTCCGGAATGGTGAGAAAAAACTGGCGGAACAAAAAGGTGCAGGTCGCAGAAGCAGTCAAAGGTAAAATGAGGCCCGCATAGCTGTCCAACAGACTAAATTCAAGGGTCACCTGGATATCGTGCCCGGCAAACCAACTGACTATGCCATCAAGTCCCAGGGCATCCCAAACAGACTGCAGAGGTCCGAAAAGATTTGCAGCCATCTCATATGTCGGCATGATACGAACTTCAATCGGCAACATAAGAGTACAAAAGACAGCGACAAAAGCTACACTTCGCAATCTATAATCAAAATAGACAATAGAAAATGCTCCGAACAGTGACACTATAATCTTTCCAAAGGTGATGCCACCGGCCATTATAAATGAATTAAACAGCTGGGTGCCTAAGTTTCCTCGTGACCAGGCTTCGCTGATATTGGTAAACAGCTGGTCACCGGGCACCATTGACATGGGCACACGAGAGACCTCTTCAAGTGGCAGAGTCGCCGCGATGATCGCATAAATAATCGGGAAACCGACAGCGACAACTCCAAATATCAAGGCAGCATAGGTAAATACATCAAGTTTAGGTGTCTTTTCAACCATCATAAGCGTTACCCTGTGTATTGGACCTTACGTTCTACATATTTAAATTGCAAAACCGTAATCAGGATAATCAATCCCATCAAAACAACCGATTGGGCGGAAGAAGATCCAAGATTCAAACCGATGAACCCATCCTGGTAAACTTTATAAACAAGAATATTGGTGGAGCCCCCCGGACCTCCCTGAGTTACTGCGTGGATAATCCCAAAAGACTCGAAAAAAGAAAAAATAATAGTCATCACTGTCACAAAAAACATTGTCGGGGAGAGCAGCGGAAAAGTGATAGCCCAGAAGCGTCTAAAAGGGCCGGCACCATCCATTGCAGCAGCTTCAATCAATGAAAGAGGAATAGCCTGGAGCCCGGCGAGAAAAAAAGACAAAATTATAACTGATATTTTTCCAGGCACTTGCCAGGACAATCATCAACATGGCATGAGAACTATTCAGCAGCGGGTTCCAATCTACACCAAGCCACTCTTCTATGAAAATGGCCACCACCCCATAGGAAGGATGAAGCAGAAATAACCACAGTATGCCGGAAATTGCAGGGGCAATTGCATAAGGCCAGATCAGTAGGGTCCGGGTCAGTGAGGTGAACCGTAACGCTCGGTTGGCCATTGTTGCAAGAAACAAACCGCAGGCAATGGAGACGATAGCGACAGATCCACTAAAAACCAATGTAGTTAGAATGGATTTCCAATAGAGGGGATCATTAAACAGGGCAATAAAGTTATCAAACCAGACAAATTTACTTCTAAAACCGAAAGGATCACTTAATTGAAAAGAGGAAATGACCCCCCTCGCAGCCGGCCAGTAAAAGAACGTCAACGTGACCATAACCTGAGGCAAAATAAGCAGATAAGGTAATGATCGCGTCTTAAAATAGGAACGTTTTTTTATCATGACTAAATATACTACCAATTAAAGGAGCATCCCTTTTGAGAAGATGCTCCTGGCGAGGGAGTTACTACTCAATAATTACTTATAAGTTCTCTCGAACTCACGAAGCTTGATGTTACTTCTTTCAACAGCACTGTCCATAGCCTGCTGAGGTGTCTTGCTATCATTCCAGACCAACTCAAGCTCCTCATTTATGATGTTGCGGATCTGGATAAAATACCCAAGACGCAGGCCACGGGAAATCTCCGTTGGATTACGCCTGGTCAACTGCTTGATACCAACTTCCTGATAGGGATTTTCCTTATAATAACCTTCAGATTTAAGCTGATCATAGGCGCCCAGGGTAATAGGAAAATAACCGGTTTCCTTATGCCAGAGGATCTGTGGTTCATTACCGGCCAAATAGTTCATAAATGCAGCAACACCGTGATAATCTTTTTTCGGCAGACCTTGAAAAACCCATAAGGAAGCCCCACCAATTATGCTGTTTTGAGGCTCTTTCATCCAGGACTCGACTGGCAGTGGAGCGACATCCCAATTAAATTTTGCTGCTGACTGGAGCTTGGCAATGCCGCTGATTGAATCGATGTAAATACCGGCATTTTGAGCGATAAATTCAGACTTGGGACCCTGGTATTTTTGTCCCCCATAATAAAAGCGTTTATCATTCATCCAACTCTTCAGCCGGGCAATATGATTCACGACCTTGTCATTATTTATCAACAGTTCGGTATCCAGCCCTTTATATCCGTTTGCCTGACTTGCGAAAGGAATATTCTGAATGGCACTGTAATTTTCTGCCTGTGTCCAACTGCCCGGCAGTAACCATCCTCCCTCTACGCCTGATTTAACAGATCTGCCTGTAATCTCACCCATTCATCCCATGTGACAGGCGTGTCCTTCGATAGCATTGGTATGCCGGCCTTTTTGAACAGATCGACATTGCAGTACATCACAGGAGTCGATGAATTAGAGGGCATCGACATTAAATGTCCATCGGCGTTCATATAGTAGGAAAGAACCGGCTGGAGATACTGAGACCAGTCAATCTTGTAGCCATTGTCATCCATCAGCTTGTATATCGGATAGATAGCCCCGGAAAGCATCATTGTATAGGTGCAACTTTCAAAGACTGAAGAATGTGCGGCTGTTTCCCTGCACGAACTGCAGCTGCTCCTGCATTGACAGACTTCATCATGTTCGCCTTTGTAAGTAGGTATAACTTTGTAATCGGCCTGAAAACTGTTAAAACCATCAGCAATTTTTTGTATAATGTCACCACGAGCACCACGCATTGCAGCCACCAGTGGATTTCGGTTCGCTCAGCAACAGCTGAACCTGCGAAACAAAACAAAAAACCTACCGCCATTACTAGCCAAAAACATTTAATTATCGACATTTTTCCCTCTGGAGTGGGTTATATCATGTTGACCTTCAGAACCTAAGTTTTTGCCAGTCTTCTCAACTATGCCGTCAGGCACAGTTTTTATAAATATAGACCAATATTAAAGATTCGTCAATCACTTCGACAATATTTTCTGAAATTACATATTAAAGAGTAACCGATCTCTGACAAAAACTCTTTAATAAGCTAATTAATTAGATTTGTTTATCTTTTACAGGGTATTCTTTATGAAGAGAAAAAATAGCTGGATTAATTTAGATCCATGATTTATTCTGGTTAACTTAGTCAAGAAATACCTATAATGATATTAATAGCTTAACGTTGCTCAACTGGAGATTGCGTACATGTCCAATGTTACTTTGAAAGATATGGTAACTAAAGTTTTGGTAAACTGGAAGTTGTCCACGGGATTAACCTGAATGTTTTGGACAAAGAGTTTATCATCATTGTGGGGCCATCTGGGTGCGGCAAATCGACTGTTCTAAGATGATTGCAGGGCTTGAAGATATAACCGGGGGAACAATTAAAATCGCCGACAAGGTTGCCAATGACATTACACCAAAAGATCGCGATGCTGCGATGGTTTTTCAGAATTACGCTCTCTATCCGCATATGAATGTTTATAAAAATATGTCTTTCAGATTACCCTGCGGAAAATGCCTAAAGATGAATGGGACAAAAGGTCTGAGAACTGCTGCAATCCTGGAGCTCGATCAACTTCTCTCCGCAAACCCACGTGAACTGTCAGGAGGACAGAGGCAACGCGTGGCCGTGGGGCGTGCATTCTTCGTCGTACGGCTGTTTATTTTTCGATGAACCATTGTCCAACCCTGACACTAAACTGCGCACCCAGATGCGTCTTGAAATTAAATTTCTGCATCAGCAGGTACGGAACGCTATTATCTATGCCACTCACGATAAGGTCGAAGCTATGACGCTCGCCGACCGAATTGTGGTAATGCGGGACGGCCGGATGGAAAAGGATGGAAACCCGATTGAAATATTTCAGAAGCCTAACAATGTCTTTGTCGCTGGCTTTATGGGGTCTCCACCCATGAATCTTCAACCGGCAAGTATTGTTAATGCTGGAAACACCCAGAATCTTAAGCTAAGCGAACATCTGGAAATCCCTCTTCCAAAGAAAGATTTTGCTCAGCTTGTAGATGGACAGAAAGTCATAATGGGGCTTCGAACTGAAGATTATTCATTGCCCATGAGCATGATAAAAGAGACAAACACTTTTCCTTCCCGGCAGACGGCACAGTGAAGATCATTGAACCATTGGGCAATGAAACTAATTTGCATATCGATTTACAGGGTGCGAACCTAATCGCCAAAACTGAAGGGCGTCGCCTTTTCTGCCCTGGGGAGAAACTTCAAATGATCTGGACCTTAAACATCTGCATATCTTTGACGCCAGATCTGAACAGTCAATTTATTAGTCTGTTTAAAAGGGCACTTATAAACTTCCATAAGCATCAAGATCCGGCCTTCTCTGTTTGCTACAAATGAATACAATCCTTTTGTTATGCACTGGTTAAAAAGACCGTGACTTCGCCATCTTGAAAGATATGTCTTTCCCCTATTCTGTAGCTTCCCCCGCTCTCTTGCCGCCGACCAGGAACCAGACGCAACAAGATCGTCATAAGGGACAACTTCAGCCCGAATGAAGTGCTTTTCAAAATCCGTATGAATTACGCCGGCCGCCTGCGGAGCCCTTGTCCCTTGTTTGATAGTCCAGGCACGTGTTTCCTTTACTCCTGTGGTAAGAAAGGAAATAAGTCCGAGTAAAGAATATGCCTCCCGAGCAAGACGGACAAACCCGGATTCCTTAATACCTAGTTCTGCCAGAAACACATCAGCTTCATCATCATCCATCTCAGAAAGCTCTGATTCAAGTTTTGCAGAAACGCAAACCAAGCCATCTCCATTGGCTTCGGCAAAAGCCTTCAGGCTTTGGAAATATGGGTTATTAGTATTTTCTGTAGCTAAATCGTCCTCACTTACGTTAGCGACATAAATCACTTTTTTATTAGTGAGAAGCTGCATTTCCCGATCAATCAGTATTTTCTCCTGCCTGTCAAGCTGTGCAACTCTCGCCGGCTTTTCAGCTTCAAGAACTTGTTTGATTTTTAATAAAGCACCCACCTTTATTATTGAATCTTTATCCTGCCCTCTAGCTTTTTTCTCTTCAGCAAGAAGTCTCTTTTCAACCAATTCCAGGTCAGAAAAAATGAGTTCAAGGTTAATAGTCTCCACATCCCCTACCGGATCTATCCCTCCGTGAACATGGGTTATGTTGTCGTCATCAAAACATCGTACCACGTGTGCTATTGCCTCAACACTGCGGATATGCGC
>CAWCLE010000021.1:0-187658 GCA_963796255.1 uncultured delta proteobacterium | reverse complement strand
GCTCTTTACCTTCAAGCAAAGCACAAACGAGACCTTTTCCACCATGAGGTGCAACTAATTTTGACATAGAGATCCTCTTTTTTAAAAGTTTATATTAATAAAGCTTCTGCCGCCCAAACTTTTGTGCGGCAATCTAATGAACAGTCATTCATTTACCAAGGCATATATACAAATTTAATGACAGAAAAGTCAAGGGAAAAGGCAAACGTTCAACGGAAATAGCAAAAGCTCGGCACAACCCAAAACGGCAAACGCTCAACAGTGCATAAAAGACATGCAAACAGGCCGCCGCAGTGTAGGGGCGGGTTACTCCGCAAAAGAAAATGGATTAAGGAATTGGCGTCCCCAGAGGAGCTTCTGGTCTACTTCTGCGAGCTGTGCCTCGGCGCAGACTGTGCTCCAGTATTGACGGATAATAGTTTCAACCTTTTCACAAATGGCTCTCGCCTCTTCTTTTGCAAGCATGAAGTGGTGTGCTACGTCAAGGCAAAGTTTTAACTGACTGAGATTATTATTACCCGATATTTTCATGGCCTGAGATGCCTCGTTTCCAGCGCGCCCTTGAGGACAAATATCATATGCCGGGGTAAGAGCAAGCTCCCTTCCATCCCAGAATGCAGCATGATTCCTGGCGTGATCATCTGTGTTCCCGCACAATATATTAAAAACCAGACGTGAGAACATTTCCTGCAAAGTGTTCTTTGGATCAAAAAAATCCTTCCTGATGATTTGCGCAAAATCTTCATAGCTCGCGTAACGAGCGGTCATATCGCTTAAACCAAACATTGTCAGGCCAGAGATCATGGATTTTCGTAACCAACCTGTATCAGTACAGCTACGATCAAAACGCTCAATTAACAAAACATCTTTTCCTGCTGCCTGAACCATCTTAACATGGGCAACGTTAAGCCCGGCAAGCGCAGCTAGTCGCATAGCAATATATTCAGCCTTTACTACGCTATACACATCGGTACTGGAAGAAAATTTTGCAATATATTTAGTACCCTGATTTTCGATCAAAGCTTTTGGACGAGCACCACCAATAGAGCTTCCATGAAATAGCGCCTGATCAAGTTCAGTAGTTAAAAGAATTCCTTTTTCAACTCTTTCAGCAGACTCCAACAATTCTTCCAAGCCGGCATTGGCCGTTGATCTAGGTATATACTCGGTTGGAGATTTCTGAAAATCCAGAGCCCCTATACGATCAGAGCCGGATTCAAGGAGATAAGTGATTTCACTTAAATCCGCTGTATCAGTATCTTTACCCTTCTGCCCAAGTATTTTGTTAATAATTACCCTGCGCCCCCATGCATCGGGAGCCGCATCTCGAATGGAGTTTGGCATATATAACCCATCGGGCAGGGGCAACACACCAGATCGTAAGGGGAGTTCAGGCTCATAGATGGAAATTGCCGGATCAGCATCATTTATCCGCTCAAGATAGCTCTTACCATAGTTAAATCGTATAAAACCGTTATCTTCAGTAAGTTTACCAGCTACAATAGGCTGTGTTTTCTCCGGCAACCATATCCACACAAAGGCTTCTTTGTTTTCTTTAAAAGTCATCATCTACTACCTTTGTCTGCGATCGAATACGTTGCGGGAGCAGAGCAATTTTATCGTCTACGCGTTCAAGGCGTGCAGAGAGTGGGACGACCCTGTTTTGCTCAAACAAATTTATGCCGACAAGAGTAGCAGCCTCAAAGACCAGTCCTATGGCGCAGGTCATTTCGCCATTTTCGATTTTTTGTAGTGTCGTCCTTGAAATGCCAACACGCTCAGCAAGGTTCTCCTCAGACCACTTACGCTGTTTACGGCCAAGTTTAATCTGTTTGCCAAGCAAGAGAGCTGCTTCTTGTGCGTATTTGGAATATGTTCTTTGTTTAACCATAGCTTGAACCAGTTGAAATGTCTTTTTTAGTGAACATTAAATACTCTTATGACCATTTTACTGTACACCATGATATCAGAAACTCCATCATCAATCAAGATTTTATCGATTCACATTCTGCAGAAATGGCATCAGCCAGAAACTCCCAGAAAGAATCATGCTCTACGGTTTCAGCAATAATATTAACCGGGAGAAATCGCCTCATTTCCTGAACAAAACACGACCTTGCTCAGCCACATTTTTACTCTGCTCCAATTATGTTGCCTCAAGTATGCACTATTGGTTCACGGTTCTGATCCGCCCCGTATTTGAAATAACAATATCGATCTGTCGTCCGCCGGCCTTGACTACGATGGTACCGTTGGATACTCCTGGCATGAAGCCACTGGCGGTATATCTGATCTGGTTGCAGACGTGAAAATTGCCGACAATCTCGACATCTCCCCTGATGAGGTCGTAGACGCGCAGAATTTCCATGTTTCCTGCACCATCTTCAAAATATACCAGCCACCCCTGTTGCCAACCAGTTGTGCTGGTATCGCAGGTGAGCAGGTCATTGCTTTTGCACACCGTCATCAGCACCCCGCGGGTAATTGCCTCGTTTCGGGCGTAATTAAAGCTGGAAACCAGGTCATTGACCGCCGCAGTTCCCTGTGTTCGCTGGGTTATCTCACGAAACGAAGGGATTGCTATTGTGGCAAGGATTCCAATGATCGCTAGAACTATCAGCAATTCCATCAGGGTAAAGCCGGAGTGTCCATTGCCAGAGATCGGACGGACAATACTATTATCTTGTTGCATCACAATCCCTCCTCAAGGAAACGTTGCTACAGATTAAAATCTTACGGGATTAGATTTTTGTTAAGAATATTATCCTGACAGATTCTGACAAATTTCTGAAAACAAGAGGGATATGGCTGAAAATTTAACAACTTATAAAAAAAAGCAGCCCACGATGGATACCGTGGGCTGCTTTTGATAGACATCAAGGAAACTATTGCGTCACCAGTTACCGCAACTTTCAGAAGTTTTTGCCCCCGTTTGCGATAAGCGTAAATAACCACAACGATCCGTCACCTGAGGTGTGGCCTGCAATGTGAAAGCACTTGCTGTTGGGCCATCGGAAAACGTCAATGCATATCGATCTCCTTCAGTAGTTGGTGCAATTATGTCACCTGCGCCGTTGCCAATGGTAGCGCCAACATAGGTGTTGTTCCTGACAAAATATCGTTCCATGATCTGCGCCCCCTTAACCAAAGCCGATTGTGCTGATGCTCGGTACGCTTTTTTGCTTTGGTTAATGTAGTTCGGTATAACAATTGCTGCAAGAATGCCAATAATTGTAACAACGATCAACAGTTCGATGAGGGTAAATCCTTTCGTACTGATTTTCATACCTGCTCCTGCTTTATGAACAATAAATTATCGTAATTGACGCCAGGAGCGGCGACCAAACTCACCTTCCTCTCCGCCCGCCTCTCTAACAATTTCGACGCCTGTCCCTTCACCATCAACCACTTCGCCACCTTGACCGTCAGAACCACCAAAGTACTTGAATTCAAGTGTACCGGCCTCAATAACAGCCGGGGTTTTTACGATACCCACTGTGGATTTACGACCACTGACCGAAACCGAAATTGTCTTGTTTGCATCGTCCGGGTCGACAATCACTACAAAGTCCCCCTCAGTAACATCGCCGTCTTTATTGACATCAAGGACAGAAGAGATCAGCCGTCCCCCCGTCATTGCATCCAGCTCCAGCAGCCAGCTGCCACCACCGGGTGAACAAGAGTCAGTATCCGGAATTAAGGTCGTAAAAACAACCCGACCCCGCCGTAATAAAGGAGCACTCACCACCCGTTCTCCCTGCAGAGTTCCGCTTGGTGGCACTAGATCTAGGTACCAGCCGTAAGGCTTTATAGCAGCATTTTCTTCATAAACTACCGGATTATTGGATACAATACGTAAATCATTGTCACTTTCACCATGCAGTTGACCTTCATGAATGATTGTTTGTTCTACAAGATCAGTTAATGTCCGAGGATCATCATCTATATCCCAAACCCCATAAAATGATTGCTTTCCTGGATTGGTGGCGGGATCACTCACATCATTATCATTGACTTCAAAATATTTTCCGGTACCAAAATAGATCATATGACCGCCGTTTTCGTTGACACCAATATTTAAGGGTGCCGTAATCGGCTGATTACTCTGAGTGACAAATAATGGGACATCATTATCTGAACTATCCTTGAAAGCTACGTGCCAAAAACTTGCACTCGTGCTGGTAAGATCAAACTTCCACAGATTACCATGGAGATCGCCGGCATAGGCAGAGGTAATTGTCTGGGTTGCATCGGCAAGCAATGCCGGAGCAGACAATCCATTACGGGTAGTTGAGTCGCCGGCAGTTCCGGCATCTATGGCCCTGATTAATTGACCATTTGCCGCGTTGACAATAAACAGCTTGGCTTTATAGCCATCACTTTCATAGCCATTACTGAAAATGACTGCCCAGTCTCCATTCTGCATCCTTGCCAGAACCGGCTTTCCGAAAGTATAACCAATATCGCGGCACGCTGTAACCCCAGGTTCACAGTCTTCATCTGCATAACCAAACTCCCACAACACCTTGCTATCATTGAAGGCAAGCGGATTGGTTACATCAAGCGCATAGATACTGCGCCCTCCAGCACCTAAACCGCCAACAAGTATGGTTTTCCAACTATTATCAATAAAAGCATCACCAACGGCAGGAGAACCATCAACATAAAATTTGTGCTCGTACTCTGGAAGCGTCAGATTCGCCAGATTTTCATAAACACCGGCAGGTACATAAGCAAACTTCTCATCTCCCGTCTCCGCATCAAAAGCATGAAGCATGCCGTCGTTTCCTCCCACATACAGTATACTAGGGCGAGATGCCAATCCTAATCGAAAAGCAGCATAGGAACCCCCTCCCGCATTCACAGGTAGCAACTCGTAATGAAAATTGGGCACTCCCACGACCAGTGGATCGGAATTAATAATATCACCGAGAATTTTTGTGCGTATCCGCAGACCGTCAGACCCTTCGTTTGACTGGTCACCGCGCAACCAATTGACCTTATTTTCAGTTAACAGAGCCTGCTGATCGGTGGACAAAGAACCCCACGCAAAAGAAATTCCGTCACTCCCATCCCAACTGTAGATAGCGCGGGAGGGATACGTTGGAATCTTCGCCATATCTGTCGACCATCTAACACTTTCCAGCGATCCGTCATTGCCTATTTCATACGCCAGTAAAGAACCACTCCAGTCACTACTATCAAAACGTGCCTGATAAATAAGAGTGTTGTCGATTAATCGCGTCGAGTTTGTCGCAATAGCGGCGGCGGATCCAACGCTCTGGCTAAGGATAGCTTTAAGCGCAGTGCTCAAGGCGTCAGTAAGTTCTGCGGCGTTGTTTGCGTTGAGCAACTCTCCACGTGCGTTAACGCAGGCATGGTAGAGATCATCAACTTGCACCGGGTTGCGTGCAGTAGCTGGAATTTGCCACGAAGGCGGAGTATTGTAAGCATCTGCGATAGTCTGATGAGTCACACCAAAGATATTGCCACGTGCCCCCAAAGTGATGCCGTAGGTGACCATATGCAGATCAGAATTGCAGTCCAGCCAAGGTGGAGCGCCATCAGTCCCACACAGCCGCGAAACTGGGACGTCGCCAGCAGGTAGACCAGCTCTTAATGGCCCTTGATAATAGTGCATAGCGATGTCGGCGTTCGTATTACTGTGAGTATCTGCATAGGGCTCACCGTCATCTAAATCAACATTACCAACCCCGGCACCCGTCCACACGTTGGCAAAGCCATCTGTAAAGAGCAGCACAAAATTCTTCTGACATCGCTCAGTAATGACATTGGCATTGGTATTGTATTGTTGACCAGCATAATTGAGAGCTTCCCGATTAGGAGTGCCACCACTCCCAACGGCATTGTACAAAAAATTGTAAAACGTATTTTTCTCCGTATCGATATCCCACATACCTTGAAGATTAAGATTGTTAATACGATAACCACCGACGCGGGCACGGCTCACCTCATCAAAAGCCTTTCCTGCGCCGTTGCGCAAGGCAAGGTGGCGTTTGCGTGTATAACTGAACCAGTTTGCAAAATTCTGCATTTCCGCATCATAATCGCGACCGCTCGGGAAGGTAATGCCCGTTTTAATTTCATAACGCTTCAAACAGGAGCCATCCGGAGCGAGTACGTCAACGTCACTAGAAGAAAAACTACTTGGTGTGGCTACGTACGTACTGTAATGCGCGGGATTTGGGCTATTACACACTCCGGTATCACCATTGATTGAATAGGTATCATCCGATACCACCCGCTGATAGAACGTCGCCGGGTAATAACGAACCGGTACATTCCTGTCGTCAGTAACTTCCCTGTCAACCGGTGCCGTCTTCCAGCTACTGTCACTCCAATCCCGATAATAGGTGCCCTGCGGAATGACCATCCCTGCGTGAAAACGAAAAACATGGTTACCGGCAGCATTCTCGATCTCATTATCCAAAACAACAGTACTTGAACCACGGTCTGGGTTTGGATCAGACGGTGCAGAACCTGCGGCTACGCCGGAAAAAGTATAACCACCGGCGGACACCCAGGGGGTATAATCCTGGGTCGTGTCATAATACATGCCGTTATAGTCAGAAGAACGCAAATATGCAAAAGGACCAATTGGCGGTACCGCGTAATGGTCGTTGGTGGAATCGCTGTAGACTCTGTTACCGGTTCCGGTACCATTGGGAAACAGATAGACATACTTCTTCCAGATGTCATTTGCGGTTCCTGCCTGGTTATAGTTAAGGCTACCATCCGTCACGTCAATATTGTTGCGGCCGACAAAACTTCGATCACCCGTATGCCACCAAAGGGCACCATCGTTGGTCGGCAAAAGAACTTCCGAATCCATACTGCCGGAATCGTCGATAATCAGCATGATATTAGGAGGCACATTGGCGGTCAAAAACAAGGGATCTGTGCTGATGGCAGCACGCAGCGAAGAGGGATCAAAGAGAAGAGGCATTGTCAACAAAAAGCTCACAAACACCCCTTTCTTCAGTGTCATTACCTTATGATGTCTCAAGTCCATAGTGCCATCCTTTCTTTAAAAATATTAACGAATAAAAGTCGTCTGCAAAATCACCACGCCACGCCCATTCGGGCTTTCCCCTCGGCTGGTCACCCGGTAAATACCGGGCAGTTCCTCGGCTGCAGGACCGAACATTGCCGATTCATCGCCAGATGTAGTTCTATCGGCCAGATACTCCAGATAATACAGGGGGAGAGTGTAGGTGTTAGTGTCAATACCTCCGCTGGAAGAAACTTGGTGATCAGTTGCTGTTGTCCACGTAGAATCTGTACGCCAAAGACTCGAATCAGCTTGATAGCGCCACCCATTATCGTCAAATAAAGGCATGACTACCTGAGCGTTCAGCCAGGCTTCACCGTCCCGTAAACCGGCCTCGGCCATTTCAAAAGCGATATCACGCTGCTGCATATTCCCTGCCATCCGCTCCTGCAACAGACTGCTCTGCATGGTGGTAATACCAAGAATACTTAAAACTAATAGAACCAGCAGGCCGGTAATCAGGGCCGCTCCGTCTTGATTGAATTGGTCAAACGGTCTTTTCATTATTTAACTCCCCTAACGCAGACTGTTTCTGATGCCACTTGTTTTGCCCATGACCATCCGTAAACGGCGGTCATCACCCGGAGCGTCGATATCTGTACCATTCACGTCATAAGTGCGGGTATCAATAATGCCCGAATAAAGATTTCCCGGCGAGCGCAACAACAGGCCGATACGGACACTAACAACATTTGCCCAATCCGTAACATTGTCAGCGGTTCTATAAATATCTGCTGCCCGATTGCTGTTGGTATCTTCTCCGTAGCGAATCTGCAGATTTTCAACGCCTTCGACAAGTTCTTCAGCTGGCAGCAAACCGATCTTACGGTAAAGGGAAGGGATTCCAGCAGTATTATTATGCACATAGAATGTTACGGTTCTTGGAAAGAATATTTGAGCTCCATCAGCATAGAGGTGCATAAAGCTCTGGGTAGCGTTACCGGGCGTAGCGCCCCCACCAGTATTGTGTGTCGTGTTGCCATCAGCATTTGTGTATGACGTCGTCTGGAACAATGAAGCACCCTGACAATCTGTAATCAGCAGAATATCACCACCTCCGTCAGCGACAATATCCGCACCAGCACCACCCAAACCCGATGTCATTTTTAAATCCGCTGAAACATCCAGCATCGCTGTCGTGATTTCCGCTTCGACATCAGAATTCACCGTACGCAAAACCAAAATGTCACTGCCACTTATGGGGGAGCCAAGATCCATACCATTTGATCCTGTTGTTGTCGGATCAACCACTCCGGTACTATCCTGCCAAATATTTGTCCCAGTTGCCTCTAAACCATAAACAGCCTGCCTATAATTATAAACAAAGTCAGTAGCGTTATTGAGAGTGGATTCAAAAGCGGTAACATCCTGCAAACAACCGAGATAGCCGGCACCTCTGATTTCTCGCCCCAGATAGCCTGTCACGAACCGCCCATTTTCCTGCATCCGGCTGAGCTGCTCATTCATAGAATACGTTGTCTTACTGCTGATAAAAGAAACATAAAGCCCCCCTAACAACACCAGACTAATGACCATAGCCACCAGCAATTCAATCAGTGTCATCCCTGAATTATTGTTTATCGATGCATTATTTTTCACAGTCTGGTCACCATTTCCACTTGATTCTGTATTTCCTTTTCGTAGGAATCCGTCCACCGAACCACAACTGTGACCACGCCTCCGGCCACAGCCACCGAACCTTCTCCTGAAGGGAGGTTTGCTGTCAGGGAATTTTTCCATTCCGTCAAATCCGTCAAAACCATACCGGTACCAGAAGACGCATCAGTAAAATTGATATTATAATTTCCTGCCAAACCGGCCTGTCTGTTGGCCCGCATCCGATCCAAAATATCCTCTGCACCCAGTACTGCTTGAGCTCGCACTAAAGCGTCGTTCCCACCTTTTAAACTGCTCAATTGCATCCCTGCGACGCCAAGTAGACCGATGGAAAGGACCACAACAGCTACCATAACTTCGATCAGGGTGAATCCTCGATTGTTTTTTAACAAGTTAGTTTTCATTGTCGCCTCTTTACGAGTTAACTATTCTGTGCGCACTCGCCCGTTAGTACTGATTCTGACCGATACCGTCTTGCCGTCCAGATTCACGGTAATTGTCCGTTCATCGTCTGTACCGGTCAAGTTTGAAAAACCGGATGGCGCGTACCCTACAAAATTCGAAACTGAAGTACCACCTGTCATCGCCACCCTGGTGTGTGCCGGATAAACACGTAATACTTCGCCCACTGAATCAACACGAACAATCCAACCTTGATCCCAGTTGCCGGTAGTGACACAAGTTGCTTGATCCGCACTTTTACACACGGATACAGGAATACCACGCGTAACCGCCTCACTCCGCGCCATATTGAGCGCCGTGACCAAATCATTGGCTGCGCCTATTACCTTTGAATTACGGGTAAATCCACTAAAAGAGGGAATAGCAATCGCAGCTAGTATGCCGATAATCGTCACAACAATAATCAACTCGACCAAGGTGAACCCCTTCGCTTGCGTATTGGAAAATGTTGTGTGTTTACTTGTTCTTTGATTCATAACAGCCTCGTCAAGAGAAAAAACCCCGCTGGTTTTTATGCAAACGTTAGTCGAACGTATTGTGATATAAACTTTCTTTACCATTTCAGGTGCTTAGATAAAACAGACTAAAGAATATCGATCATAACCCTTAACAGCAGTATAAAATCGCTGCCGGAACGCGCCTAAAAGACATTCACCACCCGATAGCCGCAATGACTGCATGTTAATAAATCATGCATCCAATTGAGCATGAATCATGCCCGCTATTGAGTTAATTTTTGAGAAATGCAATAATTTCCATAAATTCAGAATATTATCACAATAAAAAACACCATTCTTCAAGCTGAGCAATTCTTTAGGCCCAATTTTTCTATTAAAATATTTAATAGAAAAACCCATAAAGGAAACTTAGCTTACAGGTGTGGGGGAACAATTGGGACACTCCCTAATTTTATTCTTCTACTCACTAAAATTTTGAAGCTTGGGCATTTCTTTAAAGAGCCGATTGTCTGGAAATAACCAGCGCGCTTCTTGATAGCGACTCTTTGCTTTTTCAGGCAGTTTTAACGTCTCTAAGGCCAGAATCAAATTGCGATACACTTCTGGAGAAGATTGACGTTGGATCTGCTGCTCCGCCCATCGTCTATACGCTTCGACTTCCTGAGGCAAGCCACCTTGTATTCCTGCGGCAAAGCGGGCTCGCATAAGATCGGTTTCCCACCGAGTGTTCATCGGAAAAGGATTGACGATCGAAGTCAAGAGCTGCGTATCCCGAAAACCATTGGTTTCAAACTTCGTGATCTGAGCAATCGTAAATAAACCGCTTAACATAAAGACGATAGTCAGAACAGGTAACAGAAAAGCAAATACCCGCGGCGCAAAACTTGCCGGAAAATATCGGACTTGCGTGCTCTCTGATTGCGTGCTAATTCGCCCCCAAAACAACATAAAGAGCGCCCATATCACGGCCGAATAATAGAAAGGAAATTCGGTCATACTGTGAAAAAGCGGCGGAAATAATAAACCAAGAGAGAAACAACCCATCCGCCAACCTTGAGAAAAGAGTCGTTTGAGGCAATAACCGGCAAATCCAATAATTGTAATAATGGGCAACAAGCCACCTTCAACCGCCCACAGGGCCAGCTCGTTATGGGGATGACCGGCAGGGGAATAGAGGCCGTAGTTTAATCCTTGTTCAGCAAATAAAGCCTGCCCATGGTGGTAAGTGACCTCAAAGCCACCATAGCCCCAGCCCAACCACGGTTTTAGAGTAAAGAGTTTCCAACAGACGTTGAGCATGGTGAGACGGGCTTGGTTACTGGCAGTGAAATCAGTTCGCACGAAGGGCTCGGCCTGGTGGAATGCTGATAAGAAAAAAGGAATGGCGATTCCAAATAAAATAGCGAATAACCACAGGCGAAAGTGATGTGCATTTGCATCGCGATAGAGCAGTGGTGCAATAAGAACAATGCTAGCCAGTAAAGATATCTGGGCAGTCAAAGAAGCGTTAAGAACGATTAACCATGGTGCAATGATACAAACGCAAGCAACGAGGATTTCCTGTCGGCGACGCAACAAAGCACGTTGCTGTATTAACCAGGCTGCAGCTAAAGGACCAAACAACAAGAAGGTTGATGCGACATTGCGCTGTTGAAAAATCGCGAAAGGGCGACCGCCATTGACGTTATACCCTACCCAGTTGTTCTCCGTGAGCAGATAATACTGGGTGAGACCAAAGAGACTTTCAATAATTACCGCTATTACTACCCAGTAGAGTATCTGCTGCCATTGTCCCCTACTCAGTTGCATTTGCTGGAGGGCAAAAACCAACAACAGGCCGGCGGTTAAACCAAGCATGCGGCCAAGAGCAAAACCGGCAAGCTGATTATCCGGATAAAGCATTGGGAGCCAGAGGAGTATAACGGCTACTGTTAACAGGATAAGGTCACGGTTATAGACGAGTTGTTGCCGATCACTTACACGGTATAAACCAATTGCAATTAAAACACTGACAAAGCACCATACCACTAAA
Organism: uncultured delta proteobacterium; assembly: GCA_963796255.1. GTDB lineage: Bacteria > Desulfobacterota > Desulfobulbia > Desulfobulbales > Desulfocapsaceae > Desulforhopalus_A. Next base: position 176,017 of record CAWCLE010000021.1, on the reverse strand, counting down.
TTAAACGGTAAAGAAAGAGCCCTGCCGCCTAAGTTATACTGAAAATAGTGCATACCAAACAGCATCAATCCGGCAAAGACTGCAATAAACATTTGCTGCAGGCGATCACTTGGAGGTTGGTTAGTCACGGTATATGTTTTTGGTTGGGGGAAGTCCTGTTGATAAATCTTTTTTTTAAAGCAATTGTATGGAGATAATTTTGCGGGAGCAAGTGTGCTGAATCACCTTCTCTAATTTTATGGTGCTTACCATGTCATAGGATATCTGTCAGTTTTCCAGATAATGAAGCCGATCAGGGCCTCATTGCGGACAAGGTTATCTTACTTGATTTGAAGCCAAGGTATGGGGATAATCTTGCAGGACAATCGCGCTTGACCAGATTTGAGGCCTGCGAGTCAACTTTGTTGCATGAGGCTATATAGCCCCATGCGGACAAGCTGTCCAACTATGGCATATCGGCGTCATCAGCTTAGGCAGGATTAGCTCTGCATGAGTAATGAGTACCGTATCAGTCCAAGCATATTGGCACCGTCAGCGTTCATAGCTGCCAGTATCTACGATGTAAGACTAGCACCATTAGCGTCGCAGTAGTAGGCGTTATGTACACCGCCGCATACGACTTGTTACGGTATGTTTTTCAGTTAGCTGCTATGGTAGGTACGCCATTAGAACCAGCATCATCACAATTGGTCAAACGAGCCAGTGTCTGCATAACATTCTGCAATACCCATTTTGGTAGAGTTAATTTCTGCTACCGCTCCAGCGGCCCTGGAGCGTGAGACGAAATTGGAGTACTGTGGAATGGCGATAGCTGCCAAGATGCCAATAATAGCAACAACGATCATCAACTCGATCAAGGTGAAGCCGCGGTTGTCCTGCTGTAATTTTTTGAATTCTTTCATCATAATGGTTTCCCTCCTTCAGGGTGTGGTTTAGGGGTGGTCCGTGGTGGACCTGTTGTCTGTCCGTAGACTAATCTACTCCTTTGCCGTCTACTATTCACGAATCATGCCATTACCACAAATAATATTTTGAAGGCGACTAACGTACAGTAATAACATTATTTATTTTATATATCATTATTGCCAGCCAGGATCATTTCGCCGCATCCATGGCTGCCAAAAGCTAGTATTGAAAACATAGGCTGACAAAATACAGCATCTAAACTGACAAAATATGTCAGTCCAACCCGTCAGACTCCTCCCGCCCCACAGAAATTTTGTATTCTTTGATCTTGCTCAACAAGGAAGGGTAACTTATTTCCAGAAGTTCCGCGGCGCGTGTTCTATTGCCGTTCGTTCTTCCCAGAGCCTTATCAATCATATAACTCTCGACACGTACCTTTCCTTCTTTTATAGAAACAATATCGGCGAGTATATTTTCCGATGGTTGGCACGGAGCATTGTTAATATGACCGGGAAGATTTTCCGGGCTGATCCAGCCGTTTTCGGCATAGATCATTGCATGCTCGATTACATTTTGTAATTCACGGACATTCCCCGGCCAGGAGTAAGCGTTTAGAATTGCCAAGGTCCCATCGCTAATTCCCTTAACCTGGATATTCATTTTTATGCTTTTGATTGCGATAAAATGCTGCACGAGAAGCGGTACGTCGCCATAACGATCGGCCAGGGAAGGAATATTCAATTCGACAACATTTATACGGAAAAGCAGATCCTGCCGAAAATTTCCTTCTAGCACTTCAAGGGCCAGATTTTTGGCGGTTGCGGCAAGTACCCGGACATTAATTTTCTGCGTTCTCCCGGCACCAAGCGGTCGAACTTCGCGCTCCTGCAAAACCCGTAAGAGTTTCACCTGCAGACTGAGCGGCAGTTCGCCAATTTCATCCAGAAACAAAGTGCCCCCCTCAGCCGCCTCAAACAATCCCTTATGGTCCATATCGGCACCGGTAAAAGCACCTTTTTTGTAACCAAAAAATTCACTCTCAAGCAAATTTTCAGGGATTGCACCACAGTTTATTGAAACAAACGGGTGACCGTTTCTGCTGCTCAATTGATGCAGCCCCCTGGCGAAAAGCTCCTTGCCGGTTCCGCTTGCACCACTTATTAATACTGTTGTTTCAAAACCTGCCACTCGTTTTGCTAGAGTAACGAGTTCCGTTATAGCCCGGCTTTCCCCAATAATCTCGGCAAAACCCCTGTCGGTTTCCAAGGCCAGAACTTTCCGGCGGAGATGGTGATTTTCCTTTTTAAGCTGAATCCTTTCTGCCGCTTTTCTGAGAGTACAGAGGATTTGATCAAGCTTAAAAGGTTTGGTGATAAAATCATAGGCTCCGACCTTCATAGCCTCAACTGCGGTATCAACAGTGGCAAAAGCCGACATCATTATAACGGTTGATTCAAATCGACGGGTGTGAGCTTTCTTTAAGAACTGCATACCATCCATCACCGGCATTTTCAGATCGCAGAATATAAAATCGAAATTCTCCTTTCCTATACGATCAATTCCTTGTTGCCCGTTTTGCGCAGTAAAAACAGCATAGCCTTCCTTGCTTAAAAAGGTCGACAACATGTCGAGCATATTTTTTTCATCATCTATCAACAATATGCTATATTTCGTCAATTGAACCATAGTCTGAAATTAATGTTATAGTCTCACTGGAGTCGAGAAGAAGTTGCATGGTGAAGAGGCAGTTCGATCGAGACCTCAATTCCATGAGGCGTCAGATTGTGTATAGTTATATTTCCCCCCATTCTCTCCATTATTGTATGGCAAACAAAAAGGCCAAGCCCTGTTCCTCTGCCGGCTTCTTTTGTCGTAAAAAACGGGTCAAAGATATGTGGCAAATTGTGTTCGTCGATCCCACCTCCATTGTCTTTTAGGCAGATGAACAGAGCCAAACCCAGTTGATTGCTCTCTTTAGTATACGTTGCAATACTGATTTCTTTTTCGCCTCCCCTCTCAGCTGTAGCATCGAGCGCATTAAGAAGAATATTTATAAGAACCTGCCGCAGACCATCCTTGTCGAGCATTAAGACATCCTCGTTGGTAGAGAGATCAGTTGATACTGTACAATCAGCAAATGACTTTTCCATAGAGACAAAACTAAGCACTTCTCCTATCAATGAATTGACTGTGATTCTTTCCTCACCGGACTGTACAGGCCTGGAAAAATCAAGAAGCTGCCTGACTAATTTTTTAATTCTATCAAGCTCCTGTTGTGCTTTTTGAGAAAATTTGCATTTTTCTGCACAGGAGAGGTCTTCCCTGCCGAGCAGTTCGACATATCCTTGGATTATCGACAAAGGATTGCCAATTTCATGGGCAAGTCCTGCCGATAATCGACCTGCGGAAGCCAGCTTCTCAGAACGTACAACCATGTCCTTTTTTTCTGTCAACTCTCTGTTGGCGACCTCAAGTTCGCTAATAGTATTGCGAAGCTTGCAGTTGTCTCGTTTTATTCGATCAAGTAACGCATTCAAGCTGATCGACAATTTCCGAAAAGCGCTTTCATCGTCGCTGAAAGACAATAATGATTGTTCATCCGGATGATAATTCTCCGCTACCTGCACCAATTTATCTAAGGGGCGAAACAAAATCCGAACAAATCTGAAGAAACCCAAGATACTGAATAATATTATATTCACAAGGAGATAGCAAAGAACAATCCCCATGTCTCTTTGGTATCGGGAATATATCGGCAGCAGGGATCTCTCGACACTTAAACTGCCAAACACCAGCCCGACACTATTTACCAGAGGCACCGATATGAGAGCCATCTCGTTGCCAAAGACATTGCTTTGCCACTCCTTACCGGCAAAACCTATTACGGGGGCTTTCTCACTCGTGACTTGTTGAGACAGTTTCTTCAGCTCTTTTTGATACCTGCATGGCGATGGCTGCGATACTGCTTCTCCTTCAATCTCGACGATCACACATGAGAAAACATCATGATATTCCTCTAATATATTGTCGTAATATTTTGTATCCCTTGGCCTCTGTTCAACCTGCATTTCTGTCAAAAGGGCAGATGTGTCAATTGTCTCAATGAAACGCTGCGCCCATACAACATCTTCTCTTATGGATGCACGTACACCAAGAATTATGACGACGACACTTTGTAAAAACAGAGCGAGAGCAAGTATCGTCGTGAAAATCAAAACAATCCTGATTTTCAGGCTTGTGTCTTTCATAGTTGAAGTTTCATCTTACATACCGTGGCATTGCAGATCACCTTAACTTCTGTATGGCAACAATATTGACTTGGATTTATGCAGACCGGTTACAGCGTGCACCAGGTCGCACATTCAAAATTTGCTGTCAATCAAGATTTGCTTCTTCTGATGTACAAAGAATTATAGCAAAAGCTGCATTGAAAATGAAGGTATAGAAGGAATCACCTATTAATAGGCACTCACCGTTAAACGCTTGCCGTTGTCGGGCAACATTTTCGAACAGCAAATACAGCACAGTCAGCAGTGTGATTGAGAGAATTAAAGCCTGGGAGGACAAAGACAGAACGGGCAAGAGGGGTCAAATTTTTATCCTTGACAGTTTGGCTTTGCAGGAGGGATGCAAGAGATATTATTATGGGGTGATCATTCACATTCTGGATTGGTGGGCGCGAACAGGACGATGCTCGGCAGATGTTGAAGGATTTGACCGACCGTTGTCAAGGCAAGCCCTTGTTTGTCTCAGATGAACTGCCCCATTACGGCACGGTCTTGGGCGAGTTGTTTCACCAACTGGCGCCTCTGCCACCGACAGGGAAACCTGGGCGACCTCGGAATCCAGAGCGGAACATTGACGCGGATCTTGATGAAGAAAAACAATCTATCGACCGGAAGCATGACATTGACCCGCTTCTTCGGGCTGTACTCTTCCATTATCTTTTCGTTCGGCACCACCGGGAAAACCACTTCCCCTTCCTTGGCGAGGGACTTAACTTCTTCGTAGCTGCTTGGTGCGCCATACTCACGCCCCTTGCGCCCGATCACCAGCAACCCGCTTAACGCATCGATAGCCATTTCCAGCGCCTCATTCTGATCCCGGCCGCTGGTATGAATGGATGGTGCGTCGGGGAATTTTACTCCCCATTCCTTCTCCTCGAGCTGATAGAAGATCGCATAATAGGTTAACATATTTCCTTCTCTCGTTTATCGTTCACTTGTCGACCTGCTTCAGTATCTCTCTGGCAAGCATCTCATTAATCTCATTGTGCCTGGGAACAGGAAATCTGTACCCCTGCACGCTCTCCCAAAACTCATGATTGCCGCCCTGACGGATCATCTTGGCCCCTTTTGCCTTGAGTTCTTTTATTAGTATAAAAGATATGGCTGCGACCCTTGGAGTCTCAAGAAAAATCCTCTCAAAAATTATTAATGAAAGAGGTTCAGTTACCCCGGAAATGGCGCTACGCTTATCAAGAGCTTTTGACACTACACCCGATCTTTGGATGAATCTGCAAAAGAACTATGATTTATGACAAGCTCTTTGTCATACATAAACGACATCCCTATCTATACATTTTTTCAAAAAAGAATCCATAGATGGGCGGTAACTCACTACATCCACGGATAGATGCAAGATCTCTTCAAGATCCTGCTTAATTCCTATAATATTGAATAGATCCTGTTTTATCAGTCTGACAACTACATCAACATCACTTCCCTCGTGAGACTCTCCTCTGGCATAAGAACCAAAAACTCCCAGTACTTCTATACCGTACTCATGCTGGTGAATAGCTTTGAATTTTCTCAATTCTGATAAGAGTTGTGATTCATTCATATATCCCCTCCTTTTCTGCAGATACTTGAATCAACTTTTCACAAAGTAATTCATTATCATACATAGTGTGCCTCGTTATCGATACGCTTTTTCAGAAAAGAATTCATAGACAATCGATAACGAACAAGATCCACCTTATTTTGCAACAACTCTTCCAGATCTTCTTTCAAGTTTACCATTTGCAGAAGATCAGGCACCTTGGTTTGCACAACGATGTCAATATCACTGTTTTCTCTCACATCGTTTCTAGCTACCGAACCGAAAACGCCAAGTTTAAGCAAGCCATAATCGCGTTTCAACTGGTCTTCATGCATGCCTAAAATCCGAAGTACATTTTCCCGATTCACATTCGCCATTTTATTATCTCAATTATTCTGCATGAAATCCGGGAAATCCGACTTTACTGAAAATCATTACGTCAGGATTCATTTCGATTTTGTTGGGGCTGTCATGATGGTTTCGTAATCTCTACCACCATAGAAAACATTTAAAATGTTTACTGTCTGCTTGCCCTCATCAATGACAAAGGCTGCAACGGTTTTTTTATCGAGAGGATAAACTCTTAAGTCTTCCATTAAATCGCTTCGTTGTTGGCCTCTGTAGGGGGCCGTTTCTAATTCCTGACATTTTGCCCGAAGCCTTTCGATGTAAGCCCATGCTCTTTCTGGAAAACCGCTTTGTTCCGTAATGTATTCGTAGATGCTCTCAAGGTCTTTTATAGCATCCGGCAATAAATAAACATCATATGTTTTCATTGGATTGTTTCTTCATCCGTTGTTTGTGGAGTTTCTCAACACGCTTAAATGCAGTATTGAGAGGCACAGGTTCACCGCTTTGCGCTGAATGTGCCAGACGTTCACGAATTAAAGAAATCCTTATGTGATGTTCTTCTTCCCTTTTTTGCCATAGCCTCATGGCTTCTCTGATGAGTTCGCTTGTTGACCCGTATGAACCGGAACTAACTTCTTTTTTTATTGAGGCCAACATGTCCGGCGGCAAAGTGATCGTGATTCTTTCGGCTTTTTCTGATCGCATATATATCCTCCATTAAAGTATGATTAAATCATACTACGGACGGTACCAAGAGTCAATGTGCTCTTTTATAGATTAGACACGTTTGAGACGTCCGCGGATTGCTGTCGTACCCTGACTATGAACCGATACACAAAATAAACTCTTTTGTCTCATGTACACATGGGAACCAGGTTGTTATCTCCGGTATGCGTCCTCCAGAATACAGCCTTTCTATACCACGACACTCCCCCGCCATTCCGCTTGGCCTATTTGCGGACTTTTTGTGTGGCCCACTTGATGGCGATTTCGGCTGCTGCCAAATGGGGAGTGCGCTTTTTGTTTTCTTTGCCGTTTATCAGTGTGCGAATGAGGAATGCAGGTAGGCTGACGGCTATACTGGGGACGCTGCAAGAATACAGGCAGAACTTGAAAAAGAAGGGACACCCGTTGGCCCTTTTGATTTGCTTATTGCGGGGCTTGCCAGATCTCGCGAAATGACCTTGGTAACCAATAACATTAAAGAATTTGCCGAGATTGATAATCTGCTCCTGGAGAATTGGGTTGAATAGCCGCATTTTTAGCCGGAGACGCTGGAAAACATCGCTTCTGAATTAATTGAATTGGAAATAACCGAGGTGAAACTATATAAAAGCGGAATATGATTTTAGCAAGGGAAGACGTGGTGCTGTGTTGCCCGTGGTTCTGGAGCAGTTGTTATGGTTTGATTGAGAGGACTGGCTATACTGGGCAAGGGGGTCAAATCTTTATCCTTGACAGTTTTGCTTTGCAGGTCGCAATAACAGGGAAGTAGATTGTTCCACTAGCAGTCAAGGCAGAAAACGTCTGTGTAACCGGGCTGTATTATATTGGCAAGCACTGATAAAGTTTTAAATATAATCCTTATACAGGCAACCTAAATTGGGGTCAGGATATGATTACTCTCTCTGTTTCTGAAGCAAAAATGAAATTAAGCGCCTTGACGGATACTGTGAATACAACCCACGAAGAAGTGGTCATCACTAAAAACGGTAAACCAGTTGCAGTTCTGGTAAGTCCTGAGGAGTTTGAAAACTGGCGGGAAACCATGCAGATCCGTTTTGATGCAGATTTCATGGAAGAAATTAAAGCTGGTCTGGTTGCGCTAAAAAAAGACAATGCGTCTTTATACTCCCTCGAAGAACTCCTCGATTAATCCCAATCTCAGGAGACTGTAAACCACCTAAACATAATGATTAATCAGTATTGAACCATTTATCCTGGCGAGACATGTAAGCTGATAATCTTGAAGGGAAGGATTATCCTACATTTATAATTTGGTTCAAACGCTCACAGGCTTCAGCAAAAAACGACTTTCGCAATTTTTTAAGTGCATGGGGACGAGCCTTTCGCATGCGCCAATCAAAGGACTTTGGCTGATGGCAGAGCACATAACTGGTCTTGTTTGCTTTAGCCGGCTTCTTGACCAGTCCAACGGTCACTGCAAAAGGGTTGTCTGCATTATAGTCGGCGGTGGTCATAGGTAAACCGATGACAAGGGAAGTCTTGTCGTTGAAGTCGCGCGGGGAAAGCACCAGAAATGGATGAATATCCCGCATCTCCTGCCCTGCTTGCGGATCGCAGTCAATCCAGATGATATCCTGTCTGTCCGGAACCCAGGTGTTGTTTTCTGTTGTATCTTTGGTAGCTACCATCGTTCAGCCCCAATAGCCGGGCCCTGCATGACCTCCCCACCATGTCTTGCCGGGTCAAATTGAGCCAGACGTTGGTTGAGAGTTAAACCGGCGTCAGCAATCGGTCTAATGACAACCGTTCCATCTTCCACAGAGATGCGTACCCGTTGGTCGACATGTAAATGTGCTGCCCGCGAGACCGCTCCCGGCAGGCGAACGCCAAGGTTATTTCCCCATTTTTTAATATTTAATACCGTATCGGTCATGAGGCTCCTCTTTTTTGTCCGTCCCTCTGTCTTATTGTTTAGACAAAAGTTTAAACAATGAAAAATGGGTTGTCAAGTCTTTATCCGGTCCCCGACTGGATTGACAAGCGCTGACCTCACCTCCTCATCCCCGATCGGCAGTCTGGACCAGATCACAGAGCTCGTCGGCCATTTCGTTGATTAGTGTTTGGTCCTGGCCCTCGACCATGACCCGGATGACTGGCTCGGTACCGGATGGTCTGACGAGGATGCGGCCGGTTCGACCGAGTTTTTGTTCGAGCTTGTTGACGGTTTCGGGGAAATGTTGAATAGACGCTACCTCGATTTTCCGGGAGGTTCGCACATTCTTTAACACCTGGGGGAAGCTCTCCATGACATCGGCCAGCTCGGACAGTGGCTTCTGGCGCTTCTTCATGATGGCCAGCAGCTGCAACCCGGCAAGGATGCCGTCCCCAGTGGTGATCTGGTCAAGAAAGACCAGATGACCGGACTGTTCGCCGCCAAAGGAATAGCCTTTTTTACGCATGCATTCAACCACGTACCGATCGCCGACGGCAGTGCGGAGCATTTTCCCGCCCATTTTTTCCATGGCGATTTCCAGGCCCATATTCGACATCACCGTGGCAACCAAAGTCTTTTTCTTCAGTTTTCGCTGCTTCAACAATTCTTCAGCACAGACGGCCATGACATGATCGCCGCCGACAAGCTGCCCATTTCCATCACAAACGATCAACCGGTCGCCGTCGCCGTCAAGGGCCAGGCCGATATCCGCGCCAAGTTCTTTGACCTTGGCAGCCATCTTCTCCGGATGCAGCGCGCCACAGTCCTTATTGATATTCTTGCCGTCGGGGGTCGCGGATAAAGTGGTCACCCGTGCGCCGAGCTCAGTGAAAACATGCGGCGCAACTCCGTAGGTGGCACCATTGGCGCAATCAAGGACGATATGAAATTCATCGAGGGTATAGTTTTTCGGGAAGGTGTTTTTTAGAAATACTATATATCGCCCCTTGGCGTCATCGATCCTGGTTGCCTTGCCGACTTCATCGGCCACCGGCCGCAATGCCGCCATCTTTTGGGAAAAAATCAGATCCTCTATCTCCGCCTCAACCTCGTCAGGCAGCTTGAAGCCATCACTCGAAAAAATTTTAATGCCGTTATCCTGAAAAGGATTGTGCGAGGCGGAAATGACCACCCCGGCATCAGCCCGCATCGAGGTGGTAATAAAAGCGATTCCGGGAGTAGGCAGCGGCCCGACCAGCAGCACATCGACGCCCATTGAGCAGATTCCGGCAGCCAGCGCATTTTCCAGCATATAGCAGGACTGCCGGGTATCTTTACCGATGACTATCCGGTGTCCTTTGGCCTTGTCTTTGACGATAAAGGCGATGGCGCGGCCCACCTGCATGGCGATTTCGGTGGTCATTGGGTAAATATTAGCCACCCCGCGTATTCCGTCGGTTCCAAATAATTTTCGCATTATTCCATCAATTTTCGTTTATTTTGTTGATGCTTGATGACCTTGTAGGGAATATCTGCTCTCCCTGGTTCATCTGGCGGCGAGGTTTGATCTTTGCTACTGGTTGGCTGTGACGAATCGGCCTCATTTTCTTCAGGCGGCTTTGGAGCCGGCGCTTCTTTTGCAGCAGCAGGAGGTTGGATATCGGCAAGAACGACCTTATCCGGAACGATGGACAGAATTTCAATCGGCAATTCCACTTCGGCCCTGGGGACAACCTGGACCTTAAATGAATTGTCCGCTTCCGGCTCGCCAATCGTCACCGTAATGAGGCTCTTTGGATCAATCTTCTTATCGAGATATCTTTTCGGTATATTAGCGACAATATTCACCATTTTAGGTTTAACGTCGCGTTTTATACCGTCGATGATCGCATGAACTTCCATCTCATCCAGATTCTTTTTGACCACTGTCAGGCCAATTGAAAGATCAGCTGTCACCGAGGTTTCCCCGATAAGTTCGACGATCGACGGTTCAAGCGCAAGCGGCACCTGGAGCTGGATCGACTGCTTCATTCCTTCCAGGTTGATCGGTTTGGTATGCAGCTCATCAACCTGTGAAAGCGTGGTGAGCGGACCAGTTATGGTTATCACATCCGGATCCATCTTCAGCGCTTTGACCACATAGCCATCGGGTACCTGACCCACCGTTCGGGCGGTCACCGGAAATTTTTTCTGGATCAGCTTATCCAGTGATAAAATGATTGACGACGGCTGCACCCTTTGAACGGAAATCCCTCGCGGCACCGGGATATGATTGTTGTCATTATCAATGACCATGGTTCCGGGCGTGGCCGAGGAAAGATCGACCTGTCTGGTTATTGCCCGGCTGCTCATCTCCTGAATGATCGACCGGGGGCCGCTCACCGTTACTTCTATCTCTTTTTTAAATTGGTTGGAAATCACCAGATCACGCGGCAGATTGATAATCTCTATTGGAATCATCACAATTTTATCGACCCGGTCTTCGCCACCCACAAAAGACCAGAGAACGATGGCCAGAACCAGGGAGATGGCTTTGAGCACCCATTCCTTCGACACCAGGCTGGCCAGTTTTATCTTTTTAAGCTTATAGTAGAAAATACGAAGTTTTCTGTTCATCTTTTATTCAGCCAATTTTTCCAGGACGACGTATGGCCTTCCTTGGCGATAAAGATCGACTTGAGATTGTTGGTCAGACTGATTTCATCCTCAATTGTCGTTAATGCCCCATGCCGGACGAGGGAAATCTCCTGAGTCTCCTCTGAGACGACCAGGACCACGGCATCGGTTTCCTCAGTTAAGCCGATTGCCGCCCGGTGCCGGGTGCCGTAGCGCTTGTTGATATAAGGATTCTGGGTGAGCGGTAATATACAGCCGGCGTGCTGCACCCTGCCGACACTGATCAAAACCGCGCCATCGTGCAGCGGCGAGGCGGGCATAAAGATCGAGATAAGCAGTTCTTTGGTAAGCCGGGCATCAAGTTCAAAACCGGACTCGATAAAATCGCCGAGATTAGTCTCCCGCTCAATAACGATCAGGGCTCCGATTCGTCGTTTAGCCAGATAATAGAGGGTGCGGATAATTTCATCGAGCTCTTTCTCGGCGACATCGGTTTGTTTATGAAAAGGTGATTTGCCGACACTGATAAGGGTCCGCCTGATATCGTGCTGGAAAACGATGATCACGATCAGCAGGATCGAACTCAAAAACGTCTGCATGATCCACTTAAAGGTCGCCAGATCAAAAACACTGGCAAAAAAATAGCCGATGGTCAAAATAAGGATGCCGACAACCATCTGCACCGATCGCGTACCCCTGATGATGGTTATCAGTTGGTGGATGACAAAGGCCACGACCAGAATATCAACGCAATCCTGCCAACGAAAATAACTGAAGATGTCAAGCATGGCAGTCTTGGGCGGTTAAGTTGCCGGGAGGGTATGAAGGTGCGGACTTCAACATCAAATTTTGTTGTTCCTTTGATCGTCTATTTGAGCGTCTCTCAGTTTATACCTTAGAAATTAGCAGCGGTGCAGCCCTTTTCTTGTTTTTTTTGTCAATACCATATATGTACACGTAATAAGTAGATATTTAAAGATTTTTCTGTCATTTTACCGAAAATCAGGCAAGATCGCCGGAAACCAGGGCAGTTTTATCCGTTTTTCCCGACGCATATTGTTATGAAGTGAAATAAGATAGTCTAATTGAACGTGCAGTCACAGCAGTGATTATAGCACAGGACCAATAACAAGGGACAGGTTTTTTCCGGAAACCGGCCGGCACTCTTGTAACCAAAATTTCCGGCATTAATTTTATGAGAAATTTGCCAGGATCAGGCTTCTTCAATTTACAGAAGTGGATCAATGCTATATGAATAACTGCAACCGATGCCGTATCCCTCGGCTCCCATGCGGCATATGGAAGCCAGGGGAATATAACGCCATCAATTCAAAAACTCTGCATACCGAATTACGCTGCTATGTCTGATCGTTTTGGCAATATTCCCATTCAAGCCCCTGAATCTTTGCCATCTGACCAAAGCTCCCCGCCAAAAACATCCGGATCAGCGGACCGACCACCAGCACCCAAAGCGAGGAAAAAAAACGCCCCAACGCGGGGGCCTTTCGGCAAAATGTGGCGGCTGGTGACTCTCTTTGCGGTTATTATCGCCTGCTACAGTGCCTTGGGATTTATCGGCGTACCCTATTATTTCAGCACCATCCTACCGGAAAATTTCCATGCACAGACAAGCATGGTCCTGATGCCGACCTCGGTGCACTTCAACCCCTTCACCTTGCAGTTTACCACTGGTGAAACGCGCATTATTGCCCCGTCAGGCGGGCCAATCCTCGCTCTTAATTCGCTGCAGGCGGATATTTCTCCACTGGCTGCTTTGCGCGGGGACATCGTCTGCCAAACGCTCTCCATCAATAATCTGGCTATTAATGTGACCAGAGAGCAGGATGGCTCGTATAATTTTCAGTCACTCTTTGGCGCGGCAAAGACAGGCAAAATTTCGGACATTGCATTCAGTGAGTTGCCCTGGTTCGTCTCGCTCAACAATATATCCATAACCAACAGCAAAATTGTCTTCAACGACAGGCTTGCCGGTAAAATTCATTCGGTGGAAAAGATCCAGCTCGAGCTGCCCACTTTCGCTAATACTTCACTCAAGACCGAGCAATATCTGCGGCCGCATTTTTCGGCAATCATTAACGGCAGCCCCATCGATCTTACCGGACAGGCCAGCCTGGGACAGGCAGGTCAGGCGCAGGCGATGCGCCTGGCAGTCGACATACACGATCTCGACCTGCCGACCTATGCCGGTTACCTGCCCTTTGATCTGCCGATGCAATGCACGAAAGGGATAGCCAACGGCAAAATTGATCTTTTGTTTAATCCGCAGGACAGCAAAGAAGATACGCTGTCAATCGGCTTTAAACTGCAGCTAACCACGCTAGAGCTGGCCAGTGTCGCCAGACAGATCGACATTGTGGTGCCCAGTGCGCAAGTGGCAGGCACGCTTCAGCCGGTGTCCAGGACGCTGCAGCTCAGCGAGGTCGAGCTCAGAGAGCCGACAGTCAGCTCTTTCGGCGGCTTTTGGCGTGGAAATCAAGCTGCTCCTGCCCCGAAAACGAAGGAACACACTGCACCGTATCAACTCATCGTCGAGCTGCTTCTGGTGGATAATGGGATCGTCCGGTTTTTTCCCACAAAAGATGATCCGCAGCCAACCTCTGTCTGGGAAACCATCCAGCTCAGCGTAAAAAATTACCGATCCGGTAACCAGGCAAATGTCAATCAAGCTATTTCTGATCAGCCGGTCGGCTCGTTCAACCTCACCGGCGAAAAAGAAGGTACATCCGCCTCTTTTTCCTGGCAGGGAAAATTCTCCGCCCGTGACAGCCTGACCGGCAACCTCCATCTCTTCAAATTGGACAACAAAGATTTGCTCCAAATCATTGGCGATAATCACCCTTTTAGCACAGCGGATGTGCAGGGAATCGCCGATCTGCGGGGGCAACTTATCTTTTATACCAAAAAAGAGATTGCGGATCGCATTCACTATAAACTTGTTGACGCCGAGCTTACTCTTGACGACTTTACCCTTTTCGATAATGAGCAAAGCATCCTGGATGCCCCGCTGGTCAAATTGAGCGGTCTCAGCCTCGTTGACGGGACGATCGATTTTGGCACTGTTCAACTGCGCAACGCCACTGCCCGGTTTATCCCCGGCCAAGTGCCGAAAATCTACCACCAATTTACCTTGCCGCAGTACCGGCTGCAGGGCCTGGACTATGAGGGCAAGGTGCTCTTTAGCTCGGAAAAAAAATCCGCCCCGCCGCTTATATTTTCCGAAGTATCATTAAAAGCCGATGAACTCAGCAGTGCGCCGGGGATAGAGGATAACTTTTCGGTTGCCGCCAAGACTCCCGCTGGAGCCATTTTCAAGGCGCAGGGAATGGTCGCCATAAGCCCTTTTACCGCGACTATTAAAACCGGTTTTCGGCAATTGCCCATGCAGGATCTCCGGCCATTTTTCAACAGCTCGGCAATCCCTGCCGATATAGCCGGCATGTTGAGCGGCAAAGGCACCTTGTCGCTGCCGGGGTCAAGCTATGACGGCGAACTGGAACTGGCTGACGTTGCCGGCAAAGGCCCCCAAAACGCCCCATTCTCGTGGCAAAAAGCAGTTTTCAGCGGCGTCAAATATACCGCCCGGCCGTTTCACCTGGACCTAGCCTCGGTAAACGTCGATGGCGCCCATTTTTCCTGGCAGATTACCAGCGAGGCGAGCAGTCCTCTGCATCATTTTTCTCAGTTTATGCCAACATATTTCCCGGTCGCCGAGCAAATCTCCGGGTCAGAATCAAACCCTGTCCCCGCTCCTGTTACTATCGAGGAATTGTCTTTCACAGCCGGCACCATAGACATTCATGACCGCCGGTTAACCCCTGCCTGGACGGCCCAAAACGTAAGCTTTGCCGGTACCATAAAAAATATCCGCTCCACTCCAGCGGCAGAAAGCCGATTTTCCTTTACCGGCCTTCTGGCCAACAGTCCTTTTAGCATCGCCGGCGCCGTGGCGCCCTTTAGCAATAAGGAAAACGGCACCGTACATTTTTCGCTCGAAACTTTGCCACTGGCATCATTTACCAAGCAATTTGAGGAAAGGACCACCATAGATACCACAAACGCGCACTTAAGCCTCTTACTTGATAGTTCCTGGCAGGGGCAACAGTATATCAGCAGCGGTAAGCTCAGCCTCAAAGGACTTAAACCACCTGCAGCATCATCCGAGCTAGCCCTTCCTCTCGCCCTTCTCAGTGATTCAAGCGGCACGATAGAGGTGCCTTTCACCTTTGCCCGAACCACACCAGTTGGGCAAACCGGCCTTGCCGAAGAACTCTATTCGTCAATAGAGCATCTGCTGTTGAAAGGCAGGGTTTCCCCGTTACTCCTCGCGTCCGGGGATTTCACCGATCTTATCGGCATTGAATTAATAGATTTTCATCCCGGCGAATCAGTATTTACCGACAGCGGCCAGGAAACACTCAGTCGTTATGCGGAACTGCTTATTGCCCATCCCCAGGCAGGGCTCGTCTTATCCGGCGGAGTAGACCAAGAAATCGACGGCCAGGCGATTCGACAAAGTCTGAGCGCTGTTGAACAACAGCGAGTCGACAGAGAAAACGAAAAGCTGTTGCAGCAATGGCAAGACCAAAGGGCGCTCTACCAGCAAAATATGGCCGAACTACAGGACAGCGGAGCCAGTGAAAAGATATTCGAACAGGATATTCCACCGGCAGTTCTTAATGATTTCCAACCCCTCTCTCCTCGTCCGGTGCAAATCGATGATGAAATGCTCCTGGAGCTTGCTCATAAACGTATTGACACAGTATATCAATACCTTACCGTCGAAAACGAAGTAGCACCGGAACAACTGTCAACCGTTTTCCCCGAAAATCTTGCCGGGCAGGCGCAAGGCTCAGGCAGTGGCGTCACCATAACTCTTACCGCGATCACCCAATGAATAATTATTATTCTTTTCTGGAGCCCCTGCTCGGCTGGCTGGCGCTGGTGTCTCTAGTCGCCTTTATCCTCAGCCTGGTGCTTATCCCCTATGTGGTGGGCAGACTGGCAGAGGATTGTTTTATAAAATTATATCAGGACGACAACAACCCCGCTGCACCCTCTTTTGCCGCAATCATTGGACTGATTTTGCGCAATATTCTCGGCCTGCTGCTGGTACTCGCCGGTGTGGCTATGCTCTTTCTGCCCGGCCAAGGCCTGCTTACCATTCTGCTCGGCAGCCTTCTTATCTCCTTTCCCGGCAAGCGCAAACTGATCAACAAGCTGGTGATGCAGCCGAAAATACAGCGTAGCCTGGACTGGCTGCGCAAAAAAAGAGGCAAGACGCCCTTTATCTGGCCATGACCTTGTTTTCCCGGATTCCTTTACGGTGCCGGTGCAAAAGGCTGATAGAGCGGGTCGCCGATAAGAACCATATGCCAGGATAAATAGGGCAGCGAAACCAGATAAGCTTCTCCAAGACTTAAATATCCTTCAATCAGCCGACCAAAAAAGAGCTCAGGCAGAGGAAATCCCTGGATATATGGTTCGTACACCGGGCCAATGGTTGCCGCGACGCCTTTTTCGAGCATCTTCAGACACCAGAGCGAACTGTTGGTATCTTTTAAAGTGGCACATTCGCTACTGGCAATATGGTAGCCGATCGCTCCTTTTTTCCAGATGAAACTGTCGACATATTTGCCCAATGCATACCATCCACAATAGAGTGCCGCATCAGGGCAGCTTTTTTCCGAAAAAAGCTTCTCGTCGGCATCGAGCACAACCGGCATTCTTTTCGCCACAGCAAGAGCGGCGTTATGGATGGATCTATCGTAGAGCGTATATCCTGATGGTTCGCTCTCTTTATTTACCGGCCAGCGAGCGTCAAAATACGCCTTGCCGTGCAAACCGTTTTTTTCCGTCTGCAGGCTGTCATTAATTATCCGGTAAACCGTCGCCGTATCGGGGCCATCCAGGCGACTGACCAGCAGAACCTGATCTTTTCTCAGGAGATTTCTTTCGTCACGAAAACCAAGATAATAGGGATTTTTCTGCCAGCCATCCAACTCATATGGTCCTGCCAGGGCCAGAGCCAGCTCGGAATCAACCGCGGCCCGCATATTGATATTCACCTGCTTATCAATATCCTGGGCCGGCACCCCGTCGGGCTGTGGCGGGGCAACCTTTAAAGGAACCCCATAGATGAGGACGATGGCGGCAATCCTTTGCACCGGGCGCAGAGTCTTAAGAGAGGCCAGCACGCTTTTTTTAAGGATTCGGTCGTATTCTTCCCTGGACATGGTTTCGCCGACAGGAAGAGAAAGCGAAAGAAAATTTCTTGTGGGAATCTGCCTCTTTTGCATATAATAGCGTCCAAGAGCGTCACTGCCGGACACCTCTCGGTTGCTTACCACCAGCACTTCACCCGGTTGCATGCTTAATCCCGGCGTTGCCGGCAGGATCAGGCTAAGCAGCAACAATACCTGGAATATTCGCATCGGCAGTGGCAGTGACACCCTTTTTTGCCCCATTATTGTAGAGAAACGTCCGAAAAAGTGTATTTTTTCGTTAATCTGGAATTTACAGCCTTTTAATTTTCAGCCGTATATAATATAACGAATCGATGCACAAATTAATAATATAGGAAAATTCTTCCGTCTGCTGATCAAAAGACTGCACCTCCGGCCTGCTGACTCTATTGTATTTTTATGAAACAATCATCCGACGATCTTAACAGAATCATATCTAACCAGAAAAATCTTCTGGAAACTATTCCGGCAATGGTCCTGCTCTTAAGAGAAAATGAGTCGGTTGAGTATATGAACCCCAGTGCCAAGTCATTTCTTGGCGATCTTTGCATACCTTTTGAAAGTATCGGCGAACAAGAGCAGTCAGCTATTGCCAAATTCCAGCAGTTAGTAAGCAATACAATTCACAACGAGCATATCGGCAAGACCCTGGAGACTACTTTCAGGGAATCCCATCTGGAATTTACGCTTGTGCCTTTTGAAGGCTACAAGGGAGATTCGATGTACTGGCTGTTCATGCGCGATCTCACCGAGAGCAAGAAACAATTAGCCGAACTGTCTCTTTTTCACAATAGTATCGAAACTATCCTGTCCCATAAAATAAATGAATTAAAAGAAAGCGAGATGATGCGGCGCAAGCTGGCAAAAGAACTTAACTCATTGAAAGAACATCTCAAAGAACAATCCGCCGAAGGCAAAATGGTCGGCTCCAGTCGCGCGCTCAGTGAACTCCGGGATATGGTTTTCCAAGTAGCAAAATCCGATGCCACCATCCTGATCACCGGCGAATCGGGAACAGGCAAAGAGCTGGTGGCCAATCTGCTCAGGGAAAGCAGCAACAGAAAGAATAAGCCGTTTCTTAAAATAAACTGCAACACAATTTCCGATTCCTTGCTGGAGAGCGATCTTTTCGGCCATGAAAAAGGCTCTTTTACCGGCGCCGACAGCAAAAGAATGGGCAAATTTGAAGTGGTTGACGGCGGCACCATCTTTCTAGATGAAATAGGTGATATCACTCCGCGGATGCAGGCGGCTTTGTTAAGGGTCTTGCAAGACGGAGAAATAATCCGGGTTGGCGGAAATATGCCGGTCAAGGTCGACGTTCGAGTCCTTGCTGCGACCAATCAGAATCTGGCCTCGATGGTCCAGGAAGGGACTTTTCGTCTGGATCTTTTCTATCGCTTGAACATTATCAATATCTCCATCCCGCCGCTGCGCGAACGTAAAGAGGATTTGATCGACCTGACGACACATTTCATCAGAAAATATCGCCAGGCATTCAAAAAAGATATTAATTTTTTGCCGCAGTCAATCTTGGAAAGGCTCATTGAACACAACTGGCCGGGCAATGTTCGCGAATTGGAAAATGTCATTCAGCGAGCCGTGCTTATGGCCAAGAACAACATAATCACCGAAAATGAGCTGTTTTTCGATGTACAGCCTCACAACCAAGAACAACCCAGCCGGGAAAATTATCTGCAAAAACTCGATGGCCGCACTTTGAAAGATATGGTCGCCAACATCGAGAAAGATATTATCGTCTACGCTCTCGATAAAAATCGAGGAAATGTGGTGCAGACAGTGCAACAACTGGACATAGGCAAGACCGCTTTTTACGACAAGATGAAGCGCTATGAAATCTCCCCGAAGAACCACAAATAGAGCAGGATAGGAGAATAAAAAACAAACCAATCGGGCATGTTTTTTGCATTAGTTTTTAAGAAAATATAAACCTTCGATCGATATAGTTTCTTTTAAACTCGAGACCACCCATGACAGCAGAGGATCGCAAACCTGAGGAAAAATGCCCCTTCTGGTCAGCAACATCATCAAAATGTACCATTTGCGAAAACGGTCTTTTCATTCCACTTGATAACCATGTCGAGGCATTTTGCAAAACTTCCAGGTATCATGCATGCATGCAGTACACTCTTTATTCGGAAAACCACATTTATTTACAGGAAAAAGTTCGGAAATCCGAAGTAAATCGTCGCAAATTTATCCGCGTACAAAGTTCGCATATAATAACGCTGGTTAAAATTTTTGAATCAGAGGGTGTGGTACCACGGCCGCCATACGATATCGCAACCGTTGATGTAAGCAAAAACGGCATACGGGTAGCTCTTGACCATCCTTTACTGCATGACGCCCTGGTACAATTTTCCTTCGACGATTCTTTCCTGTTAAATATTCAGGAGGTCACCGGCCAGGTGGAATGGTGCAATAAACAGGTGGATGAACCTGGGTACCAGGCAGGGCTGTCTTTTCAGGACAGATGTATCATTGATGGTGTCGGCAGGAGCACCTCCCTGTAGGGGCACCTCCCAGAGAGCTATCCTTAACGTGGTTCCCATGGGGCCCTTGGGAACCAGACGTGATCAGCGCTGGTCACGTCCAAGCGCCTTTCCTGCGGCTGCGACCAGAAACAAGACCGGGATGCCCATCAATGCCGTGACCAGGAAAAATTTTTCATAGCCAAACGCCGAGACCATGGTCCCTGAATAGCCGCCGATTAATTTAGGACACAGCGTCATCATCGAACTGAAGATGGCGTACTGTACCGCGGTAAAGGAGACATTGGTCAGACTGGACAAAAATGCGATAAAAGCGGTAGAAGCAATACCGGCGCTCAAATTGTCAGCACCAATAACCACGGTCAGCATTGCCACATCCTGGCCGGTCCGGGCCAGCAGCATAAAGAGCAGATTGGTTGCTGCAGAGAGAAATGCGCCTAAAAACAAAATCTTATTGACTCCGAATCGCACCGTCAACATCCCCCCGAGAAAACCACCGACCAAGGTCATGGCCAAACCAAAAGTTTTGGTAACGCCGGCGATGACGTTCTTGCTAAAGCCCATATCCAGGTAAAAAACGTTGGATACCACACCGAGAACGATATCCGACAGGCGATAAAAACCGATGAGGATAAGGAGCAGCAATGCAGTTTTTCCGCTATAGCGGACAAAAAAATCTTTTATCGGTTCAAGATACGTCTGGTGCACCATCTCCCGGTTTACCAGTCCCCAAAAAAGCAGTAATCCGGCAACGAATACCGCCATACCCACCGCCAATCCGAAGCGTGCCGCTTCTACCACAAAGGCGCCGACTCCTGCCTTAAAAAATGGCGGCAGCACCTGATCCAGTTCGACAAATAAAAATCCAGAAAAAAAGAAGGTCAGGGCAAAGGCCAAAGCGCTCAGCAGAAACAGTGCAACAAAGCGGCCGTAATCAATAGCCGAATATCGGTAAGGTGAATCGCGGCGATTAACCTGCGGTTCTTTAATCAATAGCGTCGTCGCCACCCCGCAGCACATCACCATCGCCATGGCCAGGTAGGTCAGCTTCCAGGCCCCATAATTATAAGCGCTGCTGGTCGTGCCCAGATATCCGGCAAGAAACAGCGAACCGGCACCGGCCACCAGCATGCCGACCCGATATCCGGCAATATACATGGCGGCAAGCAGTGCCTGCATCGACTCTTCAGCAGATTCTATGCGGTAGGCGTCAATAACGATATCCTGGGTAGCCGATGAAAAACCGAGCATAACCGCGGCCAGCGCCATGATGGTAAGATTACTTTGGCCGGTGGCCGGGTCGATGCAAGCCATCCACACAATAGCCGTCACGACCAGTGACTGGGCGACCAGCAGCCAGGCTCTTCTCCGTCCCAATTTGCTGGTCAACCAGGGCAGAGGCAACAAGTCAACCAGCGGTGCCCAGAGAAATTTAAAAGAATAACCGAGCGCCGCCCAACTGAAAAAGGTGACCGCAGATCTGGCGATGCCCGCTTCTCTCAGCCATACCGATAAAGTCGAGAAAATAAGAAGTATTGGTAAACCGGCGGTGAAGCCAAGGAACAACATGGCGATAGCCTGTGGCTGCAACCATGCTTTCATGGTGTCGCCCCACGACCGTTTGACGATTACTTCTTGACGCATTATTGTCTTTTCCTCATAAGAAGATTATGGTAGTTGACCGAAACGTCATAAAATTTATCACCTGCGATGTATTAATACAAGAAACTCGAACCGTCCAGAACCCGCTGCCGTAAAGATGACTATACACATTCACAATACCTTATCCGGTAAAAAAGAACCCTTACAGACTCTTGAGCCCGGCCACGTCACACTCTATGTCTGCGGCATTACCTCCTATGATTATTGTCATATCGGCCATGCCCGCTCCGCTTTAGCCTTTGATATGATCGTCCGGTATCTGAAATATCGTGGGTATAAAGTGACGTTTGTGCGTAATTTTACCGATATTGACGACAAAATCATCGCCCGCGCCCAGGAGCAGGGAACGAGTTCGGAGGAGCTGGCCAATCGTTTTATCAACGAATTCTATACCGATATGGACAAGCTGGGAATCGACCGACCGGACATTGAACCGAAAGCGACCGAACATATCAAGGAAATGACCACCCTTATCGGGGAATTGATCGACAAAGGTATGGCCTACCAGGCCGGCAACGATGTCTATTACGTGGTCGATAGTTTTCCGGAATACGGCAAGCTCTCCAAAAGAAATCTCGACGACATGAAGGCGGGGGCACGAATCTCAGTCAACGAACAAAAAAACAACCCCATGGATTTTGTCCTGTGGAAAGGTTCCAAGCCCGGGGAACCGACCTGGGACAGCCCGTGGGGACCGGGGCGCCCCGGCTGGCATATTGAATGTTCGGCGATGAGCAAAAAATACCTGGGTGAAACCTTCGATATCCATGGTGGCGGCCAAGACCTGATCTTCCCCCATCATGAAAACGAAATCGCCCAGAGCGAAGGGGCCAGCGGCAAGACCTTCGCGCAGACCTGGATTCACCATGGCTTTGTCACTATTCGGGATGAAAAGATGTCCAAATCGCTGGGCAATTTTCTTACCATCCGGGATATCCTCGATCATTATCATCCGGAGGTATTACGGTTCTTTATTTTCTCTACCCATTATCGCAATCCCCTTGATTTTTCCGAGTCGGCAATGAAAGACGCCACCGCCGGGCTGGAGCGGCTCTACGAATGCGTGGCGGCAGTCGATGCCCTGGATCCGGCAAGCGGCAAAAGAAATGCGGCAAGCGTCCTTTCGCCAAAGGATATCAAGAAAGTAAAGGAACTGGAAAGCCGCTTCCAGCAGGCAATGGACAATGATTTCAATACCGCCCAGGCGCAAGGGGTCTTTTTCGATACGGTGAAAACCATTAATCGTCTGCATGATAAAATCTGTAGCGCGCCAACCGTGGAAGATATCAAGTTTTTAAAAAACGCCACCACCCTGTTGCGAAAACTCGCGGCAATCATGGGACTATTGACCGAAGACGCCCAGAGCTTTCTTGATGCAAGAAGAGCAAAGCTTATTGCCGAAAGTGATATAGACCCATCGGCCATCGACGCGCTGATCGTCGAGAGGTGTCAGTGCCGACTTGACAAGAACTGGTCAAGAAGCGATCAAATAAGAGATGAACTGCTGGCCAAAAACATCGAATTAAGCGATGGTCCCGAGGGGACTAACTGGTCGGTGAAGAGCAAGTAAATTTAGCTGAGGGAGACGACAATGCGACATCCTGCTGTTGCCGACCGCTTCTATCCCGGATCCCCGGCAGCGCTTTCCCGGACAATCGGTGAGCTTATCGCCAGTCATCGAAACTCCCACCAAGACCAAAGCTCTGGCAGTTGTATCGCCCCATGCCGGGTATGTTTATTCCGGGTGCACTTGCCGCCGAGACAATAGCCGGCGTGGAAATTCCCGAGACAGTTATTATTCTTGGCCCCAACCATCAAGGTCGAGGTGCGCCCGTATCGCTTTCCACTGAGACCTGGGATATGCCTTTTGGCCAGGTTCCACCTGATCTGGAATTTGCTGAGCGGTTGCTGGCTGCCTCGGGTCATATAAAAATCGATGAAACGGCCCATCAATTCGAGCATTCCCTGGAGGTCCAGGTGCCGTTTCTGCAGCTACAGCAAAAAAACCTGCATCTTGTACCGCTCGTCATCGCGCATCTTACTTACCCGCTATGCGAAGAGATCGCTGCTGCGCTGGCAACCGCCATCAAAGAAAGCAACAGGGATATTCTGATTGTCGCCTCCAGCGATATGAGTCATTACGAACCGAGACGGATCAGCGAAAAAAAAGACCGATCGGCTCTAAGCTGCATTGAGCGACTCGATCCCCAGGCCCTCTACCGAACGGTCCATGACAATCGTATTTCGATGTGCGGGGTGATTCCCGTGGTCATCGCCATACTCGCGGCCAAGGCTTGCGGAGCAGAGAAGGCCGATCTGGTCGGCTATACCGATTCCGGCTATACCTCCGGCGATACCGATCAGGTGGTGGGTTATGCCGGGCTCATTATCCACTGAAATTTTCTTGACAGCCCAGCCAAAATCTTTTATAAACTCGCCTCACTGCACCAGATACATCAAGCAATACTGGGGGATGGTCTAATGGTAAGGCAGCGGACTCTGACTCCGCTTATCAAGGTTCGAGCCCTTGTCCCCCAGCCATAATATTTAACGGGCACTTACCACATTTATGGTAGTGCCTGTTTTCTATTTTAGATCGGAGTGTTAAAGCAAAAGCCGGTAATCGAAGTTGAGGACCTGGGCTAGCTTCTTCGCCATTTCCCTACCGATGGTGCGATACCCCCCTTTCCATCCCGGAACTCAAACAAAAGACACGTTAAGTTTCTTCATGTCAAAGAAATGGTGTTACAAGTTGAGCATCCTTAACATTAAAAATTTATCAAAAAGCTATCAGGAGATAGACGCCGTAAGTGATATCTCTTTTTCGGTTAAGGCCGGTGAAATTGTCGGCTTGCTGGGACCAAATGGGGCCGGTAAAACCACCACCATCTCGATGATCCTGGGCATTCTTCAACCAAGTGGAGGAACTATTGAAATCTTGGGCAGAACAATGGCCGACCACAGTGAGCAAATCGCCGGGGACATCAATTTTTCAGCGGTTTATGCCCAGGTTCCACCGAATTTAAGCGTGATGCAGAATCTGAAAATTTTTGGACTGCTGTACAATGTCAGGGGCCTTGCGGGTAAAATCGAATCGCTGTTAGAAGAATTTGACTTAAAGAAGTTCAGAAACACCAAAGCTGGTCTGCTCTCTTCCGGGGAACTGTCCAGACTGAACCTCGCTAAAGCCTTAATCAACGAGCCCAAATTACTGCTTCTCGATGAACCGACCGCGTCTCTTGACCCCAGTGTGGCCAAAGATATTCGGGAAAAAATAAGGAGCTATGCACAACAGACTGGTGCCGCCGTCCTCTGGACCTCTCATAATATGAATGAAATTGAAAATATGTGCACGAGGGTGCTCTTTCTTGCCAGGGGAAAGATTTTACTTACCGGCGATCCGAAAACCCTGCCCGGCGAAAAAGGCAAGAAAAACCTGGAGGAATTATTTATCTCCATTGCCCGAGAGCCTTTATCTCTCAACCAACTATGAAGTTACAACGAATCCAGGCCATATTCGTCCGCCAATGGTACCTTTTAGGCAACAATCCAACCCGTCTGGCAGGCAGTTTCGTCTGGTTGACCATGTCCATAATTCAATGGGGGTTTATCAGCAAGTATCTCGGGTCGCTGGGCAAGGCCAACTTTAATTTCATCACCGTCATTCTCGGGGCGCTGATCTTATGGGAATTTCTCACCCGCATCCAGCAAGGAATGATGATGGCCTTTCTGGAAGATGTCTGGTCAAGCAATCTGATCAATTATTTTGCTTCCCCGCTCAGGGTCTCCGAATATACCATCGGTCTGGTCTCAAGCAGCATCGCCACGGCTCTCCTGGGCTTGCTGCTTAT
The DNA here is from genome assembly GCA_963796255.1 of uncultured delta proteobacterium. Lineage (GTDB taxonomy): Bacteria > Desulfobacterota > Desulfobulbia > Desulfobulbales > Desulfocapsaceae > Desulforhopalus_A. The sequence goes on along the minus strand of CAWCLE010000021.1, from coordinate 150,414 downwards.
GTCGATCATTGCCGGAATTGGCTTTGGCTATAATATTTTTATCATCGGCCTGCAAATTATACCCTATGTTGCGATACTCTTTATCTTCGGCACGGCCATGGGGCTGTTTATCTGCGCGGCGATTTTTCGTCTGGGCCCGGCCGCCGAATGGCTCGCCTGGCCATTACCGATGATTCTTTCGTTGATTTCCGGAGTATATTATCCAATCGACACCCTGCCCGGGCCCCTGATTATGATCGCCAAACTGTTCCCTCCCGCCTATGTCTTTGAAAGCCTCCGCGCGCAATTAGCCCAGGCGGCAACCAGCGGCATGCTCATCACCAATCTTTTGTTCGGCGCATCGCAGGCTTTACTCTATCTCTTTCTCGCATATGTTTTTTTTCTCAGTGTTTATCGCCATAACCTCAGGACCGGCAAGCTGGCCCGGTTTAACGCCTCGATATAGCCATTGCGTGCCGGTATCAGAATCATATCGGAGGAGCTATAGTAACGACAATTCTCATATCGGTCGTCGCCCTGACACCATGCGGTTCGCGGATCTGTGAGATCAGGATATTGCCGGTTTTCGCAGGAATTTCCGCATCGTTGTCACCGATAAAGACCCCCTCTCCTTCAATCACCTGAATGGAAAGTTCCCCATCCAGATCATGAGAGTGAACCGGGAAGGTGACCCCGGCTTTTAAATTAAAGTTTATTATTTTAAAAAATTCGGAATCTTCCACCAGAAAAAACCGTTTCATCGCACCTTCGGTAAATTCACGGGTAGTATTCAAATCGAGTACTTTCATTGTATCCTCCATATTCCTTTATATTATTGGTTATTGCTCCTGGTCATTATAAGCATAAATTATCTGCTGTCGCTTTTTCGCTGCATACCGGAGACAACACTGGAAAAAATCTACAATGTATCGTACTAATTGAAGGCGATAAGGATGGCTTGACAGGTTATTCTTGACCAGCGCCTCTGTCGCTTTAATGACGAATTGGCCTTCTTCATGCGACAGAGGCGTCTTTTTTAATAAATTCATGAATTTTTAGGTGCTATTATGGCTCCATCGGAAAAAGTCGCAGGCAAAAGCGAACAAGCGGGTACGGTAACAGATGAAACTATTCTAAAAATTACTAAAGAAATATCGATAAAGTTCATTGAAGTCGGCAGGATAACGCCCGCCACTTTTGAACAATCTTTTAAAAATATTTTCTCGGTAATTGATACTACAGTAAAAAAAGGTAAATGATGCTCTCTTTAGCCAAAAATCTTAACAGTGCGCCCGACAAGATACAGCACATCCACCTGATGGGCATTTGCGGTACCGGCATGGCTGCCCTGGCCGGGATGCTGCAAAAATCCGGCTATACGGTGACCGGCAGCGATAGCCAGGTCTACCCACCCATGTCCGATTTTCTTGCCGCTTTACATATCAACGTATGCAGTGGCTATGATGGTGCCAATCTCAGTCCGACGCCGGATCTGGTGATTGTCGGCAACGTTATTACCCGGAAAAATCCGGAGGCGATTGCACTCGCCGAACGTAAGCTGCCCTACCTTTCTTTTCCCCAGGCGCTGGCGCATTTTTTCATTGGATCCCGGACGTCCCTGGTCATTACCGGTACCCACGGTAAAACCACTACCTGCTCCCTGCTGGCTACCGCCCTCTATCATGCGAGACTCGATCCATCGTTTATGATTGGCGGAATTGTCGGGGAATTCGGCACCAATTTTCGGCTGGGACAAGGTGCGTACTTCGTCGCCGAGGGAGACGAATACGATACCGCCTTTTTTGACAAAGAATCAAAATTCCTCCATTATCGCCCCAAGGTGGCGGTGATTACCTCCATTGAATTCGATCACGCCGATATTTTCAGTGATCTTGCGGCGATTAAGCGCGCTTTTAGAAAATTTGTTGCCCTTCTCCCAGCCGACGGTTTGTTGATTGCCAATCTCGACGATGCAAATGTCGCGGAAATTGCCGCTGCTGCCCCTTGCCCCGTCCAGGGCTATGGCCTTAATCCTGCACGCACCTGGACCATGCAAAACATTACCATTGAAAATGCGGCCAGCCATTTCGATGTCATATGCGACGGCAAAGCTTGGGGCTCGATGACGGTAGGCCTGCCCGGTAGACACAACTGCCTTAACAGTCTCGCCGTGTGCGCGGTTATGCATCATCTTGGTGTTAGTCCTGCGACCATCAACAGCGGATTAAAAAAATTTGCCGGGGTCAAGAGAAGGCAGGAGGTACGCGGTGTGGTCAATGACATCACCGTTATCGATGACTTTGCTCATCACCCGACCGCAGTTAGGGAAACCCTGGCTGCACTGAAAAGCGGATATAATAACAAAAGATTAGTGGCGGTCTTCGAGCCCAGGACCAACTCCTCCAGGCGCGCAATTTTTCAAAAAGATTACGCCGGCGCATTCGATGCAGCGGATTTGGTTTTACTGAGAGAACCCAACCCGCTTGAGGGGCTGGCAAAAGAAGAACTCTTCTCGGCGGCCCAACTGGCAGAGGATCTTACCTTGAGAAATGTGGTGGCCGAATCTTTTGCCACAACCGACGCGATTCTTGATCGCCTGCAGATCATCCTCAAAAAAGGCGATGTGGTGGCGATTCTTTCTAATGGAGGTTTTGACAACATCCATAAGCGCTTGTTGGAACAGCTGAGAAACTCTCTGATGGGGGAATAAATTATTCGATGATGGGCAGAAGAGTATGATGCAGCTCATTATACAGCTGCTGGTAATTAGCCAGATGATCGCCGGCTTTCCCCCGGCGCTCGATCGTAAGAGCGATGGCGGCACACTCGTCAAGGCCCAGATTCAAAAAAGCACCTTTTATGGTATGGCCCAGCTCGCCAATTGCGTGGAGATTATCGCCATCGAGCGCCTGGCGCAGATTATCCATATGCGTCTGCAGAGTAGCAATAAAACTTGGCATCAACATCTCGATCTGCTCTGGGGGAAGATTGAATTGTTGGGCAAGGTGTTCTCTGATATGATCAATTTTCTGTTGCTGCATACCACTTACACCATCATGAATCTTAGGTTTTTACGAGCTCATCCTGTCTTGTTTGCCGAATGTACCTGTTCTATATCGTCAATCAGTTGCAGATGGTGCAACTGTTCGAACAGACTCGTCCGGCTGATCGGTTTGGTCAGGTACGCCGCACATCCCCCATCAACCATGGCGGCCATGATATTTTTTGCATCATCAAGAGCAGTGACCATTATGACCTTGGTGAAATCAGAACCATGGATGCCGGTGTCTTTTTCGATCCGCCGCATCTCGCGCAACACCTCATGTCCGCTCAACTTCGGCATCATGATATCAAGACAAACGAGATCATATCTGCTACCGGTTGCGCTATAGGATTGCTCCAGGGCGCTAATCGCCTCGACGCCATTGGTAACCACATCACATTCGCCAAAAGGGGAGAGCATCTCTTTCAGCAGGGTTCGACTGATAAATTCATCCTCAACAATCAGGATTTTTATTTTATTTGTCATACGCGTTGAGTTCCGGGAGATTCTGCCGATGTCAGACATTGCCTGTCATGGTAAAGTATCTCTTAGGTATAACAAGCAGAAACAAAGAATTAAACTAAAACTGCACCTTTTTCTAAAAAAGAATCATTAAAGAGAAAATGTACCCATGGATATGCTCGACAGGGTGAGCTCAGTTATCGCCTCGCATAATCTGCTGCACGAAAATGACCGAATAATTATTGCCGTTTCCGGCGGAGCCGACTCCATGGCACTGTTGTATATTCTCGCCGAAATCGTTCTGCCGCTTGAGCTTATCGCCGTCTATATCGACCATGGGCTTCGGCCCCAGGAAACGCCCCGGGAGCAAGAAATTATTGCCCATCGGTGTCGATCTCTTCATATTATTTTCAAGGTTCGAGCGGTAAATGTACAGAAAATTATCGCCGAGGAGAAAAAATCTCCGGAAGAAGCGGCGCGATTTCTGCGCTATAAAGCCCTTGAGGACATCAGGGTGCAATACGACGCAAGGTATATCGCTGTCGCCCATACCGCCGACGACCAGGTGGAAGAATTTTTTATCCGCCTGCTCCGGGGCAGCAGCCGCCGCGGGCTCTCGGGGATGCGCCTCAAAAGAGATTGTATAGTTCGTCCGCTGTTGTTTGAAGCCAAGGCAGATATTATGAGCTTTTTGGTTAACCGAGGCCTGTCCTGGTGCCTGGATTCTTCCAATCTGGATCGACGGTTCTTGCGCAATCGCGTTCGGCTGGACCTCTTGCCGCTGCTTGAACAAGATTTCAATCCTGCTGTCCGTAAAACCATTGAGCAGGACATGGATATCCTCGCCCAGGAAGACGACTTGCTCGAAGAACTTGCTGCAAGTGCGTATGATCACTGTGTCGAGTGGTCGGAAGTATCAATACACCAAGAAAAACGCCCACAACTTATTATTGGGAGAGAGGGATTTCTTGCACTCCATCCGGCAATCCAAAGAAGAATAATGGAGAAAAGCTGCTGGCAGATGGGAATTCGTCCGACCTATGGGCAGATTCGTACTCTTATCGAGTATATTGCAAGCGGCCAAAGCAGTAGTGAACTCCATCTGAGAGGTGGCGTTCGAGTGGAAAAATCAGCACATAGCCTGCTCTTCACAAGGCCCCTGCCGGGGAATTTGTCTCGCGGCGCAGTGCCGTCTGCGGTGCACATCAACCAGTCTATCCCCGGACTCGGTACCTATCTAGTAAAGGGTACCGACAAGCAACTTGTCATCGCGGAACTCTCGGCAGCCATTACACCATTGCGTCCGGGAGAACTCCGGCTTGATTCGGCAGGACTTAGCTTTCCTCTTCAGCTGCGTTCTTTTCAACCGGGGGAAAAATTTCATCCTTATGGCGCACCGGGCAGAAAAAGAATTGCCCGCTATCTCAACGAACATAAAATTCCGGCCAAAGAGCGGGCGGCATGGCCGGTTCTTCTCTGCGGCAGCCGGGTCATCGCCGTGGTAGGCCTGCAGATTGACCATAGCTTGCGCATTTCTAGCAAGACCGAAAAGGTTCTATCGGTGTACTGGCAAGATCGAAAAGCCATTAAACCTAGTTAGGATTTTTTGCGAAGAATTCGCTTATCACCTATCCGCATGGTCACTTTGATGCGATCCAGATACTCGAGGATCGGAATGGAGAACTTTCTGGTCAGCCCGGTCAGTTCCTTAAAAGCCGGGGCATCGATTTCGCCGTTTTTTTCCATATACGCCATGACTGATCCGATAAGCGGCTCAATTATAGCTTTTTCATAATAGAGTGATTCGCTGATCTTCAAGAGCGTGCCGTCACGTAATTGAAGATCGATAACATCTTTCAGCAGCCGCTCCGGATATTCAGCAAACTGTTCCATGGTCTCTTTGATGGTCGGCGTGGAGAGACCTTTCTCTCCATACCATTGCCTGAGATCTTTGCGTAATTGCTCTTCATCGGCTTTTAAGGCCACCTGATGTTCGGCCATACGGACAGCTGATTCTTCCTGAACGATGACCGATTTTTTAAGCAGATCGTTGATGCAATAATTGAACACTTTGAGATCGACCTTCCGACCCAGGCTGGTGCGCAGCTCTTCCTTGGCCAAACCGGATTGTAGGGGATTTTTCTGGTGGTAGGCAACTAAGTGATCGACCAGCATGGTCTTTATTTTTTCGGCGATCTCAACCACCACATATCGCTGGGTGGCCGAATCGACCACGACAATTTTTTTGGTGGAGATGGGATCATTCAAGGCTTTTTTCAGATGCTTACCAAAGAGTCCCAGACGAATGGCCAGCTCATCGGCAGTCAGGCCGAGCTCTCTACTCTCTTTGAGGAAAAAGAGTGCCTTATCTTCAACGGTGCCGTGCTGCAGAGTGTGCAGGATTACCTGATTATACTGCCGATCCTTGTCCGAGAGCCGCTTTCGTTTGCGCGGTGAAACATTGCCAAGAACCATTCCGCCGCCAATTGTCGCCACCGGCGAGTAACTGCGAATAACATATCGGTCGCCGGGCCATATGGTCGCTTTCTCTTCCAGCAATAACTGGATAACCGCCTCGTCACCGGGCTGCAGTTCATCGCGATCAAGAAGCGATACCCGGCCGATAATCTCCGCCGTACCCAGGTGCACGCGTACCCTGGCCCGATGTTTCATCGGCTTGGCATTGGATGCCAGATAAAGGACTTGACAGTCGAGCATATAACTGGGCATAAGAGTCCCGGCCGGGGCCAGTACCATACCCCGTTCAATGTCGACAACATCCACCCCCTGCAGATTTATGGCCGTGCGGTGACCTGCCTCCACTTCCGCAACCGCCTGCGAATGAACCTGTATGCCGCGTATTTTGGCGATTTTTTCGGTGGGATAAATACGCAGCTCGTCACCAACCGAAGTTCTGCCGGAAATTGAGGTTCCGGTAACCACCGAACCGAAGCCCTTCATGGCAAATATGCGATCAACAGACAGGCGAAACGGCCCAAATACTTCATGAAAACTAAAGACCTTGACGATTTTATCCAAGGCGTCGCGAACCAGCTCAATCCCTTCGCCGGTGGTTGAAGAGACATTGATAATCGGCGCTCCTTCGAGAAAGCTGCCGGTACAGAATTCTTCAATCTCATCGTTGACCATCTCCAGCCATTCCGGCTCGACCATGTCCTTCTTGGTGACGACGACAATCCCCTGCTGTACCCCCATCAGGCGACAGATTTCGAAATGTTCGATAGTCTGCGGCATGATGCCTTCATCTGCGGCGACGATAAAGGCTAGGATATCGATCCCCGATATCCCGGAGACCATGGTCTTGACAAACCTTTCATGACCCGGCACATCGACTATTCCTATCCGGTGGCCACAGGGCAGATCCAGATAGGCAAAACCCAATTCAATGGTAATGCCGCGCTTTTTCTCTTCTTTCAGTCGATCGGTGTCAAAACCCGTCAGAGCTCGAATAAAACTTGTTTTTCCATGATCAACATGGCCGGCAGTACCAAGAACAATCTCGCGCATTTTTTTGCAGTAAATTGGAGGATGAAGTCATTGTGGCAGAGCAGCCCCTTGCCAGCCTGCAACCATGCCAGGTTACCGACAGGCAGGAATCATTCCGGCTTATAAAAAAGGGTTCGAGCGTTTTTCTTCGCCGATAGTCGACTGGTGGCCGCCATAGCCATGGCCGGGCCAGACTATTGTCTCGGCAGGCAGAACCAGAAGCCTGGTGCGAATAGAAGTAAGAAGTTCTTCATGCGAACCGCCGGGGAAATCAGTGCGGCCAAGTCCCCCGACAAAGAGCGTGTCCCCGGTAATGAGATCGGGTGCATGATAAAGACACATTCCGCCGGGGGTATGACCGGGGGTATGCAACACCTGTAACCGGACTTCGCCGATAACGATTTCATCACCTTCAGCAACTTCGATATCAGCTGGAGGCGTGGCTTCCAGACCGAGCATGGAGAAATAATGCTTCACCTCCGGTTGACCGAAAAAACGCGCATCGGCGGCATGCATAATTATCTTCGCCCCCGTTGCCTCCTGGATTTTACGATTGCCGCAGACATGATCGGGATGGCCATGGGTGGCGATGATATACTCGACGGTTACGCCCATCTTCTTGACCTCATCGAGAATTTTTTGCTCATCGCCTCCTGGATCAACCACTGCCGCCTTTTTAGTCTTCTCACATGCCACGATATAGCAACAGACTGCCATCGATCCAACAATAATTTGTTTTATTATCATATCCTTACGTTTACGGTATGAGTTATAAAAAAAGGTTGGTGAAACAACGCACAATCACCAACCTTTACGGTTATTTTGCTGTTATACGGTTATTTTTTAGACTGCGAGCCACATCCGCCGCTGCCACAGGCGCAGCTGCTCTCTTTAGCGGCCATGACAAGGGGTGCGGCAACAGCGACCGGCGGCAACCGAACTTCTATCGCCTTGACGATCTCATTAAATGCCTTGGTAGCCGGACTGTCGGCATCCGAAGACAGATACGGTGTGCCATCGTCTCCGGCCATAACAACCTGGGGATCCATGGGAATTTTGCCAAGAAATGGCAATTCCAGTTCGCGGGCCAGACTTTCACCCCCGCCCGATTTAAAGATATCGACGGTTTCGCTGCAATGCGGGCAGACAAAGCCGGACATGTTTTCCACAACGCCGACGATTTCCACTTTGACGGTTTTACAAAAGCTTATTGATTTGCGTACATCGGCCAGAGCAACTTTCTGCGGCGTCGTGACAACTATCGCCTTTACGTTAGGTATAGTCTGGGCAACGGTGAGCGGCTCGTCGCCGGTGCCTGGCGGCGCATCGATAATAAGATAGTCCAGCTCACCCCAATCCATATCCGAGATAAACTGCCTGATTGCCTGAATTTTTAAGGGTCCACGCCAGATGATCGCTTCATTTCTGTCGCGCATCATAAATTCCAGGGAAACCACTTTCAGGTTATCACTGTATTTAAGCGGCGGAACCAGGGCATTCTTGGTTGCCGGAGGCTCAATGCCGCCGGTGAGATTCAACATTCGAACCACGTCGGGTCCATGGATATCGACATCCATCAGGCCGACCTGATATCCCTTATTGGCCAAACCAAGGGCGAGGTTAACGGATACAGTGGATTTACCCACGCCGCCCTTGCCGCTCATAACCAGGATTTTATTTTTTATTTTCCCAAGAGACATTTTTATTGCAACTTCCTGCTGCGCCGCAGCAGCTTGCTGTGATTCCTGCGTGGCGCAGGATCCTCCACAAGAGTCAGCCATTTCCTACCCTCCTCAATATGAATAAAATATATTGCAACGGACTGAACTATCCAGCCGTGTAATACCATCCCAAAAAAACAACACAAACACAGTAATGCCATTGACTGGAATTGCAATCACTTTCATGGACTGCGCAATCAGTCGTTGCATACCCGATAAATCCTTGCCATGCACTTGTTTGCTCCAGTACCGGGGAGACTTTTTGTTGCTTTCTTTGGTGTCTCTACGTAATATGCCATATTCTTCTCTAAAAGAGATGAGTCCGACTCATTTACACTGACAAACTCTATCCGGAACAAATAATGCTAGGTTGGTTTAAGAAAAAATTTAAAAAGCAAGAGCCTGTCGCACCTGAAGAAGATACTCCTCTTGCCGAACCTGAACAGGAAGACATTGCCGCCCCGGTCAAGGACAATGTTGCAGCGCCTCAGGAAACAGAGCTCGATGCTAAGATTCCAGAAGAATCGATAACACCCCCTGAGCTTACACAAGTTATTGAAGAAGCGGTTGAAGACGAACCGCCTGTTACACCGAAGCCGGAAGCAGAAATCGAACCTGAAGTAGAACCGGAAGACCGGAACCGGAGCCGGAAACAGAATTCATAGCTGAACCTCAGCCTGAACCAAAGAAAGAACCAGCACCCACGCCGCAACCGACACAAGAAGAAAAACCCTTAACAATTCACCAACAATCTGAACTCCCCAAAGAGCCGGAGAAAAAGAAAAAAACTCTTTTTTCCAGGCTCACCGAAAAACTGGGAAAAACCAGGGAAAGCTTCACCTATCAGATGGACGCCCTCTTTCTTGGCAAGAAGGAGATTGATGCAGAAATGCTCGATGACCTGGAAGAGATTCTTATCGCTGCCGATCTGGGCGTGGGAACGACCCAGGATCTGCTTGAATCTGCCAGGCGCAAAGTAAAGCGCAAAGAGATGTATGATCCCAAATCTCTAAAACAAACCCTGAAGATCCAGATCAAAAAATTGATCAGCGACAACGACCAGGATGCCACCCTGGTGATGCCCGACAAAGGGCCTTTTGTGATCATGGTCATCGGCGTCAACGGGGTCGGCAAGACCACCACCATAGGAAAAATAGCCAAGAAATTTCAACAGGCAGGCAATTCGGTGTTGCTCGTGGCTGGGGATACCTTTCGCGCAGCGGCGGTTTCCCAACTGAAGATATGGGGAGAACGAGCCAGCGTACCGGTTGTCGCTCACAAAGAAGGTGCCGATCCATCCTCCGTTGTTTTCGATGCGCTGGGAATTGCTGTCGCCAAAGACATCGATGTGGTTCTCGTTGATACCGCCGGCAGAATGCATACCAAAGACAACCTGATGGAAGAACTAAAAAAAATCAAACGGGTTATGGCCAAGAAGCTGAAAGGCGCGCCCCATGAGGTTATGCTGGTCATCGATGCCACAACCGGCCAGAACGGTATCTCCCAGGCCCGACTGTTTGATGATGCGGTCGGTGTCACCGGTATAACGCTTACTAAACTCGACGGCACCTCCAAGGGGGGTATCGTCGCCAATATCTGCAAAGAGATGAAAATCCCCATCCGCTTTATCGGCATCGGTGAGAAGACCGCAGATCTTCGTGATTTCGATGCGACTGAATTCGTTGATGCCCTCTTTGAGAGCGGCAAAAATCAACTATAATACATTAATACAACCTACTCCTTCTTATGCAATACCAACGACAGCAACAACCCGGTTGCGGCGGATGTCTGCTCTTAGCCCTCCTGCTGGTTTTTATAACCGGAGGGGCTAACGGCCTGATCTCCTTTCTTGGGACCATCCTGTATGCCGGCCTTGCCGGAATCCTTCTTTTTACTGCCTTGTTCTTCGGTTTTTCCTACTGGATACAGAAAAAGGTCGCAACCTATGAACAGTCTCAGTCAGAAAGCCACAACCGTTTTGTCTGGCTGCTGGTTCAGATCCTGATCCATACCGCCAAGATCGACGGTCAAATAACCAGGAACGAGGTCCAGACCATTCACCGGTTCTTCCAATACAACCTGCGCTACAGTCAGACGCAGATGAACTGGGTCAAGGAACTGATAAAAGAGGCGACGAACTCCACCCAGTCCCTGGATGCATTGCTCCAGGAGTTTAAATCCACCTTTGCCTATGAGCCAAGAATCATCCTGCTCGAGCTGGTTTATCAAATACTGTACACCAAAACTACAGTCCCCGAAAACGAGCTGAAAGTAGCCCGTTATATCGCGTCATATCTTGGTATTTCCGACTATGACCAGCGGACGATCGAAGGCAAATACCGCTATAAACAGCAGTATGGCAGCGCTCCGACTCAGGATAGAGCAGGACAGCATTATGCCACCCTGGGGCTCAAAGAAGGGGCCAGTGCCGAAGAAATCAAAAAGGCCTATCGTACTCTTAGCATGCAATATCACCCGGATAAGGTTGCCCATCTGGGCAATGAGTTCCGGGCTGTCGCTGAAGAAAAAATGAAGGAAATCAACGCGGCTTATGATTATTTCAAGAAACAATAATAATGTAAGAGCAAACCTGGGTGTTGGTTCCCATGGGCCCCATGAGAACAGTTGCTTACGAATTATAATGGAATTTTAAGGAGATATAATGGCTATTTCAGATAAAATGCGCATGTTTGCCGAAAAATCTTCCTGGATACGGAAAATGTTCGAGGAAGGTGCAAAGATGAAGGCAACCCACGGGGCCGAAAATGTATGCGATTTCAGTCTCGGCAATCCCGATGCCCCGCCACCGCCGCAATTTAATCAGGTTATCCAGGAAGCTGTGCAGAATACCAGCCCGGGAGTGCATGCCTATATGCCTAATGGCGGCTATCCCTGGGTCCGTGAGGCGTTGGCGGCGCGAATATCCGTCGAACAAAAGATGACCATCGGCCAGGGGGACATACTGATGACCTGCGGGGCGGCCGGGGGGTTAAATGTGGTGATGAAAACTCTGCTCAATCCAGGCGAGGAAGTCATTATTCTTGCCCCCTACTTTGTCGAGTATGGATTTTATATCGACAACCATGGCGGGATCAGCAAGATGGTCAAAACCGATGATGACTTCAACCTCGATCTGACAGCCATTGAAACGGCCATTTCCGATAAAACCAAAGCGATTATAATTAATTCACCGAATAATCCCTGCGGCCAGATTTATTCTGAACAGTCACTTGCTGGGCTGGGTGAACTCCTCGATACGGTTTCCACCAGACTGGGGACCAGTATCTATTTGATCTCTGATGAACCATATCGCAAGATTGTTTTTGATGGCCATGACGTGCCAAGTATTTTTACCGCGTATGCCAACAGTATCGTGGTCTCTTCCTATTCCAAAGATCTTTCATTGCCCGGTGAACGTATTGGGTATCTGGCAGTTCATCCCAACATCGAAGACAAACACAGCCTTCTCGACGGCCTCACCCTGGCCAACCGGATTCTTGGTTTTGTCAACGCGCCGGCCCTTATGCAGCGGGTAGTTGCCGAGCTCCAGGACGTGACGGTGGACACCACTATTTATGGGCGGCGAAAAGACCTTATCTGCACCATTTTGCGTGCGGGCGGCTTTACTTTTACGGAACCAAAAGGGGCGTTTTATGTCTTCCCCAAAACGCCAATTGCCGACGACGTCAAATTTGTCGCTCTGTTGCAGGAAGAAAAAATTCTGGCCGTTCCCGGGGTTGGCTTTGGCTCGCCCGGCCATATGCGGGTCGCATTTTGTGTACCCGATGAGGTGATCGGCAGATCGGCGGAAGGGTTTAAGCGTGCTGTCGACAAGGCGCAATCTTTATGAGTATAACCGTTCACCAGCGCCTCATTTTCGTCCGATCAGGCCCCGTCGCATAGCCAATATAGCTCCGAGACCTGCTTGAACGAACCTGAAGCACTGGTTGAACGTTTACAAATCTGAGTGTTGCGGTCACCTATTTTTTCCCCCTCGTTGCTCTGACTTATCCTTAAAAAAAAGCTTGATGGTCACCTTATCCAGGCCTAGTCCTTCGCGAAACCGGTTGATCAGATAGCGCTCATAGGAAAAGTGCACTCCTTTGTAACTATTTGTCATAACGACAAATTTTGGCGGGCACGTGCCGACCTGCGAGGTATAGTAGAACTTCAATCGCTTGTTCTTGTAGATTGGCGGAGAATGCTGCTCAACCGCCTCGCGCAACAGCCTGTTGAGGGCTGAAGTAGGAAAAGAGGCGGTATATTGCCGGTACACGGAGCCGATAACCGGAAAAAGTCGTTTTATTCCATACCCGGTCAAGGCAGAGACATTTAAAATCGGCGCGTAGCCGATAAAAGGCAGGGCCCGACCGACTTCCTCCATCACCGTTTCCTGGCGTTTTTTATCATTTTGGATAAGGTCCCACTTGTTCACCAGGACAATAAGTCCCCTGCCCTCTTCCAGCACATAGCCGATAACCTTGGTGTCCTGTTCGGTAATCCCCTCTTCCGCATCAATCAGCACCACCGCTATATCACACCTGGCCATGGCGGCCAGCGATTTCAAGATACTGAACTTTTCCAGTTTTTCGGTGGTTTTACCCTTGCGGCGGATGCCGGCGGTATCAATAAACAGATAGCTGTATTTACCATGGGTGACGACGGTATCGACGCTGTCTCTGGTGGTCCCGGAAATCTCCGAAACGACCATCCGGTCTTCGCCGAGGATGGTGTTTATAAGAGAGGATTTACCGACATTCGGCCGACCGAAAAAAGCAACCTTGACGGTCCCTTCCGGCAGCTCAATATCCGCTTCATCGCCGGGAATGGACTCGCATAAACCATCCATCAGCGTTCTGAAACCATAACTATGCTCGGCGGAAACGGACCAGAGTTTGTCAATTCCCAGCTCATAAAACTGACCGAGCAATTGGGTCTCTACCTCCGGGCCGTCAATCTTGTTGACCAGATGAAAGACCGGTTTTCTGGTTCGCCGCAGGATGTCAACCACTTCCCAGTCGGCGGGGGTTAAGCCCTGTTTACCATCCATCAGAAACAAGACAATATCGGCCTCGTCAATCGCCAGCATGGCCTGGGCGCGAATATGCTGCACCAGGACATCTTCCGGATTGTCGTCTATGCCGCCGGTGTCAACCAGGATAAAGGCCTTGTTTTCCCAAACAACTCGCTCGTAGTGGCGATCTCGGGTCACTCCCGGAGTTGGATCGACAAGGGCTTTGCGCGACTTAGTAATTCTATTGAAGAGTGTCGATTTGCCGACATTGGGCCGCCCGACGAGGGCGACTATCGGTAGATTGCTGGTTGATGTCATAGAGCCCTTTTCCTAAAGCTTGGTCTTCTTACTCCAAGACTAAGCTGATTGATTATTGATTGACTATTATCTCATCTATTTCCCATGGAACCCATGGAAAATAGATACGGGGCGTTCCAATGGGGCCCATGGGAACGAAGTCCTGCGGCACATGGTCATCTGGTTCCCTGGGGAACTATTTCTACGAGGTCTTCCAGGCCCATTTTGACCAGGGTGCGAAGGATAGGAAAATCCGCAAAGAGTGGATTCTCCAGCCGCTTGCCGAGAGAGACCAGGGAGGGTGTAATGAAATCGCCGAAAAAAGACTTTTGCCGTACCTTATATAAAAAGGAAAATGCCCCGACAATCTGCAAGTTTCGCTGCACGGCCAGCAAGGCATACTGTCGATTAAATTCGGCCGAATCAATTGCCAGATAGCGATTGATGGCCTGCCGATAAAAGGCGACCAGCTCGTCTTGCAATCTAAGCGGCAATGCAGCATAGGGATCGATCAAGAGGGATGCCACATCATAACCCAGCGGACCAAGTCGGCCTCCCTGAAAGTCAATAAACCGGACAGCACCTTCCTGCACCATAATATTTCGCGACTGAAAATCACGGTGCAGAAAAAAGTCTGCCGGTGCCTCCCCGGCGCGTCTGGCAATTTCCTGCATTTCTTCGACCACGCCCGCATCGGAAGCTTTGCCAAGAAGCCCCTGCCAGAAAGCCCGTAAAAAATATCCCGATTCTTTTTCGACCATCAGCCAGGTGTCGTAGCGTGGAGTATCCCAGCACCATGCCGTATCAAAACCCTCTACACCCCTGTATTGCATCGCCGCAAGCTGTTCCAGAGCCATCTGGTAATAGGTGCGCAGGCTACCATCAGGCGGTGCACCCACTTTTTGTTCTTTTTGCACAATATCATGCAGCCGAGTATCGCCCAGATCCTCGAAAAGCAGGACCCCGGAACTGCTGTCCCAACCATACAATCTGGGAACCGGAACCCCTCGCGTAAAAAGGTGCCGACCGATATGCCAGGCAGAACGAGACTCAGCCAGCTCAACAGGACTAATGCCAGCAGGTGCTGCGATAAGGCAGAAAGGACCATCATTGCGGGTGAGCCGCCAGAATCTCCTGGTCGATCCGTCACTGGCGATAGGGCGGCATCGCTTGTTGCTCACCAGGATTTCGGCCTCGGCTTTGCCGAGCACCCCACAGGCAACGAGCATTTCTTTGGCGCACTGCAGCAGATTGTGATCCGGAAGTATATTGCTAGTCAATGAAATCTCGATTTATGACTTACGGGAGGAAATAATCATATCCCCCAGCCTCTGGCCGCAAGGGATAGAAACATTGTCCCACACCACGACCCGTTCAAGACGGGTGCCGTTTTCGATAGTGGCTTCACCGATGCAGACCCAGTCTTTCAATTCAAAATGTGCCGGGAGTTTCGCTCTTTTGGCAATATAGTATGGTTTTCGAACCGGACCAATCTCCTGCCAACAGGGGATGGTATCGGTCAACAAGCCTTGATGCAAGGCCAGATAATCATTTATGGTACCCATATCCGTCCAGAAACAACCATCTACCCGATAACAGTCTATTGGTTGGCCTTCCTGCAACATCTGGCGATAACGAGTCGATAATGCATGAATAGTGCTCACTTTTGATGTTCTGCAAAACGGCCGGCTCGATAACATGCAGACCAACAAAGGCCAATTTGCGCAACTCGTCCCGATTGCCAAAGTCTATTATCCTGCCGTTTTTTACCAGCACCGTATTAAACCTGGGATCGTTACGCAATGCCAGGGTGACCAGATTTTCATGCGCCACATGATGTTGGTAGAAACGGCGCAGATTGACCGTATGATAAATATCGCCATTACTTATCAGCAGCGGCTCATCACGCATATGCTTAAGTGCCTTGCGCAATCCGCCCCCAGTACCGAGGATGATCTCTTCCTCCTGAACAACAACTCCTTTCATCCCATCCAGCGCATCGATTACCTGTTGCCGGAGATGGTGACAGTTGACGATGATATGATCAAAACCAAGCCTCCGCAGCCTTTTTATAGTGAGAAAAAGTAATGGGTGGTTGAGGATGGGGAAAAGAGGCTTGGGGCGGACCAACGTGTGCGGCAGGAGCCTGGTGCCGAAACCGGCGGCCAAAATCATTGCTTGCATAGTACCTCTTCCGTCATATTGAGATGAAAACGAAAGCACACCGATAAAGAGCGTACCACCCCGAATCTACCGCGAAAAATACCCCATTTGTTCTCTTTATTCCATCTATTCCATCACCAGCGAACCATCCTCACGTTCAGAGACGCCAACGACAACTATACCCGCTTTATTGGCCTCTTCAATCATTAACTCCTTATCAAAGAGCAAAGATTGTCCTGCTTCCACCGCCAGGACCGCTCCTTTGACACTGCTTAAACTCCTGATAGTGGTAAGTCCGGTGGCCGGCAGATCGAAACGAAAATCCTGCCCCGGTTTGCGCACCTTGACCACAACCGCATTCTCTTTGGCCAGGGCGCCTCCGCGTAAGATTGTCGCGTCAGTGCCTTCAATCGCCTCCACAGCAAGAACCGTGCAGTCCCTGATGACGACACATTGGCCAATGTCCAGCTTGCCGATCGCTCTCGCGTTATGCCAGCCGAAGGCAATATCCTGACGCTGTTTTTTAGTGGGTTTTTTCCTGGTAATTACTCCGGCGGGAAAGAGCAGATGCCGAAGATACAATGTCGATTCGAGGACTTTGATGCCCTCTGCTTCAAGAACCCCGGCGATCGCCCGCAGGATAGCGTCGTCCTGCTTACGATCGATTTTATTCCACAGGGATATTCCTTTCCAATCGGGAAGAATATCTCTGAATATCTGGGTCTTGGTGATGGTTCCCAGAAAGACCGTTTCGCCGACGCATTCGTCTTTAAAAAAAGATATCAATTTACCGAGTTGCCCCAGCTTCACCCAGCAGGCGGCATCAGCCGCCTGGACCACCTGCTCGTCGGTTTCCCCTTTGTGAGCCACCACCACAACCCGTCTGCCGGCCTTATGGGCGGCCTCGATAAACAATAAGGGGAATTGGCCGCCACCGGCAATAATACCGATAGTATTTGCATCGATACTTTTCTGCAACCTACTCTAATCCTCAATCGTCTGCTTGACTACACCGCGTTTCGAGTCCAGGAAAAATTTAACCAGGGTTTGCACTTCCAGGCAATCGGGAAACTCCTGGTAGGCCATCTCGATCGCGTCTTTCATCAGAAGGTTCGGCGAGCGGAAGATAATCCGGTAGGCTTTTTCCAGAGTTTTGATCGTCTCGCGGGTAAAACCGTTGCGTTTTAAGCCGACCTTGTTGATTCCGGAAATCCGCATCCGATTCCGGGTACCGGCGATGATCACATATGGCGGTACATCAAGAGAAATTCCGGAAACGCCGCCGATATAACTGAAAGTACCGATCCGGCAGAACTGATGCACCGCAACCAGGCCACCGATGGAGGCTCGATCGCCAACCTCGACATGACCGGCGAGGGTAGCGACGTTAGCCATAATGACATGATTGCCGATCTTGCAGTCGTGGGCCACATGGGTATACGCCATAAGCAGATTATGGTTGCCGATAACTGTTTTCATACGACCATGGGGCGTTCCCCGATGGATAGAGGCATATTCACGGATCTGGTTGTCGGATCCGATAATCAACTCGGTTGGTTCCCCTTTATAACCCATATCCTGGGGAGCACCACCGACGACGGCAAAAGAGCCGATCAGGTTTCTCTCGCCGATGGTCGTCGGTCCGGAAACAACCGCATGGGGAAGGATTCTGGTGTCGGCACCTATTCGAACGTGAGCTTCAATTACGGCGTATGGCCCGACATAGACAGAGGAATCGAGTTCTGCTTTTTTATCGACAACGGCGGTGGGATGTATGGACATTGTATTTTACTAGGGATAGAATAATTTCTAGATATTTCAGGAAAACTTACGTTCACGGGCTTATGAAGGGTGCTTTCAATACCCATTCTCGCCTACGATTGCAAGGAAATTTGCCGATCATGAAAAAGAAGCCATAAGCTCGGCTTCCGCTACCACTACATCATCCACCGTGGCTTTGGCCGTCATGATCATAAGCGAACGTTTCTCTTTGATAAGTTCAAGCGTAAAGAGCAACTGATCACCCGGCACAACGGGTTTTCTAAATCTAGCCTTGTCAATCCCCGCAAAAAACAGCAGCTTTTCGCCAATCGCTTCAGGATGTGCATAATAGGCCATGATCCCGCCAACCTGGGCCATGCCTTCCAGGATCAGCACCCCCGGCATTACTGGTTTTTGCGGGAAATGACCCTGAAAAAACTGCTCATTGATAGTAACATTTTTCAAGCCGACTATCTGCTTGCCGATCTCCATGGACAGTATTCGATCAACCATCACGAACGGGTATCGGTGCGGCAGAACCTTCAAAATCTCAACAATATCTATATGTTCAGGGGTAACTACCGGACACATTTCAGACCTCTCCTTGTTCAAAAATTATTTTTCTTGTCGGTTATTTTGCGTAAGCTCTGCCAAAGCCTTGCTGTTTTTTCGCACGGTACTCTGCAACTCCGGAAGCTTAGCAAAAACGGCACACGCTTTGGCCCATTGGCGCACAGGAATCGACGGAGCCCCGCCAACCACTGCACCTTTTGGTTGATCATTATGCACCCCGCCTCGGGCGGCAACCATAACCTGATCACCCAGGGTAAGATGTCCGGCAGTAGCAGACTGCCCGCCCATCACCACGTTTTTCCCTAAAGTAGTCGAACCGGAAAGCCCGACCTGCGCCACCAGCAGGCTGTTCTCACCGACAATGACATTGTGGGCCACCTGCACAAGATTGTCTATTTTTACTCCGGATTTGATCCAGGTAACCCCGTAAGCGGCTCGATCAACACACGAATTGGCACCTATTTCAACATCGTCATCAATTTGGACAATCCCCACCTGAGGTCTTTTGATATGTTCGCCGCGCTCATTGACCGAGTAACCAAAGCCATCACTGCCGATCACCGTCCCGGAATGGATGGTCACTCGCTTACCGATTTTACAGCCATTATAAACGGTGACGTTGGCCTTGATTGTGGTATCGTCACCAAGCTCGACATCATCGCCGATAACGGCTCCAGCCTCGACGCTGACTCGCTCGCCGATTTTGACCCTGTCGCCGAGAACTGCGAGCGGTGCAATGGAGATTTCTTTGCCAAGCAGGCAATTCTCACCAATGCATGCCCGTGGATGAATTCCTCTCGCTTTAAAGGGGACAGCAATAAAAAAACTGTGGATAATGGCTACCGCCAGATAAGGATTTTTTACCTGAATAACCGGGAAATTGCCTCCCTGCTCAACCCCGAGAGGAACAAGTACTGCGCCGGCTCTCGCAGTCTCAAGCAAGTAGGCCATATTGGCCTTGGCCAGAAAGGTAATTTCTTTAGCGCCCGCGGTATCCCAAGGAGCAAATCCCTCAATAATGACAGCCTTATCTCCCAGTACCTGCCCTTTGACCATCTCCGCCAGTTCGGCTACGGATATTCTTTTATTTTCAGTCATGATATTGATCTAAAATCTATAGAGCCATCAATAGAGAAAATATTTTTCTCTCTTTTTCTCAAAACAGTCCAGATCTTCCTGCCAGCCCCCTTCAATGTCCATTATCGGCTGGCCTTCTTCAAGGCGGCAGCGCACCTGTTGATCACCTAAAATCAAATCCATCGGCAGCCGTTCGAATTCATATTCATAGGGCGGCTGTTTATACTGAAAATGCTCGGGATACAAAAGCATACTTGCCTGCAACAGGGCAAGACTAGTCCTATACGGCATAAAATTTGGGGGACTTATCACATGCATCTGAAAACCGGTACAGGACTGCCCCGCCCATTTACCGGAGGTCGGTTCGAAGACTATCGGCCGCAGATGGCAGCCGGGTAATTCGGTCTTGGCCAGCTGTTGCAGCATGGCCGAATGGTGCCAATACGGCGCACCGACAAACTCAAAAGGCAGAGTGGTTCCCCTGCCCTCGGAGACATTGGTCCCCTCCCAGATAACCTGACCGGGATAGACCAGGGCGGTCTCGGGGGTCGGCATATTTGGGGATGGACAGACCCAGGGAAAGCCGGTATCGCGAAACAGCATAGATCGCTGCCATCCCTGCAATTTGATGACTTCCAGCTCGGCATCGATGGCAAATTCGCTGTTGATAAAAAGTGCCAGTTCGCCAAAGGACAGACCATGACGCATCGGCAGAGGATAGAGACCCACGAAGGAGCGGCAATCGGTGCGCAGCAGGTTGCCTTCAATTTTTTCACCCCCGACCGGGTTAGGACGATCGAGGACGACAACTCTTTTGCCGAGTTGCGCCGCCATCTCCAGACAATAGGCCATGGTATACAAGAAGGTGTAGACCCTGGTCCCGACATCAACCAGATCGACCAGCAGCACATCAAGCTCGGCAAACATCGCAGGCGTCGGTCGACGATGTTCACCATAGAGGCTGTAGATTGGCAGACCGGTAAGCACATCCACCGCATGATCGGATTCGATCATATTGTCCTGCTTCTCGGAGAAAAAGCCATGCTGGGGAGAAAAAAGAGTGGTTAAGCGCGAACCATATTTCTGTTGCAGCAGGATTCGCCCATGGCTGAAATCTCGATCAGTGGATGCCTGATTGGATAAATAACCAATCCTCTGTCCGTTAAAGGACTTCGATGCATCGTGCATCAGTACCTCGAGTCCAACCTGCACCATAATCACCTGGCCTACTAAGAATTAACGGAAAACAAAGAGTTGAGCTGGTTATCTTAATGGGGGGAACGGAAAAAGTCAAAAAGTAGATGGGGGAATCGGCCGGTACTTCGAAATATTTATCCTGGCGAGCAAGAGCTGGAGTCCCCTGACCCACAGAAACTCCAGAAAAAACGAGGTTTTTTAAGACTGCTGAAAATGATCATAGTGCACAAATTCACTTACCGCCCGGCGTGGCGGCGCCGAAGGGGCGTGATCGGGATAGCCTATCGGGATGAGCGCAACAAGCTCAATACCCGCAGGAACCCGGAGCAATTCTTCCGCGGCCTTATGATCAAAAGAGCCGACAATGACCGAGCCCAGACCCAGTTCACAGGCTTTTAAACAGATATTCTCGGTGATAAGCCCCAGATCATATAAGAACCAATGCTGGTATCGTGTCACCTGCTGTCCGTTATAAAATCCGGATTTTTGCGGATTGCCGCATACCGCAAGCACAGCAGGAGCTGTTTCCATGCATTTTGTAGCCGGATTTTTCTTGGATAACAGACCAGCCAGGGTTTTCTTATCAGCTGCACCCTGCACCACAACAAGCTCCCAGCATTGATGGTTTGCCCATGAGGGGGCCATCCGAGCCGCCTCGAAAATATCGGTCAATATCTCGGAGGCGATAGCTTTATCCTGAAAGCGCCTGATACTTCTTCGTTTACTGTATATGTCTTCCATTTTTTCCCTCATTGATCACATCGCGATCAGCTGAATTCATGTAAAATTGACTTAGCTATAATAAGCCGCTGAATCTCGCTGGTCCCTTCATAGATTGTGGTAATCCGAGCATCACGGGTATAGCGTTCGATGGGAAAATCTCTCGTATAGCCGTAGCCGCCAAAGATCTGCATCGCCTCGTAACAGGCCTTATTGGCTGCTTCGGAGGCAAACAGCTTGGCCATCGAGGCTTCTTTGGCAAAGGAGCGGCCCTGCTCTTTTTTATAGGCGGCGTTCATAAGCAGCAGGCGGGATGCTTCAAGAGCCGTGTACATATCGGCTATTTTCCACTGCGTTGCCTGGAATTGACTGATTTTTTGACTAAATTGCGATCTTTCCAGAGAATACTGCGTCGCCTTATCCATTGCCGCAAGACCGATACCGAGCGCCAGCGAACCGATGCCGATCCGACCTCCGGCAAGCTCGGTTACCGCGGCCCTGAAACCATCGTTTAATTTACCCATCAGGGCGTCACCCGGAATACGGCAGTCCTGGAAAAGCAGCTCGTTGGTCGGGCTGCCATGCTGCCCCATCTTCTGTTCTTTCTTGCCGATTATGAGCCCCTTGGTGCCCGCTTCGACCAGAAAAAGGCTGATCCCTTTGCCCTTTTTGGCTGCCGGATCGGTTACCGCCCAGACGACAAAGACGCCGGCAAAGGAACCGCTGGTAATAAAGATCTTCGACCCGTTCAATACCCACTCATTGCCATCTTTTACCGCGGTGGTGGTCATCGCCGCCGGGTCGGAACCTGCTCCCGACTCAGTCAGGCCAAAGGCCCCCGCCAGATATTCGCCGCTGCAGATTTTCGCGATATAGCGCTGCTTCTGTTCTTCACTGCCCAGCGCCTGGATAACTTCATTGACCATATTGTTGACCGACACGGTCACTGCTGTTGCCGCGCAGACCCGGGCTATCTCAGTCATAGCAACGCTGAAAGCGATAACTCCGGCTTCAGTTCCACCATATTGATCCTTGATATTCAGCCCCATAAAACCGAGTTCGGCAAGTTTTTTAAGATTATCATAAAAACCGGCATCATCGCCTTGGTCAAGGGCAGCAGCTAGCGGTTCCAGCTCCGTCCCGGCGAAATCCCGGGCGGTATCTTGAATGAGTTTTTGTTCTTCAGTGAGATCGAGATTCATAAGTGACCCTTGGTAGACTTCGTAGAATATATTTAATTTTCAAATTTGGGCGGACGTTTCTCAATAAAAGCCGCCATTCCCTCTTTCTGTTCGGTCCCCGCAAAACAGAGCGCGAAGAGATCCGCTTCATAAGAGCAAGCTCTAGTCAAATCCATCTCCATGCCGTTATTGACTATTTCCTTGCACAGCTGCACTGCGACAGGGCCCCGGGAACCGATCAATAACGCCAGCTCCCGACATTCCTCCATAAGTTTTTCCTGGGCAACGACCCGGTTCACCAGACCTATCCGGCCGGCTTCGACGGCGTCGATGATCTTGCCGGAATAGAGGAGTTCGCAAGCCAGACCTTTACCTATCAATCTCGGCAATCTTTGCGTTCCGCCAAAACCGGGAATGATACCAAGGTTCACCTCGGGTTGGCCAAACTTGGCATTATCACTCGCTAGGCGGATATCACAGGAGAGGGCCAGCTCACAGCCGCCGCCGAGAGCAAAGCCATTTATTGCTGCAATGACCGGTTGAGGAAGGTTCTCAATGGTCCGGGCAAGGGCATGACCCAGCCTGCCGAAAACCTTCCCTTCATCCGGCGTCAGACCTTGCATAAAGGCAATATCCGCGCCGGCAACAAAGGCTTTTTCACCGGCGCCGGTAATGATCACGACTTTTATCGCTTTGTCCCGGCCAAGCTCGACAAAACAGGCAAGCAACTCTTCCAGGGTTGCTTTATTCAGGGCATTAAGAGCTTTGGGCCGGTTTATGGTTACGGTAGCTATGTTATGGTCTTTTTCGAGCTGTATATTGGTATAATCCATTGCAATCCTCCATTAAATGAAAAGATTTTTTATGTGTTTTTCTCTTCCAGAATAAACTTCCAGGCACAATACCAATCATCGGGATGTTGGTCCGGCGGACAGCCAAGACATTCGGTGCGGATCCTTTGATCGATCGCCCTGGCAAAATAGGTATACTCGACCAGGCCCCCCGATTTGCATGGATAATCTGCCAGCCCTTTGCGTTTTCGGGCATCCTGAACACGACATCGGTTCATCTGGAAGACGAAACTGGTCGGCGTTTCTTCGACAATCGATTGGCTGTTAATGCTTTCATAAATCCTGAAGCCAAGGGCTTTTTTCAGCCCTTCAAGTCCCGGATTTTCCGACAATCCGAGAAAATTACTGATCAACTTGGCTTCAACCGGCGAAAACTGCGCCCAGCAGGAATCATTGCACCGTTTGGCATCATTCATGCCATCGGCAAATTCAATAGTCTGAAACCATACGCCGTCATTAACCAGCCAGTTTTTAGCCAATCGATCTTTCAGTTTATTGCGGGTATCATCATCCATATCGAGTAAGAATGAGGGAATGCCGTCTTCCATAGTAAAACCCAAAAGTTCGGCCAGGTGCTTCATCTGAATCGCCAGACTTTTTTTCGAACTGCTGGTCAATGCTTCAAGCGCTTTCTCCATCCCCATCTGGTGTTTCGCTTCCGCAAACCAGAGACCATGATGGATAATCAACCGGTGGAAAAGATCGACGATAAAACGAGCAGTTTCCCGCGAGTCCAGCTCGCCGGCGTTATTAGCCTCTATAGACATACTCCCTCCTTGCGTAGGAATCGATCCGATGTCGCCGTTATGGCAGAACAGTTATTTCATCTGGAAAGGTGCTTGGTGATTCAAGACCGTTTTTCGTCACCAGATGGGTGTTTTCGATACCGACTACCCCTTGACCGGGGAAAATTGTTTTTGGTTCAAGCGCAATAACCATTCCTTCTTGCAGGACCAGCTGCTGACCCTTGGCAATAAAGGGGAATTCGTCCAATTCCAGGCCGACACCATGGCCGGTAAAGCGAATCCTTTTGTCCCCTACTCCCATAAAATTTTCGGAATAGCCTTTTTTCTCGGCCAGCGAGACCATCAGTTGGTACAACTCTCCAGTGACGACTCCGGGTCTGGCCTGGGATTTTATTTCTTCCTGGATTTCAAGCATTACCCCATGGGCTGCTTCAAGCTCAGCAGGGAGTGGGCCGATTGAGAAAATTCGGGCATGATCAGAGATATATCCATCAAGAGCAAAGACATAATCGACGAGTACCGGTTCATTAACCCCAATTTTTCGAAACCCTGCTCCCTGGCCGATAACGCAGCTTACCCCGGTTCCACCGGTTGGCGAGGCGAGATAGCTGGACACTGCGGCACCTTCCCCCGCCATCAGATGACCATAGAAAAGTTCACTGCCCCACATCCGCATGCGGACAATCCCCTGGTGACCGAGGCTTCTGGCAAAGCTCTCCAGTTCTCCCGCCAGCGCGATCTCGGTCTTGCCGGCCACCAGTAGCTCCGGAACCTGGGCAGCTACAGTATCCGACAAGCGTATCGCAGCCTTAATTTTTTCAATCTCAAAAGCAGATTTCACTGCCCTGATCAAGCGGATCTCCATTGAAATATCCTCGATCCGGGCGTCTTTAAAAAGAGCGCCATATTGCAGGTAATGATTGGTCGGCAGGACATCCAGTTCCAAGCCCATAACAGCCGGGGATCGATACCCGTATTGAGCGAGAATTTTAGGGAGCTCTTGGACACTATTAACCGAAAAGATATCTTCCAGCGGAGATTCCCGGCAGGCCCGGTCAAATTCCTTAAAAATCAGCAGAATCACTTTGCCGGCCATGGGCACATACAACCACCCCTGCTGGGAGGTGGCCGCAAAGTAAAATAGATCAGTCTTCTGGACTATAAGGGCCCCATCGACACCTTTCTCCACCAGGGATTCCTGCAATTTTGCCAACCTGGCGTTCAGTTCGCCCGCAGGAACAGATACCCTGTCATTGGTCATTTTACCTCCTGACACCTTAGGCTTAATACTGATAGAATCCTCTGCCGGTCTTTCGTCCCAGCCACCCCACCTCAACATATTTGCGGAGTAATGGGCAGGGCCGGTATTTGGAATCCTTAAAACCGTCGTACAGGGTTTCCATAATGGCCAGACAGGTATCAAGGCCAATCAGATCGGCAAGAGCCAGCGGCCCCATAGGATGATTCATACCAAGTTTCATCACCGTATCGATGTCTTCGGCCTGGCCGACCCCCTGATACAGGCAGAAAACCGCCTCGTTAATCATCGGCAACAAGATTCTATTGGCAATAAACCCGGGGTAATCGTTCGCGACCGCGGCGGTCTTGTCAAATTTTTTACAAAGAGCCCAGGTAATCTCAAAGGTTTCCTGGCTGGTTGCCAGACCTTTGATGACCTCGACCAGCTTCATAACCGGCACCGGATTCATGAAATGCATGCCGATCACCTTGTCCGGGCGTTTGGTCTGCGCGCCTATCCGACCGATAGGAATCGACGAAGTATTGCTGGCCAGTATCACATGGGCTGGACAAAACGTATCAAGATCCTGAAATATCTTAAACTTCAGGTCTTCTTTTTCAACGGCCGCCTCAACCACAAAGTCAACTCCAGCCATATCGGCCAGATCGGTGGTGGTTGTGATCCTTGCAAGAATGGCATCGCGCTCGGAGCTGGTTATCTTTTGCTTCTCAACACTCCGGTTAAGATTTTTTTCAATCGTGGCCAGTCCTTTGGCAGTAAACTCTTTCTTAATATCACTCATCAAAACAGTTAAGCCACTGGCTGCTGCGACCTGGACAATGCCATTGCCCATCTGTCCGGCCCCGACAACACCAAATTTTTTTATTTCCATTTATTCCCCCGCATTTCTATTTCCGAACTCTTATTTTTCAAAACCTCTAATAAAGATGCTGTCGTTAAAAACTTCATATTCGAGGCGTGCGAATATCAATATCATTTCGGCGTACTACAGGGTACGTCGTAATGATATTGATATTCACAACAACGAAGAAGATGAAGAATTTTAACGGCAGCATCATCTGTTAACCACCATTGCTACCGCCTCTCCCCCTCCAAGGCAAAGCGACACCACGCCTCTTTTGGCATTTCTGCGCCCCATCTCATACAACAGAGAAACCAGCAGGCGTCCCCCACTGGCACCGATCGGGTGACCCAGAGCGACAGCGCCGCCATTAACATTGACAATGGCCGAATCAAGCTCCAGCACCTTATTAATGGCCACCGAAGTACCGCTGAACGCCTCGTTAATCTCGAAAAGATCAACCTCAGCCAGAGAGACTCCCTCCTTTTTAAGAACCTTCGGAATTGCCAGAATCGGCGCCATGAGGACATATTTCAGATCGATTCCCGCGGAGGCCTGCGCACCGATCTCAGCGAGAATAGTGCAACCCAGCTCTTTGGCCTTGTCTTTGCTCATTACCACGACTGCCGCGGCGCCATCACTGATTATCGAGGCGTTGCCGGCGGTACCGACACCATCTTTTTGGAATGCCGGGCGCATTTTCGTAAGACTCGCAAAACTGGTCTCCTGAGGACATTCATCGTCGGTGAAATACTTTATCTCCCCTTTTTTCTGGGGCAGTGGCACGGGGATGATCTCATCTTTGAACACGCCACCACGCACCGCATGCAGTGCCCGACGATATGATTCTTCGGCGAAACGGTCCTGCTCTTCCCTGCTTACCTGCCACTTGGCGCAGATGAGTTCATTGGACATGCCCATATGGAAATCATTGACAACATCCCAGAGCCCGTCGTGGACCATATGATCTTCAATCTTCCCTGGTCCCATGCGGTGGCCCCACCTGGCTTTTTCTAAATAGTAGGGCGCGGTGCTCATGCTCTCCATGCCACCGGCGACAATCACCTCGGCATCGCCGCACTGGATCGCCTGAGCGGCGAGCATGACCGCTTTGAGTGCCGAGCCACATACTTTATTGACCGTGATCGCTTCAACCTCCTGGGGCAACTCGGCTTTAATCGCTGCCTGTTTGCCAGGGTTCTGACCATAGCCGCAGGGCAGAACCATCCCCATGATACATTCATCAACCAGCGCTTTATCTATGCCTGCACGAACAACGGATTCCCTAATCACCAGGGCACCGAGATCCGTTGCCCCTGTCCGGCTGAGAGATCCGCCAAAAGTGCCAAAAGGTGTTCGTACCGCACTGACAATTACCGCTTTTTTCATAATCCGCCTCATATACTAATCGTTTATCTCAAGTCGGTTGCCGACCCCATATTCCGGCTACTATTTATCGCCGGCAGAACAGACTGTTTTTACGGCCGAGAACCAAAACCGACCAAGCGCTCAATCGTTTTTATGTTTATCTACAGATAGTGCTTTGTCAATCTTTTTCAGCTGAGCAATATAAAATACTGTACCTGTGTGTTTTCTAGAACGGCAGACACCGGTGTGCGCCTACTTCAATCGGAACGAAGAGTTTTCACAACATCATCAAATTTGAAAAGGATAAAAAAATCCTTTGACAAACATCAACAATTATTATTTAGTTTGACGACAAAACCGACCGAGCGCTCAGTTGTGCACCCGGCACCCGAGGGAGAGATACTCAGCGCCCTTCATCATTTAGAAACCTGAACTGTAAGGAGTCACCTATGGGCATGGCAGATCTGTACAGAGAAGTAATGGACCTCAATATGATGGCTGATGATAACCAGAAAAAGGAGGTTGCTAAAGCTTTTTTTGAAAAGCTCAACTTCATGAAACTCCCTGAATATTTCAACTGGGCGGAGGAGATTTTTGAAGGACTGCACGTCAAGGAACGGGGTGACAAAAAAGCCTTTATCTGGGCCGATATTATTACTACTGAGAGCAAAAGCTACACCTATCGTGAATTCGCGGCTCAAGGTAATCAATGTTTAAATGGACTGAGGAAAACAGGCATCAAGAAAGGCGATAATATGTATATGATGATGCCGATCGTCCCGGAAACATGGTTTACCAGTTATGCCTGCGTCAAAGGCGGACTGATTAACGTACCGACGGCCACCACCATGACCGAAAGAGAGCTTGATTTTCGCTTCAAGACATATCCACCTGATTCCATCGTTGCCGACGAAATTTATACCGATGTCATTGATGCCGCCTTGAAAACAACCGGCATGACCCCGAAAATCAAACTGGTACGTGGTAAAAAAGCCGGTTGGATCAGCTATGATGAACTCGGCAATGAACCGACAGAAGCCGAGGCTGCCAAAACCAAGTCAAACGATCTTTTGTTCTGCTTTTTCACTTCCGGGACAACCGGCCTGCCCAAGCGGGTTGGCCACACTGCCGTTTCGTATCCCCTGGGACATCTCTCCACCTCGGTTATGACCGGCATACAAACCAGTGATATTCACCATAACCTTGGCGCTCCCGGGTGGGCAAAGTGGGCCTGGTCCAGTTTCTTTGGTCCGCTGAATGTGGGTGCCACCGCTACTGGTTTTCACTTTACCGTGTTGGATGGCGATAAATACCTGCAAATGATCACCACCCATAAAATCTCCACTTTTTGCGCCCCACCTACCGCCTGGCGAATGTTTATCAACCTGGATACCTCTAAGGTTGATTTTTCCAATCTCCGCCAGTCAATTGGCGCAGGCGAACCATTGAATCCTGAAGTTATCACCCGGTGGAAGGCACTCACCGGCACCGAAATCCGTGACTTTTATGGCCAGACCGAATCGACGGCGATGATCGGCAACGCTCCCTGGATGAACGGTAAAATGAAGAGTGGATCCTTCGGTCATCCTTCTTTCATGTATGACGTTGCCCTGGTTGATGACGAGGGCAAAGAAATCAAGGTAGCCGACGAGCCCGGTCATATCGTCGTGAAACTTGATAAATGGCGATCAATCGGTCTTTTCACCGAATATATCGGCTCGCCGGAAAAAATGGCCAGCGTATTTATGAACAACTATTATTATACCGGTGATCGGGCCTCCATCGATGAAGACGGCTACTGGTGGTTTGTCGGCAGAAGTGACGATGTTATCAAATCCTCCGATTTTCGTATCGGACCCTTTGAGGTGGAAAGTGCGATACTGGAGCATCCGGCTGTCGCTGAATCGGCCATCGTCGGGGTACCGGATGAAAAACGGCATCAACTTGTTAAAGCCTTCGTTATTCTCAAGCAGAATCAACAACCGTCAAGAGAGCTGGCGCTGGACCTGTTTCAGCATTCCATAAGAATCCTGGCCAAATTCAAAATCCCGAGAATTATCGAGTTTGTGCCCCAGGTACCGAAAACCCTGAGCGGTAAGATACGCCGAGTTGAATTGCGAGAGCAGGAAATCGATCGTCAGAAAAAAGGCGGACAAAACGAAAAACAGGAATATTTCTACGGTGATTTTCCTGAGTTGAGCTCCAAGTCCAAAAAATAAGTGCGAGTACGGCATCCAGGGAATTTCTTCCCTGGATGCATCACCATTGTCCAACCAACCAGTTTCTCCGGAGTACATTCCATGAATTTCGAACTAACAGAAGAACAGAACCTCATTCGTGAGATGGTGCGTGAATTTGCCGTTGCCGAAGTGGCTCCGAGCGCAAAAATTCGTGATGAAGAAGAACGATTTGACCGCGACTTGATGTTTGGCAGGCTAGGTGAGCTGGGCCTGACCGGTATTGTCTTTCCAGAGGAATATGGCGGTGCGGGAGCAGATTACATAAGTTATTCCATCGCCGTGGAAGAATTATCACGGGTATGCGCCTCCACCGGGGTCACCCTTTCCGCCCATCTTTCTCTGGGCGCAAACCCCATTTACCTTTTCGGCAGCGAAGAACAGAAGCAGCAATATCTTGTTCCGCTGGCAAAAGGTGAAAAAATGGGCGCCTTTGGCCTCACCGAACCGGCAGCAGGCTCCGATGCCGGCGGCACCAAAACTACTGCTTTTCGAAAAGGGGACCAGTGGGTTCTTAATGGCACCAAGATTTTTATCACCAATGGCGGTGAAGCGGAAACCTACGTGGTTTTTGCCAGAACCGATAAAGACGCCCAAAAACATCACGGTATCAGCGCCTTCATTGTTGAAAAAGGCACACCGGGTTTTTCCTTTGGCAAAAAAGAACAGAAACTAGGCATCCGCAGCTCGCCCACCCTGGAACTGATTTTTGACAATTGTGCCGTGCCGGCAGCAAATCTGCTCGGTGAAGAGGGGCAGGGTTTTAAAATTGCCATGAAGACCCTTGACGGCGGCCGAATCGGTATTGCCTCCCAGGCCTTGGGCATAGCCCAGGGAGCGCTTGATATAGCGGTCGGTTATGCCAAAGAGCGGAAGCAGTTCGACAGCCCGATCGGCAAATTCCAAGGAGTGCAGTTCCAGCTCGCCGATATGGCGACCCAGACCGAAGCGGCCAGGTTTTTGATCTATAATGCAGCCTATAAAGCCAGCAGTGGCCTTTCTTATTCTCAGGCCTCGGCTATGGCCAAGCTGATGGCCAGTGAAACAGCGATGAAGGTAACAACTCAGGCGATCCAGATTCTCGGCGGCTATGGCTACACCAGAGATTTTCCGGTCGAACGAATGATGCGGGATGCCAAAATCACTGAAATATATGAAGGAACCAGTGAGATCCAGCGACTGGTTATTGGTGCCAATCTGCTGCGGTAAAAATTGTTTAATATTTTTCTTTTATTCTCCCGATTTTATGTATACTTTTTTGCAGTATACGCTTGGTGTTAATTTTTAAAAAGGACCAATAGGCATAGTCGGGAGAAAATGAATGGTAGACAGGGATCCAGATGCACAGGAAGTTGTAACCCATATTAAAAATCAGGAACTGGTCATAGAACGTCGGCGGCAGATTGTCGATGCCGCTGTTAAACTTTTTATCAAATACGGCTATCACAAAACCACAACCCGGGCGCTGGCCAAGGCAACCGGGCTTTCGATCGGTTCGCTGTACGAATATGTATCGACCAAGGACGATGTGTTGTACCTTGTCTGCATTGCCATTCATTCCGAGGTAGAACACGGCGTCAAAGAAGCGCTGGCCCGCCCTACCGTCGGCAAGGCCGCACTCGCCGAGGTCATCCGAGAATTTTTCCTGGTCTGTAACCGGATGAGTGACCATGTGCTGTTGATGTACCAGGTCACCCACTTCCTGCCGTTAAAATGGCAGGAAAAAGTATTGGAGGCCGAGCTGCGCATAACCAATCTCTTTATAGAGGCGATGCGCGAACTCCGGGAACTGGGCAAACTGCCCCAGCTGGACGACGACACAATCACTCTTATTGGTCATAATATTTCAGTTATCGGCCATATCTGGGCTTTCCGGCGCTGGTATTTTGCCAAGCATTTCACCATTGAACAATACACTGAACAACAGACTCAATTTATTATGAGCTTTCTTGAAAAAAAATAAATGGTTACTGATCCGGGTTAGGCGCGCACTCACTGCGTTCCGGTGAACAATTACCAACAAAGGAGCACCCATGTACGCGGATGTCGAAATTTACCGACCTAAAAATGTTGTCCGAGTAATCACTGCCACATCTTTATTTGACGGGCATGATGCCTCAACCAATATCATGCGGCGGATCCTGCAGGATTCCGGTGTAGAAGTTATCCATCTGGCCCACAACAGATCGGTCCAGGAGCTGGTCGACACCGCTATCGATGAAGATGCCCAGGGAATTGCCATGTCCAGCTACCAGGGCGGACACATGGAAGCCTTTAAATATATGATTGACCTGCTGAAAGAAAACAATGCCGAACATATCAAGGTGTTCGGCGGCGGCGGCGGGGTCATTGTCGCCGATGAGATCAAGGAACTCGAGGCCTATGGGGTGACCAAGATCTATTCGCCGGAGGATGGCACGACGATGGGCTTGCAGGGGATGATCAACCATATGATTCAACTTATGGATTTCCCTACCCTGCCGTTCCACGATCTGCGTCCGGAACAACTCAATTGCACCAGTCCCAAGACTATCGCCGGTTTTATATCGGCGCTGCAGCAGGCCAAGGCCGGTGGTGACAGCAGACTACAAGAATTGATTGCCATGATTGCGCCCCTTGCCGAAAAAAACAATCCGCCGGTTATTGGTATTACCGGCACGGGCGGAGCGGGCAAATCCTCCTTGACCGATGAAATAATTGTCAGATTCCTGCATGACATCAAAGATATCCGGATTGCCATCATCAGCTGTGATCCATCAAGGCGCAAGACCGGCGGGGCCCTTCTCGGCGACCGCATCCGTATGAACTCGATCAGCAGTTCCGACAGAGTCTATATGCGCAGCCTGGCCACCCAGAATTCGGCGAGCGAGATATCGGAGGCGCTGCCGGAGGCCATCCAGGTTGCGAAAGCCGCCGGTTTTGATCTGATCATCGCCGAAACCGCCGGCATAGGTCAAGGGGACTCGAAAATCACCGATATCGCCGACATCTCAATCTATGTCATGACCAGCGATTACGGAGCGCCTTCGCAACTGGAAAAAATCGACATGCTTGACTATGCCGATCTGATCGTGATCAACAAATTCGAGAAGAAAGGCAGTGATGACGCCATTCGCGATATCCGAAAACAAGTGCAGCGAAACCGTAAACAGTGGACCACCGCCGCGGAGGATTTTCCGGTTTTCGGCACCATCGCCTCAAAATTTAACGATGACGGCATCACCGCTCTCTATCATGGCATAATTGAACTGCTCGCGAAAAACACCGATCTTAAACTGCAGCCAGGACTGCCTAAACCACAGCAAAAAACATCTTCGTCAAAATCCATCGTCATTCCTTCGGAGCGGCTCCGCTACCTTTCGGAAATCTCGGCTACCATCCGCAACTATCATAAGCGATCGGCGGCACAGGCCAAGGTGGTGCGACAAAACTACCATGTTACCCAAACAATTGAACTTCTTGAAACCAAAGAGGGCGAAAATATTAATACCGCCCTGGCGGTTCTCAAGTCTGAGGCTGAGCTGGCAGCACAATCAATTGACCGGGAGACTAATGAAAGCCTGAGCAACTGGGAAAAAGCCAAGAAGGCCTACAGTGGCGATGAATTGATTTATACCGTTCGTGGCCGCGAAATCAGGGTGCCGCTGTATTCGGAATCCCTGTCGCATTCAAAAATATCCAAGATTTCGCTGCCGAGATTTACCGATCCGGCTGATATTTATCTCTGGCTGCGCAAAGAAAATCTCCCCGGCTATTTTCCGTATACCGGCGGCGTCTTCCCCTTAAAACGCACCGGGGAAGATCCGACCCGGATGTTCGCCGGCGAAGGCGGCCCGGCCCAGACTAACCGACGGTTCAAACTGCTTTCAGGCAACTATGAGGCCAAGCGTTTGTCGACCGCTTTTGATTCGGTCACCCTGTATGGCTGGGATCCGGCTACCCGACCGGATATTTACGGCAAGATCGGCACCTCCGGGGTGAGTATCTGTACACTCGACGATGTCAAGCAACTGTACGACGGTTTTGAACTCTGCTCACCGACCACCTCGGTCTCAATGACCATCAATGGTCCGGCGCCGATCATCCTGGCGATGTTTATGAATACCGCTATAGATCAACAGGTGGACAGTTTTGCCGCTGAAAAGAAACGGCAGCCAGACAAGGCGGAATACGAAACTATTAAAGCGATGGTTCTGGGAAATGTTCGGGGCACCGTCCAGGCCGACATCCTCAAAGAGGACCAGGGCCAGAATACCTGCATCTTCTCCATTGAGTTTGCCCTGAAAATGATGGGTGATATCCAGGAATATTTTATCGCCAAAGACGTTAAGAACTTCTATTCGGTCTCCGTCTCCGGCTACCATATAGCTGAAGCGGGGGCAAACCCGATCACCCAGCTGGCCCTCACCCTGTCCAACGGCTTTACCTATGTGGAATATTATCTGGCCAGAGGCATGAATATCGACCAGATCGCCCCGAACCTGTCATTTTTCTTTTCCAACGGTATGGACCCCGAATATACCGTCATCGGCCGGGTAGCCAGACGCATCTGGGCCGTGGCAATGAAAGAGAAATACAGCGCGTCCGGATCTTCACAACGTTTAAAATACCATATCCAGACCTCCGGCAGATCCCTGCACTGTCAGGAGATCCAGTTCAACGATATACGAACTACCCTGCAGGCGCTCTGTGCTATCTACGACAACTGCAACAGTCTGCACACCAATGCCTACGACGAAGCGATTACTACACCCAGTTCCGAGTCAGTCCGCCGCGCTCTGGCCATTCAGCTCATTATCAATCGGGAATGGGGACTAGCCAAAAATGAAAACCCCAGCCAGGGCAGTTTTATCGTTGAAGAATTGACTGATCTGGTTGAAGAAGCAGTGCTCACCCTCTTTGACCGAATCACCGACCGCGGGGGGGTCCTCGGGGCCATGGAGACCGGTTTTCAGCGGAGCAAAATCCAGGAAGAGTCGATGTACTATGAGCGGTTGAAACATTCCGGAGAGTATCCTATCATCGGCGTCAATACCTTCCGCAACCCGGATCTGGATAGCGATGCACAGACGGCGTCCCTGGAACTGGCCCGGGCGACCGATGAAGAAAAAGACAAACAAATCGAAAGATTGGCAAATTTTCATGGCAGACACAAAGACGACAGCCCTGCCGCTCTCGAACGGTTAAAAGAGGTGGCACTCAGCGGCGGCAATATCTTTGAGGAACTCCTTGATACCGTCAAATCCTGCAGTCTTGGCCAGATCACCAATGCCCTCTATGCGGTCGGCGGTCAATATCGAAGAAACATGTAGTTACAGGAAAATAATCAACTCCAGGCGAACAAGGGTTGCTCATAGTGGGCAACTCTTGTTGCTCGTCCGGCAAGTGCCACTTCGCGAAATTGGTAGAGCATCGCCGCCGTCGGAGTGGCGATGCAGGTATGGCCTATCGGCATAAAAAGTATTGGTTGGTCACCAAAATCTCCATCCTGCAGGACTGGCGCGTCGGCTCGAAAAAGTTCACCACAGGGGATGCGATGGATTGAGGCAACCTCCTGGTCGTTTTTATGCAATTGGTCAACCTCCCCACCCCAAATGACAAGCGGGGTGATATGAAAACCCGATCTGGTAATGAAATCGTCGAGACAGCCAAGGAGCCGGCTCGCCGGAAGGAGCAGGCCAACTTCTTCCTCGAGTTCACGAAAAGCCGTCTGCTCCGGGCTTTCACCACAATCGATGCGACCGCCTGGCAAGGCCCATTGTCCGGCATGATTTTTCAAGCCTCCGGCCCGCTTGGTAAGAATAATCGCAGCACTGGAATCCGCCGCCTCGCCCAGGCTGTACAGCCCCCCTTCACCCCGATAATCGACAACAGTGAGTGCTACGGCCGCTCGTTTGAGCTTGCCGGGATCAAGGGAGATTCGGACAAAGCCTGCAAGGTTTGCCTCTATCACTTGACGAAAATTTATGGTACAGGGAAAGTTTTTCATAGAGACGTATCTTCTACTAATCAGAATAAAAAAGGATGTGCATCCGGTTTACTGACAATATTGTAACCTCGGCGTAAGATTGTGCAAGCCAAACCCACTACGCTCTTTCTCTTCAGCAACAGGAATAACAATGAACGACAATGGTTTTTATCTGGTAGAAAAAAAGCCACCCCTAGCCTGGGTCTATTTGAATCGACCGGAAAAGAAAAACGCCATGGGTCCGGCGGCATGGAGCGAACCGGTGGCAATCTTTGCCGAGCTTGACCGGGACCCCGAAATCCGAGTGGTGATAGTGGCCGGCAAAGGTTCCGCCTTTTGCGCGGGCATCGACCTTACCGAGATGGTCCCCCATATTTCTGAAATCATGGATAAAAAACAGGGCGGCGGCACTAAATGGAAGCTGTTGCCGAAAATAAAACAGCTCCAGGACGGCATCTCCGCTATAGAAAAATGTCGCAAGCCGGTCATCGCCGCGATCCATGGCCATTGTATCGGCGCCGGTCTGGACATGGCCACTGCCTGCGACATTCGCATCTGCGCAGTAGATGCACTGTTTTGCCTTAAAGAAGCAGCGGTGGGCTTCGTTGCCGATGTCGGCGTGCTGCAGCGGCTGCCGCTTATCGTCGGCCAGGGTCACAGCCGCGAACTTGCCTATACCGCACGCAACATTGGTGCCACGCGGGCCAAGGAGATTCAATTGGTAAGCGATGTATACCCCGACCTGCCGACCCTTCTGGTAAAAGCTGAAGAGCTGGCCTATGAAATCGCCGGCAACTCTCCTCTTGCCGTTCAGGCATCAAAAGATGTCTTCAACTACTGTATCGGCAAGTCGATAGATGACGGCCTGAAATACGTCGCCTCGATAAGCACCAATATCATCCCCTCAGATGATCTTATGGAGGCGATGCGCGCCTTTGCCGAAAAAACAAAACCTCATTTTACCGGACGCTGATATCATGGCTGACGATCTGCACATCTACCTGCAACCGACATTTTTTCTTGATTTTAATACCAAAGAGCTGGTCGATTTTGCGACTGCAACGTGCGCCGGCTGTAACACCGAAGCAGAAAAAGCAACTTCGCTCTACTATGCCGTCCGCGACCGGATACTCTATAACCCCTACGATCTGAAATATTCCCGCACCGCCATGAAAGCCAGCTCGGTTTTACAAAAAGGCAGCGGCTATTGTGTCTCCAAAGCGGTCGTCCTGGCGGCTCTCGCGCGGCAGCAGAAAATCCCCAGTCGTCTCGGATTTGCCGATGTGACCAATCATTTATCTACCGCCAGACTGCGCGAGGCGATGGGCACCGATCTCTTCGTCTACCACGGCTATACCGAGATGTATCTGTTTAATAAATGGGTAAAAGCCACCCCCGCCTTCAATCTATCGCTGTGTACCCGGTTCAACGTTCTGCCACTTGAATTCGACGGCACTCAGGATTCCATTTTTCATCAATGCAATACCCTGGGACAAAAACACATGGAGTATGTGCGAGACCATGGTCATTTCGCTGATCTGCCTTTTGATAAGATATTCGCCGCCTTTCGCCGGGTTTATCCCAAATTCTTTGACGCGGTAACCGCAAAGCAGGCAGATGATTTTGCCGATGAAGCAACAGCAGAAAAATAAACAATTACTTTTTTTGCAACAAAACCACATCATTCTCGATAAAAAAGAGTTCTGCATCAAAACGCACCGCAAGATACAACAAAGTCGACCGACTGTAAAAACAGATGTGGGTTGGATCACGGATATAATGCCATCCGGAAAAAGCCCGTTTTTCGGTGACCAGTTTAGTCATTATCCCCAGCCAGGCGCCTGGTTTAAGCAGAGAAAAGAGTGTGGTCCATTGTCGATCAGGCTCACGCAGGTGTTCAACGACCTCGGTGGCGGTAACAAAATCATATTTTTTGGCAAACACGCTGGGGTTATCTGCATAAAATGGATCATATAGATCCATTGTATGGCCTTGCTCTTCAATCAGTTTTACCATCGTAGGTCCCGGCCCACAGCCAAAATCCAGGCCCTTTTGTTGCGCTTGACCATACAACTTTTGCAGTAATGGGGTGCTCAATCGACCAAGAAACCGTCGATAATCTTGATCCTCCGGGTCATTTTTATGCAGATCGTAAATGGCCTTTTCTTTTTCGGCACTGAGCCAATAAGGACTAGGAACGAAAACCAGCCGACAGCGGTGACATCGCCGATACGTTCGTTTTTTATCCTTAAAAAAGAATATCGAATCAGGCCAGACGCACAAAGGGCATGGGAAAGTATCGCTTTGGGTTTTCATAGTAGACGAAGCAGTTTCAGCAAGAGCCGGAGAAAGCAGGATATAAAACTATAGAATATAATACGAGCTGTTATCATTGATTACTATTACATTATGTTAACGAAACTATTTGGTGATGCATCCGACAGTAGACCGGCGAATTGACCTCACCCACCAAAGAAGGTGATCCGCATGGAAAAAGATCCTGCATACATAAAGTTCCCCGATCTGCGAGAACGCACGCGGAATTTTCTTGCTGATGGGTTTGAAAAAATCGAGATGAACCAGGACGACGTTCAGAAACTGGTCCATGAGCTACACACCTATCAGATCGAACTGGAACTGCAAAAAGAGGATCTGCTTGCCACTCAGGAAGAACTGGAAAAATCTCATCGACGCTATGCTGATCTCTATGACTTTGCCCCGGTCGCCTATTTAACCATCAGCGATAAAGGACTTATAATCGAGGCCAACCTGACTGCCGGAAGTATGCTGGGGGTGGCCAGGGGCTCACTGATCAATCAACGCTTTTCCAATTTTATCATCCAGAAAGACCAGAATGTATTCTACCTCCACCGCAAAAAGCTGCTCGAGACCGAACAGCAGCAATCCTATGAACTGCGACTGCACACCAAAGATGGAGCACTTTTTTATGCCCAGATTGAAATGGTCCCGTATGCTAAAGGCAATAAACCGCCTAGTCGGTTGTACATGTCCATCAATAATGTTTCCATTCGTAAAAAAGCCGAACTGACCAGACTTCTCCAGATTAAGAACCGTTACAGGGCAATTGTCATGGATCAGACGGAGCTAATCTGCCGCTTTGATCCCGATGGGCGTATGACCTTTGTCAACGATGCCTACTGTCGATATTTCGGGGTGGATTATAAAGATATTCTCGACACCAATTTTTTGCCGAATATCCATGAAGATGATCTTGCTCTGGTGCAGGATCATTTCACCACGCTGACCCCTCTGCAACCGGAAAAAACTATCGAGCATCGGGTGTATCTGTCTGACGGGAAGATCTACTGGCAGCAGTGGTGCGGCAGGGCCTTATTCGATCAACAGGGCAAAGTCATTGAATATCAGGCGGTAGGCCGCGACATCACCCAACTGAAAAATGCCGAAGAAAAATTATTCAAAGAGAGCCGACTGCGGCAGCTCTTCCTCGATGCCCTGCCCTGTATTGCCATGCTGGTGACCTACGATACCCGGCTGATTATCGCCTCAAATAAGGCTGCGGCGACAGTCGGCGCACGCCCCGGTTATCGTTGCTATGCAAGCTGGCTGCATCGAAGCTCACCCTGTCCCTGGTGCCGCGCATCGAATATCTATTCGGAAGGTGATCCTCAAAACGGCCAGTTCTGGGCGAACGGCGTATACTGGGACGCTTTCTGGATCCCGGTGAACGAGAACCTCTACCTGCATTATCTATTCGATATCACCGAAAAACAAAAGGACAAAGAGGCCCTGACAAAGGCGCATAACGAGCTGGAGCAGCGTATTACGGAACGTACCCTCGCGCTGCAGCAATCGCACGCGCAACTGCTCCATTCCGAAAAGCTCGCCGCCGTGGGTAATCTCTCTGCTTCTATCGCCCATGAATTCAACAATCCACTGCAGAGTGTCATGACTATAATCAAAGGAATAGGACAATACGCCAGTCTTGACACAAAAGAACAGGAGCTTGTCGCTCTCGCTCTGCAGGAATGCAACAGAATGAAGGATCTTATTGCCGATTTGGGGGATTTTTTCCAGCCGACTTCCGGTAAACTCGGCCAGGTTGATCTGCGCCCGACGGTAGATGGGCTACTGCTGCTCTGCAAAAAAGACTTTCATACCCGGAAAATCACCATTATCCGAAAATATGGCGACAACATTCCTCCTATAACGGCAGTTGCCGATCAATTAAAACAGGTATTTCTCAACCTCCTCAACAACGCAGCAGACGCGTGTGCCGGCGGTCGTGGCATAATAACCGTTACCACTCAAAAAATTGACGAAAAAAATATTGCCATCCATATAAACGATAATGGTGAAGGTATAAACCCCGCCAATCTGCAGCATATCTTTGAGCCGTTTTTTACTACAAAGCAAACGATGAGAGGTACCGGTCTTGGCTTGTCGGTCAGTTATGGGATTGTCAAAAAACACGGCGGTCACATAGAAGTACACAGCCTACCCGGTAAGGGGGCAACGTTTTCAGTGTTTCTGCCCATTGAGGGCACAATAGACGAACAATAGACGAACAATAGATGAACAATAAATCAATACTCCTGGTCGATGATGAAGAGAATATCCTTACCTCGATCGGCTGGGTTCTCGAAAAAAATAACTATACGGTAACGACCGCAGTCAATGGCCAACAAGCTATAGATCTCCTTTCCACAAACCAATACGACCTGGTGATAACCGATCTGATGATGCCCAAAGTCGACGGCATAGCCGTGCTAGCAACAGGCAAAAGCCATCTCCTCAAATATCGGGGTTATCATTTTAACCGGCTATGGTGATGTCCGTTCAGCAGTTGAAACATTGAAGCTGGGAGCCGACGATTACCTGCAAAAACCCTGTGATATTGATGATCTACTCAGTAAAGCCCGACGGAGCTTTGAGAGACAGGACATGGTAGTGCGGTTGCGCGATCAGAATAAACAACTGAAACAGGAGATAAGCATCCGACAGGCAATAGAGCAGCAACTCCAGCAATCCCAAGCCAATCTGGAACAACAGGTGCAAGCTAGAACTGCCGAGTTGACCGATACCGTCGAGGAGTTGCAAAGTGTCTTAGCGACCTTGCTGACCAGAGAAAAACAATTACAGGAAAAAAACCGCGAACTCCATGATGCGAATACCACTCTCAGCGTCTTGATGAAAAGAAGGGAAAAGGAGCTTCATGCTATCAGACTGGAAATCGCGACGAAAACAATAGAAACGGTTCTTCCGCTATTAAAAAAAGCGCAGAATAAGGCGAATGGTCCAGCCAGGGATTATATGGCGACCGCCCAGGCTAATCTGCTTGATGTTTTCGCGCAACAGTCTCATGACAGTGTCCTCATCCAGGCCAAGCTAGCCCCGAGGGAGCTGCAGATAATCCATTATATTCGACAGAACAAATCCACTAAGGAAATAGCCGATCTTCTTGGCCTCACCATCAGCACGGTAGAATCCTACCGCGAAAATATCCGGAAAAAACTCCGGTTACAAAACCAAAAAATAAATCTCAAGAAATTCCTTACTTCGAGGTTTTAGTGCGGTATTTTATTACCGTATTTTGCGAAACTCTGCCGTATTGCCTTCACCGCTCTTCTGCGGCATATTCTTACCTAGGATAGATCGGACTTGCTATTTCAGATGACATGTTGCAATGAGAAATTTTAACGGATCTGCCATTGACCCGGAAATGGATGATTTCCATCTCTGCCGACAGCTGATGACATTCGATTGCCGCAATTAATCACCATAAAGGTTAAAGAGGTGAATAATGCAAATGCAGCATATACACAAAATTATCGTCCCGATTGATTTTCTTGAACATACCGACCAGCTCGTTGAATATGCGGGGTATATCGCCAAAACAATGGGTGCCGCTCTGCATTGTATCCATGTGGTAGGAGCGCCGCAGAAGTATGCCGGCTATGAAGCTCCTTCTCTCAGCTCCTTAGATAGAGAGATGCTGGAGCTCGCCCAAAAACAGATGCAGTTCCTCATTGACAAGAACCGGCGTACATTGCCAGACTGGGAGGGAAAAGTTCTTAAGGGGGATATCGTCGATACCATTATCGAGTACACCCAGGATGAGCAAGCGGACTTGATTATCATCGGTACTCATGGCCGAAAAGGTTTCAGCAAAATGTGGCTGGGCAGCGTTGCCGAGCGGGTCATTAAGAGGGCACCGTGTCCAACGCTATCCTGCAACCCCTATAAGCCCGAATCGTAAAACAGTAGTTGTCAACGGGTCTGAGGCTTTGCAATTTCGGAAAAACCCAATATTTGCGATGGTTAAGCAGATAAGCGCAGACTTCGTATGCAGCGTTTTTTTACGACACCATCAGTCTTATCAGTCTTTATTCATTTAACAGGAGTCAGAAAATGCCAGAAGGAAAAGTAAAGTGGTTTAAC
This sequence comes from uncultured delta proteobacterium, assembly GCA_963796255.1. Taxonomy (GTDB): domain Bacteria; phylum Desulfobacterota; class Desulfobulbia; order Desulfobulbales; family Desulfocapsaceae; genus Desulforhopalus_A. Next base: position 108,027 of record CAWCLE010000021.1, on the reverse strand, counting down.
GATGCGAAAGGCTATGGTTTTATCGAACAGGATGGGGGAAATGACATTTTCGTGCATCATTCAGCAATTCAGGCAGTAGGCTTCAAATCCTTGACCGAGGGGGAGCGAGTGAGTTTTGAGGTTGTTACCGGCCAGAAAGGCCCAGCCGCAGATAAAGTAGTGAAGCTCTAACCATAAAAGCCGCTGGTGGTTTTGTGACGATCCGACCGAGAGTACCAGCGGCGACTGTTCCCGTCATCTCCGCACGAAGTACTAAAAAGGTGGTGCACGCTCCCCTTTATTACCTTTAAGAGGTCGATAAATGCACAACAAAGCTGTCTTGCTGGTTGATGACGAACAACCCATTTTGCAATCTCTTAGCAACTATCTGGAGAAAAATGCTTTTGATGTGAAGCAGGCAATAAGCGGAGAAAAAGCTTTGGCGCAATTTTCTTCTCCCACCGCATTCGATCTCGTGATAACTGATCTGGTAATGGCTGGCATCAGCGGGATGGATGTGCTCAAACAGATCAAGAAATCAAATTACGAGACAGGAGTCTTCATTCTTACCGGCCATGGCAATATGGCCCTGGCTATTGAAGCACTTCGTTCAGGTGCCGATGATTTTATTCTCAAACCGTGCGATGCCGAGGAACTTATCTGCAAGATGGAACGTTTCTTTGAAAAACAGGACGCGCTGCGCAAAATAAAAATTTACGAGAAATTCCTGCCGATCTGTATGTACTGCAAGAAAATCAGAGATGACAGTGGCACGGAACTGGGAAAGGGCCAATGGATCGGCATAGAAGAATATCTCTGCCAAAAAAGTGGTACCGACCTTTCCCACGGCTGCTGCCCGGAATGCCTTGAGAAACAATTAATCAGTTGGAATTTAAAAAAATAGGCAAAGGCAACCGCAACCTGGCACAAGAAGAGGATGAGTGCCAGGTTGCGGTGGTATGTATTGTACGGTTACCTCAGCCGATTCGTTTCTTGCCCTCCCACTCCTTGGCGCGTAGTTTAAATTTTTGAATCTTGCCGGTAGCAGTTTTAGGCAGATCGCTGAATTCGACATATTTGGGTGCTTTGAAACGAGCCAGATGCTCTTTGGTGAACTGAATAATATCTTCTGCCGTGCAATTTCTTCCGACTTTCAGCACAACGAACGCTTTGGGCACCTCGCCCCATTTCTCATCCGGCACCGGAACGACAGCGACCTCCTGGACATCGGGATGACTGTAGATGACGCTCTCCACTTCAACTGTCGATATATTCTCGCCGCCGCTTATGATGATATCTTTTTTCCGGTCCATGATCTGGGCATAGCCATCCGGATGCATCACGGCAAGATCGCCGCTATGGAACCAGCCCCCGGCGAATGCCTCAGCAGTCCCCTCAGGATCCTTATAGTAACCGGTCATGACATTATTGCCGCGCATGACAATTTCGCCGATGGTCTTGCCGTCTCTCGGCACCGGCGCCATGGTCACGGGATCAACCACGTCCATAAAATGAGTCAAGATGAAAGGAACACCCTGACGTGATTTGACAACTGCTAATTGGTCGGCAGACATTGTCTCCCAGGATGGTTGCCAGGCACAGACACTATGGGGGCCGTATACCTCGGTCAAACCGTAAGTATGCGTGATCTCCGCACCGATTTCTTCCATATTCCGGATAACGGCCGGTGGAGGCGGCGCCCCGGCAGTCATGATTTCCAGTTTACGTTTCATTTTTACCGTCGAGGCCCCGGGCCAGGTACTCATGGTTATGAGTATCGTCGGCGCGGCGCAGAGATGCGTGACGCCTTCCTGTTCGATCAAACGATAGATATCGGCCGCAACCACCGCCCGAAGACAGACATGGGTCGCCCCTACGGCAGTAACACCCCAGGTAAAACACCAGCCGTTGCAGTGAAACATGGGCAGGGTCCAAAGATACACCGATGAAGCAGTCAGTCCGGATTCCAAAACCTCGCCGATGGCATTCAGATACGCTCCTCGATGGTGGTACATGACTCCTTTGGGCCGTCCGGTTGTGCCACTGGTATAGTTGATGGACAGCAGTTGATCTTCGGAATCGATATCGGCGGCAATCGGCTCGGGGGAACCGGTAGCCAGGAAACTTTCGTAATCCGGGCCACTCAGAGTAATAGTATCGTTTACATCGCAAACCGTCACATAGGTTTTGACTTTTGGCAAATCCCCCGGCTGGACCAGATGGGCGAACTCACTGTCGACCACCACCACCTTGGAATCCGAGTGATCAACGATATACGAGACCTCGCCTGCGGAAAGACGGATATTGACACTGACGAGGACCGCGCCAAGAAGAGGTACCCCATAATGTGCCTCGAGCATTGCCGGGATATTCGGACAGATAAAAGCGACTTTATCGTCTTTACCGATACCTTTTTGCTTTAATGCATCGGCCAGACGGTAAATCCGGTCGGAAAATTGTTTATAGGTAAAACGCTTATCTCCATGGACAACCGCGGTCTTATCCGGGTAGACAAGGGTACTTCTGGTGAGAAATTCAATAGGGGTCAAGATACTTTTGTTGACACTCGGTTGATTCATTACATTACTCCTCATAGACAGTTAGCTTTTATGTCAGGGAATACTCAGGTAGTCTAAAAAACACTGGTGGTCGGCTGCAAATCACAACCACCACCAGTCTCTCCCATCAAAAACAGCTCTGGATTTTATTCATGCTCATGGACATAAAACGGCCATTTATGAAAAAACCACTCATTCCACAGCAGGGGAATGATCCACCAGAAATTCCACACCAGCGACTCCCCATGGGCAAATCTATGCGACAACTCCGTCATATGATGGTTGCCCAACCCCCAATGCCCAAAATTAGCGTAATAGAATATCCAGTAACTTATTGCTGCAAAAACCATTACTCCGATGGTCCGCAGAAAAAACGCCGACCAGCCATCGACGCTAAGACCAAAAGCTCTGTCGTCAAAATAATGATGCCAGATCAAGAATGGTATAAGGAAAAATCCAGCTATTTCAGCAGAATGGATCCAGTAAAAGCGATTGACTTCGGCGATTCCTTTTGCTTCCTCAAGTAGCTGAAATGTTTCCGTCGGGACCCACATCGGAATGATCTTTCGACACAGCAGCATTAAAAGATAGGCAAAAATCATCGACAATATGACCGAAACTATGCCTTTCCAGGGTTGCGGAAGGGTGATAAGCGACCAGGGCTTCATGCGCCAGACATTGGCGGTCATAAATAAAATAACGATAGCCCATTCCCACCAGCCGAAAACCCAGTGTATATGTGTAGTTCCACCGATGCCTTCCCACCAGGAAGGATTAAGGGCAGGCCCAGGTAAAACGGAACCGAAAAACGGCACAATCAGAGCCGCGTAACAGAACACAGTTAAAAAAGTACCCCAGCCAAGTTCGGCAAATCCAGCCGCGGGCTGAGTAATATTGCTGGGCTGAATCGGCCATTTACCAAAAAATATTGTCGAAACCGGATACGTGTAGAAGCCTATCAATACAAAACCGACGACTGCGACCTGGGCGAGTACCACTGGTTTACCAAGAGCCTCAAGACCATAATAGTTCATGAAATTCAGACCTGCCCCCAGGACCCGATAAAAAATGACATCTATGACAAACCAGACGAGAATTAAGTTGGCGATTGTCATTATGATTCCTCGCGTGGGCTGGGCGATTTTCTGAAACGGCCAGTCAGCAAGAAACATATGTTGCCATATTCCCACCAGAATCATCATTGCCAGATACATGACGAAGGGATAGGGAAACCATTTGATCGGCCCCCGCGGATCACTGAAAATAAACCAGGTCACCAACGCAATCGCGGTAAACACAGCTAACGAGATGATTCCGGTGAGGGGTTGTCCCCATCTCGGTTTTAATGCTCCTGCTGACATAAGATCCTCCTTAAAGATGATTGCTTGAAACACTTATAAAGACTGGAATAAAAATCAAAAGAGAGCCTTTTCGATCATTAATCCAGACTGCCTATTGTAGGATTTTCTAACTCGCCAACACCCGCTTGATGGAAGTACCGGTCGCGAAACTGACCAAGCGCTCAATCGTATTGACGATCTTTATGCAGACTGGCATTTTTGTCAATATTTTTTCTCTTTCTTTTCTTTATATTTAAAACATGAGGTCGCATGAGAACTCATCATTACAATTTTCTTTGTTGACAAACTAATACGAATCAGTTCTGCTTAATATTAACTAAAATAAAATATTAATCAACTACTGAATCGTGCTTCACCCTTCAAATTTTTAAGTGGAGGCTGGATGAATATTGGTACCTTGATCAGAAGGGCCCGCAAAGACCGGAAATTGACCTTGAAAGTCGTCGCCGAGAAGGCCTTGATCTCCGAGGGTTTTCTCAGCCAGGTTGAAAACGATGTCAATTCCCCTTCCGTTGATACCCTTGTCCGAATCTGCAATGCCCTTGGCATAGATGTCGGCGATCTCCTTACCCAGGCCAACCAGCAGGAAAAAATCATCATCGTCAGAAAATCAGAATGGGATGATATCGAGATGTCTCATACCGGTTTTGTCACCCGGCGCTTTTTCCCGCCGGAAGAGCGAAACGTCATCGACTCCTCCGTCCTCGCCATCGAAACGGGTAAATCGATTCCAGTCAGAAAAAACATTAAAAACGGCCAAGAACTCCTGTGTGTATTGAAGGGTTCGGTCGAACTAATGCTCAGTGAGCAAATGTATACGCTTGTCGAAGGGGATTCCGTTCATTTCTGGTCCAATCCCGCCAGTCAAAAAATTACCAATAACAGCAGTACCATCAGTTTTGTTTTATGGGTGGGAACTTTATAGACACGCATTAAGTACGCATATCAGCACACAACCATAACCTACAAGGAGAGAGCGGCATGATAACATTCAGCAAACAACAGTTGAAAATACCTCGATTGCAGCGGCCGGTATATCTGGTAACCGCAGGACAGTCCAAATTTGATCGCGCCTTTCCGGATAAACGCACCGAAGAGCTTTGTATCGATGCCTTCACCATGGCTGCCGGGCTCCTCGATATCTCCCCGGCGGAATTAAAGCAATATATCCACAGCTGCTATTACGGCCATTTCGCTGATCACTTCGGCGATCAATTGCTGGGAGAGTCGGTTATTCATGACCGCCTGGGCCTGGATCCACTCGGCAACGTCGGAGTGAAAACCGGTGGGGCCACCGGCGGCTCGACCCTGTGGGAAGGAATGAAGGCTGTGGCCTCCGGCTATTCCGATTGCGTGCTGGTCATGGGCTGGGAGCGGATGGATGAAGTCCCCACTGATGAAGGAAATTTCCTTATTTCCTGTGCCGCCGACAAAGACTGGGAATCGCCACTTGGTCATATCTATACCGGCTATTACGCGGTTATGGCCCAGCGCTACTGGCAGATTTTCGGTAAATCGGAAGACTCCTTTCGCAGGACCCTGGCCGAAATTTCCGTAAAACACCATGGCTATGCACGGTTCAACCCCTTTGCTCAGTCACCGATGAAAATCACCGTTGACGATGTCTTGAATTCACCGGTAGTCGCCTATCCATTGCGCGCCCTCGACTGCTGCCTGATGAGTGTCGGTGCCGCATGCGCTATCCTCTGCGATGAAGATACCGCCACGCAACTCACCAAAAATACCAAAAACAAGCCTTTACGCATCTATGTCTCCGCCGGCTCCCATACCCTGCGCCCAGCCGACCGGCTGGATATGGCTATTCCACTGCTGCCCAACGAAACTGCCGACCAGTATAAAGACCTGGGCGAACGCTTTCCCGGCGGCGACAGGTATCCGGGCTTTACCGGTTTTCTCGCGGCCAGGATCGCCGCCTACTATGGCTACGGCATGGCCGGAATTACCGACCCGACCAAGGATCTTGATCTGGTCGAACTTCATGACGCCTTTACCATCAGCGATGTTCAGACCTATGAAGACGTCGGCATACGGCCTTATGGGTATGGACGGGACTATGTTGAATCTGGCGACTGCTATCATACCAATCCACACACCGGACAACCCGGTAAACTGCCCTCCAATCTCTCCGGCGGCCTTATCGGCTGCATGCACTCGGTAGGTGCGACAGGCATTATGCAGACCTTCGAGGTGGCGACCCATATCTGGAACCGGTGGGATGAATTTCACGGCGATGAAAAAATCTGGCAAAAATTTAACCGGGACAAACCCAGTGACTGGGCCAGCCTGCAAGTGCAGGGCGCAAAAAGAGGCATGGCCATCAGCCATGCCGGGGTCGGTTCGCACGTCACCGCCACCATCCTTATGGACCCGGATCAATTGTTGAAAAAAGATGCCTAATTACTAGCGATTGAAGGAGATACACTATGAGCATGTTCGGACAGGTCTTTGTCAAAGACAATAAATACAAAATAAAAGGCGATTTTCACCATCTAACCCCCAACACTCCGATTCGCAACGCCGATGACGACTGGAAACTTCTTGGTATCACCAACCCAAGAGACATGACCTATATGCATTCCTACGGCGGAGAAGCAATATTTTTTGAATCCCTCAGCAAGGGTAAATTGCTGGCCACCCGGTGCGATAATGCGGGTTGCGGTACCAAGGGAACGACGTACATCCCTTTTAGAATTCATTGCCCGGATTGTCTCGGCAAAAATAGTGTTATCGATCTGACGGCTGTCGCCAAGAAGAGTGCCCGGATTCATACCTTCATGGTCTGTGAACGATCCGGAGCCTTTAACCTGCTGGATAAACCAATTAAATTCATCAATATCGAATTTGATGGCGTCGCCACCATCCTGATGAGTTACCTCAGTCTGGGGGACCCAAAGTTTGGTATGCAGGTGGTACCGATCTTTAAAACCAGCGGAGCCACTTTTACTATTCTCGATCTATCATGGGTGCCCAAAGGCACCAAAAGGGTTCAATTGCCCGAAGGGTTTAGTTTTTGATAAAGGAGGAGCAGATGAATAAGCCTGACATTAAAGTGGGCCAAATGACCATTGGTAATGTTGTAGATATTCTGGCAGACAATATCGGTGATAATATCGGTCTCGAATATCATAGCCTGGGCATCAAAAAGAACTTCAGGGAACTGAGAACTCTATTTGATGATGTCGCGAAAGGACTTATGGCGCTCGGGGTTCGCCGCGATGATAAAGTCGCCATATGGGCCAACAATCTCCCCGAATGGGTGTATACCCAGTATGGCAGCGCCAGGATGGGCGCGGTTCTGGTGACGGTGAATACCAATTATCGCAGCAAGGAACTTGAATTTCTTCTGCACCAGTCCGATGCCACAACCCTTATCCTGACCGGCGGGGTGAGAGAGGAAGGCGAATACCTCAAGGTCCTGGACGCGGTCTGTCCGATCATCAAAGACAGTGAACCGGGTAAACTTGACTGTGACAAGCTGCCTTTTTTAAAAAACATCATCTATCTCGGCAAAGAAAAAATCCCTGGAATGTACAACTGGGAAGATGTCCTTAGAATGGGCAAACAGGTAACGGATAAGGACCTCAAGGCAAGACTCGACTCCCTCGCGCCGGACGATGTCATTAACATGCAGTACACCTCCGGGACAACCGGCACGCCAAAAGGAGTCATGCTTTCCCATACCAATCTAATTGGCAATGCGCTGAGTATGGCCGAATGCATGAAACTGACCCCGGACGATGCAATGTGCATCCCCGTACCCTTTTTCCACTGCTTTGGCTGTGTTATCGGGACGCTGTGCTGTATGGTTTCAGGGACAACCATGGCCCCGGTCGTCTCGTTTACCGCCCCAGCTGTCCTGCAGACGGTGCAGGCCTCAAAATGCACTGCCCTTCTTGGGGTGCCGACCATGTTTATCGCCGAATTTGAGGAGATGGATAGAAAAAGCTACGACACGTCAACTCTGCGCACCGGGGTTATGGCCGGATCAACCTGTCCAATTGAAGTAATGAAGCGGGTGATAAAAGATATGGGGGCGAACGAGATGACCATCGTCTACGGCCAGACGGAAGCCTCGCCCGGCATCACTCAGACCAGGGACCACGACTCCCTTGAAATAAAAACCACCACCGTCGGCAAGGCTTTACCCAACGTTGAAGTCAAGATCGCCGACCTCCTGACCAGTGAAGAAGCGCCCTTTGGCACCCAGGGTGAACTGTGTACCAGGGGCTACCACGTGATGAAAGGCTACTATAAGAGTCCCGAAGCAACGGCTGCGGCGATAAGCAAGGATAAATGGCTGCACACCGGGGACCTGGCCGTGATGGATGAAAATGGCTACTGCAAAATCACCGGTAGAATCAAGGATATGATAATTAGAGGCGGCGAAAACATTTCCCCGCGCGAGATAGAAGAATTCCTGTACACCAACCCAAAAGTCAAGGATGTCGCCGTTGTCGGAGTGCTGAGTGAAAAATATGGGGAAGAAGTAGCCGCCTTCATCCAGGTAAAAGCCGGAGCAGAATTGACGGAGCAGGAAATATCCGCCTTTTGTAAGGATCAGATATCCTATCATAAAATCCCTAAGTATGTCTTTTTTGTGGGCGATTTTCCGGCAACTGCCAGCGGCAAAATTCAGAAATACAAACTGAGGGAAATGGCCCAGGATGCCATTACCTGAAAAGCAACCAGAGGGAAAGGATATGCCAAAACCACTATGGCAGCCGTCGGAAGAGCGAATCAAGGCTTCCAATATGTACCGGTTCATGCAGGAGGTGAATAGCACGTTCGGAACCAATTTTGCTGATTACCCTGCGCTGTATCAGTGGTCGGTTGACAACATTACCGACTTCTGGGGTGAAATGTGGCGTTTTGCCGAGATCAAAGCGGCCAAAGAGTATAGCCATGTGATCGACGATCCGGACAAGATGCCGGGGGCACGCTGGTTTACCGGCAGCCGGTTGAACTTTGCCGAAAACCTGCTGCGTTACCGCGATGACCAGACAGCCCTTATCTTCAGGGGGGAAAACACTGTCAGGTGGCAACTGAGCTATAAAAAACTTTTTTTAGCAACGGCGAAGGTTGCCACTGCTCTTCGCCATGCCGGCGTCGTTGCCGGCGACAGGGTTGTCGGGTTTATGCCCAATATGCCGGAATCAATCATTGCCATGCTGGCGGCAACAAGCATTGGTGCCACCTGGTCCTCCTGCTCGCCTGATTTTGGCATTAAAGGAGTGCTGGACAGATTTGGCCAGACCAGGCCAAAGATACTCTTTACCGCCGACGGTTATTATTTTAAGGGCAGGGCTCTGGACAGTCTGACCAAAATTAGTGAAATTATCAAACAAATACCGTCGATAGAAAAGATCATTGTCGTGCCGTATACAGCAGAAAATCCTGATCTTACCAACCTGCCCGGGGCGATGCATTACCATGATTTTTGTCGAAATGATGCAAAGACCATAGATTTTGCTCAGCTCCCCTTCGAGCATCCGCTGTATATCATGTATTCCTCCGGTACCACCGGTCTGCCCAAATGCATGGTCCAGAGCGCCGGTGGGGTTTTGCTGCACCAGATGAAAGAGCTGCTCCTGCATACCGATCTCAAACGCGACGACACTATCTTTTATTTCACCACTTGCGGCTGGATGATGTGGAACTGGCTGACCACGTCTTTAGCGGTTGGTGCAACTCTGGTGCTCTATGACGGCAATCCTTTTCATCCAAGTCCGGACGCCCTGTGGCGGATGGCCCAGGATGAGAAAATCACCGTTTTCGGTACCAGTGCCGGATATATCGCCGCCTTGAAGAATGCCGGGGTTAAACCAGGCAGACAGTTTGACTTGCGTCCGCTGAAGGCAATCCTTTCCACGGGCTCACCCCTTTCTAAAGAGGATTTTCATTTCATCTACCAGGAGATAAAAGAAGACCTGCAGCTGGCCTCCATCTCGGGCGGCTCTGATCTCAACGGCTGTTTTGCCCTTGGTAACCCAATGGGTCCGGTATACGAAGGTGAACTACAATGCCGCGGCCTAGGGATGAAGGTCTTTGCCTATGACGAAGATGGTTCACCGGTTATCGGCAGGCAAGGTGAACTTGTCTGTACCGCACCTTTTCCGTCCATGCCCATCTCTTTCTGGGATGATCCGAGTGGTAAAAAATATCAGGCCGCCTATTTTGACGTCTTTCCCGGCGTCTGGACTCATGGCGATTTTATCGAAATTACCGATCGGGGCGGCCTGATTATCTACGGTAGATCCGATGCCACTTTAAATCCGGGTGGGGTGCGGATCGGCACGGCAGAAATCTATAGAATCATCGAACAGATGGCGGAGATTGACGACAGCGTCGTCGTAGCGCAACAGTGGCAGGATGACAGTCGAGTCATTCTCTTTGTCAAGATGGGAGCGGGATTTGAACTGAGCGAGGAACTCCGCCAAAAAATCAAAGGCGCTATCCGGCAGCAGGCGTCGCCACGGCATGTGCCGGCCAAAATAATCGCCGTGCCGGATATTCCCTATACCTTGAATATGAAAAAGGTAGAACTTGCGGTACAGAAAACAATTCATGGCCGCGAAGTGAAAAACAAGGACGCTCTGAAAAATCCCGAAGCCCTGGATTTTTTTGCCGACATCAAAGAGCTGAATTTTGCCTAACCGGGAGCAACTATGAAGACATTTCCACAATTAAACTTTGGCCTCGGTGATACTGCGAATCTACTCCGCGAATCGATCCAGGGATTCGTCAGTACAGAGATCGCCCCCCTTGCGGCCGATATTGATCGTGAGGATCATTTTCCCGAAGAACTGTGGCAGAAAATGGGTGCCCTGGGTCTTTTAGGTATTACCGTCCCGGAACAATACGGGGGTGCGGATATGGGCTACCTCGAGCATGTTATCGCAGTCGAAGAAATAAGCCGGGGGTCAGCGTCGGTCGGTCTTGCTTATGGGGCACATTCCAATCTGTGTATCAATCAGATTAACCGTAACGGCACCGCCGAACAAAAACAGCGCTACCTGCCAAAACTTATCAGCGGCGAATATATTGGGGCCCTGGCCATGAGCGAAGCAGGGGCTGGTTCCGATGTGGTCGGAATGCGGCTGCGGGCGGTCAAACAGGGGGATAGGTATGTCCTCAACGGGACAAAGATGTGGATCACCAACGGCCCAAACGCCGATGTACTGGTGGTTTACGCCAAGACCTCGCCGGAAAAAATGCATCAGGGCATCACTGCTTTTCTGGTGGAAAAGACCATGGACGGATTTTCCACCAGCCCCAAGTTGGACAAACTCGGTATGCGCGGATCACCAACTTGTGAGCTAGTATTTACCAATTGCGCGGTACCAGAAAAAAATATCCTCGGCAAGCTGGATCGGGGGGTCGAGGTGCTGATGAGCGGCCTGGACTACGAGCGACTGGTGCTGTCCGGCGGCCCCTTGGGCATCATGACCGCCTGTATGGATGTGGTATTACCCTATGTCCATCAGCGGCATCAATTCGGCCGGGCGATCGGCGAATTTGAGCTGATGCAGGGCAAACTGGCCGATATGTATGCAAACTGGAACGCCTGCAGATCGTATGTCTATACCGTTGCCAAGGCCGCGGATACCGGCAGTAATATTCGCAAAGATGCCGCCGCCGTTATCCTGTATGCCGCCGAACGGGCAACCTGGATGGCTCTTGAGGCGATTCAGTCCCTTGGCGGCAACGGCTATACCAACGAATTCCCGACCGGCCGCCTGCTGCGCGATGCCAAGCTGTATGAAATCGGCGCCGGGACGAGTGAAATCCGCCGAATGCTGATTGGCCGGGAGTTGTTTCGCGATACTGAGGATTGATGGCGGCGATGACACCGGGATCTCGTTGGGATCTGGTACCCATGCGCCGCATGGGTCCATATGTTCCCATGGGGCCCCATGGGAGCCAGTCCACAGTTCTAAAGAACTGCTACGCCTTGCCGTATAACGATTTCACCGCCGCCCGATCCGGGGTGCCATCCTTACTCATCGGCAACGCATCAACAAATTCCACATACTGCGGCTTTTTAAAGCGGGCGATACGTTCCCCGACAAAGGCAATCAATTCGGCTGCCGCGACGGTTTTCCCGGCATGGAGTTGGCAGACTGCTTTAATCCCCTCTTTCCATTTAGGATCAGGGACGCCGATAACTACTGTTTTGGCCACAGCCGGATGCTGCAGGATAACTTTTTCAACCTCCGCCGGATAGACATTTTCACCACCCGGTTTAATCAGCTCCTTCTCCGCTTTGCGCCCGGCGTAAAATAAGAAACCATCCTCGTCAAAACGCCCTAAATCGCCGGTATGATGTCGGCCTTCGCGAAAGGTATAGGCGTTGTCATCGTCAAGCCCCCAGTATCCTTTGAAAACCATTGGTCCCTTAAGGGTGATTTCTCCCACCTCACCGGCAGCGACCAGCTGATCGCGTTCATCCACCAGTTGCACATCCCCAAGCATAATCGTTTTTCCGGCCGATCCGGGCCGATCGTCATATTTGCCGATAGTGGCAAGACATGAGGTCTCGGTCTGGCCATACATGACGAAATAACTGCCGCCACTCATCGCTTGGAACTGTTTAATCGTCTCCGGGGTGCCAAGACCAATAACTCCTTTAAGCGAACTGATATCGCACTTTATTTCGGCTGCCGCTTTGACTATAGAATCAAGGATCGGCGGAAAATCGAAAAAGTGGGTCGCCCCTTTTTCCTGAATCAGCTGCGCCGCCTCTTTGGCCTCAAATTTACTGATATTCAGACTTACCCCCCCGGCATGAAAGGTACTGGTTGCCATGAAAAGCCCCGCCACATGAAAAAGCGGCAACAGGTTCAGATTGATATCCTCCTGGGTAAAATCCATACAACTGATAAAATGTAAATCGGCACAGACGATATTACCATGGCTGAGCAAAGCGCCCCGTGGTCGTCCGGCCACCGCGGCAGTATGGATGATGACAAAGCCATCAGAGCTCGCTACTTCATTTGGTGGTATCTGCCTACCCTCCTCCATCAAAGAGGCGAATTTTATACCATCGCCAAGATCACCTTTTAAATTATAACAGGCGGTAACTATTGGTAACTGGTCGCTTTTAGTTTTGAGGATATGCTGAAACTCGGCATCGGCAAAAACTATTTTGGCCTGGCAATCGTTGAGATTGTAACAGACTTCATCGGCAGACAATCGCCAGTTAATCGGCAGGACAATTGCGCCCAGGCGGGCCGCCGCACCGTAAGTGAGAAAAAATTCGAGACTGTTTTTACCCAGCACGCCGATCCGATCGCTCTTTTCGATCCCGGCGCGGTACATACCGCTGGCCAGACGATCCACCTGCATCTTATAATCGATAAAAGTCAATTGTCGACCGTCATCAATCTCCTGCCAACAGAGCCGGCTACCGTAGGCAACTGCATTTCTCTTGATCAGATCATAAAAAGTAAAATCATAGAGTCCCATGAAATTCTCCCGTATCTTGTTGATGTAGCTTCAGGCGCACTATATGAGTAAACGATACAATTTTCGGTGACTTGCGAGGAGTACAAGCAGGCTGACGGGCTGTGGTGCGGGTTCTAAACCCGCCCTTCTATGCCCGGCAGTCCAATCATGCGCCGAGTTTGCTGATAAACGTTTATTTATCTTGGATACTGTCTGACGGTAACAACCGGACAGGGTGCTTTCAGGATTATATACTGCGCATTGGATCCGACAATGATTTTTTGCGTTCGCGATACTTTTTCCACCCCGATAAATATCTGATCGACATCTTTTTCCTCTGCGAAACTGACCAGATCTTCACCTGGCGACATGCCGCGTGCCAACTGCAGGCTTTCGCACGCAATGCCTTTTTCTTTGAGAAATTGTTCGGCAAAGGCCAGATTTTTAGTGGCCTCACCAATTTTTTCGGGTTTCTCTCCTCTTCCACCGCCCATAGAGGTGATAACCAGCACTCGCGCCCCAAAAATTTCTGCGTAGGTTCTTGCCAGAGCAAGTGCAGCCTTGGATTCTTTCGAACCGTTATACCCAATGAGGAATTTCATGGACCCTCCTTTCAATACGCTTTACATCCATCGTTTGCGTCTCTTATAGGACTTCACTTCTTTAAAGGACTTTCTGCCGCCGCCACGGGTTATGCCCATATAAAATTCTTTAACATCCGGGTTTTCCTGCAGCTCCCGGGATGGGCCTTCCAAAACGATTTTACCGGACTCCATGATATAGGCATAATCGGAAATTGCCAGGGCAATTTTAGCATTCTGCTCAACTACCAGGATAGTGGTATTCAGCTCTTTATTTATCAACTGGATATTTTCAAAAATTTCTTTAACCAGCAGTGGTGCCAATCCCAATGAAGGTTCATCAAGCATAAGCATCTTCGGCGATGCCATCAACGCCCTGGCGATGGCAATCATCTGCTGCTCCCCGCCGGAACAATACCCGGCCATCCGGTGGGTGATGTTGGCCAACCGAGGGAAGTGGGTATACATCAATTTATGATCCTCACGAATTTTATGGGTTCCATCCTGTCTTGTTATAGAACCAACCCGGATATTTTCGTCCACCGAAAGATGCTTGAACACCCGTCGTCCTTCGGGGACCATTACCGCCCCAAGCTTTACCACATGGGTACCCAGCAGATTGGTAATATCCTGATCTTTGAAGGTAATATATCCTTCCCGGATATAACCGTTTTCCGGCTTGAGTAAACCGCTTATGGCCCGCAAGGTGGTGGTCTTCCCCGCCCCATTGGTACCAAGCAAGGCCACAATGGATCCCTCCGGGACGCTCAAGCTGACACCGCGCAGCACCTGAATAATATCGTTATAGACGACTTCGATATTATTGACTTCCAGCTGATTGGCACTTTTTTTGTTGTTCATTGGCTGACTTTTTAATGCATTTTGTCGGCAGAGATGAAACTTCTGTGCCATAGCTCAGTTAAACGTATGACACAGAAAGAACGAGTACACCTTGCAGCTTATTTTATCTTCTCGGTATACTCCGGAATAAAAGGCTTACCGGCAGATTTAAAAGCACCACCTTCAACCACATACAGTTGCAGTGTATCGACCCCGACATGATCGGTCTTCGAATAGGTCACCGGCCCCACCGTCGTCCCTGGAGAAAATGCCTTGTCACCGTTCATATCCTGAATTTCTGCATAAAGCGTTTCCTTGTTGATTTCTTTGCCGTTAGCCTTGGCCCGCTTGATGACTTCCGTCACCACCTGGGCAACCATCATGCCGTTGGTGTAGTTATGCGAATTAGCCGCTTTTTCATCACGACCGTACTTTTTGGCCAGCTCAAGCTGGGCGGTTGCCCCCGGACTCGGTTCATTGGTGACTATATAGGATGTTGTCCAGTAAAAATTTTCCGCTGAAGGCCCGGCAAGAGCAATCAGATCGTTGCCGCCGGTATAATGACAGCCGAGGAAGGTTAATTTCCCTTCCTCACCAAAGGTTTTTGCCATAATACCGAGACTGCTGGCATCTTTTAACATGGTCGCGA
This sequence comes from uncultured delta proteobacterium, assembly GCA_963796255.1. Taxonomy (GTDB): domain Bacteria; phylum Desulfobacterota; class Desulfobulbia; order Desulfobulbales; family Desulfocapsaceae; genus Desulforhopalus_A. The sequence continues at coordinate 92,594 of CAWCLE010000021.1, read as the reverse complement.
CCGGAGATTGAACGGTCTGACTGATCACATACTGCACCTCCTTGCTGATCAGGCGCTTCAGCATTGCGGTATTATCGAGGTCCTTGCCATGTTCGACGACCTCAACGATCTCCATGGCCAGTCCTGCACTAACCGCTTTTTGCAGATCCTCGACAGGACCCCGGCCAAATGCCGATGGATGGATAAATAGCGCAACCTTGGGGATACCCTCTTTATTATTTTTCACCACATACTCGGCAAGACCGATAGCCTGGGCGGAATATGAGGCAATGGGCAGAAAGATATAGTGTGAATCAATCAGATTTCCGGCATGGAAAGAAGCTGGGATAACGGGAATTTTCACTTCCTCAAAATCTTTTTTTAAAGCGAGGGTGCTGCCGGTGGAATAGTTCAGATAAAAAACAATATCTTGATCAAGAAAATCTTCAAAATTTTGTTTGGTAATATCCGTCTTGTATTGATCGTCACGAATAGTGCAGTCAATAGTATCATCGCCCAGCATCTTGGTATCGTTGACGAATTTAAAGTAATCTTCGACCCCTTTGGCATACGGATCACCGGCATCGGAAGTCGGGCCGGTAATAGCCAGAGACAAACCGAGCTTATACACTTCTCCGGCAAACACCTGGGCGGGAACGATCACCATGAAAACAGCTCCCAACAGAAATAGCCATTTGCTCCAATTGTTCTTGTTCATATTTCCTCCATGGGTTGGGGTTAGTATCTGAACGGCCACAGCTTCATATAAGAACGCGCGATACGCCACCAGTTGGCAATGCCGCGCGGTTCAAACATCAAAAACAAAACAATAACCAGGCCAAAGCTTAGAGGCTTCAGGGCAGTGGCAAGATTGGCGGCAAAGCTCACATGCGTGCTGGTCCACTCGGAAAGATGTTCAACCTGCATCTCGAGCATTTTGATCGCCAGCGGTCCCATAAACGAGCCGGGCAGCGTGCCCAACCCACCGACAATAGCCATGGCGAGATAGCTGATGGAATGGTTCAAGGTAAAGGATTCGGCCCCAACCCCTCGATATAAAAAAGCATGTAAAGCCCCGGCTACTCCAGCCAGAAAACCAGCCAGTGCAAAAGCATATACTTTGGTGAAGCCCGGATGCATACCCATGGCATCGGCGGCCCTATCGTTGTCCCGCACCGCCACAAGACAGCGGCCATAGCGGCTGCGCAGCAGATTGCGCACCGCAAAACCAAGCAGTACAATCGCCACTAAGATGGCATAATACCAAAACAGATAATGCTGCCCGCGTGATACCTCGCCGGTCACCCAGACCACCCGGCCAACGGATATTGTCTGCCCCTGGTTAAAAAAATCCATAAATTTAATGGTCCACTGAAATATCATCTGAAAAGAGAGCGTGGCAATGGCCAGATAGAGATGTCTCAGGCGAAGAGCCGGCAGGCCGGCAATAGCTCCGAAAATTGCCCCCATAAATCCAGCCAGCAGGATCATCAAGGGCCAGGCGTGGGTCAGAAGAACATGAGTATCTCCCAGAACACGGGCGAAAGAGGCGATGGTATAGGCGCCTATTCCGACAAAGGCCGCATGACCGATCGAGATGAGGCCGGCAAAACCGGTGACCAGGTTTAAGCCCATAACGGCAATGACAGCCACAAGGATATTATCGATAATCAGCATATATTTGTTGCCGACCTCAATAAAAAAAGGCCAGAGGAAGAGACCAAGGATAAGCAGAGTCATCGCACTTCTGTCCAGGCTGGTCAAAAAGATCCGTTGCTCTTCCCGGTAGGAGGTAAAATAGTTCCCTGTCGCCAGCCAGCGATTTGATGACATAAGTTATACCCGTTCTATTTCATGTATGCCGAAGAGGCCATGGGGTTTAAACAGCAGGATCACCAGCAAAATAATATACGGCATGACTTCGCCGGTCCCGTTCAATCCCCAGTGTCCATCGAGGTAGCCGGAAGCAAATTGCTGGATCAGTCCCATAATGATGCCGGCCACCACCGCGCCCAGGATGGAATCCAGGCCTCCGAGAATAACCACCGGAAAGACCACGATGCCAAAGGCGTGCAGAGTATCAAAATTCAATCCGGTAATATTGCCGATAATCCCTCCGGCCGCGGCCGCACTGAGTCCGGCCATGGCCCAGGCCAGACCAAATACCTTGGGTACCGAGATACCTATGGACATTGCCGCCAGCTGATCATCGGACACCGCCCGCATGGAAATGCCCACCGTTGATTTTTGAAAGAACCAGGTAAAGCAGGCAATCAATAAAAAGGTGGTCACGACGCCAACCATCTGTGTCCAGGAAATCGATACTCCGGCAAAAGCGATCGGCGTGGTCGGCAGAAATGGTGGAAAAGAAAAATTTTCCGCACCAAAGGGGGTCAAATAGATCAGCCCATCCAAGATAGACATTAAGCCGATGGTGACCATGATGACGGAAATAATCGGCTCACCGATCAATCGCCGTAAAAAAACCCTCTCGACACTCATTGCCAGAAAAAACGTCAACACCATACTAATCGGAAAGGAGACATAGATCGGAATCCCGGCCCAGACCGTCAAGGCATAGGTAATAAATGCCCCGGCGGCAATAAACTGCCCATGGGCAATATTAAGCACCCGACTCGACTTATAAATCAGCACAAAGCCAAGCGCGGACAGGGCATAGATTGATCCGACAACGACCCCACTGACGACCAGCTGAAAAAAATAACTCATCAGTCCTCTTCCATGGTAAAAAAGCGGATGGTTGTATCGACCGTTGCTGTCTGGCCGTCCTGATACTGATAAAATGCCTCGACCTTTTTCTCGATTATGCTCTCGTCGTATAAAGACTCGTATAAATGATGGTATTTTTCCCGCACAAATTTACGCCGGATCTTGCCGGTTTTGGTCAGCTCCCCATCATCCATATCAAGCAACTTATAAAGAATGGCAAACCGTTTAATTTTGAAGTGCGGTTTCTCTCGGTTTTTATTAATCTCTCGCACCGCTTTGTTTATCAGTTCGGCGACTTCCGGCTGCAGGGAAAGATCCATATAGGTGCTAAACGAGATCCCTCTATCCTCAGCCCATTTTCCCACCACGATAGGATCAACATTTATCAGCGCCGCTACATACTCCTGCTTATCTCCGAAGATCACCGCTTCTTTGATATAAGGACTGAACTTGAGGCGATTTTCGAGAAACATCGGGCTGAACATCTCGCCCTTGTTATTGTGCATGACATCAGAAATCCGATCGATAACCACCAAATGACCGTGGGCATCGATATAACCGGCGTCGCCGGAATGGAGCCAGCCGCCCTCCAGCAGTTCGGCAGTCTTTTCAGGGAGTTTATAGTAGCCGGGAGTCACCGAAGCGGAGCGCGAAAGGATCTCTCCTTCGGGGGAGATTTTACATTCAGTCCCCGGCAAAGGTTTACCGACCGTATCAGGGCGGACATCCCCGTCTCTATGCATATAGGCAATGCCGACAATTTCCGTCTGGCCGTATATCTGTTTGAGATTAACCCCGATGGCCTGATAAAAAGTGAAGAGCTCCGGGCCAAGAGCCGCGCCGCCGGTGTACGCTCGGCGTAATCTGAGCAGGCCAATCTGATTGACCAGAGGCCGGAAGATAATCTGTTTGCCGAGCCAGGTTAAAAAGCGCAGTCCACCCGGCATCTGTCTGCCTGACATGCGATACCTTGCCGCCTGTTCCCCAATTTTCATGAAGTAGTTATAAAAAGTACGATTCAGCCAATAGGATTCATCCATTTTCAGCCAGATCTGCGACCGGATGGTTTCATAGATCCGCGGCGCGCCAAACATGAAATGCGGCCCAATTTCCTTGAGATCATCCATGCTGGTCTCAACCGATTCAGGAAAATTGATGGCAATCCCGGTGGCCATAGCCACGCCGAACGAGTTCATCTGCTCGCCGATCCAGGCAAACGGCAGAAACGACAGATACTCGTCCGTGTCCTGCAACGGGTCAACTTCATTGATCTGCAGCCCCATATTGATATAATTTTTATGGGTCAGCATGGCCCCTTTGGGCAATCCCGTAGTGCCCGAAGTGAGGCAGATATGACAGACATCATCGGGCTTGCCCGCATCGATGAGGGCGGCAAACAACTCCGGCTCCCGGCTGTGGTCGTCTTTTCCAAGCTGATACAGCTCTTTAATAGACATAAACCAGTCGTCGGCCTGATAGCCGCGCATTCCCCGAGTGTCTTCATAGATTACTTTTTTTACGCCGGGGATCTTGTCGCGCACTTGGGCGACCTTATCAACCTGCTCCTGATCGTTGCAGAAAACCAGACTGACACCCAGATATTCGATAATACCACCTATTTCATCAGGCAGGCTGGTTTGATAAATGGCCGCGGAAATACCACCCACCGCCTGAGCACCAATAGCCAGATAGAGTGTTTCCGGGATATTATCACTGATGATGGCAATTTTATCGTCTTTACCAAAGCCGATTTTTCTTAAGCCGAGACCGGCGTTGCGGACAAAATCATAGTACTGATCCCAGGTATAGCTGTTCCAGCATCCCAGATCTTTTTCGCGAAGCGCAACTTTCGTGCCGCTCGATTCTACCCGCCACCGCAACAATTGAGGAATGGTGAACTGGATAAGATGATCTTGATTTCCCATAAAGACTTAGCCTTCACCAATATAGGCTTCAATAACCTTGGCATTGGCGGCAATTTCCTGAGGCCGTCCCGAACCAATGACTTCGCCAAAATCAAGAACATAAATCTGATCGGAAATATCCATAACCACGCCCAGGTCGTGCTCAACCAGCACCACGGTAACTCCCCACTCTTTTTTAAGATCAAGAATAAACCGGACGATATCCTCCTTTTCTTCGATATTCATGCCCGCCATCGGTTCATCGAGAAGCAGCAGTTGCGGAGCAAGGGTTAAGGCTCGGGCGACCTCCACTCTTTTCTGGACCCCATAGCTGAGATTGCCCACCGTGCTTTTTCGATAGGGTTCCAGCTCCATAAAATCGATTATTTTTTCGACATAGGCGCGATTTTCCGCTTCCATTCGCGATGCTTTACCAAAATAAATGATGGCATGCAAAATCGAGTAGCGCAGGTTTTGATGTCGGGCTAAGAGCAGGTTATCAAGGACCGAGAGCCCACGAAAGAGTTCCAGGTTTTGAAAGGCCCGGGCAATGCCCATATTGGAGACCTGATGCGGGGAGGCGTTGGTTAGATTACGCTCACCATAATGAATCGTGCCTTTGGATGGGTGATAAAAACCGGAAATGCAGTTAAGAATACTTGTTTTCCCGGCTCCATTGGGGCCGATAATCGAGGTAATCAGTCCCGGTTCGATATCAATATCGACCTTGGAGAGTGCATGCAATCCACCGAAAGTTAGCGTTACATCAGAAACAATCAGATGGGTCATAGCGTTCTCCGAGCGCTGCGCAATTGCTTGTTTTACCGGTGCCTGATCAATAGCTTAATTATCAATCGAACTTATACATTACAAAAATAATAAATATTAGCAAGTTTATAAAACAGCGGCATAATAGTGGTATATTCCCACTATTAAATGAGGGTCAATAGATGCGATCGGAGATTGATCTTCTTGTTTTTCAGTCCTAATTTGGTTCGGATCTGGTGACGGTGAAAGAGGATGGTGTTCTTTGATACGATGAGTACCTCAGCAATTTCTTTATTGGTCTTGCCTTCTTTGACCAGGCTGGCCACTTTAATTTCGGTTGGTGTCAGATGGGCCAGATCTGAGGTCAGCTTATCAATAAACGGGGAAACAATATTTTGTAAATTGGTCTCCAGGATCCCCGCCAAGGTCCTTTGCTGGTTGGTAAGACGTCCACCGATTATCTGCTGCAGATAGGGGCTGACCAGTTCCTGAACATTGCGCAGAACAATCCCTGCCAATTCTTTTTTATCTTCCTCCCGCTGTTTGATGAGCACTCGCAGCGCGATATTTACTTCTTCAAGGTGCTGGGATTGGGCCCGGAGTTGTTGTTCCCTTTTCTTAAGCGATTTTTCTGCCCGTTTCCGATCGTCTACTTCCTGCTTCAGCTTCAGATTAGCCAGCGCCAGTTCGGCTGTCCGTTCAGAAACCAGCTCCTCCAAACGACTGCGATACCGCGACAGCTCCTGCTCATTACACTTTCTATCGCTGATATCTCTGAGGGTAACAATATTACCCAGCGGCTCACCGTCAGCCCCCTGGTACAGTGTGGAGCTGAGCTGCACATCAAGGATTGTACCATTTCGAGTAAGACGCCGTGTCTCGAAAAGATGAATCTTCTGCCCGCTCAGCATTTTTTGGATAGCATCCCTTGTTTCTGCCAGGTTCTCGGGGGGACAAAATCGATACGCTTGCCTATCAGCTCATTCTGTGAGTAATCCAAAGGTTTGGCTAAAAGCCGGGTTAGCATAGGTAGCGATGCCCTTCATATCGTAGACCACAATGGGATCCGGCGATGATTCCAGAAAGTTCCGGTAACGCATCTCGCTTTCCCGCAGGATAACTTCCGTTCCCTTTCGTTCGGCCAGTTCATGGCAGACACCGGCATACAGATGCGCCTTTTCAAGAGCGATAAGCGCCAGGGCGGAGAATCGTTCCAAAGTGGCAATATCCTCGCCACTGAACGTCTTGTCTTCCTCCACATGGGCAAGCCCGATCACGCCCAGAACCCGACTGTCGTATTTCAGCGGAATCCCGACAATAGAGCGAAGTCCATCAAGCACTTTGTCAGCAATGCGGCCCGGCCAGGATTGGTAATCCACCACCACAAGAGGCGCTTGATCCTGCCATACCCGTCCCCCCATCCCCTGCCCAGGGACAACCCGCCGGCCTAACTGTCCTTTAAAGAATCCCATCCCCACCCGCATCTGCATCTGTTCTTCCCCGGGCTCCAGCAAATAAATATAGCCATGCGCCGTACTACTCAAGGACGCCGCCCGCTCAAGAATGTTTTCCAACAATTCTTCTTTATCCAGTTTATCAATTAAGCCAAGCGAAGTCTGATGCAGTGCTTTTAAGGAGACATTCTGTCGATTGAATATTTGTTCCGCCGCTTTGAGGCGGTCAGATTCCTTAATTAAGGCTTCATTTTGCTTTTTTAACTCGGAATATGCGTTTTTTACTTCCATATTGTCACTGGCACTTGAAAATATATTGCGCTACCATTATAGATAGATTGAACAATGGAATCCCTTTTCTTCAGTGCAACTCCTGATAATCACAGGTCATCCAAAGGGCTGGCAAGCCCATGCTCGCCACATTGCAGGACTTTTAACGGGTTAGGTATTATGTTTCAGAGAATTTACTAAAGTAAAAGCAGACTATAACAAAGCTTAATAGAAATGACTGCATAGAAAATCAGATATACTCTGTCTTTAGTGAATCTAAAGTACTGTATTATGAAAATCTTCCATCAGAATAGCTGCAAAAATTATTCGAAATTGACCTTGAGAATGTTTCAAAAATTATTGATTATATTAAGTAATCAAGTCACTTACTCTACCAATAAAAAATATAAAATCGTATAACACAACGCATAATATTGACCGCTGGAAAAGCGCCGCGTCAAGTTAACTCCATGTTCGGTCATACAAGGCGATTATAATGCAAGCAAAATTTACCGGAATAATTGAACCAGCACCTGAGGATGGATTCTGGGATATTTGCCAGGAAGTATCGGGTGCCAATGGTCAGGGCGAAACAATAGAGGACGCAAAGAATAATCTTCGTGGGGCTATAGAGTTGCTTTTTGAAGATCGAAAGGCTGACATCCTTCGAGGGCTTCCCGCTGACGCTATCCAAGACAAGGTAATGGTCGCAAGAAGCGACGAGATTTGGAACAAAAGCTGAGAATCGCGGGTTGCTATCTAAAAAGAGAAGGCGCTTGCTTGAAGCGGGGAGGTATATTGTCCGTGACCGACACCGTCTATAATCCCATTTCCAGAGTCGCACCACAGTATCACGCCTGGTTCGCGAAACAGGCTTAGTCGCAACCGAATCCTTTGGCAACAGTATGACGTTTACGATCAATTCTCAGAAGCCACACCCCGAAGAAAAACATGCCCCCAATCAACTCAGTGCGTAAAATATACCGAGTTCCCTTCCGTTCATTAGCTCCATTTTTGCTGATCTCGTTCGGCTTGGCTTGGGGTATCCTTGGTTTGTACATCTTTCTCCCGGAACGTATGGGAGCCGTGTTTGGCCAACTCACCGGCAACCACCCGCTCTTTTTCCTGGCAGTGTACGCGCCTGCAATCGCGGCGTTCACACTTGTTGCCCGTAACGGTGGCCTCCCAGGCCTGCGGCGCTTCCTCAAACGGGCATTGCTCTGGCGCTGCGGCGCGGCTTGGTATGCCTTTCTGCTCATTGGCATTCCGTTGATATTCATTGTCGGTTCGGCGATTAGGGGGAATCTTTACACGGATCTGTTTCCATTTGCATCCTTTCAGGCTCTGCTTACAGCGCTGGTTCTCGCCGCTATCAAAGGCCCGGTCGAGGAATTTGGCTGGCGGGGGCTCGCTCTTCCTCTTCTGCAAAGAAAGTTCGCTCCGATCTGGGCGGGGCTGATCCTTGGAGCCATATGGGGGTTGTGGCATCTGCCGGCCTTCCTCTTAAGCGGCACTCAACAGAGTGAGTGGTCATTCACCGCATTCTTTGCCGGGTGCCTGGCAATAAGTGTTATCACAACGGCACTGTTCAACAGGTCCCGTGGCAGCATTCTGCTGTCGGCATTCTTCCACTTCTCGCTCATGAACCCGATCTTTCCGGATGCGCAGCCTTACGACACATACCTGTTGATCGTTGCCGCATCCCTAATCGTTTGGTGGAACCGAAAAAATATGTTCACCAAGGAATGTTCAGTAACAGAAGTCATCCCAAGTAAAAATATCACCGCTCAACTCGCGCCTCGTTAGCTGGGGTAAAATTCAAAGAAGTCAGGATCCACTGCCTATGAACTTCGTATATGTGTTTTCAGTAATGCTCGGATTAGTCCTATTGGGGCTACTGGGACTTCGCCTATGGGACGTGCGTGCTGAGCAAATGGAATGGGCGCGATTGGCTGCTTTGCAGCCAGCAAACCCACCGCTGTTTGACCCCGTGATGGTTATCGATTTGCCGGAGCCGGCGAGGCGATTCTTCAACTTTACCATTAAACCCGGCACTCCTTTACTGACGGTGGCTGAAATCGACATGGGCGGGCAGTTCAGTCTGGGTTCTCAGAAAAGCCCAAACTATCAGAAGATGGATGCAAAACAGATTCTCGCCGCGCCATGGGGTTTCGTTTGGAAACTTCGCTTACAAGGCGTCGTGCCGGTTTCCGGCTCTGATTCCAGCCGGTGGACGCGGTTTCGCATTTTTGGCTTTTTTCCGGTTGCCCGGATGGGGGGTGATTCAGACCACGCGCGAGCCGCATACGGCCGGTATATCGCGGAGGCTTTATTCTGGACACCTGCCGCCTTGCTGCCTGGCACAGGAGTTGTTTGGGTAAAGATAGATGAAAACACCGCTCGCGTTACTGTAAGTCACATGGGGCTTTCACAAGCTGTCGATATAAAGGTTGACGTTGATGGCCGGCCAATTGAGGTGCATTTCATGCGGTGGAGCAATGCAAATCCCGGGAAAAAATATCAACTTCAACCATTTGGTGGAAAACTATCTGATTACCGTGAAGTTCAAGGCTTTCGCCTTCCCTTCAATGTGGAGGCGGGTAACATGTTTGGCACAGACGACTATTTCGTTTTTTTCAAAGCCAAAGTCATCTCCATTCGTTTTCTGCTGCCCGGATCATGAGAATGACGAACAAGACTGACCTCCAATTCACGCACAACCGGCTAACATGAATATTAAACCTATCAAAACAGAAACTGATTACACTGAAGCATTGCAGGCAGTTGAAAATTTAATGGACGCAAAAATAGATACACCTGAAGGTCACAGCCTTGATGTTCTTGTCACCTTAATAGAGGCATACGAGGAAAATCCAAGCGCTAACAATTACATACACACCGAACGCTTAACCCTGCCGATTTTTGGCGGTAATTCAAAGTTGCTTACCACGTCCAAGTCTTTCCTTGGTTGGTTGGCGACGGGTGATGTTTGGCGTCGGGCTGTCGTAATCACGTTTGACGTTATTCACGTAATGCGTTACTATTTAGCACATGATCAAATCATTCAAATGCAAATATACTGAAGCGCTGTCGAGGGGCACTAATGTCAAAAAATTCGAGAACATTGCGAAGGTCGCTCGGCGAAAGCTCAGACAACTCGAAATTGCTAATTTACTTGATGATTTAAGAGTACCACCTGGCAATCATCTTGAAGCGCGCAAAGGTGATCGCCCTGGTCAATACAGCATTCGCATCAACGATCAGTGGCGAGTCTGTTTTCATTGGACAGACGCAGGTGCAGAAAATGTGGAAATCGTGGATTACCACTGAGGAGGTTTACTATGACAAAACTTGAAGCCATCACTCCAGGCGAAATTTTATTGGAGGAGTTCCTAAAACCAATGGGACTTAGCCAATATCGTTTGGCCAAGGAAATTGGTGTTCCGGCCCAGCGTATCAGTGAGATCGTTTCCAATAAACGTTCTATAACAGCTGATACGGATTTGCGATTATGCCGATTCTTTGGTTTATCTAACGGATATTGGCTACGTGCTCAAGCTGCACATGATACGGAAGTTGCAGAACTCACTCTTAGGCCATTACTTAATAAGATCAAACCTTGGTCAGAACACTTGACTGGTGAACAGTAACAAAGAGTATACTGAAAAAGACCTCAGGAGAATGACGCAATGACACCAGACATACTTCTAGTCCTTGGAATCCTCGTGGTGGTGATCGGTGTGCTGGTGAGCGATGCAATTCCGCTGGAAGTCCTGGCACTGCTGGTTCTTGGCATACTTGCAATCACCGGCCTGGTGAGTCCGACAGAGGCGCTGGCTGGTTTCAGCAATCCTGCTGTGGTAACCATCTGGGCCGTATTCATCCTGAGTGGCGGCCTGACTCGTACAGGAATCGCTAATATACTCGGCAGAAATCTACTGAAGGTTGGAGGAACGGGTGACTCCAGGATGATACTGCTCATTATGACCATCGCCGGCGTATTGTCCGCGTTTATGAACAACGTGGCAGTAGCGGCGTTGATGCTGCCGGTAGTGATGGACATTGCCCGAAAGACCAACAGATCTCCCTCAATGCTTCTCATGCCCCTGGCTTACGGTTCTCTCCTTGGCGGACTTACCACCATGATTGGTACCCCGCCCAATATTCTGGTCAGTGAGGCGTTGCGCACGAACGGGTTGATCCCTTTCGGACTGTTCGATTTTACTCCGATCGGTGTGATTGTCATGATTGTTGGTATGCTGTTTATGACCTTTGTCGGTACTCGGTTTCTGCCGAAACAGAACACCTTTGCGACCGATCAGAAGAACGAAAAGCAGGCCTTGAACCATTACCGAATACAGGAACGATTGTTCAGGATACGTATCCCCCATAATTCAGCACTCGTCGGTCAGACCTTGGCAGCGAGTCATCTGGGATCTCGGCTTGGTCTCAATGTTATCGGCATAAACAGGGCGCGACTCACTTCTCTTGCTCCGGAGTTGCATGAAAAGATACGCTCTGATGACGAACTGATTGTGGAAGGTCGTCTTGATCGTATTCAGGAAATGAATAACTGGGGACAGTTGTTGTCCGAAAGCGGTCGTTCAGCAAAGAATGTACTGCAGGAATTTGGCATGAAGGTGGCTGAAATCCAGCTTTCCGACAACAGTCCGTGGCTTGGCAACACCCTCTCCAGCCTGGGATTTCGCAACCTTTATGGGTTAAACGTTCTTGAAATTATACGCCTCAATCAAAAAATCAGTTATAGCATCAAGTCCCAGCAACTGCGTGCCGGTGATGTGCTGGTGGTCCACGGACCGGCAGCCAATATTGATGACCTGGCAGGTAAAGAGGGCATCGTGACGCCGGTGGTGCTTGATGATGAGGAGATGATAAAATACTATGAACAAGGCAAGGAAGTACGTCTTTTCGGCATACCCGATAGTTCTCGCCTTCTTGGTATGTCCGTTTCTGAGAGTTGCCTTGGTGATGCTCTCGATGTGCAGATTCTGGCCATCATCCGCGAAAATGATACCGCAGTTGTTCCAGCCTCAGAGGTGATTTTTGAACCAGGCGACCGGCTGCTCGTTTCGGGAATGTCGGATCTTGTTGCGGTGCTGCTCTTGCAGGGAATTGAAGCTGTGTTTGACCAGGATCAGGCGGGAATTGAGGATATTTCCATTCTGGAAAACGACAAGGTAGGCCTGGTAGAAGTCGTTCTTTCTCCCCACTCTGTTCTGAGTGGTCAGACTTTGCAGGAGATCAGTTTCCGGGAAAAATTTGGACTTTCAGTATTGGCCGTATGGCGAAAGGGAACTGCCATTAGAACCGGTCTCAGGGACCTGCAGCTGCAACTGGGGGATGCCCTGCTGCTGTTCGGAAGCTGGAAAAAAATGGAGGTTCTTGGTCGTGAGCCGGATTTTGTTGTCTTAACAGGGAATATGCAGGAGGCTGCGCGTGAGGAGAAAGCGACAACAGCACTTGCCATAATGGCCGCGGTGCTGCTGCCGGTGATTTTGGGTTGGGTGCCAATTTATATTGCTGTGGTCATAGGTGCTGCCTGTATGGTTTTGACCAAATGTCTGACGATGGAGGAGGCTTACCGCTATATTGAATGGAAGGCGGTGTTTCTCATTGCCGGAATGTTACCGCTCGGAGTGGCTCTCGACCAGACCGGTGCCGCCTCTCTGCTTGCCGAGAAAGTTATTACCATCCTCGGGCCTTTTGGCCCCTATGGGGTGCTATTCGGGCTACTCAGTATTACTTTTCTTGCCACCAGTATAATTCCCACTGCCGCTCTGGTCGTGCTAATGGTTCCTATTGCTCTCAAGACGTCTGTCGGGCTTGGCATTTCCCCGTATCCGTTGATGATGGGGATAGCCATGGCTGCCTCGGCAAGTTTTACCTCACCTATATCACACCCGGCCAATGTATTAGTTATGGGCCCAGGTGGCTATAAGTTTATTGACTATATCAAAGTCGGGTTACCGCTTACTCTATTGATACTGGCATTACTGATGGTGATCATCCCAATTTTCTGGCCACTGGCTGCATAAGAGGCAAGGTCTTGAGCTTCGGTGCTGGTGAACACCCCCATTGTCACCGAGTCGCACCATATGGTATTGAAGGGGGATTCGCCTTAAAGAGTAAATAATCACGGGAGAGAAATTATGCCTCAATCCATAGTGATCCTGCGTGGAGTTGTCCATCCCTGGTATTGCGACAACTTCGGCCATATGAATGTTCGCTGGTATAGTCATTTTTTCGATGATGCCGCATTTCACCTGTGGCCGCTTTACTGGGGGAGTCATCAAAAAATGCTGGCTGAGTTTGGCGTCCATACGGTGACCGCTTCGGCGACGATTCAGTTTCTGCAGGAACTCGTAGCAGGAGATTTGATTATAGTGGATAGTCAGTTGACTCGTATTGGCCACAAAAGTTGTACTTTTACCGAGCGAATGGTCCATGTTGACACGAAGAAAGTGCATGCCACATACGAAACGACAGAAGTCTTCTTTGATCCGCAAACTCGCAAGTCAACAGAGATACCTGCCTCAATCAGGCAGGCGCTCGAAGAAAAAACGACCTCTTGAGGGGAGGACAGACGATGACATTGCAATCGCAGATGATCATAATTTTTGGAGCAACCGGCGATTTAACCCGGCGTAAATTGATCCCGGCGCTATATCATCTGGTCAAGAAAAAACAATTGACTGACTGCACACCGATTATCTGCCTTGGGCGTCAGGAAATCACCCGGGATTCATTTATCGAAGACCTGACAGTTGATAAATTTATTGATGGGCCGGTCGAAACCGTGTTGCAGGATCTTCTGGGACGAATAGTGTATGTGTGCCTTGATGTTCAGACGGTAACGGCTGATGAATTTTACGCGAAGATAACGGCCATTCGGCAGAAACACCGCTGCGCATCAAACAGCTTGATCTATCTTGCCCTGCCCTCCTCCGTCTTTCAAAAAACCGCCGAGTTGATCGGTACTCTGCTCGATGCGACAGGCTGGCAGCGGGTCGTTTTTGAAAAACCTTTCGGTGAGGATGTCGTTTCAGCAAGACAATTGCAGCAAAGCATTACCTCCGTGCTGCGGGAGAACCAGATATTTCGGGTCGATCACTATCTCGGCAAAGAGCTGGTGCAGAACATCCTGACGCTGAGATTTACCAATGAAGTTTTTGCAAGCTCCTGGCATCAGGGGTGTATCGATCATGTGCAGATAACGGTGAGTGAGACCCTCGGAGTGGAGAAACGGGCCGGCTATTATGATCGGAGCGGAGCAGTCCGGGATATGGTGCAAAATCATCTGCTCCAGCTTCTCTCATTTGTTGCTATGGAACCACCTCCGGCAAATGCCGACGATGGTTTACGGGATGCTGCGGCAACGGTTATCGGGCATCTTCGGCCGGCGGTAAAGGGAGATGTGGTGCTCGGGCAATATGGCCCCGACTCTATTGATTCTTCTGCGATAGCAGGATATACGGCTGAAAATGGGGTGGCGGAAGAATCGGTCACCGAAACCTATGCTGCGCTGCGGGCCTACATTGACACCCCGCGTTGGCAGGGCATCCCATTTTACCTGCGCACCGGCAAGCGGCTGCAACACCGATTTGCCGATATCAAGGTGGTTTTCAAACATCAAGGACCCATTGCAGGGACGATGCCGGGGCAGCCCAATATAATCATCATAAGGATTCAGCCGGATGAGGGCATCGCCATGGCCTTCAATGTCCGAAAACCGGGAGACAGCGGCAGTACCGAATCAGTGCTGATGGACTTTTGTCACGAGTGTCACTTTGGTCCCAATACCCCCGAGGCCTATGAATCCATTCTGCGCAATGTCATGCGGGGAGATCACAGTATCTTTCCCCGCTGGGACTGGATAGAGGCCAGCTGGAAATATATTGATAATTTACGGTGCGTGGCCGTCCCACCAGACACCTACCCTGCCGGCACCGAGGGGCCTGCTGCGGCCGATGATCTTTTGCTGCAGGACGGACGAAGGTGGCTTGCAGATAATGTTTCCCGCCGGGTTATTCCCCTGCACCGAGGTTGAACTGCAGGATGAGGCGCTGCACGGACTGCTTAGAACCTGAGGCTTGGCTCAATTGAATCGGCAAAGAGGTCCGAAGTTCGGCGAATATTTGCACAGAGAATCTTCGCAATCTTTTGAATCAGTTTAACGCCGCATCGTGGCTCTTGTTCGACAATTCGATCAAAACTCTGTTTGGAAAGAACAAAAACGGTCGACGGCTCACCGGCGATCGCTGAGGCGGATCGTGTTTCATGGTCGATAAGAGCCATTTCGCCAAGGGTTGCTCCGTGGGTCAGTGACACTATCGCCACCGGGGTGTCATTTTGGGTATGCTTGGTAATTTCGATTCGGCCTTCAATGACAATCGCCAGAAAGTCGCCGTGGTCGCCTTGATGGAAAAGGAATTCCCCTTCGTCAAGTGAACGAATTTTAGCATATTTAACCAGGATGTCGATTTCATCCGCTGAAAAGCTGGTAAAAAGATCAAGCTGCTGAATATTACGCCGAAGTATCGTAGATATGGAGTTGGGTTGCGCTGTCACGGTGGGTACCTCTGTTAATCAGAAAATAGAGAGTATTTTCTAAGAGAGTTGTGCAAAACTGGGTTTCATGAAGATCATTCAATTCTTATCCTACTTTTAAAAGGATATGGCAGTTGAGATCCTCATGTCAAATTTGTTTCACAAAAGCAGAAAGCTTATGCAGAATATAAATTTAACAACAGTTTTACGAAGAGAACCATTCACCGTGCCCCTCTTACGTAAGGAATAAATGTATGGCATGGATTTTTCTCGTACTTGCGGGCCTGTTCGAGACTGGTTGGGCCATTGGCTTAAAGTATACGGATGGCTTTACCAGGCCATGGCCCATTGTCTGGACAGTCCTGGCAATGATTATAAGTCTCTGGCTGCTGGGCATTGCGCTCAGGTCATTGCCGGTGGGCACCGCCTACAGTGTGTGGGTTGGCATCGGCGCCGTCGGCACGGTCATTCTTGGGATAGTGCTGTTTGGTGACCCGGTAAACACCGGTCGGCTTATCAGCATTGCCTTGATCATTGCCGGCATTATTGGTCTGAAACTTTCGTCTGGATCTTGACCGTTTAAAAGCTTACCTAAAAAAGGAGATGATAGCTATGAACCCAAAAAATTTCACCATTGAGATGCTCCTCATTTTTTTCTTTACCTCAATCTTTTTCGGAGTATCAGACGGCGTCGCCGCAGAAAAATCATCTGCCCCAAATGTCGCTATCAAGGGATATGACCCAGTTGCCTATTTCCTCGAAAATAAGGCAGTTCAGGGCGATCAATCCCTCAACGCACAATGGCATAACATGACCTGGTATTTTCACAACAAAAAACATCTGAATTTATTTACCACCTATCCGGAAAAATACGCCCCACAATACGATGGATTTTGTGCCTGGGCCATGACGGAAAGCCGGAAAGCCATAACCGATCCAGAAGTATGGAAAATCGTTAACGGAAAGCTCTATCTCAATTGCAGCTTGACGGCATATGAGAAATGGAGCAGAGATATACCTGGTAATATCAAAAAGGCTGATGCCAACTGGGTCCACGTGGATAGAGGAAATTGATCAATATCGAAGTCTTGTTTTATTTTTTCGGGGTGAATAAAATGGGTGTTTTGCAGGAGTTCAAAGAGTTTGCGGTAAAAGGGAACGTTATTGACATGGCCGTTGGTATCATCATCGGTGCGGCCTTTGGAAAAATTGTTTCATCTTTTGTTGGTGACGTAATCATGCCACCAATTGGAGTTCTTATTGGCGGCGTCGATTTTACCAATCTGGCAATCGTTCTGAAAGAAGCAACGGCAGACAAACCGGCAGTTTTTCTCACCTATGGTAAATTTATTCAAACCATTATCGATTTTACCATCATTGCTTTTGCCATATTTATTGCAATCAAGGGCATCAACTCCCTCAAAAGAAAAGAAGAAGCGGCACCGGCAGCACCACCGGAACCAACCAAAGAAGAAGTCCTTCTGACGGAGATACGAGATTTGCTGAAAGAACAGAAGAAAATCGCCTCACCACCTGTGCCGGAATAATTTTACCCGTTCACCAGGTGGTGAAAAACTTCCACCTCTGACATTTGCAGCATACCGCTTGTCGAAGTAAAGAATTGATGGTTAAGTAAAAACTCTTCATCTTCTTCGTTGTTGCTACAATTTCAGGTTTTCTGGTGATCGGAAATTCATCTTTGAGTCTTTTAAAACCATTGTGCTTTGCTGCCGGCACGATGGTTTTACTTTCATCCCCACACCCTGCATCTCTTTCCAACTGAGGCTAAGAGATAGGAATACTACACAGGATACTACAGCACGCCGCGGGCAAAAAAGCCTTCGATCAGCTCGGCGGAATAGCCTAGTCCGGCAACTATCTTTTGCGTGTCCTCGCCAAATTTTCCTGGCTGCGTCCGCAGCGTTCCAGGTGTTTCGCTCAACTTTACCGGAATACCGAAGCCATGGTGCGTCTCCCCGTTTTCATCTGGATAGCTATGCACCATTTCCCTTTCCAGAAAATGTGGATCGGCGACGATGTCATCCATATTTTTCACGACGGCAAAACATATCTCCATCTCAGCTAATTCCGCATCCCATTCGGCCATCGATTTCTTCCGGAAAATCTGTCGAAAATCATCGATGATTTGTTGTCGTTTTTCTTCGTCATAGTGCAGAGCAATATACTGTGGACACTGCAGCTGCTGGCACAGTCGCCGCCAGAACCTGGTTTCCAGGGCACCAATGGAAATATATCGCCCATCGGCTGTTTCATAGGTGTTGTAGCAAGCATATCGATGGGATAACAACCCGTTCGATGCCTGTTGCTTTCGCCCTCTCGCCTGAGAAAGAAAGGCAGGAAGAGCCAGCAGGCCGAGTACCCCATCGGTCATGGAGATATCAATATATTGCCCTTTTCCCGTCTTCTCCCTGGCATAAAGGGCCAGCAGGATGCCGACGGCTGCGTTCATCGTCCCCCCGGCAATATCGGCGATCTGCACCCCCGGAATAATCGGCGCCCCGCCCTTTTCCCCAATAAGGTTTAAGATGCCGGCGTTACTGATATAATTAACATCATGGCCAACTCGATCACGTAAGGGGCCGGTCTGGCCATAGCCACTGATTGAACAGTAGATTATTGCCGGATTACATTGCCGGACAGCATCATAACCGACACCGAGCCGCTGGACCACGCCGGGTCGAAACCCCTCGATAATCACATCCGCCTTCTCAACCAGTTTGAAAAATATTTCCAGCCCTTCAGGAGTTTTGAGGTTGAGCGCCATATGTCTCTTGTTGCGGTTGAGATCGTTAAAAAACAATCCGTCGTCCTGAAATTTTCGGTCTTCAACGGCAATTACATCGGCTCCATGGTCGGCCAGGATCATTGAACAATAAGGCCCCGGCAGCATCCGCGAGAGATCTACGACCCGAATTCCATCTAAAGCACCCTGCTGTATCATATCTATATTCCTCGAAAATGTTTTGCAACAATGTCAACCCTAGGATGGGCTCTTGAAAAAGTTCGATATAAGAGGCGTAGTGTCTGATACGGCGAAGGAGATCGGGCTTTTTACGAGCCCATCAGAATTCTATACCCTTTTGCGCCTTAATACCCTGCTCATAAGCGTGTTTGGTGGCTTGCATGTCCGTAACCGTATCAGCGATCTCTATAAGCCGCGGGTGAGCGTCTCTTCCAGTGAGGATAATTGACAGTCGCTCCGGCTTGTTCTTGATCAGTTCGACCACTTTCTCGACATTCAGGAAATCATAGAGTGGCAGATAGGTGATTTCATCGAGAATGATCAGATCATACTTGTCGCTTTCGATCTTCTTTTGCGCCAGTTCAAAACCCTCCAGGGCAACTCGGCGATCCTCGGCAATATTTTCTTTTGTAAAGACAAAACCTTTCCCACAGATAAACCAGTCAAGATTTTCCAATTTTTCGGCCATCAGCCGCTCGCCATACTTGCCCTGGCCTTTTAAAAACTGAATAACACAAACCTTCTTGCCATAACCAAGCGCCCGAAATGCCGTGCCGAGCGCTGCCGTGGTTTTGCCCTTGCCGTTGCCGGTATTGACGATTACGCGTCCGCGTCCCTTGTCAATCAAAACAATCTCCTTATGTGGATGTTCCTATACAAAATCGAACCGCTCAAAATCTTACCAGATTATCGCAAAAACCAAACAACAAAAATTGGTCCCGGGCCAGATTATCAACTTGTTATTATAAGTAAATCGAAGTAATGATAGAGGCCATTCGAGATTAAACAGTGCACGCAAATAAAGCGTCAAGGCAAATTCTAAAATCTAAAAATATGGCTGGCGGCGATATAAGTCGCGCAGGAAAACACGTTGTAGGCCAATGCATTTCAAAGTTGCCATTAATGGTTATGGTCGGATCGGCCAGTCGATCCTGCGAGCGGTCTATTCTCCGCCGCTTAGATCGAAATTAACCATTGTCGCCATAAATGAACTGGCCGACATTGAGACACTGACGTATCTCACCCGCTACGATACTACCCATGGCCGATTTCCCTATCCTCTTCACTGTACCACCGACTCTCTTTTTATTGGTGAAGATAAAATCAGGATATTAAATGAACCGGATCCGACAAAGCTGCCCTGGCATGAGCTTGGCATCGATCTGGTCTTTGAATGTTCGGGATCGTTTAGTGACCGGAAAAGCGCCGAACAGCATATGCAGAGCGGTGCGGAACGTCTTCTCCTGTCCCATCCGGCTACCGCCGAAGTTGATGCAACTATCGTCTACGGTTATAACGAAAAGCTGTTACGGCGCGAGCATAGAATTGTCTCTAACGCATCCTGCACCACCAACTGCGTGGTTCCCATTTTGCACCTTTTAGACCGGGAACTGGGCATTGAAAACGGGGTCACAACGACAATTCACTCAGCCATGAACGATCAGCCGGTAATCGACCGCTACCATCATAGCAACCTGCGCCTGACCCGCAGCGCACTGCATTCGATTATCCCGGTTGATACCAGCCTTGCCAAAGGAATTGACCGACTGATGCCGCATCTGGCCGATCGTTTTGCATGTCTGCACGTCCGGGTGCCGACTATCAATGTTTCATTGATGGACCTGTCCATCAATGTCAAAACGGCTACCACCGCCGATCAGGTGAACCGGATTATGCGCGAAGAAGCCCAGGGGCCGCTCCTTGGCCTTTTGGGTTACACTGAAGAGCCGCATGCCTCGGTTGATTTCAATACCGATCCACGCTCATCAATTGTTGATGGCACCCAGACGAGGGTCTGTGGCGGCAAACTTATCAAAATGCTCTGCTGGTTCGACAACGAGTGGGGTTTTGCCAATCGGATGCTCGATGTGGCCAATAGCTGGCTGGAGCTCAAATGACTATCTACCAACGAGGTAAAAATATGCCATGGAACCTGGATAATATCCGTTTTTTGTACCCACCGGACGACTTTACCGGATCCTTTACCAACGATAAAATGCAGGCCCGGCATAAGGCTTTGCAGGACCAAAAGATAAAGGAAATCCTCACCCAACTGGAAAATGCCGGAGATCCGATCGAGGCCATGCGGGCACTGAACCCACACGAGCATGCCCGTTTCCTGCGTAATAATCTCGAAGCCTTCAAACAACAAAAGTGTCTGGAAAAAGCGATATTATGGCTCTATTGCCGCAAAAATACCCCTTTTGCCGCCGCCGGGGATTATGCGACCTGGAAGCTCCTGTTAAAAGAGTGCGATCCCGAGCTGCTTTACCAAGAAGGCAAGCCCTTCCCCTATGACAAGGTTACTGCCTACAGGGGTTCCGTGACCGGAGTCGACAAGGGTTTAAGTTGGACCGTCAACAAAAAAGAAGTGGCCTGGATTCTTGACCGGTGGTCCGATAAAGAGCTGGGGGGTGGAACTGTTTTTGCCCTGGAAATAACCAGAGACGATATATTGGTCTATGTTGAGGACAAAATGAAGCAGGAGGTGATCCTTATTCCTGAAGTAGCCGAGACAGTCAAGGCTCAGGTGATAACCAGTTTGTAAAATAAACGGCGGCCGCCACCACTGATAATCATCGATTCTATTTGGCAAGGGGATTTCGACTTTCGCAGGGAACTTTAGTTTGGCACAATCCACAGCTGTTAACCTTGAACCCTAATTGCTCTTTTTCCACATAAATAGCAGTCACGGTGCGGATATAGTCCCTGCACTTGACTTTATCATGTCCTGTTTGAGAAATGGCTCCGACAGGACATCGACGTGCACATACCAGGCATTTGCCGGTCGAATGGAACAGACACCATTCATTGTGATTTTTATATGCCCTCGGGGGAGGAGTATACCTCTTGCGTACAACTACCGAACCGATGCGAATTGCCTTGCCGGCAGCAGTAATCAATCCATCGGATATCCCAAATGTGCCAAGTCCACAAACATGAGCGGTATGACGTTCTGACCATGATGAAGCGAATCCGTATTTATTGGAGACAGCCTTCGACCATTGGGGAAGTAAAACTGGAGCACAAGCTTGATATCCATCTGTTTTGAACAGCTCTACCACATACCGGCGTAAATTTTCATTGACCTTTTCTCCATAATGTCGTGCTTTGCTCCATTCAATGCTCGGCATAGCTATACCCTTTCGGTGTGCCAAGCGAGTATGTTCAGTCTGCGGTAAAACCCATGAAATAACGCTCAACTCCTCTGCTCGGATCTTCTCTTCTGGAAATGCCGACAAGAATGCCTCTTCGGGTGTCCAGTAGAACTCGGTGCCTATATCAGATTTTAAGAAGAAAAACAGATCATCTTCGCCAAGGGCAAATCCAACCAAAGGTTGAGCAAAAGCCGGTAATTCTGAGCCAGGCTCTAAAGCATTATTCGCTCGGATATCCAGCCATACTTCAATTTTTTTTGTGATTTCAAACATACAATGTAATTGAAAGAAATGAATTCAGGAAAAATCTCCTCCATCATAATCTTTATCGGCGGCATTTCGCAGAAAAAAAATCGTTCCTGGTGGTTTAAAATGGTGACTAGTCCTAACCTACGGCATAAAATATAACCTATGCTTATTATAGCTGGAGGACGGTATTTCCATAGGGAGAAAAATGAACCTGTTTTTCGTATGCAAAATTAATCATTACTGGAAGAGGAGATATAAATGGCGTCCGTTAAATTGAACTATCCAGCCCATCTCGAAATTGCCCGCAAGGGAACACCACTACAGAAAATGGATCGATTGAGTCAAAAACTCGGGGTAGAGATTTTCTTTAAACGAGATGACCTGACCGGTTGTGAACTCTCCGGTAACAAAATCAGAAAACTTGAATTTCTGCTGGCCGATGCGAAAGCCAAGGGAGCAGACACGGTAATTACCTGCGGTGGAGCCCAGTCAAACCATTGTCGGGCGACAGCTTTGGCAGCAGTGAGAGCTGGTTTACAGACTACTCTCCTGTTGCGGACCGAAGATCCAACGAATCCTCCACCGAGCCATGGTAACATCCTGCTCGACAGGATGGCCGGGGCAGAGCTTGTCTGGATTACTCCAGCCGAATATAAAGACCGGCACAACAGGTTTGAAAAGGAACGTGAGAGACTACGCGAGCAAGGGAAGGTCGCCTATATAATCCCTGAAGGTGGGTCCAATCAGTTAGGTTCTTGGGGCTATGTAAAGGGGATGGAGGAGATTGCAGGCGACCTGACTGCACTGGGGGCAGGGGATTTTAGTGAAACTACGGTCCTTTCTGCCGTAGGCTCCGGGGGAACAACCTCCGGACTGCTTCTCGGCACCCGGCTGCTCGACCTTGATCTGCAGGTGTGCGGAATCAATGTGTGTGACGACAAGGACTATTTTGTTGCAGCAATCGACCATATTTGCCACGAATTTATAAAGGATTACTCCGTGGATATTGCCATAAACAGCTCTGATATTAATATCGTCGACGGCTATGTCGGCCAAGGCTACGCACTTTCCCAGCCGGAGGAATTGCAGGCCATTTACGATCTTGCCCGACTCGAAGGGGTGGTACTCGACCCGGTCTACACCGGCAAGGCATTTTATGGCATGGTCAGCGAAATCAGGAAAAAACAGTCGGTTTTCGGCAGACGGATTGTATTTGTCCATACCGGCGGAATCTTTGGACTCTTTCCTGTCGTGGATAAATTTTCGAAATTCTTTGAATAAAAGGTTTGTATCACCCCAGGTGGGCGAATGATTTGTGAATCAATGCAAGCATCGTCAATAAGTCATAAACCGGCAAATGAAAAGCTTTTCGGACAGCGTCGGCAAAGGGAGGCAAATCGGTACACTCGAGCAGGATTGCACCAATATCAGGGTGTTTTTGTAGTGCATTTGTCGCCAACGTAACGACTTCATTTTCAATTTTTTCCATTGCCAGAGACTCGTTGGGACAGCGACTTATTTTGCTCCATTCCGGCATCACTTCCATTCCAGATATTTCAATTCCCGCCATATTCATTACCCCGACAGCCTGGAAGTGTTTTGGTTTAAGGTCTTGCTTTGAGGCGGTAATGACCAGTAACTTTTGTCTGCCCAGGGAGGCACGAATAAACGGTATCTGCAGCAAGGCTGACGTATAAACAGGAACGGTGAGGGCATCAGCGAGTTCTTTTTGAAAAATGGCATTAAAACCGCAACTGGTAATGATTGCTTTGACGCCTTGACTGATCATCCATTGTGCTGCTTGCACCATGGCAGCAACCAGTCGATCATCCGGGCAAACCAACACCGAATGGTAATTTGCACCGGCAACTCTTTTAAAAAGTACGGGAAAAGGATAGGTCAGAGGGTTCGTGCTGTTGCCGGGAAGGCTTTCCAGCTGTTCAAGTCCTTTCGGACTGCCCCCCTCTTCCCAGCGTAGAACTCCCAGAAATGGTGTTCGGGGCTGCATCTTTTGCTCCTCAGCTTAAGGGTTCAGTTTGCTGTCCCAATCAGTAATGGTTTTTGCAAAATGGATACCGCGTCGGTCCAACTCACCAAAGTAACAGTCAAGGGGGACCTGCATGGGCATTGTTCTTCCCGGGCTTTTAACCTTGCCGTCAAGAATCATCATACTGCCAATGGCCATGGGAAACCCAACTAACTGCTGCATCGCAGAAAAACCAGTAATTCGGTCTAGGTAAACAATGCACTGCATTATCACCTGTTTGGGGGAGCCGGCAATAAGCCCTCTCCCATCGACACGAAGAAGAGCGATATCTCTTTCGCCGTCCTGGTAATGAAACTGCTTTTGATTGCCCAGTAGTGCGGCGCAAAACTCCTCGGGTTTGACCATTTGCTCGCCGACCTGAATAGCTTGGTCACCCAAAAAGCCGCATCGAGCCATTTTTTGCCAAAATGCGCCATGTCCCGGCCAGCGACAGATGTAGCGCCCCATGCTCTTAATGGTTTTTCCTATGCCGAAATGATCAACGTATTGTGTTGCGTTGCCGTTGTAATAGCACTCAAGGGTATCGCCTAAGCCTTGAATATCCAGATGGTGCGAATTCTCAGCGCTGAACAGGTCGACGGGTTCAATTGTTCGAACGGCACCGTTGTCAAGGTATTTTGCCGGCCGGAGATGAGAGCGGATGACGCCGATAATCGACCAGCTGAATTTATATTTCAACGGGTTGTTGGCCGATTGCAACTCTGGAAATCCTGCACCGTAGGAATGCAGGGCATGAACCTCATCGAAAGTATCTACTACTCTTTGGCCCATGGCTAAGTCGATACCAGGGTCCATGCCGAATTCCTCCAGAATAACAAGACCCTTTTGGCGAGCTTTTTGATCGAGCAGAGCCAGTCTTTCGACAAATCCCGACTGCGTAGCATAGGCTGGGTTATTGATATAACTTGAGGTAATAACATGACAGTTACAGTCAATAGCCAGTTCGACCATGGCAAGAGTAAAGTGCGGAGGAAAAAACTCAATAACAAGCGAGGCCGGTTGAAGAAGTTCGCGGATTTTGACCTGGTCGGTACCATCAATCCGGCAGCCCTTTACCCGAGGATCTTTTAACAAATCAATATCATCAAGAAAGCCTTGGTAGCAATCAACTATCACCAGTTCGTCAAATTTCCCGTGATTGATAAGATCATAAACGCAGGCTTTACCTTGCATGCCATAACCCAGCAGAACAATTTTCCGGTCCATCGTGCCAAACTCCTTTACAGTTATATATTTTCTAATACATTGTTAACACATATAAAAATACTGCAGAAAATATCCTTCCGACAGAAAGATCATTGTTTGACAACTTCGTAAAAAACTAAGATTTATTATGGTTAAGTAAAAAACTTCATATTCGAGGCGTGTGAATTTTATTATCATTTCGGCGTACTAGAGTACGTCGTAATGATAGTGAAAGTTGCAATAACGAAGAAGATGAAGAGTTTTTACGACACTATCAATGTTTCAAGATTGAGCTTAGAAAGAGTTTGCCTCGGACAGTTTGTGGATTGTTGAAAAAGTCTTCAGGTGGTGCAACTTCAATGATCCGTCCTTCGTCCATGAAGACGACCCGGTTTGCCACCTCTCGGGCAAAGCCCATTTCATGGGTAACTACTATCATGGTCATGCCTTCTTTGGCTAAATCTCGCATAACATCGAGAACTTCATTGATCATTTCCGGATCAAGAGCAGAAGTGGGTTCATCAAACAGCATGATCTTGGGGCGCATGCACAGCCCTCTGGCGATAGCAACCCGCTGCTGCTGACCACCGGACAGTTGTGCGGGATAACTATTAATTCTATCCCCCAGGCCAACTCGAGTTAATGTCTCCCTGCCGAGTTCGTGAGCCTCTTTTTTCGATATTTTCCTGACCTTTATTGGAGCGATTGTGGCATTTTCCAAGGCGGTCATATGAGGATATAAATTAAAAGATTGGAAGATAAAGCCAATTTCTGCACGCAGAATGGTCATATTGATTTTTTTATCATGGACATTCATATTATCAACGACAAGATCTCCCTTTTGGATTGGTTCCAGTCGATTTATACAGCGAATCAAGGTGCTTTTTCCTGAGCCACTAGGCCCGCATATCACAACCACTTCTCCCTTGGTAACTTCTAAGTTGATGTCGTTTAAGACATGAAGTGAACCAAACCATTTGTTTACGTTTTTGAAAGCAATCATAAACTTCTTTCCCTTCTTTTTAAAAATGTCGTTACTCATGTGCTTGTCAATTTCTTATTAAAACCTGGTATTGCCGAGAGATATCCGCTTCTCCATATAATTTGATAATCTGATCAACGGATAACAGATGGAGAAATATAAAAGCCCCACCAGACCGAATACCATCAAACCCTCCGGGATGCGCTGCACAGTCAGCCAGCCCACTCTGGTGACATCAACTACTCCAATCACGGAAACCACGGATGAATCTTTTATAATGAGGACATATTGGCCTACCAATGGGGGGATGATGGATGGCATGGCCTGAGGCATAATGATATGCCTCATTTGCTGATAAGCTGACAACCCGGATGCGGTCGCAGCCTCTCTTTGGCCCTCGGGTACAGCGAGGATACCGCCGGCAATAATCTCACAGATAAAGGCTGCGCCCATATTGCTCAGCGCGATTACTGCCGCCGGAAATGCTTCCAGTTCTATGCCAAAACTTGGCAGGATAAAAAAAATAATAAATACCTGGACCAAAAAGGGGGTTCCACGAGTGAAGTCCACCCACCCGCCGATAAGGTATCGCAGAATCTTCATTCGGCCGGTCCTGATAATTCCTAAAACAAAACCGATGATGGTCGCTGCGATCAACGCCAAGCCGGAAACCGCCACAGTCATCCACAGCCCCTTGAGGAAAAAAGGCAGACTGTTCATCAATTCTTGAAAATAGAAACCCCACATATCTTATCTCTCAATTATCAATGAGCTTCCCGGAAGATCAACCGTTTTTCAGACCAATTTGAGAAGGTTTTTAACAGGTAGTAAATAAGCAAATAAAAAGCTGCGGTCGTCAGGAAACCTTCTGCGGGCATAAATCGATCTGATGTCAACATCTGGCCGGCCCGGGTCAACTCCATGATTGAAATCAACGAGAGCAGCGAAGAGTCCTTAACCAAAACGATGGCTTGTCCCAGCATGGGTCGAACCGTCATGCCAAGAGCCTGGGGCAGGATGATATAGCGCATCCGCTGGAAATAATTTAAACCGGAGGAAATCCCCGCTTCGGTCTGACCGTAGGCGATGCCCTGGATGCCCGCTCTGATGATCTCAGCATAATAGGCGCCACTGTTCAAGGTTAGAGCGAACACGCCGGTGACCCATTCCGGAACCATAATACCCATGGATGGAAGACCGAAATAGAAAAAATAGAGTTGCACCAACAAGGGCGTGGCGCGGATAGTCTCGATATACATACCGGCAATGCGGGAGATAACTCTGTACTGACTCAATCGCATAGAGCAGGCAGTTATGCCAACCAGAATAGCTCCGATCAATGATAGTGCAGACAACCAGAGAGTGGCTACAAAGCACTGCAGGTAAAGCGGCATGTATTCCAGGATGACTCTAAAATTGAAGTCTTCTAGCATATTTTAGCCTGTAATAATCTTATGCCTTGCCTTTGCTATCGGCGGGATGCGAGCCGGCATTGCCGACTCGCACCAGAGAAGATGTCATCTGTCTAAGACAGAGTACATTCTTTAATGATCTTTCTTCCAATCAAGAGAATTGACCCAGTAATCCAAATTGGCGTCAAGCTGGCCGTCCAGTTTGGTATGGAGAAAGAAGAGGTTAAGCCATTCACGTAAGTCACCAGAATCATAACGAACGGCAAAGGCAAGTGGCGCTTTGGACAACTGTCCATCCAGGATACGGATAGTGTTGGGCGGGTAGCTGGCTGATTGGCCACGCACTGCCGACCCGTCATTCACACCAGCATCGGTATGACCGGCAACTACCGCATTGATTACAATCGGTCCGCCTCCTTTATAGGTCTTTATTTCTGCCTCGGGAAATGCTTTTTTTGCATCGTTTTCACCGGTTGAACCCAACAAAACAGCTAACTTTATCCCTGATTTTTTAACATCTTCAACGGATTTAATTGGGCTGTCCTGCTTCACAAATACCACGCTTCCCGTGTACATATAGGGATCAACAAAGGAAATCTTCATGGCTCTCTGCAAAGTCGGGGTCATATCCGCGGCTAACATGTCAGCCTTTCCGGAGAGGAGGGCGGGAATAAGACCATCCCAGTCATAGTCGAGGAACTTAATTTTAACTCC
The DNA here is from genome assembly GCA_963796255.1 of uncultured delta proteobacterium. Taxonomy (GTDB): domain Bacteria; phylum Desulfobacterota; class Desulfobulbia; order Desulfobulbales; family Desulfocapsaceae; genus Desulforhopalus_A. Next base: position 64,191 of record CAWCLE010000021.1, on the reverse strand, counting down.
CATATCTTTGGCGATCAACTTGCACAACTCGACAGAACTGCCGGTCCGCTCACCATTTTTATCAACAAAACTAAAAGGTGCTCCTTGAGTTTGACAAGCAACACGTAGCTCTCCTCTTTTGGCAATTTCATCAAGAGTTCCTGCTGTGGCAATTCCGGCAAGAGCAAAAAAAATCGCCACCGAGACAATGACCCCAAATCCTAAAATTTTTTTCATTTTTCCCTCCATTTTTATGGTTGATGTTCAACAGCCGTTACTCCACCGTAACACTTTTGGCTAGATTGCGAGGCTGGTCGACATCGCAGCCGCGCCTTGAAGCTATTTCATAGGCCAGGAGCTGGGCCGGAATGGTGTATAAAATCGGGTTCATGGCCTCGTGGACCAAGGGCAGATAAATTACATCATCGGTTATGGTTTTCAGATGGCTGTCACCCTCGGTGCCGATAAGAATAATCCGTCCCTGCCGTGCCTTGATCTCCTCGACATTGGAAATTGATTTCTGATACACCGTATCCTGCGGCACCAGCGCCAGCACCGGCATATCTTTATCGATTAGAGCAATGGGGCCGTGTTTTAATTCCCCCGAGGCATACCCTTCAGCATGGATATAGGAGATTTCCTTGAGTTTAAGCGCGCCTTCCAGAGCGATGGGATAGTTCAAGCCCCTGCCGACAAACAAAAAGTCCCGGCTGCTGTAGTAGTTTTCGATAAGTGTCTGGATCTCTTCCTGAATTCTCGGCAGTTCGGTGCCGATAACGGTTGCAACATTGATCAATTCCCGACCAAGCTCAACACTTTTTTCCAGGCTGACAGTCTTTTTTTTCTGTCCAAGATACAGGGTAAACAAAAAGAGCGCGGCAAGCTGGGAGATAAAGGCTTTAGTCGAGGCAACGCCTATTTCCGGTCCGGCATGGGTGTAAATAGTCCCATCAGCCTCGCGGGTCATCGTCGAGCCAACCACGTTACAGATGGTAATAATCTTGGCACCCTGTTTTTTTGCTTTGCGTATCCCAGCCAGAGTATCGGCAGTTTCGCCGGATTGCGAGATAGCCACGGTCAGCACCCGCTCGCTGACCAACAAATGCCGATAGCGAAACTCAGAGGCGATATCCACTTCCACCGGGATATGGGCATATTTTTCAATCCAGTATTTTGCCACCAGCGCCGCGTGCCAGGAGGTGCCGCAGGCAACCAAAAAGATGCGATCAATATTTTCCAGATCGGCCTGGGACACCTTGATCTCCGGCAGATCGACCACCCCGGTCTCCAAATCAATCCTCCCGCTGACGGTATTGGTAATTGCCTGGGGCTGCTCGAAAATCTCTTTGAGCATAAAATGCCGGTAACCGGCTTTTTCGGCCATCGCCGAATTCCAGTCGATGGTCTGGATCTCTTTTTGGAGTAACTTGCCCGAAATAAGCGAGAAGACCTGATGGCTGTCAGCTGTGAGGATCGCCAATTCCATATCGTCTAAAAATACCACCTGCCTGGTATAGGGGAGAAGGGCCGGGATATCCGAGGCCATGAAGTTGCCATCCTGCTCGCTCACCCCCAGCACCAGAGGACTTTGATTGCGCACCGCGATGAGCGTATCCGGCATGCCGGTCCAGAGAACACCTATGGCGTAAGACCCCTCCACCAAGCTGATCGCTTTTTTGACGGCGACGACCAAATCCCCTTCCAGGTTGTCTTCAATTAAATGCGCCAGTACCTCGGTATCGGTTTCTGAGGAAAATTTATGGCCTTTGGCCTTCAGTTCTTCGCGCAGCGAGTGATAATTTTCAATGATGCCGTTATGGATAACGACCAGGTTACCGGAGCAGTCACTGTGCGGATGGGCATTTTCGGTGGTCGGCGCACCGTGGGTCGCCCAGCGGGTATGACCAAGCCCGATATGCGACGGGGCAATGATCGCATCGCCGATAATACCCTCAAGATTGGCCAGCTTGCCGGCGGCGCGATGCTTGATCAGTCGATCATTTTCCAGGTAGACAATGCCAGCCGAATCGTAGCCTCGATATTCAAGTCGTCTGAGGCCTTCAAGCACCACCGGCACCACGCGTCGCGGGCCACAATATCCAACAATACCGCACATTTTAACCTCTATAGTAAAGCGATTTTAGTTATCAGAAAAGGAGCTGTTTCGTTGTTATCATTATATTTACGAGCAAAAAACGTTCCGTAAAAACAGGTCAGCGTATTAAATATAATCAATTTGACAGCCTACCATTGCTTTTAAAATGTTTGCCAGTTTTTTCTTTAAACATGGATAAAAAAAAGGTAGTATCGGCTGCTAATTTATTAACAGGGCAATGTATTGCAATTTTATCCATCTTCTAGTGTGCATACCATATAGATTACTCATGGACGACAGACAACGACTCAAGGAAATTCTCCTGGAAAAATCGTATCGGAAAGGCTCTTTTACCCTTACCTCCGGGAAGAGCTCTGATTTCTATATTGACGGCAAACAGACTACCCTATCGGCGGAAGGGGCCTATCTTTGTGGCAAACTCCTTTTTGAGCTGTTGCAAAAATCACCCACTCCCATCCATGCGGTCGGCGGAATGACCCTGGGCGCCGACCCTCTGGTGAGCGCAGTGTCCATCGCCAGCTTTCTAGCAGGACAACCGATACCAGCCTTTATTGTGCGTAAAGAAGCCAAAGGTCACGGCACCGGCAATTATATTGAAGGTTTGAAAAATATGGCCGACGGCTGCACCGTTGCCCTGCTTGAAGATGTGGTCACCACCGGTGGAACGCTGCTTAAGGTCATCGAACGGGTGGAGGCGGCCGGCTTTAAAGTGGGTCTCATTGCCACAGTCGTTGAACGGCAGGAAGGAGGCACTGAAGCACTGGCAGAAGCAGGCTATACCCTCGAATCGGTTTTTACCCGCAAGCAGCTGCTCAGTTAAACAATGCAATGTAAGCAATGCTCCGGCAAACTTAAAGTCCACCGCATGTGTCGAAGAGTCCGCATGCGCTGCACGGTGTGCGGCGTAGAATACCAGATTCATGAAGTAGCCGACAAACTCGATAAAGAAACAGAAGAGATTTTGGCGAAATATACCGCTATCATTTATGATTGACAATTACTTACCAAGCTGAAATTTGCGATGGATAAGTAAAAAACTTCATATTCGCACGCCTCGAAGATGAAATTTTTTTACTTAACCATCAGTCTTTTTAGTTCGTCGTTTGCTATAAATTTTAGGATATGTATAATAAATCATGACCACTCCACCAGCCACCCATAAATCCTTTGTAAAACCCGATGATGAGGCAATGATCGTGTGCCCGGCATGCGACGCCGCCCGGGCGATCTCGGCAGGCCAGTTCCGCCATCGCCAGCATCTCATCAAAGTTAAATGCAAATGTGGTCATGTCTATAAAGTACACCTGGAATTCCGTCGTCACTTTCGTAAACCGACTGATCTTGCAGGCACCTACGATCTTGTTCCCCCAGCAATCGGCGGCGGCATAATCAAAATCGTCAACCTCTCTCTTAATGGCGCATGCTTTGAAGTTCGGGGCATCCACGATATGCAGGTTGGCCAGAAAGGATCGCTGGTCTTTACCCTCGACAATCGCCAAGAAACAGTTCTTTTCAAGAAAGTTGTCATCGTAACCGTCAACGGCAACCGCATCGGCTGTGAATTTGTTGCAGACCGGGCCTATGAAAAAGAACTGGGCTTTTATCTGTTACCGTAGTCTTTTATCCAGGACCTTACCGATCATTCGTTCCGCCTGCACCAGAAAGCCGGTCAGGGTTTCCGGTTGCAGGGCACTGATGGTAATGGCCTCCTGTCCCAGCTGCTGCTGCACCAACTCTTTATCGGCAACCTGATCAATCTTGTTATAGAGGGTTAGAACCGGTATCTCGTCCAGCTCGAGCTCTCTGAGCAATTGTTCAACCACCGCCATCTGTTCGCGAAAGTTCGGATTGGCCACATCGACGACATGAACGAGAAGATCCGCCTCCTGCAACTCCTCCAGAGTTGCCATAAACGCCTGCAGCAGATCCGCCGGCAGATTTCTAATAAAACCCACCGTATCGGTTATAATGACCTCCATCTCCGTTGGAAAGCGCAACCGTCTGCTGGTTGGATCGAGAGTGGCAAAAAGTTTGTTTTCGGCAAAGATGTCGCTGTGGGTCAGGGTATTGAGCAACGTTGACTTTCCCGCGTTGGTATAGCCGACCAGGGATAATACCGGCAGCTCTTTTTTCCTTCGTTGTGCCCTGCGCCGGTATCTCTCCGCACTCACCTGCTTGAGTTCTTTGGCCAAGCGGGTCAGCCGGTCATTAATTCGCCGCCGGTCAATCTCCAGCTTGGTCTCCCCCGGCCCCCGCGCACCGATCCCACCGGTCAGTCGTGACAGGGCGTCATCGCGCGATGACAGGCGGGGCAGCATATATTTCAACTGCGCCATTTCCACCTGGAGCCGGCCTTCCCGGCTCATGGCACGGTGGGCGAAGATATCGAGGATGAGCTGGGTTCGATCAATAACCCGAAGATCACTGAAATTGGTGATCGAGCGGATCTGCGAAGGGTTCAGTTCCTGATTGAAGATAAGCAGATTGGCATCGAGCTGCAGCGCCCTGATCATGATCTCGGCCAGTTTGCCTTTACCAATAATCAGCCGCGGATTCGCTTTGTTCTTGCGCTGCAGCACCGTATCTAAAATAACAATATTATCCGAGCGCACCAGCTCGACCAGCTCGGCGAGAGATTCTTCTGCCTGCCGTTTGGGTTCGGTCGTCACGCTGACCAGAATAGCCCGATCCTCACCGCGATCAACCAGGCTGGTTTTTCGGCTCAGGCCAAATTCTCCTTCTATGGCACTGATTAATTCGGCAAACGATTCAATCTGGTTAGCCGGATGAACTGGTTTGAGAAAAGCCCAGTTTTTGCCTTCGTGAGCGGTGGGCAGAAGATGGGCCGAATACATTTTCTCCGGCAAACCTTCACCGTCGACCTTGATAACCGACAGCAGATCGAGCCGCAAAAAAAGCAGATCCATTAAATCGTCATCGCTGATGTCCTCGCCCCCAAGATGGGTATGCACCAGTCGCAGGCCCCGCAGTCTGCCACCTGACGCCCGTACATGGCCGAGTTGCGGCAGCATGATCTGCGCATAATCACCAACAATGACCGATTCTATCTTCCCCGATCGATGCACCAGCAGTCCGATTTGGCGGTTGAGCTCGGCAGACAGCTGGCAGAGGGTTCGAGCCATTTCGGCATTGATGATTTTATTCGGCTGGACTCTCTTTTGCGCAAGTTTTTCCAGCGCTTTAAGCTGATGGGTTTTTAAACCGACGGTGTTGCCGCTTATTATTCCGATATCTTTCCTCCATTTATTAGAGGAAAATCTGCATCCTGCATGCCGGTGGCAAGTTCCGGGCGACGGCAGACGCTGGCACTGGTATAATTTTTCCAGATGGGATCTTCATATCGATTATGACAGCCGACGCAGAGCCCGACCCGCAGAACCGAATTGAGTTCCTTCTTGTCAAAGGGCCGCAGGGTCGATCGTGAACTATGCTGGAGCGCCTCGCCGTCAAGCGTCACATACGCATCAAAGGGAACGGTTTTTCCGGCGCTGGTCACAACCCCCTGATCAACTCCCTCAAAGACCAGCCTGTCATCACGCAGGAATACCTTGCCCTCTCCCAAACCCACAGTTTTAGTGGAGGCGTGGCAGTCAACACAGTCCCGCCCTTTAGCCTGAGTAGTGTGCGGATTGATCGCCGCCATGGTAAAGCGGTCAAAGCTCTTGTCGATCTCGCCGTTTTTATCGACCACCGTGACAATATCCTGACAGCCGGGAGTAACCACCACAATCTCATCCTGCCAGACGCCGAGCATCGGCCGTTCATAACGGATATAGGAGCGTCCCTCCTCCCATAAACCCGCCGTTTTTTGAAGCGTCAGTTTATCTAAGTGGGTCTTGGCTTCATCCCGCTTGGCATGGCAACCATAGCACTGCGCCACCCAGGTGGAATGACAGGCCTCGCAGCTGACTCTTTTATGGGCGGTAAAATCACAGACCCCCTTTTTTGCCGTCTTGAGCGGGTGGAGCTTGTCGTCGACTTTGCCGACCAATACGGTTTTACCATTTTCGGTGTCAATATTGGTCAGCGTATTGTTTTTTCTAGTGGTTCCCGGCTTATCCGAATGACAGACCTCACAGGAAATTTCCAGCTGGTCTTCATAGTGGGCATAACTGGTGCCGTCACCCATGATCTCGTTGCGGGTATGACAGTCAATGCATTCCATCCCTTTGGTGTGATGCACATCATCGGCAATAGGCAGATAAAACCGGGCAGCCCGGCAACTGGCGAGAATTTAAATGCCCCTCTTCATAAGGGGTGCCATAGCCTTCCGATTCGAAAATGCCCATATACGAGAGGCCGATCCGCCCGGAACGATTATGGCATCGAACGCAATTGACACTGTGCACCTTCTGGGTAATTAACGGATGGATTTTTTTATCAGTTGGTTTATTCACCACTTTATTATCGGCAATAAGCACCTGGTCCATACCGGTATCCCCCGGCAGATGATAGTGGCAGGCCGAACAGCCGCCACCCTTCTCATTGAAAAATTGCGGCACGCCGGGCATATCATTTTTTTGTTTCCAGAGATGGCAGGTGGCGCAAAGTTTACGATAATAATCAAGAGCGAGGGAATTTTTGCCCGATTTCAAGAGTTCTTCGACGGTGAGATCGGTATCCTGAGAGTCCGTTTCGCCCCAATAATAGAGCAAGGTGCCGAGGATTCCTCGATTGGTCGCCATCAGCGAGTTTTTTACCTTATGGACATCCTTTGGATGACAGCCTTCGACGGAACAGGTCTTGGCGACATGGCGCAGATCGCCGGGATTGAGTACCATTCCCTCATGCCCTTTCTCCTTGGTCACTGCCAAAGGATTGCCGAGGTGACAGGAAGCACAGCCGATAACCGAGGCATCGTGGGCCGGATCCAGTTTTTCGTCCTTGTGGCAGCTCAGGCACATATCAACACTACCTGCTGTTGTCACATAGAGTTTTTCCGGACGCTTGATCTGCTGCTCACGGACTATGAGCCAGACCACCGCACAGAGCAACCCAACAAAAAGAAGAATTTTCAAAAAGGATTGGAAGGTGAAACGACTATCTTTCAATGTCTGGCGCCATTATTCCTGAAAGTTTTGTACATTGGGAAATCTGCGGCCAAAACCAAAGGCCTTGGTGGTCACCTTCAGGCCCAGCGGGGCCTGCTTACGTTTGTATTCATTGAGTTGAACCCGGCGGACGATATCACCGACCATCTGTTCCTCAAATCCAAGAGCGATTATCTCGCGGGCACCTTTGCCCTCTTCGAGATGCAATTCCAGCACCTGGTCGAGAATTGCATAGGGCGGGAGGTCGTCCTGATCCTTCTGATCCGGTTTCAGCTCAGCCGTCGGTGCTTTTTCGATAGTTCGTGCCGGGATGATTTCTCGTGCTCTATTGACATAGGCGGCCAGTTCATAGACCAGCTGTTTCGGCACATCGGAGATTACCGCCAGCCCGCCGCTCATATCTCCATACAGGGTGCAGTAGCCGACGGCCATCTCACTCTTATTGCCGGTTGACAAAAGGAGGTGGCCGAATTTATTGGATAAAGCCATCAACAGATTGCCCCGGATGCGGGCCTGCAGATTCTGTTCGGTGATATCTTCATCGAGTCCTGCAAAAAATGGCTGCAGAGTGATTTGAAAACAGCTGAATAAGTCAGAGATCGGCAAGACCGCAAAGCGACAGCCAAGGTTTTCCGCCAGTTTTCTGGCATCATCGAGTGAATCCGATGAGCTATAGACCGACGGCAGAGCCACTCCGAGCACATTCGCCGGACCCAGGGCATCGACGGCGATTGCTGCGGTGAGCGCCGAATCTATCCCCCCGGACAGCCCAAGCACAACGGAAGAAAAATGACATTTATGGACATAATCCCTGAGACCCATCACCAGTCCCTTATATACCGCAGCTTGTTCGGAAAGCTGCGTTTCGCCATGCATGTCGCCCTGCCAGTTGTCGCTGTCAATGACGATCATATCCTCAGTAAAACCAAAAGCCTGGGCGATCACTGTACCGGTCTTATCCATCACTAGACTGCGTCCGTCAAAAAGCAGGGAATCCTGCCCGCCAACCTGGTTACAGTAGAGAAAAGGCAGATCATAACAGCGGCAGATTTTTTGAAAGATATTCTTTCTGATTTCTTCCTTTTGACGTTGAAAAGGTGAGGCCGAGATATTGATTATGGCGTGAATGGTACCCTGGTTACGCGCGGCAAGGGAGACAAGTTCGGCGACCGGGTCGATGTCATACTCCCGCACCTCATCACGCCAGACGTCTTCGCAGACGGTGACCCCGAATTGCAGATTGTTTATGGTGTAGAGTTCGGCGGGTGACCCCGGTTCAAAGTAACGGGTTTCGTCAAAGACATCGTAGGCGGGCAACAGCTGTTTGCGCGCTCGATAGACAACCTTGCCCTGCCGGGCAACCACGGCCGAATTATACAGACTTTTTCCCTGCCGCCCTTCCCGCGCCTCAAAACAGCCGAACATGACATCAATATCGGGCAACCCATCAAGCAAGTCGGCCACGGCTTCTTCATGAGCTCTGAGAAAGGAATTTCTTTCCAGAAGGTCCTGAGGGGGGTAGCCGGATACCGCAAGTTCCGGGAAAATGACCAGTTCACAGCCGCATGCCCTGGCTTTTTCCGACCAGGACTGTATGGTAGCGCAATTTTTTGCAAAATCGCCAATAATCGGATTAATCTGTACCAAGGCAATTTTCACCGTTTTCTCCCGTCTACTCTGTATCTTATGGACTTTACTGCTGTTGCCCCGGCCCAGCTCTTTTTCTATCTACTTACCTTTTTTAGCCGATTTTTTCCTCTGATATTTTTCTACGGCCCGATTATGTTCGATCAGGGATTTCGAAAAATGATGCGTCCCGTCGTTTTTCGAAACAAAATAAAGGGTATCGGTCGGGGTGGGAAACAACACGGCGCGCAGGGCGTCTCTGCCGGGGCTGCAGATCGGTCCTACAGGAAGTCCGGGGAGTGTATAGGTATTATACGGCGTGGCGGTAAGCAAATCCTTCTTGGATATCGGTGCGGAAAATTTTTTACTGCCGTAAATAACGGTGGGATCGGACTGTAGACGCATACCCGTATTGAGCCGATTGTGAAATACCCCGGCAATCAATGATCTTTCTTCGGGCGTGCCGGTTTCCTTTTCGACGATCGAGGCGAGAATAACGGTCTGTTCCAGATCAGGAGCCTTATCCACCTTATCGGTTATTTCCTCAGTTATTTCACTCCAGACCTCGCTAAACCGTTTGACCATAATGGGGATGATTTTCTCTGCCCCGGTTATATCCCGGTTAAAAAGGTAGGTGTCCGGGAAAAGATACCCTTCAAGACTCGCAACAGGCGCAAAACCCAATTTCGCTATAAATGCCTTATCAGAGACAAGATTCATAAAACTCTTCGGATTACACAAGCCATATTCGCCGAATATCTCGGCTATTTCAGCGGCGCGGAGGCCTTCGGGAATGGTGACGGGGTATTCGATCGATCTGGCGATCGCCAGTTCACGCAGGACTTCCAGCGGTTTGACACCGGTACGCAGGCGAAATTCACCTGCTTGCAGTCTTCTGCCATAGCCGGACAATTTTGCCAGGACAAGAAATCTGATATCCTCTTTAATGATCCCCTTTTCGGCAAGAATCACACTGATACCCCGAACAGAGGTTCCGCGGGGAATAGAAACTATTGCCGTCTCATCTGCGCCCTGCGGGCCAGGTGAAAAGACGTAGCCGGCCAACCAGCCGCCACCTGTCACACAGGCAAGAACCAAGAGAAGAAATGCCCAGAGAACAATCCTATTCTTTGTGCCGGCCACTGGAGCCTGGTTATGCTGCAGCTCAGGCTCGCTCACTGCTCCCGCTCAGTTTGGCAGCGGCTTTTGGGGTCTTGATTGGGACATTTTTTGGAAAAGCAATCTTGACCACTTCATCCATATCTTTGACCGGGAAAAATTCCATCTTATTTCTGATATCTATAGGTATTTCCTGAAGATCTTTTTCATTTTGGGCAGGAATAATCACCTTGGTAATATCGGCTCGAAGCGCCGCCAGAGCCTTTTCTTTCAAGCCGCCGATGGGCAGTACTCGACCGCGCAGGGTGACTTCACCGGTCATTGCCAGCTGGCTGATCACCGTTTTACCGGTGAGTGCCGAGTATAAAGCAGTGGCCATGGTAATACCTGCCGAGGGACCGTCTTTGGGGATAGCCCCGGCCGGAACATGAATATGTAGGTCTATCTTATCAAAATAGTCCTCGGCAAGCTGTAACTCTTCGGAGCGACTTCGGCAATAGGTTAAGGCAGCCTGCGCCGACTCTTTCATGACTTCACCCAACTGGCCGGTCATCAGCAGCTTGCCCTTGCCGGGCATTATATTCACTTCAATCTGCAGGATTTCACCACCAACCTCGGTCCAGGCTAGACCCGTCACCAAGCCTGGCTGCTCGAGTTTTTCCAGCTCCGATTCGGGGATATTTTTCGGCGGACCGAGATACCGGTCAAGATTACGGTTCGAAATTGTGTAGGGTCCTTTTCCGCCTTCCGCCACCTTGCGGGCGATCTTCCGACAGACCTTGCCGATTTCCCGCTCAAGATTCCTCAGTCCCGCCTCATAGGTGTAATGGGTGACCATATACTGCAGGGTTTGATCATCAATTCTAATCTGTCGCGTTTTCAGACCATTTTGTTTGATCTGCCTGGGCAAAAGGTATTGCCTGGCGATAACCACTTTTTCTTCCTGGGTGTAACCGGACAGACGAATCACCTCCATCCGGTCGAGCAGCGGACCGGGAATGGTGTCGCTCATATTGGCGGTGGTAATAAACATCACCTTCGACAGATCAATAGGCAGATTCATATAATGATCGGAAAATTCAAAATTCTGTTCCGGATCAAGCACTTCCAGGAGCGCCGAGGAAGGATCGCCGCGATAATCAGAGCCAAGCTTGTCGATTTCGTCCATCATGAAAACCGGATTATTGGTAGCGACGGTTTTCAGGCCCTGGACAATGCGCCCTGGCATCGCCCCAATATAGGTCCGGCGATGGCCGCGAATTTCCGCTTCATCACGCATGCCACCCAAGGAAATACGGTGAAATTTTCGGCCCATAGCCCGGGCAACGGACTTGCCGAGCGAGGTCTTGCCTACCCCTGGAGGGCCGACAAAACAAAGAATCGGCCCTTTGGTTGTCTGATTCAATTTACGCACCGCCAGGTATTCGAGGATGCGCTCTTTGACCTTATCCAGGCCGTGATGGTCCTCGTCGAGGATGACCTTGGCCTGGACCAGATCAAGCATATCCTTGGTACTTTTTTTCCAGGGAATATCGAGAATCCAGTCGATATAGGTGCGAATGATAGTCGCTTCGGAGGAGTCGGGATGCATCATATCCATACGACTGAGCTGCTTTTTCGCCTCTTTGCGGATACTTTTGGGCATCTTGGTTTTCTTGATTTTCCGCTCGAGTTCGTCTATTTCCTGAGATCTTTCGTCAGTATCGCCCAGTTCTTTTTGCAGCGCGTGCATCTGTTCCCGCAGGAAATATTCCCGCTGGGATTTGCTCATTTCTTCCTTAGCATCGTTTTGGATCTTGGCCTGGACGGTTGAGACCTCAAGCTCTTTGGTCAGCAGCTGGCTGACCAGTCGCAGCCGCTCAACGGGATCGCTTTCTTCCAGAATCTTCTGCGATTCGGAAATTTTCAGGCGCAAATTAGAGCCGACCAGATCGGCGAGCCGACCGGGATCTTCGATGTTATTAATGATCATCATCAAATCGGCGGACAAAATGCCGCGCAGCGACATGATCTTCTCAGTCTGCTCTCGCACCGCCCGCATCAAGGCTTCTACTTCGACGGTAACCTCTTCGGCTTCAGCATCTTCGATGACTTCAACTGACACCTGGTAGGATGGCTCGGTCCGAATATACTCTTTTATTCTGGCTTTGGACATGGCCTGCACCAGGACCTTGAGGCGGCCATCGGGCAGTTTCAGGGTCCGCATCACCACACAGACCATGCCCACATCATAAAGATCTTCTACCTTCGGGTTGTCCTTGGTGGCGTCTTTCTGAGTGACGAGCATCAACAATTTATTTGTCCCAAGAGCCTCGTTCACGGCTTCAACGGACCCCGGACGGCCAACAAAAAGAGGGATGATCATATAGTTAAAGACAACGACATCCCGCACCGCCATCATCGGCAGTACTTCGGGTATTTCCATCTCTTCATTGTTTGAAAAATCGTCCATCCCGATGCTCAATGAATCATTAAATTCCACTCATTCCTCCTGCAAAACTCTTAACGAGAACTCTCAATGGAGCTCATCGCACTCTCTCTCAATCGAGTTAATGTACCATAATTATGCCTTTAATCAATGAGATAGCCATTACATAATACCACCAGACTAAAAGCATCGGAAATACTAAACATCCGGGTAAATTAAGTCAAGAACGGGTTTCCCCGCCCTGATCACCACCTTGTCCGGTTTTTCCTTGTACTCTTATACTATTTTACTCATAGTGAGAAATACAAGCCATCTTATTTCAGTAAGCGTTCACCAGCACCCCCAGCGTCCGATCTGGCCCCCTCACATAGCCAACCATGGCTCAGAGGCCTGCTTGAACGAATCTCGCACACTGGTTGAACGATTACAAACCTGTTTACCTTCTTGTTGAGAATACTATGCTTACTGTAGAATCTTTTTTCGATGTAACGGATTTTTCCAACCGACAACTCTTTGTGCCCAACGCCCAGGTATGGCAGCCACTCAGTGATCTGAAAGAATATATGAACACCTGCGCATACAACCATTATGATCAGGCGCATATCAGAAACGGCATTCCGCTTACCGAGCATATTGTTATTCACGAGGGCCGGACCATGGACTGCAGTGACATTGAAATTGTCTACGGCGACACGACGAAAGGGGGCTTGCAGATCAAGCGGGCGGGAATGATTTTACCAGGTGCCTCGGTCATTATGGCCGGAGCCGTGCTGCTGGGCAGCCGGATTGCCATCGGCGACGGCGTGCTCGTTGAGTCGGGGGCAATGATCAAATCCCCGGCGATTATCGGCGATATGAGTGAGATCCGCCAGGGAGCCTACCTGCGGGGCTATTGTCTGGCTGGAAAAAGATGCGTGCTCGGCCATGCCACGGAAATAAAACACTCTATCTTGCTAAACGACGCCAAGGCCGGACATTTTGCCTATCTGGGCGACTCAATACTCGGCAACGATGTCAATCTGGGGGCAGGAACAAAGTTGGCAAACCTTAAGTTTTTACCCGGAACCATCACTGTTTTTTATCAAGGAGAAAGAATCGACACCAACCTGCGCAAGCTCGGGGCGATTATGGCCGACAGCTGCCAGACCGGTTGCAACTCGGTGACCAGTCCCGGGACCTTTATGGCCAAAGGCGCGGTTCTTATGCCCAACGTTACGGCCCGATCGGGCTATCATGAGGAGAAAGCCCTGCTCAGATAAGAATGGTGTGGTAAAAACTCCCGCGAACTTATCTGATTTCAGCGCTCAACCAGGACCGCATTGTCGATAAGATCGAGCTCTTCGAGCAATCCCACCAACCCCGCCATCAATGCACTTTCGTAAAAACAACGACATCGCTGGGCTCGTGCAAGTCGCGGATTCTCTCATCGGCAAAGGTGGCGGGAATGACCACCAGACGTTCATCACCGAGACAAAGAGGTAAGGCGGCAGCGAGTTAAGTATAATCCCATAGCCATTATGACAGGAACACGATGAACGGAGCAGAAACTGGGTAAAAAGCCGTGACTGGAAGACATGCTGTCCATTTTGTCGGCACCGGGTCAGGAGATCCGGAGCTCATGACCGTAAAGGGGCAACGGCTGCTGCGGGAAGCCTACATGGTTATCTACACCGGTAGCCACGTCTCGCAGGACTTGATCACCGATCTTCCGCTGAAATACACAATTCAGCCGGCTTGAATCTGGAGGAGGTCTTCACCCTCACCCTGCAGGCCTGGCAGGCCGGAAAAAAGTCGTCCGCCTGCATACCGGAGACCCGTCGATATATGGTGCCATCAATGAACAAATTGCCCTGTTAAATAAGCACGAAATCCCCTTTACGGTGGTTCCCGGGGTGAGTTCCGGGGAGCCCTTTCGAGCATTGCCGGGCAGGTAAAAGACGCGGGCATTACCAAAACAGCGCTCATGGCCGCCGGTTTTGTCTAAATTATACGATGTAGCATTCACCCACCGAATTTAGGGGGTCAAATCTTTATTCTTGACACGGCAGGATGTGTCAAGAATAAAGATTTGACCCCCTAAACCCTAAACCTAGTCGGATCGCTTCGAAAAAAAACGCGTAAAACTGGAAATGATACAATATGCCCCGATAATCATTACAAAGCCCCCAGTAAGCATATCTGTTTCCCGATAGGCAAAGGATCCATTGCCGGCAGCAAAATCATAGCCGGTTTTCATGATTACCAGGCCAAGCCCGATTCTACACAGGGTTATAAACCATAAAAAGATGCATTTCATCATGCACTGACTACTTTCATACCGGCTTCCAAGACCATAAAGATCTAGGATGCCGGCACCTGCTACCGGGCGTGGATGGGGACATAGTCATACTTCAGACTGCCGGTGTAAATCTGGCGCGGACGAGCGATCCGCCAGTTGGGATCATCCTTACTTTCTTTCCATTGGGCAATCCATCCGGGGAGCCGGCCGAGGGCGAACATCACGGTGAACATACTGGTAGGGATGCCGATGGCCCGCAACACGATGCCGCTATAAAAATCAATGTTGGGGTACAGATTGTGGTCGATAAAATAAGAGTCGTTTAAGGCAATCTCTTCCAGCTCCCTTGCCGTATCCAAGAGAGGATCATTTATTTGCATTGATTCCAGAAGTTTATCACACATTTTTTTCATGATCGTGGCCCGTGGGTCATAGGTTTTATATACCCGGTGGCCAAAACCCATAAGTCGAAAAGGATCATTTTTGTCTTTGGCTCGCTGCACCACTTTCCGGCAATCGCCGCCGTCGTTTTGAATATTGGTGAGCATCTCAATGACCGCCTGGTTCGCCCCCCCGTGCAGAGGCCCCCACAGTGCCGCAATGCCCGCCGAGATGGCCGCATACAGGTTAACCCGGGCACTGCCGACCATCCGGACGGAAGAGGTTGAACAATTTTGTTCGTGATCGGCGTGAAGTATCCAGAACACCCGCAGAGCATTGACCGCCTCCGGTTTTATTTCATACGGTTTGACCGGGGTGTCAAACATCATGTTAAGAAAATTTTCGCAATAGGTTAAATCCGGTCGGGGCAGCACCAGTTCATGACCCCGAGAAATTTTATACGACATGGCGGCCATGGTTCGGACCTTGGCCAACAACCGGGTCATGGTGATAGTGATCTCTTCTTCCTGCGTATCAAGGGTCGGATAAAAACTTTTTAAGGCATTGACCATCGATGACAAAATACCCATGGGATGAGATGCCCTGGGATAGTTCTGGTAAAAGGCCTTCAGATCGGTATGCACCAGGCTGTTATCGTTCAGCATCACCGAAAATTTGGTAAGCTCCGCCCTGCTTGGCAGCCTGCCATTGATAAGCAGGTAGGCAGTTTCCTTGAAAGAGGCATGTTCAGCCAGCTGTTCCACCGGGATTCCCCGATAGCGCAGGATGCCTTTTTCTCCATCCATGAAAGTGATGGCACTCAGGCAGCTACCGGTGTTGCCATAGCCGGGATCAAGGGTAATAAGCCCGGTCTCGGCCCTCAGGCTGGATATGTCAATGGCCTTTTCTCCTTCGCTCCCGGTAACCAGAGGAAGGTATATTTCTTCTCCGTTATACATCAGCGTCACGAACTCGTCCAAAATATCTCCTTTCTTTTCTTTTGAATTCCGTATTGAATTCCGATGCAACCCACATCAGGGTTGTCAATTTCCAAAATCGAACCGTAAGCGCACCATACGCGCACCAAAACAACTATTTTACAATGAGTTACAAATAATTACCGTAGAACATCCGGTTTGTCTAGAGTAGACTCTAGCAGCAACAGCATTTAGAATAGACCATCAAAATAGACAGACGGTATTTTCATATAAAAGGAGATCTTATGAAAATCGGCAGAATGAACAACCCGGGAAAATCGCTTTATGACGAGGCGGAACTGTGCGGTAAAGCCGGCTTTGGTTTTTTGGATCTGACCATCGAAGGGCCACATGCCGCCATCGTCGATATTGGCCGATTACAAAAGATCTTGAATACCTATGATCTGAGTATTATCGGTCATACCGATCCCTGTCTGCCCTACGCCTATCCCGTCCAGGCGGTTCGAGATGCTTGTCTTGGCGAATTGGAACGATGCGCTAAAATATTTACCGCCCTGGGGACCAGGATAATGAACATCCATCCCTGCTATTTTTGTCCGCCGGCAATGCGCAAGGATGTTCTTGATTTCAATATCGAGGCGTTACGGCCAATCTTTGCCATGGCCGCATCCCACGGACTGCAGCTCGTGCTGGAAAATTACCGAGCCCCTTTCGACCGTGTTACCACTTTTGCAAAGGTTTTCGCGGCCGTACCAGGCTTACAACTGCATCTTGATTTTGGCCACGCCCATTTCGGTCATGACAATCACGAAGTTTTTTGCCGTGAACTGGGACAGCATATCCGCCATGTCCATTTTTCTGACAATCGAGGTCGAGCCGATGACCATATGCCACTTGGCGTGGGCAGTGTTGATTGGCAGAATGCCATCAGAGTATTGAAGGCGACCGGATACGACAGCACCATTACTCTGGAAGTGTTTTGCAATGACCCGGCAATGCAGGCAAAGTATCTCGATTTAAACCAGAAAATGGTTCTGGATCTATGGTGTTAATCCGGAATCGACTGGGGCCACTACAAATTCTCGTACTTATTTGGCGTCTATTAGTGCCTTACGGTATTCGTAATACGCCTGTCGAGAGGCGATATATGGATCAAGAGAATATTTTTTTAAATCGTCGTAGGCATTGGGATGCAGCGACAGCCTGTTGATCATATTGGTTGAGTAATACGATATATTCAGGGTGCGCCTGCTGGTATCAAAATAGGGTATAAAAGAGGTATACCCATCGACCACCAAACCGAGCGTATCGCGAGCGCTGGATGGCCCGAATATCGGCCAACAGAAATACACGCCTTCGCCCAATCCCCACTTACCAAGGGTCTGGCCAAAATCGCCCCGCCTCCTTTTGATATTGAATTCCTCATCGGCCACATCAGCAAAACCATAAACCCCTACGGTGCTATTAATCACAAATCGCTCCAGGACAATTCCTGCAGCCTCAAGATTTCCCTGGAGAAGAGAATTGACCAGCCTGATCGGCATAGCCAGATTGATAAAAAAATGATTAAAGGACTCCCGTAACTCAAGAGGTAAAGCCCAGATATACACATTGGTTACCGGCTTGAGGAACCAGTAATACAATTTATCGTTAAATTGGAAGAAAGCCCGGTTCATCGGTTCCAGCGGATCGTTGATATTCACTTCGATCGGCTGGTCCAGATAATCGGTTGCCGTCAAATCGTCTTCGAGCAAATCAGGATAACTTCTCGGTGCAGCTTTTCCTCCATTCACCGCTACCAGCGAAACCAGGAAAAAGAGAACAAATGCAGCCAAATACCGGTAATTTTTCATAAACGTGAATAAAATAAAGTTAAAATACCAACAAACACCCTGTTTCTCTCTGAGCACTCTTACCCAAACTCTCATATAGTCGCAATGGAATAACAAATAGTCAAACTTTTTCCAGAGCCCTTCCTGATGGCTGAGATGCATTTTTACGACACCATCATTTTTTAATGCATACCAATTTTTAGCATTTTCCCAGCCGTCACAAACTCAGACTATAAACAAAAAAAGTCCGGCTAAAATGATCAAAAAGGTAAAAGGGATAACCAGGACTCGTGAAGTTACCGTTTCCCCAAGCATAGCCCTTCCTATCACCCGATACGTTGCATAAAGCGACGCCAGCAGACCGCCGATCACCGTTATTACTTGCAGCACAAAAGTCGAGTCCGCACTGATCAGGCGGATATTATCGTAGGAATAGTGTAGCCCCAGGGTCTCCTGCAGATTAGGCACGACTCGACCTGCACCACGCATAAAAACATCGAAATGAAATGCCATATACCCCCCCAGAATAAGAGGGATGCAGGCATAGCCAAACAGAGGCAGTAGAAGGTTTTTATCCATTTTCGCATAGAGGCACTGAATACGGACCATACCGTAATAGCCTGCCTGAAAGAAAGCAATCCATACAAAAAACATCACGCTGCCGAGAAAGGGGTCCGGGATAATCAATCCTGTCCGGCCGATCGCCGACCCAAGCAGCCCAACCAGCTGGGCAAACTCTTGTTGCAGGGTAAATGGAAAAAAAATTGCCCCCATTGCCACAATCAAAAAACTGTCCGCTCGCCGGGGCGTTTCGAGGGCCCATAGTTCCTGAGGTGCCAGGCGCAGATTCAACTGGATGGAACTATTATCGCAGTTTTTGATGCACTTTGCACACATTATGCAGTCCTTGTTGTTGTCAACCAGGTACGGGTGGCGAAACATCGGACAGCCCGACACATCGGCGTCCCCGGTAAAACAGGCGTGATTCTGACACCGATTGAGACAGACATGCCGGTTCGACCGCAGCTCGACTACCGCCGGCATGGCAAAAATAGCGTTCACCGCCCCGAGAGGGCACAGATACCTGCACCAGCTGCGCCTGGAAAAGAGGACACTAAACAGGATCGAACCGAGGGTGATAATGAGAATAATACCCCCGGTCAGGTAGCGATTGTTATACGCATCCCAGATGATCTCCACCCAGAACACCAGAATACACAGGAGGGCCATAATCCAACCGGAATATTTTTTAATGAAATCCGGCGTCTTGCGGGTTGGCTTGACAATATTTTGCAGAAGGGTGCCCGGAACGGCAAAAGAACAGACGCTGCACCAGGTCCTGGCCAGAAAAAAGAACGAAAAAAACAGCAGCGGCCAGCCAGTATACCAGCCCAGAGTAAGACCGAGATTCGATTCAGGATTATCGGGTCCAAAAAAGAGAAACAGCACCGTGAGGACAAAGACGCAGCCGATAATCACCTGGGGTACGAGGGGAAAAATCCGGCTGGCCAAAAATGTGCGAATCCAGTCAAGGCGCAGAATATTGTACTCCCACTTGCCTTCCGTCTTCGGCAGGCCAAGCAGGATCTGCTCGGGAACTATTTCATCTTTTTGGGCCAGCATAACCGCCCGGCGGATGACACTCGACAATTCCGTCAGATTGCCGGGCCAGTCATAGTTTAAGAAAATCCCCAGGGTTTCCGAACTCATTTTAAGAATATTTTTACCGTACTCCCGGCTATGCCGGCCAAGATAATACGAGACGAGCCGGGGCAGATCCTCTTTGTGGTTGCGCAGCGGCGGGACATCGAAATGCTGCGCGGAAAAAAGAGCCAGGAGTTCCGGGAGGATCTTGCCGGAGCTGTGCAGATGATCAAGGGAAAAATTGCTGAGAAAGGCAATTCTTGACTGCATGGCCAGGGGCCGATCACTGTCGACATGGCGGTAACTGCCGGCACCAATGATCGACAGCAATTTTTCCTGCAGTTCCTGGGACATGAGATGGACATGAGTGAAAACAATGGTCCCGCCGGAGGTCTGCTCAAAAAACCCGGCCTGCCCGGCCTGGACAAAAGGAAATCCGCTCTGTTCCAAGCCAAAGAGCTTTTGTTCCAGCCGCCCCGGCTCAAATTCGCGCAGATCGATTTCCCGGTACTGGCCACCGGCTCGGCTGCTTTCCATATGGATTTGCCGGGCAATAATCGATTTCCCGGTTCCCGCCTCCCCAGTCAGCATGAAAGGCGCACTGTTTGCGGCAAACTGATCGATTATCGCCTGGGTTTTCTTGGCGGTTTTTGAGGCACGGAGCTCATCGTCTTTTCGTTTGGCCAACCGTCTGAGTTGGATAGCCGAGGCGAATTTTTCCTTAAATAAAATAACGTCATCGGCAGAAGCTTCATCGGTTGGGATCTCCTCTCCGACCGTATCGGCATGGTCAACAAAAGCAACCCGCAGCCGCTCGGCCAGCGCCGCATCGAGCAACTGGTGAATCCGGCTGTTGGCAAGAAAGGCAGTGCGGAAATAGCGCTTGTCAAAACAGATGACCACTAACTCAGACAGGGCCCGCACCGAAAGCGAACGGGGTTTCCCGGTAAGAATCCCGGTTTCGCCAAAATGCCCGCCAGGGCCGATCCTGCCGACAACCCTGGCCATGCCATCACTCCGCTTGAGAACGAGTTCCGCCTCGCCGGTGGCGATAACAAAAAAGACCTCACTGGCATCGCCCTTTTGGTAGACATAGCTACCCTCGGCAATCGTTTGCACCCGGGCCACCGCAGAAAACGAGTCACATTCGGCAGCGGTGGTATCTCTAAATAAAAGAGCACGCTGCAGATGCTGGGCGATTACTTCTCGTTTCATGCCGGACTGATAAAAAAAGGCAGGATCATTGGTTCAACAAAAGCTCAGATCTGCAGATGCTGTTCAATGACATCGGCAAGCAGTGGCGCTGCGGAATAGACATCGAGCAAATCGTTACTGCTTCTACCCGGATAGCTATCCGAACCCATTATCTTTTTGATTGGCGACTGGCGAAATTTTTCCATTGCATTCCCGGCCATTACCAGATGGGTGGCATGAGCAATGACCTCCTTTGCGCCGGCCTCAAGACACCTTTCGGCCGTTTGCAAAATGGAGCCGCCGGTACGAATCATATCATCACAGATTATCGCTGTTTTCCCTCTGACCACGCTGGAAACCTGGCTGACAATAGTTTTATCGGTATCATATCGATCCTTGTCTGCCGCGGTATGCGGACAATTAAGCAAGCGCGCCAGCCGTGCCACCCGCTTGGAGAAGCCATAATCGGGAGACACCAGAACATAGTCGGTCAAACCGCTGTCTTTAATTTTACCCACGACCAGATCATCGGTCCAGATATGTTTGGTGCGAATTTCTCCAGCGTGGGCATGTAAAACAGCTTCGGAATGCAGATCGACAAAGGCGACGTAACTGGGCCTTGCCCGAAATATCTGCCTGGTGCGGGTAATACCCTTGGGAATTTCCAGGGTATGATGTTTAGCCCGCTCCATGGTGGAATAGCCAAGAAAAGGAATGATGACATTAATTGTTGCCGCATTCCAATACCTGGCGCCGGAAATCAGATCGAGCAGCTCCTGATGCGAACTGTCATCGTGGGTCACTCCCAGAATAATGAGGTGCTTGCCATCGATCGGCTGGGGGAAGACATGGAGACATTCACCGTCGGCAAAGCGTTTGCGCTGCATTTCAGTAAATGGCATCCACAGTCGCTCGGCTAATTTCTGGCCTAACTCCGTCGATGCCTGGTTGGCAACCAGCATGACTCCATCTTTTTTGCTCATTGTGTTCTTTCCTGTTATAAGGGCGCCATCAGTTCCGTAAAGCCTTGACGATGGCCTCGCCCATGGCGGCAGTACCGACTGCCCTTGCTTTATCACTGGTCAGATCAGCTGTCAAAATTCCTTGATCAAGCGTTGCGGCAACGGCATTATCGATCGCCGCCGCGGCATCATCTAAGCCGAAGCTATAACGCAGCATCATCGCCGCCGAAAGAATTTCGGCAATGGGGTTGGCGATGCCCTGGCCGGCGATGTCCGGCGCCGAACCACCAGCAGGTTCATAAAGGCCGAACCGGTCACTGTTGAGCGACGCTGAGGCCAGAAGTCCCATAGAGCCGGTGAGCATCGCCGCTTCATCGGAAATGATATCGCCAAACATATTGCCGCACAGCATGACGTCAAACTGGTGCGGATCACGAACCAGCTGCATAGTCGCATTATCGACATATATATGATTCAGTTTGACATCGGGATATTCTTTGGCAATGTCTATTACCACCTCACGCCAGAGCACCATGGTGGTCAGCACATTGGCTTTATCCACCGAAGTCACCTTCCCTTTTCTCAGGCGCGCAGCAGCAAAAGCCATTCTGGCGATCCGTTCAATCTCTGAGCGCTTATAGGCCATGGTGTCAAAGGCCCGCTCGTCGGCACCGCTGCCCTCTCTGCCTTTCGGGGTGCCGAAATAGATGCCGGAGGTCAACTCACGGACACAGAGGATATCGAATCCTGCGCCGATGATATCCGCCCGCAGGGGACAGGCTGCCGTCAAAGACTTGAATACCTTGGCCGGGCGAAAATTGCAGAACAGATCAAAATGTTTACGCAGCGGCAAAAGAGCCGCCCGTTCTGGTTGTTTTTCCGGGGGCAGACTTTCCCATTTTGGACCACCGACTGAACCAAACAGAATGGCATCGCTTTGTTCACATAAGGCCAGAGTCGCCTGCGGCAGGGCTTCACCGTGGTTGTCGATGGCTATCCCGCCAACATCGGCATGGGTGTAAGAAAGTTCAAAGGAAAATTTTTTTTGGGCGACATCAAGTACCTTGATTGCCTCTTGCATCACCTCGGGACCAATGCCGTCACCGGCCAACACTGCAATTTTTTTCATTATTCCACCGTTATTTCATTTAATTGAGTTTCTCTCATCATTGATTTAAAAAGTAAAAGGCTACGCTCGGCCCCGGAAAAAGGCAGCGTACGGTGCACCACTCGCTCCAGCGTAAACGCCGAACGAGCAAGAATCTCCCCGGCGGCCTCAAGTTCCTCCTGCCATCTTGGCCCCTTCATGCAGATCAATTGGGGAGCCGACGATGAAAACCGTTCGACCATCTGCAGCAAAGCGCCAAGGTCGGTGACTGCCCGGGCGGTTATATGCGTAAGAGTGCTCGCCGCAGGCAGTTGTGCCTCATCTTCTACTCGACAACTCAGAATCTTTACCCCCGACAAATCAAGAGTTCTAACTATAAGCCCGAGAAAGCTCACCCTTTTCAGCCGCGGTTCCACCAGAGTGACGATAAGCTCAGGCGCTGCCGCCTTGCAGACGAGAGCCGGAAAACCGGCACCGGTACCAATATCAAGCAGATGAACCGCACCCTCACGAAGGAGCGGCAGAAGGGTCAGAGAATCGAGAAAGTGGTTTTCAATAATCTGCTCATCGCTTGCCGATCGGGCGATCAGGTTGATTTTTTTACTCCATTTTTTCAGTTCATGAAAATAGAGCGACAGCCTCTCAAGGCCATCTGGCGAAACATCTATTTCCAGAATATCCAGTCCTGCCGCCAGACTCTGCCGGAAATCTAGCATTATTTGTTTAACCGAACGGCAACGGAATTCGCATGGGCGCTCAGTCCTTCGAGTTTGGCCAGTCGCATGATATGCTCGCCATCGGCGGCCAGGGCAGCTGGTGAATAACTGATGATGGAGCTCTTTTTCAAAAAAGTTTCAACGCCAAGGGCCGAAGTAAATCTGGCCGTTCCCATAGTCGGCAAAACATGATTGGGCCCGGCAAAATAATCCCCTGCGGCTTCCGGAGTATTGCTGCCGAGAAAAATAGCCCCGGCATGGCGAATATGCGGCAGTCGGCTCCAGGGATCTTCGATCATCAACTCAAGATGCTCGATGGCTATGCCGTTTGCCGCCTCGATCGCTTCTTCGATGTCCCGAGCGAAAAAGATCACTCCCCGATCGGTAAGCGCAGTTCGAGCAATTGCCTCCCGTGCAAGCAGAGGCAGCTGCCGTTCAAGCTCAGCCAACACCTCCTGCGCGAGCGGTTCATAAGTGGTAACCAGAATGGCCAGGGCAAGAGGATCATGTTCCGCCTGAGCGAGCATATCAGCGGCGACACTGGCAGCACTTGCCGTCTTATCGGCGACGATGAGTACCTCGGACGGCCCGGCGATCATATCGATGCGCACCATGCCGGAGACCTGTCTTTTCGCTTCGGTAACATATTGATTGCCCGGCCCAACGATCACGTCAACGCGAGGAATGGTCTCGGTACCATAGGCCAGAGCGCCAATCGCCCAGGCCGAGCCGGCCTTGTAAATCTCGGTAATACCAATTTCCTGAGCGGCAACAAGCAGATGCGGGCTGACCGAACCGTCCTGAGCCGGCGGCGTGACCATCACCCGCTGGGCAACCCCGGCTATCCCGGCAGGAATACCATTCATCAGAACTGAAGAGACCAGCGGCGTTACGCCACCTTGACCGCCGGGTACATAGAGCCCTGCCGAATCGACGGGGCGAACCAGGCGACCGACGATAGTGCCGTCTTCTCTGGTCTGCAGCCAGGAATCTTCCATTTCCCGCTCGTGAAAGCTCTGGATGCGTTCTATTGCCTTGCCCAGGGTTTCAAGAAAGTCTACATCGACTTGGTTATATGCCTCCTGCATTTCCCTGCTGCTCACCTGCAACTGATCAGCGGTAAGATTCGGCGCATCAAACCTACGGCCATAGGCAAGTAAGGCTTCATTTTTTTTGGTTTTAACCGCCTCAAGAATTTCAGTAACCGCCTGGCGGCAGGAATCATCCGCTGCCTGGAATCGATTAAGTAAGGCATTATAAATCTTCTCGCCTTCTGGGCTGACGAGAACAACCGGTGAAAGTAGCATGTTTTCCTTAGAGCGTATAATAGTGAGTGGGGTGTATTAGAGCCAAGCGTAACCTTGATTTTGTTGTTATTTTGCACAATTCACACAACGCATTGGTCAAAAATCATCCTTTTTGATAAAACGGGATTTACTATACGCTATTTGATAGAATTTATAAAGTTCAACAGTACCCTGATGTCTCGATATATAGAGAATGCCGATTTTACCTTGTGCACCGCACAGCAGAGAACCAGAATCCCCCTCCTGCGACTTGCGCCTCACCTCTTTATTTCCTCAGGAAAATACTTACAAGTAATGATTCTGATGATATAGTTGTCCCTTATTTTTATAATATTTCAAGCTGTTGCCGAATAATCGCACTGCTTTTCGGAGTAGATGAATGAATTTTGAACCAAAATGGATAGCCTGGGAAATCACTCGACGCTGCAATCTTAAATGTGTTCACTGCCGGTCCTCCTCAGAGCTGGATGTGAGCGGGCACCCGGATTTCTCGTTGGATCAAGCCAAAGCGATCATGGATGATATCGCCACCTACGCCAGCCCGGTCCTAGTACTCTCCGGAGGAGAACCGCTGCTGCGCCCGGATGTGTTTGATATCGCCCGGTACGGAACCGACAAAGGGTTTCGCATGTGCCTGGCCACCAACGGAACCCTGGTAACCGACGCAGTATGCCGTAATATAAAAGATACCGAAATTAAAATGGTCTCGCTGAGTCTGGATGGCGCAAAACCTGCGACCCATGACAATTTTCGCAGCCAGCAGGGTGCCTTTGCCGGCACCATGAACGCCATCAGTCTGTTTAAAAAATACCAGATCCCGTTTCTGGTCAACTCCTCCTTCACTCTGCGCAACCGCCACGAGATCCCCGACATTTATCGCCTGGTCAAGAGCCTTGGCGCCACCGCCTGGTATATGTTTATGATCGTCCCCACCGGCCGTGGCGAAGACATCATGGAGGAACTGATCCCCGAAGAGGTCTATGACGAGATCCTGCAGTGGCATTACGAGATCGAGAAAGAGGAAAACGAGCTGCTCATGCGGCCCACCTGCGCACCCCACTACTACCGAATCGTGCGCCAGAAAGATAAAGAACTAGGTGAAAAAAATAAGCGGCGGAGCCTGCAGTTTTCCACAGGTGGTTCCAAAGGCTGCCTGGCCGGGCAACTCATCTGCCTTATCGATGTCGATGGGGAAGTGCAGCCCTGCAGCTACTTCGCCAAATCAGCCGGCAACATTAAAAAGACGCCGTTTAAGACAATCTGGGAAGAATCGAAACTTTTTCTTCAACTTCGCGATTTTAAAGGGTATAAAGGCAATTGCGGCAAATGCGAATATGTCGGGGTGTGCGGCGGCTGTCGAGCCAGAGCCTATTCCATGACCGGCGACTTCCTCGCCCAGGAACCTTTTTGCAGCTATGAACCCCGGCAAATAATCCTTGCCGACCAGAAGCGATAACTTGACCGGAAAATTAGAGCGGAGAAAATTAAACCCTATGAACGACACCTTTCTCAAGGCATGCCGCGGTGAAAAGACCGACTATACACCCATCTGGATTATGCGCCAGGCAGGACGCTACCTCCCTGAATACCAGAAAGTCAGGGGCAATGTCACCTTTCTCGAGTTGTGCAAATCCCCTGATCTCTGCGTTCAAGTGACGCTGCAACCGATTGATCGACTCGGCGTGGATGCGGCAATTCTCTTTTCGGATATACTGATCCTTATGGAAGCCATGGGTGCACCGCTTGAATTCCATGAAGGCCGCGGCCCGATTTTTCGACAACCTGTCCGTAATCAGGCTATCCTTGACACCCTGATTATTCCCGATGCCGATGAGGCTACCGGTTTTGTCATGGAGACCATCAGGCTGCTACGGCGGGAACTGAAAGTACCGCTTATCGGTTTTGCCGGGGCACCTTTTACCTGCGCCACCTATTTGATCGAAGGCGGCTCCTCCAAGGTGTTCTGGGAAACCAAGAAAATGATGTTTACCGCACCACTGCTGTTTCATAAGCTGATGGATAAAATTACCGAAAGTACCATCCTCTACCTTAAAGCCCAGGCACAGGCCGGGGCCCAGGCCCTGCAGCTTTTCGACAGCTGGGCGGGGATTCTCGCGCCCGGCGATTTCAATGATTTTGCTCTACCCTATGTGCAAAAAATTTTTGCTGCTTTGAAAGGATATGAGATCCCCCTTATCTATTTCGCCAATAACGGTGCTACTCTTCTTGATTATTCAGTTACCTCCGGCGCCGATGTCATTGGTCTGGACTGGCGGATCAATATCGGTGATGCCATTAAAAGAGTAGGCAAAAAGGCTGTTCAGGGCAATCTTGACCCCTTCGCCCTGCTCCTGCCCGAAGAGCAACTGCGCCGGCGAATCGGTCAACTCCTGGAAGGCGCGAAAGACGCCCACGGTCATATTTTCAATCTCGGCCATGGCATTCATCAGTTCACACCGCCGGACCAGGCCAAAATTGCCGTTGATGCGGTCCACGAACTGAGCAGCCGATAGAAGAGTCTACCATGGCATCAATCACGCTTAAAAAATTTCCTTCCATTACCGAGTGCCTCGAACTGCACGACCGCTATGCCATGCTTGACAATATCCATGCCCACTCCACGGTTGTCGCCCGGGTGGCCGAGGGGTTGGTTGATGGCCTGGCGAGAGCCGGCAAAACTTCGGGTCCGCTGCCGGATAAGGAGGAAGCTGTCGTCGGGGCACTGCTTCATGATATCGCCAAAACCCTGTGCATCGAAACCGGCTGCCGTCACGCCGAAATCGGGCGGCAGATCTGCGTGGAACTTGGTTACCCGGAATTAAGTGAGATCGTTGCTGAACATGTCGTCTTAAAAAATTTTCAGGCAAGTCTTTATAAAAAAGGTGTTTTCGGCGTCAAGGAGATAGTTTTCTATGCCGATAAACGAGTATGCCACGATCAGGTCGTTTCTCTGGACGGCCGACTCGAATATATCCTCGGCCGATACGGCGACCACAACCCGGCAAAAGAACGCCTCATCCATCAGAATTTTCAGCAAACCCTTATCTTTGAAAAGTATCTCTTTACTTTTCTGGATTTTCAACCGCAGCAAATCATCCAACATATATCCCCTGCACCATTTTGCAAAGGTCAATGACCACCCGGGAGCATGGAAACGGAAGCTATGACTTGGCGCACAGGCAGTGTTTGCCGCAACTGGCCAGCATTGCGTCTAATTTTATTCCAGACAAACTTTTGCAGTTTAAAATTAAGCTTTTCTGGCCTTATCTATAAATTTCGCTTATACTGTCACCTTCAATGTTTTCGGACAACAAGCAGATAAAATTTGCTGTTTTAGTAGTCCTGAAACCGTCACGCAATATTATTTTACAAGGAGACATGTTCAATGCGAGATCTGAAACGAGTTGTTCCAGCAGTGATTGCGGCATTTTGCCTGACTACAGGTGTTGCTATGGCCGGTACCCTGGACGATGTGAAGGCTAAGGGATTTGTCCAGGCCGGCGTCAATGGCGATCTATTCGGCTTTGGTAAACCTGACGAGAAAGGCGTGTGGAAAGGACTTGATGTCGATACGGCTCGGGCCGTTGCCACGGCTGTCTTTGGTGATGCAAATAAGGTTAAATTTACGCCGCTCACCGCCAAGACTCGTTTTACCGCTTTGCAATCCGGTGAAATCGATGTCCTTACCCGCAACGCCACCAAGACACTGTCGCGCGACACCGATCTCGGCTTAAACTTTGTCCAGGTCAATTATTATGACGGCCAGGGTTTTTTGATCCCCAAAAAACTTGGCGTTAAAAGTGCTAAGGAATTAGATGGCGCAACCGTCTGTGTGCTTCCCGGCACCACTACCGAACAGAATGTAGCGGATTATTTCCGGGTCAATAAAATGTCCATGAAGCCGGTGGTCATCGAGAATACGGCAGAACTGTCCAAGGCTTTTTTTGCCGGCCGCTGTGACTGTTTAACCTCCGATGCTTCACAGCTAGCAGGCATCCGCGCCGTTGCCCCCACCCCCGGCGACTACGTGATCCTGCCCCAGATTATTTCTAAAGAGCCTCTGGCCCCAGCGGTTCGCCATGGCGACGACCAATGGATGGATATCGTCAACTATTCGGTTCTGGCCATGATTGAGGCCGAGGAACTGGGCATCACCTCGAAAAATATTGATGAAATGATGACCAGCACCAACCCTTCGATCCAGCGCTTTCTTGGTGTCACTCCCGGCAACGGCAAAGCCCTTGGTCTCGATGAAAAATGGGCTTATAATATTATCAAGCAGGTCGGCAACTACGGTGAAATCTTTGAGAGAAATGTCGGCGTCGACACCCCGCTGATGATCGAGCGTGGACTGAACGCTCTATGGACCAACGGCGGACTGATGTATTCGCCCCCGTTTAAATAAGATGGACTTGTAAAAATGCCGATCGTATATCGAGCTTTTTCCTGAGTCCATCCAGAGAGCAGCAAAATAACGATCAGTAATTTTGGCATTCAAACAGAGCTGCCCGGAATACATTCCGGGCGGCTTTTCAGGTGGATATGAGCACGTCAGCATCAGAAAAAATTCCATTTTTCCGCGATCCGGCCAAGCTGGCTATTTTATATCAGTTTCTCACCCTGGCCGGAGTCGGACTGCTGAGCTACTATCTGGTGCATAACACCCTGGTCAACCTGGAGAGGCAATCCATCTCAACCGGGTTTGGTTTTCTTGACCGGGAAGCGAGTTTTGAAATCGGCGAAAGTCTCTTTTCTTATTCGGCGGCTGACTCTTATGGCCGCGCTTTGATGGTCGGTTTTTGCAATACCCTGCTGGTTTCCTTTATCGGTGTCACCCTGACAGTTATTCTCGGCACATTCTTGGGTATTGCCAGACTGTCTTCCAACTGGCTGGTGGCAAAACTATCGGCTATCTATATCGAAGTATTTCAGGATATTCCCATCCTGCTGCAGCTGTTTTTCTGGTATGCATTTTTTTATGAAATCCTGCCCTCACCTCGACAGGCGTTAAATCCCATTCCGGGCGTTTTTTTATGCAACAGGGGATTGGTCTTCGGCGTTCCTCAATGGCATGAAGCATATAAATTCACTTTTATAGCCTTTATTGTCGCCGGTATCATCGTTTTTTTTGTGCGAAAATGGGCGGCCAGACGCCAGGCTTCAACCGGACAAATTTTTCCACTCATCAGAGTTGCCGCGGCCATCCTGATCGGCTTGCCTCTTATGACCTGGATGCTAGCCGGGGCACCTACGCAGATGAACGTACCGGAGTTGACCGGCTTCAATTTCAAGGGCGGGGTAAACGTCAGTCCGGAATTCACCGCCCTGCTACTGGGTCTGGTCCTCTATACCGCCGCCTTTGTCGCCGAAGTTGTTCGAGCCGGCATCCAGTCGGTAACCAAAGGACAGACCGAGGCCGCAATATCGATAGGCCTTAAATCGGGTCAGGTGCTGAACCTAGTCATTCTGCCCCAGGCCCTGCGCGTAATCGTACCGCCACTGACCAGCCAAATGCTCAACCTGACCAAAAACAGTTCGCTGGCGGTGGCCATTGGCTATCCGGATTTTGTTTCTGTCGCGGGAACCACTATCAACCAGACCGGCCAGGCGATCGAAGGCGTAGCGATGATCATGATTGTCTATCTGATTTTCAGTCTGTCGACCTCAGCTTTCATGAACTGGTATAATAAAAGAATTGCCCTTGTGGAAAGATAGACATGGCTATGGACAACACACTCCTACCACCTGCGGCTGAGAATTTACGACCGCCTTTGACCAACATCGGAGTTATCGGCTGGATGAAGGCCAACCTGTTTAACGGCTGGTTCAATTCCACCCTGACCCTGTTGGTCATCTATCTGCTTTGGTTGTCGATCCCGCCATTGATCAATTGGGCCTTTATCAACAGCAGTTGGGCGCCCGCAGGCGATCAGTGCCAATCGAGTGCAGGTGCCTGCTGGTCGGTTGTTACCGCCAATATCCGTTTTATAATTTTTGGCTTTTATCCTCACGATCTGCAATGGCGCCCCTTGCTGGCCATGGGTATCCTGATTGCCCTGTTGTTCTACAGCCAGAACCGCAACCATTGGCGGACATCGCTACTTGTTGCCTGGACGATAGGCCTCTTTGCCATGGGTGTGCTGCTCAGAGGAGGAATTTTGGGTTTTCAACCGGTCGAAAGTAACCTGTGGGGCGGCCTTCCCCTGACCCTGCTGCTCGCGGTCTTCGGCCTGACTGCTGCCTACCCGATCGGCATACTGCTGGCCCTTGGCCGCCAATCGCAGATGCCGATTATAAAGTCGTTTTGTGTTGTGTATATTGAGCTTATCCGCGGAGTTCCGCTGATCAGCCTGCTGTTTATGTCATCGGTGGTCTTTCCGCTCTTTCTGCCTGAAGGGCTGATCATCAACAAGATTCTGCGTGCCCAGATAGCAATCATCCTCTTTACCGCCGCCTATATTGCCGAGGTGGTTCGCGGCGGTCTGCAGGGCGTCGGCAATGGCCAGTATGAAGCGGCGGATTCACTCGGTTTAAACTACTTTCAGACCATGCGGTTGATTATTTTGCCCCAGGCGTTAAAAATTGTCATTCCGCCTTCAGTCAGCATCCTGATCTCAGCCTTCAAGGACACCTCGCTGGTGGTCATCATTGCCCTTTATGATCTTCTGAAAACCACCCAGACGACCCTTTCCGATCCAAAATGGATGGGATTTTCTGCCGAAGCCTATATTTTTGTGGCTCTTATTTATTTTGTCTGCTGCTTTGCCATGTCCAACTACAGCAGGCGGCTGGAAAAAGAACTCGATACCAGCCTGTAATACTCGCTATTCAACCAATTGTGACCAGGAACCAACCGGAAAGACAACCGATGAACACTACACACCCAGAAAAAACGACAGACGAGATACCGATCATCATCATCGAAAACATGCACAAGTGGTATGGTGATTTTCATGTGTTAAAAGATATCAACCTGTCGGTCAAAAAAGGGGAACGGATCGTGATCTGCGGCCCTTCAGGGTCTGGCAAATCGACCTTGATCCGTTGCATTAACCGCCTTGAAGAGCATCAGCGGGGAAAGATCGTGGTTGATGGGATCGAATTGACCAACGACCTGAAAAATATTGAAAAGATCCGCACCGAGGTCGGCATGGTCTTTCAGCATTTCAATTTATTTCCCCACCTGACCATTTTAGAGAACCTGACGCTTGGCCCGATCTGGGTAAGAAAAACACCAAAAAAAGAGGCGGAAGAAACGGCCATGTACTACCTGGAAAAGGTACGGATTGCCGAACAAGCGCTGAAATTTCCCGGCCAGCTGTCAGGAGGACAGCAGCAGCGCGTCGCTATCGCCCGCAGCTTGTGCATGAAACCAAACGCCATGCTCTTTGACGAGCCGACCTCTGCTCTTGATCCGGAAATGGTCAAGGAGGTACTTGATGTCATGATCAGTCTGGCCAGAGACGGGATGACGATGATCGTCGTCAGTCATGAGATGGGCTTTGCCAAAAGCGTCGCCCATCGCGTTCTCTTTATGGACGGTGGCGAGATACTGGAACAAAATAATCCGGAAGATTTTTTCAATAATCCACAGCATGAACGGACCAAACTCTTTTTGAGCCAGATTCTCGATTAATGACGTGGCAAAAAACATCTATCTGCGTTTGCATTAAATCTTCATGATGAACATCTCTCTGCTGGCAGTATTCATTCCCACATGTTTTCTGATATCTTTTACGCCCGGGATGTGCATGACTCTGTCGCTCACCCTGGGGATGTCCATCGGCGTTCGGAAAACGTTCTGGATGATGTGGGGTGAACTGGCAGGGGTTGCGCTGGTGTCGATTTTTGCGGTGGCCGGGGTAGCCACGGTCATGCTGCGCCATCCAACCCTGTTCATAACGCTCAAATATATTGGCGGCGCCTATCTGCTCTTTCTCGGCATTCAGTTATTTCGATCGCGGGGAAAGATGGCAATCTTACCAAATCAGCAGTCCAAGCAAAAAATCAGCCCAAGGGCACTGGCCGGTCAGGGATTTTTGACCGCGGTATCCAATCCCAAGGGCTGGGCCTTTATGATCTCGTTACTCCCTCCCTTCATTGACCGGGCATATCCCCTTGGCCCACAACTGTCAGTTTTATTGGTGGTTCTACTGATTATTGAGTTCCTCTGCTTAGTTATCTATGCCAGCGGTGGACGACGTCTCGGTACCTTTCTCAACCACAAGGGCGGAACCGGCCTGCTCAACAAAACTGCGGGAACCCTGATGATCGGCATAAGTGGCTGGCTGGCAATAAGCTGAACATCCGGGCCAATGGCTAAAGTCTTGATACAAGGTAATATTTTTCCTTATTATTTGTTACTCTCAGTAAGCTCTTCGATTGTCAGTAAAATAGCCTGCGATAAATAGTGGGGTTTGGGGAGCACACTTGGGACAATTGGGATGGCACACCGAACCATTACAGCGCCTGGGCATCCGGAACCGAGCTTGCCTGTCTGGAGAGATTTGGATAGGTGCTTAAGAGGAAAACTGTTTTGACTGCGATATTGCTTTTTGAGCGGTGATATCTTTGAACCCACCAGAAACATACTTATGTAGCACGCTGGAGACAAGTGATTGATATGGTAGACCTTCTTCTATGGCTCGGCGTTGAAGCGCTTCTAAATCACGCCTGGATATCCGAATATTAATACGCTTATCCTTTTTGATCGTTTCCGTGGCAAATTTTGCAAGCTGAGTTCGCCGTTCTTCTTGTAAATCAGATTTAAACTCATCGGCCTCAAATGCATCCAGCAACTCTTGATCTTCTCGGCTCATTCGTTTAGTGCTCATACACCCCCCTTTAGATAATGCTTTGTGGCCTTCCGACTAGGGATAATACTTATCAGAAAAATTTCGATATCACTTTCAACATAAGGAACCAGCCAAGCATATGCATCAATTTCCACCACCAACATGCGTTGATTTGGATAGTTATTTTTGTTTGGATGAACCAAATCGTCAAGCAACCGTTCACACTGGAGCGCGAACATCACATCTTCAAAAGATATGCCCCTCTCACTCATCAACCACTGATTCTTTTCAGCGTTCCAGTTAATTTGCTTCATAAATTATATGGTAGCACAGCGTGTGCCCATTGTCATCATTTGCAGTGAATCTCCCCTTAGCAAACTGCTCTTCCTTAGTTTCTATGCTATCCTCACCTGTTTTGATGCAAAGAAAACCTGTTGATAGTGCCGTGTTGTCTTGCCTCATGCCTGACAAACCTCCTGAAGTGATCATCAAAAAATAATCTGAAAGTATCAATAAATTATGATGCTTCATTTGTAGCTTGTTTTGAGGAAGAATTTTAAATTTTAAAAAGTGCCAGGATGCTTCCTTTTGGGTAATTTTTTTAGGCAGGATCAGCTATGACCTTCACAGGAAACACCTTTTGTTGGAGAAGAAGACCTCTCTGATTATCTTCGCAGTGGTAATGTTAAGTTCAACGCTCAGTCGCTAAAAATACGTTATTAGTAAACCTAGTAAGTTGAAGTGCTGTTAAATTTTAATATCTACGACCTGAAAATGTTAGCATCATGATCACCCGTTTATCCGGTGCATTATCTTGTTGGAGAAAATTGTAATTGTGTCCCCTGTTTCTTCATTACCAGTTATTGATTTGAGCGTAAGAATAATTGATAAAGCCGTTTTGAAAGGGTAGTTTAGTCTCATTGGTTCGGTTAATTTTTAGGGCTGCCTTAGAAAGCGATGTCTTATCACTTCACCTTCCCAGGATAGGGAATGTAGACGCTGCTACAGTGAGAATCTCCACATAAAACATCACAGCCTTTCACCCCAAGAAATTTTGATGCGTCGTTCTTCTTTGAGATTATTAAAACCACCCTGACAGAAGGGTTTAATCATTACGAGACGGAATGGTCACTATCGTCAAACGTACCGATGGATGGGGACATTCCGGATCCGGTATAGAAAGGCGCTATTGCTTAGGCCTGGGCTGACAATCAGTAAAAGGAAAAAACATTGAGGGGAAGTCTATAAGGAGGCACATGGATAATCCTGCACAAAGGTCAACTGAAATTTATTTGCGAAAAAGAGAAATTGCGACCAGGCGCGGCCTGCTTTTAGGGGCTCTATTGAACGGTTGGGCTTACGTAAGTACCAGTTCCCTGATTTACTGGGTCCATTTCGGTTTTGCTTTGAGGTTCCCTGAGGATGTCTACAAAACGATCCTCATGCAGGCATTGCAATGGGGCTTTTTGGCCGGCGCTGTTATTGGCGGTGCCATGGGAGCGAAGGGTGATATTTGCAAGCAGATCGGCCGCTTTACTCACCTTCTGTTCCAGGCGTGTTTCATTATCGGTGCCATGACA
The DNA here is from genome assembly GCA_963796255.1 of uncultured delta proteobacterium. GTDB lineage: Bacteria > Desulfobacterota > Desulfobulbia > Desulfobulbales > Desulfocapsaceae > Desulforhopalus_A. The sequence continues at coordinate 29,116 of CAWCLE010000021.1, read as the reverse complement.
GCCATCGTCATAGATTTTGATCGCATAATCTCGTTTTCTCTGGGAAGGGGGTTAATTGCACTGCTCCTTCTCCTTATTACCTATTCACTGGCATCTGTTGCTGTTATCATTATCAGCCCTCGGGTTGAAACCTGGCACTCCCCGTGAGTTACTTAAATTGTATTGACCCGGATTGTTCATGAACGATCTGGGTTAAAGGTAAAACGGTTCTGCAGGCAGATTCCATGATGATAGACAACCGTATCGGAGAAAAGTTTTTACCATGATTCCAGGGATAACAGCCGATGCAATAAATATAGTGGGTACGATTATATTCGCCGGGAATACGGTTTATGCAATGCCTAAGCTTATTGCCCAATGGTTATGTGTAAAAAGGGTTTACGGCCGAATCCCCTGGACTCTGGCCAGAGACATGTGGCACTATATCTTTAAAACCTACAACGCCTATATGGCATATATGCTTTTGATCTCTATCATCGTAAGTGTATCGATGCTGTTTAGCATGATCCTGCGTGGGGATCTGCCCCAGACGGCCATCCTGCTTAACCTGGCAGCTCTTGTCTGGGCTTTGCAGAAAACAGCCTTAATGGTTGTTCCACCGACTGTTCTTTTGCTGGGAACCTCAAACGAAGATATTTACCTTAATATAAAAGAGTTGCGTAAACTATCCCATTGCAGAACAGTGACACTTATCCACCCGCTTGCCGAGTTTGAAGTCTCTTTTTTCCGCCAGCTTTTCTTCTATAATTATTTTAGGACAACCACTCGATATCAATGGCGCAGTATTGTGTTTCACCTCATGGATGTGGTACCGGTCATTGTGTTTGATGCGAAAAGTGACACGGTCTTTGTGGATGAAGAGAAAAAACGGATTGAACGGTGTAACTACCTCTATAAAACCCTGTTTGTCACGAGTTCCCTGGACAATTCAGATCACCACCAGGATAAAGCGGCAAGGAGTGTTGAAAGAAGCGCTCTGGCCGACAACATACAACAGTATTTGAAAATACTGGATGACACTGGGGTCCGTACCTCTCGTCAGGCTGATTTCAACACGATGCTGAAAGCTGTGCCCAAAAAAATCCGCTATCCCGGCAGCGAATACGGTTTGATAATAAAGGCTCAGATCCTTGCAGCCTATGGCCGGCAGCAGTTTTTGCATGTTTGCAAGGGCATCCGACCCGGGGAGGACCCCGGCGGTCTTATTGAAGATATTCCCTCTGTGGTCAGCCATGATGAGGGATTGCGTTATTTAAATGAAAATCGAGCATTGGAAGAAGCAGAACTGGTGTTAACCAGCGTTCAGGAGGAACTCATAAAAGCCCCAGATGAAAACAATTGTTTGAATCTGGGCAATGTCTGCAATAAGCGCTCACAGATTCAACGGCTCAGAGGGGAATGGGAAAAGGCGATAAGCTTGTCAGAAGAAGCCATGAAAAACCTTGCTCGTATGCTATCAGAACCCCTGAGGAAGGATCAGGCCCAACGGGAGATAGCAACGTCACACTATATTATGGGTGAGATTCTCATGGCCCGGTTTCGGAAATTGAAGGCGCCTGAAGATCGTTCTAAGGCGATCTATCACTTCAATCGTTCGATACTCTATGATCGAGAGGTAAACGGTGATACACACCCGGCAGAAAAACGGTTGAGAGAGTTGTCCCGGCAATCATGAGCTATACAATTTGCATTTCAGTGTAAAAGCCAGGGACAGATCACGGTTTCTAGTTCACGGTAACCAACTTTGTGACTTTGGCAAAACGTCAAGGGAAAATCTGGATATCTACTATAGATCAGGAAAGAATGAAGCAGATTTCTCGTCGGTGATGGCCACGTTAGGTGCAGCCTGGTATTGATTTGGTTTCCTCGATATGCCTGCTCACCACAGCGGTTTACCGACTGAAACTAATGATTGCTAGCCCGTCTTTCGCAGTTCGCGGCCAACACCCCGCCTATCTAGCTGATTTTACGTGATCAGCTAAAATAGGTCGGCACTACACGAGCATTCTCATGATATCTGGCACCAGCAACAATTTTCGGCGGTGGCTGTTTGGGAAGAACCAGTTTCAGTTGTGCCAGAAGCAGTTTCATATCACGATCGGGCTGAGTGTGACGAGGGAGTATCAGGTAGCGACCATCTGTTGTCGGGAGATGGACATCCAGCATCTGCATGGTTGAAAATTTCTCCAGAATAGATCGTGGTGTCAGTCCGGGAGCGAGTTGTCTGGCCTGGTGTTTGAGCGTTACTTGTAGGCAATAGGCGATGAATGCAACAAAAATGTGCGCCTCGATCCGTTCATCCGTCTGGTGGTAAATGGGACGGATCGAAAGATCCCCTTTCAGTTCTTTAAAGGCCTGCTCAATTTCAGTCAGTTGTATATAATACTGCCAAAGCATGGCGGGATCGGTTGCGGTCAGATTTGAACGGAGCAGGTAACAGCCTTCCCGGCGGCGAACCTCACGCAATTTCTTCTTCCGCAGGCGAAAACTAAAGGTATCTCGATTTACCGGTTCATCAGCTTTGGGCAGGTTGATTTTCACGAGAAAATAGGCTCTGCCTGCCTCTTTTTTGGCAGCACCAATCTTGAGCAGCAAGGTGTCGCGAGTGATATTTTGCTGCTGTAGTTCATGCAGCCTGCGCCACAGTTTTTTCAACCGCCTTTTGCGCATAGCCCGTTCCTTGTCGACCCGTCCATCGCTTCTGGCAAGAATGTACAATTCTCCATCTTCCGACAGCAGACTTCACTTTGACTTCAGAACGAACCTGCTCCCACGGTTTTTCCAGAAATGACTTTTCAAGTTTGCTCAATCTTCCTTTTGGGGTGCCGACCAGATAAGAAATCGGTTGTTCTCCATTCTTTATACCATCAAGAACTTCTTCGGTTGGAATACCACGATCCATGACCCAGGTTCTGTCGGCTTTGCCATATTGTTCCTCAATTGCCCGAAGAAAATCCACCAGGGTAGTTTTGTCACTGGTATTTCCCGGCATCACTTCATAGGCCAAAGGAAAACCGTCCGGCGTCACGATGAGAGCAATGACAACCTGAACACAATCCGGACGTTTATCCCGACTATAGCCAAATTGCCGTTTGCCGACACTGGGAGGATTACACTCGAAATAAGTACTGGTTAAATCGTACAGCAAAACATCAAATTTGACGTTAAACAGACTTTGCCAGCGATTGTTGAGATAGGTGAAAAAATCCCGTTTATGTTCGACGATCCGGTCCAGACAACGATAAAGTTTGTCTTTTTGTACCAGGGAATCATTTTCTCCGAGCAGATCGGCCATGGCACTTCCCCGGAACCATTCGCGGTGCAATCGCCATTCGCTCCCTGGAGAGATGAGTCGATAGGAGACCAGGGTTTTCAAAACATTGAGCCAGCTTGTACCCTTGCGACTGGAGGTCAGCTTTTTAGTCCAGAATTGGTCCAGTCGCAATTGGTCCCAGAGGTGACATGCCAGCCAACAGCTTCCCCACTGTCTCGGTCGGTGCAGAGAAAGATCACAAAGCCGAAGATTGACAGTCTCGCAGGCCAATTCCGGTGCCTCACGATCATCAGGGAAAAGAGCAAGTTGGGTCGGTTGGTCATGTCTTCCATCGACCACATCAATGGCCTTGCACCATCCGGCTTTTTGGCTGTCGTTGATTTCACCAAGATAGAGAACCTGTCTCTGACAGACCTTGCCGTTCGGTAACCTCTGGTTCTCGACTATGGACCAGTACCGATGCTCCTTGCCATCTTTATATCGTTTTTTGGCTCGTAGAAACATGCCCGTATTTTGCCGGATATTTCCAACAAATCAAGAGGGTAGGTCGGCACTACAAGCAGTTTTGGTGAATCGACAACGTAATTTCAACAGGTTACGCCTGTTTTTGGGCTCAAAATAGCGAAAAATGGGCACGAACTGCGAAAGACGGGCTAGACGCCCGCCGGTCGACTAGCCTATAGCAATCACCAATGTGGTGATTACGTCGATCGGGTACTTGATTGTTAGCCGCACAGCCACCGCCGCCGAAGCCACAAGAATGCAAATAAAGGGTAGAACCACCTGCCAGCTACGGCCCAGCAGAGACAGGCTAGTATATAAACTTCCTCGATTTATGGACCCTTTGAGACGGATGGTCGCGATCCATTGTATTGCGATTATGATAAAAGTCAGCCCTATGATCAGGACTTCAATAAAGTTCATAGCGTTGTTCATGCTAATTTAAGCAAATAGATGATTATAATGATTCCAAATATTATAGCGAGAATACTGAGAATCCAACGAACAAGCATGCCAGACTGAGGTCTGGCCGAGGAGCTTTGGATATTTCTGTGATTATTCTCCAGGACTTTCAGATAGCGTTCGGCACTGGGGAGTTCCTTGAGGAGCTTCGCGGCCCTCTCAAACTCTCGCTGGCTTTCGGCCTCTCGGCCTAAGATGCCATATGAGTTGGCGAGTGTCATGCGGGCCATTACCTCGGTAAACATAAGTTACTTTACCCCCTCGACAATTGAAATTGAATCCTCGGCGAATTCAACTGCTTTATCGTACTTCCCACTTTTAGCATATGTTGCGACAAGATCCGCTTTACTGATACCAAGCAAGAGGCGTGCTTCGCGTAGAGCTTCGAATCGATCATGTGCACGCCGGAGGAGTGGAATCGCACCGGTTGTATCGCCGTCTCGCAGACGGACCTGCCCATCTTGGCCATCCTTGAGGGCGGCAAGGCATTTGATGAGGGCCTCGGGACGCGATTCCAGCATCGCACATACTTCCCTTGCTATTAATTCGCCTCCTTGTCCAATTTCCATAGAATTCACCATCAGTTTTTTCCGGCTAACGGCGAGGGTGCAGGCGCGGGCGGTAGCTCGTCGCCTGCTCCCTCTTGTTCGGCATTGTTTCATGACTGACCGCCGATCCATTCCTCTCAAACAGCTCTGCCAACTCACCTCTGTCCGAGTTGAGCTACCATTGTGGCGCAAGCGTGGGCTGCCTCCTCATAGCGCACTATCCGCAGCTCTTGTCGCTGCACGCCCAACATCGGCAAGAGACGGTCAAGGATTGGCGTGGAACCATCTGGTGGCGTTAGAAACAAGCACTTCCGCCACAGGTCAGATTCGAAGATGTGCCGACCCTCACGAAGGACGCCCATCGTCTCCGCTGCTGTGTCAATAAGGAGGATTGGCGTAATCTCCATCAATCTGGTAATCACCAGCCACCAGTCGTCTTCGTTGGTTGTCCGGAAGCAGTCTAGAACCATCTCGTTCGTTAGATTCGCATCCCAAGGAACTTCAACATCCAAAAGGCTCACGACACGAAGCGGACTTAAACTATACTTAATGGCGCGTTGACGGCGGATGCTAGAGTGCGTCGACGTTCCCAGGATCAAAGCAACGGGTGGCGTTGTTGTGCGGACATCCATCCACCAAATAAGGGAGAAAGGGGCTACGGCCAAGGCTATCCATGGCCATTCCCACGCTGCGATTGCAACGATGAATACGCCGAGACCACCATAGAATAGTGTGAGACGGGTCAATGTGAGACGGCTTCCCTGCCGCGAAACCTCGAGAAGCCTGCGAAGGGTCTTGCGTGTCTCGGGAAGTGTCGGGCCAAGTACGGACCGCGATCGCAACCAACGATGCGCCGCGAGCATGCCGTAGTAGGCGGCAATTACTGAGGTCGCCGTCGCTGAACCGAGCCACAACACTTGGGATAAACTCATCGCTCACCTTTGTCTTGACCATATGAGATGCGTTTAATCTCTGCGTCACATGCTTTTATCAACTCACGTTTTTCCTCTACCGATGTCACAGCCTCGATCCGCTGGTGCGTTTCGTCCCACGCTTTTGTAATCGCTGTGCACTGTTTTTGTGTGAAAGGCCGCTGCCGGACTCTCTCTATCAGGGCTTCAAGAATACCACGGCGTGCGCCATTTGCCCGCTCCTTCATTCTAATGAAGAAGCCCTCGTCTGGGTTCGAACCCCGGAGTCCCATACTGCGTCGCACCCAAAAGCGCCCGAACCAGCCAACCACAAGACCTATGGTGGCTCCAGGCCAACCGCCCAGCACTCCCCCTAAGACAGGACACAACATCAAAAGAATGACTGACGAGACAATTTGGAGATGAAGAAACAACCGATCTCCCCTTCGTTCCGCATCCGCCAACCGCCGTGGCATCCGCTCGATACCATCCGATAGTTGTGGTTGATGCTTGGCCTTCGTTCGGGGGGGATTGCCCGCCACCGAGGATGTGGGGCTTGCGGGCGGTGCTAAGACCTCACCAGAAGAGATGTATACCGCCAACTCCGAGTCATCGGTAGCCAGTTCGGCCCGAACGAGAGAGCGCATGGCGGCAGATTTGATAATGCCGAATGCAAGTTGCGCGGTTTCGACACGCGGGAAATTGCTGAGAGCGCATGCGATCCAGCGAGCGGCTCCTTTGCTGTCCTCCTTCTCCATCGCCACCATAATCTGTCCAATGGGCGGGTAGCCAAGTCTTGGTTCGAACCGCTCATTCAGTTCGACTGCAACAAAATACGCCACCTCAGATGGATAGTGGTTCAGGAGGTAGTCAGCGACATCCGCGTACTCAGAACCTTCACGCTTCTTCCGTGACAAGTCGAAGCGCTTGGCCAAGGATGCAGCTTCCTTTACCAAGTTCAGGTTTTCCGCAGCCTTGGCGAGCTGTTCCTCAAGTCGCCTTTGTGATGCTCTATATTGTGCCTGCAATTTCTGCATTTCTGTGTCGTACTTTCCCCCAGACTTATATCGTCTTCCAATACCATGATATGATCTTCTCCAATAGCGAACAGTCCAAATGCCAAGGAATGCGTATACCGCCGGTGCCATAAATTCTGCGAACAGGAGCAGGAGCCCTTTGAAAGAGGTTATTGGAGACCAGAACCCGGAAGATAGCTTGTATGCATACAAGACGCCCAGTGAAGAAAGGACTATAGGGATTATTCTAAAACCAGGCCCGGGATCATATTTCTTTATACAATAGGCGGGAATGATTCCAGAAACGGCAAAAATCGCATAAGTTCCTATGTTTAACCCAAGCATCCCAAATACATCAACGCCTCGCAGATAGGAAACAAATCCTCCGTAAACAAGTGATACTCGAAACACAGCCGTTAACAAGAGCTGTATAGATGTGACAATAGCAAATGCAGCAAGGTTAGTACTTCGCCTGAAAATGAGAATGGAAAGCGGAATTGTCACCAGAGCCGAGAGGAGAATGGACGAGATTGATATCCACGCACTCGTTTCGAATTCTTCAGCTAAGAATAAGAGGTAGCCAAAGATTATTGTTATGACCAATTCTATTGTATTCATGCCGTTGTTCACCTATTGCCCAGGATGCACCCGACGAGGGTTAGCCGCAGAGCACGGCGTGCGGCTAACCCTCGTCGGGTGCATCCTGTTGTTCGTCTTCCTGTTGCATGCCTTTGATAAAGTACAACACCTTGTCCGAGAAATGAAGGGTGCTTCAGCTTATCTGGGGGCTCCGGGATAGGCGGGCCTTCAATTATTACTGGGAGCACAAAGTCATCGCCGTGCCTCTCCAATGCGTACTCCCATTCCTTCTGGACCCACTCGGATGCTTTTGCTGTCGACGACCAGAAGAGGAAGAAGACATCACTCTCGTCAATGTGGTGGAACAACTCCCTCGCCCAACGATCACCGGGATCCAAGTCCATCACGTCTTGGAAGCAACAAATGCCCACAGCACGTAGCATCTGCAAACGCTTCATGACCTCGATACGATCTCGCGAAGCGTATGAGACAAAAGCGGTTCGGTGTCGAACTCCTGTCCCGGAAGGTACCGGCACGGTGGTTGCGGAGGAGTAGGACGGCACGACTCCTAACCGAGAGAGGATTCTTCCGGTGGGAACGCCCTCCTGGGAAACACCAATTTTCATGATGAGTGAACACGCACTGATGCCATCCAGAATCTCAACCTCGAACTGAACGGAATCTGTCCGCCCCTTCCACAGCAGTTCCTGAAACGGCTCCTCGACGATGGCCCGCTTCACGGTTAACTCGAAGTCCAGAACGGCACCCTCCGCAACTGTTGTTTTGAAAGACGTTAGCCCCCTGCGACTTGATGAGGAATCAAAATCATGAGCAAGAGAATCAGCCTCGTGAGTGGATCCTGAAGTGTGCACATGAATCTGAACCAAAATGCTATCGCCTGGTCTGGCCTCAGGCGGCGCGTAGACAGTGCAGGTAACAGGGCTGCTATGTTGATGTTCCTGCGACGAAAGGTCCTCGTCGTCTTTGAGCCTCGCGCCTACAGCACGATGCGGGAGCGCTTTTCCGGAGCCTGATCCGATCGGCAGCCCCGGTGGCTGAGGGCGAGCGCAGGGAGCGTCCGCTGGTGGGATGCGCTCAGCGGACGCATCCGCGAATGTCGAGGATATGTAAATCCGTAGAGATCTGTCGACAGCTGTCTTCATTGGCATCTCCATCAAGACCATGTTCATGTACTGATATCAATTCCACCGAAGTACTCAGTTGCCCAAGTGGTTGGTTATATAAAAGGCAAAAGTGCAATTCATATCGCTCGTACGTACCTTGGCCAAAAGAAGAACTATGGTGGAATGAGTTTTTGGGCTTGAGGTTATTTCGTTTCATCTGTTGGCACCGATGAGGATGTAGTTCGCACGTATATTCGTGAGCAAGAAAAAGAAGATAATCGAGTTGAACAACTGTCCTTATTTTAATAGGCGACCACCGAATGGTGGTCAGTGAATCTTTTCAGCATGCCGCTTTGAGCGGTTCACATTTGAAAGCCAGCGGTTTTACCAGTGGATACTTACTTTTCACGAGTCGGCTTAAGAACAAGATCCTGACAGCTAATCTCGGATTCTACGGCGTCAAACAGTTCACGTGCGAATGGGACGATTGGCTGTGTCAGGTCGAAAGCCCTCTTCTTGAACGTGATCGAGGCGCCCATGAAAGTCTTTTTCAATTCGTCAACAGCTCTGAATTCTGGAGTCGCATACGCACAGACTATGCGCAGCCCGCCATTTTCATGGCTAACGAGATGATCACGCCATTGAATCACCGAAGCGATCGACGCGTGAGCTTCAGATACAGTTTCAAGCCTAAGTAGTATTGATACGATGATTGTCATGGCTCTCCTGATTGCACGGTGATTCAATAAAGACTAAGCTGGTAAGACTGACTCAGTATGCTCACACGTCGCTCTACTCATCGGAAGAAACCGCTTCACGATAAAATGCGTTTAACTGCTCCGCAAAGCGACCGTCAGGAGGATGCGTGCGCACCATTTCATGGAGGCTATCATTAAACAACTGATCAAAGTGCGTAATCATATCCTTGATTCCATCGGCACTTATTTCGCAATGTGTCATGTCAAAACCTGCTGTTCCACGCCGCTTCATACCTTCATACGCGATTGTTTTATCAATAATAAAGAAATTCGGCAGAGGCGTCGGGGTAAGCACAAATTCACATTGTTTCATCACCGCCAGATCTTCATCAGCTCCTTGCGGATTGTTTGTAATGTCACTGCATCCCTCAAGCAAGCCGATGAGTCGTTGGTAGCGTTTGCGCAGTCTGGTCGGCAACATTGTCTTTGCAAACCGGCGCGGTGGATTAAGTATCGCTTTCAGGCGTGCGCCCAGAAACAAAGCCCTTCTTAAAGTATTACGCTCAAGAAGTAATTGGTCCTGGTATTCGGTATCCATAGGATCTACTGGTTCGTTATCACTTATCGCCAACGAACTTAAACCTGCAGCAACACGAATCGTGACATTCTTGAGTCCCTCCGGCCCGGCATTGTCCACCAACCGCTTAAGATCCCTCACGATCAGCTTAGTCCGTTGCAACCGGCCGCGCACGACATTCCATACTTCCTGGTCGGCAGTTGTTGAAATAGCCTTACGAAAATATTCCGGCAGCTTGTTTCGAAGTTCAGTGCGACCCGCTTCATTATGGGTATAGAGCAATTGACGAAATTCATGCACGTCATAGACTTCCTTTGTGTCCTTTTTCTGTTTGATAATCACCACACGTTCAGGTCCCTTGATATGGTGGGCAATGCCAAGTTCATAAAACACATTCGGATTATTCCCGGTAATATCGGCAACAACAACTGAGGCATGCCGGATATCGTGCAGTATCTGTGGCATAATACTACCAGGTTGATTTATCCGGTCACCCCGGACATAATCCAGCCCACAATCCCTAGCCACAGATCGGATGATTTTTTCAATGTCGTCAAAACCTTTCTCAAACGGCATAATTGAAAAGCAGATATTCATTTTTTTTTGCATCCCCTTATTACGCTTTGCAAGAAACTCATTATTGGATATCATTGGGAGCAGATTTTCCATTTACCTGCTTGCTCATTTTTTTAGAGCCACCTCTGCTTTCAAATTTCGTATTGTTTTTGATATACTTGCCGTTCATATATTCGGCAACATTATAAAATAAAACAATGTCTGCATACGCCGCACCCGGCGGAAGATAAGATTCTCCCACATAAATAATTTCAGTATTGCCGTCTCCATCCAGGTCCCGCAAGCGATCACGAATAACATGCTCATAAAACCCGCAGAACTCACCTATTTTTCTAATCTTAGGCCAGCGGATATCGAATACATTGAGTATAGGGAACGCTGAGGTGGTTCCCATCTCGGCTATATTAATCAATAGATGAATTCTTTTGTCACGGGTTTCAATAAACCCCAAAAGCTTTTTAATCGGATAATGTTCAAGTGGTAGGGAAATCAATTTGCGTTGGAGATTCATTCCATCAGCGGAATATTCTGAAAAAAACAAATAGCTATTTTTGGCTTCAGAACCGAAATCACCTCGAGGCGGTTCAACCAGCATGACAATTTCCAACTGGCCGTTATGGTTGCTATCAACGATCCAGGGAGCAGAGATTTTGCACTCCCCGTAGAAGCCGCAGGGATGATCGTCTTTGGTTTTTTCTTTGAGGCAGGAGACTATCGTTTTATCGTTGTCAGGGAGGCCCAGCAGAATATTTTTGAGTGATGGGTGATCAATTTTTACGCCGAACAGAGTTGCCTGTAATGTTAAGCGGTAATCTTTAAGCGCATAGATTCGATAAGCTCCGCACCCGGAACAATCCGGACTGAATCGCACCCTGGTGATCATTTCCGCCCTGCCATCGTCATCGATGTCCTTGAAAGACACAAAACCCTCATCAAAAAAGACATCCCTGTCCATTATCTGCCGTAGTATAGTGTTTTTTCCTTTGGATAAATCAACCACAAGTGAGGTGTTAGGAGGATTTTTTCCTTTGCTTTCGGATGTCAGATATCGCAGGCAGACAACTTCCTTGGCGGGATCTCCATCCAGTTCAACGGGGGCGTTGAAAAAACATTCCCCGATGTCATTTAAAGAACTTTCAGTATTGTAAGGGTTTATCGTGTATACGTATGGCCTTGAGCCAACCGCTTCTTTTTCATGGCCATCTGAGGTTTCTTGCTCCAGGTCAGCAATTTTCTTCATTTCCACCTTGGAAAAATCAGGCCAGTCAATTTCAATATCGAGATCCCGCTTGATTGCCTTTTTCATGGTAGCGTTATACGCCGCGGCACTCTCGATGATGAAATCATCGACCACACAACCCGCGACCTGCCTGTATTCGACACCATAAGATTTCAGTGCTGCAATCTTCAAAGGAACGCCAAAAACAAGTCCATACCCATGGATCTCATAACGCCCGCGCCAGAGATCATATTCAGCCTCCAATCTGCCGATCTGCCGGCCACAAAAAAAATAAAGAACAACGAAAATCAGAGCGAGGATTGAACAACTTATAAAAGCGAATCGTAAGATCTTCAATGGTATCTTTTTCTTCCTCCTCTAGATCTGACTGTCAGAGGTTTATTTTCATATCACTCAATTTCCCGAATAATCCTTTGAACTTACACCGCAATTTCACCTATTCTCTCTCCTGTGATCTTTTCAGGATGTTCGGAATCTATCCAGTACAATGGTTTTCCTACCGACCTGGCATAGTGAACAATGGCGGCGGTGCCGGCCTCATTTTCCGGCGGCCTTCCGTCCCAGATTGCCAGAAGCAGATCACAATGATCCACGACATATTGCCCTGCCTGTTTATAGGATACGGCACGAGTTTGCTGGTTTTCCATGATCCGGATCTTATTGCTGCGAGAGAGAAGCTCCATGAATTCCCGTTTTGACTCGTCTGTCCTGAAATCCTTCAGATACTCATCAGTCTCAAGCGGCAAAGGGCATTCCAGAACAAATTCCGGAAACTTCAGGCACTCACGGGCTACAAGCCGATCTGCCCCTTCCGCTAGCGGGGAGAGCACCACTTTAGGCCCGGTCCAGTTCTTATGGGCCTTGTTGAGGACACTTGCGAGTATATTCACAACGGCCTGCCTGCATTGTTCCGGATTGGGTAAAACCCGGTGACCGGTAACACCAATAATTAACGATTTCATCTTTGTTGAACTTCTTTTTAAAAATGGTTTTGTATCAATACAGAGCCAGAGTGGACTTTAAAAATTCAGCATAAACAGCCTCAAGAAGTTGTTCACTCTCAATGAGCAATTCTCCATTTACCTACTTCTTCGTCAAGAATACGCTATACATTTTTGTTGTATATACAAAAAAGCCTAACTACAAAAAATACTACTTGGGTGAAGTTGATTTCAAACAAAGTAATGCCTATAGACTGTTATTGCAGCTGTTTTGTGGTCTCAGTTTCCATCTGATATGAAATCTTACGTTGATGAAAGCGAATACTAAATATACAGCCGAAGGCAAGAAAGGTAGTAAGTAAAGATGAGCCGCCAAAACTGAACAATGGCAGCGGGATACCCACCACCGGCAGGAACCCCAAAACCATCAGCAGATTTATCACTATCTGCCAGAAGATTAGCTGCATAACACCATAGACAAGCAACTGCGAGAATCTATCCTTGCTGCTCAGGCTGATAAAGAGGCTTCGTAGCAAAATAGCGAAATAGCAAGCCAGCAAAAAACAACATCCGATAAAACCCCACTCTTCGGCAAATACCGCAAAGATAAAATCAGTATGGGGTTCCGGCAAAAAATGCAGATGGCTCTGCGATCCCTGTAGAAAGCCCTTGCCAAACAAGCCACTGCTGCCAACTGCGATTTTTGACTGCAGAATCTGATAGCCTGTATTCATTGAATCATTTTGCATGCCAAAAAGATTCAAGATCCAGGTAATTATTCGCTGCCGCTGATAGTCATGCAACATATACTTCCAGCAAAATGGCGCTGCAAGTATCCCTCCTCCGCCTATCGTAAGATATACGTACAACCTTATTCGGACTACTGCCAGGATGGAAAAGAAGCTAATCGCCAGCATCAGGGCTGTACCAAGATCCGGTTGCAAAAGGATGAGGCAAAACGGCACAGCTGTCAGCAGGCCAGGGACAATAAGTTCTCTCAGGCCAAGGACTGTATTCCATTTTCTTTCCGAGAAGTATCTGGCCAGAGCAAAAATCAGAAACAATTTTGCCGGTTCTGAGGATTGCAGGCGAAACAGCCCCAGATTAAGCCAACGCTGCGAACCACCGGCTATAGTACCCCAGGCGAACGTCAGGATAAGGAGCAATACGGATCCGGCATAAAGTAGATAGCTGAAGCGGCGAAGTTCTCCACTATCAATGAAGAGAAGGCCTCCTAAAATAACATATCCTAAGGCAAAGAAGACCGCTTGTTTCTGGAAGACTGCGGGGCCTGCGCTATAAAGATTCACAAGACTCATCACAGAAAGAGTCAAAAGAAGTAGAAAGAGCGGCCAATCAATTCCTGCCATAAGGCGTCGTATCATATTTTATCACGCAACTTTTAGTTCAGAAAGCAAGGTATCCATAAAGGTTCGACAATGTCAACGTGCACAAAACATCCCCTCTTGTGTGTGCATTAATAGCTCACTCATGACGGCCTTGCGTACATCATCTGCGAGCCGGTCTTTGACCACATGATAAAAATCGCTGTATGGCACAAGATGCTTCTGGCACAGGGCAAGCTCATGAGAAAGATAGGTAATTGCGTAATACTCTTTATGGTTGTCATCACAGTGGATGAGGAAATCGATAATCTGATGTCTCCTTAAAATACCGATATAAAGGGTATCGAGCTTATTGACAACAGATGGCTCCGGCTGCTGATTTCGCTGCCTCAAATTGGCCAGAACCATTTTGTCATCAAGGGCCTCACCGCTCTCAGCAAAAAGGCCCGTGGCAATATAGGCGTCTTTACCATCTGAATCAAAATATACGCATTCGGCCTGGTCATAGAAAATATGAATATTTTTCTTGATGGCCAGCGCGACATCGGGGTGCTTGATGATTCTGTTTATTTTGGTAAGGAAGCTTTTTTCAACTCCTGAGATATGACGCTTACCAATAAGCCTTGTGTTGGGGGTAAGTGATTCCTGACTTACAATTTTACGATCGACAAGGTTTTTGATCTTTTCCTGATCTTCCTGGATCGTGTCAAGATTCACCACATCTTCAAAAATTGAGGTGAATAAATCATCATAGAATCTTGGTGCTCCGTTATTGATCGTACATTTCTGCGGCAGGATGATAAAATCATGTTTAAAGACACCGCCGACCCACCGGAGATTCTTCTTGTCCGGTGAAAAAAATAGCGGGAGTCCGTCGGTTATTTTCGAATTAATATCCTGCAAAGAGGTGCAAGTCGACTTTCCATTCATTCTATGCACCTTCGCTTCAGCAAGTTTTTTTAGAACAAAATCATGTTTGCCTTCAGTTGGCGCATTGTCTTTCGTTTTCTTCAGGTATTTCGCAAGCTGGTTACGCAGCACATACTGGTTGGCAATGATCATCTCCTTGCCCTTTGTTTCATCAATTTCTTTTGCGAGTTCAAGCATCAATATATCAGCTAACGTTCGCACCATTTTTTCATAATTGCAATCGAGGCGAAACGAGTCTCTGCTGATTGTTACTGAGAGGTCATTGCAATTAATCGAGATAGAGAATTGTGGCAGATAAGGAAGCTCTTTACGGTAATAATCGCGTAAATCGTTTTTTGTGTCCGGACCGCCTGTTAACAGATTGGCAAGCGGAATCTTCAACAAATATTCAAACTTGCACATAACCGTTATCCACTTGTTGTAGTGTTTTTGGTCGAGAAATCCATAACACCCCCCCTCAGTAAAAAAGATCGCCTCGTTCTGTTTTGCTCTCTGCCATATTGATTGGAAGAGGGATTTGTTAATTGTGATATTGCACGGATAATATTCTAACCTTTTCTTCGCATCATTGAGACATTGTTGCACTGCGGTCTCGTCTTCAAATTCAACGATAATTCTGGTGCTGAAAGGAAAAGGTTCAGGATGCATTATGGCTTTTATCGTTGGGTGCATCATCGGGTCGGTCACATCAAAAGACAACTCGACGTTCTCCCCCTCACAGCAGGTCAGCACTCGAACACATTTTGTTTTAAGCTTGGGGTTAAAGATCGAGACGAATCCAATACCAAATTTTCCTATCTTATTCGGATCAGATGCCTTATCTGTCCCGCCGAGCGTGGTAAGGAGCTTCAGGCGCGTACGATCCAGGCCTTCGCCAAAGTCGGTGATTGATATTGATTTCTCGCTCGTTTCAATTGCACCACGCTTTTCATTCCAAGACAAATGGTTGGGATAACTATCAAGCGCATTTTGAATAAGTTCACTGAATCCTCTCCCTGGGTTACCGCCAAACTGACTGCTGATCAGTTTGTGCCATCCTTCATGGATGTCTATGTCGAGCCCTTCTTCCAGGCGAATCTCTTCAAATACGTCTGTTAATTCTTTCTTTTTAGGCATTGGTGTTCCCCCTCTTGTTAATCATTCCAGGCTGAGTCTCCGCGAGATTTTCTAATAAAATCTTGAATTGCCCTGTTGGTAAGGTCCGTTTCGGCTTCCTTCTGCAGAAGTTCGGGTATTTTCTTGGTCCCGCACTTCGCAATAGCATCCATCAATACGAGATCCTCTCTAACTTGGGCGGATAGCTCGGGAAGTATCTTTTCACCGCTGGTCAGGCACATGGCAAGAGCCCAATGACCGGCTAACGCTGGTGATGTCTTGGTAAGAGCAATGAATTTCTTGATTTGCTCATGATTAAGGTTGAGAATGACTGTTTTGTTGTCATAAAGAAAGAGCTGCGTCTTGCACGGAGTTCTTCCATCCTGATGGACGAGATAGCTAACGCGCCATGAAATTTCTCCAAGACTTTTGATGGCTTCTCGAGATTCTTTGAATACACCAGCCAAACGTTCCAGTTCATCCAAAGACTCGTTGCCGAATCCGAGAGAACCGCTTCCGTTCTTGCCGTCTTGCTGCTTGAGAAAGTTCATCTCGCTGATCAAGGGGTGAAAACCAAGATATTGCTGAAATTCCTTCTCCAGCAGGCTGAGGTTTCCCCCCCTTGTGTTGGGACGCTCGAAGATTATATCGTTCGTCCCCAGTTTGATGATATAATCTCCGAACATTGTGTTGATGATTTCATCTCCCCCCTTCGGCTGTTTTTTCGCCAGAACCGGCGCATCAAAAATTGAATAATCAGCCCCAAATGTTACCTCGCTCTCAATGTAGAGTTTTCCCTTTTTGATTAATTGTTCCTGCAGTTCAGCCAAAGAGAGACGATCACCATTTTTAATCAGGAAAAGCGGGTAGCGGTTCCAGACGTTCTCAGATGCGCCTTTGCAAAGCATCAATGCACAAGTCATTGCCTCAATCTGGGTGTAGAGGTGACCGTCTCCCTGGGGAAAACCTCTTTGATAAATTCTGAGAATTTCATTGAGATATTGAGGTATCAAATCCGCCCATAATTTCTTGGTCAGCCTTGATAATTCGTCCTCGTTACTCAGGCAGTGCCGACCAATGGGAAGCATGAAATCATCACTATCGACCCGTATTGTCAGGTAGGGGATTTCTCTAACTCTTTTTCCTTTTGTAAAGAGCAGATTGTAGCGGTTGGTAATGAGGACCCTTTGTTTATATACCTCATGACTCGTTTCCCCGATAGAAAGCACCACATCAAATTTTTTTCCGTCAAGGTCCAGAAGATACCTTCGAGAATATGGATCCGCATAACCATAAAGGCCCTTTGAATCCCAGCCATAGGGTTGGAGCCAGCGCCGTGACTCACCATTCTGGTCTGATATGCTGATTGTTATGTCTTTATATCGGAGATATGTTTTGAGTACTTTTTCCAGCTCGAGCAATTCTTTGTGCAGGCCATGCTCTTTGGTGAATGTTATCTCGAATTTTGTCCCCTGCGGCGAAATATCGTGCAGTTTCTCGAGCAGGATCAAATCGTCATCGAGCAGACAATTTGCCTTCATCCGCCATGTTTCTTTGCCTGTAGATGTGGTCATCACAAATTTGCTCTGCCCCTTGATGGCGGCGACACTGAGTTTGCCTACCCCAAATTGACCTACAGCAGTATTAAGCGATGGTTTTTTTACCGATCTGTACAGCATATTGAAATCCATGACTCCTTGTCGATCCATACCGTGCCCATTGTCTTCAACCGTTATGGTTAGGGTTTGCTCATCTTCCCAGCCAGAAATCCAGCACACATTAGCATCGGCATCGTAAGCATTGACAACAAACTCACGAATCCATTCCCGAGGGTCGGCAAACTGCTCACACATATCTTTTTTCAGCTTTTTCCGGTCAGCCTGAATACCTCGGGCAGCAATGGCATGCAGCTCCTCCGCTACCCCTATTTTTTTGCTTGATTCCAGTTCCATTTATTTCCTCCTTTTGTGCGGCACGCGCTCTAGTATGTATTTTGTTGTGTACTGTTACCTTTTTTCAATTGTTAATGAAGAATAGGCAAAGAGCATTCCAGAAAAATCAACAAAATAATTAATCACGTTATTACAGATAAATAAAAAGGACTACGGGAGGAGGTTGTTGACTTTCTCTCTGCGGATGGTTGAAACTATGGTCGATTATGTTGACTTAATGAGGTAAAACGGGGGATCTACGGAGTTATGCTGTGATTTTGTTTATCTCTTCAAATACTGTCTCCATAACCTGCGTCAATTTGAATGATAATTTAAACCAAGAGGCGGATTCCCCGTTAGGTGACGAGAACAGTTTATTGTCGAGCATTGACATCTCGTCTGCACATCCGCACACTTCGTTTAAGGTTGGCACGGAGTGGAACAGAACAGCGTCCTTTGGGGTGCAGAGCATCTTGAGTTCTCTGATATTATTAAGAATAGTATCTTGATGCACCGTTTTTGCAGTTTGCTCTTCGAGCAAAGATGTGATGGCGAGTTTTATAGAGAATAAGATATCGCTTACCCGTTTGAGCCTCCTGAGGCAATGAGCAGGATGGAGCAACACATCTTGAATGTGAGGTCCCTGTGTCGGTTGGAAAGAATGCTCTCCATGGTAAGCGAAGGCAAAAAGAAGATCTTTGATTGTGATCTCTTCAGTTCGAGCAATTTTTGCATAATTCAGAGTCCGCAGACAACGCAGAAATGAGTGTAATACTCGAACATTCCCCGGCCAATCCCGTTTCTTCATTTCTTCCAGGATTTCATCGCTGAGTGGTTTGGCAGTATCCGGAGTATTGTCAGCCCAGAAGGTCGAGGCGAGAATTGTTATATCTTCCTTCCGGTCCCTGAGTGGAGGGACGAAAATCGGAAAGGTGTTCAGTCGATAGTAGAGATCGTCTCGAAACTCGCCGGACCTGACTTTTGAAACTAAATCCACATTAGTAGCGGCAATAACTCTTGCTTTAACCTCAATCTGATCATTGCTGCCAACAGGCTTGATTTTCCGGTCAGAGAGCGCACGTAAAATTTTAGCCTGATTATCTTTGGACAAATCACCAATCTCATCAAGAAATAGCGTACTGTCTTGTGCGAGTTGCCATAAACCAGTTTTGTTTGTTTCTGCTCCGGTAAAAGCTCCTTTTATATGACCGAATAATTCCGACGGCAGTAAATCCTCAGAGATGGCAGGGCAGTTGACTACCTGCATTTTTTTAAGATTAGGAAAGCGAAGCAGGTGAATCGCATTGGCGATCACTTCTTTTCCAGTCCCGGTTTCTCCTAGAATAAGGACTTCATCATCAGTTTCAGCGGCACATTTTATAAAATGACGTATTTTTTCTGTTTGATCTGAGGTTCCCAGGAACAACCGTTCCAGAGGGTCGACTGTAAGATCATGACGTATCTGGGCATCAGAAATGTCTTCCCTGTTGTCAATGTTATCTTTTGCCAATTCTTTTAAAGCATTGGCCCTCTTTTTTAACGCATTAAAAATACCCTTATTAACTCCAAGTATACAAACATTTCTATCTTCTTCTCTTTCAGCTCTTTTCAGCAAGTCACGTATACTTCGAGGCGTTTGCTTTGCGTTTTTAAAACCGCTGTCAAGCAATGGTATCTTTTTTTGGCCTAGCATGTATCTGGAGAGAGGAGTGTTTTCTTGTTTTCTGCCTCTGTCTTTTATTATCATTTTGAAATTATTTATTAATTTCAGGTTATTGTTTTCTGTTACATGCAAACAAAAGACATGCTCCTCTTTTATTCTCAAAAAAAGCTCTGCCCGACTACAATCAATTTCAGTCAACACATTTTCTAATTTACCATTTAGTATTAAGTACTTGATTGTGTCTATTTTCATTGATTTCATCAGTATAAATCGAGCCTATATTGCTAAATTTAAGACAAGGAGGTCCAAATCCTGACACATTCTAACACAATTATAAATCAATTTGCCGCATTTTTTCTAAGACATGATTTTGAGCAACTCGAAAAAATCTATCATACAGGTCAAAAGTTCCGCTCCTTCAAGCGGTGGAGTCAATTTCATCTAAAGGGCCTTTATCGTCTGCTTTAGCCCTGTTTTACAATTTACAACTTGATGTTTTATCATATATTTTTTACGTTTCCTAGAGTAGAAATTTTTCTCAGAAAATGGTGCAATGACCTGGACATTATAGAACTGTTCATCGTTTCAACGAGGGAGCCGGCGAGTAATATAAGAGGAAAGCCACTCTTCAGCCCAAAATTCCATCCAAGAGGATAGTTCAGTGACTATCCCTCGATGTGAAACCTCATAAAAAGGATGTTCTTGCCTCAAATTGAATGACTTTGAGGCTATTCGACAATTGGATAATTATCCGGATTTTTTTGAATGGCTTTTGCGAAAATAAAAAATTCAACAGGAATCAATAATGAAAACCAATAAACAAATTATGGTTACCGGTGACATCACCATTGATTTGAATGTTTTTAAGGGAAAGAATCCAACACCAGACACCCGAAACAAGATTGGCTCCTGTTTGAAAGAATCGAAAGGAGGGGCTTTTCAATTATTTGAGCTTCTTCAGTATTTAGAAAAAAAAGGAGCCAAAATTAATTTCGGATTCAAGGAAAGCGTTTTTAATGATAGGACAAATTTTCCGCAAAATCAGGTTAGCTACGCCGTTTGGGAAAAAATCGAATATAAAGAAAAAATAGAGGGTGTTAATAGTGCCTGGAAGGTCAGTCAAAAGTTGGGATTTGGTGCATATGATTATTCGGAAACAAACCAGAGAGAAGAGGTATATATAAATCATTTCAAGGAACATCTTAACACAGAATCAATAAACCCCAGTATCATTGTAATTGATGACAGTGGCAATCACTTTAGAAACATGGAAGGTCTTTGGAAATATCTCTTAAACCAGAAAAAAAATCTTAAGCATATAGTTCTTAAAACGGCCTCCTCTATTGCCCAGGGAAGGCTATTTTCTAAACTGACCAGAGAATTTCAGGATAAACTAATTATCATATGCTCGATTGACGAGATCAGAGAAGAAGAAGTCATGATTTCCAAAGGAATATCCTGGGAGCAGACCGCTCTTGATCTGATCTATGAGTTAATCAATAATGCTAGCATCACTAAACTGATGAATTGTCGCCATCTCATTGTAACACTGCAAACGGAAGGTGCTCTTTATCTGGAAATTGAAAACGGCAGCATCTATAAAGCAAGGCTTATTTTCGATCCTGCAGTTCAAGAAGGAGAATGGGATGATGTTATGGGATATAAGGGGCATGTCATAGGTCTCATGAATTGCTTTACCGCCGGACTCACTTCAGAATTAATTGAAAAGGATCCTAATTTTGATGCCGCCATAGTCAAAGGACTTTCAGCTCAAAGAACTTATAAAATCCTTGGTTATGGCAATGAAGATAAGAAGATGGCCTTTCCGGTTGATAAAATTTTCGATGGCGAAGTAAGAGGCAAATTTGCGACTGCTTTTGTTCCCATTCCAGACAATGTGGTCGATGCCAAAAAGAAAGATTTTGATTTTGTGAATGCAAAATGGACCATTCTGGAAGGAAACTATCAACTACAGGGATCTCAAACTCCTCTTTTCGACCTCGGGTTACGGGTAGCGTACTTAGGGGAAAAAGAATTGCTCAATACACCATATTTAAAAATTCACAATTTAACCACTTACGACCGAATGGAAATTGAGGCCATGCGGAATTTGATGAATTTGATATGTGATTATCAGCTCAATGATGCAGGCAAAAATCCTCTTTCTCTTGCAGTCTTTGGGGCACCTGGTTCTGGAAAATCCTTTGCCGTTAAGCAATTGTCACAAGCCCGGAAAATTCCCTTTCTTGAATTCAATCTTTCGCAGTTTGTGGATGTGGCAGAACTTACAGGTGCCTTCCACCGTGTCCGGGATGAGGTGTTGAAAGGGTTTTGTCCCATAGTATTCTGGGATGAATTTGACTCTCAGAATTTCCGCTGGCTCCAGTATCTGCTTGCACCCATGCAGGATGGACAATTTCAGGAAGGGCAGATAACCCACCCCATTGGGAAATGTATTTTTATCTTTGCCGGTGGGACTAGCTATAGCTTCCAGACATTTGGCTTGAATCCTCCCCAATATCCTGAAAATAATGTAAAGGATTTTGAAAAAGCATTAAAAGAATATGAAACCAATCTGAAAAAATATGACGATTTTAAAGTAAAAAAGGGACCGGATTTCAAAAGCAGGCTGTCAGGCTATCTGAATGTTAAGGGGCCAAACCAATTAGAAGAACTGGATGAGAATGGCAATATAAAACTTGATAAAAACAAAAAGCCCATAAAGGACAAAGAAGATATATTTTTCCCAGTTCGCAGGGCATTATTTATTCGCAATATTTTTGGGGTAAAAGAAAATAATGAATTAAACACAGATTACGGTTTGATCAATGCACTGATTAAGACAGATAAATTTACTCATGGCTCCCGTTCTCTTGAAAAAATTCTCAGTCATTTAAAAATGAAGAATAAAGATGCTATAAAAAGAGCCCACCTTCCCACTTTTACCGTGTTATCCATGCTGGTTGGGTATGATGAATTTATCAGGCTAATGGGCGAGATTGATGAATTCAAAATGGAGGCTTTTAAAATTGCCCCTGAAATTCATAACAACTGGAAAAGATTGGGAGACGCCCAGGGCTGGAAGCTAGAATACCACAAAGATTACAATTACCTTCCAGGACATCTTAAAGAAGAGAATATTGCTGCAGCGTTGAGGATTCCACAACTTCTGAAAGAAGTAGGTCTTGAAATTGTTACCATGAACAAGGTTGATTTTTACGAAGCAGTGGATTTCAGCGCATTTATTCAACTATCTGAAAACTATAAGAATCTTGAAAAACTGGCTATCGCAGAACACCAAGGTTGGATGAAATTCAGAGAAGAAAAGCGCTGGAAGCATGCAGAAAAAAGAAATGATGATAAACGCCTTCACGATTGCATGGTCGAATGGGAAAAATTGAGCCTCAAAGATCAGGGAAAAGATCTGGATGCCATCCGGAATTATCAAATTGTTCTGAAAAATTTTGGATTTGTTATTGTAAAGAAAGAAGAAAACACAGAATCAAAATGAATTTGACTTGGATTTTGGAAGTAAAAACAACTTCTGTTCAGATAAAAAAAATGACCGGAGATAACGCCGCTGTGGTACTGCTCTCAGAAAATTATGGAGGCCATGGATTTATATCCGAAGTCTGATGCAGTGGGAGAACCTGCCCCACTTGCAGAAGACGGTGGAATACAGCCATAGAGTAAAACCGGAATTGAGCCTGCCCAAGGCCATTGACGAGACAAACTACGGTAGAGAGATCACCCGTTCTTCTCTGGTGGGATGTAACAATCTTCCCTAAATTGGGACATCGTAATCTGAAAGTTCTGTATCCCTTGAGCCAGCACTCGATCCGGTGGCCACTTGATATTTCTTGGAACTATCCACAACAAAGGGTTTAAACCTGACGCTATTTGCCAGCCCATTTGGCATCCAGAGTATCAAGCTCGACCTCGGCGATATCCTTACTGCTGGCCTTGTAGACACGCTTGAGGTCTGCCGTGAATTCCTTCTGATTCTTCGAGGCAACATACTTCAGTGAATTGCGAATCTGGTGGACAATGCAGAGTTGCACTTCTGTCTGGGGGAATATGGCCTCTATTGCTTCAGGGAAACCCTTCAAACCGTCAATACAGGCAAGCAGGATTTCCTTTACCCCAAGGATAGTGTATACAGCTTTGCTCACCACCTTGCCGTTCTCATGGATTTTGTAGTGAATGGCATCAAGCCAGACAACAGGGTAAATCGTCTCCAGAGGGCGGGCCTGCCATCGTTTTACAGTCTCTATGATTTTTATCGGTTACGGACCCGTACACACAGTTCTGTGGGCAGACGGGAACTTCGGCTCCCTCCGCCCGATTTACCGGAGGCTTGATCTTGACTAACCTCCCCAATATGCTATTCCCTGCAACTTTGATCGAGTGAGCTTAATTTACACAAAATGGTGTCTCATTTTCATTGACACATTCCGTATCGAGAACCATTGTTAGCCTGTGTGACGTACTATTCCTTGGAACTTTGCACACAGTTTGCCTAAAAAGGTGAATAACATGAAAAAAAAATCTCTATTACTCATCGTCTCATTTCTCTTGCCGGGTTTACTTCTCTTTCCCAGTGCTGAAGGACGAACTCAAGCCGCTCTCACTGACGCCCGGCAGGCGTGCATGCTCGATTTAATTGAAAACGCTTCGTCACAATTGACTATGGGAGACGCTCGCGACATCTGCAATGCCAAAGAGAAAACTTCTGGTGCAGCCGACATTGCGGAACAGGAGGACGAGGCTTCCGGGCTCGTTGAAGAACGGTTAATAGTTGACGAAACAAATATCTATAAACCCTTTACCCTTATGTCGTACCGAAGGAACTATATCCTGCTTGTGGCGCATAACTTTCAGGATTGGAATGTCGGTGATTATGAGAATGCATATGATGCAAATGATGTGAATGTCGATAACACTGAGGTCCAGTTTCAACTGAGTGTCAAAATTCCCCTGGCGGTAGACCTGTTCCATCATAAAATTGATTTTTTCACCGGCTATACCATGCAATCCTTCTGGCAGTTTTATGACACTGATAACTCTTCTCCATTCAGAGAAACCAACCATGAACCGGAGTTCTGGGTACAGGCGCGACCGGAGTGGGAGTTTTTCGGCATTAAAAATACGCTGAACATGCTGGGAATTAACCATATGTCAAATGGTCGAGCTGGAGAATGGTCCCGCAGTTGGAACCGGGTGTATGCGGCTTTTACCTTTGGTCGGGGAAACTTTGCTTTGATGCTCAGACCGTGGCTGCGTATTCAAGAAGGTGCTGGCGATGACGATAACCCGGATATCACTGATTATTACGGACATGGTGATCTCTGGCTGGCATATAAACATGAAGAACATACTCTCAGTCTTATGACCAGAAATAATATTGAATCAGGGTTTTCCAAAGGAGCGGTAGAACTTGGCTGGAGTTTCCCAATATTCAATTATCCATTTTTGAAAGGATATATCCAATATTTTTCTGGTTATGGTCAAAGCCTGATCGATTATAATCAATATGTTAATCAGTTGGGCATTGGCTTGCAGTTCACTGATATACTTTGATTTTGCTCGACATATTTATCATCCAAGGAAGTATAAAGAAAGAGCAAATATGTTTTTATTGTTTCCTCTCTTTCAGAAAAACATAATTTTTAATCCAGTGCCAGGACCGGTTTCTTTTTCCACAATACCGCGCAATTGGTCTGCTAGTATTTTGACGAGTCGCAAACCGAGCGATTCGGATTGGCGCCAGTCAAAACCTGCTGGAAGACCAACACCGTTGTCGCGAATTCGCAAGCAAACTATTCGTTATCGTTCAGATCGGTGATCATCCTAATACTGCTGGGGTTCCTCGTGCTGTTAAACCATATCGTGGTACCTTCGGTAAAAAAAGCCTCTATCGTTTCCAATCGACCCTTTTGCGGATTATATGCAGTGACTTCCATCTTCATTTCCCTTTTCTTAGTTTTTGCCCTTTGAGGCTTTCTTTCAAGCGATAACTATCCCACTAACAGTTGATGATATGGGCGCGGTGCGTCAGTCGATCAAGAAGAGCTGCCGTCATCACCGGATCGCCAAACACCTGGGTCCAGTCGGCAAAGCCAAGATTCGTGGTGATAATGACCGATCCTTTCTCCTGCCGTTCGGCAAGAACTTGAAACAGCAGCTCCCCACCTTCTTTGGAAAACGGGATGTAGCCTATCTTCCGCTTGGTCAACAGGGTTCTAAGTTGTTTTTCCAGGTCATCAGTGCACGACACGAGCAGAAATCGACAATTATAACGACCAATCTGTTATGCGGTGCACCGCATAACAGATTTAATGCGGAGCTAATTGTTATGCGGAGCCCGTTCTTCTTGGGCTCCGCCAATCTGTCATTTTGATGTTTTTTTACTCTGCATAAGAGTGCCTGCTTTCAGCGAGGCGATCAGTTCATCGGTTGCCTTGAAACGCCCAGAGCGTAGTTTAGGTGCGACAATAGATTCTAATGCCTCCAGCTTCACCGAAGGATCGGCACGTGTATACATTTCAGTCGTTTGCATGTTTGAATGTCCGAGCCAAAGAGCGACTTTTCGAAGGTCTTTGGTGGCCTGCAATACCGTAAGCGCGCAGGTGTGTCGAAGCACATGCGGCGAAACTCGCTTCAATGCCAGAGAAGGACAGTGCTT
Organism: uncultured delta proteobacterium; assembly: GCA_963796255.1. Classification (GTDB taxonomy): domain Bacteria; phylum Desulfobacterota; class Desulfobulbia; order Desulfobulbales; family Desulfocapsaceae; genus Desulforhopalus_A. Next base: position 3,019 of record CAWCLE010000021.1, on the reverse strand, counting down.
TTCGGCAGTGTGTGCGTGCTTACGTAGAATGTATTCGAAACCGGACCGGGTTATAGGTTCACCGCGAGCATTAAGGAATAGTTCTGGCACCAAAGCTTTGCCCCTGACCGCTAACCATGCTCGCAACGTTGATGTTGTTTCCTTCCATAAAGGCAGGCAACGCTCCTTTCGCCCTTTACCGCGGATGAGAATGTCGGCGTGTGGTTGAAGATTCAGATCATCAAGGCGAAGGCCTATCAATTCTGAGACACGCAAGCCACCGGCAAAGCAAAGGTAAATCATTGCGCGATCTCGGATGCCATCTCGTTTGGTTGGATCTGGAGCATTCAAGATAAGTTGCATCTCTTCAACCGTGAGGTGTTTGACAAGGCGGGTATCGGTTTTTTTTGCTGGAATAGCTAAAACACGTCGAATTTGCTCCAAAGCAGTTGGCACACGATATTCCATAAAATGCATAAACGATTTGATGGCAGCCAGTCGAGTGTTTCTGGAATTTGCCCCATTCCCACGCACTGTTTCTAAATGATTCAAAAAATTTAAAATCAACGGCGCATCGATCTGTTCAAAATTCAATTCCGATGGTGGAATATTGAGATAAGTACTGGCGTATTCAAACAGAAGTTTAAAAGCATACGCATAGGACTCACAAGTGTTCTCGCTGGCGCGACGTTCGACGGCCAAGCGTAGCTGTAGAAATGATGTAATGTGCGATGCGATCGGAATCATGACTGCTCTCCTGTAACAAAACTTTCGCAACATTCAGCGATGTTTCTCATTAAATCCGGCGTTGCTTCCAGATACCAATAGGTATATGCAACATTACTATGGCCGAGATAGGTTGACAGCGCCAACATATGTTTTGTGATGTGATCACGGTTATCCGGGCAGGTTTCCAAAGCTCTCACGGCGAATGTGTGGCGCAATGAGTGTGGAGTAGGTCGAGGTTTTCCTGCTGCATGCTGCCGTAAACCGATTTTGTCGATCGCAGTCTGGAATGCGGTTTCAACATCTTGTATAACCAATGGTTTTCTTCGTAACGAAATGAATACGTGGTCATTAAAGGGAGCATAGGGGCGGCGATGTTTGAGATAACTTTCGAGTCCAACTACCGCCGTTCTGTGCAGGGGGATGAGTCGACTTTTTCCAAATTTTGAACGTTTAATTATCAGGCCATCCGGGGTGATATCTTCAAAGCGCAGTCGCATTGCTTCTGACACACGCAATCCAGTGCATGCCAGCAAAGCAAACAACGTGCTGTAAGTCTTTCGACGTAAAGTACGGGAACCACACTGAGATGCCGCTTGTACGAGACGCTGAATGTCATCTTGAGAGAAGATATATGGGGTGGGTCGTGTCCTTTTCTCGCTACCAAAAACAGCCTGTGGTAATTCATGTAATTGGTTTTCCGCACGGATGTACCGGGCGAATCGTATTACACTACCAAGTCGGCGGGCTCGCTGGTGAATCGAGTGCGCCAATCCGGCCCACTCGATAGCAACTTCGGAACAAACATGATGTTTGCCTTTGTTCTCTGAATAATTTGCGAAGCTTCGTAAAAGATTTCCTTCAGATTTGAGCTCGAATCCACAAGCACGGCGCACTGTCAGGTACGATTCCACAGTTTGAACTAACATGGTTGCACCTCTGGCCAGGGTTGAGTTATCTGCTGTAGAGCTGTCACATCTACTTTGGCATAGATCTGTGTAGTCTTGATGGAACGATGACGAAGGACGGTAGCGATGTCCTGTAGTGATGCTCCTTGCCGCAACATGGAAGTCGCTGTGGAATGACGAAGTAGATGGGCTGCACCGCGATTCTGGCAAGTAACACCCGCTCGGCGCATTGCTCGGGTAACAATTGCGGAAATAGCACAATGGGACGTGAAGGTGCGAAAAGGAGCACGAGAATAGATAAACACTACATCGCTATCGGTTGAAGGCCGGGCGTCTTGCAGGTATGTTACCAACGCCTTTCCGACTTCCTGGGTTAGAGGTAATTGGGTCTGTCGATGCCCTTTGCCCGCTACCTGAATTACTGCTCCCTTCCAATCTATATCATTTAAACGGAGCTGGAGAACGTCGCTTGCCCGAAATGCCAGGCGTGCGAGAAGAAGTATAATTGCACGATCTCTCTTACCAACCGGTGAATCAGGGTCACAGGAGGAAATTATACGCTCTACTGCTTCTGGTTGCAGATACCGAGGCAAAGAGGAAAGCCGCCAATGCGCCAACACAGGAATAGCTGCCTCCAAACCCGTGGCACACTTGCCTTCTGCGATTAAAAAGCGAAGAAACATGCGAAGCGCCGTCGTACATTTTTGCGCTGCTGCCCATCCACACTGTTGACTTCTGTCCAGGACAAACTGTCTTAGGTCCTTAGCACCAAACTTGCCGGGATCCTCTCCGAGGCATTTCAGCAACTCTCGAATAGAAAGGCTGTAGTTGTAAAGGGTTGACTCACTGGTTCCGCGCTGCTGACACATCCAATGATAGAAGGCTGTCAGCAAAACCGGATCTTGAGCGGTTACCTCAGTGACAGGTGTGATGATTACTCCAATGCTACGCAGGTGTTTCAAAAACAAACGTGCGCCATTGAGTAAATGCAATTGGTTGGAGTGCCCGTAACCCTGACAATGGCATTGATGTAGATGCTTGTTAAAATGTTCAAGAAATATCTCGGATAACCTTGAGACAGGTATGCCTTCTCGATCTGACCAAAATATGAAATGTTCTGCGGCTCTGATATGTTTACGCGCGGTTATTTCGGCGTAACCCTTTTGGTGTAAGTTTTTAGCAAATTCTTCTAGCAACTGGCCGTTTGGGCCACTTCGAAGTGCTTTGATCCTTGCTGAGCTATCGAAAAAATTCTCAAACATGACGTCCTCCTTTCTATGGAATATAGTTTAGGAACACGTCATTATTATGTGGAGTAATTAGAACTGCAAGACGATATTATTATATCGAAAACGATATCTTAGAGGGTTTTAAAATTGCCATCAACGCATAACGAATAACTCCGC
>CAWCLE010000020.1:0-158094 GCA_963796255.1 uncultured delta proteobacterium | reverse complement strand
TGGTCGGGATGAGAGGATTTGAACCTCCGGCCCCTTGTCCCCCAGACAAGTGCGCTACCAAGCTGCGCTACATCCCGACACGTGCTGTGTATCTACCATTTGTTGGAAAAGCTGTCAACGGATCAGGTAGAAATTAGATTTCTTTTTTACTGGTGAGTAAGTTTTGCAGTTCTTTCAGTTCTTGTTTGATGCTCAGCAATGTCCTTGATACCTTGGCCTTTGGTAGTGGAGGTGCCGTTGTCGACAGTATCTGTTTTTTTCCGTTTTCCAGCAACTTTTTGGCCCCGGCTATCGTATATCCCTGTTCATGAAGGAGTATCTTGATGTCGAGTATCAGTTCAACATCTTCTCTTCGGTACAGCCGCTGTTTGGATTTGGCTCGTTTGGGGCTGATTCCAGAAAACTCCGATTCCCAGTAGCGCAGGACATGGGTCGGCACATCGGCCATTTTTGCCACTTCACCGATCTTGAAATAGAGCTTATCTGGTATTGTTATTTTCCTCATGCCAGCCTCATCTCTACTCTATCAGGGCGTGGTACTAGCTGTTTACCTGCTCCCTGAGTTTTTTGCTGGGCCGAAAACTTATGGCCTGACGTTTCTTGATGGTGATGGTCTCACCGGTTCGAGGATTCCGGCCCTTCCGCGGGGATTTGTCCCGTACGGTGAAGGTGCCGAAATGGACGAGTTTAATCGATTCCCCGGACAGCATCGATTCCTTCATCGTATCCAGAAAACTGTCGACAATCTGGGCACAGTTGATTTGTGAGAAGCCCAGTGTATTGGCTAAGGTCTCGGTCAGCTCTTTTCTGGTCAGATTATTATGATTGTTGTCAAGCATGGCGTAGGTTCCCCTCAAATTCATCACTAAGCAAACGTACTATTTTTGAGTGGGATTTTTCCACATTTTTTTCCGTCAGCGTTTTGGTTTCCGATCTGTAGGTAATGCTTAGGGCGACACTCTTATGCCCTTCAGGTATCTTTGCTCCTTGAAATATATCAAATATTTCGCAGTGTTCCACGAGTTTATCTCGACTGCCTCTGACCTTTGCCAGGATTTCGCCGGATGAAACATTTTCTCTGACAACAAGAGCAATATCTCTTTTAACCGAGGGGTAAACCGGTAAAGATGAGAAATGTTTACCGACGATCTTGAGATCACAGATCCTATCATACAAGAGGTCAAAATAAAATACCTCATGTTTGATCGAAAACCGCCTGAGGACCTCGGTCTTGATTCTGCCCAGAGTACCGAGCTTTACTAAACCCGCGAAAATATAAAGAGTATACTCTTTTTCAGTAAATGGTTCACAGTCATTTTCCGGGCGGGCAAAGTGAATCGCCTCCTGTTCGCCGATACGGCCAAGACCCATCTCGTAGAAGATGAATTCCACTGCGCCTTTGGCATCAAAGACATCAACCGGTTCCTGCTTGAAATGCAGCGGTGAGTTCTCGCCATAACGGTTGCCGGAAAGTACCCCGGACAAAATATTTTCTTCTCTTGGCTGGGGATTTCCTTCGACAGGGGTGAAGATCTTGCCGATCTCGAACATCTTCACAGAAGTTTTCTGATGATTGATATTTCTTTTAACGTTGTCTAGGAGACCAGGCAACAACATAGTGCGCATGACCGACTGCTCTTCACTGAGTGGGTTAAGCAGTCTTACCGGAGTAAATCGGGCATCGTCTACGGCAATATTCATCATCTTTGCGTTTTTTTCCGAGATGAAACTATAGTTGATCGCCTCGGTATAACCAATTGCGGTAAGACGCGCAGCAAGTGCCAGGCGACGCTGGCGGCTGCTGTCCTGTTCGGGATAACTGAGCTTTACTTTCGGTAATGTGGCGGGGATTTTGTCATAGCCATAGAGTCTGGCGATTTCTTCGACCAGATCCGCCTCTCGTTCGATGTCGACGCGAAATGAGGGAGGGGTGATGTGCAGCTTGTCGCCGGCAGAGAGCTGACAGTTGATTCCGATAGACTCTAAAAGATCGGCAATTTTCTCGGCAGTAAGCTCTATGCCCAACAATTGATTGGTCCTGGAAATACTTACATCGATAGCCGGTTTTTCAGTTTTGCCGGGGTAGCAATCGATGCCATTATCCGGCGCCGTACCGCCTGCCAGGGCAACCATCAGGTCCACGGCCCGATTCAATGCATTGATAGTGCCTTCAGGATCGACCCCTCGTTCAAAGCGATAGGAAGCATCGGTTGCCATATTCAGCTTTCTGGCAGTCTTGCGAATGGAGACTGCATTAAAGCAGGCACTTTCCAGCAGGATATTGCAGGTTTTCTTGGTTACTTCCGAGTTGAGACCGCCCATAACACCGGCGACCGCTATTGGTTTTTCCCCATCGCAGATCATCAGCATTTCGGCATCGAGTTGCCGGCCTGCATCGTCCAAGGTAGCAAAGGTCATCTCGCTTGTGCGCGGGTTACGAACCACGATTTCTTGACCGGTAAGTGTATCAAAGTCAAAGGCATGCAACGGCTGACCGTATTCGAGCATCACAAAATTGGTGATATCGACAATGTTGTTGATCGGTCTGAGGCCAACATTGAGAAGACATTTTCTGAGCCACCACGGCGATAGACCGATGGTTACGCCTTGAATAAGCCGTGCAGCATAGCGGGGGCAAAGCTCAGGTGCTTCGATGCGCACCGCGAATTCCTTGCTCGGCTGACTGATCACTGCTTCTTTTACCGGCAGGGTAAGGGGTTTGCGGACCACCCCACCAATTTCTCTGGCGATGCCGATTACCGACGCGCAATCCGGCCGGTTGGGGGTCAGGTCGACTTCTATAAAAATATCTTCCAGGCCCATTGTCTTGATGAAAGATTGACCGTGCTCGGTTCCCGCCGGCAACTCCATAATGCCGTCATGCTCATTGCTCAGCTCAAGTTCTCTCTCCGAACAGATCATCCCGCAGGATTCAACGCCGCGAATTTTTGATTTGCTGATCTTAAAATTGCCGGGAAGGAGAGTGCCGGGAAGGGCGACGACAACCGCGAGTCCCTCACGTACATTAGGTGCGCCACAGACAATCTGGTGGCTTTGCTCGCCTATCTGCACTTGACAGACTGTCAATTTGTCGGCATCGGGATGTTTGGTAGCGGCGGTGACCAGTCCGGTTTTCAGCTCGGCCAGCTCTTGATAGAGTGGGGCGAAGGCATCGACCTCAAGGCCCAGCATGGTAAGATGTTCAGCAAGCTCCTCGGGGGCGAGGCCCTGAATATCTATATAGTTTTGCAACCAGTTAAGGGTAAACTTCATGGCAATATTCTTGAGTAGTATATGACTAACTAAAACTGGGCCAGAAAACGCTGATCGTTTTCGTAAAAAAGTCGAATATCGTCGATGCCGTATTTAAGCATGGCGATTCGCTCGATACCGAGGCCAAAAGCGAATCCGCTGTATACTTCAGGATCGTAGCCAACCATTTTAAAGACTTCGGGATCGATCATGCCTGAGCCAAGAATTTCCAGCCACCCGGTTTTCTTGCAGACCCGGCACCCGGCTCCATCGCACATCACACAGGCAATATCAACCTCGGCACTGGGTTCCGTGAACGGAAAGAAGGAAGGGCGAAAACGCAGCGGCAGATCTTTTTTAAACATTTTCTGGGTAAAGACGGTTAAAACCCCTTTGAGATCGGCAAAGGAAACGTCTTTGTCAACCAGGAAGCCTTCAACCTGGTGGAACATCGGTGTATGGGTAATATCCGAATCGCAGCGATAAACTTTACCGGGGGCAATGACCCTTAGAGGAGGTTGCTGTGCTTCCATGATCCGGGCCTGCATCGGTGAAGTATGCGTTCGCAGCAATACCGAATCGCTGACATAGAAGGTGTCGTGCATATCGCGTGCGGGATGATGGGCGGGGATATTCAGGGCCTCGAAATTGTAGTAATCGAGCTCGATATCCGGGCCTTCAGCGACGGAAAAGCCCAGGTTTTCAAAAATGGCACAGGTCTCGTTCATTACCTGGCTGATCGGGTGCAGTTTCCCTGGCATGGGATAACGACCCGGCAAGGTAAGATCGGGTCCGGCCTGGGGTCTGGTGCCGGCTGACAAAGCGCTGAGGGCTTGCTGTCTGGCCTCAAACAGTTTTTCTATCTCTGCTTTGATGCTGTTGGCCAGCTGTCCTACCCGAGGCCGGTCGTCTGCCGCCACTGTACCGAGCCGGCGCATGATGGTGCTGAACTTACCTTTGCGTCCCAGATAGCGGATGCGATAGTCTTCCAGCAGGCTTGTATCATCGAGGCGCTGTAGACTTTCCCTGGCCTCGATTTCTAAGCTCTGTAGCTCTTGTTCCATGGTGAATATAAAAAGAGAGGTGCGTAAAACAAACAACGTGCCGGACATTGGTTACAATTGATAACCAATGTCCGGCACGCAGAAAAAACTATTACCGGGGAAGCCGCCTAAGCGTTTGCTTCTTTGGCTATCTGAACCACTCGGGTAAAGGCCTCTGCATCGAGTATTGCCAGATTTGCAAGTACCTTACGATCTAGATTAACATTGGCCTTTTTGAGGCCACCCATCAGTTTGCTGTAGCTCATCTCGTTCATATGGGCACCGGCGTTGATTCTGGCAATCCATAGGCGGCGAAAGTCTCTTTTCTTGGTCCGTCTGTCGCGATAGGCATAGACTAAAGCGCGGTCAACAGCTTCCGTGGCACTCTTATAAAGACGTGAACGTCCGCCTCTGAATCCTTTGGCTATCTTTAATACCCTGTTTCTTCTTCTACGGGCTTTAAAACCTCGTGTTACGCGTGGCATCTCTTAACTCCTTCTATTCCCGCCGACACAATGCGGCAAGTTCTTTAATACGGTGCAGACAAAAGCGTTTTTCAATGGATCAAACAGCACCCTCATTCATTACATGTAAGGTAAAATCCGCCTGATTCCTTTATAGTTAGCCGAATCAACAATATCGGCTTGACGCAGACCACGCTTACGCTTGGTTGATTTCTTGGTCAGAATATGGCTGGAAAAAGCTTTATTACGCTTGATTTTACCGGTTCCAGTCAGTTTGAAACGCTTGGCTGCGCCTCTGTTGGTTTTCATCTTGGGCATGGCTTGTGCTCCTTTACACCTATATATTACGGCTGTTGAAGGTAATTAAAAAGTATCAGCTGGAGAAAAGATACATCATTCAACAGCAATTATTTATATCAACTCGAGCTTTTCACTACGTTTTTAACAAATTTATCCTTTCGGTCCGACAAACATCACCAGTTGGCGACCTTCCATGCGCGGTTCCTGGAGGATCACCGCATCGTCAGTGAGGGCAGCTGCGACCTTGTTCATGGCCTCAACCCCGATAGTCTCGCAATAGACAATCTCCCTGCCGCGAAATCGCATGGTTAATTTCACTTTATTTTTTGCGGCGAGAAATTTTTTAATATGATTAATTTTAAAGTTGAGATCATGCTCATCGGTTTTTGGCCGGAACTTAATCTCTTTTGTTTCTACAGTGGTCTGTTTCTTTTTTGCTTCCTGAACCTTTTTCTTCTGCTCGTAGCGGAATTTGTCGTAATTCATCACTCGACATACCGGCGGATCAGCATTTTCCGAGACGACAACCAGGTCAAGACCCGCCTCGGTGGCTATGTTTCGTGCCTCTTCAGTTGAAACAACACCCAGCTGAGTTCCGTCATCGCCTATAAGTCTGACGTTGGGAAAGCGGATAGCATCATTGATTAATGCTTTATCATCACGTTGTACTGGACCAGTCTTTCCTCTTCTGTTAATAACTTTACCTCCCCGATTATACGAGCTTAATATTTGTTAGTCCCCTCCCATCCCGAACCTCATCCGCAATAAGCCTTGCGAACTCGGAAACAGTCATGGGGGGGAGATTTTTGCCGGTGCGAAGCCGCACAGTCAGCGTGTTATCGGCTTTTTCTTTGTCCCCGATAATAAGCATATAGGGGATTTTGGCAACTTGTGCTTCGCGGATTTTATAGTTCAGTTTTTCATTGCGCAAATCTTTTTCAATCCTCATGCCTGCTTTGCGCAGCTCTTTATATACCGCCTCGCCATACTCCGCCTGATCATCGGTAATGTTGAGAATTCTTGCCTGTACCGGAGCAAACCAGATAGGAAAAGCGCCGGCATAATGTTCAATCAAAACCCCGATGAACCTCTCAAGAGAGCCCATCAGTGCGCGATGGATCATAATGGGCTGGTGCTCGGCGTTGTCGGCACCCGTATAACTCATTTCGAAGCGTTCGGGAAGATTAAAATCAACCTGGATGGTCGAGCATTGCCAGGATCGACCCAGTTGATCCTTAATTTTAATATCTATCTTCGGACCGTAAAAAACTCCTTCCCCTGGATCGAGCATATAACTGAGGCCCTTTTTTTCCAGGGCGAGCTTTAGGGATTGGGTGGCTTTTTCCCAGTTTTCGTCACTGCCGACTGATTTTTCCGGTCGGGTGGACAGATAAATATCGTACTCGTCAAAACCGAAAGTTTTGAGGATATGCAGATTGAGATCAAGAATATTGAAAATTTCGTCTTCCAGCTGGTCCGGGCGACAGAAAATATGCGCATCATCCTGGGTGAAGCCGCGAACCCGAAAAAGTCCGTGCAGCGCACCAGCTCTTTCGTAGCGGTACACTGTGCCAAGTTCACACCAGCGAATAGGAAAGTCTCGATAGCTTTTTTTCTGGCTGTTGTAGACACCGATATGGAAAGGACAGTTCATCGGTTTGAGCTGGTACAGTACCCCGTCGATATCCATTGGCGAGTACATGTTCTCGTTGTAAAAATCGAGATGACCAGAGGTCTGCCACAGGTCCTGCCTGGCTATATGCGGGGTATACAGCAGCTCATAATCGTGACGATAGTGCTCGTCCTTCCAATAATCTTCAATAAGTCGCCGAAGTTGGGCGCCTTTGGGTTGCCAGAGAATCAGCCCCGGTCCGATTTGGTCCTGTATTGTAAAGAGTTCCAGCTCTTTGCCGAGTTTGCGATGGTCCCGTTTCTTGGCTTCTTCCAGGGCGTTGAGATACTTGCTCAGGTCCTTTTTATCATAAAAAGCCGTACCGTAAATACGCTGCAGGACATCTCTTTCTTCATCCCCGCGCCAGTAGGCTCCAGCGACGCGTAACAATTTAAAGGCCTTGATAAAAGAGGTATTGGGCAGATGCGGTCCGCGGCATAGATCGACAAATTCACCGACATGATAAAAGGACACCGTATCGGTCTGCAGATCCTCAATCAGTTCAACTTTGAATTTTTCCTGCTCGGCGCTGAATTTCTTTATGGCCTCGCCACTGGACATCTCGGTACGGGTAAATGGCAAAGCCTGCCGAATGAGTTCGGCCATTCGCGCTTCGATTTTCTCAAAATCATCCGGGCTGAACGTCTCATCGCGCAAAAAATCGTAGTAAAAGCCGTTTTCTATCGAAGGTCCAATGGCGACTTTGACATCTTTACCGAAAACATCTCTGACTGCCAGGGCCATGATATGCGAAGTGCTGTGGCGCAGGATATCAAGCGCTTCATCGGAGCCGATCTGGATAGGAGCAAGAGCTGTATCGCTCTGTAAAACTGTGGTATAATCCACAATAGCCTCGCCGATTCTGGCTGCTACAGTGATCTTACGCTGTTTATTGGAAAGAAGGGCGGCCAGGGCATCCTGAACGGTACTGCCTGCAGGTACGGTGGTGGATTCTCCTTCATTGAGGCTTACGGTTATATCAGTCATGAAAGTTTTTCTATATAAAAATAAAGGCTAAAGAAGTAACACCTGAAAAAGAGGGGTGTTGTTACTTTAGCCTTTTATCTTTGGTAGGCGCGGAGGGGATTGAACCCACGACATCCACCACGTCAAGGTGGCGCTCTCCCACTGAGCTACGCGCCTGGATAACTCTATGAGCCTCGAAAACGCTTGAAACTTTAACAGAACTCTTCCCAGGCTTGGCAAGAGCCATTTATTAACATGATTGAATTCTGTGTGCAAGAGGTTTTAGCGACTTAGAAATAAATTTCTTGTGCTTTTTACAAGAAATTTATTTCGTGAAGGAGCTTATCCCGCGAATCATTTGGGCGGGATTACTGAAATGAACTTACACCCCTCATGGGGTTACTGAAAAGAGCAAAAGTCAAGCGAGTATTGAAAAAAGTCGAGCAAGTCTTTTGGGCGGGATAAGAAGACTCAGAAATAAATTCCAGAAGAGTACACCCACAGATGTGCCCCTAGGGCGGTTGTAATGAAGAGTTTCTACGAAACCATCAAAGCCCCTTGCGCAGCAGAGAGCGCGCTTCAATGGCTTTAGCGAGGGTATATTTATCGGCATATTTAATATCCATTCCCATGGGAATACCACAGGCCAGGCGGGTCAACTGGATGGACTCGGCCTGCAGGATATCTATCAAATAGGAGGCGGTAACCTCGCCGGGGACAGTTGAGCTGGTGGCGATGATCACTTCTTTTACCGTGCCATTTCGGACCCTGGCCAGCAGCTCGCGGATCTTGATCTCATCGGGGCCAATGCCATCCATTGGCGAAAGAACCCCGTGTAGAATATGGTAGTGACCGCGAAAGCTGTCCGTTTTTTCAATCGCCATGAGATCTGCCGACTGTTCTACGACGCAGATGGTATCTGCCTGACGCCGCGGATCGCCACAGATTGCACAGGGGTCGTTTTCTGAAAAAGAAAAGCAGCATGAGCAAAGCTGGATGGCGTCGTGCAGTTCGGTAAGGGCTGCTGCCAGTTCGTGGGCAAGGGCAGGAGGCTTGCGCAGGATGTTCAGCGCCAGCCGGGTTGCTGTTTTTCGCCCGATGCCGGGCAGATGTGCCAGCTGGTCGATAAGTCGTTCAAGCGCCGGAGGAATAACCTGCATCGAACGCTTACGGTTGCATAAGGTTGCTAAGGCCGGGGATATTGAGCCCGCCGGTGAGCTGGCCCAACTCCTGCTTGCTTAATTCTTTGGCCTTTCTGATAGCGTCATTGGTTGCGGCAACCACCAAGTCTTCAAGCATACCACTTTCATTGGGATCGATTACCGTTTTTTCGATGGTCATCGACAGGACATCGCCCTGGCCGTTGACCGTGACCTGAACCATACCGCCGCCGGAGGTGCCAGTGATCGTTTTTTTAGCCAGATCTTCCTGGATTTTGGCCATTTTTTCCTGCATGGCCTTGGCCTGTTGCATTATAGAACTTATATCCATTTTTGTCTCATTTTTGATGTGAAATTACCTGCTTCTGGGGCCGATGCGAATATCTCCGACTTGCCCGTTAAATATTTCCGCCGCCATGACGACCAGCGGATCGTTGACTAACTGCTGTCTTTTCCGGTGCGGCGATTCATCACCATCCCCATCACTCGTTTCCTCTATCTTGGGCATGATGAACCGTACTTTCAAGGGTTTTTGAAAAAAATCCAAGGCAAACTCGGTAAGAAGCTGATGGTTTTCTTTTTGGCGTAGCACCGAGCAGTTTGCCGGATCGCTGAAGCTGAGATGCAATTCCCCTTTAATATCTTGTTTGATGGTGTCGGCTCGTTGCAGATCCTGGGCCATCCAGACTTTGCGTTCCTTGACATATTTGATGAAATCGAGCCAGTCTTTACGGATGTCCTTTTCATGAGGACGGATTTCTAAGGGTTTGGTTTGCGGGGGGGCAACTTTTTGCTGCTGCGGAGGTGGTGGTTCTGCCTGCAGGTCGGCATCGGCCTGGGGACTTTCTGGTTCTGCCTCTTTGGCCTCTACCTGGGCAGACTCAGGCTGAGGTGTTGCTGGGACCGGTGGTTCAACTTTTTTTTTAACCGTATCCGGCTGTTGGTCCTGCACGAGCTCCTGCAGTGGTGTCGGCTTGGCGGGCAAGGCCGCAAGCATTGCCTCAAGACGGCTCAGCAGGGTAGTCACGGGCACCACATTAGAAGCTTCGATTATCTTTAAAAAAGATGTCTCGAGGGTGAGGCGGGGCTGGGTGGAAAATTTCAGTTCATCGGCCATCGCCATAAGGAGCGATAGCTTTAAGTGCAGGGTTTCGCTGGTGTAGTTTATGGCAAGATTTTCGAATTCCTGCATTTCTTCATCGGGGAGGTCGATCAACTCATTACATCCTTCGATCTTGCAGAGCAGCAGGGTACGGAAATGATCCATAAGGTCTTCGACAAAGCGCTTGAGGTCCATGCCAAAGTCGAAAATTTCCTGCAGGTTGATAAAGACCTCGCCTTTATTGCCGTCAAGAAGTGCCCTGGTAAGACGCATCAGCACTTCGCGGCTGACCAGTCCTAAAACCTCAACGACATCTTTATTGCTGATATTTTTTTCCCCGTAAGAAAACATCTGGTCAAGAAGGCTCAAACCATCCCGAACCGAGCCGCCGGCTTCGCGAACAATAAGCGAAAGCGCCGACGGATCGATGGTAAAACCCTCGTCGCTGACCAGCCTGGAAAAATGGTCATACAGCTCCCTTGCCGAAATTCGTTTGAGTTCATACTGCTGGCAGCGGGACAGGATGGTGATGGGGATTTTATGGATTTCGGTGGTGGCAAACATGAAATAGACATGCGCGGGTGGCTCTTCCAGGGTTTTCAGCAAGGCGTTAAAGGCCTCGGTGGTGAGCATATGTACTTCGTCGATGATAATGATCTTATATTGCGAAGTGGTCGGCAGAAACCGGATCTTTTCCTTGAGCTCGCGGATTTCCTGGATGCCGCGATTGGATGCACCGTCAATCTCATATAAATCAAGCGAGGCGCCGGTGGCTATCTGTCGACAGGAGGGGCATTGATCGCAGGGCCGCAGGGACGGATCCGGGGCATGGCAGTTGATCGCCTTGGCCATAATGCGCGCCAGAGTGGTTTTGCCGACCCCTCTGACTCCGGAAAAGAGAATCGCATGGGCAACCCGGTTGCGGATAATACTGTTTCTCAGGGTCGTGACCACCGGGCGCTGACCGATCACCTGGTCAAATGTCTGTGGACGGGCTTTTCTGGCGAGAACGAGATAAGACATGCAACACCGGGGCTGGTAAGAATGAGCGGCTGGCTGCGCGATGATAAAATGGTAATCGTTCAACCAGTGCTTCAGTTTCGTTCAAGCAGGCCTCCGAACTATAGTTGGCTATGTGAGGGGGGCCTGATCGGACGAAAATGGGGTACTGGTAGAACGATTACAAAAAATGATAGCCGGGTTACCTGCAACACACAAAGAGATTCACTGCCGTTGCTTCCTTCCGGACCTGGCGGAGTTAGTGATTCTTTGTTGCGCAAGGCCCGGCTATCAAAAAGTCGAACTCATGATGTCTGGCGGAGAGGGTGAGATTCGAACTCACGGTACTCGCGTACACACGCGTTCCAGGCGTGCACCTTAAGCCACTCGGTCACCTCTCCTTCTCAAAAATGCTCTGAAAAATGTGAGGTACTATGTAAACCGTCGTCACCCTTTTAGCAATGAAAAAGTATGCATTTTTTAAAAAAGAGCACTCTTTTTAACGTAAAAATCACTTTTTTTCCTGGCGTCGACGATGGAAAAATTCTTTCAACAGAGTGCTGCACTGTTCGGCAAGAATTCCGTTCGTGATGTCAATTATATGGTTTAAAAGACCATCGCTGCCTATTGTGTACACTGAGCGGGCCGCACCGGTTTTTGGATCGTCGGCGCCATAGACCAGTCGTTCAATCCGCGCCTGGATCAAGGCTCCCATGCACATCACACAAGGTTCCAGGGTGACATAGAGTGTCGTGCCGGGAAGGCGATAATTATGCAGGTGCTCGGCGCCATTTCTGATGGCGATTATTTCCGCATGGGCGGTTGGATCGTTTCTGCTAATTGGGTTGTTCCCCGCTGCCGCCAATAATCCATCCGGGCCGACAAGCACCGCGCCCACGGGAATTTCGCCGCAGGCGGCAGCTTTCTCTGCCTGCAATAAGGCCTGTCGCATCCAATAGTTATCAATAATCATTGCTCTATTTCTTCGTCATCGTTAAGACTTGTCGAGGAAGTCGGCCAAAGAGAGTGCCATCAGCGTATCCTTCCGAGTACCTTCCGGTTTTTATCGGTGATAGTATAAGGATAATCCTTTTATTTGCTTTTTTCCTATTTTGGCCATATAAGTAATAAAGCCCTCTTACGTTTTTGAAACTTCTTTTACCTTCTCGTAATTCTCTATGTATAAAGTTTTGATCTCTGATTCCGTTGAGACCATTAAGGCCAACTTGCTCGCTGCCCTGCAGGATAGGTGTGAATTGACCTGTATCAGTAGTGAAGCTGAACTTCAAGCAGAAATTCAAGCCAATCAGTTTGACCTCATTTTTCTTGATACCGATTCGCTTGAAGGAGAGTCGATGGTCCAGCTTGATCAGATTCATACCAAGGATCCGTACCTGCCGATCATCATGACCAGTAAGACGGAAAAAGCGGAGATAATTGTTCGGGCGATGAACAGTGGGGCCAGTGATTTTCTGGTCCACCCCTCGCCGACTCGCATCAATATTGCAGTCAATAAAGCCTTGGAAATTCGCGACCAGAAGTATGAGATCGCCTATCATCGACGAAAACAGGATGTGGTCTATGACTTCAAGGATGTCATCGCCCATAGTCCCAAGATGAAACTCATCCTCAAGAGCCTGGCTCGATTTGCCAAAACCGACTCGACGATTCTGATAACCGGAGACACCGGTACGGGAAAATCATTTCTATCCGGGACGGTGCACTTCAATTCCCCTCGGCGTAAAAAGCCTTTTGTTAAAATCAACTGTGCCAATATTCCCGAGGACCTGCTTGAGTCTGAGCTGTTCGGCCATGAAAAAGGATCTTTTACCGGTGCCGACAAACAGCGAATCGGCAGGTTTGAGCAAGCCAGCGGCGGGACTATCTTTCTCGATGAGATAGGCGAGATGAACATGCGGCTGCAGACCAAGTTATTGCGGGTGTTAGAGGAAAAGTCTTTTGAGCGGGTAGGCGGTAACAAAACTATCCATAGCGATGTGCGGATTATCGCGGCAACCAACAAAGATCTGGTGCATCAAGTGGAGGTTGGCTTGTTTCGCGAGGACCTCTATTACCGAATTAATGTGTTGCCGGTTTCGCTGCCTTCGTTAAAAGAGAGAAAGAAATGTATTCTTCCCCTCGCCGATCTTCTGTTGACCAAGATCTGCACCTCTATGAATTGCGATCTCAAGACTTTCAGTGAAAATGCCCAGAATCTGATGCATGATTATGATTGGCCGGGCAATATCAGGCAATTGGCCAATACTATTGAAAGGGCGGTCATTCTTGAAGACAACTCCGTTATTCATTCAGCTAATCTGGCCCTGCCCGAAAAAATACAGAGGCATCAAACAGGGAAAAAACCAGAAAATCAGGCCGGCCAAGAGATGCCGGTGGCGAGACTGGAGGGGGGGGAATCTTTAGCTGGACAGGAAAAAGAGCTTATCTTACGGATACTGGAAGAGTGTTTATGGGTACAGAAAAATGCTGCCGCCAAGCTTGGCATCAGCCCCCGGGCTTTGAATTATAAGATCAATAAGCTGGGTATTACGCATCCCCACTGGCGACGCAATAAAAGGCTTGATGAGTAACAATCACTCCACCTTGGTCAGCATCTCCTCAATCACCATAAGCCCGGTCTGCCAGAATTCCGGGCTGTTCAAGTCGATATCAAAAGGCTTCAATAGATCGTAGGGTGACTGTGAGCCACCGGCTGCAAGAAGCCGGAGATATTTCTGCACAAAAGGTTCCCCTTCCTTTAGATATATTCCATAGAGAGCAAGCACCAGCAGCTCGCCAAAGGCGTAGGAGTAAACATAGCCCGGAGTTGACAGGAAATGCGGGATGTACGACCACCAGATCCCGTAATCATCGCCCAAATGCACCGAATCTCCAAACATCGCGCGCTGCGTGGACAGCCAGTACTCACTGAGTTGTTCTTTGCTGAGCTCTCCCTGTTGTCTTCTTCCTTCATGCATCAGCTGTTCAAAACGATTCATCGCCGTCTGTCTGAAGACGGTGGCAAAAATCGATTCCAGTTTCTGGCAGATAAAGGCCTGCCGTTCCAGATCGTTTTCCAGCAGTGCCAGTTGGCTGTTAAAGACCAGAAGTTCGGCAAAGACCGAGGCGGTCTCAGCTAAGGGCAGCGGCGTATCACTGTTGAAATGGCCCTGGTCGGCGGCCAGATATTGATGCACCCCGTGGCCGAGCTCATGGGCCACCGTGGAAACGTCGCGGAGATTGCCGGTATAATTTACCAGCACATAGGGGTGAACCTCGGGAATGCAGGGATGGGCAAAAGCGCCGCCGCGCTTGCCGGTAGCCACTGGGGCATGAATCCATTTGCGGGCAAAAAACATTTCGGCGATTTCGGCCATTTTAGGTGAAAATGCACCAAACGAGGCCAGTACCGTCTGGCGGCATGCCGACCAGTCGATCTTTTTGGTCGGTAAAGAAGGTAAAGGCGCATAACGGTCATAGTCTTCTAAAGTGTCCAGGCCAAGCAGCCGCCGTTTGACATGGTAATAGCGAGTGACCAAGTCGTAGCGCGAGGTAACCGATTGTATCAGGGTGTCGACGGTTGCATCCTGCAATTCATTATGCAGGTTCATGGAGCTGACCCAGCTCGTGTGCTTGCGCAGCCGGTCGGTAATCATCTTGTCTGCTGCCAGGGTGTTGAAGATATGGGTGAGGATATGCTTGTTTTTATTAAGTCCCTCCGTCATCTCGGTTGCAGCCAGCTGCCGAATCGTGCGCTTGGCATCATACAGGTCAGTGAGTACTTCTTCCTCCGATCTGTTTTTGGCACCGAATTTGAGATCGCTGAGGATTTTGTCAAACAAGGTGGTCCAGGCGTTGCGGCCCACCGCCTCTTTTTCCAGCAGCAGTTTTTCTTCCAATTCGCTAAGCTGATGCGGGCGATAGCGTCGCTGCGCTTCTAGATAATGGCGATAAGACTTTATTGGCGGGCTGTCGAGGAGGGTACGCGCCTGGCTTTCACCTACCTTATTCCACTCCAGCTCAAAAAAAACAATTTGAGTGCCGCACTTGCTGTAGAGTTCGCGGATTCGCTGATCAAGCGCGCCGGCCTGAGCATGGGCCATCTGGGTTGTGAAATTGAGAAACGAGAAAGTTCCCAGTTTAGTCAGAGTACAGTCAAGGTTTTCCAGTCTTTTGACGAGGCTCAGTAGCTTTTCTGCATCCAGCTCGGCAACTTTACTGTAATAGGTGTTGTTTATTGCAAGAGCTTCTGTTTCGCACCAGGTAATATCCGATTCAATATACGGATCATCCAGGCCGGAATATAAGTCGGTGAGATCCCACAGGACATTCGCAGTGTCAAGGGTGGCATTCAGTTGGCTGGTCTCGGTCATGGCAGTCTCCATCTTTTTAGCGCAGGCCTTTGATGAACGGGCCAACGGCCTCAGCCCCTTGTTCATCAACCAGACGAATTGTTTCGGAACCGATAACCGCGATATCGGCCTTGCCGCCAAGAGCCGCAACGTCGTCATGGTTGCGGATGCCGAAACCCACGGCGATCGGCAAAGACGTCGCTGCCCTGCACCGGGCAAGATAGGTCTGAAAATTGTCATCGAACTCGGATTTTTTGCCGGTCACGCCACGCCTGGCAGCGCAATAAATAAAACCGGCAGCCGACTTGTTGAGCGTTGCCATTCTGGCATCTGTTGAGGTCGGGGCAAAGATAAGGATTGGGGCGATCTGATACCGGCTTGCCAACTGGAAAAAGTCTTCACCCATCTCCGGTGGCAGATCGGGAACAATTAACCCTTTGATTCCGGCTGCAAGGCAATCTTGGAAAAATCGTTCTTCGCCGTATTTGAAGATAATATTATAATAGGTCATAAACAGAAAAGGGATATCGTACAGACTAGACATTTCTGCGCCAAAGGCCATGCAGTCGGCAACAGTAGTGCCGACAGCCAGGCTGTCCTGATTGGCCTTTAGAATAATCGGACCATCGGCCATAGGTTCAGAAAAAGGTATCTGCATCTCGATGCAGTCCACCCCGCTGTTAACCATCTGGGCGATAACCCGGCGATTGGTCGCAAAGGATGGATAGCCGAGGACGATGTGGGTCATCAGCAGAATTTTGTTATTTTCCAGTCGGGTGCGTAAGATTTTTTCCAGTAGCATTATAGTTTCACCATCTGCAAACGGTTATTATCCGGTTATTATTGAGAGTATTCTTTGCCTCGGGCGATAATAAACTTTTTCCAGGAAGGATCGTTAAAGGCGTGGGCAATGGTAAAAATATCCTTGTCGCCGCGGCCGGACTGATTGATAATAATCGCCTCATTACGATCAAGAAGAGGAGCATCTTTAAAGGCCTGGACAAAAGCGTGGGCAGATTCAAGGGCCGGGATAATACCCTCCATGCGCATGGTTAAATCAAGAGCCTGCATCACCTCATCGTCGGTGGCTGAGGCAAAGCGCACCTTCTTTTTCTCGGCCAGGTCGGCGAGAATCGGACTGACGCCGACATAATCGAGTCCGGCCGCCACCGAATGGGTGTCGCGCATCTGGCCATCGTCGTTTTGCAGAAACATGGTTTTGTAGCCCTGGGCCACTCCCGGGCCGGCGTCGACACCGCAGAGCCTTGCGGCATGGAGGCCAGTTTTAAGTCCTTTGCCGCCGGCCTCAACGCCGACCAGATCGACTTCGCTGTTGTCGAGAAACCCCTGGAAGATGCCCATGGCATTGGATCCTCCGCCCACACAGGCGTAAACCCTGGCCGGTGGTTTGCCATGCTGGGCGATGATCTGCTTATGCGCCTCTGTCCCGATAATCGATTGAAACCAGGCGACCATCTCCGGAAAAGGGGCGGGACCGCAGGCGGTACCGAGGACATAATGGGTTGAATCGACGTTAGTGACCCAATCCCGAAAGGCTTCATTAATCGCATCCTTTAAGGTCCTGGCGCCGTCAACTACCGGGATGACGGTTGCGCCCATTTTCTCCATCCAGAACACGTTGGGGCGCTGCCGCAGCATATCCACTTCGCCCATATAAACGGTACACTCCAGGCCGAACTTGGCCGCCATGGTCGCCGTTGCCACGCCATGCTGGCCGGCACCGGTCTCGGCGATCACCCTTTTTTTACCCATTCTCTTGACCAGCAGGCCCTGGCCCATAACATTGTTGGCTTTATGGGCTCCGGTATGATTGAGGTCTTCGCGCTTGATATAAATCTTGGCGCCGCCAAAATGTCTGGTGAGGTTTTCGGCAAAGGTGAGCGGTGTGGGCCGACAGGAATAGGTGGCCATTATCTCGAGATATTGGCGCCAGAAATCCGGGTCTTGTTGCGCTGCTTTAAAGCTGAGCTGCAGCTGTTCAAATGTTTCATGGAGGATTTCCGGGATATACGCGCCACCCCATTGACCAAAAAAACCGTTTTTACTCATTATCGTCTCCGTAAATATTTCATGCGGGGTGACTTGAATATCGCAGAACTTTTCTGATAAGCTGATAAAAATATTACCCATACCTTTTATGGTAAAGGAGATCAGTATGACCGGAGATGGTGCAGTTGTAAACAAGCCGATAATCGAATCAGACAAGGTATTGACATTTCCCCGCGGCATTCCAGGGTTTGAAAAGTACACTACTTATATCGTTTATCACAAGGAAGAAAATGATATCAGTGCCTTTTGGCTGCAGTCCTGCGAGGATGCATCGATAACTTTTACCCTGGTCGACCCCGGCCAATACGGGCTCAGTTATGAACTGGAACTGAGCGATGAGGAGCGTGGTCTCGTGCAGGCGGAAAAGGCGGAAGAGCTGGGTATTTTTATGGTGCTCAGCAAAAAAGAGGTCGCGGGAGGAGCAATGCCGATGATCAATGCCAACATTATCGGGCCGATAATTATCAATCCACGCACCAGACTGGCCCTGCAGAAAGTTATCTTCCGCTCCCGGGTTCAGGCCACAATTGTCCAACAACCTTGACGGGCTCGTAAATTTGGTTCTTCCGGATAATAATATAAAATGAAATTCTGTTTGCTTCGTAGGGGTGGGTTCTAAACCCGCCCTTTCATGTATCCCCTTAAATCCACCTGAAAAATCACTTCGTCAATAATAAATTTTCTGTCTTCGTTTTGGAAACTTGTTTGGCGAGAGCGCATGGACGTGTATAGGGTCTAAAAGGCGGGTTTATAACCCGCCCCTGCAATCCTGCATCACCGAAAATAATGAGTTCAGGTTTATTGCCCCAGCTGTTGTCGACATACGGCGGCAAAATCCTCTGGATAATGGCCGTTGACATAACGGGACTGAGCCTCACTGAAAGCCCCGGGCGACTCTGGTAATCGGGGGAGAAAGGCGTACAGAAGAGGCTGCAGAAAGCCAGTGTCTTCCTGCATTCTTTTGGGATATTCAATAGAAGTGACCATCTTTGCGCCAAGCCCGGCAAGTGCCTTCTGGGCCATCAGGATCCCGGTATCCAGGGAGTGGCGCATACGATTGTCGCATTCAAAAATATTGCCCGCCAGGCTGCCGTCTGCTGCGGGCAGGGTCATAAGCTGCAGCTCCCATTGCGAGGTTTGCGCTTTGGGGACAAAGAGCATGACCCGTTCATCGGCCCAGACCACCAGATTAGCCTCCAGATCTGATCGATCGTCCATCCGCTGATTGGCAGCTATTGCCAGGCGGTAGTCGGCAAAAAAATCGCGGTTATTTCCCAGCTGATACTGTTCAATCACTTCGGCTACCAGATCGCCGCAGCTATAGGCGGAGATTTTTCCGGTAGACTCCCTGGTTCCATGGTGATAACAGTCAACCTGGTCCGGCACCATGGCATACTGCTGATGGATCTGCTGGTGTGAGGCATGCAGCCGGTACAGCGAAGGGGCGAAATCGAAACCAAAATTCCAACCCCATATAGTTACTGGAGCGTCCGCCTTGGTTTTTGCCTCAGTAATCACCGCCAAGCGAAGCGTTTCCAGTTCATTCTCCGTTAAAACCCTCGGTGAATCTGCCGCTAAACTCTTCGGAAGACTAACCCCAAATTCTTCGGCCAGCCGGATATAGCTGCGCTGATAGTAGAGATGTCTGAGCCCTTTGATATCGTGGGAGCTCAGAGCGTTGATGGAATAGCGGATCGCATCATCGGCCATATTAGCGGCATAGTGGCCGCCGGGGATATAGGAATTGCGGCGCAGATATTCAAATACATGGCTGTGCCCATTCTGCGGCCATTCGCCAACAATTTCGCTGCTTCCCTGCGCGCCGGGGCGGATGACCATGACAATTTTATAGCTGTCCGGCAGATGGTGATTATTGGCTACCGCTTCAAATAGGGCATGATTATGAATAATCGGCCGGCAGGATCCTGAGTCTGTTTTGGTATAGCGCAGGCCGGTCGGTATCTGGCCATCTTTGATGATGTCGCAGCTGAGTTCGGCGAGTTTCTGCAGATCCTGCGGATCAGTGGAGCAGGTCGCGAGAGCCAGCAGGACTGGGTTGGGGAGATCGATAAAGAGTGCCTGGTCGATATTATTGCGCCTCAGTACCTTGCTCAGAGAAACCGGTTCCGGCTGCGGCAGTCGTATCCGTTCCGGATGTGCGGCGCTGGCATCCGCCCATTCCTTATCGATATAGGTTCTGCCTTTGCAGGGAAATGGGTTGGGGATTTCAAAAATCCAGTCGGCACTGGTTACGGTTATATTTTCTTTGGGAAAATTTTTTTCATTAGTAACCCGTTCATTCTGTGCAGTTACACCAAGATCCTCAATCTTTGCAGTTTGCCTGAGGCTGGTGACGCGATAGCTGGGTTTATGGATGCCATATTGGAAGGTACCCTGGGGCGTTATACACGTCTCTAATCGTTTCATTGTCTATTCCTTTTCTTGCCACAGCCCCAGTGCCTGTTGATAAATCTGCGACCGTGACAGGCCAAGATCGTCGGCCAGCCGGCGGCTGACATCTTTTAGTGACAGCTCCGAGTTATCCCGGTACCAGAGCAGCAGCTCTTCCACGGTTTGTCCTTGCACCTGTTCCTGTATCCCTGGCCAGATGATGACGACAAATTCGCCGCGGTTTTTGCCTTCCCGACTCTTGGCCAGCAGACTGCTTAAGTTGCCATGCTGCAGGTCCTCAAAATTTTTGGTCAATTCTCTTGCCCAATAGCACTGCCGTTCACCAAAAAGAGTTAAAGCGTCCTGCAGCAGGGCATCAATCCGATGCGGCGATTCATAGAGCACGATCGGATATTCACTGGCAACTAAAGAGGTGAGCAGTTTACGGCGCTGCCCTTTTTTCGATGGCAGAAATCCGAGAAATAAAAAACCGGCAGAACTCATTCCCGAGCCGGAAAGCGCAGTCGTCAGAGCAGAGGGCCCAGGCAGCGGCACGACAGTCAGACCATTTTGGTGCAGCAGTTGGACGACCACCGCGCCTGGATCGGAAATGCCAGGAGTTCCTGCGTCGCTGACCAGGGCGATATTTTGTCCTTCCTGCAGCCGGCGGAGAATCTCTTCGCTGCGCTCTATCTCTTTTTCCCGGTAATAACTGATCAGCGGCGTATCGATGGCGAAATGATTGAGCAGTCTTTTAGTATGTCGGGTGTCTTCCGCGGCAATCAGATCGACTTCTTTTAAGATGCGAAGACAGCGCAGGGTGATATCTTCCAGGTTGCCTATCGGGGTCGGAACAATATACAATGTTCCTGTTTGAGTTGTTGCAACAGCGGGCATATGTCGGCTCACAATGATGGCGTCGTAAAAACTCTTCATCTTCTTCGTTGGCGCAAAATTTCTATCCTTACGACGTACTATAGTACGCCGAAATTATAGAAATTTTGCGCGCCTCGAAGATGAAGCCTTTCGAAGTCTCCGCTTATCTACTTAGCCATCGTGAAATTGGACTTTTTACGAGTCCATTAATGTTGGAAAGGATAAAGAATATATATGCAGGACAGTATGCTCAATTGAAGTAAAAATTGCATCTGGTTTTCTTCACTCGGATTTGGCCTGTGTATATGAATAAAAAATGATTAAAGTGATAGTCTCCTCGATTAAAATGATAGTCTCCTCAAAGGGAAAAAGAGGCATATTATGGTGCAAATAATCGTAAAACTTGCGCAGGAAGTCTGGCATATCCTGCTCGATTCATCGTTTTATATTTTACTGGGTATTACCATTGCCGGTCTGCTGCGGGTAATCCTCAATCCGAATACGGTTCTCAAACACCTGGGCCGGGGCCGATACAGCTCCGTTGTCAAAGCGGCACTGCTCGGCGTGCCACTGCCACTCTGATCGTGTGGTGTGCTGCCGGCGGCAGCATCGCTTAGAAAGCAGGGGGCAAATAAGGGGGCAACTACCGCCTTTCTTATCTCGACCCCTGAGTCCGGTATTGATTCGATAGCTATCACCTACGCCCTGTTGGATCCGCTTATGACAATTGTTCGACCTGTGGCGGCGTTGGTGACGGCAATGGCCGCTGGATTTGTTGAAAATCTGTTTTTCTGGCAGAAAAACAGTGAGGTCATTGTGGTCGATAAAAGCTGTCCGATAGATAATTGCTGTGATGGGATAGACTGCCCAGATGCAGTGCATTCGCATCACCATACGTTTATCGAAAAAGTTGTTTCCGGAGTGCGGTTTGGTTACCAGGAAGTCTGGGGGGACATCGTTGGCTGGTTCTTTATCGGTGTGTTGCTGGCGGCAACAATTACCGCCCTGGTACCCGATGACCTTATGGCGACTCTTCTGGGTGGCGGGCTCAGTTCCATGCTGGTCATGCTGATTGTGGGCATTCCTTTGTATATCTGTGCTACCGCATCAACGCCGGTTGCTGCAGCGCTGATCATGAAGGGCGTCAGTCCGGGTGCGGCGCTGGTATTTTTGCTGGTGGGACCGGCGACCAATATAACCTCTCTTTCGGTTTTAACCGGTATTCTCGGTAAAAAAAGCACCCTGATATATTTGCTCGTTCTTGCGGTGTGTGCGGTACTTTTCGGCTTGGGAATCGACAGCCTCTATCTCTGGATGGGGATCTCTCCGCGGGCAATTATCGGCAATGCCTCGGAGTTGATTCCACCAGCTGTCAAATTGGTCGCCGTGGTTGTTGTGCTGGCAATTTCCGTTAAACCGCTGGTTGCCGCAGTTCGGCATAAATTAAGAGCTAAACCGGCACAGACGAGCTTTATCAGCCCGTTTCCATCCATTCAGCCTCATGCACTAAACCCTGAAAAACAGGCCGACAAAGAAGTGGTCAAGCATTGTGATTGCTGCAAGTGACATAATCTCAGTAAAGGGAGAAAATGAATAAACATATCGGAATATTAACGGCAGGTGGCGACAGTCCGGGGCTGAATGCGGCGATCCGGGGGATCGGTAAATCGGCTCTCGCGACAGGGCATATGCATATAGTTGGGTTTCGCGATGGTTTTCGTGGGCTTATGGAAAACCGGACCTTGCGGCTTGACCGGGAAACGCTTTCCTCGATTTTGACGAGAGGAGGGACTATTCTCGGCACCAGCAGGGATAAACCGCATAAGATGCCTGTCGGCAGTGAAGTGATGGATATGACCGAGGTTATCTGCGATAATTATAAACGGCACAGCCTCGATGCGCTGATCTGTATCGGCGGCGGTGGTACCCAGAAAAATGCCTATAAACTGGCGCAGAAAGGGCTTAATATCCTCACCCTGCCGAAGACCATCGATAATGATGTGGCCATGACCGATGTGACCTTTGGCTTTCACACGGCGATGGAAATTGCCACCGAAGCCATCGACCGGCTGCATTCTACCGCCCATAGTCACCACCGTATCATTGTCGTTGAAATCATGGGCCACAATGCCGGTTGGCTGGCCCTGGGAGCAGGGGTTGCCGGGGGAGCCGATATTATTCTTATTCCGGAAATACCCTATGATTTGCAGTCCGCAGCTAATGCTATCCGCAAACGGCAGCAGCGCGGCACCAACTTCAGTATTGTTGCGGTCGCCGAAGGCGCTTTGAGCGTTGAAGATCATGCCAAGCTGAGTAAATTAAATGAAACGAAGGCAAAGGCTAAAGAAAAGGGTGATGCCAAGGCTCAGAAAAAAGTGGCAATGGCCTTCCAGGAATTTATTCGGCAACGGGGAAACAACACTTTCCGATTGAATCAGGAGCTTGAAGCAATGACCGGCCTCGAGGCACGGCTGACTATTCTCGGCCATACCCAGCGGGGCGGAACACCGTCCGCTGCCGATCGGATGCTGGCGACCAGGCTTGGCAGTGCGTGTGTAGATTGCATTGAACAAGGTGAATATGGCGTAATGGTTGCCGTGCATGGGGAAGGAACCAGAACTGTTCCCTTAAAAGACGTAGTCGGTAGAAAAAAACTGGTGCCTCTTGATCATCCATGGATCCGTGCCGCGCGTAATGTCGGCACCTGCATGGGAGATTGATCCTCCGGATGGTGTTTAGAGGCTCTTCGTGACAACTTCCGTAGGGGCGCACCTGTGTGTGCCCTTTTCACCTATGAATTCCAGAAGGCACCCACTCAGGCGTGCCCCAACATCGACTTTTCACGAAGTTATCGTGCTTTTTTATATGAAAAAAAAGATAGCCTTGCTCGCCCTTTTAGCGGCATTTCCAGCCCTCTCCACCGATATGTATCTGGCGGCGATACCCCTGCTGGTTAAGTCCTGGCACCAGCCGCTGGCAACCGTCAATCTGACGCTGGTTGGGTTTTTTATGACCTATTGCGGTTTTCTGCTGCTCTATGGTCCTCTTTCCGATCGTTATGGTCGTCGTCCTCCTCTGCTTATCGGTATTGGCCTTTATATCGTTGCCAGTCTGCTTTGCGCGGTCGCCTGGAATGTTCATTTGCTTATCATCGCCAGAATTCTCCAGGGTGCCGGTGCGGCAAGTGCATCGGCTATTGCCTTTGCCATCTGCAAGGACCTTTTTGAAGGCAACTTGCGCCAGCGTATTTTCCTCCAGCTGGGGGTGATTGTCGCGGCTGCACCGATGCTGGCACCGATTATCGGCGGCTGGATTATCGTCTCTTTCTCCTGGCATTGGGTATTTGTGCTGCAGGCGGTCATGGGAGTGATTGCCGCGGTCGGCGTCTGGCGGATGCATGAATCCCTGGGTGAGTTGAGCACGGAAAGGTTACGGCGGGTTTTTCGAAGCTATATGCGGCTTGTCGGCAATAAACAGTATTTTCTGCTCACCTTGGCTATTTCTGCTCTCGGGATTCCTTTTTTTGCCTTTATTGCCGTCTCTTCTGATCTTTACATTAACCTCTATGGCTATTCTGAACGGGAGTATGGTTTGTTTTTCGCCGCAAACGCTTCGGCTTTTATGCTCGCCCCGTTCCTTTTCTCCCGAATAGTCAGGCACCTGCCACTCACCCGGCTGCTGCCTCTCAGTTATCTGGGGGTTCTACTCGCCTCTTTTTCCCTGCTGTTTGCCGATGCTGCCAACCCTTTCAGCCTGGCGGTTCCGATGTGGTTTCTCACCTTCTTTTTCGCCTTTGGCCGACCGCCGGGCAATAATCTCATCCTCGAGCAGGTAGACGAGGATGTCGGTGCGGCATCTTCGCTTATGGTGTTTGTTTTCTTTATAACCGGCTCCTGCTCGATGTGGTTTATTTCTCTTGGCTGGCACGATGCTGTCCGAGTTATGGGCAGGCTGGGAATCTGCTCGGCCGCCATTAGCCTGGCGGGGTGGTTTGCGGTGAATCGCCTGTTTACTCTGCGACTTCCATAGACGCCATGGGGAACGTTTTACTTACCTTCGAACAACCGATACGCTGGCGATGATTACGGCCAGTATTAGCAGCAGAGCCCCAACAACGCCAAAACTTCGTCCGGTACCTATTGCTCTTACCAAAGGTTCAGCCAGCAGGGGCGAAGCGAACTGGCCGAGCAGAAAGAAGGTGGCGAGCCCACCGACCGCCTTGCCGCGTATCGAAGCCGGGACCAGAGAGACCAGCCAGACATTGACATTGGGCATCAACAGCCCAAAACCGAGGCCGCTTATAACCATCGCTGTTATCACGACCGGGTAGGAGTGGGCCAGGGACAGCGCCAGGTAGCCGGTGCCCATCAGCAGGGCGAAAACTACGTAGATGCGGGTGTGCGACAAGTGGGCTTTCACTTTTTTGAACTGCATTGAGCTCAGCGCACCCACCAGAGTCATGATGCCGATAGCCATGCCGACCCTGGTGCTGCTGACAGTGCCCATGGCCTCGAGATAGAACGGCAGCTGGACAGGAATCATATAGAAAACAAGCATCCCGACAAAGGCCAGGGCGTAGATCAAAAAAAGCCGGCGCAGGGGAGGAATTGTTTTTTCTCTATCGGTTGCCTGGGATGATCCCGGATCATTTTTTTTATTGGTCGGTTCATAAAGAAAAGCCACTACCCCGGGCAGGACAATAAAGGCGAACAGGTATATTAAAAAGGGGTAGCGCCAGCCTAGATCGGCCAGTATTCCGCCGCCGGTAAGAAAGATCAAGCCGCCAAAACCGGTGAAGGCGGCCTGCAGTCCCATGACCCGGTGCAGTTGATCGCCATGGTAGTAATCGCCGATCAAGGTGGTAAACCCGCTCATAATACCGGCCACTGCAATACCCAAAAAAGCGCGGCCGATAAATATGGCATAAAGGGAATCACAATAAAACCCGGAGCTGCCGGCCAGGCCATACAACGTGACAGCGGCAATGAGCACCGGCTTTCGACCCCAGCGGTCCATCAGCCAGCCGGCCAAAGGGGCGCTTAATGCAATAAACAGAGCATGCACCGAAAGCAGCAGTTTGACCAATACATCGATCTGTGGAGTCTGCTGAAAAGCGGTGTGCATCTGGGGCAGGGACGGGGCGATGGTCGCTCCGGCCATCACCGTCATAGTACTGCCGAGCAGCAGCGTGGTTTGCCGCAGCCAGGGATAATCCTTGTTGCCCGGCCCTTTGATCATTGCTTTTTTTCGGCCCCTTCCGGGGATCTGTCGGGGTGGATGATAACCAGTTTGGTCGCGGCTTCCTGCGCATCAATAATGTGTTCGACGCCGCTGGGCAGATGGATATAGGCAGGGGCGCGAAAGGTTTCCGGTGCCGCTGTATCGTCTCTGGTGAGGATAATCGATCCCTGGGCGAGAAAGATGAATTCTTCAAAGAGATGGGCCTCCCGCGGGGAGGTGTCCTCCGGCCCGGCAAAGACCACTTCCACCTCGAATTCCTCATGAATACCTTTATATAGACGGGTAATATCCGGCATGAGATACCTCCTTATTGTGTTGTAATGACAGTGTGTGGTTCAATTTTTAGTTAGCGTATCAATCGTAAATAGATTTATATTCTACAAAATTGGATAAATCATCAAATATTGATTATTTTTCTGTCACTGACTTCTTTCAACCGGAGCCGATATGAGTGGAACCACCAAAACCGCCGATCTTTATGACCGGTATGAAGAGCAATTGCAGGTTTGTACGCCGCTATTGCAACACTTTGGCGGGCACGGTGCCTTTCATGGCCGGATCGCCACCTTGAGATGTTTTGAAGACAACTCCCTGGTGGCCAGGCACCTGAGCGAACCGGGTGAAGGCCGAGTCCTGGTTGTCGATGCCGGCGGTTCTCTGCGCTGCGCCATGCTTGGCGATATATTAGCCCAGAAGGCCGTTGATAATGGCTGGGCGGGGGTGGTGATGTTTGGTTGCATCCGTGATTGTGAGGATATCGGCAAGATGCCGCTCGGAGTCCTGGCTCTTGCCGCCAATCCCCGGAAAAGTGTTAAAAAAGGGGTTGGGGAAGCTGGTATCCCGGTAGAATTTGCCGGAGTTGTCTTCCACGTTAACGAGTGGTTGTATGCCGACCAGGATGGAGTTGTGATATTGCCGGACCAGCTCCGCTGATACCTTATGAAAATGGCACGATTATGAATTCATGGACGATTTACAGGCAGGTGAAAACCCCGCTGAAACAAGAAAGCATCTACCAAAAGGAGCACACTATGAAATTGATGAAATTGGTCGCAACAGCTCTTCTCTGTTCGTCTCTGATGGCCGGTGCAGCTTTTGCCACCACTATTGAAAAACCTGAGTGTATCGCCCCTGCCAAACCAGGTGGCGGCTTTGATTTGACCTGCCGGATTGCCATGCTGGGGTTGAAAGATCAGCTGCCGGCACTTATGCAGGTGACCTTTATGCCGGGTGGGATTGGTGCGGTGGCCATCAACCTGTTTAACTCCACCCGAACTGATGATCCGAACGCCATTGTAGCTTTCTCTTCGGGATCTTTGCTCAATATTGCCACCGGAAAATACGGCAAGTGGACGGAAAACGATGTCCGTTGGCTCGCCTCTGCCGGTGCGGATTTTGGTGCGGTGATCGTCCGCGACGATTCCAAGTTTAAAAACCTGGAAGATTTGATGGCCGAGATAAAAAAAAGTGAGAACAGTGTCATTGTCGGCGCCGGCGGCTCGGTTGGCTCCCAGGACTGGATGAAGGCGGCGCTGCTTGTCAAGTCAGTAGGTAAAGATCCGCGGAAGATGCGCTATGTTGCTTATGATGGCGGCGGGGATGCGATTGCCGGACTGCTTGGCGGCAGTATTGAAGTGTATATGGGCGATGTCGGCGAGATGTCCTCCCGGCTCGACGGCAGCCTGCGCATTCTGGCGGTTATGGCTGATGAACGTCTGCCCGAGCCCTTTGCCAAATATCCGACCGCAAAAGAATTGGGCTATGATGCGGAGTGGACAATCATGCGTGGCTACTATATGGGCAAGAATGTTTCCGATGAAGCATATAATGCCTGGGTAGATGCCTTTAAAGCAGCTTATGGCACGGAAGAGTTTGCCAAGATCCAGAAAGAAAAGGGGCTTCTGCCCCTGAATATGGCCGGGAAGGAGTTTGATGTCGATGTCAAAAAACGCGTGGAAAGAATGCGGGGCATTGCTAAAGAAGCAGGCTTGATTAAGTAAGATGGCGTCGTAAAAACTAAGGTTTTTGCGAAGTGGTCAGACTTTGCCCCGACCCTTACACCTTGAGTCGGGGCATGTGGAGGAAAAAATGGCGGATAGAATTTTTGGCTGTATCGCTCTGGCCATAGCTCTCGGCTACGGGTTTATCGCCTTTACCATAATTGAAGCGCCGTTCCAATACGACCCTTTAGGTCCGGAGAGCTGGCCGCGGATCCTCGCCGTTGCCGCCGCCCTCTGCTGTCTGTATATCATTATTTTTCCCGATGGCACCAGGTTCAGAGTTCTCGGCACCACGCTGGCTCGAGTCGGGCTCCTGCTCGTTATCCTGTCGGCTTATGCCTACCTCTATGAGCCGCTTGGTTTTATCGTCTCGACTACCTTGTTTTGCCTGGTACTCTCGAAAATATTGGGTGCAACTTTCCTACAGGCGGGAATTTTCGGCGTCGCTTCCGGTAGTTTCGGCTACCTGGTCTGTGCGGTACTGCTGGATTTGAACCTGCCGGAAGGAATTGTCCTGAAACTATTGCGGGGAGTGTCATGAACGAAGTATTCTCTGGTCTATATACTGGTTTTGGGGTTGCCCTTGATCCGATGAATCTGCTCTATGTCGTTCTCGGCTGCTTCTCCGGGACCCTTATCGGCGCTCTGCCGGGGATCGGCCCCATCAATGGGGTAGCGATTCTCCTACCCATCGCCTACAGCCTTGGCTTACCGCCCGAATCGGCATTGATTCTTCTTGCCGGGATTTATTACGGGGCGGAATATGGCGGCCGGATTTCGTCCATCCTGCTCAATGTTCCAGGCGATGCAGGCGCCGTCTTTACTACTCTAGACGGCAATCCCATGGCGAAAAAAGGTGAGGCAGGGCGAGCCCTGTCACTGTCGGCGGTTGCCTCGTTTGTCGGCGGGACTATTGCGGTTGTTCTGATGAGCCTTTTCGGACCTCTGCTGGCCTCGGTGGCGATTCATTTCAATCCGTCGGATTACGTCGCTCTGATGGTCTTCGCCTTTACTTGCCTTGCCTCTCTGGTCGGTAAAAATCCGATAAAGACCCTGCTGGCGGCAATCATGGGCCTGATGATCGCTTCAATCGGCATCGATGCCAACACCGGTGTCGCCAGGTTCACCTTCGGTGTCCCGGACATCCTGGCTGGAATCGATTTTCTGGTCATAGTTATCGGCCTGTTCGGCATGGGAGAGCTCATTACCCTGGTCGAACATCAGATCACCGGCAAATTGCAGGTCCTGCCGGTCGGCAAGAGCTTTGTATCCATGAAGGATCTGGCGGAGGTTAAATGGACCATGCTTCGCTGTTCGCTGCTAGGCTTTTTTATCGGCGTCCTGCCAGGTACCGGCGCATCGGTTGCCTCGGCGGTTGCTTATGGCACGGAGAAGCGCATTGCCGGAAAAAGCGGCGAAAAGTTCGGCACCGGCGATATTCGCGGTCTGGCCGCTCCGGAAGCCGCCAATAACAGCTCGGCCGGCGGGGCAATGGTGCCAATGCTCACCCTCGGTATTCCCGGCTCCGGAACTACCGCCATTCTGCTCGGTGCTTTGCTGCTTTTCAATGTCACACCCGGTCCGTTAATGTTTCAACAGCGTCCGGAAATAGCCTGGGGACTGATCGCCTCGATGTATATCGGCAACCTGGCGCTGCTGGTGATCAACCTACCGCTGGTCGGCCTCTTTGCCCGCCTTCTGACTATTCCGCAGAAATACCTGACGCCGCTTATTGCCGTTTTAGCCTTTATCGGCGTTTATTCGGTGGTCAGTAATCCCTTTGACCTATATATGATCATTGGCCTGGGCCTTTTCGGCTGGCTGCTCAGAAAAATGGGCTTTTCTCTGGCGCCGGTTATTCTCGGGGTGGTCCTGGGAAATTTGTTTGAAGATAATCTGCGTCGGGCCTTATCTATCTCCGGCGGTGACTGGATGGTCCTTATCCAGTCCGGACGAAGCATTGTCATCTATATTCTTACCGTTCTGATCCTGATCCTGCCGCCTCTATACGGCAGGATGAAAAAGAGCAACACGGAGAAAATGCAAACAGGTGCAGAGTAAAACCCTCTCAAAGCGTAGAGTTTTGCGGCAACAGTATAAGGGTGGACAATACTTGCCATGGCTGCTGAAAGTTTGGTGAAGGGCGGCTTGCTCGGCAACTCCGCAGTGCAGGTGGTCATTACTTTGGTAATAGGCGCCATCGGAGCATACGTTGCCCACCTGGCCGGACTTCCGGCCGCTGCGTTGATTGGTTCGACCCTGGCGGTTTCTGCGGTATCGTTTTGCCGGTTGCCGACCAGGGTGCCGATCTGGCTGCGCAATATGGCTTTTGCCGCCATCGGCTGCTCACTTGGTTCCGGGATCAATAGTGATTTTCTTGAGCTGGCGGTAAAATGGCCGGTGAGCTTAAGTGGCCTGGTAGTGGTGATGGGAATGATCCTGTTGTCCGGCAGCTGGGTACTCACCGCTTTTTTCGGCCAGTCACGAACTACGGCGGTCCTGGCCGCCTCTCCCGGGGCGTTGACGTATTCCCTTGCTATTGCTGCAACCGGAGTTGGTGATGCCCGGGCGATCATTGTCATTCAGAGTATCAGGCTGCTCTCGATCACCACCGGCTTACCCCTGGTGCTTGATCTGTTGGATCTGCCGCATGGCAGCGGTGGAGCAAGTGTGCAGGGCAGTGTTACTCTTGTCGCAACGGCGGGTCTGTTTTTGCTTACTCTACTGGCGGGTTACCTGCTCAACCGGTGGCGGCTTCCTGCGGCCTATCTCATTGCCGGAGTTCTGGTAAGCGGTCTGTTCCATTATCTTGGCATTGTCTCCGGTCGGCCGCAAAGCGGATTTTTACTTACCGGTTTTGTTATAACCGGCTCGGTGATCGGAGCCAGGTTTACCTCTATTCCCCTGGCCGATATAAAACGTCTTATTACCGCTGCCCTGGCAGTTGTTGTTGTTTCCAGTGCCGTAGCTGCTCTGTTTGCAGTGCTTGCCGCACAATTACTGGGTCTGCCTTTTGGTCAGGTATGGGTTTCATATGCACCGGGTGGCGTGGAGGCAATGGCGGCGATGGCGCTGTCTCTGGGCTATGATTCGGCTTTTGTCGCCACGCATCATCTCTTTCGCATCATTCTGTTACTTTTTATTTTGCCTATACTGCTGCGAATGTTTAATAAGTAATGAAACCGGCGTATCAGCCCGTTACTAAAAGAGAAAGGAGAAAAAATGGCTGCGTTATTTGAACTGACCGAGATCAATGGGATGAAAATCAACAATCGACTCGTCCGATCGGCAACCTACGAGGCGATGGCCGGGCCTGATGGCGCGGTGCAGGACCAACTGGTGCAGTATATGGTGGAACTTGCCCGCGGAGGCGTTGGCCTGATTATTTCCGGCCACAGTCATGTAGTGAAAGAAGGACAGGCGGGAAACCGGCAGATGGGTATTTATGCCGATGCCTTGATCGATGGTTTGCAGCGAGTGACTGCGGCGGTGCATGAAAATGGCGGTCTTATCGCTGTCCAGCTGGCGCATGCCGGGCAGCGGGGTGTAGGAAAAGATGCGTACAGTGCTCTTGGGCCGTCTGATCTTATCGACGATGGGATGAAAAAGGCCGCGGCGATGACCGAGGAAGATATTAAAAGAACTGTCAAGGCGTTTGGTGATGCGGCTGAAAGGGCGGTTCGATCGGGCTTTGACGCAGTCCAGATCCATGCTGCGCATGGCTATCTGCTCAGCCAGTTTCTTGCGCCGTGCAGCAACAAGCGTAGTGATAACTACGGCGGCAAGCTGGAAAACCGGTCTCGGCTGCTTATCGAAGTGTATCAGGAAGTACGGGCAAGAGTCGGCACAGCCTATCCGGTCTTCATTAAAATCAACTCAGAGGATTTTCTCGAAGACGGGTTTACCGTAGAGGAGATGATCAAAGTTGTCCAAATGCTCGAAAAGGTCGGCCTTGATGGGGTTGAGATGAGTGGAGGTACCTTTGCCTCGGGGCCGTTTATCCCCTCAAGGATAGGCACTTCCACCAAGGTAGAAAAGGAGGTCTATTATAAAGAGGCGGCTCGCTCCTTTAAAAAAGAGATCAGCCTGCCTCTTATTCTAGTAGGAGGTTTTCTCTCTTACCCCAGTGTGGAAGATGTCGTAACTTCGGGTCTTGCTGACTATGTGGCGCTTTCTCGACCGCTTATCAGGGAGCCGCATCTGATAAAAAGGTGGGCGGAAGGTGACCGGGAAAAAGCTACGTGTATTTCCTGCAATAAATGTTTTACCACTCTCTTTACTAAAGAGGCATTGCATTGCGCCGCTCTCAAAGAATGATGGCGTCGTAAAAACTCTTCGCCCTAATTAAGCGCAAAAAAAATCGGGCAGAAAATACAAATTGCGTAAATTCTACCCGATTGGGGGGGCTTCTTTATGTTCTGCTGGGAACAATAAAATTAGAGCAAACTCTGTGCCATAAAAAATAATTTTGTTATTATTTATATTTCAAATCATTTCGGTCAATTATCAAAAAAAATCAGATGCTGCCAAAAAACGTTGGCACGCCTGTTACATAAATCGGACTTGTATTTCGCAAATGTAATTTTAAACCAATCCTGGTAACTGGCGCCATGCACTTTTCGCAGCTATGGCAATATATTCAAACCAGTTATTATCTGCTCGTATTCACCCAGGGGTTTAAGCCAGCGAGAAGGGAGTTTTTCTGGGCCAAGGTATGCACCCAGGAGCATCCCCACGACCATTCCCCGGGCCGCCGAATCGCCGCCGGCCATAACCGTCTCGATTAAGGCCTCTTCCAGGTTGTCTTCATTTTGTAACACTGTATACACTGCCCCGGGCAGAGCAGCCTTGATGGCGCACATCTGACCAAATTCCTTGATCTGCTGGCGCGTATTGTTGGTTGCCGGTTCGAGACATTTGCCCAGGCGCAGATCCAACTCGGTACTTTCCGTCGATTCCGTCAGTGCCTCGGTAAAGGCTTGTCTTGGGGTGGCACCATGTAAAACAGAATGACAGCTTCGGGCCAGAAACAAGGCTCCGCCAATAACCCCGGGACCGCAATGGGTCATCGATGTACAAGCCTTGATCGCTTCAAGCATTGCTTGCAGATCGTTTCTATAGCAATAGATAAGCGGAGCCATTATGGCCGGACCGCCAAGATCAGTAGAAGTGGACCCGCAGCTGGTACGGCTATTGCCCTCAGTCAGGTTATGCAGGGTTTCTTTCGTGGCATGATCGTGATAGCCCTGATAGTCACCCATAAAAGATTGCCAGTCTGCGCGGAATTTATCAATATTAAATTGGCCCTGATGCGCGGCAAGATGCTGCAGCAGATGCAGACTCTGGTCACCGTAGTGGGTGAATTCGCCCCGTTTTTTAGTTGGATGATACGTCCCCTCGTGCGGTGGCAGGAGTTCGGTAATCCGGCCGAATTGCTGATCGATTTTTTTCGTATCGTATATCCAGTGGGCTCCAAGGGCTAACGAGTCCGCCGCAAAAGAAGCCAGGACCATGGCTTTGGCATGTGCTTGCATAAGTATCCTCCTCGTGGTTTTTAGACGCAGATCTCTATTTACATACAGCAAAGGTAAAAATGAAATGTCGATCTGTCAAAAACGAAGAAGTGGAAGAGTTTTTACGAAACCATTATCAGCTACGGTTGAGAATACCATCCTGTAGGGTGAGACAATCATCCATCCGGTCGGCGAGGTTGATATTGTGGGTGACCATAATGGTTGACAGCTGCCGGTCACGACAAAGATCATGGAGTAGGTCAAAGACCAGTTCTCCGGCCCGCGAGTCGAGGTTGCCGGTTGGTTCATCAGCCAGCAGCAGGGAGGGGTTCATAACCAGGGCCCTGGCCAGGGCGGCACGCTGCTGTTCGCCGCCGGAGAGGTTGCCGACCTTGTGGTGCAGCCGGTGGCCCAGTTCGACCCGCTCGAGCAGTTGCCGGGCTTTTGCGACAATGTCTTTTTGCTTTTGGCCATGAATCAAGGCCGGCATCATCACATTTTCCAGAGTGGTGAAATCGGGCAGCAGGTGATGAAACTGGAAGATAAAACCAACCGAAGTATTGCGAAACCCCGCCAGTTCGCGAGAATTTTTTTGCAGCAGCGGTTCGTCCAGATAGAAAAGCTCGCCGCCGGATGGCTGGTCTAGGGTGCCGAGTATCTGCAGCAGGGTCGTCTTGCCGGAGCCGGAAGCGCCGATGATCGCCGTCATCTCGCCCGGCTCGACGGTCAAAGAGACATCTTTTAAGACGGTCAGGGCGGTTTCGCCGCTGCCATAGATTTTGGTGATATTTGCCGCCCGAAACAGAGCCATTATGACAGCACCTCAGCCGGATGCACAGTGGAGGCTTTCCATGATGGATAAAGAGTCGCCAGCAGAGTAATGACTATCGAGCTGACGGCGATAATGGTCACATCCAGCGGCAGCACCTTTATCGGCAGGGTGGTCATGGGGTAGACGTTGGATGGCAGCTCGATAAACTGATAACGCGACAACAATTCACACAGGCCGAGTCCTCCGGCTACACCGAGGATTGTCCCGGCAATGGCAATGACCAGTCCCTGGAGAAAAAATATCCGCATAATCGAGCTGGAAGTTGTCCCCATTGATTTTAAAATAGCGATATCTTTACTTTTTTCCATCACGACCATAACCAGGGCGCTGATAATATTCAATGCCGCCACCAGGATGATTAAAGCCATGGCGATGAACATGCCGATTTTTTCCAGTTTAAAGGCGGCGAACAGGTTGCGGTTCATCATCATCCAGTCTTTGGCGATAAATCCGGAGTCGAGCACCTCGGAAATCTCTCTGGCGATTTTATCGGCATTACCAAGGGCACTTTTTTTGACAGCTACCTCGATGCCGTGGGCGACGTCACCCAGGCCGAGAAAGTTCTGGACATTGGCAAGAGACATATAGGCAAGGGTTGAATCGTACTCGAACATGCCGGTCTCAAAGATTCCCGACACCCGGCAGGTCTTGACTTTGGGAATGATGCCCATGGGGGTGAGTGGCCCGGAGGGGGAGATAAGCCGTATCCGGTCGTCGACCCCAACTCGCAGGTCGCTTGCCAGGTTTTTACCGAGGATGATATTTGGTACCCGCACATCCTTGTCTTGAGCCAGATCTTCGATTGATCCCTTAATCATTTGTTTGCCCAGGCTGATGACATTGCCGGCCGTAGCCGGATCCATGCCGCGCAGGATCACGCCGTTGCCGCCGCTTGCTCCGCTCAAAAGGGTTTGGGCGTAAAGATAGGGAGTGGCTCCGGTGACATCTTTAACGGACAGAATCCGTTCTCTGGTTTGCTGGTAGTTGTTGATCGAGCCATTGAGATTCTGGATGATAATATGGGAATTGATCCCCAGTATCTGGTCGCGCATCCCATCGGTAAAACCGGAATAAACCGCTAGCACGACAATGAGGGCTATAACGCCCACGGTGATCCCCGCGACTGAAATAAACGAGATAAGCGAGATAAAACCGTGCTTATGTTTTGCCCTGAGATATCTCAGGCCGACAAACCATTCAAACATATATTCACTAATAATTTCAATAAATTTGGTGTTTTAGAATTGCCTGTTTGCGTTTATTCTTCTCTTTCATGTTTCTTCACCTCGGGTTTCAGGTGCGGAAAGAGGATCACATCGCGAATAGACGGGGCATCGGTTAACAGCATCACCAGCCGGTCAATGCCGATTCCCTCGCCGGCGGCTGAAGGCATGCCGTATTCCAACGCGCGGATATAGTCGGCATCCAGTTCGGGATAAATTTCATCGTCATCACCGCGGTCGGCGATTTGTTTTTCAAACCGGGCAAGCTGATCGATGGGATCATTTAATTCACTGAAGCCGTTGGCCAGTTCCCGGCCGGTGATAAAGAGCTCAAAGCGATCGGTGACGCTTGGATCCTGTTCGTTTCTTCTGGCCAGCGGCGACACCTCGGTCGGATAGGCGGTGATGAAGGTGGGATTGATCAATTTGTCCTCGACCAGCAGTTCGAACAGTTCGGTTTTGGCTTTGCCGGCACCGGCCTGCTCTTCAAGTTTAATACCTTTTTCCGAGGCCAGCGCTATCACCCTGGCATCGTCGGCCAGGGTTTCTGCATCGATTCCGGCAACCTCCATCAAGGCCTGATCCATGGTCAGTATCTTCCACGGCGGGGTGAGATCGACGTCTATTCCCTGGTAACTGATTTTCATGGTGCCGTTTACTTCCCGGCAGATGAAAGATATCATCTCTTCGGTCAGGGTAATTAAATCTTCATAAGTGGCGTAAGCTTGATAAAACTCCAGCATGGTGAATTCCGGATTATGCCGGGTCGACAAGCCTTCGTTGCGAAAATTCCGGTTAATTTCAAAAACTCGCTCAAAACCTCCGACCAGTAACCGTTTGAGATACAGTTCCGGGGCAATTCGCAGGTAGAGCTCCATATTCAATGCATTATGGTAAGTCTTAAACGGTTTGGCCGTAGCTCCTCCGGGGATTGGCTGCATCATCGGGGTCTCGACTTCCATGAAGTTATGGTCGTTGAGGTAATTCCGGATCAGTCGAATGATGAGCACGCGTTTGCGGAAAATTTCCCGCGATTCGGGGG
Source organism: uncultured delta proteobacterium (assembly GCA_963796255.1). GTDB lineage: Bacteria > Desulfobacterota > Desulfobulbia > Desulfobulbales > Desulfocapsaceae > Desulforhopalus_A. Next base: position 121,596 of record CAWCLE010000020.1, on the reverse strand, counting down.
TGACGATAAGATCGACATAACGCTGTCGGTAACGGGTTTCAACATCGGAGAGGCCATGCCATTTATCCGGCAAGGGCCGCAGCGATTTGGAAATCATGCTAATCTGCCGGGCCTGGACGGAAAGTTCGCCCACCTTGGTTTTGAACAAGGTGCCTGCAACGCCGATGATATCGCCGATATCCCATTTTTTGAATGTTTCAAAGACCGCCTCGCCAAGAATATCTTTTTTGATATACAGCTGGATCTGACCGGTTCTATCGGTGAGGGTACAGAAGGCCGCCTTGCCGAATTTACGCATCGCCATGATCCGTCCGGCAAGAGAATAGCTCGCTCCGCCCGGTTCTGCCTCCTGGGGGTTCAGGGGCTCGCCTTTTGGCAGCAGTTCGGCTATTGCATTGGCCGGTTTAAAACTATTACTGTATAATTTAATGCCAAGTTCAGCCAGGGATTCAGCTTTTTCTCTGCGCTGGGCAAGGGTTTGATTTTCTTCACTCATGACGACCTCGTAATAACCTGAAATTTGTGCTGGTTACTGCTCATAAAAGAGGAGAAAGGCGATAAAAAAAAGCGGCAGAGATCTGCCGCTTGTTCGTTCCTCAATTCAACCATTCAGAACTACCGGGAAATAGTCGTTTTGTCAATTCTTTTTCAAGTTTGCCGGAGAACCGAAATATGCAACATCAGTCGCCTAATATAAGCAGGATTACGGCTATTTTTCATCAATCTGTTTTATGGGAGCCGGTAGGTCTTTGGCGACTCGGAGTGGATTTTTTACCGCTGATCGATCCTGTCGCATACGCAGAAGATATCCCGCCAGGCCGCTGCCGGAGGCAATAAGTACCATGGCGCCAACGGTGACCAGCTGGCTGAAAATCATCAAGCCGCCGGCACCGACGGCCGCAGCAAAGGCCGCGCCCACCTTAAAATTAGCTTTTGCACTGGCTTGTTGGGCAAATTTTTCTCTTTGCTGGTGACTTTTCGAGGTGACCTGGGCTTTTTCGCGTTCCGCCCGACGGATAATTTTTTCCCGGTCCTGGGCGTGCTTTGCCTGCAGTTTGGTTTCGTTTGATTGTTGTATGCTGTGGGCAATTGAGCCAAACCAGAAAGTAGTCAGGATGCCGGCAATGATGGCAAATGCCACGGCAACGACGATAAGCTGAGGCTCCTGCCACCATCGTATGCTGATTAAAACGAGTCCTGCGGTGACCATTTGAAGCAGCAATATGCCGGGAAGAAATTTAAGCATTTATTTACAATTAGAAGATGAAGAGTTTTTACCATCAAAATTATTAATAAGCAGGAGATTATAAGTCAATGGACTTTTATCCTGGCGGCAGTCGTTTAAAAAGATTCGATTGGCACTTCGCCACACCGAGATTAAAGTAATACAGTTACCTTTAAATTCACATTTCACCAACTCTTTCATTTGGAGGTTAAATCATGCGATTACTCCTGATCGGGCTATCTCTAATAACGCTCTTGTCTGCAGGATCACTCGGTGCAGCAGACCAGGCACAGAACCAACAAGCTGCCGAAAACAAGGCTGGGGTGTTGGAGCAGAAGGTCGCAATTGAGGGGACCAAGTCAAAGCCCGCGCCCTCGGAAATGATTACCAAACCCGAGGTGCAGGCTGTCGATCCATCGGGCGAAAAAGCCTTAGATGATGCAATTACCTGTCTTGCCCGCTCTATTTACTGGGAAGCCAGAGGCGAAGGTGTAGCCGGCCAGGAAGCAATTGCCAATGTTGTTATGAACCGCCTGGGTCATGAAGGATTTCCGGAAACGGTCTGCGCCGTGGTTACCGAGGGCAAGGAGCAGGGGGCCTGTCAGTTCTCCTGGTGGTGCGATGGCCATAGCGATGCAGCCGAGGAGGCCAAATCCTATGCCTCGGCGAAGGAAATATCCCGCAAAGCGCTCAACAGGCAGCTTGACGATAGAACCAAAGGCGCATTCTATTTTCATAACCGTAATCTGACGCCAAGCTGGTCAACGGAGTATATTAAAACCGCCGAAGTTGGCGATCATATTTTCTATAAACCAAAAAAATAACTTTGAGACAAAAAAAGCTTATCCAGGCGGGATGTCGAGGCGCCGGATTGCGTAATTGCCTGGGAGGGTTATTCGTCAAACAGAACGCAGAGCAGAGTACCGTCTGCGTGTTGCACCGTCGCCTCATTGGTGAGCATGAGATTGCTTACCCCCCGACTGGAACCGAACAAAAGAGTTTGTCCGCTGAGAAGGTAGGCAAAGCCGGTTAAGGTGACACCATGCACATCACCTTGCAGAGCAAGTAGGGAAATTTTTTGTTCAGCTCGGCCCCTGATGGTGTGGATTTGGCTGGGATGGAGGATTTGCATGGTACAGTCCTGTCCGGCCAGGAAGATGTGCTGGTCTTGGTACTTGGCACTCGCCGCCAGCATTAAATTAGCCAGACTCATATCCCATCTGCCGCCCAGAGCGGCTATCAGCCATATTGTCCGGGCACCTTTTTCAACGGCCAGATCAAGAGCCAGTTCCAGATCCGTCGCATTCTTTTGTATTGGATGGCGCTCTATGGCAATACCTTTATCTTGATAGGACGTCAGCAGTGCCGGATCAATTGAATCCAAATCGCCAAGCAGGATATCAGGGGTGATGCCGAATTTGTCGCAATGGTTGGCACCTCCGTCGGCGGCTATGACGAGTTCGGCCTGGCTCATGATCTCATCCAGTTCCGGTGCCTGGTTGAGTTCCCCGTTGGCAAAAATAACCGCGGTCATATTCTGTATCATTGGTCAGGGCGCAGTAAAAGGGTTGATCTCAGAAACCGATGTCTTTTTCCAGACGGGCTATCTCCTGGGCCAGTTTTTGCCGCTCGTCGGCACTCAGGTCAGGGCGTTGCAGTTTTTGCCGTAAGGCAAGAAGAATCATCTCTTGCCGGTACTCATTGCAGGTATATTGCGAACCAGTTGGTTGTGGGTCTCGGTTCATATTATATGATATCCAGTGTTTTTTGTACGCCGCTATAAAAGAACCAACAGGAAAAGAGAATCAGAAAAACTGCGCAGCCGCCGATTAACCTTCGGTAAAACAGGTTGCTGAACAGGTGCTGCCCTTTGGCGATGCCAAACGAAATCAATGTATACCAGGCCAGATCGGCAAGGATGTGGCCGAAAAAAAGGAGATCACACCCAGCATCCCGAAGGTAAGGGCGTAGGTAATATAACCCAGGCCGATCGATGCCCACCAGATCAACCAGTAGGGATTTACCGCACTGAGAACAATACCCATCACCACCAAATTCCGTGGATTTTCATCTACTGCCTGAAAATCCAAGGTCAGCCCCGACAGGTTGCGCAGCATGGAGAGCCCCATCCACAGCAAAACCGCACCCCCGGTCAGAGAAATAAGAATAAAGACATCGTCCCGGGCAAGAATCGGCGCCAGGCCGAAGATCAGCGCGACGACCAGCGCCAGCTCAAGAAGGCCATGGCCGAAAATCATCAGCGGTCCAGCGATCATGCCCCGCCTGGAGCTTTCACTCACGGTGACCGTCAGCAGCGGGCCGGGCATAAGAGCACCGGAGAGTGCCAGCACAAAGGACGTGCAGAAAATGGTGATCAGGGCGAATTGCATAGGTTATTCCGGTTAAAATAAAGAGGATCCGTCGACTATACCGGGAAAAGAGAGCTTTCTCAAGATGGTGTCGTAAAAATTCTTCCTTACAACCACCGTAGGGGCAGACCTGTGCGTCTGCCCCTACGGAGCAATGCTGAAAATCATATATTTATCAAAATGAGTGCGGCAGGATTCAACAGCAGATGTGCCGGTTGGCCAATGTTCGGTGGCGGTGGGTCAATCGGCAGATCGAAATTAAGTGCGAGTTCCCCAACCCGCACAATCAGACGGTAGCTACTGCCCTGAAACTGCCGGTGGGAAATAGTTCCTAAAAGCGAAACGCCATCGGCTATTGGGCAAGGGCCGCTGGCAAGCCTTGCACCCTCGGGTCGGATGAGCAGGATGGATTGCTTCTCCGGATCAATTTTTTGCCCGGCCAGGGGCATAATTCCCAGAGCGCAGTCAAAGGCTGGTCCGTCGACAACCGATCCCGGAATAAGATTGTGAAAGCCAAGAAACCTGGCAACAGTCGTGTTTGCCGGGTGCCGGTACAGATTCTCCGGGGTGTCGAATTGCTGCAGGATGCCATGGTGCAGGATGGCAATCTTATCGGCAATGCTGAAGGCCTCAGCTTGATCGTGGGTAACGAAAACAGCGGTGACATGCAAATTTTTCAAGATGGCCCGGATTTCGCCGGTCAGCCGGTCCCTGAGCGCGCGGTCAAGTGAACCGAGGGGTTCGTCCAGCAGCAGGAGCTGCGGCTGTGGCGCCAGGCTCCTGGCCAGGGCCACCCGTTGTCGTTCGCCGCCCGACAGCTCATCGATATGGCGATGTCCCAGCCCGGTAAGGCCGACCATTTCCAGCACGGATTTCACTCGCCGGCTCAGTTCTTCCGCGGGGCAATGCTGCATCTCCAAGCCAAAAGCGACATTTTGCTGCACTGATTTATGGGGGAACAGGGCATATTCCTGAAACATCATGCCGAAATTACGTTTATGCGGTGGCACGTCGTGGATGTCCCGACCGCAAAAGATAATCGTGCCGCTCTCCTCTTGTTCCAGTCCGGCCAAAAGTCGCAGCAGGGTGGTCTTGCCGGAGCCGGAGGGGCCAAGCAGGCAGAGAATCTCACCTTGCATCAGGGAAAAACTAATGTTTTGCAGCAGCGGCAACCCGTCATAATGGTTCGTCAGCTGGTCTACTTCGAGTATTTTTTTCTTGTCCTGCATAGGTCTTTCCGCTGCTTTCATGGTAAGGATTGGACCGTTTTTCCTGAAGCTCTCAATCTGCCGAGCAGCCAGAAACCGGAACAGGTGACCAGCATGAGGATACTGCTCATGGCCATGGCCTGGCCATAATTCAGATCGCCGGGTTGCCCGAGGAAACGAAAGATCGCCACCGGCATGGTTGGGGTATGCGGCCTGGTGACAAAAGCCGAGGCGCCGAATTCGCCCATGCTGATGGAAAAGGCGAATACGGCGCCGACCAAAATTGCCCGGCTGATTATGGGAATATCTACAAGGCGCCAGACCTGAATGGGGGAGGCGCCGAGCAGGGCTGCCGCTTCATGCAAAGTCTGCGGGATCTGGCGCAGACTCGGGAGTATGCACCGGACTACAAAAGGAAAGGCGACCAGGGCGTGGGCAATGGGGACCAGGGCTAAAGAGTCGCGCAGGTTAAGTGGCGGCCTGTTTAAGGTGATAATATAACCGAAACCGAGAGTAACTGCCGATGTCGCAAGAGGCAGCATGATGATGGCGTCCCAGAGAGTCGAGTTCGTCGCCCCTTTATCCCGCTCTGTCGCCAGAAAGGTTGAGGCCAGCAGGCCCAGGATGACGGCGATGGTCATGGCCGCCAGTGCAAAACCGATACTGTTAAACACCGCCGCAATTGGTTCAACGAAAAAGACCGATCGAGGCTGGGTGGAGAAAAGCGCAGTATAATAGGTGAGGGTCAGGCCATCTTCGCTGGTTATTGAGCGGACTACCAGGGCGAGCAGCGGGGTCAGCAGCAAAAGGGTCATGAACAGGATATTGCCGCCAATTAATAATTTTTTGCCCAGAGATTCGGCCGTTACCGCGGTGCCCGTTGCTGACTCGGTATAAAACGCAATACGTGATTTTTTACTCAGTCGGGCATGCAGCCACATAAGCAGAAAATTGACGGCGATCTGGATCAGGGACAGCGCAGCGGCCATGGGCAGATTAAAGAGCTGCACCGACTGGCGATAGATTTCTACCTCAAGTGTTGCATACGAAGGGCCGCCGAGAATAAGCACCACGCCAAAGCTGGTGAAACAGAAAATAAAGACCAGCAGAGCCGCGCTCCCAATGGCCGGCATCAGGAGCGGCAGGGTGATCCGGCGCAGGGTTTGCCAGGGCGAAGCGCCCAGCATGGTCGCCGCCGCCTGCAGATCGGGATTGAGTCCGGCCCAGAAACTGCCGACAATGCGCACGACCAGACTGTAATTATAAAAGACATGGGCGAGAAGGAAAAAAGCCACCGTCTGGTCGATGGCAATCGGCGGTTGGGCCAAATCAAAACCGGCCATCAACCAATTGTTCAGCAGGCCATTGGTGCCAAGCAGAGCCCTGAAGGCGGCGGCGGTGACCACGGTCGGCAGCACGAAAGGCACGGTCATCAAGGCCTGAAGCAGGTTTTTGCCAAAGAATGTATAGCGGGCGAAAATAAAGGCCCCCGGCAGGGCCAGTGCCAGGGTGATCAGAGTAGAGAGGGCCGCCTGCCAACAGGTGAACCACAGGATGCGAGCGTAAATAGGAGAATGCACCAGCTTACTGATTTTGCCTGGATCCCAGGCGCCGTCGGGGAAGAAACTTAACAGGCCGATTTTCAGCAGCGGATAGAAGTAAAACAGCGCCAGAAAAGCCAGCGGCAGGGAGAACAGTACCCAACGAAACAGGGAGTTAGACCGTTGCACTTACTGTCCTCCCAATATTAACTCTAACGCAGGACGACATCGGTCCAGGCTTCGATCCAGCTATCCCGGTTGGCCTCGATGGCCGCTGGGCTGACCATGATCGGTTCCTCGGCGACCCGGGCATGTTTTACAAAGACCGGGGGCAGTGCCGCCGTTGCATTAGCCGGAAAGACAAACATTTGCAGGGGAATATCTTCCTGGAAACGTTTGCTCAGCATAAAATCGATCAGTTTCTGGGCCAGGGCAAGCTCTTTGGTACCTTGCAGGATGCCGACAAATTCTATCTGGCGAAAGGCGGTATTGCCGGCAACTAGTGCTGCGGTCGGCGCTTCGGATAAGGGTTTTTCGGCATAATGGACTACCGCAGCCGGACTGGATGCATAGCTGACGACGATCGGCCGGTCGCCCTTGGAGGCGGAGGTGAAATGGCCATAATAGGCATCCTCCCAACCGTTGGCGACGATAACTTTGTTATCCCGCAATTGCTGCCAGAATTTGAGATACCCCTGTTCTCCAAATCGGCCGATGGTCGCCAGCAGAAAGGCCATGCCGGGAGAAGAGTTGGCCGGATTTTCCACCACGGTCAGCCCTTTATATTCCGGTTTGACCAAGTCGGCCAGATCTGTCGGCGGTGTCAGCTGGTTTTTGGTAAACCACTCTTTATCGTAGTTAAGGCAGACATCACCGTAATCGACGGGCAGCAGTCGATTTTTGTCGTCCAGTTTTAAGGACGCAGGGATATCGGCTAGCAGCGGCGAGGCATAGGGGAGAAAGATACCGGCATCAATGGCCCGGGAAAAAAAACTGTTATCCACGCCGAAAAAGACATCGGCCAAGGGGTTGTCTTTGGACAGAATAGCCTGCACCAGAGCAGATCCGGCATCTCCTGACTTGAGGAAACGGACTTTCACCTGGTTGTCCTTTTCAAAGCTCGCCATCACCTCTTTGCTGATATTGAAACTGTCGTGGGTCATCACGGTAATGGTTTTTTCCGCGTACACCGCATTGGTTAAAAACATGCTGACCGCCACGACCACACCCGCTGCCAAGAGTACTGATTTGTTCATCCAAGCCTCCACAATAAGTAAAGATTTCTTTTGTATCTCGGGGAGTGTGCGGCCAAAAACAAAAAAACCGCCTCCGGGCAGGAGACGGTTGTAAAGTCACACTGTTCCCTCCGCCGGCATTATCCGGATCAGGTTAAGCGGTCGGGTTAGTTATGAAACCCCTCTCAGCCCGGTTACACCAAGCTCCCGCATCATGGGCTACAAGATAGGCGATCTTAACTCGGTTTGCAACCTTTCTCCAGCAGGACCACGGTTTCGATATGGTGGGTCTGGGGGAACATGTCGAGAGGCTGGATGGTTCGTATGGTAAACCCTGCATTGCAGAGATCCGCCAGGTCCCGGCACAGGGTAGCCGGATCACAGGAGATATAGACCAGCTTCCGAGCGGTGATCGCCGCCAACTGTCTGGCCAGTCCGGGCGCTCCCTGCCGGGGTGGATCGAGCACGACACAATCGAATTGCTGGTTCTTAGCCGCAAGGTCCCGGCAGAAATCGTCGACGGATTGTTTGATAAAACGGGTATTGGTTAAACCAGCCAGGGCGGCATTTTTTTTAGCACTGCGGATGGCTGCTCCCTGAGCCTCAACAGCCAGTACCTCTTTCGCCTGCATGGCCAGGAAAATAGAAAAATTGCCCATCCCGCAATACAGATCAAGAACCGTCTCGGTCCTATCTATCCGGCAGAATTGTTGCACAATCTCGATAAGATGCCTATTTTGCGCCAGGTTGACCTGGCAAAAGCCACCGGCTTCCCAGCTCAGGCTAACGGGGCGATCGGTCGTTGCGAGGGAGGAATACTGCACGGTAAAACTGTCATCCAACTGCCTCTCATCATTGTGCTCGCTTAGACCATAGGGACCGGCGATGGGGAAATCAGCACCAACGAAAAAAATCCGTTCCACAATGGTATTGTCCCGGCAAAACCGTCTGGCTGACTCGGCATCGGCTGGACGGACTTTTCGTAATAAATGAAAGATCGGCACCGTCCGAGAGGTCTCGGGGTTTAACTGCAGCTCTATCTCGGTTGAGAGTTCAATCAACCTGCGCCCATCGCTCTGCTTTCGCAAAGCGGCAAGTGTTGTGTTAATGGCATCTCCCGCCAACAAACAGCTTTCAATGGGGATGATATCATGGGAACGAAATCGATAAAAACCGACCACCCCGCGAGGCCCAACCTGCAAACGGATACGCTGGCGGTAACCAAAAACAGCAGGCGAGGGAACAGGAGCGGCCAGCAGAGCAACCGCGTCCTGGACAGCCGTTGATTTTTGTCGACCCAGAAGATCTTCGATGATTGAGTGTTTTATAGACAGTTGGGTGTCATAGTCGCAGTGCTGCAAATCGCATCCGCCGCACTGGCTATAATATTTGCAGGGAGGGGATATCCTTGCCGGATGGGCGCTGAGGATTTGCTGGGTGCTGGCAAAAAGATGGTTCTTTTTCGCCTCTTCTATGGTTATTATAACAGTCTCACCGGGAAGGGCCTGTCGGACCAGCGCAACCTGTCCTGAGGCAAGGCGGGCAAAACCATACCCCCCGTTGACTATCTTGGTTATGTGGATTTTTTCAGGCATTAAGGTTCATTAACGCTCATTAACGATTATTTATCTCTTGATATCCTGCCGGTAGTAAACAACAGCCATACGTTTGCAACGGATGGTACAGACGCAACGATTCAAATCGAAAATTTCTTTCTTAGTCTATCATCCTTGTCCTGTCGAATAGTTTTCTTATCAATAACACTTCTGCTGCTTGTGTCGGGGACGGCACATGCCTCTCTGCGTGTTGATGTCACGGTCAAAGGCGTTGAAGAACCTCTCTATAAAAATGTTATGACTCGTCTTAGTATCAATCTTCAAAAAGACAATAAACGGCTGCGGCAAAGAGCTATCAAGCGCCTGCATCGCCAGGCAAGAGCGGATATCGAGTCGGCGCTGGCGCCATTTGGCTATTATAATCCGGTAATTGACAGCACGTTGACAAAAGATGGTGAAACATTTACTGCTGTGTATACCATCGACAAGGGGCCGCCGGTGGTGGTCAAGGAAGTCAATTTTGAACTGACCGGGCCCGGCAAAAACAATGCTGCGCTTGAACGGGGTATAGCAGAATTTCCGATTAAAAAGGGCGATGTTCTCAATCAGGAACTCTATGAGCGGGGCAAAAAGAAACTGGTTTATCTCGCTCTTGGCGAAGGCTTTCTCGATGCCGGTTTTACCGCACGGGTTCTGCAGATTGACAAGCAGACCAATACTGCCGCAGTTAAGCTGGTTTTCGACAGCGGCCGGCAATACGTTTTCGGGGCAACATCCAGTAGCCAGCATATTCTTGATGAGGATCTGCTCAAGAGATATCTGCCGTATAAAGAAGGGGACGCCTACAACCCGGCAAAAATTTTCGAATTACAGTCCATTCTCTATCGCACCGATTTTTTCAGCCGGGTCGAGGTGCAGGGCCGAGCCCGCCGGGCAACCGATTTTCGGGTTCCGGTCGATATTAAACTGACCGCGCCGGAACATCTGAATAAATACACTCTGGGAGTGGGCTATGCGACCGATACCGGCATAAAAGGAAAAGTTGATTGGACCAATCGACTTTTTAATTCCCGAGGCCATAAAATAAGCAGTTCTCTGCAACTCTCGCAACTGGAAAATGCGGTATCTTTGCGCTATGAAATTCCGCGCAGCAATCCCCGCTACAATAACCTGGTCAACAGCCTTGTGTATCAGGATAAACGTTGGGACGACACGACGACCCAGCTGTTTACCGCCTCGGTGATCAATGATTATGCCGGACCGCGTTATACTCTTAGTGGTGGTGTCGAACTGCGTGACGAGGTCTATGACGTCGGCAACACCAGCGGCGACTCGACCTTACTGGTCCCTTCCCTGAAAGCCGGAATGGTGCTGGCCGATAATGTTTTGTATACCAAGAATGGTTTACAGGCGTCAGTGGGCTTTCTGGGCGGTGTTGATGGGTTGATCTCTGATGCGAGCTTTTTGCAGGCGACGATAAACGGTAAGGCCATCGTCACGCCGCTTGAAGACTGGCGAGTGATAGGCCGCGGTTCGCTGGGGGGTACCCTGGTTGATTCAATCAATGCCCTGCCGCCTTCGCTGCGTTTTTATACCGGCGGCGACACTACCGTCAGAGGCTATAGCTACAAGTCCATCGGCACGGAGGACTCGTCCGGGACGGTGATAGGAAGTCGCTATCTGGTGGTAGGAAGCATTGAACTCGAGCGGGTTGTCGCTGAAAACTGGAGTCTTGCCACCTTCTGGGATGTAGGGACGGCAACCGATGATCTGTCGCTTGGTTTCAGCCAGGGGGTGGGAGCTGGAGTTCGCTTTCGTTTACCCTTTGGTCAGATACGCCTGGACCTAGCCTCGGCAATAACCGAAGACGGTTATCCCCTGCGCGTTCACCTCAATGTGGGGGCGGATTTGTGATCCAAAAGAGACTTTTTTCCCTCCTCTCTCTCTTTTTGCTGTTACTGGTTAGTCTGGCTGTCTTTTTTTCTACTGAGCGCGGGCTGCTGGTCATCCAGTCCACGATCAATCGCTATGGCGGCGAAATGCTCGCTATTGCCAAGGTGGAGGGGAGTCTCTTTGGCGGCTTTCGCTTACTGGATGTTCGCTTGCCGGGAAACCAGGCTGATATTGCGGTGCAGCAGGTGGATGTGTTCTGGCGGCCCGCGCAGCTTCTAAAGAGGGAGCTGACGCTTACAAAAATTGAAGTGGCCGGAGTGCGAATTACCCTTAAAGATACTCCGCTAAACCAGCCGGCCACCGTTTCGCCTTGGGGGATTGTTCCCGCGTTTGTTCTACCCTTCCCCATTGCCGTTGAAAGCCTGGTGGTCAACGGGATAGGTGTTGTTGACCGCTGGGGAGAGGAGTTGCTTGTGGTCGATACTCTGAGCGCATCTGTTGCGGGAAATAAAGAGCGAATTGCTATCCAAGCTTTTGAGCTAGAGGGACCGGATATCGGGTTGAGCGTGCATGGCAATATTGAGGTGCAGAACAAGCTGCAGCTGGATCTCCTGGGTAACTGGCGGCTGGCCGGCTTTGGCTTTTATCCAATGGCAGGAACTTTTTCAATCAGCGGTCTGCTGAGCTCTCCGCATGTGGAGATCGGCATCCATAGCCACGGCAGCATTCGCGCCCAGGGCGATTTTGTCGATCTTTTGGGAGCAGCGAAATGGACCGCCAAAGTTACCGCCAAAGACGTCGATCTGTCGACCCTGATCGAATACTGTCCTAAGATAGAACTCGCTGCAGTCAGTGGTGAACTGTCCGGTGATTTTGCCGGCTATCGTGGGCATGTCGAGGCCGATGGCGCATGGGATTCCTTGACCAACATGCATCTGGTCAGCGCTATCGATGGCGATGGGTGGGGTATCGATTTCCAGTCTCTGCGTATTTATGGGCAAGACCGCTCGGCGCAGGCAATAGGCGGCAAAATTTCCTGGCGGGATATCTTTTCCTGGGAAGGCCATTTTCTGTTTAAAAACTTCGACCCAGCGGTCATAACCGAGGAACTGCAGGGGCGACTCGATGCCGAGTTTGTCAGTAAAGGCGATGTCAAAGAAAATGGCGTTGTCGCCTCTTTTGCAGTTGCCCATCTTGAAGGCCTGCTGCGCGATCATCAGGTTTCGGCAACCGGCAATGTCCTGCTTGGTGAAACCGATGTGCACACTGATGGATTGATCCTTCGCAGCGGGGAGATGAGAGGTCTGGCCCATATTGAACAAGCTGCTTTTTCATGGACCAAACAGCCGAGCTGGTCGGCAAAAGTCCGGCTCGAGCAGTTTGACCCTTCCTGTTTATATGCCGAGTTTCCCGGCAGCATCGATGGCACGTTTGCCACAGAGGGCACCTTTGGTGAAGAAGGCCTTAGCGGCTCGCTTACTATAAAAAATATATCCGGTACGTTGCGCGGTAACAAACTCTCCGGCGAGGGTGAGATTGCGCTTTCTCACAATGTGCTCACCAGTCCGGGTCTGGTGATAAAGAGCGGGCCTTCGGAACTTACGGTAAAAGGCCGGGCGGGAGATTCTCTGGCCCTTGATTTTTCTTTTTCTTCGCCTGATATCAGCACCCTTGTGCCGGAATCGGCAGGCAGTTTTTCTCTATCGGGCAAGTTGCAGGGCAGCCGGGATCTGCCGCTGCTTGATGCAGAGTTTTGGGGCCAGGGACTGCGTTATCGGGATAATCGCCTGGGCCTAATGCAGGCAAAAGTCAGCGCTGATTTTAGCGACAAAGGGCAATTAACCGGATCCCTGATCGGGGAGAAAATGTCTCTGGGCGGTCTGCTCCTTGATAAAGGTACTATTGCGCTGGGCGGAACTCTTGCCGACCATGCAATTGATATTGATGGTGCCGGGCCGTTCGGTCGATTGACGGGAAAAGTTCAAGGCAGCTATCGCAGTAAATGGCAGGGTGAACTGTCTTCTATGTTGTTGGCAACTGACGATTTCGGCATTTGGCGACAACAGGAAAAGACTGTGATTTATAGTGATAAGAAATTAATTTCACTACAAGATATCTGCTTGAGCAACGGAGAAAGCTCCGCCTGCCTGGGAGGTAATGTGCAGCCGGCCCAAGATATGGCATGGCAGGTGCATAGTGAGCTTTCATCGCTGCCCCTGCAGTGGCTCAATCGGTCACAATTGAGCCCTATGCCTATCAGCGGTCTTCTCCATGTGGATGCTACGGCAAATGGCGACAGGCATCGCATCCTCAGGGCGAGGGTGGATGGCCGAGTATCGACTGATGTTTTGGAAAAAAAGGTCATCGACGGTGAGCAGGGTCCTTTCAATTTTGCCGGCTCGATCTTTTCTTTTACCTTAACTGACACTGTTGCGCACGCCCATGGCGATATTCGTCTGCGTAACAACAGTCAGGTGATCGTCAATGCTGAAGTTGCAGGTGCCGGCGGCTTTTCGACTGCCCATGCTTTGCTGCCGGTACATGGCACTCTAGCATTGCGTCAATTCAATCTGGCTTCTCTTGCCGCTTTTACCGATTATGGGGTGGAACCATCGGGGCGGGTCAATAGTTCCTTTACCATTGCCGGAACGATAGGGCAGCCGAAAATTTACGGTACAGTAGCGATTGACGACGGGGGGATAGATCTGCCATATCAGGGAATTACCCTGGAAAATGTCGTCTTATCTATTCAGGCGGGAGAAGATTCGGCCAAAATCAACGGCACCGCCACATCCGGTCCTGGAAAGTTGACAGCCACCGGCACCCTGCAGTATGGCTCGGAAGGCATTGAAGGGACCGTAAACATTCAGGGGAGTGATTTTCTGCTGGTGAATCTTCCCGAGTACACTTTTCGAGTCAACCCTGATGTACAGGTACATTTCGCTCCTGGTAAATATGAAATACTCGGCAAAATCGACGTTCCATATGGACTGATAACGCCGGAACAGATGACCGATTCCATAACTGCTTCTGAAGATGTCGTTTTGATCAATGGCACAGAAGAAGAGCAAGTTGTCGGCTGGCCGGTTCACCTGCAAATAAAGGTTCGGCTGGGTAGCGATGTGCGCATTGATGGCTATGGTCTCGCCGGCAGGCTGGGTGGACAATTGATGGTTCGTACCACTAATGACAATATTATCGCCGGCAGGGGAGAACTCGATCTTATTGACGGCACCTTTACCGTCTACGGTCGATCCCTCAGTATCGAAAGAGGACGGATGTTGTTTACCGGTGGGCCTATCGATAATCCCGGGGTTGATGTCCGGGCGCAGGTAAAGGTAGAGGATGAGAAAACCTGGGGGCCAGGCTATACCGTGGGCGTGGACATCAGTGGCCTGGTTCAGGACCTTAAGTATAACCTATTTTCCGATCCTTATATGGAAGAAACCGAGATCTTATCGTTGATGCTGGTCGGCCACTCATTAGCCGGCAGCACCCAGTCCGAGGGAAATCTTCTCGAAGCTGCGGCAGTGACCCTGGGGGTGCAGGGCAGTGGCAGCCTGGTCAAGAAGATCGGCGAGTTCTTTTATCTTGATGATCTGCATCTTGAGGGAAGCAGTAGCCGGGAGGATGTTTCGCTGGTTGTTGGTAAACGTCTCACCAAAGACCTGTATATCGGCTATGATCTGAATATGTTCAGCCAAATTGGCCAGTTTCGGGTGCGCTACGATTTAACCCGCGGCTTTTCCGTAGAAACAAGAAGTTCGTCAGAGTCGATCGGAACTGATTTGCTGTATTCCTTTGAAAAATAAATTATGATGGCGTCGTAAAAACTCTTCGTCTTCTTCGTTGTTGCGAATTTCAGTATCATTACGGCGCACTCTAGTACGCCGTAATGATACTGAAATTCACACGCCTCGAATATGAAGTTTTTTACTTAGCCATCGTAGATTTCAGGTTTTTACGAGGTTGTCAACTATAAAGACTCAAATCGGTTTTTGTGCAGGTTTTTTCGGACCTTGTCGGCGGTAAATATTTTGCCGTTCATGGCAATATAAACACCAGGTGGCAGTGATTGGACGGCACCAAGGGCGCAGCCGATATTAAAAACTGCGTCGCTGGTTTTAAAAAGAGCCGGTTCCAGGGCGCCGGTCAAAACGATGGTCTTGTCGGGTATTTCACGCAGCTGCAGCGCTGTTTCCACCATGGTGTCGGTGCCATGGGTAATGAGGATGCGGTTGCCGGGGTTTTCCGCCACGGTGGTGGCAATCAGGGCGCGATCGTCATCGGTCAGATCGAGGCTGTCTTTTCGCATCAGGGAGTTGATCGTATAACCGATCGACAGGGTCATCTCCGACAGCACTTTTTCGATATTCGGCGGTCCTACCTCGTATTCGCTTTTTGCATCGAAATAGACCTTGTCGATAGTTCCGCCAACGGTGATTATCGAAATCTCGTGCATACTGTATCCCCTGGATGAATTGGTTGCATAAAGAGACAAAGTTATAAAGTGAATCTACCAGCAATCTCGCCTTTTTGCCTTGATTTTCAGCTGCAATCGCTACATATATTGAGTGGAAGGGGCGGCAAAAGAAACAGTTTTCATGGGTGGATCAAGCGGAGGTGCAGTGAAAAAAAATCCGGTGACAATACTGGTGGTGGATGACGATCAGGTGCATCGCTTTATGCTGTGTTCTCTCCTGCGAGAATGGGGGTGGCGCTGTGTCGAGGCCGATGATGGGACCACGGCGGTGGCCGCTGTTGAGAAGAACAGCTATGACGCGGTCCTGATGGATGTGCGGATGGCCAAAATGGATGGCCGGGAGGCGTTCACGCGCATTCATGCGCGGTATCCCGGTCTGCCGGTGATAATCATGACCGCCTATTCCTCGGTTGATGCTGCCGTGGAAATAATTCAGCAGGGGGCGCATGACTACCTCACCAAGCCGCTCGATTTCGATCGTCTGCGTCTGGCCTTGTTGCGAGCGGTTGATCATCACCAGGTAGTGAGCAGCAAAGAGCAGAAAAAAACCGGCCATTTAAGCCTGCAAACGACGATTATCGGCACCTCGCAACCGATGATCGAATTGCTGGAGATGGTCGGGTATGTGGCGCCGACCGAGGCAACGGTGCTGATTTACGGCGAGTCCGGAACCGGCAAGGAGCTTATCGCCGAAGCGCTGCACGTAAACAGTGCGCGACGCAGTCGACCGTTTATCAAGGTCAACTGCGCGGCCTTGGCCGAAGGGGTGCTGGAGTCAGAGCTTTTTGGTCATGAGAAGGGGGCCTTTACCGGCGCGGAAAGACAGCGGGAAGGTAAATTTGTCCAGGCCGACGGCGGCACTCTGTTTCTCGACGAGATTGGTGATACCTCCCAGGCGATGCAGGTTAAACTGCTGCGCGTTCTGCAGGAACAGGAACTGCAGCGAGTGGGTGGGGAACAGACGATTCATATCGATGTGCGGATTATTGCCGCGACCAACAAAAACCTGGAAGAAGAAGTCGCCGGCAACAATTTCCGCGAGGATCTCTATTACCGGTTGAATGTGGTCATGCTGACGGTTCCACCGCTGCGCGAGAGGAGGGCTGATATTCCTCAGCTGGTAGAACATTTTGCCGCAAAGTTCGCTGAGAAAAATCGGCGGGTCCTTGATAAGATCACTCGGGAATGTATGGAACTCCTTGTCGAGTATAGCTGGCCAGGCAATGTCCGGGAGTTGGAAAATGCCATTGAGAGAGGAATTATTCTTATGCGGGGCACGGAGCTGACTGAAAAAAGCCTGCCCCTGCCCATCCAGAAACAGGCCAAAAAACAGGATGATCCCCTGACAGTTGAACCAGTATCACTTTTTGACGCCGAGAAACAACTCATCTATAAAACGCTTGCCGACACGGAAGGCAATAAGAGTGAGGCGTCGAGAAGACTCGGCATCACCAGGAAAACGCTGCAGAGCAAACTGACTCGATATGAAAACCAATAGCCTGAAAGCTAGTAACGTTCAGATCTGTGACTACTAAAAAACGCATTCATCGAGAAGCAATGGTAATAACGGAACAAAAATGTTTATTCCGGCCGCAACGTACTCTGTTCCCACTTACCCTTTAACCGCACCCATGGTCAGGCCTTTGACGACATATTTTTGGAAAATCATGGTCAGGATAATTGCCGGAGTCATGATCGCAACAGCAGCTGCCATCACACCGCCCATGCTTCTAGTGGAATTTCAGAGAAATAGCGGGCTTAGGTGTTTAACAAACAGATTGTTGCAAACATGTTTACCGACTCTATCACCTATCAAACCGGGAATGTGCACGGGTATAGATTTTTTCTGTGAAAAATGGATCAAAGAGGAGATGTTTCAGATGTGGGTCCCTGGAGAAGAGTGTTGGCCTCAACCCGTAAATCTTTGGTCAACAAATCTTATTCTTTTTCGAGTAGGGTGATAAGTATTTGCTTTTGGAGCAAACAAACAGGAAGGCAAAAACAGGAATTCAAGGTTATTCAACCAATCCCGCCAACAACCTTACCTTGCTTCGACAACCTTCGTATGATTTAACACCGCCAATCAGCAACAATTTTTTAGACATCCATCGCCGGTACATTGGCACTTGAAAGGCGAACACCCGACATGACATTGACAGCAAAATCCTCGCTCCATACACTATCCGGGGTTTCAAAAAAATTCTCTGTTCCATACATACCAATATTATTGACCAGGAAGTCACAGGTGGAATACGTTTCGTACAGTTCCCTGCAGCCTTCGGCCGTTCCCAAGTCGTCTGCAAATCCTGCCACATCCGCATCGGTCAGCCCATTTTGCAGCGTTATCACAGCCTTGTCGACACCTTCTGCGCTGCGGCCGTTGACGATTGCTGTCTTTCCTGTAAGATCAATGTGCATAGTGTCTCCTTATGGTATTTGATCAGCATTTCAATTCGATAATCAATACAATAGGCGTGGCACCATCAACTGTCTGTCCTTAAGAATATTGGAAGATCATTACTAAACCTCCCCTTGGTTTTATTGGCTGGGGCTTACTTGACAATGAAAAACCAGCTCCTTATTGTTGGACAAGTTTGAATTTGGCGTGGCTGCCGTCATTATTAACCGACAGGCGGCGCAATAATATAATGTGCAAAAAAATGGAGGAGTGGGTGAGCAAGGAGAAAGTAAATGAAGAGCTTTTAGACGACGCGGAAGTTGCAGCCGAGTTTGAGAGCGGTTCTAACCCCCCCGAGGAGATCATTGAAGGAGAAATTGTGGGGGAAGATTTTGCGGCTGATTTAGAAAAAGAACTTGCTGCTGCCCAGGAGGAAGCAGCCGAGCTTCGCGACAGGATGCTGCGGGCGGCTGCCGAGAATGACAATTTCAAGAAGCGGGTTGAACGAGAGAGACAATTGAGCTTGAAATACGCCGGGGAAACCATCTTCAGAGAGATGCTGCCGGTCGTTGATAACCTGGAAAGAGCGGTTCATCAGGGAGTGATAAAAGGTGCTCCGGTTGAGCAGAATCTGACGGCTCTGCTTGAAGGTGTGCAACTGACCTTGAAGAGTCTTCAGGCCACGCTGGAAAAATTTGAAGTCAAACCAATTGACAGTATCGGCAAGCCGTTTGATCCCCAACATCAGGAAGCTCTGACCATGGCAGAAAGCGACAGCGTCCCGGCCAATCATGTGGTGACCGAATTTGAGAAAGGATATAACTACAAAGATAAGCTGTTGCGAGCTGCCAAGGTGATTGTTTCTGCCGGGAAAAAAGACAGCTGATTGAACAGGTAAAAAAAAAGACAGCACTGCCGAAAACCGTGTCAATCTCTTGACAAACAAGCGAAGATGACCACTTTAGAAGAGGTTGCCACTACCACAGGTAGAGCAATCAACATACCATTTAAGAAACGAGAGGCGGATAGATAATCCGCCGAGAATGATTTAAGGAGAGAAAAGATGGGTAAGATTATTGGAATTGACCTCGGTACTACCAACTCATGTGTGGCAATAATGGAAGGGGGCGAACCAAAGGTGATTGCCAACGTTGAAGGAAACAGAACGACTCCTTCGATTGTTGCCTTCACAGACAATGAAGAACGATTGGTGGGCCAGGTTGCCAAGCGTCAGGCCGTAACCAATCCAACCCGGACGCTGCATGCGATTAAACGTCTGATTGGTCGAAAATTTTCCGATACTGAAGTAAAGCGTTCGATCGAGGTCAGTCCATTTAAAATTGTCGAGGGCAGCAATGGTAGTGTCTCCGTCGACGTCGATGGCAAGGCGTATCGACCGGCAGAAATTTCGGCGATGATTTTAACCAAAATGAAACAGACGGCTGAAGAGTACCTGGGAGAAGAGGTGACCGATGCGGTAGTTACCGTGCCGGCATACTTTAATGATTCCCAGCGTCAGGCCACCAAAGATGCCGGCAAGATTGCCGGGTTGAACGTCTTGCGGATCATCAATGAGCCAACTGCTGCATCGCTTGCCTATGGCCTGGATAAAAAAGGTGAGGAAAAAATTGCTGTTTTTGATCTGGGCGGCGGTACCTTCGATATCTCAATACTGGAAATCGGTGATGGGGTTTTTGAAGTAAAGTCGACGAACGGTGATACCTTCCTCGGGGGTGAAGATTTTGATATGAGAATTGTCAACTGGCTCGCCGATGAATTCAAGCGGCAGCAGGGCATCGATCTCAGGTCTGATAAAATGGCGTTGCAACGGTTGAAAGAAGAAGCAGAAAAAGCCAAGATGGAGCTTTCGACCACCAAGGAAACTGATATTAATCTGCCGTTTATTACCGCTGATGCCTCTGGTCCGAAACATCTTAATCTCAAGCTGAGCCGGGCTAAGCTTGAGAGTCTGGTTGAAGATCTGATTGAACGGACTGTGGGGCCTTGTAAAACGGCGCTGAAAGATGCCGGTTTAAAACCCTCTGATATTGATGAGGTCATTCTGGTCGGTGGGATGACTCGGATGCCCAAGGTACAGGAAAAAGTTAAGGAAATTTTTGGCAAAGATCCGCACAAAGGCGTCAACCCGGATGAAGTTGTGGCTGTTGGTGCGGCAATTCAGGGTGGAGTGCTCGGTGGAGATGTAAAAGACGTTCTGCTGCTTGATGTTACCCCGCTGTCTCTGGGGATTGAGACGCTTGGCGGTGTCACCACCAAGTTGATTGAAAAAAATACCACCGTCCCCACCAAAAAGAGCCAGATCTTCTCTACTGCTGCAGATAGCCAGCCCGCGGTCTCTATTCATGTGCTTCAGGGTGAGCGGGGAATGGCCCAGGATAATAAGACCATCGGTCGTTTCGAACTGACTGATATTCCGCCCGCACCACGCGGAGTACCACAGATTGAGGTGACTTTTGATCTCGATGCCAACGGAATTCTCAGTGTGTCGGCAAAAGACCTCGGAACCGGTAAGGAACAATCCATCAAAATTACCGCTTCCTCTGGTCTGACCAAGGAAGAGATTGACAAGATGACCAAGGATGCTGAACTGCATGCCGATGAAGATCGGAAGCGTAAGGACCTTGTCGAGACTCGTAACTCTGCCGATGCCCTGGTGCATGCCACGGAAAAAAGTCTGAAAGATCTTAGTGATAAAGTCGATGCGGAAACCAAGGCCAATGTTGAAAAAGAGATTGAAAACGTCAAAAAAGTTAAGGATGGCGACGATCTTGAAACGATTAAATCCGCAGTTGAAGCCCTGACCCAGGCATCGCATAAACTGGCCGAATTGATGTACGCCCAGGCAGCAAAGGAGAATCCTGATGCAGCAGCTGGTGCCGAAAGTGGAGCTAAACCAAAGAAAGACGACGATGACGATGTTGTCGATGCCGACTTTGAAGAGGTGAAGTAACGGAGCAGATTTGTAGTAAACACGTTGTCTATGCAAGGGAGGGGAGAATGGAAAATTCTCCTCTCCCTTTTTTTTATATTTTGCGTTATGGTAGGCCGCTCATAGTAATTTTTCGATATCCACTAATTTTTTCTGAAACGAAACTCATGAAAATATTATCAGGCATTCAACCGTCCGGAAAGCTGCATATAGGTAATTATTTCGGTATGATGCAGACCATGATCGCACATATGGCAAGCGACGACCTCTATGTATTTATTGTTGATCTGCATGCTTTAACCTCGGTAAATGAGCCAGCCAGGCTTGCCAACGGGACGCTGGAAGCCGCTGCCGATTTTCTGGCGCTGGGACTTGACCCGGATAAATGTACCTTCTGGGTGCAATCCGATGTGCCGGAGGTGTGTGAGCTGACCTGGGTTTTATCCACGCTCGCACCGATGGGACTGATTGAACGCTGCCATTCATATAAGGATAAGGTGGCCAAAGGCATTGTGCCCAGTCACGGACTATTCTCCTACCCGGTATTGATGGCCGCCGATATCCTACTGTATCAGGCCGACCAGGTTCCGGTCGGTAAAGACCAGAAACAACATCTCGAGGTGGCCCGGGATTTGGCGATTAAATTCAACAACCAGTATGGCGATACTTTTGTCGTGCCCGAGCCGGCGATCAGCGAAACGATGGCGACGGTTCCCGGTATTGATGGACAGAAGATGTCTAAATCCTACGGGAATACCATCCCCATTTTTATGGATGGTAAGGAGCTTAAAAAAAGAGTTATGGCTATAGAGACCGACGCAACTCCTGTCGACGATCCGAAAAACCCGGATACCTGCAACCTCTATAAGATAATGCAACTTTTTGCCAAACCTGTTCGGATGCAGGAAATACATGGTCTGTATGTCAATGGCGGGGCAGCGTATGGCCACCTGAAGCTGGAACTGCTGGATATGCTTAACGATACCTTTGGCCAGGCCAGAGAGAAGAAACAACGGTATCTGGCGGATCCGGCGATGCTGCGACAGATTCTCGCTAAAGGAGCTGAGAAGGCCCGGGCAAAGGCTGTCGTAACGCTTGATCTGGTACGTTCCCGGGTAGGCCTTAAGTATTGAAGGAATTGAATATGAGCTATGGGATAACTCGTGAGGAAGGATTGGAACTCGTCCGTACCTCTTTGAAAAATGACAATCTGGTCAACCATTGCCTGGCATCAGAAGCCGTACTGCGCGCCATGGCCGAGCGGCTAGACGAAGATCCGGAAAAGTGGGGACTGGCCGGGTTGTTGCACGACCTGGACAGCGAAACCCAGCCGGATCTGGCGACTCATACCTCTGAGGCAGTGGCGATTTTAACCGAGAAGGGAGTCGATCCGGAGATAGTCGAAGCGATAAAGCTGCATAATCCGACGGCCTGGCCGGGTGAGCAACGTACGAGTGTTTTTCAACACGCCCTTGCCGCAGGGGAAACGATAACTGGATTGATTATTGCCTCGGCTCTGGTGAATCCAGCAAAAAAACTCGCCGCGGTCAAAGCCAAATCAGTTCGAAAGCGCTATAAAGAAAAGGCATTTGCCCGGGGGGCAGACCGCGAGATCATTGCCGAATGTGAACAGGCCGGGATTCCGCTCGCCGATTTTTGTGAGATGAGTCTCATCGCCATGCAGGAAATAGCAGAAGAGATTGGTTTATAAGCTGATCCAGATGCAGGAACAAATAAGGGGCTGATGGAAAACTCCATCAGCCCCTTATTTGTGTTCTATTTCATCTTAGCGCTTACTCAAAATTTATCAGCTCCACATCAAAAACCATATAGGCATTGGGGGGAATGGGGCCGCGTCCGGAAGGACCATAGCCAAGGCTGGGCGGGATGATCAGCACCCGTTTCTCGCCTTTTTTCATGCCGAGCAATGCCTCGTCCCAGCCTTTGATGACCTGACCGGCGCCAACCGGAAAATCAATGGGCTGCTTGCGGTCGTAGGAGCTGTCGAATTTTTTTCCGTTGAGCAGCTTTCCGGTATAATGAACGGTGACGACCGAGCCTTTTTTCGGAGACTCCCCTTCACCTTCTTCGACAACCACGTATTTAAGGCCGGATGGAGTAGTCACCGCTTTGGGCCACTCCTTCTTGATGAGCTCCTGTTCTTCTTCCATGCCCGCGAGCTCTTTTTCCCGTTTATTTTTATCGACATTGGCCATAAGGGTGTCGAAGGCTTTCTGGTCGCTCTGGAAAGCTTCGGCTGCGCTACCGACCCGGATGATCTCTACCGAATGGATAGTGTCGTTAGCGACAATTTTATTGACCACATCCATGCCGGAGACGACATGACCAAAGACGGTATGTTTGCCGTCCAGCCAAGGCGTTGCCACATGGGTAATAAAAAACTGGCTGCCGTTGGTACCGGGACCGGCATTAGCCATGGACAGGATTCCTGGGCCTGAATGGGTTAATTTTGGGTCAATTTCATCAGGAAAAGTGTAGCCTGGGCCACCGGTGCCGGTACCAAGAGGACAGCCTCCCTGGACCATGAAGTCGGGGATGACCCGATGAAATTTAAGGCCGTCGTAATACTTATCGCCTTTGGTTTTGCCGCCGCTGCTGAAATCTTTCGTCCCTTCGGCAAGGCCAACGAAGTTTGCTACGGTGAGAGGCGTTTTCTCAAATTCCAGTTTGCAAAGAATTTCTCCCTTGGAGGTGTCGAATTTTGCGTATAGGCCGTCTTTCAGCTTTGTTGTTGCCATTCCAGATTCTCCAGATAAAAGTATAAAAGTAAAAATGAGGACAAACAGGGTGCAAACTTTATGCATGGATTCTCCTTTTGCAAAGATTTTTAGGGGAAAAGTTTACTGCTCCGAGGGGTAATACGATTCTGACAGCTCTCTTAATCGTTAAAAATTGCTTACTATACCGTATAGCAACCCCTGATTTCAAATGTTGTTTAATGGTTGAATTTTTTCAATTTCGTAACAAATCTAAGGTCTACGATGGTAAAGTAAAAAGCTTCATACTCTAGACGTGTGAATTTCACTATTATTTCGGCGTATTAGAGTACGTTGTAATGATAGTGAAATTAGTACCCCAAGGGCACTTCCTTCGGGCGCGCAACGAAGAGGATGAAGAGTTTTTACGACACCATCAGTGTTATGGATGTGGCCGAGAAACAGGGGGGACGGTCAGTTCTACCGGAATGACAATTTCCCGGTCCTGGCCTTTATCTAATCTCTTCACCCTGACATTGATGGTCTGTCCCACCTTGGTGCTTTGCATGGCAATGTGTAAATCAGCCATGTCGACAACGGTAAATCCGTTGATCTCGGTGACAATATCAGCTTCCAACAGGCCTGCGGTTGCAGCCTTGCCATGGGGGCTTAGCTCGCTGATTTTTAGAAAGCTTCGCTTATTTTCCGTCTGTTCTTCGAGTACAATGCCGATTTTGGGTGACTCGGGCAGTTCTCTAGCTGCGGAAAAAAAGTAATAGTCAGCGACCTCGGCCAGATTGGCCGGTGCGTTTTCATCGGTAATGTTGATGACCGAGGCTTGCGGTACGGCGATCCGCCTGGCTACCCGCGGCGGGATTCCCGAATCTTTGCGGGTATGCTGCGTACCGGCCAGGACGATCATCTGGTATCCGGGATGGCTGGTCAGAAAGGTGGTGATATTTTCGGCCATCGTCTCGTCCCACAGGCCCTGCGCCTGAATAAAGCCGCTGGCCGCGCCGCTGCCGTGGCTGCCCTCTAAATGAGCGCCATACACCACTGCCAGTCGCTCACTGTAGCCGGGCATATCAAGATTTCTGTCTTTTGGCAGCGACTCTAGTACCTGTTTGCTGAGGGTGTCGGTGCTGCCCGAGCGAAAGACATCGGCGACAATCTGTCGATCAAGGTTGAGGCCGATAACCGGCAGGTGATTGTGCCGGGCATAATTAATGATGTCTTGGAAAAAACGATAGTCAAATCGCCAAACGTTATAGTAATCGGATTCCTTGAGAAAAGTCCGTTCGTCAACTTTCTGATCGCTGAGCGTGTATTTGTCGAGTGCTGGCTGCGCTGACGTGGGAAACATCTCCATGCCGATGGCCAGCCGAGGATTCTTTTTATGCAGGGCTTCAATAATCCGTAGTTGCAGCAGATGATCAGCCAGGGAGGTATGGGTTTCCCCCACATACACCACTTTGACATCAGCAAGCTTATCAATTATTCCGGCAAAGGGAGACAATGCCGTGGTGGCGCCTCCGACTGGCAGTCGTTCGATAATAGAGTGCAGTCCGGGACTGGTAAGGTGGATTTTTTTATGGGTATTGCGGCCGTTAGCAAACTCCAGAGAGGAATATTTGCCGTAATGCCCAAGGCGCCGCGCAACACTCGCGGTCTGCTCTTTATCGCTGCTGGAAACCAGTACGGCAACGTGTTTTACGTTTAATGGATTACGCCGAACATCAAGGGTGAAACCTTTCTGGGGCTGCTGTGGCAGGGCAAAAAGAGCCCGGCTTGGCGCCTGGTCGAGGCCGAGAAAGAGCAGGTCATTGTCACTGAGCTCCTGATTGGTTACCTGGGCAGCGGTGGTAACTGTCGGATTATTCGCAGCCAGCACGTCGAGCAGGGCTTGAAAACGTGGCCGGTCCTTTTCGTCGCCAAGAATGATCAGTTGCTTCTGCGCCCCGAGAAAAGCTGACCAGACGGCAGGTAGTTCCGCATCGCTTAACTGCCTGAGAAAGGTATAATTTGGATCGATGGTAAACTCTACCGGAGCCTCCGCTAAGGGGATATATACACGGGTTTTCCGCTCAGTAACTCGGCTGGTTACATTGATGGTCGACGTTGTAGTCGTAACCTGGATGGGTACAACCAGAGAAAATGGTTCTTCTGAGAGCTGGAGCAAATCAAAAAAGAGAGCGGGAGCGCCGTCAATAGTCTCAGTGCTGATATTTTCTACTGCCAGTGCAGGAATATAGCTCCTCGTCAGTCGTTCGCTAAAAAAGGCGTCGAGATTTTCTCCTGCCGCAGCTGCAAAACTTTTTTGCACATCCCGCCAACTCGCCTCTTTGCCGATATTATCGGCATAAAACCGCTGCAGACCGAAGGTAAATTGCTTGTGGCCGATTTTTTCCCGTAGCTCATAAAAAAACAGAGCTCCCCGGTCATAACCAACTGCTCGCCTTGCTTCAGCCATTGGCTGGTTATGGCTGGCTGAGGTGAAAGCGGATAGAGGTAAGGCTGATTCCTTGTGCACATAGCTGAGGTATCTGGTAATACTCTCCAGTCGATTGGCAGCACCTTCGCCTTTTTTTTCCCGGAAGGCATGATCGGCCAGAAAGGAGGTCAGCCCCTCACACCAGTTCCCCTGGGCATAATCGACCTCAACCGCATTGCCAAACCAGGAGTGAACAATCTCGTGGCCAAGGGAGGTATCTTTTATAAATGGCAGGCGCAGAACCATCTGGCCGAGCAGAGTGAAGGTCGGCATGCCGTAGCCGGTGGGGAGGCGATTGGCGACAATGACATAATGGTTATAGGGATAGGGACCGAGCTCCTGTTCATAATAGCGCAGATATTCAGTTGCCGCCTGCAGGTAGCCGGCGGCGAGCTCTTGATCTTCCTGGAAAAACATCGAGTAGACCATGAGTCCCTCACGGACCTGTTGCTTGCCAAGGGTATATGGTCCGGCATTGAAGTGGATAGCTGTTACCGGCGTTGAAAAAACTGCACTGACCGTATTGCCTTGCTGGGGCAGGGGGAACTTGTCGGCTTCCATCACCGCCGAAAAATGGTTGGGTAAGACGGCGGTAACATGATAGCGCATCGGTTGCGAAGGGACAGGATGCCAGTTACTGGTCAGGGAAATTCCTTCTTCACTGATTAGGTTGTCAGAACTGGGTAGTACCGTTTTGGTATAGGAAATATAGAGGGTTCGTCGGGTTGCTGCGGCGGGGAGACTCAGCGTATCTTTGGCCGGCGTCAGATCATTTTCGGCCCCGCTTTCATGGCGCAGCAGCGTCCCGGTAATCTCCAGTCCGCTGGTAAAAAAGCTGATTTTTTGCCCAGCTTCGATGGTAATCTTGGCAGTTGCGGTTAGTCGAGCCTGCTCAGGGGCAAAGGAGAGGGACAGTTCGTAATTGCTTGGCGCAGGCTCTGCTGCCGTGGCAACCGAGACAAAACAGCTAAAAAAGACTGCTATAAAACTCAGCATAAAGGCAGTTGATAAATGATCGGTAAAATATGTCATGGGTGCTGTCTCGTAGTAAGTGGAATATGTTTTCTTGATGGTTTTTACGACGTCGCACCATAAAGTAATATCAAAAGTAGTATTGTGCTGAAAATCTTTGCGCTTTTCTCATCTTTGTAAGGTCTTCCAGGTGAAAAATATACCCAAGAATATAAAAATAGTCGGGATCAACGCCCGATTTACCCATTCCTGTCTGGCACTTTTTTATGTGCGCAATGAGCTGGAAAAAAATTGTCCCGATGTTGCTGTCGAACTGCTCCAGTTTACCATCAATGACAATTATTATGCGATGCTGCTCCGGCTCAGCAAGGACAACCCCGACTTTATCTTTTTCTCAGCGGCAATCTGGAACAGCGCTTTGATGGAGAAATTAACCCTTGATCTGCGCCTCTGCCTGCCTGCCTGTCGGGTGGTTATCGGCGGCCCACAGGCCTCAATTTTGGATGAACGGCTTAACCATTCCGGGAAAGACACTTGTACCGTGGTACTGGGCGAGATCGAAGCGGTTGGTCGGGAGTTCTATGATGCTCTGCAAAATGGTCGCCTTCGCTCCCGCTACTCTGGATCTTTTTTTTCACAGGCGGGCCGATCTGTCGCCTATCCGTATCGGCAGGATGACTTTACTGCCCATCTGCAAAACCGGCATATTTACTATGAAAGCAGCCGAGGCTGTCCTTTTGGCTGCACTTACTGCCTGTCGGCGGCAGAAAAGGGCGTCTATCATAAAGAACTGACGAGAGTTACAGTTGAGTTGCGTGATATTCTCCGTCATCAACCGAAAGTGGTTCGATTTATCGACCGGACCTTTAACGATGTGCCAGACCGGGCGCTGGCTATCTGGCAATTTCTCGCTACGGCGGGAGGCGAGACATTGTTTCACTTTGAAATGGCTCCGGATCGTTTTTCTGAAGAGATGTTTGATTTTCTGGCAAACTTAGAACCCGGTCGTTTTCAGTTTGAACTGGGTATTCAGTCAACCAATGAGCAAACTCTGGTGGCCGTCAACCGGCGTGTCGACCCGAACCTGGCCTATCAGACAGTGCACAGGCTGGCTGCACTTGGTACCATCCATATTCATGTTGATCTGATTTTGGGCTTGCCCTTTGAAACAAAAGACAGTTTTATGACTTCTTTCAGGGATGTTTTTGCCATGGGTGCTCACTATATCCAGATGGGACTGTTAAAAATCCTGCCGGACACTCCTATTTGGCAAGAGTCGCAGAAGTTGGGGTATGTGTTCTGCCACGAACCCCCTTATGCGGTGCTGCACAACAGCTGGCTCAGTCATGCAGAGTTGAGTGAGTTGTACTGGTTTTCCGAGCTTGTTGAAAAATTCCATAATAATCGATATTTTGTTTCCCTTTGGCGCTATCTGCGCCGTCGGCAGGAAGATGTTGCCGTTTTTTTTACAGAGCTTCTGGCTCTTTGTCAGAGCAGCAGTTTCTTTCAGCTTGCGGCAACCCAGGAATTGATGTGTACCAAACTTGTGGCAATTGCTGCGGCCCGAAATGACAGGAATCTGATTACCGAATTGTTGCGCTATGACTGGTTGCGTTGTGGCTTTCGGTTTTTGCCCGACTGTCTGCTGGTCGAGCAGGACGAAGAACAGCCGGAACAGACCAGATCGATGCTTTATCAGAGCTTGCCGGAGGAGATAGTCGGCGTCTATGAAAAAAATAACCGTAACCAATTTTTCCGGAAATCATTTTTTATCAGGCTTTCGCCACAAACTTTACAGGAAATTGGTCTGGTCGCTCCCTCCGAGAACCTTTGCCTGGGTATTTTAGCGGAGCGGGAGGTATCCTTGCATAAATTTAACAAAATCTTGATATTTTAAATTATCTTAACTAATTTTGGAAAAGAGTTGCTCTTCGCCGGCGCGGTTTATATAGTTCACAGCTCTTTTCGCTTCAACGAACACCTAAAAAATTACCTAACAGTGATCAGGAGAATTTGATGCCGGTTTATAAAATTAAGAAAATTAACAACATTGCCCGACAGGGTCTGAGGCTGTTCAGTGACAAATTTACCGTTTCTGCCGATGAATTGGCACCTGACGGGATTATCCTGCGCAGCTCTCTCTTAAACGTTGACGACTATCCGACCCTGTTGGCGGTTGCCAGGGCCGGGGCGGGCACCAACAATATCAACGTTGAACAGGCGACTCAAAGAGGCATCTGTGTTCTTAATACGCCCGGAGCCAATGCCAATGCCGTAGTAGATCTTGTTTTCCCGATGATAGGGGTGTGGAGACGAAATATTTATCGGGGAATTGAATTCTGTAAATCTCTGGCCGCAATGCCCCCGGAGAAGGTTGGCAAAGAAGTCGAGGCCCGCAAAGCCGCCTTTAAAGGCGAAGAAATTGCCGGTAAAACCCTGGGTGTAGTCGGTCTCGGCCAGATTGGGGTTCGTCTCGCCAACGGCGGGGTCTTTCGGCATATGAAGGTCAACGGGTATGATCCCGCCCCGTCACTTGCCAATATTCACCAGCTTTCGCCCGAGGTACGGGTGTGTCGCAATCTTGGTGATGCCGTCGGCGATGCCGATATGGTCAGTCTGCATCTGCCGCTTATTGATCAAACCCGCAGCCTGGTCAATGCCGATTTTATCGCCCGAATGAAGAAAGGGGCCATCCTGATAAATTATTCCCGGGGACCGATTGTCGATGAAGACGCGGTGATTGCGGCACTCGACAGTGGCTACCTTGAGGCCTACCTCTGCGATTTTCCAACTCCGGCTCTGGTCAGACATGATAAAGTGCTGACAACGCCACATCTGGGGGCATCGACCTCAGAATCTGAAGAGAATTGTTCTACCATGGCGGTCAGAGAAATCTCCAACTACTTAAAATACGGCAACGTCACCCATAGCGTTAATTTCCCCAATATTGAGTCGACACCGAGTGATAAGGTACATTCACGGTTGATTGTTATTAATCGGGACGTACCGGGAATGATCGCTTTCGTGTCAAATATTTTTGGCAGCAATGAGATAAACATCGCCAGCTATTTGAACCAGTCAAATGGGACGGTGGGATATAACATCATCGATGTGGAGACGCAGATACCATCTCTGGTTCTTAAGCAAATCACGGAAAATGCAGATGTTATTCGTACCCGAGTTATTTCATTTAAAGAGCAGTAAAAAGATCGCTGTCGCTCAGTTTAAAAAATTAGATAGGCTCTTTCTTTATGATATTAAACAAAAAAAATATTAAAATGGCATAGGAAAAAAGATTGCTAGTATAAAAAACTGTACAAAAGTTTAAAAAGTAAACGGGTAATGGTGTATCGGTATTGCCTGCAGCACCGCGAATGCAGGCTTTTGAGATATTTACTGATAAATGGCACGTGATATGCAAAATATATTTTGCTTTATCTCTTCTCTCTTTTCTCCTGGAAAAACCGGACTCTCCTGCTAGGGTCCGGTTTTTCTTTTTCAGGTGCCTCTCTCCGATTCACCCTTCAACTAATTTATGAACGAACCAATCCATCAGGTTGGTGTTGCAAAGCTGCAACTTTTCTGATCGTGGCGTCATTGCCGGAATTATCAATGATGCAGGTCGCTGTCTTGGGCCTTTAGACTTATTGGTATCTAATAATCTGCATGGTATCCGGTTAAATCCTTGGTGATTTTTAAGAGGATTGGTAAAGAGAATGGTTACGTGCATGGTTAGCCCAAGCGAGTTACGTGGATAGTCGCGGAATAAAAAATGATTTTTGTTTTCAGGAGAAAAGCACTACATGTTTAATTTGCAAGGAAAAACGGCTCTGATTACCGGTGGCTCGCGGGGGATCGGTCGGGCTATATCCACTCGACTGGCCGAACACGGAGCAGATGTAATAGTCAACTATGTCCGCCATAGACGAGATGCCGAAGAGACGGCCACTGCGGTGGAAAAGCTTGGTAGAAAATGCCTGTTGGTCAAAGCTAATGTCGCCAATAAGAGTGATGTGGAAGAGATGTTTGCGGCGATTCATGAACATTTCGGGCATTTGGATATTCTGGTCAGCAATGCCGCCTCAGGCGTCTTAAAACCTGCCCTTGAACTGACGGAAAGGCACTGGAACTGGGCCATGGAGATTAATGCCCGGGCCTTGTTGACACTGGTTCAGCTAGGTCTGCCTCTGATGCTGCGGGGCAGCCGGATAATAGGTGTCTCAAGCCTGGGATCGGTTCGAGCCATTGAAAATTATACTACGGTGGGTGCATCGAAAGCGGCCTTGGAATCGCTGGTCCGGCATTTGGCGGTGGAGCTTGGTCCTCAGGGGATCAATGTCAATACTGTCAGTGCCGGAGCGGTTGATACCGATGCACTCAAACATTTTCCCAATCGGAATGAGATCCTCAGTACCGCAATAGCGCGAACCCCCCTGGGGCGATTGACAACCCCGCAGGATGTGGCGGATATTGCCCTGTTTTTGTGCAGCAGTCTCTCCACCATGATTCAGGGGCAGGTGATCACCGTCGATGGTGGCTATGCTATCAGGGGCTAATAAAGGGCTGTTGCAGAAAATGTACTCCAATACAGAGCCAATAATTCTGGCATCGGCATCTCCGCGCAGACAACACTATCTTGCGGAGATGGGCCTGACTTTTACCATTAAGACTGCCTTCGTACACGAGCAGCCACTTGCTGATGAGACTCCTGAGGGTTTCGTTGTGCGAATGGCTCAGGAGAAGGCGGCCGCGATCAGCACTGAATTTCCTGACTCCTGGGTAATAAGCGGTGATACCGTAGTATGCCTTTATGATACAATTCTTGGTAAACCAATCGATAACCGTGATGCTGTTGACCAGCTCATGGCGCTTTCCGGTCGAGAACATTATGTTCGGACCGGGTTTTGTGTGGCGCATCGAGCAGGCGGGGTAAGCAGTGTTCAGGTGGTGTCGACCAAGGTGATCTTTGCCGAATTTTCCAAGGAGGTGGCTCTTGCCTATGTTGCCACAGGTGAATCTTTCGATAAAGCCGGATCGTACGGTATTCAAGGCAAAGGCATTTTCCTGGTTAAAGCTATTGAAGGATCGTACTCCAATGTAGTTGGCCTGCCGCTTTATGAACTGATGGCAGTCTTACTGGCGCATAAAGTTATTCAGCCGGCACTTTTGACTGCTAAGAGAGATGCGTTTTTTTCATAATTTTTTTGGTGTCTGACTTTATTTGCAATATACTATCTGCAGAGTTCATTATGTTTAACCGGATATGAGAGCAGAGCGATGCCGACCTTGATGAATAAATATTATCCAGTACGCACAATTGTGTTTTTTTTGGGCGAAGGGATTCTCATATTTTCATCGTTAATGGTTGTGGATTGGGCCATTTTGGGTTCGGGGTTGTTTTTTCTAGATATCTTCCCCAATGCGCTAAGGGCTTATCTGGTTACTTCTATTTTTCAACTTTGCCTTTATTTTTTTGATCAGTACGATTTTCGTAATGAGATTCTCGCTCCTCAATTCATTCACCAGAATGACCCAGGCATTCGGGGTGGGTTGTATTCTACTCAGTGCGATTTATTATTCGCAGCCATCGCACGATAATCGGTACCAGGATATTCTGGATTAGCTACCTGTTCATATGTTTGTCGGTATTTCTTTGGCGAGGGGCCTACTATCTCATTTTGCGTAAACGGATATTTGTGCGGAATATCCTGCTGATCGGCACTGGAACCCTGGCATCGGATATTGCCCGAGAAATCGAAGGAGTACAGGATTCTATCTATCGGATAAAAGGTTTTGTCGGCGATAAAGAGCCTGCTTACAATCCCTATGGCGCCCCAATACAAGCGAATCTTTCTGATTTTGAGGAACTTTTCAAAGGCCATGATGTCGACCGAATAATTGTCGCTCTCGATGATCAGCGGGGCGCCACTCCGGTAACTGTTCTCTTGAATTACAAGATGCAGGGCATCCCTGTTGAACACGGCACGACGTTTTATGAGCGGGTAACTAGAAAGATTCTGGTGCAGCGGATCCCGCCGAGTTGGATAATTTTTTCGGATGGTTTCTCTCATAACCGCTTGAAATACTATTTAAAGAGATTTATGGACCTGTTCTTCTCTTCTATCTTGCTGTTCCTGCACCTGCCTCTACTGATCTTCACCGCTCTCTGTATCAAACTGGACTCGCCTGGGGATATTTTTTATCGTCAGGAAAGAGTGGGGGAAGCTAACCGATTGTTTAAAATAATTAAATTTCGTTCTATGCGCGAGGATGCCGAAAAAGACGGTGCGGTTTGGGCGAAGGAAAATGATGATCGAACCACCCGGGTCGGAGAAGTCATTCGGCGTCTCAGAATAGATGAAATACCCCAGCTGTGGAACGTCATAAGAGGTGATATGAGCCTGGTCGGGCCGCGCCCGGAGCGAAAAATATTCGTTGACCAGTTAGAGAAAAAAATCCCCTATTACACGATCCGGCACAACTTGAAGCCCGGCGTTACGGGATGGGCTCAGGTTTGTTATCCCTATGGCGCATCTGAATTGGATGCGTTAAGGAAACTGGAGTATGATCTCTACTATATGAAAAACGTATCATTTGCTTTTGATCTGCTGGTGATTTTCAAGACAATAAAAACAGTTCTGTTTAAAAAAGGTTCCAGATGATCCGAACAACGGCGGTCATGCTGAACAGCCAACAGCCGATATTTTGCAGAGTGGTGTATACATAATGAATCAGATTGAGTCCCTGGCCAAAAGTATTGACGTACTGAAATCATTCAATAACACTATTGTTACCTCCCGGATCTATCCTCCAGAAGCTCCCCAGGTCACCGCCGCGGTTGACCGCGGTTATAAAAGTATCAAAGCCTATCTTCGCGCGTGCGGTGGTTTATCTTATTCCCTGCGTCAAGGAATGCCCTGTTTATGCGGCCGGCCGCTGTCCCCCGAAACGCTTGAATCCTTTTCTAATTTAGTTGTTTATCGGCAGTTACGTTTGCTTGGCCTTGATCAATTGGATATTAGTACCGAGATGGATCGTTTTGCGTTCAGCCAGCTTCTCTCGGTCTTTAACGCCTCTGTGGAAAAAATTAAGAACGAAGGAGGAGGGCTTGAATATATAACCAGTCTTGGTCTGGCAGGGTATTTTCCGGAGACGACAGGGGATTTGGCTGAGACGAATGCCCCAAAAGACCAGGCAAACAGTCTGCGCTCTAGAAGCCTGCTGAAAATTCGTCCGGAAATTATCGCTTGTCTTTTTGGTAAGGATAAAAGACCGGTACTGGAAGATGAACTGCGGAAAAAAATGACCGCTTCGGCAACGGCCGTCGACACCCTGGCTGCAGGAACAGCGCACATTCTGCAGGACATACAAAAAAGAAAAATGATAGTCGCCTCGCGATATTTCCCCTTCATGCTGGCGAGAGCCGAGGCACTCATCGAACCTGACCTCAGGCAGGAAGTCGCGCACGGGTTGGCTGTACTGTATGTAGCGAGTCTTAAAGAACCCGCCCTTTGTGTCTTGTCGGCCCAGCAATATCCCGCCGGATTTGGCACGGTGGTGCACGATGCCCTGCTCGAGGTTCTGACTCCCGAGAAACTATCGACAATAATTAATCTTCTCCGGGAACAATTGACAAAAGCCAGACGCGATGGCGGCGAAGATTCACTCCAGGCGCAGTTTCTTGATAAGGTTTTGACCTCTCTTGTCAGCAGCAAAAAAGGAAAACATTTTCTCAATACGGAAAAAGTTAAAAATCTTATTGACGACGGAGAAAGAACAAGAAAGAAACGTCGCCTGGAGTCCGGCATTAAAGGATTTTTGCAGGGAAATACCAGCCTTTTGCAAAGTGAGGAGCTTGTAGCTTATCTCCCGGTTGCATTCCGGCAGATTCAAAAGAACAATGATAATGTCCATGTTTCCCTGTTGCTGCACGGGATAGTGGGTTACCTGGCGGAAGGTGGTGAAGAACCGCAGGAATCATTACTGGCAAGCGTGGTAACCATTGGTGAAGACCTTCTGGCGGATGGACAGTGGAGTGATCTCGATCTTCTCGTCAAACCCCTGATCGAGTACGTTCGGCACGCAAGATCAACAGCAGAGCCGATCGAGAAAATTATCACTTTTCTGCAGCAGATGATGCAACAGAGTTGGCAGGCAGGAGAAAATGAACGGGGGGATTCTCTGCTCACTCTTTTGCATCAGATCCGTTCCGGACAGACTCCCCATGCAGCAGTACTGCAAGCCATGGTAGCCAAGATTCAGGATCGGGGCATTCGTCGGTCCAGTCTGCCGGGGCTCCTCAGTCAGTGCCTTGCTGCGCCCCAGGATGAAAAATTGAGTTTTCGTCTGGTGCATCAGGGACCGGTTGTCGTGCGTTTCCTGGTGGAGTCCCTGATTAATGCCGAAAATGCTGCCGACCGCCTGAAAATAATCAATCTGCTCACCTACAGCCCTGACTGTGTACCTGCCCTGGTCCATGAACGTCTCCAGGAGCATATGGTCTGGTATGGGAAACGTAATCTGATCAAGCTGCTCGGAGAAACTGGAACGGATAAGGATGCCGAAAGTATACTTCTCTACCTGCAGCACGAAGATTTCCGAGTACAGCGAGAAGCTTTTCTGGCACTGTATAAGATGGGTGGCAAAAATAGAAAACAACTGCTGCTGCGAGCGCTCGATTGCGCTTCGGAACAGATTATGGTGCAGATCATCGCCTCCCTCGCCATCTTCGGTGATGCTGAAGTTATCGATAGGCTTGCTCGATTAACGGCTTCCCATGAGCAGTTCAGCGACAGCAATCGGAATGATCTCCTGCTGCAGTTAATGGAGACACTGGGACGCTGTCCCCATCCTGAGGCATATAGCTGTATATTGGATTTTCTTGAGACCAGAGGGCAGCGAGGGACGAAAAAAATTGCTGAAACGGTCTGGGTTGCAGCTGAAAAATCCATGAAATTTTTACAGAAAGATCTGCAGGAAAGCCGCAAAAAGCATGTGCAGGCGAGTCAACTGCGTAAAAATGCTCTGAAGCAGGCAGCAAAAGCGAGCAAAACACCGATTACCCAACGGGTCATTACCGGCTCGCCGGAGGAGCAGGCTGTGCGAAACCTGCTCCTCCGTGGAGAAAAATCGGCGGCGGTGGAACAGTTGGTGGGATTGATTGAAAGAGTGGCTCGACTGCGAAATTTTATGCAGGCGCAAAAATTACGAGAATGGCTGGTCGAGATCGATTCCACTGCTCTCAGTCAGATCCTGCGGGCCACGGAAATTATCGATCGAGAAAAAGTTGCGGCTATTGATAAAGGCCATCTGGAGATATGGAGTGAGTTGTATGATATTTTACATACTGACGAATTCAGCGCCGTGTACTATGCCTTAAAGCATAAAAAATATCATAATGAAGAAATTATTGTCCATCAGGGGACCATCCAGGAAACCCTGTTTTTTATCAATTCCGGCAAGGTAAAAGTTTATTTTACGGAAAAAGGCAATGAAATATTGGTCAAGACCA
This sequence comes from uncultured delta proteobacterium, assembly GCA_963796255.1. Classification (GTDB taxonomy): domain Bacteria; phylum Desulfobacterota; class Desulfobulbia; order Desulfobulbales; family Desulfocapsaceae; genus Desulforhopalus_A. The sequence continues at coordinate 85,047 of CAWCLE010000020.1, read as the reverse complement.
TGGGGAAAGGCCACGTATTTGGTGCGGAAGCTTTCTTTGAGGCTTCGGTGTCGACGATATCGGTTGGTGCCATCGAAACTGCTGAAATATCGATTTTAAAGCTGGATACTTTGCATCAGTGGCGGCATGACTTTCCTGGGCTTGAGGCAAAATTATATAATTTTTGTCAAAAATTCCAGACGGTAGAAGATTTTATCAAATTTAGTGCCAACGATCGACGAATGTACCAGCGATACCGGATTTCAGCAAGAATTGTCGCCACTCTTGTCGATGCCCAGGGTCGAAGTCTTGGGACGGATTTCAAGGTTGATCTTGCTGACATTTCTGAAGGCGGCCTCTCTTTTCAAGTCAGAGTCGCCCAGCAGATTGATGGCCGTCTGCTACTGGGGAGAAAAATGCAGTTTATGTTGCCGGCGGTCGACGCATTCGGTGAGGACCTCACCCTTAGCGGCGATATTCTTGCAGTAAAGAAAAATAGCGGTGGAGAAAACGACTACTTCCTGCATCTGAAATTTGCTGTCCTGCTCGATCGTAAAATTCTCCATGATATTGTTATGGCCATGCGTCAGGAACCACAGGTGATGCAATAAATGTCAACGCAGGTTCGGCCGATCGTATTGCCTCTTGCCGGGCAGGGAAGTACCGACGATCAAGATGCTGTTAGCAGATTTTATCGCAGACATCTTGGCGGAGAATGGCAGGATACATTCACTGCCCCCTGTCCTTTCTGCCGGGAACGCGGGAATAATGACGGACGTCTGAGCGTGGTTCTGAACCCGACCAGTTTTTTTCACGGTTATTTTCGTTGTATCAACCGCTGCGTCCCAGGCGGTTTTCCGCTCTGGTTTGCCCGTCTTGCCGGTCTTCCCCTTAGTGAAGTGCCGGATTATGATCCGGAACAGAAAAGGGTCACCGAGCAGTTTGAGTATGGTGCAGAGAAGATCAATGATGAAATACGCGGTTATCGGGACAGGATCACCGCCACCGTTTATGAGCTGTTTAAGCAGAGTACTGTTGTCCCGGCTGTTCTTTACGAAATGCAGGTCGGGTTCAATGGCCGTTATCTGGTCTACCCGTATATCCAGGAGGACGGCAATTGCTATGCGGCCCGCTGCGTCCATCCGGAGAGGCCGGAAGACTTTTTCTGGCATGGTGATGAGCGATTCTCGAGAGAACCGTATGGTATCTTTAATATTCAAGATATTGGTCGTTGTGAAAACGGCGCGCTGTTTATCTGTGAGGGGGAAGAAAACCTCCTCACCCTAAAACAGCTCGGTTTTCCCGGGGTAGCCGTCGCCCATTATGTTTTGCTGGAAAGCCTCCCGGTTCCGCTGTTCGCTCAAATAAAAACCGTGTTTATCTGTGTTGCCAACAGCCTTGAGTCGGAGGCTGCAGCCAAAAACCTTGCTGCAAGGATCGGCTATAAGGCGAGAATTCTTGTCTGGCAAACCAGCAGTCCTGCAAAATATAATTTTTGGCAGCTGGCCAGGGATACCGGCAAGAAATTCTCCGAGGCCGTCGGTGAAATGGTGAGAACCTCTCGGTCTTTCTCGCCTTTTTCATCCCCTGAGCGAGAATATCAGCATTTCCTGCGTTCTCTTGTTCAGGAACAGGGAGAGCAATATAAAAATCTTGCTTCCGGGTTTACCCGGCTGGATACTGCCCTTGGTGGTATTCACGGTATTAATGTGATTGGTGGTGCGCCAAAGGTCGGCAAGTCGACCTTTCTGATCCAGATCGCCTCGGAGATGGCCCTGCGGCATATCCCGGTATTGTACTATGATTTTGAAAATGGTCGGCAAAAGATTTACCGGCGAACCTTAAGCCGCCTCGCCCGTCTGTCGACGGAGCAAATCCACGGCGACAGTTTATCTGGTGAGCAGAAGATTTGCTCTATTGCGGCGCGCAAACAACTGGAACAGATGTTTTTTTTCTGGCGAGTGATCAATGACCGGAAGGTAACACCCGAGTTGATGCGCAAGCATATTGACTTCATTCGTCATGAAACCAGAAGTGAGTATACCGTGGTGGTCATCGACAGCCTGCATAAACTGCCGTTTAACGAATTCACTGAGAGGCGCACCGGCATTGATGCCTGGCTGCGGCAGATGGAATCTATCCGGGATGAATTGCAGGTGTCATTTCTGGTCATTTCCGAACTGTCTAGAGGGTTGGCGGGATCCTACCAGGAAGAGCCGCATCTCGGAGTGTTTAAAGGCTCCGGTGATATTGAATACAGCGCCGATAATGCCATGGTACTGCACCCCACCTCTGCCGAAAAAACCGTTAACCGACTTTTTCTAGTGGCCAGCAGGGAGCATAGTCCGGGGCAGGTTGCCGATTATCACCAGGATTATCCGTATTGGGGTTTTACCGAACACCCGGTGGTGCAAGAAACGCAATGATTTCTTAGATGTTTTCTGCAAGCTGCCATTTTTCGAGTGCTGCCAGGGATCGTTTTGCCCGTTCCTCTCCGCGGAATTTCTTTCTGATCTTCTTCTCCCAAGGAGGAAAGAGCCCAAAGTTGATGTTTGACGGCTGGAAATGATGCGGATCGCTTTCAGTCAGATGAAAGATGAGCGAGCCGAGAGCCGTCTCTCGCGGGGGAACAGTAAGGGTGCGATTTTCTGTCATGCGCGCAGCGTTGATGCCGGCGAGCAGACCCATTGCCGCTGATTCGACATAGCCTTCAACGCCTGAGAGCTGGCCGGCAAGCAGCAGGTCCGGCCGCATCTTGAACTGCAGGGTCGGCAGCAGTAATTCAGGCGAAATGACAAAGGTATTGCGGTGAATTGAGCCCAGCCTGACGAATTCGGCTTTCTCCATCCCAGGGATCAGGCGGAAGATGCGCTGCTGTTCGGGATAGGTTAATTTGGTTTGAAAACCAACCATGTTATACGTTATGCCGGCGCGGTTTTCTTTGCGCAACTGGACCACCGCATACGGGTCTTCTCCTGTTTTTGGGTCGGCCAGGCCCACCGGTTTCATTGGTCCAAAGCGCAGGGTGTCATCGCCCCTGGACCGGATCACCTCCACCGGCAGACAGCCTTCAAAATATTTAGCTTCTTCAAAATCTTTCAGAGGCATGCACTCCCCGTTGCCGAGTTCTTCGATAAACTTTGCATACGTTTTTTTATCCATCGGACAATTGAGATAATCGCCCGGGCCATCATCATAGCGCGATTTACAGTAGATGATTGCCATGTTCAATGAGTCGGCGGCGACAATCGGCGCAATAGCATCATAAAAGGCCAGACGCCTCGTACCAGTCAGTTTGGCAAGCGATCCGGCTAGGGGATCGGTGGTGAGCGGTCCGGTGGCCAGGATTATCGGGCTGTGGCTGGGTGCCGGCTCGGGAATGGCTAAAATTTCTTTTCTGCTCAGTTCGATCAGGGGATGGGTGGTCATGACTTCAGTGATGCGGCCAGCAAATTTCTCCCGGTCCACTGCCAGAGCCTTACCTGCCGGAACTTGAGTTTCATAAGCGATGCGCATCATCAGGGAGTTGCAGCGATGCATCTCTTCTTTTAACAGGCCGACCGCGGAAGTCTGATCGTTGGATCGCAGAGAATTGGAGCATACCAGTTCGCCAAGGTCCGCCGACTGATGGGCAGGACTGAAGTGCACTGGTTTCATATCGATAAGGCACACCCTGCCGCCTCGCTCAGCAACCTGCCAGGCCGCTTCACATCCTGCCAGGCCGCCGCCGATGATAGTGACAATGGGTTTTTTATCCATAAACAATACTCGTAAAAGAGATTTATAAAAAAGAAGAAGAGCTTAACACAATTCAAAATTAATGAACTGATTTTCGACCAGCCAGAAAATAATAGCAGATTCCCGCCAGCTCAAGAAGCAGCAAGAGGGAAAAACCGGCGGTAAAACCTCGGGGCGAAAGAACCGGCGCGCCTTTAGTAAAGACATCGATGATAACGCCAAGAGCCCATTGCGCCATAAAAGCGGTGATAAAAACCAGTAGATTAACGGCAGTATTTACCCTCCCCGCCAAATGCACGGCAAAAGACTGGGTAAGAGCCGAATAGGCGTTGATGCTGGAGGTCCCGAAAAAACCAAAAGCCAGCCAGATTGGAATACACCAGCGTACCGGTCCGACCAGCAACAGCAGCTGGACAATCATGAACAAAAACATGCAAGTAATAGCCGTGGTGCCGACAGATATCCCACGTTTGCTCAATCGTTCGGCAATGACACCCAGAGTGATAAATCCGCCAATCATGGCGATGGCAACCCAGAACAGCAGTCCTGCCACCTGTGCCCGGTCGAACCCCGCCACGTGGGTAAGCCATGGTCCGGCCCAGAGTCCCTGGATGGATAAAAAAGTTGCCTGAGAAATGGTCGTCACAGGCGCCAGTTGCCAGAATGTGCGACTGGTAAATATTTCGCGGATACCCCGCAGTTGGTTCTGCAGGCTTTCGCCCTTGCTGTCTATCTGTTTTTCCGGGACGATAAAGAAAATTGCTCCGGCAATAATCAGCGTCAGAAAGGCCAATCCCATAAAAACACCCCGCCAGTCGGTGAACTGGAGGACTGTTTCAACCGGTGAGGTGGCGGCAAGTGCGCCGAGCCCGCCGGCGGCCATCTGAAAGCCGTTGATAAGCGGCCATTTCTCTCGGGAGAACCAGAGAGTATAGGCTTTAAATGCCGCCATCAGACAGGCGGATACCCCAAGCCCGATAAAGGCTCGACCGGTAATCAGGCCGGTAAGACTTTCCGCCCTGGCAAAGATAAAGGCCCCGAGGGCGGCAAAAAGAAGCAGGGTGGCTTCAACCCTTCGTGGGCCGAAACGATCGAGCAGAACCCCAAGCGGCAGTTGAAATGCGGCAAAGGAGATGAAATACGTGGCGGTGAGCAGGCCGAGCGCGGAGGGGCTGACCCCGATATCGGTGATCAGATCGGGCGCGATTACCGCATTGACCACTCGATAGATATAGGACACAAAATAGCCTGCGGCAAAGGGCAGAAAAACGCGAAATAAAGTCAGGGGATGAAAGGCCATAAGTAATTTTGCCGGGTAAAGTTAAGTGAGCTGTGGTTTTTACCGGGGATATTCGATAGTGACTCGAACTTTTTTTCGGCCCCAGGCAAGTGTATCACGATGTGCATCAAAATAGAGATCAAAATCCGATTCGGCCTCTTGAGCGCCGAGCCACGGTCTTCGACAACACTCTGGCCATATGCCGAAAAATACATCCGGGTGCCGAAAGGATATCAAGGCAATCGGAGCCGGGAAGAGGAGGAGACGATTCGTCATCATGTTCGGTAAAACCATTTTTTCACCTCATCTTTAGTGAAGTGTTTGACGACCGGTCGGCCGTGCGGGCAGTGAGAAAACAGATCGGCTCTCGCCATATCACTCAACAGGGTGTCGATTTCTCGGTTGGAGAGTGGGGTCCCTGCCTTTACTGCGGCTTTACAGGCCATGGTGGCGATGATGGTATCGAGAAATCCCCCCGTATCTCCTTTACTGTTTTCGCTGCCGAACTGTTCCAGGATATCGACAAATAGTTCCCGGGCATTGGCTAGACCGGCGAGAGCCGGTACGGCGGATATAATATAGGTGTTGCCGCCGAATTCCCGAATCGAAAAACCAATTCGATCAAGCTCTTCCTCGTTTTTTTCAACCAACTGAGCCTGAAAAATTGACAACTCGACTGTCTCCGGAAACATCAAAGTCTGGCGGACAACCGTATTGGCGATATACTGTTTACGCAGTTTTTCATAAAGCAATCGCTCATGAGCGGCGTGCTGATCGATGACCAGCAACCCTTCGCTGGTTTTACAGAAAATATAGAGGTCGTCATACTGGCCGACAACGATCAGGTTATGGGCAGCTGGTCTCTTTTGTTGTTGCTCTTTCTCCTGTTGTACCGGCAGCTGTTTTGGCTGTGCAGATGATTGCGGTATAGGCTCGGCAGTGACAAAAAGCGGTTGCGCAGGTACTTTTCCCGCGGTTTTCGCAGAAAGCGACCAATCCTTTGCCGTAGTTGTCCGTTTGGCATCCGGTGGGGCAAGGCGATGTTCCTGAGCCTGGTTCCTATGCTCATCCGGCAGTGTAGTTGCGGGGGATGATTCTTCGATTGCGTCAATTGGCGGTATAAATGGAGGTGCTGGATCTGCCGGGAAAGGTGTTCTTGAGCGCAGGCGATCGGAGCCAAAAAGAGTTGCTTTAATGGTCCGTTGATGCGCCTGCATAGCACCGGCAACCGATTGACTCAGCAGGGTGTGGATATCCCGGGAATTGCGAAAGCGAACTTCATGCTTGGCAGGATGCACATTGACATCAACCTCTTCTGTCGGCAGGTTAAGATGGATCAGGCCCGATGGATTTTTGCCTTTCATTAAAAATCCGCGTAAACCTTCGCCGACAGCGTGCAGTATCATTCTATCGCGGACCGCCCGGCCATTGACAAAGATGCGCATTTTGGATGGCCCGGTAGTCACCTGCTCCGGCGGGACTAAAAAACCGGTGACCCGGCGTAAAGAAGGTTTTGTATCGGCTGCGCCGACTGGGATAAAAGGGCCGTCGTAGTGCATGACGTTCGCAAGCCGCTGGGCAACTGATTGCGAATTATCCAGATAGAGCGTGTCTCTGCCGTCAATCCGTAGAAGAAAGGCCACACTCGGGGCGCCAAGGGCATAATTTTTAACGACTTCCTCGATATGACCGAGTTCGGTGCGGGCGGTCCGCAAAAATTTTCGTCGGGCCGGCGTATTGCCAAAGAGGTTGCGTACCTCGACAGTTGTGCCGAAACCACAGCCGGTTTCATGCACTTTGGTTAATTTGCCGAAGTGCAGCACCACGCTGGTGCCGAGTTCAGCTTGTTTGGGGCGGGAACTGATGGTCATGTTCGAGACTGAGCCAATGGACGGCACCGCCTCGCCTCGAAAACCAAGGGTGGCGATGGCGCCCAAGTCTTCCTGGGTCTGGATCTTCGAGGTGCCGTGACGCTCCAGGCTGAGCAGCAGGTCGTCTTCATCCATTCCTTCGCCGTTATCGATAATGCGAATCAGCCTGGTGCCACCGCCTTCGATCTCAATCTCCAGCCGATCGGCCCCGGCATCGAGACTGTTTTCCAAAAGTTCTTTGACGACCGATGCGGGCCGTTCGACAACTTCACCGGCGGCTATCTGATTGGCCAGTTGTTCGGGCAGGATACGGATTTTCGACATGATTCTGACTTTGCTGTTGATAGTTCATAGGCAGATGGTACATTGCACGGGAACGTCGTAGGTGACCGCAAAACCCGGATTTGTAAACGTTGAGACAGTGCTCCAGGTTCGAGCTTGACAAGTACCCCTTAGAGCTGTTGAATATTACCATGAGTATTCGGAAAGTGTCACCCCCTAAACCACAGAATAGCAGGAAGAGCCCGGCGAAAAAATCCGCAGGTCGTCGTAATGTTTATACCGAAAAGCATATTTCGATCTTCCTGATGGTTATCTGTCTGCTGCAGACCGTTTTTCTCGGCAGCCTGCTTTTTGTTCTGATCAGCCTGAAAATTCCTGATATTCGCTCAGTTACCAAATACCGACCGGCCCAGGCAACCATCATTTACGACAGTCAAGGCAAGATCGTCGAACGGATGTTTACCGAGAATCGAACGGTCATTCCGCTTGAGTCCATGGCGCCTTTTCTGCCCAGGGCCTTTGTCGCCGCCGAAGATGGGCGCTTTTATGAGCATCCAGGGCTTGATTTCGTCTCGGTATTTCGGGCGGCACTACGTAATTTTCAGGATGGGGCGAGGAGTCAGGGCGGCTCGACCATTACCCAACAGGTTGCCAAGTCGCTCTTACTGACTCCGGAAAAGACCTATATCCGCAAGTTCAAGGAAGCCATCCTCGCCTGGCGCATTGACCGGCTCCTCAGCAAAAATGAGATCCTCTATATCTATCTCAATCAAATCTATCTCGGAGAAGGGGCGCATGGTATTGAAGCGGCAGCGCAGGTCTATTTTGATAAAAGTGCTGCTGCTCTTACGCTAGGCGAATCGGCGCTGCTGGCCGGGTTGCCACAGGCTCCAAGCAGATATTCGCTCTTTGATCATCTCGACCGGGCGGTGGAGCGTCAGAAGTATGTCCTCAATCGTATGGCTGCCGATGGCTTGGTCAGCCCGGAAGCGGCTCAGAAAGCGTATAACGAGGTCATTACCCTCAATCCCAGGACGCAGCAGGCCACTGATGAAAACGGCTACTATCTGGAAGTGGTGAAAAAACAGGCGCGGGAGATCCTGCTGGGGCCGCTACAGAGTGCAGGAGCGAAAATCTATACCAACCTGGACACTACAATACAAGCCGACGCGCTCGCTGCGGTGCAACGAGGAGTCAGGGCAGGCCTCAGTCGTCAGACCCTGGCCGGAGATACCATCGAGGCCGTGCCGCAGGGGAGCCTGGTATGCATTGAAACAGCCGGTGCAAGAGTACGGGCTCTGGTTGGCGGTACTTCCTTTGCTAAATCCCCTTTTGATCGGGCAACGCAGGCCAAAAGACCGGCCGGATCCACCTTTAAGCCTTTTGTCTTCATGGCCGCACTGAACCAGGGATGGACGTCCGGTTCGCCTATTGATGACAGCCCGCTGTCGATCCCCGGTAAGAATGGCAAAAGCTGGAGCCCGAAAAATTATTCCGGCAAGTACCATGGGCAGACCATCCTGGCCGATGCTCTGGCTCATTCCCTGAATGCGGCAACGGTGCGATTGATGCAGCAGATCGGCTATAAAGAGGTGCATAAAGTTGCCGACAAGGTAGGTTTTACCTGCAAATTACCGCCGGATCTCTCTCTTGCGCTGGGGGCTGCGGATGTGTCGCTGCTGGAGATGACCGCCGCTTATACGCCCTTTGCCGGTGACGGCACATTTACCCCACCCAGCTTTATCAACAAAATTATAGCAGCCGATGGAAAGCTGATCTTACCGGAGAAAAAAAGAACCAGACAGATGGTTGCCGGGCCGGCGGTGATGGGGCAGATGCGCACCATGCTGCACGGTGTGGTAACCCTCGGGACCGGCAAAAGAGTTGCCGACGTCCCCGGCTTAAGGGGCGGTAAGACAGGGACTTCCGACGACAATCGCGATGCCTGGTTTGTTGGTTACGATAACCGGTATACCACCGGAGTATGGGTTGGCAATGACCATAACCAGTCGCTTGGTAATCATGAAAGTGGCGGTTCCACCGCCGCCCCGATCTGGCGTGATTTTATGCTCGCAGTCAAAGATAAATAACTGCTTCTAAGTGATTCCCAACAATCTATTATTAGATGGCTAGGTAAAAAACTTCATATGCGAGGCGCGTAAAATTTCTATTATTTCGGCGTACTATAGTACTTCATAATGATAGAAATTTTGTAGCAACGAAGCAGATGAAGAGTTTTCACGACGCCATTGACATTAGCCGAAGATACCTTTTAGCGTAAAGAAAAAGAGCATAGCCATAAGTGCTCCGGCAGGCAGGGTCACCAGCCAGGAAATAATGATGTTCAGTACGACCCGCAAATCAAGTGCGCCGATGCCTCTTGCCAGGCCAACGCCCAGTACCGAGCCGACCAGGATATGTGTCGTGGACACGGGTAAGCCGGTGCGTGAAGCAATAACTACCGTCGTCGCTGCGGCAAGTTCGGCGCAGAAGCCGCGCGAAGGTGTCAGTTCGGTGATTTTTTTGCCGACGGTCATCATCACCCGATAACCGAGGGTTATCAGGCCAAGAACAATGCCTCCGCCCCCCAGCAACAGAATCCATAAAGGAAGAGCTGAGGTTTGCATGACCTCACCCCCGGAGCTGATAATACTGTAAATGGCGGCTAAAGGGCCAATGCCGTTGGCGACATCATTGGAGCCATGGGCAAAGGCCATAGAGCAGGCGGTAAAAAGCATCATCGGGGTGAAGACTTTTTCTACACTGGCGTAGCTAAAGTTTTTATTGGCCCGCGGATCGTCTTTGACTTTGCGGATAAACGACCAGCCAATAGCTGAAGTCGCCAGCCCAAAAAGAGTGGCGACGGCAAAACTTTCTAAGGTACTAAGAGGTAAGTTGAAATGAGTAAGTCCCTTAAAAAGGGTGACCAGGGAGATAATAAAGCCAACTAAAAAGATATACCCCGGTGCGTATTTCTTAGCATTCTTAAGTGGTTCATCAGTGTTGAAAATAAGTTTTCGGGTACTCATCACCAATAAAAATGAGATAGTGCCCCCCACCACCGGAGAAACAATCCAGCTCATGACCACGCTGCCGATACTACTCCATTTAACCGCTTCCGGACCGATGCCGACCAGGGCGAAACCGACCAAAGCGCCAACAATCGAGTGGGTGGTAGAGACCGGCCACCCCTTGGCCGAGGCTATCATTAACCAGACCCCGGAGGCTAACAGGGCTGCCAGCATGCCATACACCAGGATTTCCGGATTGTTGATAATATTGCTTGGATCGATGATCCCCTTTCTTATGGTTTCAGTGACGTGGCCACCGGCCAGGACGGCCCCGAGGAATTCAAAAATTATGGCTATAATGATCGCCTGTTTTACCGATATTGCGCCAGCGCCCACCGAGGTGCCCATCGCGTTGGCCAGATCGTTTGCGCCAATACCCCAGGTCATATAGAGACCGAAAATGACTGCTAAAATCATCATCGCGGTGCCATATGCAGCAATAATTTCCATTCTCGACCTCGCGTATTATTTGGACAGAAAAAGAAGCAGTCGATCGGCCAGATTCTCTGACTGATCGGAAATGATTCCAACCATATCGATCATCTGGTACCAGAATATGACGGCAACCGGATCAAGATTTTTTTCGATGGAAAACAGTTTCTTCTTGATGCGGTGCATGATCTCATCAATGTTATGCTCGCTGCGCCGCACCCCGGCAATCATTGCCGAGACTTTATCCAGTTCCCGGCCGGTAAAACCTACTTCGAGAAGTTCATCGAGCTGCTCGATCATATCCTTGGCCGCGGCGGAAATCTCCATGGTGCCTTCGAGTAGCTCATCCAACAGGTCTTTTATTTCAGTTGGAACGGTCATCTCCCGGAAAAGAAATGTTTTAGCGATGTCTTCGGTGGAATCGGCTATTTTATCCTGGTCGCCGATCAGGCTGAGCAGATCTTTACGATCAACGGGCAGAAACAGGGATTTCGGCATATTCAAGCGGAAGGTCGATTTCATCTTGTCCGCCTTAGTTTCCAACTGTTTGATCTGTCCGGCAAAATCAGCCACTGATTCGCTGTCTTCACGATATACCGAGTCAAACAGCGGGGGTATCAGGCAGACACAGGAAAAGACTGTCCGCATATGTTCCTGGATGGGCTTAAATGGTGAACCGCGAAGCAGGCCGGACAGGTGGCGATGAGACATAATTGGCATGGTGCTGCAACCTCCTGAGCAGAATAGAGTCTACCCGCAGAGCTTATGGTGTAAAAGACCCACATTTTATAAAATGTGTGTTTACCGGGGTCGGTGTGTGTAAAGAGCTGGAAGCATGTTGAATGTGACCGATTCATTACTCAATCCAGCCGGAATGTCAATCGTTTTGTCGTGGTGTCCCTCAAGTCGTTATCAGTTATCGCAGCTCATTTATCAGATTGGTGAGTGGTTCGGCCGGGAAACTGATGGGCATAAAATTGGCTCCGGTCTGGATAAATATACTTGGTCCCTCGGTCTGTGCACTGTAAATTATATGATGATTTTTGATTGCCCCGGCATGCAGCCAGAAGCTGCCGAAAGGGTCAAGTGGCGTGTGGCCGACAATGAACCGAGTCTTTTGCGGTCGGTCGAGACACTTTCGCAGTTTTTTGACATCTCTTTTGGAATACCCGGCGGGGTAATTTGCCCGCTGCAGTCGGTTATTGGTCAGTTCCTGGGCCAGTTTGCTGTTAGCACTGATATTGATAAGATCGTCTCGGCTTATTTCTTTGCGCGGCGCTCCGGCATGGCAGGCGATGAAGGTATCCGAGCAGATGATGTAAGGGAGTCGGTCATAGAAGATCTGCATCTGTTCCGCATACTCTCTGCCCCGATTGTCAATGAGCATTTCTTTAAACAGTGCCCCCTGCAGAAAACCGTTCTTATTGATTTCCGGATCAAAGCTGTCGTGGTTTCCGCGCAGATAAAAAAAGTTTTCGGGAAACCTGAGTTTGAGTTGAAACATAAGGTCCATGATGAGCATGGAGGTTTCGAATGTATCCATTTCGTCGATGTTTTCCGAATGAACCGCGTCGCCGAGAATGACCAGTGTTGCAGTTTTCATACGCAGACAGTCAAGCAGACAATTTTCACTGAGGATTTTCAGAAGATTATCGACTTGGGCGTGCAGGTCGCCAACAATAACTGGAACCGTATTTCCGGAAATTTCCACCAGTCCACCTGGATCACCCGAGGTGTTCTTTACGCGATAGGGCTCTTGCAGCAACAGATCATTTACCGCTTTTATGGTCAAGAGAGCGGTTTTTGCCGGCAGGGGTTCTATCTTTTGGCCATACATGCGAAGGATCTCTAACAGGGCATGGTATCTGCCGCGCTCTAATTGCTCGCGATAATCGAGGTTGTCGTGGCGGACTATTTTGGTTTCCCTTTCGGGGTTCAGAGGGGCAAGGATCAGATCGCCTCGGCGATTAGTTACACTTATGTGTCGTTTTGCGACCGAATCATTGAAATGAAAAAGCTCGTTCAGCTCGTTGTTGGCCTGGCCGACAATGACTGTTTCACCGACTCGAATACGGATAAAGCCGTTGATTTTTCTGGAGGAGCAGCCCTGTTCGGTGTTAATAATCCAGTTTTTATGGGCCGTTTTTTTTTTGATACCGAGAGCGATTTCCGGCTGAAAGCGCAGGTGCATATCGCCGACAATGAGCTCAAAACCTTTACCGTCATGGGCAATTCTTCCTTCATGGGTCAATGCCAGTGGTTCACTGCCTAGAGTCAGCCACTGAATAGGATACCGCCTGCGGAACAGACATTTCCACCCGGCACCACTCTTGAGGCTGGGCCGGTCAGGTTTTCCGGCCAGAATCCAGCTGGGGACATTGGCCATTCCTTTCTCAGCGATGCGCATTGGTGGCTTATCAAGACTTTTCCGCACATAGACATTGACCCCTGCACGGTGCAGGTAAAGAGCTACTTCGCGGTAGACTTCCACCTGGCGCTTAACCATGTCGAGGCTGAGCTTTTCGTCAACCGGAAAATAGCCCCTGTCTTGTCGGTCGAGCCTCTGCTGGTAAATCGTTGATGGGCTAGGGATAAGAAATTCAAAGATATACCGGTTTTGCCAATTGGTCTGGAAAAAGTATTTTTTGGCAGGGGGGATTTTTATTCGTGATAATTCAAGGACTGGCGAAGTGTCGGCCTCCAGCCATTCCTTATCGAAGACGGTCAGGGCCTCTTTGTAGCCAAGAAACGGCAAACCCAGATGCACTTCTCGAGGGCGGTAGATAAGGGATTGATCCTTCCACCAGCCGTTTTGCGACAGATCAAGATAGCCTTCATTGGGCCATCCGCGTATCTGTTCAATGTAATATGATTTACCGGCTCCGGGTGGGCCGGTTACCACCAGCTGAAGAAATTCCATGCCAATAGGGAGTTCTATCCCACGGATATTCTGCAGTTCCTTAATCGGTTCAAGAAGCTTTTTGAGCGGATCAGTCATTGGCGTAGGAACTTTGGTAAAATGATTGCACGTAATCCTCAATAGGCATTCATCGTCCAGATTCCGCAGGGACAGGTATCGGCACAAAAGCCGCAAGCGATGCATTTCTTGTCGTCGGACACATATTCATAGTTGTTTGTCGAACCAAACTGATAGCCGATTGCGGCGCCGAATTCTAATTCTCTGCGACTGATGGCGCCGGTAGGGCAGATTGTCTCACACAGGTGGCAATCGCGGCAGGAGGCACAGGAAAGACAACGGTTGGCCTGATCGGTTTCCGTGCTGCCGGTTGCCATGGGGATATAGTGGGTGATAGTCAGGGCTTTCTGGGGGATGACTGGTTTGTCGAACGGTTTATAGTCGATGCCTTGACAATCGGCTATAATAAATTCTGCTGCTGTCTTGCCGGCGCCAAGGGCATGAGTGGCCAGGCCGGGTCTTTCCACATCGCCTACCGCGAGCACCTGGGCATCTGAAGTCCGGTGCGCTTTGTCGGTGGTAACCCAGGCTGCGCCGCCGACGGTGATAGTCTCAACTGATTTGGGTAGAAAAGACAGGGCGGGGATATCGCCGATGGAAATAATCACCGTCTGGGCCGGGATGAGTTCGTTTTCGTTGGTAACCAGTCCGCTGGCTGTCACTTTTTTGGTGATAATCGGCCATTGAAAGGTGGCTCCCAAGGCTTCGGCTGCTTCTCTCTCCTTACCGAAAGCAAGTGGTTTCTGAATGTCCACCAGGGTGACATTTGCCGCTCCCAGACGATAGGCCTCGCAAGCAACATCGCAGCCGACATTGCCGGCGCCAATGACGACCACTTCTTTACCAACTTCCAATGGAGAGGTACTTTTGGCTTTTTTAAGAAAATCGAGAGCGGTAAGTACTTTGTCACTGCCGGGAAAAGTCAATTTTCGCGGCACATGGGTTCCCACCGCCACCACCACATAGTCGAACTGTTTTTTTAGCGTGGTAAATTTTTCTTTGGTCATGGTAGCGCCAAGATTAACATGAATATTGGGCATTGCCATAAACCGCTTTATTTCCTGGTCCCAGATGGCCTGGGATAATCTCTCCCAGGGGATGACCTGAGCCAATTTGCCGCCTATTTGGTCATCCTGTTCAAAAATATGCGCCTCTATTCCGGCCAGCGCCAGCTGCCAGGCGACATTCATACCGGCCGGGCCACCGCCGATGATCGCCACTTTTTTGCCGAGTGATGCTGCTACAGTGGGTCCCGGAACGGTGTTGACCGATCGGCCCAGCACCTGTACGTCAATGGATTCGTCTACCCCCTGGCGGGAACAGTTCTCCATACAGAGGTTCGGGCAGACGGCGCCACAGACTGAGGCCGGTAAGGGGGTGTAGCGCAACAACATCTCATAGGCTTCATCAATCCGGCCTTCGCGGATAAGCCGCAGGCGGTCAACCGTCGGGATATGTACCGGACAGTAGTAGGTGCACGGTGCGGCCGATTCGCAGTTCGCCCAGTACGGTTTTTTCCGACGCAGCTCGCCGCTGACGACGGTATCAATAGTACTGCGGTCAAGGCCCGGAGCCAGATCGCGTAGAGGGTCACCGCCGAAGGCGTTATTCCAGTGGTTGTTGCGGAATTCGGCCATAGGCATCGGCCCGGCAAACATCAGCGCTCTTTCCTGCGGGGTTATCGGTAACAGAGCCTTCCATTCCTCGCGCCTAGATAGGGTTTCGAGCAGCTCGGGCCGGCGGATCTTGTTCAGGTAATCGCTGATATTGACCTGGAGCCACTGCCATTGTTCATCGTCGGGAACGCTCAGTTTCGCATTGGTCTTAGAAAAGGAATTGTCGATCTGGCCGCGGAAATAGATGGTGCCGCCTACCATGCCGACGCAGGGGCGATAGCCGAGGACATTTTGGGAGTTTTTGGGATTGATGCCGCAGACAACGGCTATGCCGCCACAATTGAATTCGGCAAACGAGTCCCCAGTCGAGCCGAGAACCCACAATTCAGGTCGGCTGTAGTCGGGGTTCCATTTGGTCATGGTCAAGCCGCGGGCACCGATTGAACCGCCAATAAAAACTTTGCCATTGGCCATGGCGTTACAGACGCCGTTGGTCGCGTCGCCAAGAACCACAATCTCCGCCCCGATGTTGAGATAGCCAACATCATCGGAACTCGAACCTTCGCAGATGATGGTGGTGCCGGGCATGCCCATACAGCCGAGACGCTGGCCGGAAGGACCTCTGACGGTAATTTTCAGCCCTTCTTCGCGTTGGAGTCGGATGCCGATATTGTGCTGGCCGTATGATTCGAGAGTCAGATCGACCGATGATGTCGCAGCATGGCGCACCATTTTCTCGAATTCCATGGAGCCGATGCGCTCACCTTGTTCACTGAGACCTTTTATAACCGTTGTAGCCACTGAAAACTCCTTAATGCCGGGATGCCGGAGGGAATATTCTGATGAAATATTACCTCTTTTAATTGTACGCTCTTGATGGGGGTAAGTTCATTCCCGAAATATCTGTTTTTATATTCGAAAATTATTTCTAAGTCACTAACATACATAACTGATCTGCAATCGATCTGCCGCCGCTTTATCGGCAATGCTGATGGCGTCGGACATGCCGATCGGCAGACTCTGCGATCTTCCCAATGGGGCCATAATTTTCTTTACCTCGGTGTTGATGGACATGAACACGTCGCCAACCCTTTCGGCTACTTTATCAGGATCGAGCCGACGATACAGCTTGGCACTTTGACTGGTGATTCCTTTGGGACAGATGCCGAGATTACAGACATTACAACGATTTTTTTCATTGCCTAAACAGCCGGCGGCGGCCTGCATGATATATTTGCCGATATGGACTCCGGAAGCGCCCAACATGATCATCGCCATGCCGTTTTGTGCGACGTTGCCGTTTTTACCGATTCCTCCGGCGGCGAAAATAGGAATCTCATTCTGCTTGCCCTGGGCGGCAAGATCGAGGTAGCAATCCCGAACGCAGGAGGCAATCGGATGGCCGGTGGCGTCCATGGAGACATTATAAGCGGCCCCGGTGCCGCCGTCTATACCGTCGATCATCAGACCGCCGGCATACGGATTGCGCACCAGGTTGTTGAGCACCGATTTTGCCGAAGTGGATGCGGAAATCTTCGGATAAATGGGCACTTTATGCTGGAAGGCGGTAGAAAGGGTCTGGACCATTTTCATGACGCTTTCTTCAATGGAATAGAGGGTCTGGTGGACCGGTGGCGAGGGCAGATCGACGCCTTCGGGGACACCTCGTAGCCGGGCAATGAGTTTAGAGACCTTGAACCACATGAGCAGGCCGCCATCGCCTGGCTTGGCCCCCTGGCCGTATTTGATCTCAATTGCCGCCGGGTCGCATTGCATTTCCGGAATAGCCCGAATGATTTCATCCCAGCCGAAATAACCCGAGGCGATCTGCAGAATAATATATTTCAGATATGGGCTGCGCAAAACCCAGGGCGGACAACCGCCTTCACCGGTGCACATGACCACCGGCAGACCCAGGACCTCGTTGCAGTAGGCTACACCCTGCAGCAGACCGAGCCACATATTCGGGGACAGGGCACCAAAGGACATCGAACCGATAATGAACGGGAAAATCTCCCGCGACGGCGGAATCCAGCCGCCTTTGATGGTCCGCTCGAGAAAATCTTCGGGGGAAAGTATCCGGCCAAGGGTCGTAGTGGTGGTAAATTCATGCCTGCCGGCATCAAGGGCCGGATCAGTGAGCATGGAGATCCGGTTGAACATGATCCGGTCCAGCAGCGTCGGTCCCGTGGTATTCCGCCGGCCACCGCGCTTCAATGGTTCACCTTTCTGGTTGTCGAAGAAGACAGTACGGTTTTCGTTGGTGCCGGGAACCGGGCTTATCGCTTCATTGGGACAGACCATCGAGCACATACCGCAGCCGATACACAGCCTGGCCGGATCGGTTTCCTGCCGAATGCCGGTAAAGGTGCGGTATTCATTGCCCCGGTTTTTATTGAAGACATCCAGTTTAGGAACCCTCTGCCGCATATGGGCCAAGCGGATAGCCCCTTTAGGGCACACTGCAGTGCAATGCCCGCAGAGGGTGCATCGATCTTCCCGGTGTTCGATAATCCAGGGCAGATCCGTTGGTGTCAGGCTGCTAGGGGTAACGGAAAAGGATCGTACTGAGACCATATTTCTAATTCCTTTCTATCTGGGGGAATGATAACTGTATGTTCGCGCATCGGTTGGAAATCAAGAGATGGATCGCGATCCGGGATCATTGCATCGACACCGCACAGCTCCGAAGCGATGGCCCATATCCCATCGCGACCGCCGACGGTTGCCGGGCGGAGTTTTTTCTGATCCATGACCAGCAGGCAGGTTTCATCGGGGAGACTGCCGATAACCGCATTTGGGCCGTCGATGATCAGTCGTTTGCAGACCTGGCGCAGTCCGGCAAGAAACTCTCCCTGCGGATGTTCGGCCAGCTCGGTGGGGTTTAGCGGGGTGATGATATGTTTATATGCCTGCAGCGGCAGCTTGAGTTTTTTCAGGGTATAATGCAGAATATGGGTGAATACCTCACTGTCGCTCTGGTAGCCGGTATAGCCGGAAAATTTTTTGCCGACCAACCAGTCGCGGATGGGGACAAAGGCGGTGTTCTCACCGTTGGTCATGGTTGAGATACCCTGAATAAAAAAGGGATGGCAGGCATAGAGGTTAATCCCGTAATTGGTGTTCTGCCGTCCCTGGGCCATGCAGACCCTGGATTTAATCTGCCCATCGTGCAGGCAGAGCGCATCGCCGATCTGCATCGGCCAGCCTACTTCCTTAATCATAGCGACATCGGGGTAAAAGGAGAAGACGGTGACCTTGTCTTCCTCGTCGCTTAGTTTTCTGAGGGCCAGTCGGGTGCGCAGCAGCTCCGCCTCGCGCACATCATCGCTTTGATCCCTGAAGGTGACCGGCATCCGATAGGCCCGCATGAAATAGCGATAGCGGTCATCCGCGTCGATCAGTTCCGGTTTCATATGGAAGCGGTGGTCGTATTTTAGCTCATAGCCGCGCTGTTCCATATATTCGGTTACTCTCTTCCACGCTTTTTCGGTATGGGCGATGCCGGAGAGAATAGGGAATCGCGGGTTATATTTAAAATCCTCGAATTCCATGCCTCGAAGCAGCAGACCAAGGCCTGATCCATCATAGCCTTCTTTCATGGCTTCCATTGCCGAAAGAACTTCGTAGGGTGAAAACGGTTCATTGGCGGTTTTCAGGGCTAAACGACACATGCCTCTCTCCCGATGCTTGCTGAATTGGTTGTCGATTATGGTAAACGTCTGTCGGATGCAGATCTGCTGGGGGAATCCTGCGGGATAAACAAAGACAAAAACGTATGAGTGAATAATTTTTTTATCCAGTTACTATAAAAAAGTCAAGAATATTACAATGTGCTGGGCGCGGCAGTTAAATCGCCGGCTAGGAGTTTGTCGGATTAGTAGCTTGTGCTGCAGATGTGGAAAAATATTGCATAAAGAAGAGGCGGCTTTTAGGCAGGTACCGTGGGCCGCCTCCGCAGGCGAGTGGTGGAAGGGCAGATTAAGAGTGGCGATTCATCGGCTCGAAGAGCCTTTTTATAAGTTCAGTCTACTTGAGAATGGTTTCGATTTTACCCAGATTTTTCACTTGATCGACCTGGTTTTTTACTTCTGCAACTTCTTTTATTCCTGGGATATCGTTGATAATTTCCTTGCCGCTGTCCTCAACATCCCGCAGGCCGTTTTTAAAGGAAGAGATCGCCTTACCGAGACCGGCGCCGATTTCAGGAAGTTTCTTACCGCCAAAGATAAGAAAGGCAATGCCAAGGATGACTATAAGTTCCGGGGTTCCAAGACCAAACATTGTGGTTTCCTCCAAGTATATTGACCCGCAGACCTGTTGCTTATATTCCGTTTCAGAGAATCTATCAAGCCGTGTGGTCGGGTTTATTTTCGTCTTTATCTATTTTTTCCGGTTCACTTTCTTTTTTGGTGGCCTCTTTAAAATTCTTTATGCCTTTGCCAATGCCGGAACCAATTTCAGGGAGTTTTCCGGCGCCGAAAATGATGACTATTATTACCAGAATTACGATAAGCTCCGGCATTCCTAATCCAAACATAATTCTACCTCATCAAAAAAATACTGGTAAGATGGTTACGTAAAAACTCTTCATCAAAAGTCTACTCTTGGAGAGCATTTTTGGCTACAAAATCTTTTATTTGTTGCATGTCGGCAGCCATTAATTCGCAGCGGGAGGCCTTGTCGCCAATACCCGCGAGGCAATCGGGAACAACTGGAGGGATGCCGATGGCATCTTCCACCACCGTACCGAATTTTGCCGGATGTGCGGTGGCTAGACAAATCATTGGTACCCCACGGGTTCGGTACTGCTGTGCAGCTTTCACCCCTATTGCGGAATGCGGGTCGAGCACATAGTCATGTTCTTGGTAAAAAGATCTGATTGTTTCATGCACCGTTGCTTCGGAAATTGACGCGGCGACAAAATCCCGGCGAATCTGGTCCTGGCAGGCGGAGAGGTCAATTTTACCGGTGTTGGCAAACCCCTCCATCAATTCTTTGGTCCGGACTGCATCACTGTCCATAAGATAATACAGATACCGCTCAAAATTTGACGCGGTGCCGATATCCATAGACGGACTGGAGGTTGTTTTCACTTCGCCCAGTGAGTAATCACCGTGATTGACGAACCGGCTGAGAATGTCGTTATCGTTGGTCGCCAAAACCAGCTGGCGGATGGTTCCGGCCGGGAGGATCTTCTTGGCAATAAAACCGGCGAAAATATCGCCGAAATTCCCGGTCGGGATGGAAAAATCGACCGATGAATCTTTTTCATGCAGGGCAACATGCAGGCAGCTGTGGACATAGTAGACGACCTGGGCCAGAACGCGGGCCCAGTTAATCGAGTTAATGGCGCCAAGGTTGTAGGTTTTCTTAAATTCTATATCACTGAAGATATTTTTGATGATGGCCTGACCGTCGTCAAAAGAGCCGCGAAAAGCAATATTGAAGACATTGTCGTCGAGCACCGTGGTCATCTGCTTTTCCTGCACCAGGCTCACGCGGTGGTAGGGATGAAGGATGAAGATATTGATTCTTTCCTTTCCCCGCACCCCGTATATGGCTGCTGAACCGGTATCGCCGGAAGTGGCTCCAAGGATATTGAGCACCGATTGGTTTTTGGCCAGCAGGTATTCGAAAAGATTGCCGAGAAACTGCAGGGCCACATCTTTAAATGCCAGAGTGGGGCCATGGAACAATTCAAGAATGTGCAGTCCGCCCTTATGCACCAGCGGCGTGACTGTTTCGGTCGTAAAGCTTGCGTAGGACCGGTTGATGATATCTTTTAAGTCGCTGCTGGGAATATCATCGATAAACCGTGACATAACCTCGAAGGCGAGCTCGGCATAACTCAGCTTTTGCCAGGAAATAAGTGTTTCACTGCCGATTCTCGGGATAGTGCGGGGAAGAAGCAGGCCGCCGTCGTTGGCCAGACCCATCATTACCGCTTTGG
Source organism: uncultured delta proteobacterium (assembly GCA_963796255.1). Taxonomy (GTDB): domain Bacteria; phylum Desulfobacterota; class Desulfobulbia; order Desulfobulbales; family Desulfocapsaceae; genus Desulforhopalus_A. The sequence continues at coordinate 63,849 of CAWCLE010000020.1, read as the reverse complement.
TGAAGGGGATGGGCGTAATCCCACCTCTGGTGCTTAAGTATTGCATAATCCTAGTATTTTCTTTTATGGTTCAACAGATTTCTACCTGGAGGTTCGGCTTTATAACACTTCCACTTCGACTCTTTTGCCATCAGCCCAGAGACCTTCCAGATCGTAAAATTTCCGCTGTTCATGGTAAAAAATATGGACTACAACATCATCAAAATCGAGAAGAACCCACATGCCTTCTCGAAGACCTTCGGCATTTGATGTTTTGACTCGCTTGGATCGTAACTGTGCCTCAATGGCTTCGGCCAGGGCCTGGACATGGCGGGTCGAGGTACCGTTCATAATTAAAAAATAATCGGTAAAGGTGGTCAGGCCACGAACATCGAGGATAACCAGTTCTTCTGCTTTGGTATCAAGTGCGGCTTGCGCGCATATCTGGGCCAGTTCATGGCCTGACTTCTCTTGATATTCTTTCTTTAATTGTTTCATAATATTGTTTCTGCACTTTTCTAGGCGGTTAATTTTCTTGTGCTTTGCGTTTTGCTTTTCGCGGCGGAAATTCAAAACTTACTTTACCATTTTTAGCCAGAACCAGGTAGGCATCGAACGGTCTTCTTTTTTTAGAGATAAAACCCTCAATCAATTCGGTCCTGCCCTCTTGCAAAAGCTGGGCGATGTTTTTTTCGGTGATCTCTTTGGATAGAATGACTCGATTGATTTTTAGGCCTTTTTCGTCGCCAGTAAGTGCGGATTCCGACATAAAAGCCATTGGCGCACTGAATACTCTGGTGCCGTCGACCGGCGATTTGCCGAGCGAGGGTCCTTTTTTGATGGCCTCGATATCCAAATCGGCATTGGAATCGGCAAACATAAAATCGATTTTATTATCCGTCAATTTAACTGAGGCGGTAAAAAGTTTGCCTTTTTTTGACCGGAAATCACTGAATGGACCTATGGTTTCTCCTTTGAGCAGGGCAACCACCTCATCTTCTGCAAGCATGCGGCCGCCGAGAATCTTGCGGATACTTATCTTCTGGTCTTCGGATATATAGGCAGTCGGGGAATCGAAAATGCGGAGATTGTTGACCGGGCTGAAAGATGCCTCCCGGCGGACCTCGTCGTCTTCGAAATTTTTCACCTGGTCGATGATATGCCGGGTCATCGCTCTGATTTCCGCCATAAATTTGTCCCGGGTGAACGTCCCTTTGAGAATCTGGTTAAGTTTGAACTCCCATTCGCCGGTCATCTCCGGAGAGGCGAGCAAGTCAATTTTCATTGCTTCCAGCAGCGCTAAGAGTTCAAATGCTTTACCGGTCGGCGTAAGTTCTTTGCCTTCTCGGACAACATACTTCTCTTTGATAAGCTTTTCAATGATGGCGGCTCTGGTTGCCGGGGTGCCAAGGCCCCGTTCCTTCATGGCATCGGCCAGCTCATCGTCTTCAACCAGCTTATCTGAATTTTCCATGGCTGACAGCAACGTTGCCTCGTTGAATCTGGCCGGTGGCTTGGTCTCCTGCGCCTCTTTATCAACGCTCTGACAGGTTATTGCCGCGTCTGCTGGGACGGGAGGAATAATTTTATCCTGCCCTTCGCCGCCAAACGTGCCGTAAATTGCCTTCCAGCCGGCTTCCAGCAGGATCTTCCCTTCGGTCAGAAAGGTCTCCTCCTGGACATAGGAATAGCGCCGGGTATTCATAAATTCCGCCGGCGGAAAAAACACCGCTAGAAAACGCTGGACCACCATCTGGTAGATCTTGAATTCCGGTTCGGTCAGGTTGGCCGGAAGCAGGATGGTGGGAATGATGGCATGGTGATCGGAGATTTTGGCGTTGTTGAAGATACGTTTATTGGCTTTGACGTATTTTTTATCGAGTGCCTGTCGGGCAAAAGTACCGAGCTGCCAGTTGACCTGGCTCGTGAGGGTATTTTTTACCGTATTGATATAGTCTTCGGGCAGATGCTTACTGTCGGTTCGGGGATAGGTCAACACCTTATGTCTCTCGTACAGTGCTTGGGCTATGCCGAGAGTATTTTTGGCGGAAAATCCAAAGCGCGAATTGGCTTCTCTTTGCAGCGAGGTTAAATCATACAGTTGGGGTGCGCCCTGGCTGGTTTTTTTGCTTTCCTCTTCTATTATTGCCGGCTGACCGGTGCATTTGGCAATGATGCTGTCGGCGGCGGAATTTTGCCAGAGTCGATCAGCTCTTTTATATGGATCATCCGGGTCTTTGCTGAAAGAAAGCTCGATCCATTTACCTTCGTAGGATTGGTCGTTACAGAGAAAGTGAGCCAGCAGATTCCAGTAAGGCCGGGCGACGAATTCATGCCGGGCCCGTTCCCGTTTAACCAACAGCGAAAGCGTCGGGGTCTGCACCCTGCCGCAGGGGGTAAGGAAGAACCCACCTCGGCGCGAATTAAAACCAGTAAGCGCCCTGGTTGCATTGATACCGATCAGCCAATCGGATTCAGAACGACACAGCGCAGTGTCTTCCAGTGGCACGAGTTCCTTGTTTTCCTTCAAGGAGACAAAGGCCTGTTTGATTGCATCGGCTGTCATCGATTGCAGCCATAAGCGTTTGACGGATTTTTTAGCAACGGAATTATTCCATACATACTTCAAGATATATTTGAAGATCAACTCACCTTCACGCCCGGCATCACAGGCATTGACGATCTCAGTGATATCTTTGCGGCGGATCAACTTCTGCAAGGCATTGAGCTGGCTCTTGGTGCCGTCGAGTCCTTTTAAAGGAAAAGTTTCCGGCAAAATGGGCAACTTGTCCATATCCCATTTCTGGTAGGCCGGATCGATTTCCTCCGGATAACATATGGAGACCAGGTGACCGATAGCATACGAAACAACGTATCGATCGCCTTCAAAATGGGTTTTTTCCTTCTTGAATTTACCCGGCAGCACTTTAGCTATATCAGCAGCAACGCTTGGTTTTTCAGCAATTATGAGAATCTTCTCTGGCATGACTATAAAAGTTGATTTTAAGGTAAAATTACCGGGGAATATCGGAACTGCCCAGCTAATAAGATGCAGTAAACAGTGCACTGGTGGAAGGTACTTTGAACAGTGGTTTAAATAAAGGTACAAAGGTTGTTTGTCAAATAGATTTTTTTTGTCATGGCAATCTTGGCAAAAAGAGAACAACTAAAAAAGACTACTCGATTGACAAATAGGAGGAAGAGCAAAACAGCCTTTCGGCTTGACAATACCTAAAGTTTATGGTTAATTTACTGGTTGAATAATCCGACCCTGCTGCTTTGCCTTCACCAGTGATGCTGTTTTTGGCAGGAAGACAGTTGAGTTTGCATGTCTGACGGATTGTTTGGCCATACCTCCTGTTGTTTGTTGTTGCGATGGGACGGCTTTTGGAAGTGGGCTTTGCCCGCTTTTTTTTATGTCCGCAGTTTGGCCGGGTCAGATACTTGTTTTATTAGAGAATTGTTCTTTCAACCTGGAATTCCTGCATGGCTGAGGTGCTTATCCATCGCAATTCTTAGGTTTTTACAGAGCTATCAGGTTTTAGGAATGAGTGAATTAATTATCGATACGGTACAGGGCTTCCTGCGCGGCCTTCTGCCGACAATGGATCTTGAACTTTTTGAGGTGCAGTTTCGCCGGGAAGGGAATGGCTGGGTGCTGCGGGTCTTCATCGATTCGACAGAAGGTGTGACGCTGATGCAGTGCAGCGATGTCAGCCGCGAACTCGGGCGTTTTCTCGATGTGGAAGATATCATCGATCAGGCCTACAATTTAGAGGTATCCTCCCCTGGGCTGGAGCGACCGATCAGGTCAATCGATGAATTTCGTCGATTTTGTGGCAAAAAGGCCAGGGTGAAGATACATGAAGCGATTGACGGTCATAAGGTGTTTGAAGGCATCATCGATAAAGATGCCGGCGAGATGATTCGTCTGCGCCTTAACGACGATCGTTCCATAGAATTTTCATTTGACATGATAAACAAGGCCAGATTGGCTATTTGAGCAGTATGGGGCCATTTTTTGAACAATGCAAATGTTCTCCGCACAGCGGAGCTGCAAGTCATAATGACGGGGTAAGAGAATGCTATCAGACTTGAAACGCATAATCGACCAGATCAGTAGAGATCGAGGTTTTGATAAAACATTACTGATCGAGGCCATCGAAGAGGCGGTCCAGTCTGCTGCCAGGAAGAAATTCGGCAGCCGCCGAGACATGGAAGTTCGGTATAACGAAGAATTTGGTGAAGTTGAAGTTTTTCAGTTTCGAATTGTCGTGGAGCACGCCGAGGACGAACAGACGGAAATTTCGTTTGATCAGGCGGTAAAACTGGATCCTGAAGTGCAGCTTGGCGATGAACTCGGCGAAAAGATGCCGGATATCTCCGATCTGGGCCGAATTGCTGCTCAGTCCGCCAAACAGGTGATCATCCACCGCATGAAGGATGCTGAACGGGAAGTCATCTATGATATGTTCAAGGATCGTATCGGTGAGGTGGTCAGCGGCATTGTGCAACGTTTTGAACGGGGCAATATGATCGTCAACCTGGGTCGGACCGACGCCATTCTGCCGAAAGACCAACAGATTCCTAAACGTTCTTTCAAACAGGGAGATCGGATCAGGGCATATTTGAAAGAAGTTCGCCAGACCAGTCGTGATTCGCAGCTGATCCTGTCCAGAACCTGTGACGAATTCCTCGGCAAACTCTTCCAGCTGGAAGTTCCGGAAATGGCCGAAGGGATTGTCCGGGTTATGGGTGTTGCCAGAGAGCCGGGTTTTCGGGCAAAAATAGCCGTCAGTTCCTCGGAAGGGGATGTTGATCCGGTGGGCGCCTGTGTCGGGATGAAGGGGTCCAGGGTGCAGAATGTTGTCCAGGAATTGCAGGGAGAGCGCATCGATATTGTCACCTGGAGTCCTGATCCGGCCAAATATGTCTACAATGCCCTTGCTCCCGCCCATGTCAGCATGGTTATGGCCGATGAGGACGCTAATTCCCTCCTGGTCGTTGTGCCCAATGATCAGCTCTCTTTGGCTATCGGCCGACAGGGACAGAATGTTCGACTGGCCTCGAAATTGATCGGCTGGCGTATCGATGTAAAGAGCGAGCAGCGCTACAATAATCTGCAGGATGAAGGATATTTGTCGTTGTTGAAATTACCCGGGGTCGATGAATCCCTGGCCGACCAGTTGTTTGGTAAAAATATTTTTTCTACGGCGGTGCTGGCGCAAAAAAGCATTGACGATCTCATCGTTATTCGTTCCATTGACGAAGAATTTGCCGAAAGGCTTATTGAAGAAGCCAAAGTGATCCCTTTTACGGCAAAGGAAGAGATGCAGGAAGAGAAGCAAGAAGACAACCAGGAGATGGTTGAACCGGGAAATGATCTGCAGCCAGCCGGTATGGAAGAAAGTGAGGTTCCGCCGATAGGCAATAACATCGGTGAAGGTGAAGAAGCGAAAGAGACGGGAACTGCCGATAGCATCGATAAATGATGATAGCAATGCGAACCTGCAGCTCATGCGGCACGAAGAAACCGAAAGACTCGCTTTATCGCTTCGTCTGGCTGAATGAAAAGGTGGAACCTGATCCCAGGCAGATTAAGCCGGGAAGAGGCGCCTATTGTTGTAAAGATGAACCGTGTTTTCGGCTTCTAATGGATAGAAAAAAAAAGTGGAAAAGGTTGTTTCGTCTTTGAGCAAAGAGATTTAAAATGATTTATCAAGAGTCAGGCTTGTAAGCGCCAGGGTTGTTGATGAATGAAATGATTGTTGCGATGCAATACGGGAGTAAAGGATGAGCAGAATCAGGGTGTATGAGCTGGCCAAGGAGGCCGGCATGAGCAGTAAAGCGTTGACAGATAAACTGATTGAACTCGGCTTTGATATAAAAGGCCATAGTTCATCTGTTGACGACGAAACGGCTGAAACGATTCGGAACACCGTTCTGAAATCGGCAAATACCGAGCTTGTCGAAAAGCGTATTGATAGCGATAAAAATGGACCGACAGTAATCCGGCGCCGGGCAACGGTTATTCGCCGTAGGCCGGTGGTCGTTGACGAGGCTCCGGCAGCCGAACCGGACACTGAACCGGTCGCAGCCGAATTGGCACATGAGGTTTTCGCTAAAACCCCAGTCATGCCGGATAAAGCTGATACCAATAATGCTGCAGGAACAGACGCAACGGCCAAGGAGCCGGAAAAACAGCCTAGCCCACCCCAGCCGAACATTTCCGAACCCGTCGAGTCTGTTGATTCCAAGGCACCTGCCGTAGAGGAAAATCAGACCGGCAAAGAATCGGCGACTGTATCTACGGTGTCCGCTAAGATGGTTGAGCTGAAAGATGAGGAGGTCTTTGTTGCCTCCGAAAATGCAGACGCTGATGAACAGCCGGTGCCTGGAGTATCTGCAGCTGCGGTGGGAGATACGGCCCCGCAAAAAATGATTGCCCGGCCTGCAAAGAAAGAAAAAGCGCCTGCCCCGAAAAAACCCATGGCCAGGGTCGTCCGGACTATCGAATTGCCGCAGGATGAAACCAGGCCAACTCGCCCGGTAAAGAAGAAAGGAGTGAAACCGATTCAGCACCGCGAACCAGCGCCTGCGGCATCCAGAACCCCGGTGGATTCTCCTGTCGATGATGCCGGCAGAGCCAAGAAAAAAGGCAAAAAAAATGTCCTCGTAAAAGAGGATAAAGGTCTCGACTCTCGCCGGGGAGGTAAAAAAGGTCAGAAGAATGTTAAGTTCACCCATTTTGCCCAGGATTATCAGACGCGAGAAGGTGGCAGGAGAGGCAAGAGAAGTAGAAAAGCCAGCAAGGTGGTTTCTCCGCCGGCGGAAATGAAGGCGAGCAAAAAGCGCTTCAAGGTATATGACGCGATCACGGTTGGCGATCTGGCGCAGAAGATGAAGATTAAAGCCAGTGATGTCATCGCCAAATTGATGGGCCTTGGGGTGATGGCAACAATTAATCAGTCGGTCGATGTCGAGACCGCCATCCTTATAGCCGCCGATTTTGACTATGAGGTAGAGCAGGGGATCACCGAAGAACTGGGGATGCAGATGCTCAACGAGGCGGAAGAAGGTGGCGTGCAGAAGACAAGATCGCCGGTTGTCACGGTAATGGGCCATGTCGATCATGGAAAGACCTCGATTCTTGATGCTATTCGGAAAACTGATGTCGCCGAAGGTGAGGCAGGCGGTATTACCCAGCATATCGGCGCCTACCATGTTCGCTCCGCTTCAGGGGATGTGACTTTTGTCGACACCCCTGGTCATGCGGCGTTTACTGAAATGCGCTCTCGCGGTGCTCAGGTCACGGATATTGTCGTCCTGGTTGTCGCTGCCGACGATGGCGTTATGGATCAGACCCGAGAGGCTATCCACCATGCCCAGGCGGCTGAAGTGCCGATTCTTGTCGCAGTCAATAAAATTGATAAAGACAATGCCGATATCGATCGGGTGAAAAGGGAGCTTTCCGAGCTTAACCTGATGCCTGAGGATTGGGGCGGTGAGACCATGTATTGCGAGACGTCGGCCAAGAAAAATATCGGTATCGACAGTCTTCTCGAGTCTATCCAGTTGCTGGCCGAGGTGCTTGAGCTGCAGGCCGACAGCAGTAGAAAGGCTAGAGGTCGGGTTATTGAGGCCCAGCTGCATAAAGGCAGAGGTCCGGTGGCGACGGTTTTGATTCAGGACGGCACCCTGCGCCTTGGTGAATATTTCGTTGTCGGTCAGCAAAGCGGCAAAGTCCGGTCTATGCTCGATGACAAAGGACGCAAAATCAAAGAGGCCGGCCCGTCAATCCCAGTGGAAGTTCAGGGACTCTCCGGGGTGCCGAGCGCCGGCGATGAATTTATAGTCGTCCCTGATGAAAAAATGGCCAGGAGCGTATCGCAGGTTCGCTCGCTGAAGGCGAGAGAAAGTGAACTTGGTGCCAACAGCAAGATTTCTCTCGATAAATTGTTCGAGCAGATGAGTGAAGGCGACGTACAGGAGCTGCGCATCGTGCTCCGAGCCGATGTGCAGGGCACCCTTGAGGCCTTTGCCAAGGCCGCCGCCGATCTTTCTACTAAAGAGATCAAGGTTAAATTATTGCATGAAGGAACCGGCACGATTACTGAGTCGGATATCCTGCTTGCTTCCGCATCGGATGCAATTATTATTGGGTTCAATGTCCGGGCCGGGGTTAAAGTGAAAGAACTGGCGATCAAGGAAAACGTCGATGTGCGTTCCTATGATGTCATCTACCATGCCTTGGATGATATTCGCAAGGCCATGGTCGGGATGCTTGAACCTACTTTTGAAGAAGAAGTCATTGGTCTGGCAGAGGTTCGGGAAACCTTCAGTGTACCGAAAATCGGCACTATCGCCGGGTGTTCCGTACTCAACGGCAAGATTCTCAGGACGGCCAAGGCCCGCGTCTTGCGCGACGGGGTGGTAATCTACACCGGCAAAATTGATTCTTTGCGGCGCTTCAAAGACGATGTTAAGGAAGTGACATCGGGATACGAGTGTGGCATCGGGGTTGAGAAGTTTAACGATATCAAAGTGGGTGATACTATCGAGGCTTTTGTTATGAACGAAGTCGAGGCGACCCTCTAGACGAAAAGGTGATGCAGTGCCAATCCAGGACCCGAAAAAGACACTTGATTCTATTGGTATCGGCGGGAAAAGTGAAAAAAAACGTTCCTCGCGGGTGGCTGAGGCCATCAGAAACGAACTGGCGATTCTGCTGCTGAACAAGGTGCGCGACCCCCGACTGCAGGGAGTCAGTATTTCGCGGGTTGAAGTGCCCGATGATTTGAGTTCAGCGAAAATATATTTTACCGTTCTTGGCGGAAAAAAAGAGATAAAAGAAGCAGGGAGCGGGCTCGAGGCGGCAAAAGGTTTTATGCGTAGTCATATCGCCAAAACCCTCAATCTGCGTTTTACCCCGGCGCTCTCGTTTCGCTATGACAATGTGGTGGAGAAAGTAGCCGAACTGGATGAAATTTTTCAGGAAATAGCCAATGAAAGAGAATCCAAAGAGGATGATTCCTGAACCAATCCTTCAGGATATCAGAGCAATCGACAATATTGTTCTGTTCACCCATTCACATCCCGATGGCGATGCTTTAGGATCACTCTTTGGTCTGGCGGATATCCTGGAAACCCTCGGCAAAAAAGTCTTTTGTTTTTTGGCGGAAGAGGTATCGCATCTCTATGATTTTATGCCTGATGTCGGCAAGGTGCAGACCAGGATGGAAGAATATAGAGCCTTCATTGCGGCAGCCGGTGCCAATGTAATGAGTATTGCTCTTGATTGTGGCGATGTTGATCGTTTGGGCAAGTCGAAACAAGAATTCTTAAAGGTTTGTCCCTTTGTGGTTATTGATCACCACCAGTCGCACAGCGAGTTCGGTACGGCCCGCTGGGTTGAACCCGGTCTCTCATCTACCGGGGAGATGGTGTATGAGCTGGCCATGGCCCTTGGGGTTCGAATAAGCTATAAATGCGCCTATAATCTGTATGTGGCTATATGCACCGATACCGGTTCTTTCAGGTATGAAGGAACCCGGGCGCGAACCATGCAGATTGCCTCGGAACTTCTCGAAAGAGGAGTTCGACCGGAAGAAGTCTGTGGTCATCTGTATGATAATTTCAGTCTGGAACGATTGAAACTGATGGAGATGGTCCTGTCGACGCTGTCACTTTTTAAGGCTGATCAGGTTGCTTTTATGCATGTGACAGAGCAGATGATGCAGCAAAGCGGCGCTACTCTGCAGGATGTTGAAGGGTTTATTGATCTTCCCCGATCGCTTCGCTCGGTCAAAGTTGCTGTTTTTATAAAAGAAGCCGGCAATGGCTTTATTTCTGTCAGTATGCGGGCTAAAGGGGAATGCGATGTGGCGGAAATTGCCAAGCTGTTTGATGGCGGTGGGCATCGTAATGCTGCGGGATATCGTTGCCACGGAAAATCAATAGAGACGGTGCGCGAGGAAATTATCGCCGTGCTTGCCAGGGCCCTGCATGAGAAAATCTGAGTCCTGTCGGTTGCTTGTTGTCTCTCTGCCGCACTTTATCGGGTAACAGTTATGATGGTCCCCGAAAGTGGCGTCGATTTCGTAGCGGGGGTATTTCTGGTTGATAAACCAGTGGATATCACCTCTTTTAAGGTAGTAAGCAGGCTGCGCCGGATTCTCGGCATAAAAAAAATAGGCCATACCGGAACGCTTGATCCTTTTGCTACCGGCCTGTTGATTCTTTGTGCCGGCCGGCCGGCGACCAGGTTGATCTCCCGGTTCATGGAGGGAGAAAAAGAATACCTGGCGACGCTGCGGCTGGGAGTTGAAACCGAGACGCTGGACACCGAAGGGGCGGTAACCGCACGTCACCCGATCGATGCAATCACGAGCCTGCAGGTAGAAGCATGTCTGCAGAAATTTAAGGGCAGACAGCTGCAGGTACCGCCGGCGTATTCGGCCTTAAAGTATAAAGGCAAACCTCTCTATTATTATGCCCGCAAGGGGATAGCAGTAGAGAAAGAACCGCGTGAAGTGCATATATCGACTCTTGACCGTATTGGCGGCGATCGGACGCTTACTGCAACAAATACTGATCTTGGGATCCGGGTGGTATGCAGCAAAGGTACATATATCCGTACCCTCGGTGCCGATATTGGCAGCGCTCTTGGCTGCGGCGCCCATCTGGTGCAGCTGCGCCGGATACGCAGTGGCTCATTTACGGTGCAGGACAGTCTCACCTGGGATGATTTAAGTGGCGATGACGCCTTGGATAAGTGTCTGTGCAAGATGATAACGGTCGAGCAGGTATGTAAGCTCTTGCAATAATCGCTCGAATTCGCTATGGTATGAGGTTCAGTACTATCCACAAAAGTATCTAGCGGTCTGCAGGTTCGCCACCGATTGCGCAGACCAATTGTTGTAATATGTACATTGTCTGTATTTAAAGTTATAGTTATAATCTTGGTCAAGAAACGAAATTTAACTCTTACGTTTATATCATAAAGTTTCAGGAGGATTGTCGTGGCACAGTCAGCTGTCAGTAAAAAAGAAATTATCGAAAAATTTAAGGTTCATCCGACTGATACCGGTTCATCTGAGGTGCAGATTGCCCTGCTTACTGATCGTATTCAGTATCTCACGGAACATTTTAAAGAGCACAAAAAAGATCATCATTCACGGCAGGGGCTTCTGAAGCTTGTCGGACAACGACGAAGCCTGCTTGATTATCTGAAGAAGAAAGACGTCAACAAATATCGAACGATGCTGCAGGAACTTGGTCTTCGTAAATAGATTGTGTTGCCGGCAGGTTCACTTGTTGAACTAGGCATAGTGCCATTTTTTACCTCAAACAGTCCATTCATTCAGGCGCTGTTTGAGGTTTTTGTTGTTTAAGGAATTCCGAGAAAATAGAGCATACGGGGCTGGTGGATAATCCAGTCGGATCAATTGGCGCTGCGCCTTTCCCTGATGCTACACATCTGGAGAAAACATGTTTAATAAAGTAGAAGCTGAAATTGATGGCAAAACAATATCCATCGAAACCGGTAAAATCGCCAAACAGGCGTCAGGGTCGGTGGTTGTGCGATCTGGAGACACGATGGTATTGGTTACCGTCGTTGGCGCCGGCGCCGCCAAGCCTGATGCCGATTTTTTACCGCTGACCATTGAATACCAGGAAAAAATGGCCTCCGTCGGCAGGATACCCGGCAATTACTTTCGGCGTGAAATCGGCCGACCAAGCGATAATGAAGTGCTGACCTGTCGAATTATTGATCGTCCTCTGCGGCCTCTTTTCCCAAAAGGGTATTCAGCAGAAACCCAGGTGATTGCCACCGTTCTTTCCGCTGACCAGCAAATCCTGCCGGACGTTCTTGCCCTTACCGGTGCCTCCTGTGCCCTGACTATTTCCAATATCCCGTTTGCCGGACCAGTAGCCGGGGGACGAGTAGGCCTCATCGATGGCAAATATATCCTTAACCCGACAATTGCCGAACTGGCCAAGTCGTCAATGGATATCATCGTCGCCTGTACCAGAAAAGCGGTGGTCATGGTTGAAGGCAAAGTTGATGAACTGAGTGAAGACGAGGTGCTGTCGGGCATTTTTTATGCCTTTGGGCAACTGCAGCCGCTTATCGATCTTCAGGATGAGCTGCAGAGAAGCTCAGGAAAAGAAAAACAACAGGTAGCAGCTCCGGTTGTTGATGAAGATCTTGCCGCCAAAGTCCGTGATATTGCCACGGCAGGGATGGAAAAGGTTTTCAATACCGCCGATAAAATGGAACGGGGTGCCGGCTACGATATTTTGAAGCAAGAGGTTCTTGCGGCAATTGATCCCGAGGGGGAACAGAGTGGCAAAGTTAAGGATTTACTGTCCGCCTATAAAAAATCCTTCATGCGGGAGAAGATAGTCAACAGTGAGATCCGCATCGGCGGCCGAAAATTTAACGAAATTCGCCAGATCAGCTGCGAGACCCAATACCTTCCGCGGACCCACGGCTCGGCATTGTTTACCCGCGGCGAAACCCAGGCTCTGGTCTCCACTACTCTTGGCAGTGAGCGTGATAAACAGCGGGTTGAGACCCTGCAGGGGGAGCATACTAACCGCTTCATGCTGCATTATAATTTCCCTCCCTATTGCGTAGGCGAAGCGCGGTTTCTCCGCGGTCCTTCCCGTCGCGACATCGGCCATGGCAATCTGGCGACGCGGGGATTGGAAGCTGTGCTACCGGCGGAAGAAGATTTCCCCTATTCCATCCGGATCGTCTCAGAAATTCTTGAATCAAACGGTTCGTCCTCCATGGCGACCGTATGCGGTGGCAGTATGGCCATGATGGATGCCGGAGTGCCCCTGAAGCGGCCGGTTTCCGGTATTGCCATGGGCCTGATCAAAGAAGGGGACAAAGTCGTCATCCTTTCCGATATCCTTGGTGATGAAGATCATCTTGGTGATATGGACTTCAAGGTGGTTGGTACTTGTGACGGCATTACCTCATTGCAGATGGACATCAAAATTGACGGCGTCGATCGGGCGATCATGGGCCAGGCCCTGCAGCAGGCCAAAGAGGGTCGAGTACATATTCTTACCGAGATGGAGAAGGGTATCTCCAAATCACGCGACAACGTCGCCGAACATGCTCCCAAATATATGGTCCATAAAATAAATCCGGATAAGATTCGCGATATTATCGGCCCAGGTGGCAAGATCATCAAGGAGCTTTCGGCAGAATTCGATGCCAAAATCGAAGTCGACGATACCGGGCTTATTAAAATGTTTGCCTTAAGTGGCGAACTGGCCGAAGCCCTGGTCGCCAAGGTCAAGGCTATTACTGCTGAAGCAGAGGTTGGCGCCATATACAAAGGAACCGTTAAGACTATAAAGGACTTTGGTGCCTTTGTCGAAATTTTACCTGGTACTGATGGGCTGGTGCATATCTCCGAATTGGACACCAAGCGGGTGGCCAAAGTCACCGATGTGGTGAAAGAGGGGGATATTATTGAAGTGAAGGTTCTTGATGTCGACAATCGCGGCAGGATCCGTTTAAGCCGTAAGGCCTTGATGGAAGAGTAGGTCGCTTAGGAGTTTGAGGTAGGTATCAGCCGACATTCTGAAAAGGATGTCGGCTTTTTTTATAGAAAGTTATGGGAGTTCGATAAAAATTGCAGGGAGTGAGCATGGAGGAAAAAGAAGTGCAATTCTGCTGGCTGATTCCGGCAAGTGAGCGGGATCTGCACCTGCCCCACTATACAACCGATGGTGCAGCAGGAATGGATGTCGAAGCCGCCATTAAAGAAAATCTGACCCTGCAGCCGGGCCACTGGGCTCTTATCCCTACTGGGTTTGCCATCGCTTTGCCGGCGGGGTATGAAATACAGGTGCGGCCGCGCAGCGGTCTTGCCGTAAAATACGGCATAACGGTTCTGAACAGTCCCGGCACCATCGATGCCGATTATCGGGGGGAAGTGCAGATAGCCTTGATCAATCTGGGCAAAAATCCCTATACCGTCCACCGGGGCGACCGTATTGCCCAGCTGATACTGGCCCCGGTAAGCCGGGCTATTCTGCAAGAAGTGGTCGTTCTCGACAAGACCGCTCGGGATACCCGCGGCTTTGGCCATACCGGGAGTTGACACTGATGCGTTTTTCAGTTTTGGGCAGCGGCAGCAGGGGTAACGCAGTCTATATTGAAAGCGGCAGGACAGGTATTTTGATCGATGCCGGTTTTTCCGGCAAAGAAATTGCGGCGCGCCTGCAGTCGATCGGCCGGGATCTGGCCAGGGTGCATGCGCTGTGTATTACCCATGAACACAACGACCATATCTGTGGCGTCGGGGTTCTTTCAAGGCGCTGCAAAATTCCCACCTATATCAACGGCGCAACTCTTGCCGCCGGCGAAAAGAAAATCGGCAGGCTGACCCTGCTGCATGAGTTTGCCACCGGTGATATCCTGCAGATTGGTGATTTACAGGTACGCTCGTTTCGGATTTCTCACGACACCGCCGATCCGGTAGGATATGTGGTCAGCGATGGCAAGAAAAGTATCGGCTATTGCACCGATACCGGTAAACTATCCCATCTGATCGGGCAACGGCTGGCCCAGTGCAACGGTCTTATCCTGGAGTTTAATCACAATCTACAGATGTTGAAAAATGGCCCGTATCCCTTGTCGCTTCAGCAGCGGGTCCGGTCTAGTCGAGGGCATCTGTGCAATGAAGACGCCGCCACCTTTCTTGCCGGACTCATCGGCGATCATTTGCATACGGTTGTTCTTGCCCATCTCAGTGCGACGAACAACACTCCCGAGCTTGCTCGTGCAGCAGCCCACCTTGCGGTACCGCAATGGGGCGACACTGCACTGGTTCTCGCCAGTCAGCATGCGGCGACTCCGCTTATACACTTATGATGGTGCGGCAGCTATTTGGGCAGCTGAATTCGTTTTTCTTTGGCTCGCTCAGGATTTGGCTTGTAGAGGACGATTGTCTTGCCGATTAATTGGACCAGGGCACTTGCCGTCTGTTCGGCGAGAATTGCCGACGTATTGTGTTTGTCAAGTCCGCAGTTGCCACCGATTTTCACCTTTATAAGCTCATGATTGAGCAGCTCGGTTCTGATAGTCTCCAATACACCGGAGCTTAATTCCTCCTTGCCGATCTGGACCAGCGGGCTGAGTGGATGGGCAAGGCCCTTGAGAAACTGCTTCTGTCTGGTCGTAAGCGTTGGTGCTGGTTGACTCTTTTTTTCTGACATTGAACTACCTTTTGAATAATAATTAATCGCCTATTAACCGACTAAATTCTTGAATATTTCATAGCCTCCGACCCAGGTTCCTATGGCGGAGCCAAAGCCGGTGAAAAGAAAAACAAGAAATACCCGCAGCAGACGATTCTTCCACCATCCGGCAAAAGAACTGATATCTTCCCCGGCTGATTCAAATTCTTTTACCACCGGAGGGCAGGTCATTACCTGAATAAAAGCGGTGACATAGCCAGCACCGATGACCGGAGTCAGGCTGGTCAAGGGGGCTGAGGCAAAGGCGCTCAGAGTTGTCAGCGGATGGGCCAGCGCCAGGAGAGCGCCGATAGCCGCCGGAATCCCATTGGCGAGAATCCAGAAGACAACGTTGTCACCTGCTGCAGAAATCCCTTTCTGAGAGGCGATTATCCCGATTGAGCCGATAATCAGCAAAGGGATAGTCCAGCCGGCAATCTTGTAGCCTCTTGATACCGGGGGGATCTTGGTCACCTCGGCTATTTTGTCCTTGTTGTCAATGGCGAATATTTCGATCATGCCGGCGACATGACCGGCACCGACAACCGCAACTATTTTTTTCCCGGGCGATTCTTTAATTTTTTCAACAAGGTACAGGTCGCGTTCATCGATCAACACCCGCTTTAAGTCGGGCAGGTTGTCGCCCATCTCCGCCATCAACTCGGTCAGCACATCTTTTTGTTTAAGTTCCTTAAGTTTTTCCTCGGAAATTTCGCTTTTATCAAAAAGGCTTGCCAGCAGCGAGGCGAAAAGATACCCTTTTTTAAAAAATGAGGTCGACTTCCACGCTCGGCGCAGGGTGACGCGTATATCACGATCGCAAAGAGATATCGGGATATGCAGATCTTTGGCGATCTGGGCACCCATCAGCAGTTCCGCCCCCGGCTTAACGCCGAGCTTACCTCCCAGTCGTTTCTGGTAGGATGCCATGAGCAGACTGATGAGCAGGGTTGACAGCTGCTTGTTTTTAATGATTGATTTTAAGTCTAGAGCGTCCCACTGTTGTTTTTGCGAGAGGGCTTGATATCTTTTATCATCAAGCTCCAGGCAGACGCAATCGGGCTGCTCTTGTTCTATGACTGTTCTCACTAGGTCGACTGATTCCTGAGAGATATGGGCCGTACCAACAATAATAATAGTTTGATTACCATGTTCGACCACGTGAACGTCACTACCGTAATCGGTATGTGCTGGGAAAGGTGCATCGCTTATTGACATGAATGTTTGCTTTATAAAAGGGAGGTGCACCAGTCAGGGGGTGCGGCATGGTCTTTGAGAAATTTTTTCGCATTCAGGGGAACTGTTTACACTACATACTAAATTATGCATTAATTAACCCTTTGTCATACGTTATTCGCATCGCTGGGTGCAGCTACACTTTTTTCAATTTGAGTATGGAGCCTGGCTGGATTAAATCGGATGTCAAGTTATTCCATTCTTTGATTTCGGCGGTGGAAGCACTGAATTTTCTTGAAATAGTCCAGAGCGAATCACCATTTTGCACGCTATATCTTTCAAAACGGGTATTCTTTACCGGTTGGGTGCGGCTGATTCTGTCAACCCCCGGGGTGGTCTGTTTTATAGTTTTATTGGTGGCAATTTTTGCAACCTGAGGGAGGGGCTCAGAGGATGACAGAATGTTTTTTTGTGCTCTTGGGCTGATCGATTTGATGTTATTACTTGCGACAAGAGGAGCCACCTGGTCATTTTTTTTCTTGATTGCTTGACCATCTATATACAGGGACAACTGTTGCCCTGTTCGAATGGAGTTAGTGTTCTTCAATCCATTCCAGACAACGATCATTTGCTGGGGAACATGGTAAAGACCGGCTATTTTAGAAAGAGTGTCACCCGTTTTTACACGGTGCAGGACTAGACTGTCGGCACTTGCCTTCTTTGTCCGCAAAGAACCTTCCGGGAGCAACTGGTAGGAGATAGTATTATAAGGAATCCGTAGATTCCGACCAGAGACCAACGTGCTGCGGCGGAGGTCATTGACTTTCAGAAGAGTTGTTTTGTTGACATTATATTTCCTGCTTATTTTTGAAAGGGTATCCCCTTTGGCAATTTTGTGAGTTTTGTAATCAATTCTGACAACACTATGCAGGCGGGATAAATTTTTCGTGGCCAACTTTGCCCTGGCCTCGGGAATTTTTACCTCGTATTTCGCGGTATTGAGGGGTGTTTTGCCAAGCCGTAATTCTTCATTCAAGGCCTGTATCTCTCGTGTGGTACTGTCGCTGATGAGGGCAACGGCATCAAGACTCATACCAGGTCCTACCGTGATCGTATCAGGGTTGAGAGGGGCAGCGTAGGCGATATCGGTAAAGCCGTATTTATCGGGATTTTTGGCGATCAAGAGAGCCGCGATCAGTTTTGGGACATAACGTTTGGTCTCAAGAGCCAGATATTCTTTGCCTGCCAGATCCCAGAAATTGTCTACATTATGCATTTTCAGACCGTTGCGAATTGTTCCAGGTCCTCCGTTATAGGCAGCTACAGCAAGGTGCCAGTCATTGAACTCCTGATAGAGATCGGACAAGTAGCTCACCGCCGCCCTGGTTGATTTGAGCGGATCGCGCCGTTCATCGACATATCTGTCGACTTTTAAATCATACTGTTCGCCGGTGGGCTGCATGAATTGCCAGAGTCCTACCGCTTTGGCACTGGAGCAGGCTCGTTGATTATAGCCACTTTCAATCATCGCCAGATAGAGCAGATCCTTCGGCAGCCCGGCATCGGCCAGTTCTTTTTCAATCATGGGCCGATATCTAGCGGATCTGGCCAACCACCGGCCAAAAGTTTCTCGCTGCGAGTTTTGAAATAGATCAAGATACATGGCGACTTTTTTATTGAACACTACCGGAAAATCATATTGCGTACTATCGATTACGGTACTCATTTCCAACGACATCTTTTCGTCCCATGAACCTGTCCGACCGAGGGCCTGCATTTCTTCATCAAGACAAACCTTTTCTTCGACATTCTCCAGTTGTACTGCATCTGTTTCAGAGGAAGAATTATTGGCGGTTGCTGCGGAAAAGGAATCGGAGTTGATACCGAAATTCGTGTTATTTGCGCAACTTGACAGAAGGAACGCAAAAAACAGAAGAGTGCACCACGGAACGAGTCTTTGGGATAGTGCTGTCATATGTTGATATGGTTGTCGTTAAGTAGCAAGTGAGGTTATCAAAAAGACAGGGGATTTCCACATTAGCCTGTTGAGATATATTGGCTAACCATGTACATTCTTACCTGCTCGATAAAAAACAAACATCTCTTGCATATAAACCCGAATTGTTCTTTAAATGCAAGGGTTATACCCTGTTACCCATCAGGATAACGCTGTAGCGCCTGCCTTGTTTCTCGCGCGTTAAAAATATCTTTGGTATTGTCTTGAAAAAATTATTTCTTTTTATAACAGCTATTTGCATTATTGGAATAGCCGCCGCCTCGGCAAAAATCTATCAGCTGGTGGTTCTTGAGCCAGGTGACGAAATAAAGATTGAAAATATTCATGCGATTCTTGGTAAGGAAAGTCCGGTCTTTTATAGCGACGGCGTAACGAAACTCGGCGTCTTTTTTGATACCGCGCACCGGCAGTATGTTTCCTACAGCGATATACCCAAAAACTTCGTCAATGCCATGGTGGCATCTGAAGACAACAGGTTTTTTACCCATATGGGCTTTGATGTTGTCGGCATAGGCCGGGCAATGATAAAAAATATCCAGGCTGGACGAGTGGTCCAGGGAGGCAGTACCCTGACCCAACAAACGGCAAAAAATCTCTTTAAACGAACCGATCGTTCTGTTGAAGCCAAGCTGAAAGAACTGCTCTTTGCTCTGCGGCTGGAGTATTTTTATCCAAAGGAAAAAATCTTCGAATTTTATGCCAATCAATTTTACGTCAGTGGTAATGGACATGGCCTCGGTATTGCCGCCAGGTACTACTTCGATAAAATGCCGAGTGAATTGTCGCTGATTGAATGTGCCTTTATTGCCGGGAGTGTGAAACAGCCGAATTACTACAATCCTTTTATCAAAAAAACTGCTGCAGCTGCTGAAACTGCCCGTGAACGTGCTCAGGACAGGACCAAATATGTTCTTGATAAGATGCGGGATCTGGGCATGATCGATATTTTCACTTATAACGAATCCATTGATAATAAAATTGATTTTAAAAATGGCAAAGTCGGCTATGAACTTGATTATGTCATGGAGTTGGTCCGAGATGCAGTTTCCTCAACGGAAGTACTGGAGGGGCTTGCGGCCCATGATATCAGCAATATTGCCAGCTCCGGTGTGCGAGTTATTACCAGTATAGACCGCCCCTTGCAAGAGAGTACCCTTGCCGCCCTGCGCAATGAACTATCCCGCCTCGATGTTCGTCTTAGAGGCTATGAACGACAGGAAGTGCAGGCAGAAATAGCCGACCTTGATTACTCCGGGGATTCGGTGCTGCAAAAAGATGCCTTTCTATTTGGGACGATAGAAAAAATTGGTGGAAAAGGGCAAAATATTCGCATTTTGGTTACTCTTGATAAGGAACTGGGGCAGGGGGTGATCGATGCCGATGGATTAGCTGAGCTCACCACGGCGAGGTTGCGCTGGCAGGAAAACCGCAACAGCAAGAGTGGCAAGGGCGATCAGGCAAAACTGGTCGGTCAGCTACAAGTCGGGGACCGGCTATGGGTGAGTGTGCGGGCCACGGCTGCAAATGAACCCGCGCAGCTCGAGCTGCAAAAATTTCCCCAGGTGCAGGGCGGTGCATTGGTGGTTAAGGACGGTACCATCAAGGCTATGGCCGGGGGCACCGAGAATCGATTCTTTAATCGGGCGGTTCAGGCCAGACGACAGATGGGTTCTGCCCTTAAACCATTGGTCTACACGGCAGCACTGCAGCTTGGCTGGAACAGCGCCGATATCTTGAAAAACAGCCGAAGTGTTTTTATTTATCAAAATCAAGCCTATTATCCACGACCCGATCATGTCAGTCCTTATGACTGGGTCTCAATGAGTTGGGCCGGAGTACTTTCGGAAAATGTTGCTTCGGTATGGTTGTTATCCCATCTGTGCGATAAGCTGACGACCCATCAGTTGGCCGAGGTTGCCGGAATGGTTGGCTTAGGCCCGAAAACAGTGGATGGAATCGAGGAATCGTATCGCAGCTACCGGACAAGGATCAGAGACAAATACGGTATTCAGGTAACTCGAGACGCCTTGCGAGCCGCAGCATACCGTTTGGCGATTGAAAATCTGGAAACCGATTTTATCTTTGATGGCATGATGCGTGACTATGAAGTCTTGAAAGATCTGCCGTATGGGCTCAACTATGCAAATTACGCCCGAGATATCAGCAACGAAAGTAAACGCTCAGGAGCAAAACTCACCAGTTCCGAGAGCAACGAGCTCTGGTTGCGCAGGTCCCTGTTGAATACTCATTTTCTGGCATTTGAGCCGCTCCGTAAGGAACTGCGAAGCTACCGATCGCTGCTCGAACCGACTGCAGGTGCTGCGGCGATCGAATCTTTTGACTCTGGAAGAGGGGCTGCACTCTATTTAGACAGGCAGACCGGGGAGTACAGTTTTATGCAGATGCGAGGTGATAAAACCAATCTGGTGCGGATGGGGCATGAAGAAATGCTCAATCATCTGACCTGGCTGAATTATGGCGAAAATTCTCGATTCTGGGAAAAAATTAAATTAAATGGCATGCTGACGGCAGGTGCCTATGACAGGCTGACTGAACAACTGGAGCATGAATACCAAAAACTCAGTGATGAGTTACCCTATAGTATCGAGGTGCTTTCCCAGGTCGAAGATTTTCGCATCAGCGTCGGCCTGCACTATGTTATTGCCTTAGCTGAGCAGCTTGGGATCAAGAGTCATCTAGACCCGGTTCTTTCCTTTCCACTCGGCTCCAATGTCATTACTTTGCTGGAAGCCACCAGGATGTATGAAGGACTGGTGCGCGGGCATGTGACAACATTTGGCGACGGCGGCAACGGCGAGGAGGAAGGAGAAGACATCGATGACAGCATGGCGATTCTTGATCGGATCGAGTCAGCCGATGGCGAAATACTCTTTCAACCAAAACCACAGAAAAGACCGGCGGTTGATCCTAAAACCAGTCTGGCTGTAGGCAGTATTCTGGAGAATGTCGTTAAATTCGGCACCGGGCGGAGCGCCGGCAAAGATGTTAAATTGCGTGACGATGAGCAGGGTAACGGCGGCAAAATTACTAAAATGAATCTCCCTGTCCCCTTACTCGGTAAGACCGGTACCGCGAATAACTATACCAATGCCTCATTTTTTGGTTATTTGCCTGGAATCGAGGAAAACGGAGAGGCAATGAACCTTCGTGATGGGTATGCTATCGGAGTTTATGTCGGATTTGATGACAATGAAGAGATGCGTCGCAACAGTAGCCGTATCAGTGGGGCAACGGGAGCCCTTCCCACCTGGAGTCAGATCGCCAATGCGCTGATGCAGGAGCAGAACTACGCTGCTAGACTCAATCCGGTCGATATAGCATTTAACGGTCTCGGTATAAAAAGAGACGACCTTGGCCAGATCAATCTCCGGGTCGATCTCAATGCCGGCGGTCGTGTCGTTGAACCGGTCGATCAGGTGGGGGATAATCAGCGCTCACAGCCGTCGATTCAGACTTTTGGCAGCAGGACGGATGCCGGCAGATTTATTATAGAACGAAATTTTCAGCCATTCTGGAAAATAGCTGCTGAAGCGGACACCGGACAATGAAAAAACAAAATCACATTATCAATGTTAGCTGGATTGAGAAAAACATGAAGAAATTACTATCGGGTGCATTTATTGCAATTTGTGCCGTCATTGTCAGTGGCTGCGCCTTACCTGAAAAGCCGCGGGTGTCTGCTCTGCCGGCACCGCAGACATCGTCCGCTATTGGCCAGGATGGCAGTACCCCCAGCAACCTGGGGCAGCCGGGGACGATCGGTATGGCGGAACAGCAGCCAATAGTTGAGAAAAATATTGCAGTCGTACCTTCGATGAGCACTATCAATGATCGCATATATGAGTATGGCCGAAAACTAGATCGATGGAAGGAAATGGATAATCGATCCTTGTCTACGAAGCCCAGTGAGAGAGATGCGGCCCGTATGGCTCGTTGTTTTTCTCAGCTGCAGGATGTTTTGAACGGCTACAATGATTTGCGCAGCAGGTTGCTCCAGGCAGAGGAGGGTGGGGCTGCCGGCACAGTTGGCAATGATGAGTTTTACCAGCTCCAGAAAAATGATATTACTTTTCTGGAGGGTGAATGCGGTTCGCTGCTGGCTGTATCAGAGCAGCAAAGTGCTGCCTGGAGTCCTCCGGTTGAAGGGGCTGATCTGAGTCAGTTTGAGAAGATGATTGATCAATATGATGCCCAGAAGCAGTATGAAGAGGTGATTCAGGTTTTCTCGAAAATTCCGGAGTCTCAGCGAGGTGCGACCCATCTGCGGACCAGGATTCTTTACGCTCAGGCCTTGCGGTATGTGCATCAGGAGGAGACGGCTGCGCAGATCTACCAGTCGATTGTTGATCAGATGGCTGATTCCGGCGAACAAGCCACTGATATAGTTTCTCTGCGCAAGGTGTTGGCTGATCTTTACACTGCCGCAGGCAATTACCGATCGGCAACAGCGCAGTACCAGAAGATATCGACTGATTACGAAAAACTCGGTCAACTGGAAGAGTGGTCCAAGCTGCAACTGGCGTTGCTTGCTCGTTCAGCCGAAGGCAGGCCGGAACTGACGGATTATTCGTCGATACTGCGGGATTATTTAGGATACGTCCCTGCCCGGGATGGCTATAAGCTCCTGGCCAAGACCGAACAATTTCAGACCGATTATCCCTATTCCCCGGTTTCAGCCAATGTTGACCTAATCAGAGAAGCAACAAAGGTACAAGCGGAAAGATGGTTTGGCGATTTGATGAACCAGGTGGACAAGCTTGCCGGTGAAAACGAATTTAACCAGGCGCTCAGAGTTCTCGAGAGTCTGCCCAGCGACGCTGTCAGCACTGAAAAACAGCTGGCCATCCACGCCAAAATCGAACAATTACAGATCGATGAAGCCGTTGCCGACGAAGCAGGCAAGATGGCCAAGACGCAAGACCTGCAGAACCAATGGAATAATGGCATGCTGCTGGCGAACGAAGGGAAATACGAAGAAGCACTTGCCGTTTTCAACACCCTGCTCGATAGCGAATATTCCAGTAAAGCCAGGATTAAGATTGACGAGTTATCATTAGAGGGGGCAAAGGCTGAGCGGAAAAAAGCCGCCGATTATTTTATCCGTTTTACCAGGGCTACCGATGTGGAGAGCAAAAAGAAGCTTCTGGTAGAATCTCGCAAGCTTTTAAAGAATATCCTCGTCAAATATCCCAATGTGGAAATTGCCGATAAGGTGCAGGGCAACATTGACCGGGTAGAGCAGGAAATGAACGCGATTGATCCAAACCTGGTGATAATGGCGGACAGGGAGATGGTGCCTGAAACGACAGAAACAATCAAAGCCACAACCGGAGAGGAGATTCCGTTGAACATTGAGACGGGTGTCAAACCGCCGGCTTATTAGGACGGCTTCGTAATAACTCTTTTTTATGACCGCCGTAGGGGCACACCTGTGTGTGTTTCAGGCAATAAGAGTAAAAGCAGGTACACATAGGTGTGCCCCCCCACAATTATAGGAATGACGTTATTACGAGCTCATCATTCTTTCAGGCGTACCTTGAGGTGCCCATCCACCACGGTAATAGAGTCGACCCCCTCGGCAAAGGCCTTCCAGAATCCTTCTTTATTACCGTATTCACTGATCAGATCGATATTCTTCATTCCCCCCAGCCAGGCATTTGGCATGGGAATACCCATCAGGCTGATGCCTTTTAATCTTACCACCGGTCGGCCATCGCGGTAGGCAAGCTCTGCTCCGGCCCTGATTTTCAAGGTTTTACCGCCAAGCATCGGCAGATCAGGGTCAAGCGGCACAAGAAGTTTGAGGCTGATCATATTTTCCGCCAGGTCTATGGCCACTTTTTTTGCCAGATCGGTATTTTTTGCAAGAAGGCTGTTCAGTTCACGTTCGGTGAAGTCAATGTCCC
The DNA here is from genome assembly GCA_963796255.1 of uncultured delta proteobacterium. Classification (GTDB taxonomy): domain Bacteria; phylum Desulfobacterota; class Desulfobulbia; order Desulfobulbales; family Desulfocapsaceae; genus Desulforhopalus_A. The sequence goes on along the minus strand of CAWCLE010000020.1, from coordinate 39,483 downwards.
GAGACGCCCCTTGTTCGCTGTATTGTTCCGGTACGAGAGTGCCGTCTGCGGCATGCTCGCCTTTTTTAGCCGGCGGAGGCTGATCGGATACATCAAATTTTTCGAGTTTTGCGGCCAGCTGCTGCGATTCTTTTGGTGAGAGTTCAACCGGCGAGAAGGACGATGGGAAGAGATAGAGTTTGAGTATCAGAACGGTGGTGACCACGGCGATAAGCGTTGAGGCAACCACCATCCCGAGCACCTGCAAGAGTGAAAAACTCTGCTTTGGTCGAGGTGTCGGTTGCCCGCCCATTTCTTCTGCCATAATTGCTGCTCCTTTTATTTTTATCAGCTATGGCCGTTGTCTAAGGAGTGCGACAAAAGATCGACTAAAGAAACAAAATTCAGCACTATCTCATGGGTGGCCGCCAGGTTGACCAGTGGCGCGGCCCCATGGTCAAGAGCTTCCTTCCACCGAGATGCGCAGAGACACCAGCGATCTCCCGGTTGCAGTCCAGTAAATCCGGCCATGGGCATGGGGGTGGACAGATCATTGCCCTTTTTTTTGGAGAATTCAAGAAATTCTTTGGTTACCTTGACGCAGACACCATGGACACCGTAGTCGTCAGCTGTGACTTTGCAGCTGCCATCTCGGGTGAAGCCGGTCATAGGTTCGATGCTGCAGATTTCCAAAGGGGTACCGAGAACGTTTTTATACTCAGGCATGGGATTATCCTCTTACTCGTATTGAATGGGAAAACGATCATTTATTAGATTTTTATTGTCATCAGTGAACCGATGTCAAGGGTACTTCATTTGTCGTAGTTATTTATCTGCACAATAGTCAGAAGCAGTCGGTAGGTAAAGCCCCAGAGATAGTAATCTTCGAGTGGGTAAACTGGAAAAAGCCGCCCGGGAACCATCTCAATGTTCTTATGCAGTGCAGGGTTTTGAAATTTTTCGACGCTTAGCCAGCAGGCACTCTGTATTTCCTGGGGACAGAGAGTGAGCCTTGGCCGATCCTTGATGGAAAACAGAAAAGGCTCAACCAGTAGAAGATGTGGTGACTTCTGGCCGGCAGGTGCTAGGGGCAGACGTTGTTCCAGTTGGTCAGCATGCAGGAGGATGCCGGTTTCTTCCATTGTTTCCCGCATACACGTGGCTAGAAGATCCTGGTCCGTAGCATCTTTTCTGCCGCCGGGGAAGGCAAAATGGCCAGACCAGGGATCTTCAGGATGCGCCATTCGTCGCAGTATAAGAAAACTCTCGTTCGGAGCACAGCTCTTGATGATGGCGACGGCGGCGGAGGCTGTTCTAAGAGAAATTGACATATCTTTTAAACGTAAAATTGTAGTTCAAGATGAGTGGATAAAGCCGTTCCAGGTTGTTTTGCAGTGTTTTATCATAAAGTATCCTCTTTTTTCGGATATGCAAGATTGCTGAGCTTTGGGCAAAGAAGATAGAAATCAAATAGAAAAGTGTTATAGTTTTTTCATCTGTCGGTCAGGGAAAAAAGGGTTGCTTATTCTAACTTTGAGGAGATAATCATGTCGCATGATGTCACGGTGTTTACCTCGTATCCGTTTCAAGTAGGTCAAAAGATTCGCATTGAAGATTCACGCCGGAAAGGAGACTGGGAAATTGCTGCCATCGGTGAAACTACCGTAACTCTTCGGTGTCCTATTTCGAAAAAAGAGTTCGCCTGGGCCAAATTCTGCTACCTGGTTGACGAAGAGAAAGGGGTTGCCTGGCCGCAAAAAGAATAGCCCGCAAAAATAATGTGCCTGTTATTTTTTTCTTATCGAGCAACTCCCGGATATCAGCTGGTAGTTGCCGCCAATAGGGATGAGTTCCTGAGTCGACCGACCGCACCTCTTGGGTTTTTCGATGCGGATCAAACGATTCTGGCCGGACGAGATCTGCAGGGCGGCGGCACCTGGTTGGGGATTACCGCGCAGTTGCGTTTTGCGGCACTGACCAATTATCGTAATCCCCAGGAAAACAGAGCTGATGCTCCTTCTCGCGGGGAGATTCTCGCCGACTATCTGAGCGGGAACATGGGTGCCGGACAGTATATGCAAAAACTAGCTGAAAGGAGCCGGAGGTATAATGGCTTCAACCTGATCCTTGGGGATAAGCAGGGGCTATACTATCATTGCAATACGTCAGCGGGCGTGCAGAAACTTGACCCTGGATTTTATGGCCTTAGCAATAGTTTTCTGGATGTGCCCTGGCCGAAAGTTGTGCGTGGCAAAAAAATGCTCTATCCGCATATGGTTTCGACCAACCATATCGATGCCGATATCCTCTTCAAACTGCTCGGTGATGACTCCCGTCCGCCGGATGAACAGTTGCCGGACACCGGGGTCGGTCGTGCTTGGGAGCGTTTGCTGGGCTCCATCTGCATTGACGGCGTCGATTATGGCACTCGGTCTTCGGCGGTAATTACGGTAACGGATTCGGGAGAGATTACCTTTGTTGAAAAGACGCGACAGCCATCATCCGGCAAAAGCGATACAGCAAAATTTCAGCAACTCTGCCTGAAGAGTCAGTAAGGAGTGTCCCCGCCAAATATCAGTTTTCCCGCGCCATATCGATTTTATTGAAATTGCCCAGTGGTCGCCTGAAGGTATATTCAGCCGGGGCGACTACCAGCGTTTCCCAGGCTTCATTACTATTGCCGCCAAGAGCGGAAAAAGGCAAGGACACCAAGAAAACCACTGCGCCGCCAACCATAGCTGCCAGGCCAATTGGCCGTGCGGCGATAATATCTACAGCCATGGCTTCGCCACTGCTGACGTGTTCGCCCGGATAATATTCAGTCGATTCGGCAACGGCAGCCCGTGAGGACATGAGCAGTGAAAGTATAAGAAGACCTGTCACCAGTATTTTTCTAGATATGAGCATTTAAACTCCTCTTTCAATAGCATTCCACTTATGTCAGCGCATCGCATTCAGCCAGGATGGGAAAGCGGCAGCTCGCTTCTTTTGACTTGAATAAAACAGCACTGAATTGTCAAGAACTATAAAGAGGCTGCACAGCGTAACCTCTTCTAGCCGGTTAGTTTTTATATAGTATTTTTACCGGTGGAAAGCTCTGAGTAATATTTTTGTAAGACCGTCTGTTTATAGTTCACTCGTGATCATTACCTTAAGGGGACTGGGGAAGATAATTACTTGATGTTGCGGGATTATTTTTTGTAGACCCTGGTAACGCCAAAAAAAAGAGAGTGGGATGGTTATGTCGGATAAAAAATATAACTCCGGTGCAAAACCGCAGCCGAATACAGCGTGCGCCAAAGCGGCAATTCTAGGCGAATTCATTAAAGAATACGGCGAAGGTGCCAGGTGGGAAGATTGGCTGACATTTTTGGAAGAACGGCCGGAATTGAAAGGGTTCGAGTGGGCTCGTAATCGTGCGGGTCGCCGTGCATCGTGACAGAGCTCTATGCGGCCCAAACGGAACAGCGACAGGATCATGTAACCGTTGATTTTTGTTTTTCCCATGGTCCTCGATACCATTTGAGAGTTGCTTTTGTCGTTGCATTTATTTATCATCCATATTCCTGTACGTTTCTCCACCGTACATTACCGACAAAGAACAGCATTTCGATTACTTGTATAAGGTAAGAAAATGGATAAAATAGATGAGCGTCGAGTTTCGGTACGAATGCCTTTTGTTTCAAAAGGTGTCTGTTTAGCATCGAAAAATGGCGAAAAGCATAGCGGTACCCTGCGTGATATCAGCATTACCGGCCTGTTTATGGAAATGAAAGGTGGTCCGGCTGATGGGCAGAAATGTGCAATCGATATCGTTTTTGAGGGAGAGCACAGCCGCCTGAAAATTGAAAATGTTGCCGGGTACATCATACGAAATGAAGAAGAGGGAATCGGGGTACGTTTTGATAATCGCCTGGAGTGGTTTATCCTGATCCCCCTGTATTATCGAAAAATGCGTGAGCAGTCAGCGCTGGATTAAAAAGGGGAGACATGAGATCGTCCGGCACAGTTATTGGTTAAATTTTGCACACTGCTGTGCAAAAAATGCAGCTTAAGGTGCAGGCGAAGGAGACTTTTTACTGTCGATACGCGTTGGACGCTGACCATTAGTAGTCGTAAAGTTGGCATGAAAGATGCTCTTAATTTTTTTGCAGAAACATCAGGGGGGCTTGCTGTTATAAACCTGTATTCTATAAAAACGAAAGACAAGGAGGTGGCGCACAACATTGAGCACATTTGCATGATTGGAGTCAGTCAGAGGTTTTCAGGGGAGCTTTTTTCCTGAAATTAAATCCAATGAAGAACATTCCGGATGAACTGATTTGTCGGTCTGAACTTTCATTGGAGCATCAGCTGTTACTTTCAAAATGGGGGAAATATGAAAAGGTTAACGCTTGTTCTGTCTTTCTTGGCAATACTCTTTGTTGTGGCAGGTGCCTGGGCTGCTGATAAAGCCGCCATCACTAAAACTGTCGATGAGGTCGTCGCTGGAATCGATGGCGGCAAGGCTGCCATAGATTATAAGGCAGATGCCTATGATCCTTACGTGTTTGTCATGGAAGAAGGCGGCATGCTGCTGGTCCACCCGTCACTTGCCGGTAGTAATCTGAAAGAAAAAGCACCTCCTGCTTATGATGCTGTCAGCCAGGCAACCGCTGAAGGGACATGGGTTAAATATGAATGGAAAGGGAAGGAAAAAAATACCTATGTCAAAAAAACCAAGAGTAATCTCATTGTCGGCAGCGGTTATTGATCGTCTGTCATTCTGAGAGAGCTGAGTAAATCGGATAATTGCCGTTAGTGCTTATCCGATTTAATAGCGCATTGGCAGCATAGCCCCCTGACCATAATCAGCTGTATGTCCGTTCTCTTAAACTGCCGTTCCAAGCCGGGCACATATTCCGACCGCAAGTGCCCAGACGATGTCCAGCGAAAGTTGTTCGGCAATGGATTTATCGTAAAGAATCTTTGCCTCCGCCGGAAAATCCTCATCGCCGATCCAGTAAAGAACAACTACCGGAATATCGGCGGTAATTGAAAATTGATATGCGGCATCCGCCATTGCCATTGGGAATCCGCCCAGTCTGCTACACCGGATCTTGAATCTTGCCGGATCGTTGTCAAAGCATTTACTGATAAGATCAGTCGGTATCAGGTGTGGGCCCCTGAAAAAAGTCGGGCCACCCGGAAGGTCTTTTTCCGAAACCCATTCTCCCCGTACCGCAATATCTTTTCCCCGCAGCAGGTAGTACATCGCAAAAAGATCGAGGTATTCATGTGGAGAAGGGTTCTGCGTCTTCGGATGATAAATTCTTTCTTTATTTAGATCGATGAGATACTGCTCTCCCCATATGTTAAGAGCATATTGCTGCGTATCATGGTCATAGATGCATCTGCCGTTCCTGCAAAGACTCTCCGGGCTTGCGCTGCTGAGTTCACGAAAATAACTTTTATCGATTAATTCTGTCATAAGTTCTTTAAAAAGGAATCGGCCAGTCTCTCTCACAGGCGGTTGTTGAATTTAAAAGAAGGTAAGGCCAGATCATTGTGCCTAACCCTGTGGTGAAATCAGCTTTTCTTGCCCAGATAGGCTTCCTGGATTTTTTCAGATGCTAATAGTTCTGCGGAGGTTCCCGACAAGGCAATTTTACCGACATCAAGCACGTATCCGCGATCGGCTAGTTTCAATGCTGCTTTGGCGTTTTGTTCAACCAGCAGGACAGTCACTCCTTTATTAGCAATGATCTTAATTTGCGCAAAAATCGCTTTAACCAGAATTGGAGCGAGACCAAGTGACGGCTCATCCAGGAGGAGCATTTCCGGATCACACATCAGTGACCGACCGATAGCGAGCATTTGCTGTTCACCACCGGAAAGGGTTCCTGCCAGCTGTTTTCGGCGTTCGTTCAGACGGGGGAAGAGTTGATAAACCCATTTGAGAGTTTCCTTATTCATTTTGCTTTTTACAAATGCGCCAAGCATCAGGTTCTCTTCAACGGTCAGAATGCTGAAGACTCTTCGGCCTTCTGGAGATTGACTGATTCCCAATTTAACAATTTTATGCGCTGGGAGTTGGGTCAGTTCGTGACCTTTGAACTTGATCGAACCCGACTTGGCTTTGAGTAATTGGCTGATGGTGCGCATGGTGGTCGTTTTTCCGGCTCCGTTAGCGCCGAGAATCGTGACGATTTCGCCTTTGTGAACTTCGAGGGAAATCCCCTTGATCGCAGTAATACTACCGTAGGAGACTTCGAGGTCTTTTATTTCAAACAGGACATCGTTACTCATCGTCATCCTCACTTCCCAAATAAGCTTCAATAACCACAGGGTTTTTCTGAATCTCTGCCGGCGTCCCTTCAGCAATCTTTTTGCCAAAGTTAATAACCGTCAGATAATCGGTTACTTCCATCACCATATCCATATCGTGCTCAATCAGCAGCACCGTGATCCCTCTGTCGCGGATTTTGAAGATGGTCTCCAACAAGACAAAGGTTTCTTTTTCATTCAGTCCCGCTGCCGGTTCATCCAATATTAACAGGGTTGGTTCCACTGCCATAGCGCGAGCCATTTCGACCCGGCGCTGTATGCCGTATGGGAGTGAGCCTGTCGGTGTCGCCGCGAATTCTCCCAGCTGGAAAAAATCAAGCTGTTCTTTTACTTTGTGCCAGTTATCCTGCTCATCGCGCCTGGAAGCCGGGGTATGCAGAATTCCGTGCCACAATTTTTGTTTACTCTTGATATGGCGGCCACTCATGATGTTCTCAGCCACTGACATCTGACTGAACAAGCGGATAGTCTGGAAGGTGCGGACAATGCCGCGATCAACAATCTGGTAAGGGGTCATGCCGCGGATTTCTTCACCGCGCCAGGTGACAGACCCTTCTTCTGATTTATAGATACCGGTGATGCAGTTAAAAACGGTGGTTTTCCCAGCGCCATTGGGACCAATAACGCCGTAAATCTGGCCTTCTTCAACCTTCATGCTGAGATCATCAACGGCTGTCAGCCCACCGAAGCGTTTAGTGACGTTGGTCAGGATCAGCTCATTATGCGCCATGGTTCGATTCCTTGGTCAAGAACTTAGGGATTTTTCCAAAAGTGGCGGGCCAGATACCGCGCGGACGCAGGATCATCGCCAGAATCATCGCAAAACCAAAGATGAAATAGCGCCAGGTTGCAAATTCCCTGAATATTTCCGGAAGAACAAACATCACAAAAACTCCAAGGAGAATCCCCGGAATCGAGGACCCTCCGACGAGAACAATACTGAAGAAAAGAACCGATTGGATAAACTCAAAAGCCTCTGGACTCACGGCAGAATACTGGGTCGCAAAAACCGTTCCGGCGAGTCCGGCGATGCCGGCCCCCAGGGCGAATGCAAAAATTTTGTAAATCCGGGTATTGATGCCGATACTTTCGGCGGCCAGCTGATCTTCACGTAGATAGTGCAAGGCGCGGCCTGCTTTACTTTTTGCCAGATTGTGCATAATTCCGAGTGTGAGGAGCAGTACCGTAAAGGCAAAGTAGTAAATTGACAGCTGGTCAGTGAGTTGTTTGCCAAACAGGTTTATGGAACCAAGGCCAAAGATGCCGTTTGGCCCGCCGGTTATCCCACCAAGGTTGTTTTGGACAACCTGCACAAAAACAATGTTGAACCCGATAGTGACGACTAGCAAATAGTCACCGCGCAGGTGGACAATGGGGCCAGAGAGGAGGATCCCGAACATTGCTGGAACGATGATGGCGACCGGAATCGTTGCCAGAATCGGCCAGCCGTATTGAGAGTTGAGAATTGCTGTAATGTAGGCTCCCATGCCAAAAAACAGCGCTTGCCCCATGTTGAACATTCCCGCTTTGCCAAGAATTATATCCTGCGACAAGGCAACAACGGTAAAGATTAAAAAGGTGATGGCAACCGCTTGCCAGCGGGAATCGAGCAGGTTTGGCAAAATTGCCATGGTGACAATGAAGGCCGGAAAGCCGAAACGTTCTAAGTATTTCATCAGACTTTCTCCGCGACCCGCTCACCGAGAAGTCCGGTGGGACGGACAATCAGGATCAGGATTAAAAGGATAAAGGTAAAGGCGTCAGCCCAGGTGCTGGAGACGTAGCCGGCGATAAACGCTTGAAACAGACCGAGGAGCATACCGCCGAGCATGGCACCGGGGATATTGCCAATGCCGCCGAGTATTGCGGCGATGAAAGCATAGAGGCCATATTGCCAGCCCATATTGAAAGTGATGCCACGATAGTAAAGACCGATAAACAGACCGCCAACTGCTCCTAAGGATGAACCGATAATAAAGATGAGGGCAATAACGCTATCGACGTTGATCCCCATAAGTCTGGCAGCATCCTGATCAATGGCACTGGCCCGAATGGCAGCACCCATGCGGGTTTTTTCAACAAACAGGTAGAGGGAGACCATCAGGATCAGCGACATGGCGAGGATGATGACCTGAATAAGACTGATGACGACGCCGCCTAAATCCCAATAAATCTGTGGTACCAGCTCGGGAAAAATGCGCATTCGCGGACCCCAGATGAGCATGATACCGTTCTGGATGACGAGGCTGGCGCCGAGTGCTGAGACCACCGCCGAAAGTCGCGGAGCCGAGCGCAGCGGTCGGTAAGCGAGACGCTCAAGTAAGATTCCAACGCAAGCCATTACAATTGCAGACAAAAGAAAAATAGCAACAACCGCAATCAATGAAGTTGCCTGTCCCAGCACCTGAGTATAAATTGTCAGGCCGACGAATGCTGAGGCCGCCACCATGTCGCCATGTGCGAAGTTGATCAGCTTCATGACGCCGTAGACCATAGTATACCCGAGCGCAACCAGGGCAAACATGCTGCCGATAGTCAGGCCGTTCGCTAACTGTTGCAGAAAAATATCCATAAAATTTCTCCGGGGTTGGTTATCAATCTGCCAATCAGAAGCGAGCAGAGGACACTGATGTCCTCCGCTCGCGCCTGAGAGGGAGTTTTTTTTGTCTGCTTGTTTACGCTTTGAGACAAAAAAGGGTGAGAGAATCATCTCTCCCGCCCTTTGAACAATTCAGGCAAGCATTACTGAACGTACTCGTTTGCGTAGGTTCCATCAGCCTGGATTTTTTTGACGACATAGGCACCGCCCTTGCGGTTGCCGTCTTTTGCGAAGGCGATCGGGCCGGTGATGCCGGGTAGTGGCTCGGTCATGCTCATCAGGTAGTCAGCGGCTTTTTTGGTATCGAAGCTCTTGTTCTGTTCCATGGCGTGAATGATGGCTCGCATGCCGTCGATGTTCATCAGACCCCAGATGGAAGGTGGCATTTCACCATACTTCTTCTGGTAATCAGCGATAAATGATTTTGCAATAGGATAGGGGAGCACGTCCGGTGATGGAACGTTGACGATGAAAGCACCTTGAGCGGCGGAACCGGCCAGTTTGACAAAATCCGGGTTGTCGTTTGCGTCACCACCGATAAAATCTGCCTTGATGCCGAGAGCCAGTTGCTGGGCGCGCAGTTGACCACCGTCAGAGTAGTAGCCGGCGAAGAAAATGACATCAGGATTCTTTGACTTGATGTTGGTCAGAACCGGAGTGAAGTTCTGTGAATCAGCCTTGATCTTGTCGCGCGAAACTACGTTGCCACCCAGCTTCTTGATTGCATCTTGTGCGGCATTGGCCAGACCGTCAGCGTAGGTCGAGAAGTCGGAGAGAACGACGATGCGCTCGTACTTCTTGACGTTGACCAGGTAATTAGCGACAAACTCCGCTTCGGCGCTGTTCGGGAAGGAGTTGCGCAAAAATGTCCAGTAGCCCTTCTCGGTCAGGCTGTCGGCGGTGCCGTCCGAGGTCTGCAGCACGCCAGCGTCAAAGTAGGTCTTCTGGGCGGCTTCAGCGGCGGTTGAGGTATAGGAGCCGATGACCATGGAAACGCCTTTGTTGACCAGATCTTTGGCGCAGATGGCGGCAGCCATTGCGGTTCCCTGATCATCACAGACGATCACTTCGATCTGCTTGCCCATGACGCCGCCGGCGGAATTGATCTGTGAAGCCAATAAGCGCACCCCGTTTTCGATGCCTTGACCTTCGTTGGCATAGCTGCCGGTAATCGGTGCTTGAACACCAACTTTAAGAGTGTCAGCCCATGAGAGGCCAGCCATCAGGGTGACGGCACTGAGAGTGAGTAAAATGTTGCGGAATGTTCTTTTCATGTGTTCCTCCTCGTGGAATAGTTAAAAACGATGTTAGGTAAAAGACCGCTTCTCCTGCAAAGCGGATACAATCATTATAAGTTAACATTGTATACAATGAATGTGTACAGTATTTTTACTACGACGGCAATAATGTTTCTGCAGTTTTTTGAGTAAAGCGTTCGGTATGTGATAAATTAATCCTAACGACCTCCTAAAAAGCTTATATTTACGATGGTTAAGTAGATTAGCGTAGACTTCGAGAAGCTTTATTTTCGTTATATTACAACTTCGGCGTAAGAATTTAACGAAATTGTAAAGTTGTCTTGAAGTTTCCGACTAACGGCGCTATCTTGCGATTATTGACCGGGTGCCTGACGCTGGATTCGGGCATCTCTTCGTCTCTGACAACTCTGGGAGAGAGAGTATGGAAATAACCATGATCACCAGGGACATGATTATTGTCTTCTGTCTGCTCGGTCTGGCAATTTTTTTGTTTGTTACCGATCTTCTGCGGGTTGATCTCGTCGGCCTGCTGATGATGGTTCTGCTGCCTTTAACCGGTGTTTTGACTGCGGAACAGGCGATTGCGGGCTTAAGTTCCAATGCGGTGGTGTCCATTATCGCGGTGATGATTATTGGCGCCGGCCTGAATAAAACCGGGGTAATGAACGTGGTTGCCGGCCAGATCATTAAGATTGTCGGTCGCAGCGAAACCCGGATCATGGCGGTTATCTCGATGACTGTTGCTTTAATTTCCAGCTTCATGCAAAATATCGGCGCAGCGGCCCTGTTTATGCCGGCAACCATGCGGATCAGCCGGCAGCTCAATTTCTCTGCCGCTAAAATTCTTATGCCCATGGGTTTTTGCGCGATTATCGGCGGCTGTCTTTCCCTGGTTGGCTCGAGCCCGCTGATCATGCTCAACGATTTGATGCAGGGATGGTGGCAGAATAATCCAGAGGCAAGCGCCGCCCACCCTTTTACCCCATACGGGCTTTTTGCCGTGACGCCTATCGGCATTGCCCTCCTTTGCGCCGCAATACTCTATTTTGCCCTCTTTGGCAAAAAAATCCTCCCGGCCGGGGTCTGCTGCCTCGAAGATGATGGGTGCATGGACAGGCGATTACAAGAGATCTATGGCGATGAAGTGGGACGCAGTTATGAGCTGGCGGTCCCCGCCTATTACCCAGCCCAGAGTCTAGGTGAGCTACAGATTCGTCCCCGATACCATATTACCGTGGTCGGGATTGCCAAAAATGACGGCTATCAAAAAGAGTTTGCGCCTACCAAGGACTCGGTGGTCGAGGCGGGAGACTCTTTATGGGTCATGAGCAGCGAGAAAAACATCCAGCGCCTGGTTGATGAGCAGGGCTGGCTGGTGAAACCCGAACACGAAGTTTTTGCCGAAGAGAATTTTCCCGACGAATCGGGGGTAGTGGAGGGCGTTGTCATCCCGCATTCCAATCTCAGTCAGCATACCATGGAGGAGCTGCAGTTTCGCCGGCTGTTCCAGATCAACCCTCTGGCTATTGTGCGCGGCGATGAAATTATCATGGAAGCAATCAACGTGACCAAACTGCAGCAGGGCGACACCATCTTGATGCAGGGGCGCTGGAAGCAGTTTCGTCTGTTGGTCAGTCAGATGGGCATTGCCTTGATCGACGATATAAAGGGCGAAGAACTCAAACCCGAACGAACCCGTTGTGCGATCTTTTTTCTTATTCTGGCCTTGACCTTGGCCCTGGTTTTTGAGGTAAAACTCTCTATTGCTCTGCTTACCGGAGCATTGGGGATGATTTTGACCCGCATCATTCCGGCGGATCGAGCTTATGAAGCGGTTGACTGGCGAACGGTCTTTCTTCTTTCCGGCCTTATTCCGCTCGGTACCGCCTTTGAGATAACCGGAACGGCGGCCTTTATCGCTGAAAAAGTGCTTGCCGCAGTTGGCAATCCCAGCCCCTTGCTGTTGATGCTGGTGATTTCTCTGTTGACCTCGTTTTTTTCTCTGGTCGCCTCCAATGTGGGGGCAACGGTATTGATGATTCCTCTGGCCATGAATATGGCTTTTTCAATTGGTTCCGATCCCCTGGTTGCCGCCCTGGTAGTTGCCGTTTCCGCATCGAATACCTTTATCCTGCCGACGCATCAGGTCAATGCGCTGATCATGCGACCTGGAGGTTACCGGACCAAGGACTATATGCGGGCAGGGATCGGCATGACGGTATTGTATACCACGGTGCTGATGTTGTGTCTCAAGTTTGTCTTTGCTGTTTAAGGAAGAGGCAAACTGACGTAGTCTTGATGAGAGGGACATGAATATGACGGAAAAATCAGGTCAGATGCTTGCGAGTCTCTACCAGCAATTTCTTGAATATTATGATGAATTTTTATTAATCGCCGAGCGCGCCCCTGAGTTATTTATCGCGGGGAAGCTGGATAATCGGCTGCAAGATGACTTGTTAAGAGTTCAAATCTATCGTTTGGCAACCGATAAAAGCGTGAGCTTTGCCGAAAAAATTCTTGATGAGGGCTTATATGATCGCAAGAATTGGGACCTCTTACGGCAACGCTTCAAGAATACCTATAAAGATGAGCTGGCCACCACTTATTTTACCTCTGTTATGCGAAAAGTTTTCGCGGTCAAAGGGATATCCATCGAGTTTGACGATGACGGAATAGAGCATAGGCAGATCAAGGCCGAGGCGATAATTTTCCGTTATCCTTTAAAGGAACGGGATCGACTAGGTTACACTATCCAGACGGCACTTGCCGATTCGGTTTTTGCAGGTTCATTTTCCGGCAAAATCTCTCAAGATGCTGATCTGCTGTCTGAAATTATCGATGAACAATTAGTCGAAAAAAACACTCTGAGCTCTCTTGCGGTATTGCGACTAGCTTTTTTTCGAGGAAAAGGCGCGTATTTAGTAGGACAATTACGCACAAATGTTGAAATTATCCCAATAGTTATCAGTTGTGTGTCGTCTGCTGAAGGGATAACGATTGATGCCGCATTAGTTGGCTATCAAGCCACGAGAAGTTTTCTTTTTTCTTCAACACGCTCAGCGTTTACTGTTTCCACACGGTATTACCAGGAGCTGTACAGCTTTCTTCAACGCTTATTTCCTGGTGAAAATCCTGCCTACATCCTTGATATAATAGGTTTTAGCCACCCGGCAAAAATATCTCTTCTGCACCAGTTGAGAAAAGCTTTGCAGGCAGGGGAGCAATGCCGCTTTCTCGGGGTCGGTCCGATTGACTTTGTTTTTGGACTCAAAGGCTTTCCTCTCGTCTTTAAAGTGTTGCGCCGGGGTTTGCCGGACCGGCAACGTATTATCGATAATTTCCGAAAGGTCCATACGATTGACCGTCTGGGACAAATTCTCGACTCTCTAGATTACCGCAACCTGACGTTTAAACGAGACCAGTTCTCTGCAGAGCTGATAGATAAATTAATACATGAGCAGCCGGAAGACGTGCTTATCACTGCCGATCATATCTCTCTCAAACGAGTATATGCCACGCGCCGGATTATCCCTGTTAATGAATACATTCTTTCTGCCGAAAAGCAGCAAGTTCGGCAGATCCTGTTGAGTGTCGGCTGGAACATCAAGCACCTGGCTGCCATGGGGTTTTTACCGAAATCGTTGGGATTAGCGCATTTTGGGCTCACCTCATGGGGGCGGGTGGTTTATCTGGACAACGCATCTCTTATCGATATACGCGCGTTTCGCTTTGTCGGTCATCAGGCTCCCACATTGGGAATGGAACAATTTAGTGTTGACCCCGCCGCCTTTGAGCAGGATTTACACATTCCCTCGCAGTATGAGGATATATTTCGGGCAATACACGGGGATCTTTTTTCTGTGCATTTTTGGCAGGATATACAAGCAAAAGTGTATCTTGGCCGATATCCGCATTCTTTTCCCTATCCATCGCGTTATCGACTGAAGTCGCGAAAATTTCGCTGTTCTGTCCTGGAAGAACTGCAGCGTATGAGTGATACGGCAGATGCCAGTCAGCTCCATCTGGTTCTGGATAACCTGGCCGTAATCGACGTAGAGCTTGCCGGTTTGAGCTTTTTACGATTGGAAGTTCCTCGTCCCAGTGCGCGGGTGCTGGTCGTGGAGCCTATCGGTCCGGAAATCATCGCGCAGTTGCACCATCGATTTCAGGATGTGACTTTTGACATCATGCAATCAGAATCGGAGGTCGTCGAGAGTGCCGGGCAATGGACTCCCGGCATTCATGGCAAGCTCAATACCCTGGTGCAGGTGCGACGCTACGATTATGTAATAGGTTATGTCAACGAGGCATTCGATGAAGATTTTTTTCGGCTGGCTAAGTTAAAAGGGTTCTTACTCCTATCAACAGGCACGCATAACATCGATATCGACGCGGCAACACGTTTTCATACCGTGGTCACCAACGCTCCCGGTCCTACGACAACGACGGTTGCCGAACAAAACATAGCTTTGATGCTGGATGCCATTTACTGCCACGCTCTCCGTTATGGGCAAGGGGGTGACGGGTTTGTCAAGGCAGCGCACAGCAGGGGTATGCTTCCCTTAGCGGTAGCCCAGGTGATGTGGCTTTCTCTGTTGCAGAGGGCCCTAAAACTTGATGCAATGTTTTCCTTTGGCGCAAGCGAGAGGTATGTGCGCACCGGGGTAGGCGAGCACGCCACCGTTTATCATGATCAAATAGGCCAGAACAAGGAAGCTGGTATTGCCCGGAGCGTAGGAATTATCGGCTTAAATGAAATAGGCTTGCATCTTGTTGAATTTTCCATTGCCCATGAAGCTGCCGTTATCTATCTCCTGGCCAGTGAGTACCGAGATCTTCCTTTAGATACCAAAGATCGACTCGAGCAACTGATCTCTATCAAAGAGCAGACTTCTCCAACCCACGAACTCTCTATCAGGATAGTCTCCGTAAGCGTTGCAGAACTGGTTGAGCGGGTAGATTATATATTTACTGCTGCAACCCATGATGACAGAAGCACCACGATTTCTCCGCAGCTTGATAAAATTCATATTGATATAGAGGATATTTTCGTCCGCAACCTGGTTGATGTGTATAGCCCGTCCACCGGCAAAATCACCCTGGGTATTCAAGGTCTGGGGCGTATTGGTGAAGCGGTCGCGCAGCGGGCGATTACCCTGGGCATGAGCGTTCTCATCTATCAGCGAGATCCCGACCGGCCGAAATATCAAACGAAACTGGCACACCTGAGAAAACTGGCTGCCCATCACCACCAATGGTTCGGCCAAACGCTTAGCGTTGAATATGTGACAGATAAGGATACGTTCTTTAAAAGAAGCAATATCATTACCACCCTGGCGGCGACCACGGGCATGACCCAGGGATGGGTAGATCAAAAAGGCTTGGAACTGTTTGCCGGCACGACCTCAAGCCCGGTCCGGGTAATTATCAGCGCCGGAAAAGGCCTGGTGGATGAACATGCATTATTGCAATTCTTAAAAACCAATCGTGATGCCGAGGCACGACTGGATATTCTTGTCGATGAACACGAAGGGGGGGCCTCTCTCAAGCTGGTTGATGATGACGGCCAGCCCTTGACTAACATCAAAGTTACCGGGCATACCGCAGCCGCGGTTCGGGAAGTACGACAATTAAAAATATTTAAGGCCCTTGATAACTTACGAAACTTAATTGATGGCAAAATTCCACCCAATATAGTCAATCACCCATCCAAAGGAAAAACCGCGGGGACGCAAAATATTGTCGAAATTGAGGGGCTCAGGTTCAATCGGATAAGTGTGCCTTCGCCCAAGGCCAGGGTGCTGGTCATTGAGCCGTTGCCCCCCGAGATTGTCCTGCACCTCCAACAGGAGTTCAGCGATGTCTTCTTTGATATTCTGCTTACGGAGTCGGAATTAATAGCAGCGGATGGAGGCGGATGGTCGCCAGGGATTAACAGCAGGTTGAATGCTATCGTGGCAGCTCAGGATTACGATTATTGCCTGGGATATTGCAATGCCAACTTTGATGCGTCGTTTTTCAGACTGGCACGGTTAAAAGGCCTCATTCTTTTTGCAACGGCTACCCACCATATCGATTTAGCAACGGCCACCCAACTGGGAACAACGGTTACCAATTCGCCGGGGTATACGACTGTCGCCGTCACCGAACAAAATCTCGGTATGGCTTTGGATGCGCTCTATGGAGGGTATCTGCAAGATCATTTTTCGCCAGGGGCAACCGCCCTGCATAAAATTGATATTTCTGACCAAGATCGCGCCAGAACAGTTGCACAAATCATGTGGTTTATCCTGCTGCGGCGGGCGTTGCGACTGGATGCCATGTATGCGTTCGGGGCAGGAGATAAATATGTCCGCACCGGTGTTGGCCGGGAGGCAACCGTTTATCATGACCAGCTGGGCCAATACAACGAGGCGGGTATTTGCAACAGCATTGGAATTATTGGCCTTGATGAGGTGGGAATAACTCTTATTGAACTGGCAATGATCTATGAGATATCGACGATTCTTGTCCTGGAAGATGAATATGCCCGCCTTTCCGAGCTACAGAGGACTCGAGTCGATGACTTATTGAAACTTTTACCCGAGGTCTCAGCAACGAAACCGTTATCCATCCACATAAAACCCGTGTCAAGAGATGAATTGATCGACACGGCAACGTATACCATTATAACTCCTGCTGCGTATCAAAATTCATTTTTACAGGAGATAAAAGCCAAGAGTTCGATAAGCGTTCTTGCCGACAAAGTCTATGTCCATGATCTGGCGATATTTGATCGTTCCCCGATCGTATTAACCTTTGGCGTGCAAGGCCTGGGGCGGATTGGTGAGGCCGTAGTGCAACGGGCACTGGCATTAGGGGCGAATGTCATCGTCTGTCAGAGAGACCCTGAGCGCGCTCAATATCAACAAAAACTGGAGCGGTTGAGGCGTCTGGCGCAGAACCGGGCAAAGGTTTGCGGCAAGAAGATCGATGTGGCCTTTGTCGAAAAAGATGAACTGTTTGCAACCAGCAACATTGTCACAACATTAGCTTCTACGACCGTACAAACACGTTATTGGGTTGACCGTCAGGCCTTAGATATGCTCGGCAGTAGAGCTTACGGACCAGTCAGGATCCTTGTCAATGCGGGGAAGGGACTGTTAAATGAAACGGATCTCGCATCGTATTTAAGAGAAAGGCAAGACGTAGAGGTGCGCCTCGATGTTCTAACCGATGAACAAAAAGGAGGAGCAGGTGAGCGCTTTGTGGATTCTGACGGCAAGCCTCTCCCCAATCTCAAGATTGCCGGACATACCGCTGCAGCGGTCATCGAACTGCGTCGTCTTAAAATTTTCAATGCACTGAATAACCTGCGACTCCATATGGATGGTCAGCGGCCCAATAATATCCTGAATTCAGATAATGTTGTAAGAAGCTGATTTTTCGGAATTGCTCCGCAGGGGCTCACCTGTGTGTGCGCCCTGGTAGAATTTATCACGAAAAATTGGCACACACCAGGGGTGCCCCTACAGCGCTTGTAATGAAGAGTTGTTACTTAACCATCAATATTCACATCGCTTGACGTCGTTGCTCATGATACATACCCTAACTGAAAATCAACTCAACAAGGAGGGGGCATGGCACAATCAATCACCAAACGGCTGTTGTTTACCATTGAAATTGTCGAGAAGTACCCGGATGTCTTAAACGATGATGCGCTTATCGCTCTTGATAAACTGGCGATACTCAACGATGAACGTATCGCCCTCATGGAAAAGCGCAATATAAGACGAAAGCGAAGATTTGAGCATCAGGAGCGAATTACCTTTTTAAAAAGTGATGCGACCATCGGCGGGAGCCATATTTCAGTGGCTGCCGCCAGGGCTGGCAAGTTTAGCGGTCCGGAAATCCCTAAAGATTTACAACGACAATGGATACAAGGCACCGGCCCGGCCGCAAAACCGGAAGCACCGCTTGAAAATAGCATACGAAACGTCGCCTATGCACTTCTTTCCGGCGCTGATGGCTGGATGTTTGATGGAGAAGATGCCCTGGGCCAGATTAAAACCATGTCTTTGGACAATCTGCGTAACCTTAAACTCGCCTATAGCAAAGACCCGATATTCCTCAATGTTGCTAAGAGAGTGGCACAGGACATGAATAAATGGGCGGAATCTTTTCTTGGCCGGCCAATCATCGAAGATTGGCTGGAGCAACTCACATTCACTACCAGAATATTTAGGCCTCGAGGACTCCATCTCGACGACCGGCATTTCCGGGATGCCGATGGCCGAGGACTTTCGGCTTCTATCGTTGATACCACGCTTTATCTCTGCAACACGTATAAGGACTTGCGCAACAGCGGTTTCTCTCTGGTGCTGTATCTGCCCAAGATCCAGACGGCCGAGGAAGCGGCGTTTTGGAAGAAAATACTGGATACCCTCGAATCTGTCTTAGAATTGCCGCAAAATTCGATCCTCGCCTATGTTCTTCTTGAGCAGGTTGAGGCCACCTTCCAGATTATGGAGATACGGGCCGCCTTGGGCGGTCACTTTGTTGGTTTTAACACCGGGCGATGGGATTATATTAACAGCGTGGCTGACGCCATGGCCTGGGATAAAAAATTTATCAATCCCAACATTGAAGAAATCGGCATGACCTATGGTTATATGAGGATATATGAAGACCGGGTCCGCCGTTGTGTCAACACCCCTGATGAAAATGGCAGATACGCGTTGTTTCAGGGCGGAATGGAACCAAACATCCCCGTTGGCTCGAAAAAAGGGGTTGAGACCGGCATGCAAAATGCCGTCGCGGGTGCCGAACGGGAACAAAAGGCTGGTGCCAGCGGAAAATGGGTCGCCCATTGGAAAATGGTCCATATCGTCCGACCGGTCTGGGACAAAGTCGGCGAAAACAACCAGCTGGGCCGATCCTTCCCGGCACTCAGTTATGAGCAGGAAGATGCCGATAATCTCTTTTTATTAGAAGATGCTCCCCGCACAATCCGTGGTGCAAGGAATCTGCTCAGTGTTGCCCTGCAATATGGCAATGCTTTCTCCCAGGGGTTTCAGGCAGCTGCTTTGAAGCCAGGAGACTTCTTCGGCAATGATGACATCCTCTATCTTATGGAAGATATGGCAACCGGTGAGATCCGTCTGAGCATCCTCTGGGAATGGGTCCATAAAGGAGCACTGCTCACCGAAGATGACCCCGAGACTGGACTTAAGAAAGGAGACGTTTTTACCACAGTTCTTTTTGCCAGACTCCTTGAGGAAGAATACACCAAACTGCTCAATGCCGACAACCGCGATGTCCACGAAAAATCAAAAACCACTTCCCTGCCGATTATCTATGAATTGGTCAAGCGATATATCGCCGAAGAGGTGAAAATCCCTTGGTATATCGATCTGTTGAACATTAATCTGAACAATCACGATTTGCCTGAAGGCAAACGGCGAATTGAGGCCTATATCAAGAAATTCAGTGAAACCGGTCAGCGAATCACCGAAAATTTGGACTATGCTCAATAAAGAAGGAGAAAAACATGTTGGAAAAGCAAATCAGCGAATTACAGGAATATTTTTCCGGTTCCCGGTTTGATGGGATTCAGCGCCTCTATTCCGCGCGGCAGGTGGCCGAGCAGCAAGGAACTATTGCCAACGATTATACGGTGGCGCGCGAAGCGGCACAGGGGTTTTTTAGACTCTTGCGAGAAAAATTCGTAAGCAAAACGTCCATTACCACCTTTGGTCCCTATTCACCTGGTCAGGCAGTAACCATAAAAAGGGCAGGTATCGAAGGGATATATCTGGGTGGATGGGCAACATCGGCTAAAGGTTCGATCAATGAAGACCCCGGTGCGGATTTAGCCTCTTATCCCTTAAGCCAGGTTCCCGATGAGGCGGCGTCCATTGTCCGTGCGCTGCTCACCGCCGACAGAAACCAGAAGTTCTTTCGCTCCCGCATGACCGGAGAACAACGGGAGAAAAACCCGGAAATTGACTTTCGCCCGTATATTATTGCCGATGCCGATACCGGGCACGGTGGGGATGCCCATGTTCGTAACCTGATCCGCCGTTTTGTCGAGGTAGGCGTTCCCGGCTACCATATCGAAGATCAGCGCCCAGGCACCAAGAAATGCGGGCATCAGGGTGGCAAGGTCCTGGTTCCCGTCGACGAACAGATAAAGCGACTGAACACTGCCCGTTTTCAACTGGATATTATGCGGGTTGCCGGCATTATCGTGGCCAGAACCGATGCCGAAGCAGCCACCCTGCTTGAGAGTAACAACGACAGCAGGGACCACGCTTTCATTCTGGGGGCGACAAACATCAATGTGCCGCTGTATAAATTCTGTTCGCTTGCGGTGCAGCGCCTGTTCAACCAGGCCGGCCACAAGGAGGTATTTGGCCATCTGCTCTACGATCTGGCCGAAGAGCAGTATGAGCTGGCCGTCAATTGGTTTAAGTCGGCTGACATCTACGACAAGATACAGACGATCATGGCCAAAAAAGTTTCCGCCGATGGACTGGAACTCGAGCATATGCTCGATGAGGCCATGACCATTGTGGTGCAGGCCTGGGAGAGTGATGCCGGTATCAAGACCTTTCCGCAAGCTGTTGCCGACCGGATACAACTCCTACAGGAGGACGGCCAGGATACGGCAATGAATGTAGAAACATGGCTGGACTATGCGAAAAAGGCATCGCACTATATGGCCAGGCAGAAGGCTAAGGAGATTGGGGCCAATATCTCATGGGACTGGAACCGGCCGAGAACAACAGAAGGGTTCTTTCAGATTCGAGGAGGCATCGATTATGCCATCGCCAAATCCCTGGCGGTTGCGCCATTTGCCGATCTTATCTGGATGGAAACAAAAACAGCCAATCTACAAGAGGCCACTGAGTTTGCCGAAGCCATCCATGCCGTTTATCCGGACAAAATGCTTGCCTATAACCTCTCGCCCTCATTTAACTGGGACACCACCGGGATGACTGATGAAGAGATGCGCCAATTCCCCAGCGATATTGGCAAACTTGGTTATGTCTTCAACTTTATAACCTACGGTGGCCATCAGGCAGACGGGGTGGCCGGTGAAGAACTGGCAAACGCCCTGAAGCAAGATGGGATGCTGGCCCTGGCACGATTACAACGCAAACTTCGACTGATTGAATCGCCGTATACTACCCCGCAGAGCTTAGTCGGTGGCCCCAGACTCGATGGAGCGCTTTCAGCATGTTCCGGACGAACGGCAACGACCAAGGCAATGGGCAAAGGTTCCACTCAATTTCAACATCTAATCCATACCGAACCGCCGATATCACTGCTTGAAGGATGGCTGGCCAAATGGTCCAAACACAACAACGTTAATCTTGCTCTTTCGGCACGGCTCAGACCGCAAAGCCAAGGCTCCGAAATCCTCGAGCTCAGCGTTCTTGACAGTGCACGGAATCAGGTAGCAGCGGTAGTTTTTACGGTAATGTGTGATCGCGAAGACAAGGTGTTTCTCTTTGTCCGTAATCAGATCATCCATGATACCGGTTTGAGAAGAAAAAGGTTTATGACTCTTCTGCAGTTGTTTTTGATCCACCGATATAAAGCGGACATTATGCAATATATGACCCCTACCGAAGATAATCGCCAGCAAACCAACGGCATGAAGCGGCATGGATTCTTTGCCGATGCCATCGAAGAAATTGGCGATATCATCGTCGCTCATGTCAATAAGGGCATTGTTGCCAAAACGGTGAGCAGTGGCGGCCAGGGCATAGATCAACTCATTGATCAAGGGTGATGGTTCGGCCATGACCAACACCTGCTGTAGGCTGAAAAAGATTGCTTGGCTTTTACAGCAGGGTTGTACACTGCCAACTTGAAGAGTTCTTTAGATTGGCCTGGTCGAGCTCTGGTGGTTATTGTTGGAAACATAACCCAAGGAGACGCTATGAAAAAACTTGCCTTCATCAAGCGTAGCAACGGCAGCCACTGGGTGGGAGACGGCTTTCCCGTGCAGAGCATGTTTACCTACCGTGATATTCACGAAGAAATGTCGCCGTTTGTCCTGATGGATTACGTCGAACCGATCAGTTTCGAGCCAACCGACAAACGGCTCGGTGTAGGACCGCATCCCCATCGGGGCTTTGAAACGGTGACCATCGTTTACAAGGGGGAGGTCTCGCATCGTGATTCGACCGGGCAAGGAGGGACTATTGGGCCAGGCGATGTCCAGTGGATGACGGCCGGCGCGGGAATTCTACACTCGGAATACCACGGACTCGATTACGCCAGGCGTGGTGGGCCTTTTGAAATGATTCAGCTTTGGGTGAACCTTGCGGTAAAAGATAAATGGGCACCACCGGCCTACCAGGGTATCACCGACGCCGAGATTCCCCGGATAGCTTTATCCGAAGAAGCCGGAACAGTCCGTCTTATTGCAGGAGAGTATTATAATAACGATATTCACACCCGTGGTGCTGCACACACCTTTAGCGCAATGAACGTTTGGGATCTGCGGTTGAACGCCGGAAAATCTGTATCCATGGATCTGCCGGCAGGTCACACAACAGCTCTTTTTGTTCTTCACGGCGCGATCCGCATTGGTAAAAGCGAGTTGATCCGCTCATCGGAAATGGCGGTAATGGAACGTGAGGGAACACATCTTTCTTTTGCTGTGACGGAAGACACTGTGCTGCTCCTCTTAAGCGGAGAACCGCTGAACGAACCAATTGTCGGTCATGGGCCTTTTGTCATGAGTACACAAAAAGAGATAGAGCAGGCAATCGATGATTATACCAGCGGTAAATTCGGCTACTTGACCGACTGACATCTGACATTTGTTAAAGTGCTGTCGGAATCCAATATCATGAGGCAAAGATTATGATTAAGACTCCAGCATAATGTAGCACTGATCGTGATAGGAATGGTACATGGCAAGATGTATAGTGGACAAAGAGAAAGATCCGCTCGGTACAATGCTGAGTGATTTTTACTGCGGCGATTCAGCGGCATTTCTCAATGTCTGGTCCTCGACGCTTGAAATGTCCACCATGCAGGGAACCACCATGCTCCGTGGATTCGAGAGAATGAACGACGTTGAAAAATATGCCTTGGCAGCCTGCCGGGGACGGATTCTCGATGTCGGTGCAGGAGCTGGTTGTCACAGTCTTGTCTTACAGTCGAAGGGCCTGGATGTCGATGCCATTGATATCTCCCCCGGCTGCGTGGAGGTAATGCGTAGAAGAGGAGTCGAAAAGTCGTATCACCGCAATATCCTTGATCTCAGAAATTCTCGTTATGATACAGTTCTCATGCTCATGAATGGGATAGGAATATCCGGCTCCCTGGATGGTCTGAATCTCTTTATCCAACACCTGGACACACTGCTTGCGCCGAGCGGACAGCTGTTTGCCGATTCAACCGATCTGACCGGAAAATTCCTAAAAAATGGTGATGCTGTCTATGATGAGGAGCACGGATATTGCGGAGAAACTGATTTTGTCATGATATACAAAGGGCTACGATCAGACCCTTTCAGCTGGCTGTATGTGGATTTTGAACTGTTACATACTATCTGCAGCTTTCATGGATTCCAGTGCGACAAACTCATTGAGACGGAAGAAAAACACTTCCTGGCAAGGATATATCGCAGTATCGAGCGTGGTTGAGGACAGTCGCTGTTTCTTGCAGACCGGTGCGCTGAGGTTAGCAAAGAGTTTTATTTCTACCGATTACAGAAGCCTTTGAACGGGTGCATCACGTGCATGGTGACACCCCTTTTGTAATGGATGCGAGTTACCTACCTGTTCATTCGATTAAACGGGGGCACTGGCGCGGGGCTCGCCCATGTAGTTGCGAACCTTGAGAGCGACATCGAGGCAAGTGATGCATTTATCAATCGGTGGTCGATTAACGGCGTGTCCGAGACTACCAACGTGCTGTGTCGGAAGCCAGATATACAGCCCAAGCCCAGTATTTAGCGGAACTAGAGGTCGCTCTGGATGCGGCTTCGCCAAACTTTGTGAAGCAGACGCTCGACATGTTGAACCAACGGCCGAAGTAAGGAAAGGCATGATCAACAGCCCGCCAAAATACTCAATTGCCAGATAAAAATCGATGCATGGGAGCAGGAAAATGTCGCACGTTCGCTCCTCTCAATGACGTCAACACCCGTCCCTGAAATCCCAAATGTTAATATTTGCCAAACAGATCTAATGTTTTCAGGAAACACTCAGATCTGAAGACTCCTATTGGGAACACACGTTATAGTAAGGGTAAAGACTATTGTTAACAATGTTAATTATTTAAGTAAACCTGCAACATAATTTCTGTGAAGGTAGAATTTCAGGTGAGATGAGCAGTTCGTCTATAGGAAATCAGAGGTGAACAGGAAAGAGGTCAATTTCTAGATGCACGTAAATAGTTAATCTTACCAGTGGTAATCACCTGTTCTTTATTGTTAGGGGGGGCGGCTTTCACAAGTTACTTTGGTTTGGCACAAACCACAGCTGTTAACCCTGAACCCTACTTGCTGTTATTCCACATGAACAGCAGTGTGACTTTACGGATATATTTCTTGCACTTGAACTTGTCATGCCCTGTTTTGGAAATGGCTCCAGCAGGACGTCGACGCATACACACAAGGTAACTTTCCGGTCGAGTAGAACAGGCACCACTCGTTGTGATTTTTGTATAGCCTTGGGGTAGTCGACTTGGTCAGGAAAACGATTCGTCAGGGTATCAACCGGCGCAGAGCCATACCATTCAGGGGCAGAGTAGCGGCTAGTAACTTTATCAGATCTATGCTTGCTCTGAGGAAGACGACACCGAAAAGCATTGCTAATATGATGCTTTTCTTCCTGATGGCCGTTAGCAGTGCAATGGATGCTAGGTAAAGGTCCAGCTGACTATCGCATAAGCAAAAAATGAGGCACCGTCAACAAGGTGAAGGAGATTTCGATAGTCGTTGATTACACGGCTGATGACTCCCGATTGTCTCAGCCGCATAATGATAGCAAAGACAAGAGTCTTGACAACCGATAGCCAGCCGAAAAAATCAAGATCACCGGTTTTGCGTATTGTTATCCAAAACGTTCTTTGTTGCTACATTATTGAGTATGCATTACTGAAATTAAGGGCTTTCATAGTTGAAAAATCAATGAGATTTTTTGCGAAGGCACTCAGTAATATGGGAAACACACAGGAACATAAAAACTTGCGAAACCCACCATAAAAAGATAAGTTATCGTTATAATTTATGCGGTTTTGAATGGGAGCTTTTTAAAGACTACTGAAAGTACATCACACTGTGAGGGCGGTCCTTGCTATTACTCTCTTCATCAAAAAGGGGAATGAAATGAAAATGACTACAAAAGGTATTTTCGGACGATGTGTAATGATCGGCCTGCTGACTGGATCCCTTGTCCTGGCTGCGGGGCCTGGTTCTGCCGCCACTCAGATCGATTTGTGGCATGCTTTCAGTGGCCGCCTGGCCACCTTGCTGGACGAACAGGTGAAAACTTTCAACTCCTCACAATCAGAATATGTGGTAGTGGCAACCAGTAAGGGTAATTATTCTGAAACTCTGAATGCCGGTATTGCTGCTTTCAGAGCCGGACAGCAGCCCGACATTCTCCAGGTGTTTGAGGTGGGTACGGCAACGATGATGGCGGCCACCGGGGCAATCAAGCCGGTCTACGAAGTAATGGCGGAAGCTGGATCAAAATTCGACCCAGCCGGCTATATCGCTTCGATCACCGGCTACTATACCACTTCAGACGGGCGAATGCTCTCTCTACCTTACAACTCATCAACACCTGTATTGTACGTAAACCGGGACGAGATGAAGAAAGCAGGTCTTGACCCCGACATGGATCTGTCAACATGGGACAAAGTTGAAACAGCTCTGACAAGCCTCAAAGCAGGTGGCAGTAAATGCCCTCTGACCACTGCTTGGCAGAGTTGGGTACATCTCGAAAATTTATCCGCCTACCATAATGTTCCTTTTGCCACCAAGGAAAACGGTTTTGGCGGCCTGGACACTGAGCTTGCCTTTAATGGCCCGGTCCAAATAAAGCATATCGCAAAAATGGGGGAATGGGCTAAAGATGGTAAGTTCATCTATGGTGGTCGTCGGAACGAAAGTGGCGCGCAATTCCGTGCCGGTGAGTGCGCCTTGTTCACCGAATCTTCAGCTGGCTATGCCGGGGTGAAGTCGGAAGCGAAGTTTGACTTCGAAATCCGTCCCTTGCCCTATTGGCAAGAAGTTGCAGGAGCACCGCAGAACACTATTATCGGCGGTGCCTCTCTCTGGGTCATGGCTGGCAAGACTCCTGAAAAATACAAAGCTGTAGCGGCTTTCCTCGAGTTTATGTCATCGCCTGCCATCCAGGCCAAATGGCATCAGGACACCGGCTATCTGCCAATTACCATGGCAGCCTATGAGCTCACCAAATCCGAAGGATTCTACACCGCCAATCCTGGAACAGATATCGCCATAATCCAGATGACGGGCAAGAAACCAACCGCCAATTCCAAAGGTTTGCGTCTTGGCAGTTTTGATCAGATCCGGACAATTATCGATGAAGAACTCGAGGGGGTCTGGGTCGGAAAGCAAACCGCTGAGGCCGCGCTGAACAAAGCAGTCGAACGTGGCAATATACTCCTGCGCCGATTTGAACAAGCCAATCGATAACAAACTGTCGTTACAGTTTTTTCCCGTGGATGGATTATTCCATCCACGGACTGAGACAGGATGAACCATGGAAAAACGTGTTTTCTTTCAAAACCGATGGCTTCCCTATCTTCTTGTTGCTCCGCAGATTTTCATCACCTTGGTGTTTTTTTTCTGGCCCGCGGGAGAGGCTGTTTACCAGTCGTTTTTTATGCCTGATCCCTTTGGCTTGAAAACCCGTTATGTTGGTCTTGCCAATTTCCAGTTTCTTTTTACAGACCCCTACTATCGGAACTCTTTTTCGACAACTGCGCTCTTTAGCTTCCTGGTCTCCACAATTTCAATGTCCGTTGCCTTATGGCTGGCAGTGCTGGCAGACCGAGTTGGGAAAAAAGCAGGGAGTTACACCACCCTTCTCATCTGGCCCTACGCGGTGGCGCCCGCCATCGCCGGCGTCCTGTGGATGTTTCTGTTTATGCCGTCTATCGGAGTGCTTGCCCGCGCTCTTGCTCACTTCGGATACACATGGAACCACGCCTTAAACGGGGGACAAGCCATGACTCTGGTGGTTATTGCCTCGGCCTGGAAGCAGATCAGCTATAATTTTCTCTTTTTTCTTGCCGGCCTACAGTCAATTCCCCGCAGCCTGATTGAGGCTGCTGCCATTGATGGAGCTTCCTTTACCCATCGATTCTGGACCATCGTCTTTCCACTGTTGTCACCAACTACCTTTTTCCTCCTGGTAGTCAACGTGGTATACGCCTTTTTCGAGACCTTTGGCGTCATCCATACAATCACCGGAGGTGGCCCGCAACAATCCACCTCGATTCTTGTCTATAAGGTTTTTTCTGACGGTTTTGTCAGCCAAGATCTTGGTTCCTCGGCCGCACAGTCGGTCATACTGCTGCTGCTGGTCGGCGGTCTGACCATCATTCAGTTTCGCTATATCGAACGGCGGGTGCAGTACTAATGGATGGGATGGTAGAAAAAAAGGGATGGGGCCTATGGCTGACCCATGCCGGGCTCATCGCTGGAATACTCGTCATTTGCTATCCGTTGTATATAGCCCTGATTGCCTCGACCTTGACTCAGGCCGACCTGGTAACGCCGCCCATGCCGCTTCTTCCAGGCAGTCACTTCCTGGAGAACTACCGGGATGCCCTTTTTTCCGGGATGAGTACGCCGGTATGGAAGATGATGGCAAACTCTATAATCATGGCGCTTGGCATCACTATCGGGAAAATCAGCATATCGCTCATCTCCGCCTATGCCATTGTCTATTTCCGTTTTCCGCTACGGACCTTTTTTTTCTGGCTGATCTTTCTGACCCTGATGCTACCGGTGGAAGTCCGAATTGTTCCCACCTACGAGGTTGTTGCTGGGCTGCATCTCTTGAACAGCTATAGCGGCTTGATCCTGCCGCTAGTGGCCTCAGCAACGGCAACTTTTCTATTCCGGCAGTTATTTATGACCATCCCCGACGAACTAGTGGAGGCAGCTCGGGTAGACGGCGCCGGACCGATACGATTTTTTCTCGACATCCTCCTGCCTCTGTCGCGGACCAATATCGCCGCTCTGTTCGTCATCCTTTTTATCTACGGGTGGAATCAGTATCTCTGGCCGCTGCTCATCACCACCGATCCAGGTATGAATACCATCGTCATGGGAATTAAACAGATGCTTCCCACTGGTGATCAGACAGTGGAATGGCCGGTAATTATGGCGACTGCCATCCTGGCCATGGTTCCGCCGGTTGTGGTCGTAATCAGCATGCGCAACCTCTTTATCAAAGGTCTCATCGAGAGCGAGAAATAACTTATGGCCCGCGTCAACCTTTCTGCAGTCAAAAAAACCTATGGTAAAACCGTAGTTATCCATGATCTCACTCTTTCTGTCGAAGATGGTGAACTGATCGTCATAGTCGGCCCCTCCGGGTGCGGTAAATCGACCCTGCTCCGGATGGTAGCCGGCCTGGAAACCATAACAGCCGGGACGGTGGTCATTGCTGATCGCGTCGTCAATAACCTTGAACCCCGGGAACGTGACATTGCTATGGTTTTCCAGAATTATGCTCTTTACCCTCATATGACTGTCTTTGCCAATATGGCTTATAGTCTGAAGATTGCCGGAGTAGACAAGGATGAGATTGAAAAGCGGATCGACAAAACGGCCCGTCTGCTGGAACTGGAAGCCTATCTTAAACGCAAACCGAGCCAACTTTCCGGCGGTCAGCGACAGAGAGTAGCCATGGGTCGAGCTATCGTTCGTAACCCAGCGGTCTTTCTTTTTGATGAACCTCTTTCTAATCTTGATGCTCGACTGCGGGTGCAGATGCGTATGGAGATCAAAACTCTGCAGCGAAAGCTCGGAGCAACTCTGCTCTATGTGACCCATGACCAGGTCGAGGCGATGACCCTTGCCGATCGGATGGTGGTGATGAAAGACGGGGTGGTTGAACAGGTGGGCTCACCCCTTGAGGTATATCACAATCCGGCAACCACCTTTGTCGCAGGGTTTATTGGCTCACCGCCGATGAATTTCATGGCTTTAGACAGCCTAACCACTAAAATTGATTCGGCAAATACCTCCTGGGTTGGAACCGATGCTCCTCCCGCTCGGACTGCGCTGGTCGGTATCCGGCCTGAGCATCTGCGCTTCTGCCCATCAGGAACCGGTCTCTGTGACGTTGAAGTGGCTTTTTTCGAGGAACTTGGCGCGGAAACGCTGGTGCATTTAAACGCCAGAGATGGTGAGAAATACATTCTTCGCCTGGAGAGCGAGACACCACCACCTGCATTGGGGACAAATATCGGATTGACGACTACCAAGCGGCACCGTTTCTTCTTTGATGATGAAGGCAAACGTCTATTCAGTGAGGTACCGGCAACAGGTTATGACCCGCAGCTTCACGAAACGCTTCAATCAGAAAAACAGTTGGACGCCAAATAATGCTTTCATCTTTGATTGGTATCCTTGCCGCATTTCTTACGACAACAGCCTTCGTGCCCCAGGTGGTGCGTGTGATCCGCACAGGTGATACCCATGCGATCTCGCTATGGATGTACCTGCTGTTCTCAACCGGGGTGGCGTTATGGTTGGTGTATGGTCTCCTTCTCAGCCTCTGGCCTGTGATCCTGGCCAATAGCGTGACGTTGGTGCTGGCACTGATCGTGATCTACTTCAAGGTGCGCAATCCTCCCGACAAGTCTATCCGGAGCAATATCAAAACACCGCGAAAACTCTTCCAACAAGAGGAATAAGTTTTTTTCCGCTTAATTGATGTCAATCCATCTGTTATTTTTGCGCAATCCAAAATAGCTTCAATTGCTTTCATATTGTTAGAAGTATTCGCCAGATTGTTTGGGACCGGCCTTTTATCAAGTATCGCTTTTACAAAAATTTCGGTCTGAAGCATATATTGATCTACTGGATTCACAACATTTTTTTCGGAAATGGTTTTGGTGCTTACCCACACCTCGCTTGATACATTTGTTGGTATGTTCACTGGAATCTCAATTTCAATGTGGCCGATTGTGCCAAAAACATGAGCGCGCTGATAGGGCATCAGTTGAGTGGAACAAGTAAAGGTTGAGGTTTTTCCGTCAGGAAAATCAAGCATGGCTGATGTGATTCGGTCAGTCTTCATGACAGGATCACGTTTGATATTCGAAACGACGCGGCTTGGTTCCTCCTCAAACAAAAAACGGGGAAATGAAACACAGTAAAATCCAATATCCAGCAGCGCGCTACCTGCTGTATCAATTGTATTTCTGATATTTTGTGGATCTATATTAAAATCTGATTACGACCAATCTTCAGCTAACTGCAAAAAAGTCTTATGGGTGCTCACTCTGTGATACCCATGATGTGTCATACTCCTCCTGATATCAACATTCCAGGAGGGCTTGTCATGAAAAGAAGCAAAGTGCAATTTCAAAAAGGGCTCAGTTTGCCAGATTTTATTCGTCAATACGGGCAAGAAGAGCAATGCCGTAAAGCAGTGTTTCGGGCAAAATGACCAGACGGTTGGTGCTGCTCGAAATGTGGTGCAAAAGAATACTACCAACTTACATCTCGCCCTGTATATCAATACAAACAGTGCCACCAGCAAACCTCCCTTATCGCCGGAACCATATTTGCTGCTACTAAACTTCCTTTAACAACCTGGTTTCTTGCCATATTTTTCATAATCCAAGCAAAAGAAGGGATAGCAGCATTAAACCTCCGCCGTTTTCTTGGTATCTCTGATCGTGCCGCTTTACGCATGAAACACAAATTGCAACTCGTTATGAAAAACGATGACGACGCGCTGAAGCTGGCTGGCCTCATCATAGTCGACGATGTTTACCATGGTGGAAGACGCCAAAGCGGCAAAAGAGGCCGGGGTGCCCCCGGTAAATATCCAGTTATTGCCGCGCTGAGCATTTCTTTGCAGGTTGCCTCACAAAATTATTTCCAGATATGTGACCCTTTCAGCTTTGGCTTAGCCGAGATCAACTCTAATGATTGCCATTCTTGCCGTGCTTGTCTTTTCGATCGTATTTTCCCCTATCATCCTTTTTTCGTTGTTCGTTCTGGTTGTAATGTTTTTTTTGAACGCCCCAATTATTGTTTTTCTCCCAATGTTTATCCTTTTCCCAATGGTTCCAGTTTTTCTGAACTTCTTTGTAATCTCTTCGCTCAGGGTTCCATTGATGTCCTTTCCACTGATGCTTCCTGTAATCATCCCTCCAATATCGGGGTACCTTTTCATAAAAAGAGGGTGGTTGCTGATGGTGGGTCCAACCGGAGTTATAGTGACGTGATCGATACCATCGTCCCTGATACGGACGCCACCACCAACCATCATTGAAAAAGATGTCCACATGTACATCGGGGACAACGTAAGTATATGTATCAGGCAGTACCACCATCCTCGGTGGCTCGTGATATTCGATGACTGGTGGTAGCGGTAACGTAAAACCTATGTTTACATTTACCTCTGCAGCCATCATTGGCAGGGGAAATAAAAACATCAGAGCCAATAGTAATGTTCCAACAAACAGCTTTTTCATTCTGTACCCTCTTTATTTTCATGTCCTTTTCGACACCATGAAAAATTTGCTTATTTCGTTGTGTTGTATATTTTCGACCAAACTCCCTTAAGAGTCAAAGGATGGTATCAAAAATACAAACTAGAAGTCAAAGGCATTTGACCTTCTTACAGAGAATCTTCGACTGGATAGCCCTCGAAGTGCCCAGGTTCGAAATCGACAATTATTCACAAATCATCAAAACCTTGGCCAGGATCCACCCTAAAATAAAACTTTAAGTGGAAAAACTCCTAACCCGACGACATTAAAGTGACAGCCAATCCCATCAATTTATTAGTCCTTCCCCTTTAATTCCGATTGCTTCCCGGCCAATGAAAGCCGATCGGGCGCAGGGTGTAAAACCACCCTCCATGGCGTCGGTGATGGTCGGGGTAAAAGTGGCAATCTGGGGCAACTCCGGCCAGCTCCCAAAGAAATCCCAATCGCACGGCACCGCTCGGAGTCTGGTTGCATGCCGTTCGCCTGAAACACTTGCTGGGCATTGGATTGTGAGAAACGCACGGCACTCGGGCTTTTTCGAAAACTTTTTTCGGGGTTGACTGCGGATATGAACAGGAATGTCGGTGGGCAGTTTAAGATATATATTTTTAAAATGCCGAGTGTGCTGTGCGTTGTTCAGAAAGCATCGCCGTCATCATAGGCTACAACTCTTTCCAACTGGCGGCATTTGGACCGAGCTTTTTCTTATACAAGAAGAGATCAAGCTCTTTCCTGCCATCCATTGAAGTAGCTTAGCTTACGTTTTTTTTGATCACATTTATCTTGCCAATATAAATCTCCTTTCGGCGGGGATAGGAAAGAATAGCCTCCCAAGCTCAGGAAAATGTATCTAGGTTCATCTCGTAAAAATCTGAAAAAGTAAGGTTTATGCTGAACCGATTGTTTTAATGTCAATAAACTTGAAAACCATTCATCTGCCAGATTGACAAATTGCTTCAGAGGACAGATGGTTTCACAGTGGTTTAACAATCATACCCAGAAAAGATTTGCGGTTTGCCCCTAGTGATATACCACTAACCATCCACTATGTTCCATGATCTCCTTCTTATGCATTTCTCTTCTCTTACAGGAAACCGCATATGTCGATCAAGAACCTCGATATCTTATTCAACCCAAAGAGAATCGCCGTTATCGGTGCGAGCGAGAACGACAAATCGGCGGGCTACCACCTCTTAAAAAACCTCATCGGCAAAGGATTCAAAGGTATTGTCCACCCCGTTCACCCGACCATGCACGGGCTTCAAGGCGTTGAAGCATACAAAAGCATAGACGATCTCCCCGATCCAATTGATCTGGCCATGGTGGCGACAGACCCGGAAAATTTGCTGCAGGTATTGAGTGAATGTGCCAAGAAAGGGGTGAGGGGGGTAACGATTCTCGGTCCGGATTCCTCATCACGTTATTCCACAGACCTCTCCGAACAAATCAGGATATTATCCTCTTCATTCGCTTGTCGGGTTGTTGGCCCCAACTCTCTTGGTTTTCTCAGACCAGCCCTCAACCTCAATGCCAGCCTGTACCCAGAAATTCCTCGACATGGAAACATCGCTTTTATTTCCGAAAGCGGTGGTTTTTCTGCAATATTTCTGGAACATGCGATAAAGAAAAATGTCGGCTTCAGCTATTTTGCCTCACTAGGTTCGAAGTGTGACGTTAATTTTGCCGACACTATTGATTTTCTCGGGCGGGATGGCAACACCACATCTTTGTTTCTTCATATTCAGAGTATCAATAACGGCAGAAGGTTTGTGACAGCACTTCGTAATTTTGCCATGTCAAAACCTATCGTCATCCTTAAATCCGGACAATCCGAAACCTGCTCTCTGCAATCAATCACCGATAGCGGATGTCTAGCCAGAGAAGATCTGATCTATGAAGCGGTGTTTAAAAGAGCCGGCAGTTTGCGGGTCAACAGCCTCGTCGATCTTCTCGATATGGTTGAGACCATCGCTAAACAGGATCGACCAAAGGGCCGACGTTTAATGTTCATCTCTAATTCCATCGCACCTTCAGAAATGGCGGTCAGCACCCTGCACGCAATGGGTGGCTTTCTTGCAGTTCCTGGGAAGAACACCCTGAAAAACATCAGTGGCCAAATGGCGATTAAAAGGGACAAGGACAACCCGCTCTATCTGCAGAGCAACGCTTCAGCTGCCGACTACCAGGTTGCCATCTCGGCTTGCCTGAAAGACAAGATGGTCGATGGTGTTTTGGTAATCTGTATCCCTTTTCCCGGTACCGATCTACAAAAAATTGCCGAGGCAATCGTTAACGCCGCTGCTAGTAATCCCAACATCCCCCTATTTACATCTTGGTGTAGTGAAGGATCGAATCTTTCGGCAATTACCTTTCTCAACAGCAAGAATATACCCACCTATTACACCCCCGAGCAGGCCGTCAAAAGCTTTATTTATATGTATCGTTATGACTACAATCTGAAGCTCTTGCAAGAAACTCCGGAAATTCTGCTCAAAGATTTTTCACCGGATTTAGCTGTGGCCGAAAAGATTATCAAAGACTGCCTGGACCGCGACCGTTTCATCCTCTCTACCACGGAAGCCGCCGCTATCTTAAGCACATACGGCATCCGAGTAATGAAAGCAGTGGAAGTATCCAGCGCCGAGGAAGCAATACAGGCAGCTCGTAGCCTTGGATATCCTACGGCAATGAGAATATATTCCCCCAACGCCGGAACAAGATTCCGGACCAACAGAGTTGTGCACATCCTCAAAAATGACCATGAGGCCAGAGAGGCCTTTGCTTCGGCTTATGATCTTGTCGTTTCTCTGCAGGATCCCGATGCTGCTTTAATCATCCAGCCATTGCCGCCACTTAACAGTTACAC
This sequence comes from uncultured delta proteobacterium, assembly GCA_963796255.1. Lineage (GTDB taxonomy): Bacteria > Desulfobacterota > Desulfobulbia > Desulfobulbales > Desulfocapsaceae > Desulforhopalus_A. The sequence goes on along the minus strand of CAWCLE010000020.1, from coordinate 4,727 downwards.
TTTGGCGATCGGCTCCAAAAAAAGCAGGAGTTTCGGAACAACCATACTCTTCGGATTAGGCGGGGAGTATCTGCAGGCTGAAAAGGATTACGCAATTGGCCTGCCACCCCTCAACCAGACCCTGGCTCGAAGGATGATGGAGGAAACCAAGATCTATAGTTATCTCCAGGAAATCCCTTCTTTGCACAACGCCTTAGGATATCTCGAAGAGTTGTTGGTCCGTTTTTCACAACTGCTTATAGATCTCCCCCAGATTGAAGAGATAGAAATGAATCCACTGCTGCTGACCGAAAATGATGGGGTTGTTGGCTCAGTCGCGATTCATCTCGACAGAGGGTTGCCGAAGGAATATCACTGGGCAAAGGGTGACCTTTGCCCTCTGCATCTCTCAATTCCTCCCTATCCTTTCAAATATGAAAAAAACATCACTTTGAAAGACGGTACAGAAATCCACATCCGCCCGATTCGTGGTGAGGATGAAACTGTAATGCGAATTTTTCTTGAAAACCTGTCGGAAGAATCGATCTTTTATCGGTTCGGACTACGCCGCATCAATATGCCCCACACAAATCTAGCACGCTTCTGTCAGGTGGACTATGACCGAGACCTGGTTTTTCTCGCCGTGGCACGAGGACAAGACGAGGTTGTCATTGGCGACATGCAGATACACAGATTTGTCGATCTAGAGAATGCCGAGTTTTCATTAACTGTTGCCGACTCCTGGCAAGGGAAAGGTCTTGGCAGAATACTCATGGACTATTGCATCACCGTTGCGAAAGATATTGGAATAAAAATGCTGTGGATGGATGTCATCAAGGAAAATGAGCGTATGATCAAATTCGGCAACAAATATAACTTTAAGCAGTTGGATGGGCTTAAAGAAGACGACATGGTTGAGATGACACTGGACATCCGACCTCCCGATACAGCGTCAGCCGACTAGAGGTGGGGTGAAGGTAATCGGTCATCCTTTCTTTGGAGGTCCTGGCAAAACTCTTTCCGTAGAAAAGTCACCTAAATCGATATTTAAGAAATCCTTCTCAGGTAGCTTTCGCAGTTCTTTTTACCCCGAAACAAACTGTTTGTAATCAGCGGCGAGAAAACCAGCCAAAACCAACGAATAAAAACCAGCCAAAGATTCATTAGGTCGCAGAAGTCCTCTTCAGAAGGTTCTAAAAGCAACACTTCCTCATAGTTGTTCGATATTTTAAAAAAAACGCTCTATGATTTTTTGCGATAACTTTTGCCCTCCAAAACAAGGATCTCCGAGTTGTAGACGAGCCGGTCGGCAATCGCTGTGGCAACAGTGGTGCTGTCAAAGATGTTTCCCCATTGGGCAAACGGCAGATTTAATGCGGAGTTAATTGTTATGCGGAGCCCATTCTTCTTGAGCTCCGCCAATCTGTCATTTTTATGTTTTTTTACTCTGCATAAGAGAGCCAGCCTTCAGCGAGGTGATCAGTTCATCGGTTGCCTTGAAACGCCCAGAGCGTAGTTTTGGAGCGACAATAGATTCCAATGCCTCCAGCTTCACCGAAGGATCGGCACGTGTGTACATTTCAGTCGTTTGCATGTTTACATGTCCGAGCCAAAGAGCGACTTTTCGAAGGTCTTTGGTGGCCTGCAATACCGTTAGCGCGCAGGTATGCCTAAGTACATGCGGCGAAATACGCTTCAATGCCAGAGAAGGACAGCACTTTTCGGCAGTGTGTGCGTGCTTACGTAGAATGTATTCGAAACCGGACCGGGTTATAGGTTCTCCGCGAGCATTAAGGAATAGCTCTGGCACCAAAGCTTTGCCCCTGACCGCTAACCATGCTCGCAACGCTGATGTCGTTTCCTTCCATAAAGGCAGACAACGCTCCTTTCGCCCTTTACCGCGGATGAAAATGTTGGCGTGTGGTTGAAGATTCAGATCATCCAGACGAAGGCCGATCAATTCGGAGACACGCAAGCCTCCGGCAAAGCAAAGGTAAATCATTGCGCGATCTCGAATACCGTCTCGTTTGGTTGGATCCGGAGCATTCAAGATAAGTTGCATCTCTTCAACCGTGAGGTGCTTGACAAGGCGGGTGTCGGTTTTTTTTGCTGGAATAGCCAAAACACGTCGAATTTGCTCCAAAGCAGTTGGCACACGATATTCCATAAAATGCATAAACGATTTGATGGCGGCCAGTCGAGTGTTTCTGGAATTTACCCCATTCCCACGCACTGTTTCTAAATGATTTAAAAAATTTAAAATCAGCGGCGCATCAAGCTGTTCAAAATTCAATTCCGATGGCGGAATATTGAGATAAGTACTGGCGTATTCAAATAGGAGTTTGAAAGCATACGCATAGGACTCACAGGTGTTATCGCTGGCGCGACGTTCGACAGGCAAGCGTTGCTGCAGAAAGAATGTAATGTGCGATGCGATCGGATTCATGACTGCCCTCCTGTAACAAAACATTCGCAACGTTCAGCGATGTTTCTCATTAAATCCGGCGTTGCTTCCAGATACCAGTAGGTATATGAAACATTACTATGGCCGAGATAGGTTGATAGCGCCAATATATGTTTTGTGATGTGATCGCGGTTATCCGGGCAGGTTTCCAAAGCTCTCACAGCGAATGTGTGGCGTAACGAGTGTGGAGTAGGGCGAGGTTTCCCCGCTACACGCTGCTGTAAACCGATTTTATTGACCGCAGTCTGGAATGCAGTTTCAACATCTCGTATACGTAATGGTTTTCTTCGTAAAGAAATGAATACGTGGTCATCAAAGGGAGCATAGGGGCGGCGATGCTTTAGATAACCTTCGAGCCCAACTACCGCGGTGCTGTGTAGGGGGATGAGGCGACTTTTTCCAAATTTTGAACGTTTAATAATCAGGCCATCTGGGGTGATATCTTCAACGCGCAGTCGTATTGCTTCTGACACACGTAATCCAGTGCAGGCCAGCAAAGCAAACAACGTGCTGTAAGTCTTTCGACGCAAAGTACGATAACCAGACTGAGATGCCGCTTGCACGAGACGCTGAATATTGTCCTGGGAGAAGATATATGGGGTGGGCCGCGTCCGTTTGTCGCTACCAAAAACAGGCTGTGGTAATTCATGTGCTTGGTTCTCCGCACGGATGTACCGGGCGAATCGTATCACATCACCAAGTCGGCGGGCTCGCTGGTGGATAGAGCGTGCCAATCCTGCCCATTCGATAGCAACTTCAGAACAAACGTGGTGTTTTCCTTTGTCCTCTGAATAAATTGCGAAGCTTCGCAAAAGATTTCCTTGGGATTTGAGCTCGAATCCACAAGCACGGCGTACCGTCAGGTACGATTCTACAGCTTGAACTAACATGGTTGCACCTCCGGCCAGGGTTGAGCTATCTGCCTTAGAGCTGTCACATCTACTTTGGCATAGATCTGTGTAGTCTCGATGGAACGATGACGAAGGATGGTAGCGATATCTTGTAGCGATGCCCCTTGCCGCAACATGGAAGTTGCTGCGGAATGACGAAGAAGATGGGCTGCACCGCGACTCTGGCAAGTAACACCCGCTCGGCACATTGCTCGAGTAACAATTACCGAAATGGCACAATGGGACGTGAAGGCGCGAAAAGGAGCACGAGAACGGATAAAAACTACATCGGTATCGCTTGAAGGCCGTCCTTCTTGTAAGTAGGCAACTAAAGCATCTCCGACTTCTTGAGTTAAAGGCAGCTGGGTTTGTCGATGCCCTTTACCCGATACGTGAATTACTGCTCCCTCCCAATCTATATCACTCAAACGAAGCTGGAGGACGTCGCCTGCCCGAAATGCCAGGCGCGCGAGAAAAAGTAAAATTGCACGATCTCTCCTACCGACTGGCGAACTTGGATCACAGGAACAAATGATACGTTCTACTGCCTCTGGTTGCAGATACCGAGGCAAAGAGGAAAGCCGCCAATGCGCCAACACAGGAATGGCTGCATCCAAACCAGTGGCACACTTGCCATCTGCGATTAAAAAGCGCAGAAACATGCGAAGTGCCGTCGTACATTTTTTCGCTGCTGCCCACCCACATTGTTGACTTTTTTCCAGGACAAACTGTCGCAGGTTGTGAGCACCAAACTTGCCGGGATCCTCGCCAAGGCGTTTCAGTAACTCCCGGATGGGGAGGCGGTAATTGTAGAGGGTTGAGTCACTGGTTCCGCGCTGCTGACGCATCCACTGATAGAATGCTGTTAGCAATTCCGGTTCTTGAGCGGTTACCTCAGCAACAGGTGTGATGATTATTCCAGTGTCACGCAGGTGTTTCAAAAATAAACGTGCGCCATTGAGCAAGTGCAACCGGTTGGAGTGGCCGTAACCATGGCAATGACATTGATGCAGATGGCTGTCGAAACGCTCAAGAAATATCTCGGATAACCTTGAGACATGAATGCCTTCTCTATCTGACCAATACATGAGATGTTCCGCGGCTCTGATATGTTTGCGCGCGGTTATTTCAGCGTAACCCTTTTGGTGTAAGTTTTTAGCAAATGCTTCTAGCAACCGGCCGTTCGGGTGACTCCGAAGTGCTTTAACCCGTGCTGGGCTATCGAAAAAATTCTCAAACATGACGTCCTCCTTTTCTATGAAATATAGTTTAGGAACACGTCATTATTATGCGGAGTAATTAGAGTTGCAATACGATATTATTTAATCGAAAACAATAACTTAGTGGGTTTCAACATCACCATATCCGCATAACGATTAACTCTGCATTAAATC
>CAWCLE010000019.1:0-40602 GCA_963796255.1 uncultured delta proteobacterium | reverse complement strand
AGCGCCGCTCTACCAACTGAGCTATGCTGGCCTACATTTTACCGCTAAACGAGGGTTTTAACAGAAACCCTGTCTGCCGTCAGTACGCCTATATATCAGGTAATCATTGAAAATTCAACTATTATGCAATATAAGAAATGCATTAAGGGTTAACATTCATCAGCACCATTGTTACATTTTTTATCTCAATAAGAGAATATGCTCAGAGTTCTTTGCCTTATATTTTTTCTTGTTATTCTCTTGGGCTGTACAGATAAAGAGCAACAGAAAACGATCGCCGCAAGGCAATGCATCGACTGTCACGCGGTACACACCGACGCCAACCATCAACTTTCCTGCATCAGCTGCCATAAGGGCAACACCCCGGCAATCGATAAAAAAAGTGCCCATTTGGGATACATCCCTTTCCCCGCCCACCCGGATCATCTGGCTGAGGCATGCGGAGGCTGCCATGCAGAAATTGTCGAGAAGATAACCGGTACAGTTCATTTTACTCTTGCGAATACTACCAACCTTTTCCGAGAAGTTTTTGGCGCCCGGAACAAACTGACCAGTTTTCTAGCAACGCCAAAGAACAACGATCCGGAAACGATCCTGGAACTGGCCGATGATCTGCTCCGCCGGCGATGCTTTCGATGTCATCTATACAACTCCGGTGACCACTACCCTGCCGTTGTTCATGGCACCGGCTGCGCTGCCTGCCATATGGCCTTTGTCGAGAGCAAACTGGCCTCACACAGCTGGCAGAAGCCGGCTGATCAGCAGTGTCTGTCATGTCATTACGGCAACTACGTCGGCTTTGATTACTACGGCCGGTTTGAACATGACTTGAATGTTGAATACCGTACGCCGTATACTACAACAGAACAACATTTCCGACCCTATGGTGTCGAATACCATCAACTGCAGCCTGATGTCCATCAAATGCGGGGCATGCTGTGTATTGACTGCCATTCAGGTCGGGAACTAATGAGACCGGGAAGTGCCAAACCTTCCTGTAAAAAATGCCACCAACTTGAGGAATTGCAACAATCATTACCAGAGCGGGTTGTTGCCCGGCAGAATCTTTTTGTGCTGCAGGGTGTCGACGGCAAAGACCATGTTATTCCGATAGTGCAGCATCCCGCCCATAAAGAATTAGATGACCTCGAAGGAAAGATCAATTGCCAGGTATGTCATGCCCAATGGACATTTAACGATTTCGGCAAGCATTTCCTCCGATCGGATACTGATGATTTCGGTCTATGGGCCAATCTGTCGGTTCAGGGAAGTTTCGAGGTGGAAACCATTGTTGACCATAACAATGACTTTGACAAAACGGAACTTCTGCCGCAGATGACCGACAAAATAACCGGTGAACCGGAGAGCGGCCTCTGGTATAAAGGATATACCATGCGGCGTTGGGAAGTCCCGCTGCTGGGCCGGGACAAGGAAGGAAATATCGCCACCATGCGGCCGGTACTTGATTATCGGCTGTCGTGGATCGATGACGAAGAAAATGTTCGGTTTGATTCGATACCATCTGCAGCCCCGGATATGGGGTTACGACCCTACGTGCCCCATACTACCGGCCCGGCGGGTTTATTTTATAAACAACGTATTGAACAATTTCTGGCAACAGAAGGTGCTGTGCAAAAAATCGCTGAGGCACCTGAGAAAATTCGTCCAACGGATTAAGCTATGACAAGTAATATTCTCATTCGCTTGCTGTGCTGCCTTCTTCTCATGACCAGCTGCTCCGTTACTTCCGGTCCCAAATATAAGGATTCCGAGAATGGATTACCGGCCACCCAGAGACCCTATGTGATCAACAATATCCGCTATTATCCGATTCCTTCGGCTGTGGGCTATAGCGAAAACGGCATAGCCTCCTGGTATGGCGGCAAGTTTCATGGCCGGAAAACATCAAACGGGGAAATCTATGATATGCATGCCATGACGGCAGCCCATAAAACCCTGCCGATGAACACCATGCTGCTGATCAAAAACCTTGATAACGGCAAAAGCACCGTCGTTCGAATTAATGATCGCGGACCATTTGTGCAAGGGAGAATTGTTGATTTAAGCTACAAAGCCGCAGAGTCATTGGGCATTGCCAGGAAAGGGCTGGCCAGGATTGAGGCGGTGGCTCTTGCTAAAGAAGAGATCGTCAAATATAGCCAACCACCAGCCGTTGTTCACCAGAATCTGGCCATCGGTGAATTTTACGTCCAGATTGGTGCCTTTACTAAAGCAGACAATGCCGTGAAGGTGGCGAAACGGTTTAACGATTCCGGGCACTCTGCCATTATTCACAAAGATTTTGACGGCGATAAAGCGGTACATCAGGTACAGGTCTATGTCGGCAAAACGACAATACAAAACGCCAAACGGGCGGAAAAATCTCTGCTCGATCGAGGTTGGGTCGGCGCATTTGTTGTCGCCAGGTAATACTTTTTCTGTTTAAAGCAGCGCTGCTTGATAAACCTGCCGCAGCAAATCCAACAGACGGGCGTGATCTTTTACTCCCGGTTGTGATTCCACGCCGGAGTTGATATCCACCGCAAAGGGCTGAACCCTGGTAATGGCATCGACCACATTTTCGGGCGACAACCCCCCGGCCAGGATGACCGGGCGCTGCAGCTGCAATTGCGCTATAATCGACCAGTCAAAAACCTTGCCCGTACCGCCGCGCGCCCCTTTGGCAAAGGTATCCAGAAGAAACGCATCAACGCAGTCGTTATACGGGGTAAAGTCCTCAGCGCGGCTTTCTCTACCCACCCGAAAGGCCTTGATGATGCCGAGAGAGGGCGATTGCCGGCAAATTTTTCGGCAGTACTCCGCTGACTCGCTGCCATGCAGCTGCACATAAGAAAATCCAAGAGAAGCGGTGCTGAGCACCTCAGCCGTCGAGGCGTTGACAAAGACTGCGACCCGGTCGATAAAAGGTGGAAGTTGCTCAAGTATCCGGGCTGCCGCAGCAGAGTCGATACTGCGCGGGCTCCGGTCATAAAAAATAAAGCCCAGGGCATCAACGCCATAGCTGACTGCCGCGAGAGCGTCTTTAAGCCTGGTCGTACCGCACATCTTTACCCGCGTTCTTTGTCCTGTTTTCCTTACCAAGACATCATCCTTGATAAATTCGTAAAAATTCGAATTCACGATGGCTAAATAGATAAGTGCAGACTTCGGATGAAGAGTTTTTACGACGCCATCATCCTTAACCGCGTAAAGACTGCAGCAGAGCGCTGTCGGTACCAGCGCGCATCAGGGTTTCACCGACCAGGGCTGCGGCAATTCCTGCATCTCTTAAACGTTTGAAATCGTCAGCCGTTTTCAAACCTGATTCGCTAACCACTGGGATTTCCGTAGGGATACGTTTTTTTAAGCGGAAGGTGGTGGTAATATCCATCGAAAAATCCTTGAGATTGCGATTATTAATGCCGATAAGGGTACTGCCAGCCTCAAGCGCCAGCTCCGTTTCCCATTCATCATGCACCTCGACCAGGACATCCATCCCGTACTCTTTCGCACAGGCCTGATAATCACGCAGCTGAGGCTGATCAAGGATGGCAGCGATCAACAGGATGGCGTCAGCGCCGTGCTGGTGGGCTTCTTTTATCTGCAGCTCGTCAATGATAAAATCCTTGCGCAGAACCGGCAGAGAAACTGCGTCGCGGATCTGCATCATATACAAGAGCTCGCCCTGGAAAAATTTCTTATCGGTTAGAACAGAAATTGCTTGGGCTCCATTTTGTTGATAGTTGACGGCTCTCTCCACCGGACGAAAATCGGCACAGATAACCCCTTTCGAAGGAGATGCTTTTTTCACCTCGGCAATAATGGCCACTTCAGGATACTTGGTCAGCGCACTGCGAAAACCACGCGGCGGATCTATGGCTTTGTCCCGAAATTCCGGTGGCAGGCTGATCCCTTTTTGACGCAGCGCGGCTAACTCAATTTTTTTTTCACCAACGATAGTATCGAGAATCATCGCCATATCAAACCGTTTTGGGTGCTTTGCCGGCAAGAGCAGAAAAGCTTACCAGCTGGTCAAGTTTATGCATTGCGGCGCCGGATTTTATAAGCTGTCGTGCTTGGCTGATGCCCGCTTTTATAGTATCGGCTTTTCCCGCCGCAAGCAATGAAGCCCCGGCATTGAGCAGCACCATGTCGAGCCTGGCCCCGGCTTCACCCTGCAATACCGATCGAACCTGTTGCGCTGCCTCCAGAGGTGTTGCCCCGCCTTTAATATCGGCAAGCGATGCCCGCGCTAAGCCAACATCTTCCGGTTCAATACTGTAATTGGTTACTTTACCGTCAAAACCGTCGGCGATATACGATGTACCGGTAACGGTCAATTCATCCATGTTCCCCTCGCCCCAGACGACCAGCGTGCGTTTGATACCTAATCGCACTAGCACCTCGGCGATAATAGTGGTCAATTCCCTGGCAAAAACTCCGGTGAGCTGGACATTGGCTCCCGCCGGGTTGGTCATCGGCCCCAGGATATTGAAAATAGATCGAATGCCTATTTCCCGACGTGGCCCGATGGCATATTTCATCGCCCCATGGAGCATGGGCGCAAATAAAAACCCAATCCCCACCGAGCGCACACACAAAGAAACAGCGGTAGCTGGAAGGCTCAAATCAACACCTAGCGCTTCGAGGACATCGGCGCTGCCGCACTTAGAGGAAACTGCACGGTTGCCGTGTTTGGCCACCGGAATACCGGCAGCAGCGACGACAAAGGATGTTGTTGTCGATACGTTGAAAGTGCCGGAGCCATCGCCCCCGGTGCCGACAATATCCATCAACACCGCGCCGCCGGCGGTATCGACCCCAGAATCGATAAAGGTTGCTTTTGCCCGCATGACCCGGACGGCACCGACAATCTCGTCAATAGTTTCGCCTTTCATCCGCAGTGCGGTGATAAATGAGCCAATCTGCGCATCGGTTGCATTGCCGTCCATGATATCATGCATAACCGAAACCATTTCCGACTCTGTCAGGTTCTGGCTGATAACAATTTTGCTGATTGCTTCTTTAATATTCATGGCTTTTTCTTTATTATGGTCGCAGCAACTGCAGATAATTGCTGGCTAAAAAATTTTGCAAAAGGGTTATTCCGGCAGGAGTCATGATCGACTCCGGGTGAAACTGGACACCTTCAACAGGCAGGCTTTTATGACGCAGGCCCATCAATTCTTGCTGATCAGACCAGCAGCTCACCTCGAGACAATCGGGAAAGTCACTTTCCTGAACCACCAGCGAATGATAGCGCATGCCGTCGAATGAATGCGGTAGCCCGGAGAAAACACCTCGGCCGTCATGCTTCATCGGGCTGGTTTTGCCGTGCATAATGCGCGACGCTCTAACGACCGTGCCACCGAAAGCCTCGCCTATCGCCTGATGGCCAAGGCAGACCCCGAGAATCGGCACTTTGCCGGAAAAATATTGAATCGCCTCAATGGAAATTCCGGCGTCTTTAGGCGTGCAGGGACCGGGTGAGATCAACAGGCGATCCGGCTGCAAGGCCTCAATTTCCTGCACGGTGATCCTGTCATTGCGAAAAACCCGGATGTCCTCGATCCGCCCTTCTTTCAGTCCATTGGCCGCCACTGTCTGGACGATGTTATAGGTGAAAGAATCGTAATTATCTATTATGACAAGCATTTCTCTAAAAACCTTTCTCGGCAAGTTCAACAGCGCGGCGCAAAGCCAATGATTTATTGACCGTTTCCTCATACTCTAGTCGTGGCACGGAGTCGGCAACAATTCCGGCTCCGGCCTGAATAGAGAGATCTTTACCTTTCATGACAAAAGTCCTGATGGTAATGCAGAAATCCATATTACCGGAAAAACCAAAATAGCCGACAGCCCCGGCATACGGCCCCCGCTTTTCTTTTTCCAGTTCATCGATTATCTGCATCGCTCTGATTTTCGGAGCGCCGCTGACGGTACCCGCCGGAAAACAGGCGGCCATAACGTCGAATTGATCTTTATCGCCTGCGATTTCGCCAAGAACGCCGGAGACGATATGCATAACATGGCTGTATCGCTCGATAACCAGCAGATCCTGGACCTTGACATGACCACCTTTTGCTACTCGCCCAACATCGTTACGGCCAAGATCGACCAGCATCAGATGTTCCGCGGTCTCTTTGGGGTCAGCCAGAAGTTCTCGCTCCAGGGCCAGGTCTTGTTCCGGGGTCGAACCTCTTTTTCTGGTACCGGCGATGGGTCGCAGTTCTATATTGGGGCCTTCCTTTCTGACCAGAATTTCCGGCGATGAGCCGATCTGGATAATATCTCCCAACTGGAGAAAGAACAAGTAGGGGCTCGGGTTGATATGCCGCAGCGCCCGATATAAAACCATCGGCGCTAGCTCGGTTCTGGTGTGAAATCGCTGCGACAGGACAACTTGAATAATATCTCCGGCGATAATGTATTCTTTGGCCTTTTCCACCATTGTTGCAAACTGGTCTTGCGTCATATTGGCAGAAAATTGATGGGCAACTGAGCCATCGCTTGCGCTTGCGGCGAAAAAATCGGCAGAGACCGGCTGTTTAATTTTAGCTATGACTTCTTTAATCAGGTGTACCGCCGCATCATACAAGGTGGCGCCATCGCTCTCATCTTCAACCTGCACCCAGCAGACAATGGTCACCGTCTGTTTAAAACTGTCATGCACCAGAACAATTTTCGGCACCATAAAAGAAGAATCGGGAAATTCAGTCGCCGGACGGCTGTCGGGCAGGTCCTCCATAAACCGGACCATATCGTAGCCGAGAAATCCGACGGCACCACCGCAGAACCGAGGAAGATGCTCATATTCGGCCGCGGCAAGCCCCTCAATCATCGCTTTTAAGGCCTGCAGCGGATCGGAAGAGAAGCTTCGGCTTTGCCGGATACCATTTTTTATGGTTTCCAGCTGAATAGTATCAGTTTTTGAGGTAAACGTTACCAATGGATCGTAGCCGATAAAGGAAAAACGTCCCCACTTTTCGCCGCCTTCCATACTCTCAAAGAGAAAAACATGGCTGTGCTCCCCGGCAACCTTGGCAAAAAGCGTGAGCGGGTTGTCAAGATCGGCAACTATCTCAGCACATACCGGAATTAACCGGGCATTGGCCATATCACGCGTAAATTGCTGTCGGTCCGGTAGAAACATGATAATCAGCTCAATTTAAGATAAGATTGAATAAGATGGAGTGCACCATACCAGTTGCCAGGCGGTCTTGTCCAGCCTCTTAGGTGGAAAAAGAACAAAAAAAGAGCCATGAAATCGTATGATTCCATGGCTCTTGGCACTCTTTGACAGCCGTTTTCAGCCAACGGCAACGCAACAATTTATGCAGCAGGAGTCATCTTATTTACCCGCTTGGTGAGGCGAGAAATTTTTCGTGAGGCATTCCGCTTATGAATAGTTCCCTTACTCGCTGTTCTGGCAATAACCGAGGTAGCTTCCTTCAGGACGTCTTTGGCCTCATCCGGCGTGCCGGCAACGACAGCCGCATCGAGTTTGCGAATGATGGTCTTCATTTTGGTTTTATTCATTTTATTGAGCAAACGGTTGGCCTGAGCTTGCCGATTTCTCTTTTCTGCGGATTTATGATTTGCCACGTACTTCCTCCTGTAATTATCCTGTCTCTTCGATGAGATGAGTTATATATTTTATTCGTCTCAGTGATCGTCTTATGGAAATGCACGTCGATCCTGAAAATTCAATAATATGAAGCGAACAATTTATAATGCAAGAAAAAAGTATTGTCAATAGATATCATCAGGTAACCGTCCTTCTTTTGCGAACTATTTGTTTCGCCGTCGGTTTGACACACCGCTTGAACATGCGCTATCATTTTCATGCTACAACTTATGTTAGCCTTTCTCATCTTCAGAACAAATATGTCCAACGAAGGTCGGTGCCATGGGGTTTCCCAAAGTATTATTTAAAATCGTTGAAAACCGCAGTTGCCCTCTTTATGCATTCAGCGACAGTTTTGCGCTTTCCGGGATCGGCATCCCTCTTGTAAGCGACAACGAAAACAGTTTCATCACCACCTCGATCATTACCTACCCGGCTGGTAAAAAAATGTGCAAGATTTTAAACGCCGATCTTGCAAAACTGGTCATTCAGTACGAAAGGGGTGATAAGATACCCGTATGCATGATCAATTGCAGCGGCTGTACCGGATCGATACGACTCGAACACAGCAAGGAAAATCATCTCCAGAAAATTGGCCAGGAAACCCTCTCCGACGAACTCGGTTCCATTGTCCATTTACTGAGCAGCTTTCCCTTTTTTAAAAATATCGACCAGAAAAATCTTGATGCGGTCATCAGCTATTTTCGGCTTAACCAATACCAGCCCGGCGATATCGTTATCAGCAAGGGCGATCCCGGGGGCAGGTTTTATATCATTGTGTCGGGAGCGGTCAATGTGTTGAATCATGCGGGGATTATTATTTCGACCCTTGATATCGGTGAAGTTTTTGGCGAGATGAGTTTGATCTGCAACGATATCGTCAATGCCACTATCCAGGTCAAAGAGCCGAGCGCCATTCTCTATATCGACCAGCCGAATTTTCATAAAATACTGGATATCTACCCCGAGATACAACGCTACTTTTCCCGGCTCATGGCCGAGCGATTGAACCGGTCGAACAGAATACGGGCCGAGGATCTCAGTTCAGGGATTATCGGCAACCTCGCCGAAATTCCGCCGGAAGCCTTGTTCCAGACCTTAAATATGAACAGTAAAACCGGTATCCTGACGCTGTCGAACCTCAGCAAAGGCACCGCCCGATTTTCTTTCCGACAGGGTGCCCTGATCAAGGCCAAATATGACGAACACGCAGGAGATATGGCGTTTTATCAAATATTGCAAGAGAAGTCGGGGCGTTTTCGGTTTACTCCCGGTATTGCTCAAGAGGATTTTCGAACCCCGGAAATAGGTTTTTTTATGAAGCTGCTGATGGAAGGGATGCGTCGACTCGATGAGGGGAAAAATCAGAAAACTAATTGATGCGGGATTTCATCTGGTCATCTGGTTACCATGGGCCCATGGGAACCAGAGAGAGTGCGGTGCATGGAAACCATTTGGCCATCATTCCAATTTGCCTAAATAATTAAAAGTCGACAGCTTGCTGTACCGCCCGGTGTTAAGCAAGCGATCAGCAAGATCCTGCAACTCTCTTTTGGAGTTATTGCCGCCGGAAATATCGACAACCGCGTACTTTATCCCCATCTCATGCAACTCATCCAGATATGGCAGCAGAGAAAATGGTTTTTCCGGAAAAGTCTGGGTGTAGCCCTCTTTCTTTTTGATCACATAGGGCTCGTCCCTAGGGCTTAAAATCTGCTTTTCATACGGAAAATGATCGGGGGCCAGCCGCGAAGTATATAAGGCCGGGGCACCATACACCATAAGGCCGACCGGGATATTTTTCCCTGCCGAACCCTGGATGCCACCCGCCCGGCAACCGCCGAGCAATTCGTGCAGCGTCGCACGATCCATCTCAATACCTGCCTGAGCCGCCTCAATCCCTAGCTGGGAGGCCAGAGCAACCGCCTGGTTGTTACACAGGTTTGCCGTATAATCGGCAAAAAGGTGGGCTTTTTCTCCCTTGAACAACAGCTTCTGGCTGAGATGACCAAGCTGAAAGCTGCGAAAACCGGTACGCAGAAGCAACTGAATCTGTTTTTTGATCCTGGCCAGATCGTTTTCCATAATCACCGGCGGCAGCGCCCAGGTCAGCATTCTGGCTTTTTTACCGAGCGTTGTTTTCATCTTGCCGGCCTGGCTCACCGTCTGCTTGTTGAAACTGAGCAGGTAGCGATCCGGGCTAAACGGCAAATCGCCTAAGATAAGTTTCAGTGAATCGGTTTTCAGCCACCATTCCAGCGGTAATTTTTTTCGAGCCTGCTGCGGACGATAGGGCCTTTTAGTCGTGCTGGTCGTGCCCCGTTGGATTTTTTTCCCCGTCTGCTGCTCGGTATCTACCGGCCTTTCCTCGGCGCAGACCAGGCTGACAATCCGAAGCATGGTTGGTGCCAGGTGCTTTTTCTTGAGCTCCAGTTCCCGGCCGACAAGGGCAACCTGCTGGGCAATATCATGACCGGATTCAGCGCGCGATCCGCCATCGATTTTATACACCTCGACATGGCCCTTGCCGTCTACCTGAAAGCCGCTCGGCAGTTCTATCGAGACCTTGCTGCCGGCCACGGCACGTGGTTGCTGTTCGCCCAGAACAAACAAAGTTTTCAGGCGAAAGGCCGTTCGTTCCCCTGACGGTTCGACATGTAGGCGCAGCCTGTCGCCCACCGCCAGCTCAGCTTTTGTGACAAATCGGCAGGTGAGCCGATCGCCAACCAATCGAGTTGCCGTGAAGCGCCCCATATGCATGCCCATATTCCCTGAGTGCTGCGGAGATATCGCTTCAGCCGGCTGCGGCGAGAAGAAATAGCCGCTGGTGGTTTTGCGACTCATCGCCTGGTCGGCGAGGATCCTAGCTGCAGCCAGTGCTTCGTCTTGATCCTGCGGGTCGGCATCTAGAACCTTTCGATATGCCGCGACAATAGAATGCACATAATGGGCCGAGCGCAACCGCCCTTCGATTTTCAGCGACGAAATACCCAGTTCCTTTAACAGCGGTACCGCTTCCAAGCCTGACAGATCATTCATGGAAAAGAGATAACGTCCTGCATCGCCTTTTTTCCCGGCAGTCTGGGTGCTTTTTTTGCCGGAAGGCCTGCCGCCTGTACTATAGGCACGACGGCACGGCTGAACACAGCGTCCGCGCAAGCCGCTTTTGCCGCCTAGGTAGGATGAAAACAGGCAAAGCCCGGAATAGGAAAAGCACATCGCCCCGTGGATGAAAATCTCCAGCTCGGTCGCACCTCTTGCTCCGGCTATTGCGCCGATCTCCTTTACGGTCAGCTCCCTGGCCAAAACGACTCGTTCACAGCCCAGTTCGGCCTGATAACGTACGCCATCTGAATTATGGACCGTCGTCAGGGTTGAGCCATGCAGCTTCAACTCCGGAAAATACTGCCGCACCAGACGAACCAGGCCCAGATCCTGGACAATAAGCGCGTCCGGCTGAAGCTCCTGCAGCAAGGCCAGGCTTTCGATCACCATCGGAAGTTCTCTTTCGAGAATCAGGCTGTTGGCAGCAATATAGAGCTTTTTATCAAGACTATGGCAATGATCAATCATTGCGCCAATCTCTTCAAGACGCAGCTCTCTGGCCAGATTTCGGGCATTGAATCCCGGAGCCCCGATATAGACGGCGTCGGCACCGCCGGCCAAGGCAGCAGCAAAGGTTTCCGTACTGCCCACCGGGGCGAGAAGTTCCATGGAGACCACCCTCACATCCCTATCCTTTTCCAGAAAAAATCTATTCCCTTTTCATCAACCCGGTTAATCGCCTCCGGAAAGGCCTCGCACTCAATGGCAAACACCTTGTCGGCAATGGTATCGGCATCATCTTCGTAATCGAGGGCAACACATTTTTGCAGGATGATAGGGCCTTCATCGAATTTTTCATTGGCAAAATGCACCGTGCAGCCACTGACCGTGCAGCCACGAGCCTTGATCGACTCGTGCACATGATGGCCGTAAAAGCCGGCACCACAAAAACTGGGAATAAGCGATGGATGAATATTGATAACCGCCCGGGCAAGCTGCGGCGGTGGGCTGTACAGTTTGAGAAAGCCGGCGAGACAGACAATATCGATATCGTAGTTTGCCAGAATCTTGTTGATCCCATTATTATCGGGGCAATGCACCGCAGGGTAGCCATAATTGGCCGCTTTTTTAAGACCAAGCACCCCGGCAACATTCGAAATCACCACCTCAATCTTGGCCGCAAGGCTGCCGCCCTCTATACGCTCATGAAAGTTATCAAGCGTTCGCCCGCTGCCGGAGAGTAAAACCGCCATCTTGAGCATGGTCTATTCTCCATCAAAATATGGATTAGTCGTGATATCGACTTTCTCCAGCCACCCGGAAATTGCCGTATCGTAGGCGGCGGTCAGGGCAAAGACCTTGCGCATCAGGTGAAACCGGGTCGAGAGAGTGGTATTGCCGGACGCCTTAATTTCTTTGATAACCTGCAGGTAGTCGGCCGGATCGACAATGACGGTCACATCGTGAAAATTCTTGGCCGCAGCCCGCAGCATGGTGGGGCCGCCGATATCGATATTTTCTATAGCATCGGCCAGGCCGCAGTTGGGATCGGCGACCGTCTTGGTAAAGGCATAGAGGTTGACCGCAATAAGATCGATATTTTTCAGGTCATGCGCCGCACACTGCCGCTGATGTTCGCTATTGGACCGCTGATTCAAGATACCGCCATGCACTTTGGGATGCAGGGTTTTTACCCGGCCGTCAAGCATTTCGGGAAAGCCGGTGAATTCTGAGACATCCATGACGTTCAGTCCCGCCTCACGCAGTTTTTTAGCGGTGCCGCCGGTGGAAAGCAGCTCCACTCCCAAATCTGCCAGTTGCCCGGCAAAGCCTTCGATACCGGCTTTATCGGTCAGACTGATCAATGCTCTTTCAATTTTTTGCATAGTTTACTCATCTTTTCTGGTAAAAGATTTAATCTTCCGTCGATCTCGTTTAGTCGGTTTTTTTACTGGTCCTGCGTAACCGGCATTAGCCATCCGGCGCAACTCCTGCTGCTCGATTCGGCCCTGAATGCTCTCCTCCGATTCAAAATATAACAGCCGAGCTTCCTGGGCCGGACGCCTGAACTTGGCCAGCGCCACCACCGTAATAGTAAATTCGTTGCTGCCGATGCTGATGCGCATCGTATCGCCCACCACTACACTGCGGGCAGCTTTAGCCCGGTTGCCGTTGACATGGACCTTGCCACCGTTTATTGCCTGCGCAGCTGTGGAACGGGTCTTAAAGAAACGGGCAGCCCATAACCATTTATCCAGCCTGATGGCTTCGCTGGGAGTGTTCATTATGCACGATAGCTGAAAAAATGATAACCCGGGAAACAGATCGAAGTCTACGCTCTCTCATTTTCACAATACTACGTGAAAAAAAATTAGTCCCCTTCCTGGTCAATGTCTCCCAGGTTAGAAAAGAAAAATAATACACCGAATCCTCAAGAAGCGCATGAAAAATGACCAAGGCCGAGAGCCCACTCTAAAAAGAGTATTGTCGAAGAGAGTCAAAAAGGGTAAGTAACAGTCGTCTTCGTGCATGCATTGAATATGAAGGGTTTTTATGATACCAACAAGATTGAGCAAGCCTATGCATATCCAGACGGTTGGCCTGAAAGGTCTTAAAACTCCAGTCCGCGTGAAAGAGAAGACCGGCAAGCTGCAAAGTACTATTGCCACTATTTCCATGCGGGCACGACTTTCAGAAAACAACCGGGATAACTGCGTCGATACATTCACCTCGGTGATGGGCGAATACCTCGGAGAGCTTTCCGTAGCCAGTTTCCGATCGATTTTAAAACGCTTACAAAAAGACCTGCAGGCTAGAAGTGTTCGGCTGGAAATGACCTTTCCCTATTTCATCGATAAAACAGCGCCGGTCAGCAACACCCACAGCCTGATGGAATATGCCTGCAGTTTTTCCGGCGGCATCGGTGACGACGAAGGATTTATTCTCTCGGTGACCGTGCCGGTAACCACCCTCTGTCCATGCTCCAAGGAGATCAGCGCCGGTGGCGCCCATAACCAGCGCGCGGAAGTCACGCTCAATGCCAAATTCAACAACTTCATCTGGGCCGAAGATCTTATAACGATGGTCGAGCAATCCGCTTCCTGCGAACTCTACGCCCTACTCAAGCGGCCGGATGAAAAATACGTCACGGAAAAAGCCTTCAACAACCCAATGTTCGTCGAAGACGTTGTCAGAAAAGTCGCCGTTCTCGCCCAGGCCGATCCAAATATCACCTGGTTCTCCGCCGGGGTCGAAAGTTTCGAGTCAATCCATAAGCATAGCGCCTATGCCTATGTAGACAGCGATGAAATCTGATGTGATGAACTCGTAAAAAGCCCGATCTCCTTCGTTGTAGGTCTGGCACGGCGATTTGCTGTGCCACATGTTCTAGCAAATCGCCGTGTCAGACACTACGCCTCGTATATCGAACTTTTTCCAGAGTCCATCCTGATGGCTAAATAAAAAGCTTCATATTCGAGGAGTGCGAATTTTAGTATTATTTCGGCGTACTAGAGTACGTCGTAATAATACTAAAATTCGCAACAACGAAGAAGATGAAGAGTATTTACAACGCCATCATTTCTTGGTATTGCCAAATCCGCTAAAGCGACTCCTGAATTCACCGGATTCTTTTTCGCCGTCAAGCATCCGACGTAGCATCTGCAGTTCTTGCTGGGCAAGCTTTATTTCCTGGGACAGGGATTCTTTGTCTTCCGGGGATGCCTTGTCGATTTTATTCTGCAGTGCCACTACATTCTGCTGAGCCTTATACAACTCCCGTGCCAGAGCCTTGATCGACATAGCTTACTCGACTCCTGCATGGTTCATTTTCCGCAGCATTTCCTGCTTGTCTATTGCCGCTTTGACAACACGAAAAACTTCCCGATTGTGATGGTGCAGCCTGGTTTTTACGTATTGAAAAATCGTCCGGCGCAGATCACCTTCATCGATTGGATAGTGGTTGACAAAGGAGTCGATCTCATCTGAATGCCAGTCCGGTTCCCAGACCATTCCCTGCTGCAGGTGTGCCTGCTGCGAATCGATCGCTTCATTAATAAGCATATCCCGCAGCCGCTCAATTTCCCGGTGCAGCTTGGTTTCCTTTACCTTCGAGCCTTTCCGCTCGGCCAGAAAATCAAAAATCAGATCGACTGCATCCTCGTCGCGCATGACTTTCGCTAAGTATTTTATCTGCCGCTTTAAGGCCCCGGTTTTCTGGGATCGGCAGCGGATTATTTCTTCTTTTAAGCTTTGGCTGACCGCCAGTTTTTTAAGGTCTTTATCAGACAGTAGGGCTAGTTCTGCGGCGGCGCTTTCTTCGTCTTTAAAACGTCTTTTTTGAGCGGATTTGCTTATTTTTTCGGTCATTTTTACCTTTTGCTTTTTCGTTCCCATGCGGCGCATGGGAACCAGGGTGCTATTCCGTTTCAGGGTTAATCGGCTAATTTTACCAGGGATGGATCATATTCCTGCGGTGGAACAAAACCTAATAGGGTACAAATGGTTGCGGCAACGTTTGCCAATCCCGGACTCTTCACCCCGGCCAGGGCAAAACGATTTGCCTCGCTGTAATCCTTGATTATCAGTGGCACCGGATTAAGAGTATGCGCAACCATGGGCATTTTCCTGCCGTTTTTTTCCGTCCACATGCAGTCGGCATTGCCGTGATCGGCAGTAATGAGCACGATCCCGCCAGCCTTTTTGACCGCCCGGAGGATCCGGTTCAAACAGAGATCAACCGTTTCCACCGCCAGCCGGATAGCCGGTACCATCCCGGTATGGCCAACCATGTCGCCGTTGGGGTAATTGAGGCGGATGAACTTATAGTTGCCGCTTGCAATTGCCGCAACAACTTTATCGGTAATTTCTCCCGCCTTCATCCAGGGCTTGAGATCAAAGGCGATCTTATCGGAGGCAACCTCTTCATATTTCTCTAGATTTTCATCAATATACCCAGATTTGTTGCCATTCCAGAAATAGGTGACATGACCAAATTTCTGCGTCTCGGAAATTGAATAGGAGGTTATCTTCGAGTAACACATATACTCGCCCAGAGTATGGTCAATGGCCGGCGGAGAAACCAGATAATTTTTTGGAATCAGCGCGTCGCCATCATACTGCATCATCCCGGCGTAAAACACCTCGGGCACCCGCACCCGGTCAAACTCGGTAAAATCGCTCTCTTCAAAAGCTCGGGAGATTTCAATCGCCCTATCCCCACGAAAATTAAAAAATACCACTCCATCGCCATTCTTTATAGTCCCGACCGGTCCATCATCACCGCTTATCACGAAGCTGGGCATATATTGATCGGTCATCTCCGAATCTTCTTGATAATACGTCTTAACCGCCTCTGAGGCGCTGGGAAATTTTCGCCCAATCCCTAATACATGGGCTTTCCAGCCGTTCTCGACCACCTGCCAGTCGGCGCCGTAGCGATCCATGGTGGTCACCATTCGGCCACCGCCTGAGGAGATACAATAATCACGGCCATATTTGGACAGCTCCGTCAGTTTTTCTTCCAGCGGTTCGAGGTATTGCAGTGCGCTCTTCTGATCGACGTCCCGGCCATCAAGCAGGGTATGCACCCTGACCTTCGAAAAACCGTCAGCAGCACATCGATCAAGCAGGACAAAGAGCTGGTCGATATGGCTATGCACATTGCCATCGGACAGCAAGCCTATAAAATGAATGGTTTGCCCAGCATGACCAATCTTTTGCAATTTCCGCCAGGCCTCACCCTGGAAAACAGATCCTGAGTGCAGGGCTTCGTTCACCAGTTTCGCCCCTTGGGCAAAAACCCGACCGGCCCCCAAAGCGTTATGCCCGACTTCCGAGTTACCCATATCATCATCCGTCGGCAGACCAACCGCCTTGCCGTGCGCCTTCAGCTGCAGCATCAGCGGCTCGGTAAAGAGCTCATCTAAAACGGGAGTATTGGCCATGAACACTCCATCTCGTTCATCTCTTGAACCTATGCCGATGCCATCCATAACAACAGTGACAAGCGGGCCGGGAAAACTAGTGTACCCAGCCAGCTTGGATAATGGTCGCATTGTCATCTTTAATCCTTTTGCGTGATTATAAGCTTTAAGAACGGGAAAATCTGGTATATTAAAGATTGGAAATGAGTATTACTGTAACCTCTATGTAGGGAAGATCAAGATGGTCTTTTCATCGGCAATGCCCGGTCCAGACAGGGAAATTTAAATGATTGAAGAAAAACACACCAGGGACATGCTCGGACGCAGCGGTCTGCTCTCTGTAGCCGAGGCACTGGCTATTCTCCAGGAACATCTGCAGAAAATAACAACTGCTGCCGAGACCATTCCCCTGATCAACGCCCTTGACCGCGTGCTGGCTACAGCGGTTATCTCTGCCGAGGATCTGCCCGGACAAGCGCGCTCCACCATGGACGGCTTTGCCGTACGGGCAAATGATACCTTTGGCGCCAGTGAATCCATGCCCTGCTACCTCAATATCAGCGGCGAAATACTGATGGGCGCACCACCCGTTGGAGAAGTAATAAAGGGATGCTGCTATAAAATTCCCACTGGCGGTCTTCTGCCCGAAGGAGCCGACAGTGTGGTCATGCTCGAGCATACTATTCCCGTTGATACCACCATGATCGAGGTGGTCAAGGGGGTTGGCTCCGGCACCAATCTCATCATGAAAGGTGAAGACATTGCCGGCGGTGCGCAGGCCCTGGCCGAAGGTCATTTGCTTCGTCCGCAGGATATCGGCCTCTTGGCAGGACTCGGGATTACCGAGGTCCAGGTGAACAAAAGGGTTCGGGTCGGTATTCTCTCTACCGGCGATGAGATCATTGCCCACACTGAAAAACCGAAAGTCGGCCAGATCCGCAATATTAACGCACCGGCGCTGGCAGCAATGGTGCAGCGCGCCGGTGGCGTCGCTGTCGATTACGGCATCGTTTCCGACCAAAAAGATATTTTTATGACGGCGATTAAAAAAGCCGTCACCGAAAATGACCTCATCCTCTTTTCCGGGGGCAGCTCAGTCGGCGTCAAAGATCTGGGCGAACAAATCATTGCCGCACTCGGTCCGCCGGGTATTCTCGTCCATGGGGTCGCTTTAAAACCCGGCAAGCCGATATTGATCGGCATGAGCGGAACAACACCGATTTTTGGCCTGCCGGGCCATCCGGTCTCCGCCCTGGTCTGCTTTGATTTTTTTGTCAGACCGGCAATCCGTCAATTATCTGGGCAAAAAAATGTCCCGGAACTACCAACTCCCTACATTCCCGCTACGCTGACCCGAAATATCAATTCCGCTCCAGGCCGACGTGATGTTATTCGGGTGAAAATGATCCAGGATGGGACGACCTGGTTGGCGGAACCTGTTCTTGGCAAATCAGGTTCAATATCGACGCTTTCCCGCTCCGATGGCTACTTTTTTATCGACGAAGACCGTCAGGGGCTTCTCCAACATTCAATAGTTAAGGTGTATCTCTTCCAATGAACAAAAGAAACATATATATCAGCAACACGCCGCTTAAAGAAGCGAAAAAAAGGTGGCAGACAGCCCTGCACCAGCATGGCTTTTATGATCATAATCCCGTGGAGATAATCGCTGTCGATGACAGCCTGGGCCGACTCACCGCCGAAGCAGTCTTTGCCAGGCGCTCTTCGCCATCGTACAATGCTGCAGCCATGGACGGCATCGCTGTACATTTCGGCGATTTGACTGGAGCCGGCGAGGCACATCCTGTTCGTCTGGACAGCAGCCGGTTTATCTCCGTCAATACCGGCAACGCCATCCCCGACGGCTACGACGCGGTCGTGATGATCGAGGACGTTCACTCCTTAAGTGAAACCGAAGTCGAGCTGCATATGCCCGCCACTCCCTGGCAGCATGTGCGAACCATTGGCGAAGACATTGTCGCAACCGAGCTTATCCTCCCGGAAGGCCATAGGATACGAGCCATCGACCAGGGTGCCATGCTGGCAACCGGTATCACGGAAGTTCAGGTTCGACGCCCACCTAGAGCCACTGTCATCCCTACCGGCAGCGAGTTGATCCAACCCAGCGCAAAACCGCAGCCTGGGCAAATAGTCGAATTCAATTCTCGGATTCTGGCCGGCTATCTCAATGAATGGGGGGCCGATGCCAGTCGTGGCCTGCCGGTTGCCGACAACCCCGACCTGTTGAAAAAAACGCTGCTTGCCGCCGTTATCGAAAACGATTTCGTTATTCTTAACGCCGGCGCATCCGCCGGCACCCGGGATTACAGCACTGATGTACTATCCGAGATCGGCGAGGTGATCGTCCATGGCGTGGCCATCAAACCCGGCAAGCCGGTTATTCTGGCGATGGTCGGCGATACCCCGGTCATTGGTCTGCCCGGTTATCCGGTGTCGGCTCTTCTGACCATGCGGATCTTCGTTAGGGAGATGATATCTCTTTTTCTCGGCCAGGGGCTCCCCCTGTCGCAATATGTTGAGGCGACGCTGTCCAGGCCCCTGCACTCGGCAATGGGTGTTGATCAATTCGTCAGGATTACCCTGGGACGGGTCGGGGATAACCTGATGGCCACCCCTTCAGGAAAAGGTGCCGGCGCGGTGATGTCCCTGGTACGGGCCGACGGTCTACTGACCGTGTCCGCCGGCTGCGAAGGAATAGGCGCAGGTGAAAAAGTACAGATAGAATTACTTAGGCCGCAGACCGAAGTGGACAGCACCCTCGTCTGTATCGGCAGTCATGACAATATTCTCGACCTGCTGGCCAATCAGCTGCATAAACAACGGCCCATCGTCCGTATCAGCTCCGCGCACGTTGGTTCGATGGGCGGCATTATGGCCATGCGCCGCGGCGAGGCGCATATCGCCGGGACCCATCTGCTCGATGAAGAGACCGGGGAGTATAACATCAGTTTTATTAAGAGGTTTTTACAAGACATTCCTCTGCAGTTGATCAATCTCTGTTACCGCGAACAAGGCTTGATGGTTGCCCGGCGCAATCCGAAAAATATTCAGGGTTTTGCTGATATCGCCAAAGCAAAACATACGTTTATCAATCGCCAAAACGGCGCTGGGACGCGACTTTTAACGGATAAAATACTCCGTGATGAGCAGATAGACAGCGCCGAGATCATTGGCTACGAGCACGAAGAATATACTCATATGAGTGTCGCCGCATCGGTTGCCAATGGCAGCGTCGATGCCGGTCTCGGTATCCGGGCCGCAGCCAATGCCCTGGATCTTGACTTTGTGCCCATAGCTGAAGAACGTTATGATCTTATCGTACCCGCCGAGCACCTTACCGAGCCTAAGGTGGTCACGGTGCTCGAATTGATCAGGATCAACACTTCGTTTCATGCGGCAATCCTCGCTCTTGGCGGGTACAACCTGCGCGATTGCGGAAAAATTATGTATGAACAATGAGACGAATGGGGTCAAATCTTTATTCTTGACACGGCAGGATGTGTCAAGAATAAAGATTTGACCCCATTCGTTGACTCTGCAGAGCTTTTCTCATGAGTATTATCCCCAGGCAGGCACCCAAGGTATTGAGCACAAGATCCGACAGGCTTGAATCGCGACTGGGAAGCCATGCCTGGCCAATTTCCATCCCCAGACTGAGAAAAAAACAAAACGCTACCGTGCCAAGAAGTGCATATTTTCCCGGCCCCGGCAACAATTGCCACAACCATAAATAGAGCACTGCCCCCAAGGGAATGAAACCAATCAGATTAAGGACTGCATCAACGATAAAAGATTGATTGGAAATAAAGTTATGCTCTGGCAGGCCGAGGAATGATTTTTTTAATACCGCCTGCCGGGCAGGAATTTGCAACTGTTGATTCTTCCCGGTCCGATCTGCTATCAGATGGCCTGGATCTTCATTAAAGGTATACAAAAGCTGAAGTTCATCGTTTGTATCCGGTGCAAAAATCTTCTGCTGTAGCCATTGGTCGTACGCGAGCTGCACTTTCTTTGGTGTAAGAGCCTTGGTATAAAAGGCAAACCCGTAGATTTCTCCCTCCCAGTTGTGTTTTCCGTAGACCGAATTACCAAGGATAAGCTGCAGCTTGTTGCCGCCATCCGGCAAAGCTACCTGCCAGTTTTTTATTTCCTGAACCAGAGCTCCGTTAATGAACAAACGGGTGCCGGCAAGACCGGATGTGACGGTTAGAAAACTCATCTCTCCCGGCTTAAGCGCATTCATCGCCGAAATTCTCGGCAATCTGCGGGAATATTCATAGTCATCGCCATTCATGACAATGACTTCATCACCCCACTGCCAGAAGGCAAATTGCTCGAGGTCATCGCCGTTGTGGAGCATGATCAGCGGCCTGAAACCGAGCTTACCCCCATTATCGGCAGCGACAATTATCTGACAACTCCATTCATCTACCTGATGCCCGGAAGGGACGATATGCAGATCATCGACATAGGCGATACTGGGATCATGGAAGCTGAGTGCCTTTTTTTCAGGCAGCCAATGCACATTATTGCTGCCGGACCAGTTCTTGGGCCGCAGACCAAAAAAGAGTACTCCGGCAATTATTGACAAGACCAGCAAAAATAGCGCCTGTGATCGTATCTTTTGGATGTTTTTTTTCAAGAACATAGGTTAAAAGAATGGGGGTCAAATCTTTATCCTTGACACGGCAGGATGTGTCAAGGATA
The DNA here is from genome assembly GCA_963796255.1 of uncultured delta proteobacterium. Lineage (GTDB taxonomy): Bacteria > Desulfobacterota > Desulfobulbia > Desulfobulbales > Desulfocapsaceae > Desulforhopalus_A. The sequence goes on along the minus strand of CAWCLE010000019.1, from coordinate 19,278 downwards.
AAGATTTGACCCCCATTCCTACCTCGTCATAGCGGAAACAGTCAACAAGATGATCATTTACCATACCAATGGACTGCATCAACGCATAGCAAATAGTCGGTCCGACAAAATTAAACCCTCGCCGCTTCAGATCTTTGCTCATCATCTTCGAGGTCTTGGTCCAGGCGGGTAATTCGGCATGAGAATGCCAACAGTTTTGCTGCGACTTGCCATCGACATAACGCCAGAGAAAAGGAGCAAATGAACCAAACTCTTCTTGTACGGCCAGAAATCCCTGGGCATTTTTGATGACCGATGCAATTTTTCGACGATTACGCACTATTCCCGGATCAGCGAGCAACCGCGCCAAATCTGCAGTGCCATAGCCGGAAACCTTCTCGGCATCGAAATGATCGAATGCCCGACGATAGTTGTCTCTTTTTTTCAGGATCGTCAACCAGCTTAAACCCGCCTGTGCTCCTTCAAGAATAAGCATTTCAAAAAGTTTTTGATCATCATGGACGGGAACACCCCATTGTTCATCGTGGTAAGCTCTATATAACGGGTCATCACCACACCATTCACATCTTATTAGCATTAACAATTCCCTGGTAGAAGGAGATGATGATTTTTCACGACGCCATCAAACAAGACAGGCAGTGCCGCTGGTCACGGGACTGCCTGTGATTTTTCTCGGTGCCTCTTGCTGAATTCCTACATCAAGCCGCTGAAAAAATCATTGCCTTTATCATCGACGAGGATGAAGGCCGGAAAGTCCACCACTTCAATCTGCCATACCGCCTCCATGCCCAGTTCAGGGTAATCGATACATTCAACTTTTTTGATGTTTTCCTCGGCCAAAATTGCGGCTGGACCACCAATCGAACCGAGATAAAAGCCACCGTGCTTCTTGCAGGCATCGGTCACCTGCTGGGAACGATTGCCTTTGGCGATCATTATCATCGAACCGCCGCTCGACTGAAGCAGATCAACATAGCTGTCCATGCGGCCGGCGGTTGTTGGCCCAAAAGAACCCGACGGTTTGCCGGCAGGTGTCTTGGCCGGTCCGGCATAATAGATCGGATGTTTTTTCAAATATTCCGGCAAGGATGCGCCGCTGTCGAGAATCTCCTTGAATTTAGCATGGGCGATATCCCGGCCAACGACTATCGTCCCGGTCAACAACAGTGATGTGCCGACCGGATGTTTGGTCAGCTCCGCCAACACCTCGACCATAGGTCGATTCAGATCAAGCCGCACGCCATGATCGTGTTTGGCGCGATATTTTTCCGGGATCAAACGACCAGGATTGGTATCGAGTTCCTCGAGCCATAGACCATCCTTATCGATTCTAGCCTTCATGTTGCGATCGGCCGAACAGGATACCCCCATACCAACCGGGCAGGACGCCCCATGCCGCGGCAAACGGATCACCCGAATATCATGGGTAAAATACTTGCCGCCAAACTGCGCGCCGATGCCCAGCTTCTGTGCCGCCTGTTGCAGTTTTTCTTCCAGTTCAATATCCCTGAAGGCCCGGCCATGCTCATTACCGGTGGTCGGCAGGGCATCATAGTATTTGGCGGAGGCCAGTTTCACCGTTTTCAGATTTGCCTCAGCACTGGTTCCGCCGATGGCAAAAGCCAGATGATAGGGGGGACAGGCCGCAGTGCCAAGGGTTTTCATCTTGGCGATCAAGAAGGCTTCCAGGGTCGTGGGGTTGAGCAACGCTTTTGTCTCCTGAAACAGATAGGTTTTATTGGCACTCCCGCCGCCTTTGGCAATAAATAAAAATTTATACTCCGAGCCGGCAACGGCGTAGATGTCAATCTGGGCCGGAAGATTGGTCCCGGTATTTTTTTCCTGGTACATATCAAGGGCTACGGTCTGGGAATAGCGGAGATTTTCTCCGGTATAGGTCTGGTAGACGCCGCGAGAAAGGGCTTCGGCATCATTGGAGCTGGTCCAGACGTTTTCCCCTTTTTTACCCATGATGATCGCCGTTCCCGTATCCTGGCATAAAGGCAGCTCAAACTGAGACGCAACCTCGGCATTTTTCAAAAATGCCAGCGCCACCCCTTTTTCGTTCGCTGAAGATTCAGGGTCGTCAAGCACCTTGGCAACCTGCTCATTATGGGCGGATCGCAGCAAAAAGGAGACATTTTTCATGGCTTCCCTGGCCAGGACACTCAGTCCTTCCGGAGCAATCTGCAGAATATCCCGATCATTGCATCGTTCTGTACGGACAAATGATTCAGAACCTTCAATTTTGCGATATTTCGTCGTGTCCTTGTCCAGTGGGAAAGGTTCCTGATAGGTAAAATCAACCATGTTCATCACTCCTTATGTGATTATTGTCGAGAGAAAGCGATCGCGTAAAAAACGGCACGCAGTTTACTTTATCTGGTTGTAAAGGCCAAGGATTTCCCCAAAGTTGCTGAATCTGCTGATTACTTTTGCCGTGTTGACCCCTCCATCAACATTGCTAATAATTGTTTTCTCTGCTATTTATTGGCCTTGCCGACGATAAACCGTTTACTTTTTTTGATTGAACCAGGAACAAAGACATGAAAACAATACACGTCGTAGTTGAAGGACAGGTTCAAGGTGTCTGTTTCCGGGATTACACCAAAAGGCAGGCATTTCTGCACAATCTAGGCGGCTGGGTACGCAATCTGCCCGATGGCTCAGTTGAAGCCGTCTTACAAGGGAAAGAAAAGGATGTGGCAGCCATGCTCGAATGGCTCAAGAAAGGATCACCCGGCGCACGAGTCGATGCCGTTCGCAGCTCCGAAGACACCGTCGATCAACAATACCGAACCTTTCAAGTACGCGGCTAGCACGTATGTTCCTGGCAATAGAGCATCTGAACCTCTGGTTCAACAGTTATAATGAACAAAACCAACCGATTCAGGACCAGGTGCTGTTTGATGTCAGCCTGAAACTTGACCAGGGTCATACCATCGCTATTGTCGGAGAATCCGGCTCCGGTAAGTCAGTAACCGCTCTGTCTATATTACGTCTTTTAGAAGACAGCAGCAACATCACCCGGCAGGGCAAAATTTATTTCCAGGGGCAAGATGTTTTTGCCCTGTCTACTGATGAGATTCGCACTTTACGCGGCAATAAGATTGCCATGATCTTTCAGGAGCCGATGACCTCGCTCAACCCGGTGTACACCATCGGCAACCAGCTACTGGAACCGCTTAGGCTGCACCGCGGCATGACCAAAAAAGAGGCGGAAAAAGAGGCCATCAGGCTTCTTGATCGGACCGGCATAGACGACCCAGCCGGGCGAATGGGTGCGTATTCTTACCAGCTTTCCGGCGGACAACGTCAACGGGTAATGATTGCCATGGCGCTTGCCTGCCGGCCTGCCCTGTTGATAGCGGATGAGCCGACCACAGCGCTTGATGTGACGATCCAGGCCCAGATACTCGAATTGATTAAAGATATCCAGGCCGAATACGGCATGGGTCTGCTGCTTATTACCCACGACCTGGAGATGGTCAGAAAACAGGCATCCAGAATCTATATTATGCAGGCCGGTCGGATAGTCGAGAGCGGCGTGACGCAAAAAATATTCAGCGATCCGAGCCACGATTATACCAAAACTCTCATGGCGGCTCTGCCCAAGGCCATTAAACCAACAACTCTGCCGGGCCCGCTGTTGGTAAGAACAGAAAAACTCAACTGCCGATTTACAACCTACGGCGGCTGGATCCATCCGTTTAAACGTAAAAAAAAGATTATCAAGGCGGTGGATGAGGCAACACTTGATTTCTATCGGGGAACGACCTGCGGCGTTGTCGGCGAATCCGGCTCAGGAAAAACCACCCTTGGGCTAGCTCTTTTAAAACTTATTCGCAGCAGCGGCGATATTGTCTTTGCAGGACAGCATATAGAACATTGGACCAATAGCCAACTACGACCTTTGCGCAGCGATATGCAGATTGTTTTCCAGGACCCGTTTTCCTCGCTCTCACCGCGCTTTACGGTCCATGAAATTATCGAAGAGGGCCTAAAAATCCACACCCCGGACGCCACCAGGGTTGCGCGTTATGAACGGGTTCTCGATACGCTTGCCGAAGTGGGGCTGGAAGAGGAGATGGCCTTTCGCTTCCCCCATGAATTCTCCGGCGGCCAGCGACAGCGCATCGCCATCGCCCGGGCTATTGTCCTGCAACCGAAGTTTCTTATTCTCGACGAACCAACTTCTGCACTCGATGTCACCATCCAGGGTCAGATAATTGAATTACTCCTCGATTTACAAAAGAAATACCGGATGACCTATATGTTTATATCCCATGATCTGCGGGTGGTTCGCGCCCTTGCCGACTATGTCGCGGTCATGCAGCATGGCCGAATCGTCGAGGCAGGCCCTGCCCGGAAGATCTTTGATTCCCCCGAGCATGACTACACCAAAAGGCTCTTTAGCGCTGCGCTTACATAGCCGGATTAAGATATGCGGTACCAATAAACCTTACTATGTTCCCAGAATCAACCCTTGCTTCAGCCGCTCATGCCCCCGGCGTGTATATCATGCTCGACGGCAAATCCTCAGTTGTCTATGTGGGCAAGGCCAAAGATCTGTTTAAAAGACTTTCCTCCTATGCCCATTTTTCCGGCGCTGAATATAATAAGACGGCAATAATGCTCAGCAAAGTCCGTAAAGTCGAGACGATCATCACCAATACCGAAAAGGAGGCTCTGATTCTTGAGGCCTCGCTGATAAAAAAGCATAAGCCCAAATATAATATCATCCTTCGCGATGATAAAAATTACCCCTATATAAAAGTTACCGTGCAGGAAGAATGGCCGCGAGTTTTTATGGCGAGAAGAAAAGCTCGGGACAAGGCGCGCTATTTTGGCCCCTATTCTTCTTCCACGGCCATGTGGTCGACTTTGCGGCTGATCGGCTCACTCTTTCCTTTGCGTAACTGCAAGGGAACCAGGCTCAAAAAGCGGGACCGCCCCTGCCTGAACAGACAGATCGGAAAATGTCTCGCCCCCTGCGCCGGTAATGCCGACCGCGCACTCTACCTCGAGCATGTCGGCAAGATCATCATGGTTCTGGAAGGACGCAATCAGGATCTGGTCGGCACTTTGAAAGAGCAGATGGCGGCGGCCTCCGCCCAGCTCGATTTTGAAAAGGCGGCGACCGTGCGCGATCAGATCAGTGCCTTGTCGCGAACTTTGGAAAAGCAGGTTATTGCCGCAAGTCACAACAAGGACCAGGATGTCTTCGGCTTTGCTCGAAAGGACGCGGCAGTCACCATTGCCATCCTTTTTATCAGAAACGGCCTGATCAACGGTAGTCGAACATTTTTTTTCGGCGATCCCTATGGCGAAGACGGGACGATATTGTCCCAGGCCCTGAGCCAGTTTTACGACAGTCAAAGTCTTATCCCCAGGGAGATTTTGTTGCCCTTCGCGCCACCGGATCTGGAGGTGCACCAGGAGTACCTGAGTGACAGTGCCGGGATAAAGATACAGCTCAAAATACCCCAACGTGGCGACAGTCAACAACTGATCGCCATGGCCAATGCCAATGCCCTGCAGCTCTTTGAAGAGAAAGAAAAAAAGAAACAGTCATGGCTCAATCTCAGTAAAACCATGGAAAAAGTGCTGCACCTGCACCGTCCGCCCAACCGGATTGAATGTCTCGATATCTCCAATATCAGCGGCAAGCAGGCGGTCGGCTCCCTGGTCTGTTTTACTCGCGGCGAAGCGGATAAAAACAATTTCAGGCACTATAAGATCAGAACTGTCGACGGCCCGGACGATTATGCGATGATGAAAGAAGTGCTGGAGCGCCGACTGCAGCGGGGCATGGATGAGCAAAATCTCCCCGATCTTATGGTCGTTGACGGCGGCAAAGGACAACTGGGCATGGCCCTGGCCGTGGCCGGGGAATTGGCAATCACCGACCAGATAGACTGGATCGGCATTGCCAAGGAAAGAGAGGACGAAGGAGAAAAACTGTATAAACCAAATCGAAAAAATCCGATTATTCTCCCCGCGCATAATCCCATTCTCCTCTACCTTATGCGCATACGCGATGAATCCCACCGCTATGGCGTAACTTTTCACCGCAAACTGCGCAATAAGGCGACGCTTGCCTCCGATTTAGATCGCATTGCCGGCATCGGCACCGAAAAGAAGAAACAGTTGTTACGCCATATGGGCAGTTTGAAAAGAATCAAAAATGCTTCTCTGGAGGAACTTATGGAAGTCAAGGGAATAGGCCGGGAACTGGCCAGGGAGATCATCAGTTTTTTTCATCCAAAATAAACATGGTTGCATGCTGAGCCCGCTGCCAAGCTTGCTTGACGCATGCACCTGGAAATATAATACATCTAACACGTCTAGTTTTTCTTTTCAATATCAACTAGAAAGGAGCGTTATGAACTTTCTCGACGAACTGTATCTGGAAAAACAAATGTCCGGCACCTCGACCGGAACCAAATGGCTCACAGGAAAGAGCAAAAAACAACTGGCAGTAACCTCTCCTGTTGACGGTGAGACCTTTGCCAATATAAGCAAAGCCACCGTAAAGGATTACGAACAGGTCGTCGAACAGGCGCAGCAGACCTTTGCTGTCTGGCGCTCGGTTCCCGCCCCGCGGCGGGGGGAAATAGTCCGGCAGATTGGTCTTCGCCTGCGGGATTTCAAACTCCCCCTGGGCACTCTTATTTCTTATGAAACCGGGAAATCACTCCAGGAAGGTCTGGGCGAAGTGCAGGAGCTTATTGACGTCTGCGACTACTGCGTCGGCCAGTCGCGCATGCTCTATGGAATGACGACGGTTTCGGAAAGACCGGACCACAGGCTCTTTGAACAATATCATCCTCTGGGCATTGTCGCCATCATCACCGCTTTTAATTTTCCCATGGCGGTCTGGGGCTGGAATGCCATGCTCGCCGTAATCTGCGGCAATGTGTGCATCTGGAAACCGTCTTCCAAAGCCCCAGCTTCGGCTATCGCCCTGCAAAAAGTTATCGCCAGGGTCCTTGAAAAAAACAATCTACCGGAAGGTATTTTTTCACTGATCATCGGCGATCGTGGGGTCGTCGGGGAAAAGATACTTGAGGATAGACGAATTCCTTTAGTCTCTTTTACCGGATCGGTGTCCGCCGGTCGAACAGCCGCCCAAAAAGTTGGCCAGCGGCTGGGGCGGACCATTCTTGAGTTGGGCGGCAACAACGGCATTATTATCACCGAATACGCCGATCTGCAACTGGCCATACCGGCGGTGGTCTTTGGCGCAGTCGGCACCACCGGCCAGCGATGTACGTCAACGCGGCGCCTGTTTATCCATGAAAGCTGCTACGACGAGGTAAAAGAACGCCTGTATAACGCCTACGCCAGCCTGAAAATCGGCAATCCGCTGCTTGAGGCCAACCATATGGGCCCGCTTATCGATAAAAATGCGGTGAAAGCTTTTCAGAAAGCAATAGCCGCCATCGGCAAGCAGGGTGGGACTATTCTCTTTGGCGGCAACCTCTTAAAAACTGAGGAATTTGCCTCACAATGTTACGTTGAACCGACCCTGGCCGAGGTCGCCCATAATTTGCCGATTGTGCAGGAAGAGACCTTCGCTCCGATACTTTATCTTATCAAATATGCCGGGGCGGTGGACAATGCAATCGCCATGCACAACGCGGTTGATCAGGGCTTAAGCTCGGCAATTTTCAGTACTAATCAGCAGCAGATTGAGACTTTTCTTTCGGCAAAAGGGTCTGATTGCGGCATCGCCAATGTCAATATCGGCACTTCCGGAGCGGAAATAGGCGGCGCGTTCGGCGGTGAAAAAGATACTGGCGGCGGGCGGGAGTGCGGTTCTGATTCCTGGAAAGGCTATATGCGCCGCCAGACCGTGACGGTCAATTATGGCTCGGAGCTGCCGCTTGCCCAGGGCATTCGCTTTCAACTATGACAAAAGTTCCATCTCGGCAAAAAGAGAATAGGTCCATAAAACAGCGCCGAATCCTTCCGGGATAACCGCTAATTCCGCGTGCTGAATAACGGTCAGCTCATTGGTTTTTGGATCAGAAGATATAAAGGAAACATGCCCATCCTGTGATACGACAATGGCAACTGCACCTGGTTGGGCGTTGGCAAAATGGGCCGCCGACTGGTGTCTGGTACCGCCCAGATCCACCAGGTTAATGGCCGCACCGGTGTCTCCCTCGATTGGTTTATAAACGCGGATATTGGTGGGAGGAGGATGCTTGTGAGCAGAGGTTATTTTGGCACCAAAGCAGTACACAAATCGGTCAAAAGACATGACCAGGGCTCCATCCACAGCTGTCAATCTGGCGATATGTTTGCACTGTTGATCCAGCTGCCTACCCAGACGTTCCAGGTATTCCGTGTCCTTTATGGTTTTATTCTGGGATGATGCACCAAAAAAATTCTTCACGACCCCCATCAAGGAAGGCTTTTGGGACACATCGTAGTCACTTTCCAGAAAAATTGCGCCACCTGTATAGGGGACCGGAGTATCAATCGAGTGCCGCCATTCCGCCGTGCCGGAGACCAACAGCAGAGTCCCTCCCCTGCCATGCTCACGCATTTTTCTGGCGGTATTCAGGAGGGACATATACCGCATCAGATGCAGGATTGTATCATTTTGTTGATCTGTCGGCGACGACAACTTAGGAATAATTTTGCGCATCAGAATAGAATGATCAATAAAAAAGGCCTCATTGCCAATAAGTGCTGCAAGACTTTTCCCGCCAAACGTTATCAGCACACTCCCTGGTCCCATAGCTTCAACACACAGGTTAGGGATGAGGGTGGCAGCAGAACGCGTTTTGAATCCCCAAATAACTATTTTTTGTTCTTCGTTGGGCCAGACCCCAATATCCGCCCTGGGTTTTTCCAGTGCAGCACCTAATTTCACCAGATGATTGACATCAAAGCTTATTGGCTTGTCGAAAATAAATGTGTCAAAGGAGTCTTGTTCGGGATTGAGGATGATCGAGATGGTTACCGTATTCCCTTCGTCGGTGGCAAAGCTCGTCCAAACGGCAGCATCAATCACTTGCGAGATGGTTTCTGGCGAAGGAATGAAAGGAATATTTTGGAAGAGACTGCCAACGATTGTGGTCGATACAGTCGATTCAACGAGAAGATGAATTCGCCTCGATAATTCTTCAATGAACTGAGAACTTAAATGGTAGGCCGTGTGGATCATGGGGTAGTATTACCTTTATTCTCTTTATTGTTGGTGGCGAACATCTTAGATTTTCACGAAATTGTCTACCAGAGAATCAGTGCCTATCCGGCAACACTTCCTGCAAGGCACTAATACGGGCGTGCAGAGCGACAACTGCGGTATCGACCTTGAGAATTCTTTCGCCGATGGTGCAGCAGGAAAAGCCATGTTCCTGGAATTTTTTCACTTCATGTTCCACCCAGCCACCCTCCGGCCCAACGGCCAGGGCTATCCGACCGTACTTGTGGTCAATCACCTCATTAAAGCACAGCTTTCCGAGGGGATGCGCGAGCAGAAGATGGCGATACCCGGCGGCCAGAGAGGGGAAAAAATCCTCAATAAATGGTTTGAATTGGCGATGCAGTCGAATTTCCGGCACGCGGGTATCCACCGCCTGCTCAAGGCCTAGCAGGAGATGGCTGCGGTACTCTTTAGGCTGAAGAATTCCCGCTTCCCAGAAACTTTTCTCAACCCGATTGGCATTGATAAGATGAATGGTACCCACCCCCAGCGCGGTGAGCTGGCTGAGGATACGCTTTAACATGATGGGTCGCGGCAGTGCCAGGATCAGGTCAATTGTCGGAGCTTCGCGTGGTGGCTCATTCAGGACCAGATCGAGAACTACGTCAAAGGGATATTTTTTTTTTATCGAAGCAATAATACCACAGCCCATGCTACCACCAATCACTCCCACCCGAAGCTGATCGCCAACATCTGCCTGCAAGACTTTCACTATATGCTTAGCTCGATGATCAGTCAGGGTCAATCGACTGTCGACAACTTCACTTGCTTCTGCCAGAATTATATTCATTGCTTCATCAATTATTTGCTCACGCCGTGAGGTTTATCAAAGACGAAAGACTCTTTTAATTGTCTTTCCCATTTCTATGAGGTAGCCTTAAAGAGTGCTCGAAAACAGGCAACAGGCGAAGGATAGATTTACATGTTCGTACTCTATAATATTGTGCAGCCGGTCTTACTAGCTGTTTTTTTACCGCTTATCACCCTTTTTGTCCTTGCTCGTCCCAAATATCGTGATCGCCTGCCGGCCCGCTTAGGCTTTGGGCTCAAATGCCGACTAACCGTAACCAAAACATCGATGTCCGGTGCAGCAATACCACGAACCATCTGGCTGCACGCCCTCTCGGTGGGCGAAGTGACCTCTACCGTACCGCTCATTGCCGGCCTGCGTAAAGCCTATCCCGAAAAAAGGATCATTGTCTCGGTTGCGACTCGTACCGGCAAGCAGCTTGCAGACAAGCTCCTGGCCCCCTCTGTCGATCATGTCATTGACGGCCCGCTGGATATTCTGCCGGTCGTTGTCCACTTCACGAAAGTCATTCAACCGGAGCTCTATATCCTGGTGGAAACCGATTTCTGGCCCAATATCCTTTTATTTCTGCACCAGAAAAACATCCCGACAATTTTGGTGAATGGCCGGATTTCAGAAAAATCTCTGGCGGGCTATCGCCGACTGCGACTGTTCTTTGTCCCCATGCTGCAAAGTTTTTCTTCTATCTGTCTGCAAACTGAACATGACCGTGAGAACCTGGTAAACCTCGGGCTTTTGCCAGAAAAGCTCTATACCCTGGGAAATCTGAAATTTGCTACCGAGCCAAGAAATACCCACCCGGAAGCTACATCCCCTAAAATTTTATTACCTCAAGAGCGGATTATTTTTATCTGCGGCTCAACCCATCCTGGGGAAGAAAAGATTCTCATCACTTGTTATAGAGAACTTAGAAAAGCACACCCAGAGCTTTTTCTTATTATTGCTCCCAGGGACCCTGGTCGGGCAACAGAAATTGAGGCTCTTGCTACAGCACAGGACTTAACTGCGACATTACGTTCAAGCGGCACAGGTCCATCAACGGATCTGTTTATCCTAGATACCATCGGTGAACTTATTGACTTTTATGCCGTGGCGGATATTGCTTTTGTCGGCGGCAGTCTGGTTATGCAGGGTGGCCATAACCCTATCGAACCGGCGATTATGGGTATTCCGGTCATTTTTGGCCCAAACATGCAGGATTTTAGCGAAATCGCCGCCGCCCTGCTCAGCGCCGGCGGAGCCACGGAAATATCCGACAACGGCGATTTAACCGAACTGCTGGGCAGGCTATTATCTTCTCCGGACCTACGCGCCACACAGGGTCTGGCAGCCAGATGTTGCATTGAGAAACAGCGTGGCGTCATAGACCGACATCTAGAACTTATCGACAAAGTTTTGTGAAACATCCGGCATGGTATATATCCGACCATCTTCTGCCGGTCTTAACCCTTGCCTTTATGGCTGGCATCGCTCTTGCGCCGCACATCGATCTTGGTGGAGTACATCTTTTTTATAGCAGCACCGCGCTCCTTGTCGTACTGACTCTTCTTATTGTCCTGCATCTCTTGAACAAAACGCGGCTCACCCTCTGTCTGTTACTGCCTTTTATTGCCGCTTCAGGCGCCTACCATGGCTCTGTCCACCTGCAACTCCCCAGCGTGAAAAATCATATCTATAACGCCATCAAGAACAAAACAGATGCAGTACTCGTCGGCGCCATGGCGACCATGGCAGGTTTTGACGGCAAGACCAGCCAGGCGACAATTATAGCGCATTCCATTCGACGCAAAGAGGATGCAAAGTTGATCGCCACCGAAGGCCTGGTACTTTTGCGGCTGGAGGGCCCGTGGCCGGCGGATATTTCTCCCGGCGATATGCTCGCCATTCGCGCCGAGTTGAAGCGACCGGACAGCTTCAGAACCGAGGGAGTTTTCGATTATGCCCAGTATCTGGCCCAAAAAAACATCTGGATTACCGGTTTTGTCCGTTCCTCACTCCTGTTACATAAAGTATCAGGGCCTCAGTCGCTGCTGCACCGCCTACGCTATTTACCCGAAAGAACCAGAAGCACCATAGGTAAAGCGATCGACCATGCGGTATCGCCGGATATAAGCGGTATTTACCGGGCAATTTTACTGGGGGACCGGAGCCATGTCGATGCCGACACCCTGGAAATTTTCAAGGGCAGTGGAACGATGCATATCCTCGCAATTTCCGGACTGCATATGGCCGTTATCGGGTTTCTCATCTATAGCGGCCTGTTCTGGCTCCTCAGCCGCTCGGAAAGACTTCTCTTGAATTTTACCGTCAAGAAATGGGCGGCTTTTCTCAGTCTGCCGGTTCTTCTCGGCTATGGTATGCTGGCCGGAATGAATACCCCGGTTTTCCGGGCGGTCATCATGAGCTCCGTGGTCATACTCGCCATCTGCTCCGATCGGCAGAAATCTCCGGGGGCTCTTCTGGCATCTGCGGCGATGCTGATCCTGATCATTGAACCTCTACAGCTCTTTACGGTCTCTTTTCAGCTGTCCTTTGTCGCAATTACCGGGATTGTCTTTCTGCTGCCGGTGATCAAAAACTTGCTCAACCCTTCGACAAAATCCTCCAGCATCACACCTCTCCATGAAAAAGCTGTTGATTGGCTCACCGCTGCTCTTCTGGTCTCTCTGGTTGCCAGTCTGGCTACGGCACCCATCACTCTCTATGCCTTCAACAGGTTTTCGCTGGTCAGTCCCCTGGCCAACCTGTTCATTGAACCACTTATCTGTCTCTGGAGTCTTGGAGCGGGCTTATTCGGCATATTTTTTATTTTCATCCAACCCGATATCGCCTCTTTTCTTTTTCAAATAGGTGCGTTTGGCATTAGTGCGACATTGCATATTGCCGCATTTTTTTCTTCCTGGTCTTTTTCCACCATCTGGTTGCCAACCCCGACAGCATGGCTCATCGCTGTCTATTATTGCTGCCTCATAGTTTTGAGTTATACCGGCTGGAAAAGGATCCGACTTGCAGTACCGACACTTCTTGTCTTTGCCGCATGCATCGTGCTTTTTTTCTATCCCATACGCCACTACCCAGGCCAGCGAGCCAGATTCTTTCGTATCACCTATCTCGATGTCGGCCAGGGAACTGCCACACTATTGGAGTATCCATCAGGTTATCGGGCACTTATTGATGGCGGCGGCTCTTCTTTTGCCGCAACGAGTGTTGGCGAACGGATCATTGCCCCATTTTTATGGAAAAAAGGGATACGCGCCATTGATGCGGTCGCCATTACCCATGCCGACGCCGACCACTACAACGGCCTTCAGTTTATCAACGATCATTTTTCCCCGAAAATAATATGGAGTAGAGAGAAAGATGGCCACGATGACCATTTTAAACAGCTGATACACCTGGCTGAACAGCGGGGAATTAATGTGCTTATCCCCACGGCGGATGATGGTTTATCGGCAGGAGAAGAATCCCTGGTCTGCGTGGCGAATCTCGTCGATGAGAGAAATGGCGAGAGCCAGAGGGGGGCGCAAAGCCGCAATGACGGAATTGTCCTCAAGGCCTGTGCGGCACGGCTTTGCGCACTTTTTCCCGGTGATATCGGCAGAGACGGTGAACGTTTCATTGTCGAACAGGGATTTGCTGTGCAGGCAGAGTTTCTACTTTCGCCGCACCATGGCTCCATTACTTCAAACTCGAGCGAGTTTCTGGCAGCTGTTGCCCCGAGTTACCTGCTGGTATCGGCTGGCCGGAGCGGGAAAGGACATTTTCCGCATAGCGGCCTGGCGACAGAGTGCGACACGCAGCAGATTGTTTTGTATACGACCGCCGAGCAGGGAACCCTGCAAATCATTGCCGATACGAATGGTTACCAGCTCTACGGCTATAGGCGAAAAGGCAATAATCCGCTTTTATCCTATCACCCGGTACTTCTCAACGAAAAGACTTTTAGACCTCAGTAAAATCCGACGGTGCTTTCTTTAAAAATTTAAGGAATCTGGCTTTTTCTATACTATTGGAATACGCATCGTCCGGACTGATCATTTTCTTTTCCAGCAGGATCATAATCGCATCGTCCAGAGTCTGCATGCCGTATTTTTTACCGGTCTGCATGGCCGAAAGGATCTGAAAGGTTTTGGCATCGCGGATAAGGTTTCGTACCGCGGGTGTCGCAATAAGAATTTCGAGCGCGGCACATCTCCCCTTCACGTCCACTCGTTTAAAAAGCGTCTGTGAGATAACCGCTTTCAGGGCATCAGCCAGGGTTGAGCGAACCTGTCCCTGTTGACTCGCGGGGAATATCTCGATAATACGATCAACCGTTTTCATGGCATTTATCGTATGCAGCGTCCCAAAAACCAAATGGCCGGTCATCGCCGCTTCCATAGCGAGAGAAATAGTTTCAAGATCGCGCATCTCGCCAACCATGATTATGTCAGGATCTTCGCGTAGAGCTCCACGCAAAGCCGCGGTAAAGCTGTTGGTATGTGAGCCTACTTCTCGGTGGTTGATGATGCACTTCTGACTTTTGTGGACAAACTCGATGGGATCCTCAATGGTCAGAATATGGTCTTTGCGGGTTTTATTACACTCATCGACAATCGCCGCAAGAGTTGTGGATTTTCCCGAGCCGGTGGGTCCGGTCACCAGAACCAGACCTTTCGGCAGATACGCCAGGCGGGATATAACCGACGGCAGACCAAGCTGCTCGACGGTCATTATCTCACTGGGAATTTCACGGAAAACGGAACCGACACCATATTTCTGCTGGAAATAATTGCAACGATAACGCGCAAGCCCCGGGATTTCATAGCCAAAGTCAATATCTCCGGTCTCCTCGAAAAGTTTAATTTTTTCTTCGGGGCAAATTTCATAGAGCATGGCTCGAAGCTCATCATTGCCTAACTTTTTAAATTTCACCCGTTCCATATCACCACGGATACGCAGCAATGGTTGTTGACCTGCCACCATATGCAGATCGGATGCTCCTTCATCGTTCATTAATTTAAAAAAGCCATCAATTTGAGCCATTTATCACTCCGATTTCCAATTAATAACAAAAAATACCGCGCCGTTCCATCACGGTTGTATTGTTTCTAACAAATATCTTACTACCTCATCGGGATCATCAAGCACCCTGAACAACGCCATATCTTCAGAATTGATATTTCCGCTTCCCAAAAGTTTATCTTTTATCCAGTCAACAAGTCCAGCCCAAAATTCACTTCCGACCAGAACTATGGGAAAAGGCTTGATTCGCTCCGTCTGAATAAGCGTCAAAGCTTCAAAAAGTTCATCAAGAGAACCAAACCCTCCCGGCATACAGACAAAACCGGTCGAATACTTCATAAAAAGCACTTTTCTCACAAAAAAGTATTTGAAGTTCAACGGAAAATTCGCATAAGGATTGGGGGCTTGTTCATGGGGCAGATCGATATTCAAGCCGATCGATACCCCACCGGCTTCAGCAGCGCCTTTATTGGCTGCTTCCATAATACCCGGTCCGCCACCGGTAATGACGCAATAGCCGGCGACAGCCAGATCTGCAGCTATTTTTTCGGCCAAAAGATAATATTTATGATCAACAGTGGTGCGCGCTGAGCCATAGATCGTCACCGCCGGAACATGGATCGCCGACATGGCATCAAACCCGTCGACAAACTCGGACATTATTCGAAACATCCGCCACGAATCGCCGACAACGGTATTGTCGAGGACATACTTTGGTTCTCTAATTATTCTGCCGTTATTTATAGGAGTCATATGATTTGCTTTTTAATTCCTGTTCAGCGGTTTTCTGGATTTCACGCGGAATATTTTTCTGCTTCAGTACTTTACCAAACCAATTTGCCGCCCGCCGAAACTGTCCTTCAGAAGCGTAGCTTTTGCCGAGCAGAAGTTGTGCTGCCATTTTACACTGACGATTTTTGAGGCAACGGTGCAGATTTTCCCGGGCTTCGAGGTGCAATCCGCACTGCACCAAGACCTCGGCAAGATGCAGCATATAGCGGAGGTTGGACGGTTCCAGTTCCACACTCTTACGGCACAGACTCAGTGCTATCTGGTCTCCTTCACCTTCTGCAAAATAGATCCGGCCAAGCAGATTCATAGCTCGGTCATCCATTTCATCAAAACGCAGAGCTCGCTGCAGGGCCGCCATGGCATTACGATTATCTTTTTGGCCATAATGGGACTCGCCAAGATAATAATGCACCCGACCCGCATTGGCGGATGCTTTATGCGCCTCATGCCAGGGGATAAGAAAATCAAGGGCCGCACTATACCTGTCCAGCTCACAGGACAGAATGCCAATCTGCAGGGTAAGATCGTCGACCAGCTCTTGCCCACCCTCTTCCGGGGTGTAATATTGCAGGGCTTTTTCCAGATAGGCCAAGGCTTCAGTCTTGTTGTTTCGCGCCTGCTCTCCCAGGCCAAGATTATAAAGAGCCATGAAATTGTGCTTATCGAGGGCCAACCCTCGTTTAAAGCTTGCCAGGGCCGGGGCAAGTTTATTCATCATCGCCAGAGCAACCCCGAGACTGTTATGCAGATTGACGTCGGCGGAATCGCACTTCAAGCCCTTTTCGTATTCCTTTACCGCCCTGGTCAGATCGCCATCACCAAAATAAATATCACCGCTGATATTGAGGCTCACCGCATCAAAGATCACCGCAGTTGACTGGCCGTAAAATGCGGCGTGCAACAGCGCTTTGCGACAATTCAAAACCAGTTCCGATTTTTTGCAATCACCGTAGGGATAATTGGCCACTCCGGCAGAGACATGGATATTTTTCTCAGGATTATCGACTCGGTTTATTATTTGTTGAGCCCATTGCAGCGCATCACTTGCTGTCATTTTATCCAGATAAACGAAGACGGAATCCCCATCATCCACTGTCTTTTTCTGCCCGATATGAGGTGATAGCAGGCTATCAGCTGACCCTGATTCGTTATCAACGGCAAATTGAATGAGACAAAAATTTTCCGAGGATGCCCACAATCTGGAGAGCCTGCGGACTATATTGCGGTGCGGAGGTGCGAGCGGATGTTTTTCCGGATAGGCCAGCTGAGCAAAATCACAAAAACTGAACGGGCCGCGCTGCCCCGCATGGCGCAGAGCGGTCCACGCCTCATCCAGTAATCGCCGGCCGGAGAAATCTTCCTGGTCGCTTTCCGGCTGCGCTTTTGCAAAACTGCATCCGACATGCACCCTGTGACACCCAGCTTTTTTCAGATAGCTCACCAGAGCTCGCTCAATTTCCGGTGACTTCCCGGTTACATTATGCTGCAAGACAATAGCGAAAGCTGATTGTCCCAGAAAATGCACTCCCGAGCCGGCTGGAATAAAGTCGACCAGAAGAGTGGCACATTTTTGGGCATACCTCAGAGCTTCGTGAAAAGCGGTCTTTTTCGCAACCAGTTCCACCAGTATGAGATGCATTCCTTGATGTGCTCCATACCTGTCCAGCAGAGAAAACAGATTGGCTATATTTAATAAGCCGATATGCGGGTCCACCCAAGCCTGTTTTACCAAAAGAAATTGGTGTTCCACTGTTTGCTTCATCTCTTCCAGCCAATCGGAACTCACCTTCTGCAGAAAATGAGAATCGGTTCCGGAAATAAGCGCCACAACATTCTCCCCATTTTTTACCGTAAATGGCAGCATCAGGTAATCAAGCCAAGTACCCCAGGCAATGACGCCTTCTTGCACCTGCCTGAATACCGATAACAACTCAGATGCACAATTGTTTGCCGAAAGAATTTTTTCTGCCTGTTCCGTGGAAATGGCAAAGACAACCTCTTTGGACGTAGGGATGGATTTTTGCAAGATTTCTGCAAAACTAAAAGAAAAACGGGAAAAATCCATACCATTCAACGTGCTGTTATCAGCTAAAGTTGGAAATGATTCAACCATTAGTTTCTCCTTGGATACCACTGTCGGTAGCAAAAAAATCAGTTAAAAGAGCAACCAGATTGGCTATTTCACGCTCCTGCACCGTGCGGACATCGAGAAGAAATCGCTCATTTTCAATTCTGCCGATAATAGGAATGGTCAGCTTTCTTAAGCTTTTTTCAAAAAAACTCAGTTTCATCTTCATCGGTTCAAGTTCAACCGCCCAACTCTCGATACCGGTCTCAGGCAGAGCTCCTCCGCCAACTCGTGAGACAGTCGGGACAATTTTTACCTTGCATTGTCTAGCTATATTTTTTTTCAACCGGCGCGCAATCTTTTGCGCTCTTTTTTTCAGCTCCCCTGAGCCAAGGGTTAACATGGTCAGGGTCGGAACATTTTTAATTGCCTGGGAGAAATCAAAATATTCCCGCAACACATTTTCCAGTGCAGAAAGAGTAAATTTATCTATGCGTAGTGCTCGATTTAAAGGATTTCGTTTTATTGCCGTTATAACGTTTTTTCTGCCGACAATGATTCCTGCCTGCGGTCCACCGAGCAGTTTATCGCCACTGAAAGTAACCACATCAACTCCGGCCTTGACGATTTCCTGAACCGTCGGTTCCTTGGGAAAACCAAACTGGGACAGATCGATCAAACTGCCACTACCCAGATCTTCCATGGTGGTCAGATTATTTTCCTGGGCAAGCTTGACCATTTGTTCAGCAGACACTTCCGAGGTAAAGCCGATGATCCGAAAATTTGAGGTATGCACTCGCAACAATAACACGGTGTTTTCGGTAATGGCCCGCTGATAGTCATAGAGATGGGTTCTGTTGGTGGCACCGACCTCTTGCAGGATTGCCCCACTTTTCTGCATCACATCGGGAATACGAAACGATCCGCCGATTTCAACCAGTTGGCCGCGAGAAACAATAACTTCCCTACCTTTTGCCAAGGTATCGAGGGCAATTAACACTGCAGCGGCATTATTATTGACCACCAGAGCAGCTTCAGCACCGGTCAATTGACAGATAATATCCTCCACCAGGCTATAGCGGCTGCCTCTTGTGCCGGACTCCAGGTTAAATTCCAGATTGGAGTAATATCCCCCTGCCTGCGCAAGGCGATCGGTGGTCTTCTGCGACAGTATTGATCTACCCAGGTTGGTATGAATCACCACCCCGGTGCCGTTAATCACTCTTTTGAAATTAAACGACAATTTCTCAGCGATGTTTTCTTGAAAGATCTGCAACCATTCGGCTGTCGTTAGCTCACGGCATGCTTCGTTTTCATGGAGTATTTTTTCACGCTCCAGATCAATTGAGCGCTGGACTACCGACTTAATTATAGAGAGTG